>NZ_JOJM01000015.1 GCF_000720325.1 Streptomyces sp. NRRL B-1347
GGGTGGGGGTGGGTTTGAGGGGGTCGGGGTTGAGGACGTTGCCGCCGCCGTAGGCCGCCGCGTCCGTGTTGAGGACCTCCTGCCACGCCGTGAAGTCGCCCGGCACCCCGACCCGGTACTCGTGCCGGACCACGGGGGAGAAGTGGGAGAGGCACAGGAGCGGCGAGGTGCCCTCGGTGCCGTACCTCAGGAAGGCGAAGACGTTGTCCTCGGCCGCGTCGCCCGCCACCCAGGCGAACCCGCCGGGCTCCGTGTCCCGCTGCCAGAGGGCGGGCTCGGCCCGGTAGCGGGAGTTGAGGTCGCGGACCAGGTCGCGCACGCCCCGGTGGTCCGCCTCCGCCCCGTACGCCGGATCGAGCAGCCACCAGTCGGGCCCGTGGCCCTCCGACCACTCCGCGCCCTGCGCGAACTCCTGCCCCATGAAGAGCAGCTGCTTGCCGGGGTGGGCCCACATGAAGCCCAGGTACGCGCGGTGGTCGGCCCGCCGCTGCCACCAGTCGCCCGGCATCTTCGACACCAGGGACCGCTTGCCGTGCACGACCTCGTCGTGGGAGATGGGCAGCACGTAGTTCTCGCTGTACGCGTACACCATCGAGAACGTCATCTCGTGGTGGTGGTGCTTGCGGTGGACGGGGTCCTTCGACATGTAGCCGAGGGAGTCGTGCATCCAGCCCATGTTCCACTTCAGGCCGAAGCCGAGGCCGCCGAAGCCGCCGGGGCCGACGTGATGGGTGGCGCGGGTGACGCCGTCCCAGGCCGTGGACTCCTCGGCGATCGTGACCACGCCGGGCGACCTGCGGTACACGGTGGCGTTCATCTCCTGGAGGAAGGACACCGCGTCCAGGTTCTCGCGGCCGCCGTGCACGTTCGGCGTCCACTCGCCGTGCTCGCGCGAGTAGTCCAGGTACAGCATGGACGCGACGGCGTCCACGCGGAGCCCGTCGATGTGGTACTCCTCGCACCAGTAACTGGCGTTGGCGACGAGGAAGTTGCGCACCTCCGCCCGGCCGTAGTCGAATTCGAGGGTGCCCCAGTCGGGGTGTGCCGCCCGCGCCGGGTCCGCGTGCTCGTACAGCGGCCGCCCGTCGAACTCCGCGAGCGCCCAGTCGTCGCGCGGGAAGTGCGCGGGCACCCAGTCCATGAGCACGCCGATCCCGGCCCGGTGCAGCGCGTCCACCAGGTACTTGAAGTCGTCGGGGGTGCCGAGCCGGGCCGTCGGCGCGTAGAAGCCGGTGACCTGGTAGCCCCAGGACCCGCCGAAGGGGTGCTCGGCGACCGGCATCAGCTCCACGTGCGTGAAGCCCAAGTCAGCGACGTAGGCAGGGAGTTGCTCGGCCAGCTGACGGTAGGTGAGGCCCGGGCGCCAGGACGGCAGGTGCACCTCGTACACCGAGAAGGGCGCCCGGTGCACCGGCGTCTCCTGGCGCCGCCGCAGCCACTCCTCGTCCCGCCACACGTGGTGCGAGGCGTGCACGACGGAGGAGTTCGCCGGGGGCACCTCCGTGCGCCGGGCCAGCGGGTCCGCGCGGAACGTCATGCTGCCGTCGGGCCGCGTGATCTGGAACTTGTACAGCTCGCCCGCGCCGACCGAGGGCACGAACAGCTCCCACACGCCGCTGCCGCCAAGGGACCGCATGGGGAAGCCCGCGCCGTCCCAGTAGTTGAAGTTCCCGACGACCCGGACGCCGAGTGCGTTCGGCGCCCACACGGTGAAGCGGGTGCCGATGACGCCCTGGTGCGTCATCGGGTGCGCCCCGAGCGCCTCCCACAGCTGCTCGTGCCGCCCCTCGCCGATCAGGTGCAGGTCGAACTCGCCGAGCGCGGGCAGGAACCGGTACGCGTCGTGGGTGTCCCACTCCGTGTCGTCGTACGTGATGTGCAGGCGGTAGTCATCGGGGACGGCGCGCAGCGGCAGGACGGCGGAGAAGAAGCCGTCGCCGTCGTCGAGCAGCGGGGCGCGCAGGTCCCCGGCGACGGCGGTCACGGAGCGCGCGTACGGCCGCAGGGCGCGGAACGCCACCCCGCCGGGCACGGCGTGCGCGCCGAGCACCCCGTGCGGGTCGTGGTGCGTGCCGGTCAGGAGCCGGACGCGGTCGGGCTCGGGGACGGGCGATGGGGCCGGTGTCCGCGGTGCCTCCGGTGCCTCTGGTGTCTCCGGTGACCTCTCGGGGGGAGGCGCCACCGCCTTCGCCGAGGCCGTCCGCTTCGCGGCGGTCGTCTTCTTGGCCGCCGCCGCCGCCGCCGTCGTCGTCTTCTTCTTCGGCCGGGCGGGCTTCGCGGACTTCGCCTCCTTGGCCGTCTTGGTCGCCTTGGCCGTCTTGGTCTGCTTGACCGGCGGCTTGCGCGGGGGGGTGACCTCCGGGTCGGGTTCGTTCTGCGGGGCGGAGGAAGGGGGACGGCGGGTCACGGAGGAGGCCTCCTGTCCGAAGGGAAGGGGAGCAGGCGCATGGGGGTTCAGCGGACGTCGTCGGGGCGGCAGGGCGCGCCGGTGGAGCGCCGCGGGCCCGCGGCGTCCGCGGCGAGCTGGTCGAGGGCGGCCAGCGGGACCGGCAGCCAGTCGGGGCGGTGGCGGGCCTCGTAGACCGCCTCGTAGACCGCCTTGTCGGTCTCGTGGGCGCGGAGCAGCACCGGCTCGGTGCGCGGGTCGCGGCCCGCGACGTCGGCGTAGCCGGTGCAGTACGCGGCCCGGCAGGCGTCCGCCCAGCTGGGGGACCACGGGCGGTAGGAGCGGGCGGCGTAGTCGAAGGAGCGCAGCATGCCCGCGACGTCGCGGGCCGCGGGCTGCGGCATGCGGCGCTCGGCGAGCGGCCGTGCGGGCTCGCCCTCGAAGTCGATGAGGTACCAGCCGCCGGACGGCGCCCGCAGGCACTGGCCCAGGTGCAGATCGCCGTGGACGCGCTGGGCCGTCCACGCGGTGCCGCTGTGGGTGCCGAGGTCGGCGAGCGCCTGGTACGCGGTGCGCAGCGCGGGCTCGTACGGGCGCAGGGCGGGCACCGCGCGGGCGGCCGCCTCCAGGCGCTCCGTCATGCCACGGGCGAGCAGCTCCACCTGGGCGCGGCCGAGCGAGACGGTGGGAAGGGCCGCGGCGAGCGCCGCGTGCACCTCGGCGGTGGCGCGGCCGAGCGCCCGCGCCTCGGCGCCGAAGTCCTCGCCCTTGGCGAGTGCTTGCAGGGCCAGCTCCCAGCCGTCGCAGGCGCCGCGCACGTACGGCTGGAGGACGCCGAGGACCAGCGGCTCGTCGACGCCGTCGGCCGTCAGCCAGGCGGCGGGCGAGGGCACGCGGGCGCAGTCCTGCCGGGCGAGGGCGAGCGGCAGCTCCAGGTCGGGATTGACGCCGGGCACCACCCGGCGGAACAGCTTCAGTATGAACGCGTCGCCGTACACGAGGGAGGAGTTGGACTGCTCGACGCTGCACGTGCGGGGGGCCAGCGAGGGCGGTATCTCGGTGTGCTCGGCGCGGGCGAAGCGCAGCACGCCGAGCCGCCCTGGCAGCCGCAGGCGCTCCAGGAGCAGCCCGGTCAGACGCGGGTCGAGCAGCGCCTCGTACACGGTCCTGCCCGCCAGGGCCCCCTGGGTGACGTGGCCGATGAGCGCGGGCGCGAGCGGCGGCGGCAGCTCGGCCCGCACCCCTATCAGGAGCTGGTAGCAGTCGGCGGGCAGCTCGTGCTCGGCGGCGGCGTCCGGGCTCGCGAGCAGCGGCTGGCGCACCCGGATCAGCAGGTGCAGCAGGCCGAGTTCCGCCCCGGGCGGCAGCAGTTCCGTGGCCGCCACAAGCTCGAAGCCCGTGACGGGCCGGCCCTTGCCCGCGAACCACCGCTGGCGCGGCAGCCAGCCGCGAAGGAGTGGGTCGAGCGACGCGATCAGCGCGCCTGCGTCGGCACTGGGGCGGGTGGCGGCTTCCGACATGGTGTCGTGTCCTTTCCGCGCCCTCGACGGGGGAGGTCAAGGGGAGGTGCCGGGGGTGCCGGGCAAGGGACGTGCCGTGGGCGAGTGCCCGGTGCGGCGTGACTCACGCCCGCCGCGGGCGGGTTCACAGCACTGTCACGGCGACCTTACGCCGGGTCCTCACGCAGCCGGAACCAGTAGAAGCCGTGCCCCGCGAGGGTGAGGAGGTACGGCAGTTCACCGATGGCCGGAAAGCGCACGCCACCGATCAGTTCGACCGGATGGCGGCCGTTGAAGACCCGCAGGTCCAGCTCGGTCGGCTGGGCGAAGCGGGAGAAGTTGTGCACGCACAGGACGAGGTCGTCGCCGTCCCCGCCGTCGGGGCCGGTGGACGGCGCCTCCCGCAGGAAGGCGAGAACGGCCGGATTCGACGAGGCAAGTTCGGTGTACGAGCCGAGGCCGAACGCCGGGTTCTGCTTGCGGATCTCGATCATCCGGCGGGTCCAGTGCAGCAGCGACGACGGCGAGGACATGGACGCCTCGACGTTCGTGACCTGGTAGCCGTAGACCGGGTCCATGATCGTGGGCAGGTAGAGACGGCCCGGGTCGCAGGACGAGAAGCCCGCGTTGCGGTCCGGCGTCCACTGCATGGGGGTGCGCACCGCGTCGCGGTCGCCGAGCCAGATGTTGTCGCCCATGCCGATCTCGTCGCCGTAGTAGAGGATCGGCGAGCCGGGCATGTTGGCGCGCATGCGCGGGTCCTTGGCGTACTCCGCGTACATGTAGTCGCGCTCCTCGTCGGTGACCATCTCCAGGGTCAGCTCGTCGTGGTTGCGCAGGAAGATGCCCCACTGACAGCCGGAAGGGATGCGCGGCGTCTTGGCGAGGATCTCCGAGACGGGGTAGCGCGACTCGCGGCGCACGGCCATGAAGATGCGCGGCATCACCGGGAAGTGGAAGGCCATGTGGCACTCGTCGCCGCCGTGCTCGAAGTCGCCGAAGTAGTCCACGACGTCCTCGGGCCACTGGTTGGCCTCGGCGAGGAGCACGGTGTCCGGGTAGTGGGCGTCGATCTCGGCGCGCACCCGCTTGAGCAGGTGGTGGGTGCGGGGGAGGTTCTCGCAGTTGGTGCCCTCCTCCGCGTACAGGTAGGGCACCGCGTCGAGCCGGAAGCCGTCGATGCCGAGGTCGAGCCAGAACCGCAGGGCGGAGATGATCTCGTCCTGGACGGCCGGGTTCTCGTAGTTGAGGTCCGGCTGGTGGGAGAAGAAGCGGTGCCAGTAGTACTGCTTGCGCACCGGGTCGAAGGTCCAGTTGGAGGCCTCGGTGTCGACGAAGATGATCCGGGCGTCCTGGTACTGCTTGTCGTCGTCCGCCCAGACGTAGTAGTCGCCGTAGGGGCCCTCGGGGTCGTTGCGCGAGGCCTGGAACCACGGGTGCTGGTCGCTGGTGTGGTTCATCACGAAGTCGATGATCACGCGCATGCCGCGCTGGTGGGCGCAGTCCACGAACTCCACGAAGTCCGCGAGGTCGCCGAACTCGGGCAGGACCGCCGTGTAGTCCGACACGTCGTAACCGCCGTCGCGCAGCGGCGACTTGAAGAACGGCGGCAGCCACAGGCAGTCCACGCCCAGCCATTGCAGATAGTCCAGCTTGGCGGTGAGGCCCTTGAGGTCTCCGATGCCGTCGCCGTTGCTGTCCTGGAAGGAGCGGACCAGGACCTCGTAGAAGACGGCGCGCTTGAACCACTCCGGATCGCGGTCCTTCGCGGGAGTGTCCTCGAAGGTGTCCGGGACGGGCTCGTTGACGATCATGTGTGGGTGACCCTCCGATCAGCGGTAGGACGGTCGCAGGACGAGTACGTGCGCGGGCGTGACGCCCGGATCCAGGCGCACGTAGTTGGCCCTGCCCCAGTGGTAGGTCTCGCCGGTGAGCTCGTCGCGCACCGGCACGGACTCGTGCCAGTCCAGGCCGAGCTGTGGCATGTTCAACGAGACCGTCGCTTCCTGGGTGTGGTGGGGGTCGAGGTTCACGACCACCAGAACCGTGTTCGAGCCGCCGGGGTGGCGCACGGTCTTGGAGTACGCGAGCACCGCGTCGTTGTCCGCTTCGTGGAAGTGCAGGTCACGCAGTTGGCCGAGGGCCGCGTTGGCGCGCCTTGCCGCGTTGAGCTTGGTGATGAGGGGCGCGAGGGAGCGGCCCTCGCGCTCGGCGGCCGCCCAGTCGCGCGGGCGCAGCTCGTACTTCTCCGAGTGCAGGTACTCCTCGCTGCCGGGGCGCAGCGGGACGTTCTCGTACAGCTCGAAGCCGCTGTAGACGCCCCAGGTCGGGGAGAGCGTCGCGGCGAGCACCGCGCGCACCGCGAAGGCGGGCGGCCCGCCGTCCTGGAGGTAGGCGTGCAGGATGTCCGGCGTGTTCACGAAGAAGTTGGGCCGCAGGTAGTGCGCGGTCTCGGTGGACAGCTCGACGAGGTAGTCGGTCAGCTCCCGCTTGTCGTTGCGCCAGGTGAAGTACGTGTACGACTGGTGGAAGCCGATCGCGGCGAGGGTTCGCAGCATCGCGGGCCGCGTGAACGCCTCGGCGAGGAAGAGGACGTCCGGATCCGTGCGGTGGATGTCGGCGAGCACCTCCTCCCAGAACGCGACGGGCTTGGTGTGCGGGTTGTCCACGCGGAAGACGCGCACGCCGTGCCCCATCCAGAAGCGCAGCAGCCGGATCGTCTCGGCGGTGATGCCCGCCGCGTCCCGGTCGAAGTGGAGGGGGTAGATGTCCTGGTACTTCTTCGGCGGGTTCTCCGCGTACGCGATGGAGCCGTCCGCGCGGTGGGCGAACCAGTCGGGGTGCTTCTCCACCCACGGGTGGTCGGGCGAGCACTGGAGGGCGAAGTCCAGGGCGACTTCGAGGCCGAGGCGGCCCGCCTCGCGCACGAACGCGTCGAAGTCGTCGAGGGTGCCGAGGTCCGGGTGCACGGCGTCGTGGCCGCCCTCGGGGGAGCCGATCGCCCAGGGCACGCCGACGTCGTGCGGCCCGGCCGACAGGGAGTTGTTCGCGCCCTTGCGGAAGGTGCTGCCGATGGGGTGGACGGGCGGCAGATAGACGATGTCGAAGCCCATGCCGGCGATCGCCGGGAGCCGCCGCGCCGCCGTGCGGAACGTCCCGGACACGGGCGGCTCGCCCGCGCGGACCACCGCGCCCTCGGAGCGCGGGAAGAACTCGTACCAGGAGCCGAAGAGGGCGCGCTCGCGGTCCACCCGCAGCGGGAAGTCCTCGGTGGAGGTGAGCAGCTCGCGCAGCGGATGGGCGGCGAGCACGGCGTCCGCGTCCGGGGTGAGCGCCCCCGCGAGCCGGGCGGAGGGCGCCCGCGCCGGGTCGCGCAGCGCCTCGACGGCGGCCCGCAGGGGGCCGCGCAGCTCGGCGGGCGCCCCGGCGGCGGCGCGCTCGTAGAGCCGGGAGCCCTCCAGGAGGACCAGGTCGGTGTCGATGCCCGCGGGTATCTTGATCTCCGCGTGGTGGCGCCAGGTCGCCAGGGGGTCGCTCCACGCCTGCACGGCGAACGACCAGTCGCCGAGGGCGTCCGGGGTGACGTCGGCGCCCCACCGGTCGGTGCCGGGCGCCAGCTCGCGCATCGGGGTCCAGGGCCCGGCGCGCCCGGCCGGGTCCCGCAGCACCACGTTCGCGGCGACCGCGTCGTGGCCTTCGCGGAAGACGGTGGCGCTGATCTGGAACGTCTCGCCGACGACGGCCTTGGCGGGACGCCGGCCGCCGAGCACCACGGGCTCGACGGCGAGGATGGGGATCCTTCCGGTGACCGGCACGGAGGTGAACTCCCTTACGTCCTTGCGGGGTTCGGGCATGACCGCTCCTGTTCCGCGTGTGCGTGGGCGGATTCTGGCTGTGGAGGGGTTCCGCGGGTGCGTGTGCACTCAGCCGCGCCGGGAGCGTGCACGCGCGTACCGGTGGAGCCTTCCCACGCTTCTTGGGTGGGCAATCCGGCGCTTTGTTAACTACTCGCGCGTAACGGCAGGCACAAGACCGGTCACAGCGAGACCGGGTGACCCGGCCGTCCCGCCGCGGCACACGACGAACCCCCGGCAGGCGAGGTGCGCCTGCCGGGGGCGGTGGTGCGGTGGTGACTGCGCGACGGCTACGACTTGACCTGGAGCAGTCGGTTGGGTGAGCCGGGGCCCACGTTGGTGAGCCGGTTTTTCGCGGACCGGTTGACGAGCATCCGCATCACCTCGGACGGCGGCGCGGAGCGCTTGTCGGCGAGGTACAGGGCCGCGGCCCCGGCGACGTGCGGCGCCGCCATCGACGTGCCGGAGAGCGTCGCGGTGGCGTTGTCGTTGGCGTTGGACGCCGACTTGATGGCCACGCCCGGCGCGAACAGGTCCACGCTGAGGCCGTAGTTGGAGAAGGCGGGCTTGGCGTCGCCGCGGTCGGACGCCGCGACGGTGAGCGCCTCGGCGACGCGCGCGGGCGAGGTGCCGCTCGCGGGCTGGCCGGAGTTCCCGGCCGCGACCGAGTACGTCACCCCGGACGCGATGGAGTTCCGCACGGCCTGGTCGAGCGTCGCGTTGGCGCCGCCGCCGAGGCTCATGTTCGCCACGGCGGGCTTGCGGGCGTTCCTGGTCACGAAGTCGATGCCCGCGATGACGCCGGACAGCGTGCCCGAGCCCTGGTTGTTGAGCACGCGCACGCCCACGACCCTGGCCTTCTTGGCGACGCCGTACTTCGTGCCCGCGATGGACCCGGCCACGTGCGTGCCGTGCCCGTTGCCGTCCTCGGCGATCGGGTCGTTGTCGACGAAGTCGAAGCCGGAGCGGGCGCGCCCGCCGAAGTCCTTGTGCGTGTTGCGCACGCCGGTGTCGATGACGTAGACGGTGACGCCCGCGCCCGCCGAGTTCGGGTAGCGGAACGTCCTGTCGAGCGGCAGCTTGGCCTGGTCGATGCGGTCCACGCCCCAGGCCGGCGGGTTGACCTGCTTGCCGTCCGCGTGGAGCGTGATGTCCTCGGTGACCGAGCTGACCGACGGGTCGGCGGCGAGAGCCTTCGCCTCCGCCGAACTTGCCTTCACCGCGAAGCCGTTGAGGGCCGAGCGGTAGGTGTGGCTGATCTTCGCGCCGTACTCGTCGGCGATGTCCCTGCCGTCCGCGGACGCCGCGCGGGTGTCCGACTTCAGGGTCACGATGTAGCCGTGCTCGGCGGCGCCGGGCGCGGCCTGCGACGACGGGGCCGCGACGGCGAAACCGCCGACGAGAGCGACGACCGTGATGGCCGAGACCCGCCGTATACGACGCGTGTGTGACAACTGCATGTGCTGGTTCCCTCCCCATTGGACGCGACCTTCCCTCCCCTGGGAAGCGGCCGAGTGCTGGGCCGCATCAGGTCGCGTTGTCCTGGAAGCGTGGCCTGCCCGGGTGAACCTCAACAAGCCTGTACGACAACGGGGAACCCGCGTTAACCCGTTCGGGGCGAGCCCTGCGGTAGGCGTACACGTGCAACTTGAGCGAAAGCGTGGAGAGGCGCCTGAGGACTTAGGTGGCGCTTGGGTGCCGGGTCGCGCAGAGTTACGACCCGGACCCCCGGCAGGGGCTGAGGATTCCCGCCGGGGGCAGCCGGTACCGGCTACTTAACTTGGAGCAGTCGGTTCGGCGAGCCCGCGCCGATGCCCGACAGCTTGTTCTTGGCCGACCGGTCGGTGAGCCACTTGCCGACCTTGGCGGGCTTGGCCGTGCGGTGGTCGGCGAGGTACAGGGCCGCGACCCCGGCGACGTGCGGCGCCGCCATCGACGTGCCGGAGTACGTGGCCGTGGCCGTGTTGCTCGTGTTGGACGCGGACTTGATCGCCACGCCCGGCGCGAACAGGTCGAGGCGCGAGCCGTAGTTGGAGAACGACGGGCGCTTGTCGCGCCGGTCGGACGCCCCGACCGTCAGGGCCTCCTTGACCCGGGCGGGCGAGGAGTTCGTCGCGGGCTCGCTCTCGTTGCCCGCCGCCACGGAGTACGTGACGCCGGACGCGACGGACTTGCGCACCGCGGCGTCAAGCGGCGCGAAGGCCGGGGTGCCGATGCTCATGTTGGCGACGGCGGGCTTGCGCGCGTTCCTGGTCACCCAGTCGACGCCCGCGATGATCCCGGCGAGGGTGCCGCCGCCCTCCGAGTCGAGCACGCGCACGGCCACGATCTTGGCCTTCTTGGCGACGCCGTACTTCGTGCCCGCGACGGTTCCGGCCACGTGCGTGCCGTGGCCGTTGGCGTCCTGGGCGACGGGGTCGTTGCCGATGAAGTCCCAGCCGGAGCGGGCCCGTCCGCCGAAGTCCTTGTGCGAGGTGCGCACGCCGGTGTCGATGACGTAGACGGTGACGCCCGCGCCCTTCGTCCGCGGCGCGGTGTACGACTTGTCGAGCGGCAGGTTCTTCTGGTCGATGCGGTCCAGACCCCACGACGGCGGGTTCGGCTGCCGCGCCGCGGCCTGCGGCGCCGCGGCCCGCGCGCCCAGGTCCACGTGGATCTTCCGGTCCGCGACCACGTCGGCGACCGACGGGTCGGCCGCGAGCCGGCGCGCCTCGGCGGCGGTGGCCCGCACGGCGTAGCCGTTGAGCGCCGCGCTGTAGGTGCGCTGGATGCGCGCGTCGTACTTCTCGGCCACGTCCTTGCCCGCGCCGGACGTGGACTTCGTGCCCGGCTTGAGCGTCACGATGTACGTGCCGCTGCGGCTCGCGTCCCCGGAGCCCGGTGCGGCGTGCGACGGCGGGGTCACGGCGGCCAGCAGGCCCACCGTGGCGACGGCCGCGACGGCCCCCGCCCGACGCCGTCCTCTGATGCGTTGCAGTTCCATGTACTGCGTTCCCTCCCCTGGAAACGGCTGGTGTCACGACGCCCTGTGCGCGCTGTGCGGTCGCAGGCGTGCTGGGCAGCGTCTCGTGTGCGGGTGAACGGTCACAAGCCGTGGAGCGGGGCGGAATCGGTCATATCGCCCGCCTTTTGGCTGGTTACGGCTCAACCCAAGTTCAGGCTTGGAAGCATGCTAGTAAATCCGAGGATTGACTTGGGATTTTCGCCTCCCCGATGATCAGTGAGGGCCCCGGGCGGCAACCCGCCCCGCCTTCGCCGGAGTCCGGACACCGGCGGGGGACGGGCGGGTGCCGACCCACCCGCACGACGCGGCCCGGCGGGTGTCCCGTGCGCCGAGGTGGACGTCCGAGGACCGCCAGCGCGCGGCCCCGCGGCGGGCCACCCTCGCCGCATGACCACCACGCCGCGCACCGACGCCCGCTCCGTGCTGACCGCCATGTACGCCGCCGAGACCCGCTATCTGGCCGCGGGCGGCCCCGGCCGCGCCTCCTTCGCCCCGCTCGCCCCCCACTTCGCGCCCGACGTCGTCCTGCACCAGGCGGCCGCCCTGCCGTACGGCGGCACGTGGCGCGGGCACTCCGGCCTCGAGCGGTTCTTCCTCGCGATGGCCGACACCTGGGCGGAGTTCGACATCGTGCGGCAGGAGTTCCTCGCGTCCGGCGGTGACGGCGGCGGCAGTGGCGGCACCGGCGGGCGGCAGACCGTCGTCGTGCACAGCGACATCCGCGCCCGCGCCCGGGCCACCGGGCGCCCGCTCGCCTTCCCGATCCTCCAGACCATCACCGTCGAGGAGGGCAGGATCCGCGAGGTCCGGCCGTTCTACTGGGACACGGCGGCGATCGCGGAGGCCTGCCGCTGAGCGGCGCGGCGCCGGTTCCGCGTTGACAGGGCGCGGGACCGGCGTCTGTAATGGTCCGCGTGCCGCGTGGCTTGGGCCAAAGAGCAGTGGGCAGGCCTTCGACCGGGCGAGCACTTCACCAAGGGACATGACCTTGCGTTCACTTCGTATCGCGTCGCCGCGCTGCGGCTGACGCGGCCGCGTACCCGGCGTAGCCCCGTACCCGAGGGAACGGCACGACGCCGTACCCGCCGGAACGGCACAGCCCCGTACCCGACGTAGCCGCGACCGCGTACCCGCGCCCGTCTCCCGGGCTCTGGGCCGCGCCCGCGCACCACCTTCACCTCTTCACCGCGTCCGCCGGTCCGTCACGCACGCGCGGACGCGCCACCCTGTCTGGAGACCCCATCCGCATGTCCACGCCCACGCCCACCGGCACCCCGCGCCCCCGCGAGGTCCGCACCCTCGCCGACAAGCTCCTGGAGGTCCACGACTGGCTGCGCGAGCAGCTCGGTCACCTCCGCGCCGAGGCCACCGCGCACCTCGCCGCCCGCGCCGCCCACCAGGGCCCCGGCGCACCGCCCGCGCCCGGCCTCGGCCTGCAGATCAGGCAGCGCTGCCTGGAGTTCTGCGACGCGCTCACCTTCCACCACACGGGCGAGGACGAGCACGTCTTCCCCGGGGTCCTCGAACACCACCCCGACCTGCGCGAACCCCTCGCCCGGCTCGGCGTCGAACACCGCGAGATCGCCCGCCTCAAGGAGCGCGTCCTCGCCCTGCTCGACGACGTCACGACCGCGGAGCCCGAGGCGTTCCTCACGGAGTTCGACGCCCTGGCGCGGCGCCTCACCGCCCACCTGGACCACGAGGAGGGCTGGCTCGTGCCGGTCCTGGCCGACGTGCCGTTCCCGCCCGGCCCGCCCGCCTGACTGCCGAACCCCCGGTGAACCGAGTAATCTGCCGGGGCGTTTCGTGAGGTGACGGCGTACGGCCGCCCGCGTCCAGCAGGGACGCGGCAGCAGCCGGGGCGACAAGGGCACAGGGGGACGGGGCGGGATGATCGGCCAGTTGAGGGACTCGTCCCCACGCAGGACGGGTCCGTACGAGACCGTCGCGCGGCTCGGCGCGGGCGGCATGGGCGAGGTCTTCCTCGCCGTGCCGCACGCAGCGTCCGCCGCCCCGGAAGGCCCCCGCGCCCCGTACGACCCGGACGGCCTCGTCGCCGTCAAGGCCATCCGGCGGGACGTCGTGGGCGAGCCCGCCTTCCGGGCCCGCTTCCGGCGCGAGATCGCCGTCGCCCGCTCCGTCGCCAGCCCGTACGTCGCCCGGCTCGTCGACGGTGACGCCGACGCCGAACAGCCCTGGCTCGCCACGGAGTACGTCGCAGGCCTCACCCTCGCCGAGGCGGTGCGGCGGCACGGCCCGCTGCCCGTGCCCGCCGTCGCCGCGCTCGGCACCGCCATGGCCGGGGCCCTCGCCGCCGTGCACGCGGCCGGGGCGCTGCACCGCGACCTGAAGCCCGCCAACGTCCTCATCGGCCCGGAAGGGCCGAAGCTCATCGACTTCGGCGTCGCCCGCATCCCCGGCGCCACCACCATGACCTCCACCGGCCTTCTCGTCGGCACCCCCGGCTTCATGTCGCCCGAACACGTCGCGGGCGGACGGCACGTGGTGGCCGCGTCCGACGTCTTCTGCCTCGCCTCCGTCCTGGTGTACGCGGCCGTCGGGCGCGACCCGTTCGGCGACGGGCCCGTGGCCGCCGTCCTGTACCGGGTCTCGCGCGCCGAGGCCGAACTCGACGACGTACCGGCGGAGTTGCGCGAGGTCCTTGCCGACTGCCTGGTCGTGGACGCGGCGGCGCGGCCGGGGCCCGAGGCGCTCGCCGAACGCCTCGCGGGCCTCGCCGGTGCGGGCCTCGCCGGTGCGGACGGCGCCGGTGCGGACGGCGCCTGTGCGGACGGTGTCGACTTCGCGTGGCCCGCGCCCGTCCAGGAGGCCATCGACGAGGTGCGGCGCGACGTCGCGCAGCTGTGCGCCGCCGGGCGGCCGCTGCTGCCCCTGCCCGCGCCGCCCGCCGCTCCGCCGGGTCAGGAGCCCACGCCCACCTGGTCGCCCACCGCCCTGAACGCCCCGGCCGCACCGGGCAGTCCGGCCGCCCACGAGCTGCCCACGATGGGGGCGGCCGCGCCCGCCGCTGCCACCGTGCCGGGGGCGCCCCGGCGGCGCGGCCGCCGCGCCGCGTTCGCCGTGGTCGCCGCCGTCGCCGTGGCCGGGGGTGCCGCCGGTGCCCTGCTCGCGCTGTTCGGCCCCGACTCGGGCTCCGGCTCCGGGGACGACGGTGCGCAGGGCGGCCCGGCCGGGCCCGGCGCGTCCGCGTCCAGCGGCCTCCCGCCCGCCCGGCTGATCGCCGCCGCCGGTGTGGACAAGGAGGGCACCGACGACCGCAGCGGCAGCGTCCCGCAGTACCCGGAGCAGCGCCCCAAGGGCTGGAAGCCGTGGCGCGGCTCCTTCTCGCACGCGCCCCTGCACTGCGCCGCCGACACCCGCGCCGTCGTGTGCCTGCTCACCAACGGCACGTACGAAGCGATCGGCGCGTCCGACGGCAAGCGCCGGTGGACCTCCGACGGGCGCACGGGCGACGACGGGGACACCGGCGGCGAGGCCTATGTGAGCCCCACCGGGAAGCTCTTCATGCCCGGCGACAGCCTGGCGCCCGTCGTGCGCGGCGGGACCTCCGTCATCGCCCACAAGGGGCTCCTCCAGGTGCGCGACTCCGCGTCCGGCGACGTGCGCTTGTCCGCGCGCCCGCCGGAGGGCCGGTACTTCAGCCGCGCGCTGCTCGGCGACGGCCTGATCCTCGTCACCGCCGAGGCCAAGCCGTACGCCGACGGCGGCCCCCAGGGCGCCATGCTCCTGGCGTACCCGCTGCGCGGCGGCGCGCCCCGGTGGACCGCGCCGCTCAGCACCCAGGAGCTGTCCGGCGCCGAGCTGAACGGCTTGTACGGCGCCGAAGTCGTCCGGAACGGCCGCGTCTACGCCTGGGCCGCGCAAGGCCTGATCGCCCTCGACGTCAAGACGGGCGCACGCGGCGGCAAGGCCTACGACGGCGAGCAGTGCCTCAGCGTGATGGCCGTGGGCCGGCAGATCCTGTGCTCGGCCGTGGTGACCGGCAGCTCCGACTTCGAGGACGCCGAGGAGGCCGGGACCCGGGTGACCCGGCTCAACGCCGGGACCCTGGCCGCGGAGGGCGCGTTCGCCTTCAAGGCGCCCCCGGTGGGGAAGGGCGGCATGGTGCCGCCGGACCTCGTGGTCACCGCCGTCGGCCCCGGCAGCGCGCTCGCCTACGACGCCGAGGGGGCGAAGCTCCTCGTCGCCGAGTCGAAGAAGGGGCGGATCATCCGCAAGGAGCCGCTGCCGGCCGCGGGCGACGGCAGCAAGCGCGTGCTCTCCTCGCGGCCGCTGCTCATCGGAGACCGGGCGCTCTTCGCCGACCACACCTCCTTGCGCACGGTGCCGCTCACCGCCTCCGGCGGGAGCCGCACGCTGCGGGTGCCGGGCGCGCCCGGCACCCGTGAGCCGAAGCAGGCGGGCGACGTCGGCGTCATCGCCGACCAGCTGCGGCCGCCGACGGTCCTGCCGCTCGGCGGGGTCGCGACGATCGTGTACGACCAGGGCACGGTCGTCTCCGTCCGCATCCCGTCCTGAACCCCACCGCTCCCCCCCACAGGACTGATCCCGAGGAGTCCCCGTGCTCGCACCGCTGACCGGGCCGCCGCGCCACGTCGGCCCGTACCGGCTGCTCGCCCGCATCGGCGCGGGCGGCATGGGGGAGGTCTTCCTCGCGCGCGCCCGCCCGGGCACGCCGCTGGTCGCCGTGAAGACCGTGCGCTCCGACCTCGACATCGACCACGAGTTCCGGGTCCGCTTCCGCCGGGAGATAGCCGCCGCGCGGGCCGTGTCCGGGCCCGGCACCGCGGCGCTCCTCGACGGCGACGCGGACGCCGAAGTGCCCTGGCTGGCCACGGAGTACGTGGCCGGGCCCGCGCTCGGGCAGACCGTGCGGCGGTGCGGTCCGCTGCCCGTCGGCGCGGTGCGCGCGCTCGGCGCCCGGCTCGCGCACGCCCTCGGCACCGTGCACCTCGCACAGGTCCTGCACCGCGACCTCAAGCCCGGCAACGTCCTGCTCGCCCCGGACGGGCCGCGGCTCATCGACTTCGGCATCGCGCAGGCCTTCGACGCGACGGCGCTCACCACCGCGGGCATGATCGTGGGCACGCCCGGCTACCTGGCGCCCGAGCAGCTCCTGGGCAGCCACGCCGTGGTGCCCGCGTCCGACGTGTTCGCGCTCGGGGCGGTGCTCGCGTACGCGGCGAGCGGGCGCGGCCCCTTCGACGACCAGGAGATCGCCTCCGTCATCTTCCGCATCACCCAGGGCGACGCCGATCTGTCCGGGGTGCCTCGGGACGAGGGGCTGCGGGAGACCGTGGCGGCCTGTCTGGCACCCGCCCCCGAGGACCGGCCCACCGCGGCGGAGCTGGCGGGCCGCCTGGAGGGGCCGTCGGCGGCGGTGCCCTGGCCTGCCGAGGTCCTGTCCCTCTTCGCCGAGCACCGCGAGGCCGTTCAGCGGTGTGAACAGGCCGTACGGGAAGGGGAGTTCGCGGCTGCCGACACGGTGACCGGCGGTTCGGCGACCGGCGGTTCGCCGGGGGAGGGCATCGCCGCCGCGCCTCCGCGCGCCCCCGCGCTTTCGTCCGCTCCCGCTCCGGTGGCCCCGCCCGCGCGCCCCCGGTGGCCGTGGATCGCCGCCGCCGCGCTCGCCGTGTCCGCCGTGACGCTCGCCGCCGTACTGCTGCCGGGTGGCGACAGCGGCGGAGGCGGCGGAGGCGCAGGCCGGGAAGCCGGTGCCTCCGGCGGCGCGGGCGGCGCAGGCTCCCCGGCGGGACCCGGCGGCGAGCGGCGCCCGCTCGTCGTGTCCGAGTACGGCAACGCGCACCGCACCGGCGACCACGGCCCCGAAGGCCTCCGCGCCGCCGCCCGGCCCAAGGGCTGGAAGCCCTGGTCGGTGCCCCGCCCCGAGGGCCTGGACGACCGGGGCGACGGCTGCGTCCTGGCCGGCGCCACGCTGGTGTGCCGCGACGGCAAGGGCGCGGCCGCGGGCCTCGACGCGGCGAGCGGACGGCACCGGTGGACGACGCGCGGCTTCCCCGGCCGCGCGGACGAGCTGACCGGCAACCAGGCGGTGCCGCCCGAGGCCGGCCCCGAGGGCCGTGCCGTGTACGTGCCGAGCGAACTCGGCGTCACCAAGGTCGACGTGGCCTCCGGCGCGGAGCGCTGGCGCAAGCCCACCGCCACGGGTTCGGGGGTGCTCGGCGTCGCGTACGCCAAGGACGTCGTGTACGTCGTCGAGTTCCGCCTCGGCGGCTCCGCCCCGGGCGAGGCGCCCGGCAGCAGCGTCGTCCGGGCCCGCGCCGCGTCCGACGGCCGCGAGCTGTGGCGGTCGAAGCCGCTGCCCAAGACGGCGGGCCCGCTGGTCGTCGACGGCGGCAGGGTGTTCACGGCCCTGGAGAAGGGCGGTGTGGTCCGCCTGGACGCGAAGAGCGGCCGCACCGCCCGCACCGCCTCCGTCCCCTGTGACGACCTCATGCTGCGCACCCCGTCGTCCCTGGCGTGCTGGAGCCGGGGGAGCAAGGGCGTGCGCGAGCTGGATCCCGCGACCCTGCGCACCCGGCGCGTCGTCGCGGCCGACGTGCGCCCCTCCGGGCCGCGCCCGGTGCTCGGCCCGCAGGGCGTCCTCGTCGTGGCGAGCGACAACCCCGATCCGACCGCCGTCATCGAACACGAGCTGAGCGCCTACGACTGGCGCACCGGCGACCGCCGCTGGCGCTACGGCGCCCCGAACGACCTGGTCACCCTGGCCCTCGCGGGCGACCGGGTGCTGTCCGCGGGCGCCTTCGAGCTGCGCGGCCTGCGCCTGGACGGCGACGTCGGCACCCTGCGCACCAAGGAGATCCCGAAGGCGGGACCCACCGGGAGCACGGACCCCTTCGCCACGTTCGGAAAGCCCCTCTACGCCGGTGGCGCCGTCTTCACCACGACCGCCGAGGGAAAGGTGCTCTCCGGCAACGCCCCCTGACCCCCGCACCCACAAGGGTCACAACTTGCCTTTGTCCGGGGCAAGTTCACGGTCCCGTGGTGGCGGGGCGGTCCGACCCCCTACCGTCGATGGGTCACGTACGTCCTCCGACAGAGGTGCCGCCGTGAAAGCCATCCGTCGTTTCACCGTACGTCCCGTCCTGCCCGCCGCCCTCGCCCCGCTCAGCGAACTCTCCCTCAATCTGCGCTGGTCCTGGCACACCGGGACCCGTGACCTCTTCCGCGACGTCGACCCCGCCCTGTGGGACGCCTCGGGCGGCGACCCCGTGCGCCTGCTCGGCTCCGTGCCCGCCGCCCGCCTCGCCGAGCTCGCCGCCGACGAGGACTTCCTGCGCCGCCTCGGCGAGGCCGCCGACGACCTGCGCGAGTACGTCACGGGGCCCCGCTGGTACCAGGAGCGGCAGGACGGGTCGCCCGACGGCGAGCTGCCCGCCGCGCCCGGCGGCGAACTCCCGGCCGCCGTCGCCTACTTCTCGCCCGAGTTCGGTGTCACGGCCGCCCTCCCGCAGTACTCCGGAGGCCTCGGCATCCTCGCGGGCGACCACCTGAAGGCGGCCAGCGACCTGGGCGTGCCCCTCATCGGTGTCGGACTGCTCTACCGGCACGGCTACTTCCGGCAGTCCCTCACCCGCGACGGCTGGCAGCAGGAGCACTACCCGCTGCTCGACCCGAACGAGCTGCCCCTGACCCTGCTCCGGGAGCCCGACGGCACCCCCGCCCTGGTGCGGCTCGCCCTGCCCGGCCACCGGGCCCTGCGCGCCCACGTCTGGCAGGCGCAGATCGGCCGCGTGCCGCTGCTGATGCTGGACTCCGACGTCGAGGAGAACGACCCCGGCGCCCGCGAGGTCACCGACCGGCTCTACGGCGGCGGCAGCGAGCACCGGCTGCTCCAGGAGATGCTGCTCGGCATCGGCGGCGTCCGGGCCGTGCGCACCTACTGCCGACTCACCGGGCACCCGGCGCCCGAGGTCTTCCACACCAACGAGGGCCACGCGGGCTTCCTCGGCCTGGAGCGCGTCCACGAACTGGTGCAGGGCGGGCTCGGCTTCGAGGGCGCCCTTGAGTCGGTGCGCGGCGGCACCGTCTTCACCACCCATACGCCGGTGCCCGCCGGGATCGACCGCTTCGACCGCGAGCTGGTCGCCCACCACTTCGGCCCCGACGCCGAACTGCCGGGCATCGACGTCGAGCTGATACTGCGCCTGGGCATGGAGACCTATCCGGGCGGCGACGCCAACGTGTTCAACATGGCCGTGATGGGGCTGCGCCTGGCCCGCGGCGCCAACGGCGTCTCCACGCTGCACGGCAAGGTCAGCCAGGAGATGTTCCAGGGCCTGTGGCCCGGGTTCGACCCCGAGGAGGTGCCGATCGCCTCCGTCACCAACGGCGTGCACGCGCCCACCTGGGTGGCCCCCGAGGTGTTCCGGCTCGGCGCCCGGCAGATCGGCGCGCGCCGCACCGACCGGGCCCTGTCCGTCGGCGGCTCCGAGCGCTGGGACGCCGTCGCCGACATCCAGGACTCCGACATCTGGCAGCTGCGCCGCGAGCTGCGCGCCCAGCTGGTGGACGAGGTGCGCCGCCGCCTGCACGTGTCGTGGCGGCAGCGCGGCGCCGCCACCGCCGAACTCGGCTGGATCGACGAGGTCCTCGACCCGGACGTCCTCACCATCGGCTTCGCGCGCCGCGTCCCCTCGTACAAGCGCCTGACGCTGATGCTGCGCGACCAGGACCGGCTCCTGGAGCTGCTCACGCACCCCGAGCGGCCGGTGCAGATCGTCGTCGCGGGCAAGGCGCACCCGGCCGACGACGGCGGCAAGCGGCTCATCCAGGACCTGGTGCGCTTCACCGACGACCCGCGGGTGCGGCACCGCGTCGTGTTCCTGCCCGACTACG
Source organism: Streptomyces sp. NRRL B-1347 (assembly GCF_000720325.1). Lineage (GTDB taxonomy): Bacteria > Actinomycetota > Actinomycetes > Streptomycetales > Streptomycetaceae > Streptomyces. The sequence goes on from NZ_JOJM01000015.1 coordinate 19,624, forward strand.
GCATGGCGATGGCGCAGAAGCTGTACGCGGGCTGCGACGTGTGGCTGAACAATCCGCTGCGCCCCCTGGAGGCGTGCGGCACCTCCGGCATGAAGGCAGCGCTCAACGGCTGCCTCAACCTGTCGGTCCTGGACGGCTGGTGGGACGAATGGTTCGAGCCGGACTTCGGCTGGGCGATCCCCACGGCCGACGGCTCGGCCACCGACGACCACCGCCGCGACGACCTGGAGGCGGCCGCCCTGTACGACCTCCTGGAGCGGCGCGTCACCCCCCGTTTCTACGAGAACGGGCCCGAAGGGCTGCCCGACCGGTGGATCGAGATGGTGCGGCGCACCCTGACCCGGCTCGGCCCGAAGGTCCTCGCCGGGCGCATGGTGCGCGAGTACGTGGAGCGCCTGTACGTGCCCGCCGCGCGCTCCCACCGGGTGCTCGACGCGGACGCCGCCACGGGGTTCGCCGCGTGGAAGAACCGCGTCCGCGCGGCCTGGCCGGGCGTGGCCGTCGACCACGTCGAGGCCACGGCCGTGGGCGCCACCGCGGAGCTGGGCGCGACCCTCGCCCTGCGGGTGCGCGTACGGCTCGGCGAGCTCGCGTGCGACGACGTCGAGGTGCAGGCCATCGCGGGCCGCGTCGACCCCGAGGACCACATCGCGGGCGCCGTCCCGGTGCCCCTGAAGCCCGCGGGCGGCCCGGACGGCGAGGGCCGCCTCCTGTACGAGGGACCCCTGGCCCTGGACCGCACCGGCCCCTTCGGCTACACGGTCCGCATCCTCCCGTCCCACCGCCTCCTGGCCAGCAACGCGGAACTGGGCCTGGTGGCACTCCCGTCGGAGGCGACGGGGGAGGCGGCCGGGGTCTTGATGCGCTGAGGAGAAGCGCCCCGAACATGGTGCGGGCGGCACCCAGGGGGTCTCCCCGGATGCCGCCCGGCTCAGAGGGTTACTTGACGTTCACACCGGTCCAGGCGGCAGCGACCGCCTTCTGCTCGGCGGAGTTGGCGCCGTACAGGTCACCCGCGGCCTTCACCGTGTCCTTGCGCGCCTGCGCGTAGTCCGTGGTGGAGGTGAAGTACGTCGTCAGGGCCTTGAACCAGATCTTCTCGGCCTTGTCGCGCCCGATGCCGGTGACCTTGGAGCCGTCCTTGGTCGGGCTGTCGTACGTCACACCGTTGACCGTCTTCTTCCCGCTGCCTTCGCTCAGCAGGTAGAAGAAGTGGTTGGCGATGCCGGAGGAGTAGTGGACGTCGACGTTGCCGGCGTTGCTGCTCCAGTAGTCCAGGGACGAGCCGTCCTTGGAGGGCTTGTCCATGTAGCGCAGCGGGGTGCCGTCGCCGTTGATGTCGATCTTCTCGCCGACGAGGTAGTCGCCCTTGTCGAGGGTGTTGTTCGCCTTGAACTCGACGGCGGCGGCGAAGATATCGCTGGTGGCCTCGTTCAGGCCGCCGGACTCGCCGCTGTACTCCATGTTGCCGGTGGCCGAGGTGACGCCGTGGGTCATCTCGTGGGCGGCCACGTCGATGGAGGTGAGGGGCTTGGCGTTGCCCTCGCCGTCGCCGTACGTCATGCAGAAGCAGGAGTCCTGCCAGAACGCGTTGACGTAGGCGTTGCCGTAGTGCACGCGGGACGTGGCGCCCTTGCCGTCGCCCTTGATGCCGCTGCGGCCGTGCACGTTCTTGTAGTAGTCCCAGGTGAGGCCCGCGCCGTAGGCGGCGTCGACGGCGGCGGTCTGGGTGTTCGAGGGCTTGCCGGTGCCCCAGACGTCGTCGGCGTCGGTGTAGAGCTTGCCGCCGCTGGAGCCGTGGTTGAGGTCGTACGTCTTGTGGTTGCCGCGCCCGGAGTCGGTCAGCTGGAAGGTGCTGCCGCTCTTGACGGAGCCGACCGTGACCTTGCCGCTGTACTGGCTGTTGCCGGTGCCGGTCTCGATGGCCTGGTACTGGTACAGCTTCTTGCCGGTGGCCGCGTCGGTGATGACGTGCAGCTCGCTCGGCGTGCCGTCCTTCTGCACGCCGGTGACGACGGTCTCGAAGGCGAGGGTGGGCTTGCCGTCGGCGGCCCAGATGACCTTGCGCGGCGCGCGCGGGTCGGCCTTCGCGGTGTCGCCGGTCTTGGCGGCCGTCGACTTGGCGGCGGCGGCCACGGACTTCGGGGCCAGCTTCGCGTCGGTGGACGCGACCTTGATGGCGGCCTTGGTCGCCTTGCTGACGCCCTTGACCGAGCCGTCCTTCGCCGTGTGGACGACGAGGTCGCCGCCGAGGACGGGAAGGCCCGCGTAGGTGCGCTCGTAGCGCGTGTGGGTGGTGCCGTCCCGGTCCTTGACGACGTCGCGGACGACCAGCTTCTCCTTCTCCCCGAGGCCGATGCGGTCGGCGGTGGCCCCGGCCTTGTCCGCGGCGCCCTGGAGCAGGTCGGCGCGGGCGGAGGCGGAGAGCTGGGCGGGCGCGGCGGCGGGCGCCTGGGCGGCGGCTCTGGCGGTGTCGGGCTGTGCGGAAGCGCCGGTGGTCATTCCGGCGGCGAGCAGCGCTCCGGCGGCGACGGCGGTGGCGATGGCCAGAGTGGAACGCTTCGTTATGTGGGGGGTCACGCATGCTCCTTGTGTGTAGGCCCGGATGGCATGGGGGACCACCCGGGCCGAACTGGTGCTGTGCGGGTGAACTTGTGTGCCGTGCGTGAGCAGCGTGCCATTTGAGCCAGGTACATGTCAGGACCTTGATTGAATGTTGGCCAGATTATGTCCGTTGGCCGATGGTCAAGGTCCGCCATGCGAACACCGCGTGAACGGACCGCCGGATGCGATCACGCGGTGAACGGCGGCGCCGCCCCGGGGGGTTGGCGGTTCGGGCTCCCGGGGCGACGCCTGCCGGCGTCGGCTAGGGGCGTGCGCCGACGTTGACGGCCGCCCAGGCGTTAGCGACCGCGGTGTACTCGGGGCTCGACGTGCCGTAGAGCTCGCCGGCCGCGGCCAGCGTGCCGGTGCGCGCGGCCGCGTAGTTGGTGGTCGTGGTGAACTTCGTGGTGAGGGCCCTGAACCAGATCTTGGCGGCCTTGTCGATGCCGATTCCGGTCACAGGCTTGTTGTCATACGTCGGCGAGTCGTACGACACGCCGTTGACGACCTTCTTCCCGCTGCCTTCGCTCAGCAGGTAGAAGAAGTGGTTGGCGATGCCGGAGGAGTAGTGCACGTCGACGTTGCCCGCGCTGCTGCTCCAGTTGTCCAGCGAACGGCCGTCCTTGGAGGGCTTGTCCATGTAGCGCAGCGGGGTGCCGTTGCCCCGGATGTCGATCTTCTCGCCGACCAGGTAGTCGCCGACGTCGTTGGCGTTCTTGGCGTTGAACTCGACGGCCGCGGCGAAGATGTCGCTGGTCGCCTCGTTCAGACCGCCGGGCTCGCGGCTGTACTGCATGTTGCCGGTCGCGGCGGTGACGCCGTGGGTCATCTCGTGGGCGGCCACGTCGATGGACGTCAGCGGCTTGGCGTTGCCCGAGCCGTCGCCGTACGTCATGCAGAAGCAGGAGTCCTGCCAGAACGCGTTGACGTAGTTGTTGCCGTAGTGCACGCGTGAGGTGGCGCCGCGGCCGTCGTTCCTGATGCCGTTGCGGCCGTGCACGGTCTTGTAGTAGTCCCAGGTCAGGGCCGCGCCGTAGTGGGCGTCCGCGCCCGCGGTCTCGGCGTTGGAGGCCTGGCCGTTGCCCCAGACGTCGTCCGGGCCCGAGAACAGGGTGCCGTTGCCGGACGTGCCGCGGTTGAGGTTGGTCGTCTTGTGGTTGCCGCGCGCGGTGTCGGTGAGCGTGTACTGCGAGCCCGACTGCTGCGTGGTGAGCGGGACCTGGCCGCTGTACTGCGTGTTGCCGGTGCCCTGGTGGACGCCCTGCCACTCGCCGAGCTTCTTGCCGGTCCTGGCGTCGGTCACCACGTGCAGCTCGTTCGGCGTGCCGTCCTCCTGGAGGCCGCCGACCACGGTCTCGTACGCGAGCCTGGGGGCGCCGCCCTTGCTGTCGGCGGCCCAGACGACCTTGCGCGGCTTCTGGGAGGCCTTGAGCTTCGTGGAGCCGTCCGCCTTCGACGCGCCGAGCGCCTGCTTCTCCGCGCTGGCCGCCGTGACGTCGGCGCTCGTGCCGATGCCCGCGAACCGGGCGTCGGTGGCACGGTTGACGTCCTTGACCGCGCCCGACTTGTCGGTGGCGACGACGAGGTCGCCGCCGAGGACGGGGAGTCCGGCGTAGGTGCGCTCGTAGCGCGTGTGCGTGGTGCCGTCGCGGTCCTTGCTGACGTCGCGGACGACCAGCTTCTCCTTCGCGCCGATGCCGATGCGCTCGGCGGTGGCGGAGGTGGCGGCGTCCGCCGCGCGGATCAGCTCGGCACGCTGGGACGGGGAGAGCTTCTGCGGCAGGACACCGGAGTCGGCCTTGGTGCCCGTCGGCGCCTGGTCGGCGGACGCGGTGGTGGCCTGGACGGTGACGCCGAGCAGCGCGGCCGCGGCGACGAAGGCGCCGACGGCGGTGGCACGCCTGCGGGCGGGGGCTCTACGGGGTGTGGGGGATGTGCTCAACACGGACTCCTTCTGCGCGGCCGCGGGGGTGCACGGCCTGTGGCGACCCGGCGGCGGGTGACCGGCCGGGCAGAGCAGGGCAGTACGTGGTGCCTGGCGCGCGCCGTGCCGCCTGGGCGGACGCGCCGCGCGCGGGAGCCGCCGGCGCGGGGCGCCAGTGCGACTGGTGAGGGGAAGAGTGCCATTCGAGACAGGTACATGTCATTCAGTTGGCGTACTTTGGCTGGAATACGTCCGGTCCGTGGGTTCGGGCGTCCGTTATGCGGCGGGCCGGGGCGGGCGCCGCCCGCCCCTGGCCTGCCTTCTTCGGGGCGCTCAGCCCACCACGCTCTCCCGCCAGGCCCGGTGCAGCTGGGCGAACGGGCCCGTGGACGCGATGAGTTCGGCCGGAGTGCCGTCCTCCACGACGCGGCCGTGCTCCATGACCAGGACGCGGTCGGCGATCTCCACCGTGGACAGGCGGTGGGCGATCACGACTGCCGTGCGGCCCCGGAGCACCGTGTCCATCGCGCGCTGCACGGCCCGCTCGCCGGGGATGTCCAGGGAACTGGTGGCCTCGTCCAGGATCAGCACGGCCGGGTCGGCGAGCAACGCCCGCGCGAACGCCACCAGCTGGCGCTGCCCGGCCGAGATGCGGCCGCCCCGCTTGCGCACGTCCGTGTCGTAGCCGTCGGGCAGGGCCGCGATGAAGTCGTGGGCGCCGATGGCCTTCGCGGCGCGCTCGATCTCCTCGCGGGTGGCCTCCGGGCGGCCGATCGCGATGTTCTCCGCGACCGTGCCGGAGAACAGGAACGCCTCCTGGGTGACCATCACGACGCCGCGCCTGAGGTCGGCCGTCGCCAGGTCGCGCAGATCGACGCCGTCGAGCAGGACCTGGCCCTCCGTGGGGTCGTAGAACCGGGCGAGGAGCTTGGCGAGCGTCGACTTGCCCGCGCCCGTGGAGCCGACGACGGCGACGGTCTGCCCGGCGGGCAGCGTGAGGTCGAAGCGCGGCAGGACCTCGCCGCCCGTCCGGTACGCGAACCGCACGCCGTCGAACACGACCGTGCGGCCCGGGTGCTCGGAGGCCGGGCCGGGCAGCGGACGCGCGGCGGACTGCTCCGGCTCCGGCACGGTCGGCGTCTGCGCGAGCAGCCCCGCGATCTTCTCCAGGGAGGCCGCCGCCGACTGGTACGAGTTGAGGAACATCCCGAGCCGGTCGATCGGGTCGTACAGGCGCCGCAGGTACAGCACGGCCGCCGCGAGGACGCCCAGGGCGAGGGTGCCCTCCGCGACGCGGTGCGCGCCCCAGAGGACGATTCCGGCCACCGAGGTGTTCGCGACGAGCCGCGAGCCCACCACGTACCGGGCCATCTCCAGGAGCGCGTCGCCGTTCACGCGCTCGTGCTCCTTGTTCAGGGCGGCGAAGCGCTCGTCGTTGGCCCGCTCGCGGCGGAACGCCCGCACCGGGCGGATGCCGTTCATCGTCTCCGTGAACTTCACGATCACTGAGGCGATGGCCGTGGAGCGGACCCGGTAGACCTTGGCCGCGCGGTGCTGGAAGAGCCGGATCAGCAGGTACAGCGGCACGAACGAGGCCACCGCCACCGCGCCGAGGCCCAGGTCGAGCCAGAGCAGCAGAGCCGCGATGTACACGAACGACAGGATGACCGTGAGCAGCTCCTGGAGGCCCTCGCTGAGCAGCTCGCGCAGTGACTCGACGTCCGTCGTGGACCGGGAGATCAGCCGCCCGGACGTGTACCGCTCGTGGAAGTCCACGCTGAGCGCCTGCGCGTGCCGGAAGATCCGGCCGCGCAGATCGAGCAGCACGTCCTGGTTGACGCGGGCCGAGGCCAGGATGAAGGCGTACTGGAGCACGCCGGACAGGGCCGCGGACAGCGCGTAGGCGACGCCGACGGCGATCAGCGGGCCGTAGTCGTCCTTCCGCACGGCGGGCACGGCCGAGTCGATGGCGTACGCCACGAGCAGCGGGCCCGTCTGCACGGCGGCCTGCTGGAGGAGCAGCAGCACGGCGGCCAGCGTGACCCGGCCGCGGCGCGGCGCGAGCAGCGAGCGCAGCAGCCGCCGGGTCGCGCCGGGCGGCGCGGGCAGCGTGTCCTGGTCGAAGTCGTCGTGGCCCCGCGTACTCACTTCGATCCCCCCGACATCAGCCACGCGTACTCGGCGTTGTCCCGCAGCAGTTCCTGGTGCGTGCCCACGGCGGCTATGCGGCCGCCGGACAGCAGCGCGACGCGGTCCGCGAGCAGCACCGTCGACGGGCGGTGCGCCACCACCAGGGCCGTGGTGTCCTTCAGGACCCGCCGCAGCGCGGCCTCGACCAGCGCCTCCGTGTGCACGTCGAGCGCCGACAGCGGGTCGTCGAGCACCAGGAACCTCGGCCGTCCCACGACCGCGCGGGCAAGGGCGAGGCGCTGCCGCTGGCCGCCGGACAGGCTCAGGCCCTGCTCCCCGACCTGGGTGTCAGCGCCCTGCGGCAGCTCGTGCACGAAGTCGGCCTGCGCGACCGAAAGGGCGTGGTCGAGGTCCTGCTCCCCGGCGTCCGGCCCGGCCCCCATCAGGACGTTCTCGCCGACGGACGCCGAGAACAAGGTGGGCTCCTCGAAGGCCACCGACACCAGCTCCCGCACCCGCTGCCGGGGCAGGTGCGCGATGTCCTCGCCGTCGAGCGTGATGCGGCCGCCGCTGACGTCGTGCAGCCGGGGCACCAGGGCGGTCAGCGTGGTCTTGCCGCTGCCGGTGGCGCCCACCAGGGCCATCGTCTCGCCCGTACGGACGTGCAGGTCGATGCCCGTCAGGGTCGGCGGCGTGTCGTCGTCCGCGTCGGGATAGCGGAAGGACACCCCTTCGAAGCGCATCCCGTCGGCGGCGTCAGGGCCGCTCGCGGCCGCGGTGTCCGGGTCGGACTCCGGCTCCGCGTCGAGGACTTCGAAGTACCGCTCCGTGGCCGTCGCCGCCTCCTGGCTCATCGCGAGCAGGAAGCCCATCGACTCCACCGGCCAGCGCAGCGCGAGCGCCGTGGACAGGAACGCCACCAGCGTGCCCGCCGACAGGTCGCCGTCGGCGACCTGCACGGAGCCGAGCACGAGCGCCCCGCCGATGGCCAGCTCCGGGAGCGTCGTGATGACCCCCCAGATCGCGGCGAGCAGCCGGGCCTTGGCCAGCTCCGTGCCGCGCAGGGTGCGCGACAGGTCGCGGAACGCCCGCGCCTGACTGCGGTGCCGGCCGAAGCCCTTGATGATGCGGATGCCGAGCACGCTCTCCTCGACGACCGTCGTCAGATCGCCGACCTGGTCCTGCGCGCGCCGCGCCACGTCGGCGAACCGCGCCTCGAAGTACGACACGACGACCACGAGCGGCACCACCGGCGCGAGCAGCACCAGGCCGAGCGTCCAGTCCTGGGCGAGCAGGAGGGCCACGCCCACCAGGATCGTCGCGCCGTTCACCACCATGAACGTCAGGGGGAAGGCGAGGAACAGGCGGATCAGCATCAGGTCCGTCGTGCCGCGCGAGAGCAACTGGCCCGACGCCCAGCGGTCGTGGAACGCCACCGGCACCCGCTGGAGGTGCCGGTACAGGTCCGCCCGCATCGACGCCTCGACGCCCGCGAGCGGCCGCGCCACCAGCCACCGCCGGAAGCCGAAGAGCAGCGCCTCCGCGACGCCGAGGCCCAGCAGGAGCAGCGCCCCGAGCCAGACCCCCGCCGTGTCCCCTTCGGCCACCGGGCCGTCCACCATCCACTTCAGGACGAGCGGGAAGACGAGGCTCATACAGGAGGCCACGACGGCGACAAGGGCCGCCCAGAACAGGCGCTTTCGGACAGGGCGGACGTACGGCCACAGGCGCGTGAGCGTCCGGACGGCCGACCGGCCGCCCGCGGCGGATTCGAGTGTGGTGGACATCAGGGGCGAGCCTACGTTTCACCACTGACAGCGCCCACTGAGTTTCGTCCCGTACGCCGTCCTCCGCTGGTCCTAGGTCCCGTCCGGGGGCACGCGCGCGTGCCCCCGGCGCCGAGCCGCCGCGCTCCCGCGAACGGGAAGCGCTCGTACTCGTCACCGGGGGCACAAGACCCATCTCACCCATGTGTACGGCAAGCCGGGCGTCCAGGACCGGGCCGCGGCCGTATCGGAGGGTACCGCCGCGGCATCCTCGGCTGACCCCCCGTAGAGCGGGTCCAGCCGAGACCGGAATCCGGTCCTCGCGGGCCGCGCACCCCCCGGGGCGCGACCCGCTCAGCCCTGGGTCCTTACCCGCGCTCCCACAACGCGGGGGTGTTCGGGGGCTCCCAGCCCTCCTGCGCCTGGTGCGGCTGGAGGCAGCGGAAGGTCTCGCCGCCGTACGTGACCGAGTCACCGGCCGCGTAGACGGAGCCCGCGGCCCAGCTGCCGCTCGGGTCACCCGGACCGGGGCCGGGGCCCGGGTCCTCGCCGCCCGTGGTCCGCAGCGTCAGCTGGAACTGCTGGAGCAGCGGATTGATCGGCTGGTGGAACGTGGTGCCGCCGGAGCGGCAGTTGCCCGAGCCGCCCGAGGTGACGCCCTGCGCCTGGCTGCCGGAGATGTACGAGCCACCGGAGTCGCCGGGCTCGGCGCACACCGTCGTACGGGTCACGCCGCTGATGGTGCCCTCGGGGTAGGTGACGCTGGTGTTGTGCTGCGAGATCGTGCCGCAGTGCCATCCGGTGGTCGACCCGGAGCGGCAGATGGAGGCACCCACCGGCGACTGCGTCGAGCCCGCGACGCCCACGCGCGCGCCGCCCTGGCCCTTGACGTACGGGGTGGACGTCCACTGCGAGTTCGCGGCCACCCACGCCATGTCGCGGCCCGGGAAGATCGAGCCGCGGAAGGTGCCCTGGGCGACCCGGTTGAACCCTTGCGTGGCCGTGCCGACGCGGCCGCAGTGGCCCGCCGTGGCGAAGCCCTGCGTCGCGCCCTGCGTGATCGAGAACCCGACCGAGCAGCGGCCGCCCATGTAGTAAGCGTCACCGCCGACCAGGTCGTACAGCGGCTTCGGCCGGTCCTTGGTCTTCACCACGCGCACCAGGTCGCGGTCCACGCCCGCCGCGGCCACGAGGCCGTGGGCGGCGGAGGCCCGCACGGCGTTCACGACGACCGCGTTGGTCCTGACGTCGACGTACCAGACCGGGGCGTCCCGCGTCTTCGTCTTCTTCGCGGCCCGGTCGAGAGCGGTCTTGGCCGCGTCGAGCTGGGCGACGGTGTGCTCGACGACCAGGGCCTTCGCGCCCTTGGCCGTGATGGCGGGGACGTCCTTCCTGTCGGTCGTCGCGACCGTGAGCGTGCCCGAGGTGGCGCCGTGTACCCAGGCGCCCGCGAAGTCACGGCCGAGAGCGTTGCGCAGCGAGCCCGCGACGGCGCCGGCCTCCGCCTCGTTGACGAGGCGCGCCTCGGCCTGGGCGGGGGTGAGGCCGAGGTCGCGCTGCATGGCCTTGAGCACCGCGGGCGACGTCTTGGCCACGGCGGCGGTGTCGGCGGGGGACGGGGAGTCGGCGTGGGCGGAGCCGGGGATCGAAGCGAAGACGAGGGCTCCGGCGGCCGCGAACGCGGCGCCGGCCGCGGCCAGGCCGCGGCGCTCGGTACATTTCCTGATGAACGGGGAGGAATCTCTGAACTGCATGGGGGTCTCCTCGGTGTGTCATCGGGGAGCGGGGGATCCGTAGAGCGGGGAAGCGGGATCCGCCCTCTCTCCGGTCGCGAACACCGTAGAAGCCTCAACAGCCACCCAGTAGATGCCAGTTACCCCCCTGGCCCCGCGTTATGGCCCCCGTCGCGCCCGCGTCGCCCGGAGCGGCCCTAGGGTCGGTCCGCCCCGGGCGACGCCAGCCACGCCGAGTAGCTCTCGCTGCGGGCGGCGGCCTCCGCGTGCGCGGCCCGGGCGTGCGCGAACACCCCGGCCGCGGTGTCGTGCGCGTACGACTCGGGGTGCCACCCCAGCAGATGCCGCCAGTACAGCGGCGTCCCGGCGAGCGGCCGGGTCACGATCCCGCCCGTCGGCGGAAACGTCGCGCGGCACAGCCCCACCGCCCGCCCCACCTGCACCAGATGCACGCACGACGCGGTGTCGGTCTCGTACACGGAGGACGGCGTGAACCCCGCCCGCGCGCACGCCGCGGTGAAGCAGTCCCCGAAGCACCCGTCCCCCGGCACGTCCGTCCACGCCTCCTCCGCGAGGTCCGCCAGGCCGATCTCCGGCTCCCCGGCGAGCCGGTGCTCGGTGGCGAGCATGACGAACACCGGGTCCCGCGCCACCTCGCGCCACACGAGCCGCTCCCGCTCCGGCGGCGCGGCCGCCCCGCAGGTGCCGACGAGCGCGAAGTCGAGCCGCCCGTCCGCGACCTGGGCGGCGATCTCCCGCTCCGACCAGGAGGTGTACGTGGACACGGACTGCTCGGGGTGCGCGGCGGCGAGCCGGTCCACCAGGCCGCCGAGCAGCGGCCCGTGCGTGCCGCCGAGCCGGAATCCGCGCCGGTCCTGCCAGCCGCGGGTGAACCGCTCGGCCTCCTCCTGGAGTTCGCTGACGGCGGGCAGCACGATCCGGGCGCGGGCGAGCACGAACTCGCCGAGGGGCGTGGGCCGCACTCCGAACCTGCCGCGCTCGAACAGCTCGCCCCCGAGGGCCCGTTCGATCCGCTTCAGCTGGGCGCTGAGCGCGGGCTGCGCGAGGCCGAGCGCGGTGGCGGCCTTGGTCAGGCTGCCCGCGTCGGCGATCGCCCGGATCGTCTTCAGGTGCCGCAACTCCAGGTCCATGCGGTGAGCTTCGTCGGCCTCCGGGCCCGGGGCAATACTTTGGTACGGACCTGAATCACCCCGAGGGCGCGGGCACCGCCCTGAGCAGCAGCGCCGACCGCGCCTCCACGGTCACCTCCGCCCCCGCGGCGAGCAGCGTCCCCGGAGCCTCCCGCTGCTCCTCGCACGCGGTGTCCACCACCACCTCGTACGCGTCGGCCCACGGCGGCCCCGGCAGCGTGAAGGCCACCGCCCGGTCGGCGCCGTGCAGCACCGCGAGGAAGCTGTCGTCCGTCACCTGCGCCCCGCGCGCGTCCCGGCCCGGTATGTCGCGCCCCGACAAGTACATGCCGAGCGTCGCGGCGGGCGCGTACCAGTCGGCCTCCGTCATCTCCGTGCCGCGCGCGGTGAACCACGCCAGGTCCCGCAGGCCGTCCGCCGAGTGCGCGCGCCCGGAGAAGAAGGCGCGGCGCCTGAGCACCGGATGCCGGTGGCGCAGCGCGATAAGGCGGCGCGCGAGCGCGAGCAGACCGGCCCAGCCGGGGTCGTCGCGCAGCTCCCAGTCCACCCAGCTGATCCCGTTGTCCTGGCAGTACGCGTTGTTGTTGCCGCCCTGGGTGCGGCCCATCTCGTCGCCCGCGACCAGCATCGGCACGCCGGTGGAGAGCAGCAGCGTGGTCAGCAGGTTGCGCAGCTGGCGCCGGCGCAGCGCCGCCACCTCGGGGTCGTCCGTCTCGCCCTCGGCGCCGCAGTTCCAGGCGCGGTTGTCGTCGGCGCCGTCCCGGTTGCCCTCGCCGTTGGCCTCGTTGTGCTTGCGCTCGTAGCTCACCAGGTCGCGGAGCGTGAAGCCGTCGTGCGCGGTCACGAAGTTCACCGACGCGTACGGGCGCCGCCCGCCCCACGCGTAGAGGTCGCTCGACCCGGACAGGCGGTAGCCGAGGTCCCGCACGTCCGGCAGGGCGCCCCGCCAGAAGTCCCGCACCGCGTCGCGGTAGCGGTCGTTCCACTCCGTCCACAGCGGCGGGAACGCCCCCACCTGATAGCCGCCCGAGCCCACGTCCCACGGCTCGGCGATCAGCTTCACCCGCCGGAGCACCGGGTCCTGCGCGATCACCGCGAGGAACGGCGAGAGCATGTCGACGTCGTGGAAGGAGCGCGCGAGCGCCGCCGCCAGGTCGAAGCGGAAGCCGTCCACGCCCATCTCGCTCACCCAGTAGCGCAGCGAGTCCGTGATGAGCCGCAGCACCTGCGGCCGCACCACGTGCAGGGTGTTGCCGCAGCCCGTGTAGTCGGCGTACCGCCGGGCGTCCTGCTGGAGGTGGTAGTAGGCGTGGTTGTCGACGCCCTTCAGGGAGAGCGTCGGGCCCATCTCACCGGCCTCCGCCGTGTGGTTGTAGACGACGTCCAGGATCACCTCGATCCCCGCCTCGTGCAGGGCCCGCACCATCCGCCGGAACTCGCCGACCTGCTGCCCGGTGGTGCCGGACGCCGCGTACGCCGCGTGCGGGGCGAAGTAGCCGATCGAGTTGTACCCCCAGTAGTTGCGCAGGCCCCGCCGCAGCAGATGGTCCTCGTGCGCGAACTGGTGCACGGGCAGCAGCTCGACCGCCGTCACCCCGAGGCGTACGAGATGCTCTATGGCCGCCGGGTGCGCGAGCCCCGCGTACGTGCCGCGCAGCGGCTCGGGCACGTCCGGGTGGCGCATGGTGAAGCCGCGCACGTGCAGCTCGTAGATGACGGAGTCCGCCCACGGGGTCTTGGGGCGGCGGTCGTCGGCCCACTCGTCGTCCGGCGCGTCGTCGTGCACGACGACGCCCTTCGGTACGAACGGCGCCGAGTCCCGGTCGTCGCGCACGGTGTCCGCCACGTGCTGCTGCGGCCAGTCCCGCACGTGGCCGTACACCTCGGGCGGCAGCGATCCGTAGTCCTGCCCCGGCCCCGCGTCGACCGCGCGCGCGTACGGGTCGAGGAGCAGCTTCGCCGGGTTGAAGCGGGCACCGGTCCACGGGTCCCAGCGGCCGTGCACCCGGTAGCCATACCGCTGCCCGGGGAGCACACCGGGCACGAAGCCGTGCCAGATCTCGTGCGTCAGCTCGGTGAGCGGGCACCGCGTCTCCGTGCCGTCCGCGTCGAACAGGCACAGGTCCACGGCCTCGGCGCCGCCCGCCCACAGCGCGAAGTTCGTGCCCGTGACCCCGTCCGGACCCACCCGGAAGCGGGCGCCGAGCGGCGTCGGCGCCCCCGGCCACACCGGGCGCGTGGGGGCCGGACGGACCTTCCCGCCGCGCCCGCCGTTGCGCTCGGCCGCCGCGCTGCCGGGCCTGACCCGGTCCACGGCACGCGCCCCCTTGACCGCCCCCTGCTCGGGTGCACTCGACACCTGTCAGCCTCCCGCGGCTCGGCCCCGTCGGCGTACGGTCGGGGCATGCGGCGTCCCGGCCGCGGCTCCCCGGCCGACGTCCTTCCCCCTGTTCTGCCCAGCGGGCGCGTCGCACTCACGTTTCCCGGGGCGGGGCAGCCTCGTTGGGCCCGACGTGAGACAGGGAACGAGGCGCGCTCGGCGCGCACGGACCGCGCTGACCGCTGCGGTGGCATGGACTGGACTGGTACTCGCGGCCACGGGCTGCTCCGGCACGGCGCTCGACGGGGTGCTCGGCCGCCCCCGTTCGCCCGCCGACGCGATCCGGGTCACCCCCGGCGACGGGAAGAAGGGCGTGCGGCCCGAGCAGCGCCTGAAGGTCGAGGTGCCGGACGGGCGCCTGGAGTCGGTGCGCGTCGTCCGCTCCCAGGACGCGCAGGAGACCGAGGTGAAGGGCCGCATGTCGGCCGACGGCATGAGCTGGCGCCCCCTGAAGGACCGGAAGGGACAGAAGGAAGGGGACGGCAGGCTGGCGCTCGCCGCCAAGTACACGGTCGACGCCGTCGCGCTCGACGGCCACGGCCGCCGCTCCGCGCGCCACACCACGTTCACCACGTACGTCCCCGAGGAGCGCTTCATCGGGTACGTCACGCCCGAGCACCGCGCCACGGTCGGCACCGGCATGATCGTCTCGCTGGAGTTCAACCGCGAGATCGCCGACCGCGCCGCCGTGCAGCGCGCCATCCACGTCACGGCCGAGCCCGCCGTGGAGGTCCGCCCGCACTGGTTCGGCACCACCCGCGTCGACTTCCGCCCCGAGCGCTACTGGAAGCCCGGCACCAAGGTCACCGTCGCCCTGAAGCTGCGTGACGTGGAGGCCGCGCCCGGTGTCTACGGCCTGCAGGAGAAGTCCTTCTCCTTCACCGTCGGCCGCAGCCAGGTGAGCCTCGTCGACGCCGCCGCGCACACCATGCAGGTGCGCCGCGACGGCGAGCTGATCTCCACCGTCCCGATCACCGCGGGCGCCCCGAAGACGACGACGTACAACGGCAAGATGGTGGTCACCGAGATGCTGGAAGTGACCCGCATGAACAGCCGCACCGTCGGCTTCGGCGGGGAGTACGACATCCCGGACGTGCCGCACGCCATGCGCCTGACCACCTCGGGTACCTTCCTGCACGGCAACTACTGGGCCCCGAACGCGCCGGGCAACACCAATGTCAGCCACGGCTGCGTGGGCCTGCGCGACGTGAAGGGCGGCAGCTCGAAGACCCCGGCGGGCTGGTTCTTCGACCGCAGCCTCATCGGTGACGTCGTCGAGGTCGTCAACAGCCATGACAAGAAAGTCGCTCCTGACAACGGCCTCGGGGGCTGGAACATGGGATGGGAGGAATGGAAGAGCGGAAAGAAGGCGGCACACGGGAGCAAGAAGGACAAGGGGGAGCGTTCCGCCCGCTGACGCCACCACAGGCCCACATCATCGGCACAGTTGGGACTGAACGGTGACATTGGCGGGGATCCATCGGTGTGGGCCGTGTGGTTATCTAGCGCAGTGCGCGAGACGGATGGTCTTTCCCGGTCGCGCGGCGACGGATGAGTGCGGGCCTGTCGGGGCCGTGCGAGGGGAGAAACATCGTGAACGGGCGACCGATATCGGGGGCGTCGGCCCATGCGCGAAAGCGCGCGGGACGGCGGGGCGCCAAGGGACTGACCGCGGTGGTGTCGGGGGCGACGCTGCTGCTCGTGGCCGCGTGCGGGGGCGGCTCGGACTCGGGGGACGGGGGCGGGGGCAAGGACAAGGCGGACGCCAACAAGCCGTCCCAGGCCGTCGTCACCATCGCCCCCAAGGACGGCGCGGACGCCGTGGCGACCAACGGGGCGCTGCGGATAACGGCCGCCAAGGGCAAGCTGACCGAGGTCACGGTCAAGGACCCCAAGGGCAAGACGGTGCCCGGGAAGATCGTCGCGGATGGCGCGAAATGGTCCCCCGAGCGGCATCTCGCCTCCGGCACCAAGTACAAGGTCCACGCGATCGCCAAGGACGCGGACGGCCGCGTCGCCGCCAAGGACTCGTCGTTCACGACGCTCGTGCCGAAGAACACCTTCGTCGGCCAGTTCACGCCGGAGGACGGCACGAAGGTCGGCGTCGGCATGCCGTTCTCGGTGCGCTTCACGCGCGGCATCACCGCGCCGGACGCCGTCGAGAAGGCCATCGACATCAAGACCGAGCCGTCGGTGCCGGTCGAGGGCCACTGGTTCGGCAACGACCGCCTGGACTTCCGCCCCGAGAAGTACTGGAAGCCGGGCACCAAGGTCACCGTCACGATGAACCTCGACGGGGTCGAGGGCCGCCCGGGCGTCTACGGCAAGCAGGCCAAGACCCTGCGCTTCGAGATCGGCCGCAGCCAGGTCTCCGTCGTCGACGTCAAGACCAAGCAGATGACCGTCAAGCGCGACGGCAAGGTCATCAAGAAGATCCCCGTCACCACGGGCAAGCCCGGGTACGAGACGTGGAACGGCCAGATGGTCATCAGCGAGCGCCTCAAGGTGACCCGCATGAACGGCGAGACCGTCGGCTACGGCGGCGAGTACGACATCAAGGACGTGCCGCACGCCCAGCGCCTGTCCACCTCCGGCACCTTCATCCACGGCAACTACTGGGGCGGCGGCGCCTTCGGCAACTACAACGCCTCGCACGGCTGCATCGGCCTGCGCGACGTCCGCGGCGGCTACGACAAGAACGTCTCCGCGGCCTGGTTCTTCGACCGCTCGATGATCGGCGACGTGGTGGTCGTCAAGAACTCCAACGACAAGATCATCGCCCCGGACAACGGCTACAACGGCTGGAACATGTCCTGGGAGAAGTGGAAGGCCTGAGCCTTCGCCACGCACTCCCGGAAGGGCCCGGCGCACTGTGTGACCAAGTGCACCGGGCCCTCCCGTCGCCCACCACCGCCCTTTCAAGGAAGGCCCTCCGGGCCGCCCCTCCCTTTTGCATGAACGACCGCTAACGTGCCCCGCATGACAACTGTGCATCTCGAAGTCGCCGACGGCGTCGGTACGATCCGCCTCGACCGGCCCCCGCTGAATGCCCTGGACATCGAGCTCCAGGACCGCCTGAAGGAGCTCGCGGCGGAGGTGACCGACCGCGACGACGTCCGCGCCGTCGTCCTCTACGGCGGCGAGAAGGTGTTCGCGGCGGGCGCGGACATCAAGGAGATGCAGGACATGGACCACCGGGCCATGGTCCTGCGCTCGCGGGCCCTCCAGGACTCCTTCACCGCGATCGCCCGGATCCCCAAGCCCGTCGTCGCCGCCGTCACCGGCTACGCCCTCGGCGGCGGCTGCGAGCTCGCGCTCTGCGCGGACTTCCGCATCGCCGCCGACAACGCCAAGCTCGGCCAGCCGGAGATCCTGCTCGGCCTGATCCCGGGCGCGGGCGGCACCCAGCGCCTGCCGCGCCTGGTCGGCCCCTCCAAGGCGAAGGACCTCATCTTCACCGGCCGTCAGGTCAAGGCGGACGAGGCCCTCGCCATCGGTCTGGTGGACCGCGTGGTGCCCGCCGCCGAGGTGTACACGGAGGCCCACGCGTGGGCGGCGCGGCTCGCGCGCGGCCCCGCGCTCGCGCTGCGCGCCGCGAAGGAGGCGGTCGACCAGGGCCTGGAGGCGGACATCGACACCGGGCTCGCCGTGGAGCGCACCTGGTTCGCGGGCCTGTTCGCGACCGAGGACCGCGAGCGCGGCATGAGCAGCTTCGTGGCGGACGGGCCAGGTAAGGCTAAGTTCCTCTGATATCCGGCCAGTTGAGGTTCCGTCAGCCAAAGTTTCCCCCGAAGGGGCTGATTATCACAGGCTTAAGAGAGCCTTAAGTCCATCGCGGTCGAGGCGCTCTGTGATCTCTTGTGAGCGGGAAGTCACCGCAGGTCAGCCCGGTTGTACCGGACCTCTAACTGCCCATGGCATATGACGTGCCGGCCCCCTGGAACGGAAGCTTCCGGGGGGCTCATTCCGCCGGAACGGCCCCAATGGGGTCCGGGGGCGGCCATGATGGGGGGCATGGCGGGGCAGGAGGGCTTTGAACAGTCGCGGCGGCGCGCAGGCGCCACCGCCGCGCGCTGGTCGCCGGCGGTGGAGGACGAACACGCCCTGAAGGCCCTGGAGTTGTTCGGCAACCCGACCGACGCCGAGGTCCAGCTGCCGTCCCGCCCGGAGTCCGCCGCCATCGCCCGCCGCCTCGCCCAGGTCGTCGTCCTGCGCCACTGGGGCCTGTCGCCGAAGCTCACCGAGGACGTCGTGCTCCTCGTCTCCGAGCTCGTCGGCAACGCCGTGCGGCACACCGGCGCCCGCGTCTTCGGCCTGCGCACGCACCGGCGGCGCGGCTGGATCCGGGTCGAGGTCCGCGACCCCTCGCGCGGCCTGCCGTGCCTGATGCCGGTCCACGAGCTCGACATCAGCGGCCGCGGCCTGTTCCTCGTCGACAAGCTCGCCGACCGCTGGGGCGTGGACCTGCTGCCGCGCGGCAAGACGACGTGGTTCGAGATGCGGATCACCGACCGCTAGCGCTCGCGCGCACCGGGGCCGCTGACACGCGAAAGCCCCCGGGGCCGTGGGTAGCGGCGCTGTCGGGGGCCTTCGAGCGGGGCCGGGACCGGTGTGGGTGTGGTCCGCAGCCCGTAAGGCGACGTAGCTCGGGTCAAAGAGGGTCGCTTCCTCGACTATGGCAGACGGGGGCCTCTGATCCAAAAGTCTACATTCGGGCATTCGTGGGCATAGCGTGACAGTTTAGAGGTGAATCCTTGGTGAGATAGAGCACGCACCTTGTAAACGATGGCTAAACAGCACCTGTGAGGGTCCATCGCGAGCCTAAGCGGAATCTCTTGGTCTGGACCGAGCCTCATGTCAATCAGCGGCTTTCGGACGCCGCCGCCCTATAAATGGGTCGCGTGACTTCGACCGACCGGCGCGGCGCGCTGCGCATCGGGACCGGGCTCGCCCTCACTGCCCTCGCGGGCTGTGCCCCCGCGGGAGGCCGCGAGCCGCGCCCCGCGAGACGGCCGCACCGGGCGCCCGCGCCGGGCCCCCGGGCCTTCCCCGGCCTGCCCGCGCAGATCGCGCACAGCCCGCGCGGGCGGCCCGAGGTGGCGCTCACCTTCCACGGCCAGGGCGACCCGGCCACCGCCCGCGCGCTGCTCGGCGAGGCCGAGCGGGCGGGCGCCCGCGTCACCGTCCTCGCCGTCGGCACCTGGCTCGACGAACACCCCGCCCTGGCCCGGCGCGTCCTCGACGGCGGCCACGACCTGGGCAACCACACCCTGCGCCACCGCACCATCAACAGCCTCCCCGAAGCCGATGCCTACGCCGAGATCACCGGCTGCGCGGACCGCCTGCGCCGCCTCACCGGCGGCATCGGCAGCTGGTTCCGCCCCTCGCGGGCCGAGCGCGCCACCCCGCTCGTCGCCCGTCTGGCCCGGCGCGCGGGCTATCCGCACGTCCTCTCCTACGACGTCGACTCACTCGACTTCACCTCGCCCGGCGCCCCGGCCGTCACCCGCAAGGTCGCCGCCGAGGCCCGTGCGGGCTCCGTGGTGAGCCTGCACTTCGGGTACGCGGACACGGTCGCCGCGCTCCCCGCCGTCCTGGAAGAACTCGACCGCCGCGGCCTGCGCGCCGTCACGACCACGGAGCTGCTCACCTGATGCGAAACCTGACCCGGGCCACGCGCGCCGCGGCCCTCCTCGCCGCGACCGCCGCCCTCACCGCCCTCGCGGGCTGCGGCACCGAGCGCGCCGACCGCGCGGACAAGACGGACAAGGCGCTCGCGACCAAGGCCCCCGCCAAGCCCGCCGAGCCGAAGAAGATCTACGGCCTGCCCGGCATGCCGCCCGTCCTCGACCCCAAGGACGTCTACGCCGCCGACCGCCCGAACAAGCTCTCCCCGGCGGTCAGGGATTTCCCGTCCCGGGTCTACGTCCCCAACACCAACTCCAACACCGTCTCGGTCATCGACCCCAAGACGTACAAGGTGATCGACACGATCCCGGTCGGCGTCCAGCCCCAGCACGTCGTCCCGTCCTGGGACATGAAGACGCTCTGGGTCAACAACAACCGCGGCCACACCCTCACGCCCATCGACCCCAGGACCGGCGACGCGGGCAAGCCGGTCGAGGTCCACGACCCGTACAACCTCTACTTCACGCCCAACGGAAAGTACGCCGTCGTCATGGCGTCGCTGGACCGCGAGCTGGTCTTCCGCGATCCGCACACCATGAAGCGGAAGAAGACCGTCCCGGTCAGCTGCTACGGCGTGAACCACGCCGACTTCTCCCTCGACGGCCGCTACTTCATCGTGTCCTGCGAGTTCAGCGGTGAGCTGCTGAAGGTCGACACCGAGAAGATGAAAGTCGTCGGCCAGCAGAAGCTGCCCTTCGACGGGGCCATGCCGCAGGACGTCAAGATGTCCCCCGACGGCAAGAAGTTCTACGTCGCCGACATGATGGCCGACGGCATGTGGGTCCTCGACGGCGACACCTTCGGCAAGCCGAAGCTGCTGCCCACCGGCAAGGGCTGCCACGGCCTGTACGTCAGCCGCGACTCCCGCGAGATGTACGTGTCCAACCGGGGCGAGGGCACCGTCTCCGTCTTCGACTTCCCCCGCAACAAGCTCACCAAGAAGTGGCACCTGCCGGACGGCGGGAGCCCCGACATGGGTGGGGTCTCGGCCGACGGCAACACCCTGTGGCTCTCCGGCCGCTACGACTCCGAGGTCTACGCCATCGACACCCGGACCGGCGTCCAGGTGGCCCGCATCCCCGTGGGCGGGGGCCCGCACGGCCTGGCCGTGTATCCGCAGCCAGGCCGGTACTCACTGGGTCACACCGGCATCTTCCGCTGACCGGCATACGCGGTGAACGCCGTCCACGCCGTGGGGGAGAGGGCGAGTTCGGGGCCCCTACGGCCTTGGAGTCACGGACGTGGACGGCTTCCGGGCCGGCGGCTTCCAGCAGCTGCGAAGGCCCTGCCCGGCAGGCGACCGACGCGGAACCTGCTAGCGCGCGAAGAAGAGGGCCTCCGACCCCACGGGCCGGTACCCCGCCGCCTGGAAGGCGCGCACGCTGCGGGCGTTCCCCGGGGCCTGCTGGGCCCACACCTGTGTGCCCTCGGGGGCCAGGCACCGCGCCGCCGAGGCGAGTGCCCGGCCGAGTCCTCGGTGGCGTGCCGACTCGTCGACCTCCACGGACGCCTCCCAGCGCCCGGCGACCCCGCGCCCGAGGACGACGACGCCGCCCGCGCCGGACGTCCACACCCGGACGTCGTCGCGCCGCTTGAGGGCCCGCGCCACGCGGGGGTGGTCGGGGTCGTCCAGTTCGCGAAGGCCGAGGGCCGGGTCCGGCGGCCCGGGCACGGCGGACGCCACGGTGACGAGGTCGATGGTGTCGACCGCGCGGCCGGTCCGCTGCCCGAACGCGGTGAGGAACGCCGGATTCATCGTCGCGGCCAGCGGGTCACAGCCGACGGCGGCCACGGCGGCGCGCACCCAGTCCGGGTCCTCGTCGGTGAAGACGACCGAGTGCGCGGTGAACGACATCACTCCCGCGTCGCGCGGGGAGGGCTGCGGAACCACGGTCGTGGCGCCGTCGGCGGGCGGGAAGTCGCCGTGGGCGGCCGCGACGAGGATGTCCCCGAACGTCACTGATGCGCTGGCCATGGCCGGACTCCTTGCAATCGTCACCCAGATCGGCCGTTACCCTAACCCCCGTTAGTTAGGACACGAAGAAGGGGCGGACCCGGTGGCGGACATCGAGGAAGCACGCAAGCAGTTCGACCGGTTCGACGCGGACGGCGACGGCTTCATCACGGCGGCGGAGTACAAGACCGCCATGGCGCAGATGGGGGACTGGAACGTCACCGAGTCGGTGGCCGAGGCCATCATCAAGTCCAAGGACGAGAACGGTGACAAGCTGCTCTCCTTCGACGAGTTCTGGGCGAGCCTGAACAAGGCCTGAGCAGACCTCGCACCACCGGACGGGCCAGGGTTCCCCTGGCCCGTCCGACGTTTCACGCCTGCGACGTCCGGTGTCGGAGCCCCCGGTTCACCGCCGACACCACCGCCTGGACCGACGCCGTGAGGAGCGAGGTGTCCACGCCCGCGCCCCAGACGTCGTCGGCTCCGCCGACGCGGCAGCGCGCGTAGGCCGCCGCCTCGCTGGTACCGCCCGAGGCCAGGGCGTGCTCGCTGTAGTCGAGGACGTCGACGGCGATGCCCGCGGCGCCGAGCGCGGCGACGAAGGCGGACAGCGGGCCGTTGCCGACGCCCTCGAAGTCGCCGGGCCGGCCGTGCACGTCCAGGGTGCACACACAGCGGTGCAGGCCGTCGGGGGCGGTGTCCGCGGCCCATGACAGGACCGACACCGGGCCGCCGGAACCCGGCCTGCCCGGCGCCAGGTACGTGCTGCGGAACAGCTCGTACAGCTCGTCGGGGCGGGCTTCGCGGCCGCTGCCGTCGGTCGTCTCCTGCACCACGCGGGCCACGTCGGGGCGCATCCCGGCGGGCAGGTCGAGCCCGTGCCGGGTCCGCAGCAGATACGCGGTGCCGCCCTTGCCGGACTGGGAGTTGACCCGGATCACGGCCTCGTACGAGCGGCCGACGTCGGCCGGGTCGATCGGCAGGTACGGCACGCTCCAGGGCGCGTGGCCCGGCTCCACGCCGAGGTCGGCGGCCCGCTTGGCGTGGTGGGCCAGGCCCTTGGCGATGGCGTCCTGGTGGGTGCCGGAGAACGCGGTGTGCACGAGGTCGCCCGCGTACGGGTGGCGCGGGTGCACGGGGAGCCGGTTGCAGTGCTCGACGACCTCGCGGACCGCGTCGATGTCGGACAGGTCGAGCATGGGGTCGACGCCCTGCGCGTACAGGTTGAGCGCGAGCGTCACCAGGTCGACGTTGCCGGTGCGCTCGCCGTTGCCGAACAGACAGCCCTCGACGCGCTGGGCCCCGGCGAGCAGCGCGAGTTCGGCGCAGGCGACGCCGGTGCCGCGGTCGTTGTGCGGGTGCACGGACAGGATGACGGAGTCGCGCCGGGCCAGGTGCCGGTGCATGTACTCGATCTGGTCGGCGTACACGTTCGGCGTTGCTATCTCCACGGTCGCGGGGAGGTTGTGCGTGACGGGCCGGTCCGGGCTCGCGTCCCACAGCTCGGTGAGGGAGTCGCACAGCTCCAGGACGTAGTCGGGCTCGGTGAGGTTGAAGGTCTCCGGCGCGAACTGGAAGCGGATGTCGGCGTCCGGGCGCGCGTCCGCGAGGCGGGCCATGCGGGCGGCGGCCTCCAGGGCGGTGGCGGCGACCGCGGCGCGGTCCTTGCCGAGCACGACCTCGCGCCACACCGGCGAGGTGGCGATGTACAGGTGGACCACGACGCGCGGGAGCCCCGCGACGGCCTCGAAGGTGCGGTCGATGAGCTCGGGGCGGGCTGGGGTGAACACGACGGGCGTGACGTCGTCCGGTACGGCTCCGGAGCGCACCAGCTCCACCAGGTGCCGGACGAAGTCGAAGTCCGCCCGGCTCGCCGACGGATAGCCGACCTCGATCTCCTTGAACCCCAGGGACACGAGCAGGTCGAAGAGGCGGCGCTTGCGCGCGGTGTCCATCGGCTCGGCCAGGGCCTGATTGCCGTCGCGCAGGTCGACGGGGACCCACAGGGGCGCGCGGGTGAGCGTGTTGGCGGGCCAGCGGCGCTCCCGGAGCGGGACGTCGACCCGGTCCTCGAACGGCACGTAGCGGTGCGTGGGCATGGGGCTGGGGCGCTGGGGATTCCACGGGTACGAGATCACGCGCCCCAGCGTAGGCAGACCTCAGGTCCTCAGACAAGTACTCCTCAGACAAGTACACTCCTGGAGTGACCTCACCGAAGCCCCCGGCGCCGCAGCTCGGCGCCCTCCGCGCCAGCCCCCTCGTCGAACAGGCCACGGAGCGGCTGCGCGACCAGATCACCGGGGGCGGGTGGCCGGTCGGCGCGAAGCTTCCCGGTGAGACGACCCTCGCCAAGGAGCTGGGCGTCGGCCGCTCCACGGTCCGCGAGGCGCTGCGCGCGCTCGCCGGGGCCGGGCTCGTGCAGGCGCGGCAGGGCGCCGGGGTCTTCGTCACCGCCACCGAGCCTGTCGAGGACTGGCCCGCCCGGCTGCGGGCCGCCGCGATCGGTGACGTGTACGAGGTGCGGGCCCTCGTCGAGGTGCAGGCGGCGCGGCTCGCGGCCGCCCGCCGCACGCCCGCGGACGTCACGGCGATGCGGGCCGCGCTCACGGCGCGCCGGGCCGCGGCGGGCGGGGGCGACGCCGCGTTCATCGACGCGGACATCGCCCTGCACGCCACCGTGGTCGCGGCCGCGCACAACCCCGTCCTCACGGACCTGTTCGCCCAGTTCGCGCCCGCCCTCCGGCAGGGCCTCATCGACCTGCTCGACCTCATCGACGTCCGCCGGGAGGAGTCCGACCACGGGGACGAGGCGCACGACGCACTCGTACGGGCCGTCGAGTCCGGGGACGGCGACGAGGCGGAGCGGGTGGCACGGGCGGAGCTGGAAGTGACGCTGGGGCGCCTTACGGGCCGGGGCTAGGGCGTGGCCCAGTCCCGCATCGCGTCCTTGGTCGCGAAGTCCGCCACGTTCTTGTCCAGGGGCGTGGACGTGTACTGGTGGATGCGCCACTCGGCGCGGATGCGGGGCTTGCCCGCCGTCACGTAGTCGGCGATCCAGAGGCCGTCGCCCGCGTACGACGTCGTGTCCCGGTTCAGCCAGAAGTCGCGGTTCGTGTACAGGATCGTCCGGAGGTTCGGGCGCAGGCGCTTCACCTCCTTGATGAAGCGGTCCTTCTCCGCGTTCGTCGCGGCCGTGTGGTCGCCCGTCCACTCCCAGTCGACCGCCAGGAAGTCGCCCGCCTTCTCCGGGGCCTTGGCCACGAAGTACTCCGCCTGGGCCGTGATGTTGCCCGGCCACAGGAAGTGGTAGAAGCCCGTGACGCAGCCGGCGTCACGGGCGCGTTTCGTCTGGGCCGACAGGCGTGGGTTGATGTAGGTGCGGCCTTCGGTGGCCTTGACGATGACGAAGGAGACGCCTTCGGTCGAGAAGGACGACTGGTGGGAACTGACGTCGATGCCGCGGAGCACGGGTGACCTCCGGAGGTGGGGGGAGGGAAGCGGGTCGCGGCCGGGGAACGTGGGCCGTGGGGGGTTCGCCCCGGCGGTCAGTGAAACGTGAACTGTTGACTGTGGATTGACCGTTCCCCGCTACAGGCGTTCCCATCCATACTGAGGGCCCTTCCCACACCCCCCACCCCCACGGGAACCCACATGGCCCTCAGCCGTCGCACCTTCCTCGCCGCCACCGGTGCCACCGCGTCCGCCGCCCTCGTCGGCACGTCCGCCGCGCGGGCCGTCGCCCGCCCTCTCGACGGCCGCGACTGGCTGGCGGGGATCGACGCCTCAACTCCCCTGCAGCGCCTCACGATTCCCGGCACGCACGACTCCGGCGCCCGGTTCGGCGGCTGGTGGGTGGAGTGCCAGAACACCACGCTCGGGCAGCAACTGGCCTCCGGCATACGGTTCCTCGACATCCGGTGCCGGGCCTTCGAGGGCTCCTTCACCATCCACCACGCGGCGTTCTACCAGAACCTGAACTTCGACGACGTGCTCGGCGCCTGCCGGGACTTCCTCGCCGCCCAGCCCGCGGAGACCGTCCTCATGCGGGTCAAGCAGGAGTACTCGCAAGAGAGCGACGGCACGTTCCGCGCGATCTTCGACGACTATCTGGACCGGCGGGGCTGGCGCTCCCTCTTCCACATCGGCCAGGCCTGGCCGCGCCTGGGCGATGTGCGCGGCCGCGTCGTGCTCATCGCCGACAACGGCGGCCTGCCGGGCGGCATCCGGTGGGGCGACGGCGGCCTCTTCGACCTCCAGGACGACTGGAACGCCGCCCCGGCGGCGAAGTACCCGAAGATCGAGGCCCACTTCCGGAAGGCCGCGAGCCAGCCGGGAAAGCAGTACGTCAACTTCGTGAGCACGGCGGCGGGCCTGCCGCCGCGCTGGAACGCCGACGCCCTCAACCCGAAGGCGCACGCCCTCCTGGAGAGCGCGGAGGGCCGCGCCTGGCGCGGGCTCGGGATCGTACCGATGGACTACCCGAACACCCGCGCCGGCCTGGTGGAGTCACTCATCGCCCACAACCAGGCCCCCTGAGGGGCTCCGGCTCAGCACTCGATGATGTTCACGGCGAGGCCGCCGCGCGCCGTCTCCTTGTACTTCACGCTCATGTCGGCGCCGGTCTCCTTCATGGTCTTGATGACCTTGTCGAGGGACACCTTGTGGGAGCCGTCGCCGCGCATGGCCATGCGGGCGGCGGTGACGGCCTTCACCGCGGCCATGCCGTTGCGCTCGATGCACGGGATCTGGACGAGGCCGCCGACCGGGTCGCAGGTCAGGCCGAGGTTGTGCTCCATGCCGATTTCGGCGGCGTTCTCCACCTGCTCCGGGGAGCCGCCGAGGACCTCGGCGAGGGCGCCCGCGGCCATCGAGCAGGCGGAGCCGACCTCGCCCTGGCAGCCGACCTCGGCGCCGGAGATGGAGGCGTTCTCCTTGAAGAGCATGCCGATGGCACCGGCCGCGAGGAGGAAGCGGACGACGCCCTCCTCGTCGGCGCCGGGCACGAAGTTCATGTAGTAGTGCAGGACGGCCGGGATGATGCCCGCGGCGCCGTTCGTCGGGGCGGTCACGACGCGGCCGCCCGCGGCGTTCTCCTCGTTCACCGCCATCGCGTAGAGCGTGATCCACTCCATCGCGCGCGCCTGCGGGTCGCCCTCGGCGCGCAGCTGGCGCGCGGAGTGCGCGGCCCGGCGGCGGACCTTCAGGCCGCCCGGCAGGATGCCCTCGCGGGACATGCCGCGCGAGACGCAGGCCTGCATGACGCCCCAGATGTCGAGGAGCCCGGCACGGATCTCCTCCTCCGTGCGCCACGCCTTCTCGTTCTCCAGCATCAGGGCGGAGATGGAAAGGCCGGTCTCGGAGGCCAGGCGCAGCAGCTCGTCACCCGTGCGGAAGGGGTGCTTCAGGACCGTGTCGTCGGGGACGATCGGGTTCTCCCCGGTCGCGCCCTCTTGATTGAGAACGGTCTCGTCCACGACGAAGCCGCCGCCGACCGAGTAGTACGTCTTCTCCAGGACGAGGGCGCCCTCGCGGTCGTACGCGAAGATCGTCATGCCGTTGGCGTGGTACGGCAGGGCCTTGCGGCGGTGCAGGACCAGGTCCTCGTCGAAGTCGAAGTCGATCTCGTGCATGCCGAGCAGGTTGATGCGGCCGCTGCTCTTGATCTCCTCGACGCGGTCGTCGGCCGACTCCACGTTCACCGTGCGCGGGGACTCGCCCTCCAGGCCGAGCAGGACCGCCTTGGGCGTGCCGTGGCCGTGGCCGGTGGCGCCGAGGGAGCCGTACAGCTCGGCCCGTATGGCCGTGGTGTGGGCCAGCAGGCCCTCGTTCTTGAGGCGGCGGGCGAACATGCGCGCCGCGCGCATCGGACCGACCGTGTGGGAGCTGGACGGGCCGATGCCGATCGAGAACAGGTCGAAGACCGAGATGGCCACGAGAGAACTCCAATGGTGGGTGGTAGACGCCGTTGTCTGCCGGTCGTGCGAGGGCGGTGCTACGGGCTCGGCGGTGCTACGCGGGCTTTGCGGGACTGCTGGTGGGACACGTGGTGCGGGGCACCGCGTACACCGTCCTCATGTCCAGTGTGCGCGGTGCCCCGGAAGTCCGTACCAATAAAAGCGTACGAAACTACTTCAGGCCGGGGTACAGCGGGTGCTTCGCGGCCAGAGCGGACACCCGGGCCGCGAGGGCCGCGGCGTCGAAGTCCGGCTTGAGGGTCTCGGCGATGACGTCCGCGACCTCGCGGAAGTCCTCGGCCCCGAAACCGCGGGTGGCGAGCGCGGGCGTGCCGATGCGCAGGCCGGAGGTGACCATGGGCGGGCGCGGGTCGTTCGGGACCGCGTTGCGGTTGACCGTGATGCCGACCTCGTGGAGGCGGTCCTCGGCCTGCTGGCCGTCGAGCTCGCTGTTGCGCAGGTCCACCAGGACCAGGTGCACGTCCGTGCCGCCGGACAGGACCGCGACGCCGTGCTCCTTGACGTCGTCCTGGACCAGGCGCTCGGCCAGGATCCGGGCGCCGTCCAGGGTGCGCTCCTGTCGCTCCTTGAAGTCGTCCGAGGCCGCGACCTTGAAGGAGACGGCCTTGGCCGCGATCACGTGCTCGAGGGGGCCGCCCTGGAAGCCCGGGAAGACCGCCGAGTTCAGCTTCTTCGCGAAGTCCTTGTTGCGGGCCAGGATGATGCCGCCGCGCGGGCCGCCGAGCGTCTTGTGCGTGGTGGAGGTGACCACGTCCGCGAACGGCACCGGGTTCGGGTGCAGGCCCGCGGCGACGAGACCGGCGAAGTGCGCCATGTCGACCCACAGGTACGCGCCGACCTCGTCGGCGATCCGGCGGAACTCGGCGAAGTCGAGCTGGCGCGGGTAGGCGGACCAGCCCGCGATGATCACCTTGGGGCTGTTCTCCTTGGCCAGGCGCTCGACCTCGGCCATGTCGACCAGGCCGGCCTCGTCCACGTGGTACGCGACCACGTTGAACTGCTTGCCGGAGAAGTTCAGGCGCATGCCGTGGGTGAGGTGGCCGCCGTGCGCCAGGTCCAGGCCGAGGATCGTGTCGCCGGGCTTGGCGATCGCGAAGAGGGCGGCCTGGTTGGCGGAGGCGCCGGAGTGCGGCTGGACGTTGGCGTACTCGGCGCCGAACAGGTCCTTGACCCGGTCGATCGCGATCTGCTCGGTGACGTCGACGTGCTCGCAGCCGCCGTAGTAGCGGCGGCCCGGGTAGCCCTCGGCGTACTTGTTGGTGAGGACCGTGCCCTGGGCCTCCATGACCGCGACCGGAGCGAAGTTCTCCGAGGCGATCATTTCCAGGGTGGACTGCTGGCGGTGGAGCTCGGCGTCGACGGCCGCGGCCACGTCCGGGTCGAGCTCGTGGAGAGGAGTGTTCAGAAGCGACATCGGAAGATCAGTCCTTACGCCGTGGTCAGCTGCCTGCGAACGCGGTGTACTCGTCGGCGGAGAGCAGGTCGCCCGGCTCCTCCGAGACGCGCACCTTGAACAGCCAGCCGCCCTCGAAGGGGGCCGAGTTCACCAGGGAAGGGTCGTCCACAACGTCCTGGTTGGCCTCGACGACCTCACCCGAAACCGGCGAGTACAGATCGCTGACCGACTTCGTCGACTCCAGCTCGCCGCAGGTCTCACCCGCGGTGACGGTGTCGCCGACGGACGGCAGGTCGGCGTAGACGACGTCACCGAGCGCGTTGGCCGCGAACTCGGTGATGCCGACCGTCGCCACACCGTCCTCGGTGGCCGACAGCCACTCGTGCTCCTTGCTGTAACGCAGCTGCTGGGGGTTGCTCATGGCGTGAATTCTCCTGTACGCGGGCGTGTGCTGATGAACGCGGGGATGTGCAGTCTTACGGAGTGAGACGGGACGGACGGGACACCGGCGGACGAAACCGGGCCCGGCGCCTCCGCTGTGATCAGTCCGGCGCGGGGCGCGCGCTACTTCTGCCGCTTGTAGAACGGCAGCGCCACGACCTCGTACGGCTCGTGGGTGCCGCGGATGTCCACGCCCACGCCCGCCGTGCCCGGCTCGGCGTGGGCCGGGTCGACGTACGCCATCGCGATCGGCTTGCCGAGCGTCGGCGACGGGGCGCCGGAGGTGACCTTGCCGATGACCTCGCCGTTCGCCACGACGTCCATGCCCGAGCGCGGGACCCGGCGGCCCTCGGCGATCAGGCCGACGAGCTTGCGCGGGGGCGCGCCCGCGGCGCGCTCCGCGGCGGCCTTCAGGGCGTCGTGGCCCACGAAGTCGCCGGCGTGGGTCGTCTTGTCGAACTTCACGACCCGGCCGAGGCCCGCGTCGAAGGGGGTGAGCGACGTCGTCAGCTCGTTCCCGTACAGCGGCATGCCCGCCTCCAGGCGGAGCGTGTCGCGGCAGGAGAGACCGCATGGCACGAGCCCGACGGGGGTACCCGCGTCCGTGAGCGCCCGCCACAGCTTCTCGGCGTGCTCCGGCCGCACGAACAGCTCGAAGCCGTCCTCGCCGGTGTAGCCCGTGCGGGCGATCAGGGCGGAGACGCCCGCCACGGTGCCCGGCAGGCCCGCGTAGTACTTCAGGCCGTCCAGGTCGGCGTCCGTGAGGGACTTCAGGATGCCGGGGGACTCCGGGCCCTGCACGGCGATCAGGGCGTAGGCGTCGCGGTCGTCGCGGACCTCGGCGTCGAAGCCCGCGGCGCGCTCGGTGAGGGCGTCCAGGACCGTCTGGGCGTTGGAGGCGTTGGCCACGACCATGTACTCGGTCTCGGCCAGGCGGTAGACGATCAGGTCGTCCAGGATGCCGCCGTCCTGCTGACAGATCATGGTGTACCGGGCGCGGCCCACGGAGACGGAGCCGATGTTGCCGACGAGCGCGAAGTTCAGCAGGTCCACGGCCTGGGCGCCGGTCACGGTGATCTCGCCCATGTGGGAGAGGTCGAAGAGGCCGGCCTTGGTGCGCACGGCGTTGTGCTCGTCGCGCTCGCTGCCGTACCGCAGCGGCATGTCCCAGCCCGCGAAGTCGGTCATGGTGGCGCCCAGGGAACGGTGCAGGGCGTCGAGGGCGGTCTGACGTGGGGCGCTTGCGGTCTGACTCATCAGTACTGGCTCCAGGGCATGACGGGCGAGGTCTGTCCTCCCCATCTGTCATAAACCTGAGAGGTTCACCATGCCCCGCGCGTATAACGGAGCATGACTTGCACCTTGGGTGGAGCCGCCCCGCTGGCCGCGCTGGACGCGCGCGTCGGGGGAGTGGCTCGCTTTTCAGATGTGCCTCGCCCGCGCGGTACGGGGCCTGAGAGATTCAAGGGAGGAACTTGCTCCTTCGGCGCCCCACGACGCTCACGCGTCACCGGGGACTCTCCCGCGCGGATTCAAGCGGCCGGTATGGAGTTGGCGCGCACATCATTGCACGCGCCCCCGCTTCACAACAGCCGCAACCAGGGAGTCCCCCGTTGTCGTCTTCGTAAGGCATTACCTTCTCTTTACAGTCGACGGAGAAGTACTGGGGATGAGTGACGTGACGAGCATGGGGAGGCCGATCACGGTGCGCAGGAGCAGTGCTTACGCGACGACCACGGGCGTCTCGCTGCCCAAGGCGGGGGCAGTGCTGCCCGGCGCGGGCGTCGCGCTGCCCCCGCAGCCGGGCGCCCCCGCGGGTCCGGCGCGCGAGGCCGCCACGGGCTCCCCGCGGGCCGTGGTGCGCGACCTCAGGGACCGCGCCGGGCGCGGCCCGCGCCGCCTGGTGTTCGCCGCGGGCGACGTCGTGGTGGTCTCCGGACTGCCCGGCAGCGGCAAGTCCACGCTGATGCGGCGCGCCGTCGCGGGCCCGCGCGTGGACTCCCAGGACACCCGCGACCGCTGGGCGGCCCGCGTGCCGCGCCGGATCCCGTACGCGCTCTACCGCCCCCTCGTCCGCGTCGCGCACTACGCACACCTGCGCCGCACCCTGCGCGCGGGCACCGGCGTCGTCGTCCACGACTGCGGTACGCAGCCCTGGGTGCGCCGCTGGCTCGCCCGCGCGGCGGCCCGGCGCGGGGCCACGCTGCACCTGCTGCTGCTCGACGTGCCCGCGCCGGTCGCCCTCGACGGCCAGCGCGCCCGCGGCCGCGGCGTCTCGCGGTACGCCTTCGCGCGGCACCGCAGGACGGTCGGCCGCCTGGTCGGGGCCGCCGAGCGCGGGCAGCTGCCGCGCGGCTGCGGCGCGGCCGTGCTGCTCGACCGGGAGGCGGCGGGGGCGCTGCACGAGCTGGGCTTCGAGGGCCAGGACGGGTAGGCCGTGCCGCGCGTGCCGGCCGGCGTTAGGGTCGGGCCGCAGGACAGCACGGAGAGCAGGGGTCGAGACAGATGGAATTTCCGGGGGACGTACCGGCACAGGCGCACGCCCATCCGTACGGCGGCTGGCCCGCCAACGAACTGGAGGAGGTGCTCGCCGCCTCGCTCGGCGCGCCGCCGTCCGAGGCGACGGGCGCCCGCATGATCGAGGTGCTCGGCCGCAGCACGCTGTGGATCCCGCTGCCGAACGGGGGCGGGCCCGACAGCGGCACGCTCGACCTGCCGACGCTGGAGCTCGACGGGCAGGCGTACGTGCCCGTCTTCACCTCCGAGCAGGAGTTCCAGCAGGCCACCGGGGGGCGGATGAGCTGCACGGTGGCGCCGGCGGTGGAGTTCGCGCGCGGCCTGGCGCCGGAGCTCGGCATCGCGCTGAACCCGGAGGGCACGGTCGCGGTGCCGCTGCCGCCCGCCGCGGTGGCCGTGCTGTGCCGGGCGGGCCGGACGGAGCTGGACGGGCCCGCGAGCGGCGGCCGGGTGCGGCTCTACGAACCGGACTGGCAGGACGACCCGGTGGACTTCCTGTCCGCCGCGGCCCAGGAGTTCGAGGCGACGGGCGCGGTGCTCGGCGCGCGGCGCTGCCTCGCCACCGTCGAGGACGAGGCGCCCACCCTCTTCATCGGCGTCGAGCTGTCCTCCTGGGAGGGGGACGCCAGGGAGCTGCCCATGCAGGCCCTGGGCCGCGCCCTCGGCCGGGCCCCGGTCCCGTGGCCGGTCAACCTGGTCCTCCTGGACGTGGCACAGGACCCGGTGGGCGACTGGATGAAGGCCCGCCTCCGCCCGTTCTTCACCGCGGGCTAGCGGGGGCGGCGCCCCGAAGGGGCGCGGGGAACTGCGCGACCAGCCACAACGAGGCCGCAGATGCCCGACGGCACAGCACGGCACAGCACGGCAAAGCCGTTCAAGCGCTAAGTCGCGACGTCCCGCTTAAGCTGTTCCCGGTGACGCGGTCGGCGCAACGACCGCGCAGGGCACGTCGCGAAGGGGCGGTTACGGGTGAGCGCGTCGGGCACCGCTGCGGCCGGACAGGTCGAGCACATGCTGCGGCAGGTGACGCCGGGGCGCTATGACGCGTACGAGGCGCTCCTGCACGCTCTCGCCGACGACAAGGTGTGGATGCTGCTCTGGCACGGCCAGGCCGGATCCCCCGACGCCCAGTACGGGAACATGGAGGTGGAGGGGTACGGCTACGCACCGTGCGTGACCTCCGCCCAGGAGCTCTCCGCGAGCGGCTGGAACCGGGGCTACGAGGTGGTGGGCGGCCTCGACGTGGCGCGCGCCCTGTACCCGGACCACTACGGCCTGTGGCTCAATCCGCACGCCCCGGGCGGCGGCGTCGGCGTCCCCTGGCTCGATCTGCGGCGCATCGCGAGCGGCCTCGCGGCCCAGCCCGCGGGCCCGCTGCGGCTTGCCGATCCGACCATCGAACTCCCGCAGTTCTACGCGCTGTTGAGCCAGAACGCGCACCGCACCCCGGCCGTCCGCGCGCTGCGCCGCGCCTGGGTGCAGCCGGTGCTCGGCGCCCCCTATCTGGCCATCGGCCTGGACGTGTACGACACCTCGCCCGCGTCCGTCGACTCGGTGCGCGCGATGATGCAGCAGTCCATCGGCGCCGTCCCCGAGGGCCTGCCCGTCTCGACCGTCGCGATGGCCGATCCGCACGACCCGGTCGCGCTGTGGCTGCGCGCCAACGCCCGGCCGTTCTACGACCGCGACGCGCAGGCGTCCCCGGCCCCCGCCGCAGGCGGATACGGCTATCCCGCCCAATACTGAGACATATTGGACCTAAGCGGCAGCAATCCCCTCGCGTGCCCCGCGCCGTGCATCACGGGTGGTGGCTGGATTCCGCTTCCTGGTGATGGCCTGATCAGCGTCGACGTGCACGATGTCCCCTTCTGGGGCAGGAGTGAGCGTATGGACGCGCGTGGTGCCTGTGCCCACAACTGCCCCGTGTTCGCCCGGCGTTCAGTGACGTCCGGATAACGGAACACCTCGATCAGCATCACGGTTGCGCATCCATTCCCCGACAAGTCTGGTAACAGATCACGACCCCGTTGAAGACTCCCGCTCCAAGGGGCCTTCGCCCCTGTGTACGACGGACTGATCACGTCGCTACAGCGGCAAGTGCGGGCCGGTCACCGCCGGTTGAGAGGGGTCCCTGCCACGATGACGGCGCCATTGCATGACACACCTGCGGACGCGAAACCCACGGAGGAAGTCGCCCCCGCAGCTGGTGCAGGGGGGAAGAAGGTCGAGGGGCGCTCCCTCACGCAGATCGCCTGGAACCGCCTGAAGCGCGACAAGGTCGCCCTCGCGGGCGGCATCACGGTGGTCCTCCTGGTCCTCGTGGCGGTGTTCGCACCCCTGATCGTCAGCGTGCTCGGACACCCGCCGAACGACTTCCACCAGGAGAAGCTGGACCCGCTGACGAACCTGCCCACGGGCTCGTTCGGCGGCGTGAGCAGCGACTACCTCTTCGGAGTCGAGCCCAACAAGGGCCGCGACGTGTTCAGCCGGATCGTCTACGGAGCACGCATCTCGCTGCTCGTGGCCTTCCTCGCGGCGATCGTCGCCGTCGTGCTCGGCACCCTCTTCGGGATCATCGCCGGCTACTTCGGCGGCTGGATCGACGCCCTGATCAGCCGCGTGATGGACGTGCTGCTCTCCTTCCCGCAGCTGCTGTTCATCATCTCCCTGGTCTCGGTCCTTCCCGACGACTTCCTCGGGCTCGAAGGGACGAGCGTGCGCGTCGCGATCCTCGTCCTGGTCATCGGCTTCTTCGGCTGGCCGTACATCGGGCGCATCGTGCGCGGCCAGACGCTCTCGCTCAGGGAACGCGAGTACGTGGAGGCCGCCAAGAGCCTCGGCGGCGGCCGGCGCCACATCCTGTTCCGCGAACTCCTGCCGAACCTCGTGGCCCCCATCACCGTCTACGCGACGCTGATGATCCCCACGAACATCCTCACGGAGGCCGCCCTCAGCTTCCTGGGCGCGGGTGTCAAGCCGCCGACCGCCTCCTGGGGAGGCATGCTGCGCGACGCCCTCGAAACGTACGAGCACGACCCCATGTTCATGGTCTTCCCGGGTGTGACGATCTTCATCACGGTGCTCGCCTTCAACCTCTTCGGGGACGGTCTGCGCGACGCGCTCGACCCCAAGGGAACCCGCTAGCAGACCCGACCGACTTGCCCCTGCCGCTGGTCAGGTGGCTCTTTCCATGGTTCTTCGGCAGCGATAAGCCAGGGAACCGCGAATCTGGAAGGTTGCGAGAAAATGCCCACACTTCCCCCGAAAAGGCGGCTCGCCGCGGGCGCGGCCCTCGTCGTCGCGGCGCTGGTGACCACCACGGCCTGCGGCGGTGGCGACGGTGACGGCGACGGCGACGGGAAGGGCGCCGGCTACAACGCCGCCCTGAACAAGGTCGCCAAGCCCTCCAAGAAGACCGGCGGCACCCTGCGCATGGTCGGCAAGCAGGACCTCGACTCGGCCGACCCGCAGCGCGCGTACTACGGCATGTCCTGGGACTTCATGCGCTTCTACACCCGCCAGCTGGTGTCGTACGACACCAAGCCGGGCAAGGCGGGCACGAAGCTGGTGCCGGACCTCGCCAAGTCCACCGCGAAGATCTCGGCCGACGGCAAGACCTACACGTACGAGCTGCGTGACGGCCTCACCTGGGAGGACGGCTCGCCGCTGACCTCCAAGGACATCAAGTACGGGATCGAGCGCATCTGGGCCAAGGACACCATCACCGGCGGCCCCGGCTACCTGCGCCAGGCGCTCGACCCCAAGGGCGAGTACCCGGGTCCCTACAAGGACAAGTCGGCGGACAAGCTCGGTCTGAAGGCGATCCAGACGCCGAACGACAAGACCATCATCTTCAAGCTGCCCAAGCGCAACGGTGACTTCGAGCAGTTCCTCGCGATGCCGTCCGGCTCCCCGGTCAAGGCGGCGAAGGACACCAAGGCGAAGTACACCTCGCGGCCGTTCTCCGCGGGCCCGTACAAGTTCGAGACGTACAAGCCCGGCAAGAAGATCGTGCTCGTGCGCAACGACAAGTGGAAGAAGGCCTCGGACCCGATCCGCCCGGCCCTGCCGGACAAGATCGACGTCACCATCTCCGCCAACCTGGAGGAGAACGACAAGCGTCTGATGGCCGGCGACTACGACGTCGACCTCAACGGCACCGGCATGACCCAGTCCGGCCGCGTCACCGCCGTCCAGAAGCACCGCGACAGCGTCGACAACATGCACACGTCCTTCGTGCGCTACGTCGCCCTGATCCACACGGCGAAGCCGTTCGACAACGTCCACTGCCGCAAGGCCGTCTTCTACGCCACGGACTTCGCGAGCCTCCAGCAGACCCGCGGCGGCAAGCTCGCCGCCGGTGACATCGCCAACAGCACCTTCCCCAAGGCGATCCCGGGCTACAGCGACTACGACCCCTACGGCGTCCTGGAGCGCAAGGGCAAGCCGGACCTGGCCAAGGCCAAGGACGAGCTCAAGCAGTGCGACAAGCCGAACGGCTTCAGCGCCAAGCTGACCGCCCGCAACAACAACCCGGGTGAGGTCGACGCCGCCGAGGCGCTGCAGGCCCAGCTGAAGAAGGCGAACATCAACATCGACGTCGAGTCCCTCGACGGCGCCGACTCCGCCAGCATCACCGGTTCGCCCTCCGTGGTGAAGAAGCGCGGCTACAGCATGCAGATGTCCGGCTGGGGCCCCGACTTCCCGTCCGGCCAGGGCTACGCGCAGCCGCTGTTCGACTCGCGCTACCTGGTCGAGAACGGCAACTACAACGAGTCCCAGATCAAGGACAAGAAGATCGACGGGCTGTTCGACAAGGCGATCGCCGAGACCGACCCGGTCAAGGCCGGTGAGATCTACAAGCAGCTCGACAAGCGCATCCTCGACGACGCCGACTGGATGCCGTTCCTGTACGAGAAGAACATCACCTGGCGCGGACCGCGGCTGACCAACGCCTACATGTCCGACGCCTACAACGGCCGGTACGACTACGTCTCGCTCGGCGTCAGCAGCAAGTAACGCCCGACCGCCACGGCGGGCTTCCCCCGCCGTGGCACCCGTAGTTGATTGACCGTCACACCGCCGCCGCCGATATCCGCCAGTCCGAAGGGCAGGTGATGGCCCCGGGCGGTGGCCCCGCACCCCTCACGAGGGGGCCGCGGAGCCACCGCCGGGCCGCGCACAGTGCTTGCTTACCTCATCCGGCGCCTGATCGCCGTCATCATCATGGTGCTGGTCGTACTGCTCGCGACCTTCACCGTCTTCTTCATGCTGCCCAAGTGGGCTGGACAGGACATCGCCGTCCTCTTCGCCGGCAAGCAGGCCGGAGCCGAGCAGCTCGACGGCATCCGGACCAAGCTCGGCCTGGACGACCCGCTGATCGTCCAGTTCTGGGACTTCATCAAGGGCATCCCGATGGGCCGGGACTACAGCAACGGCAGTGACGTCACGCACTGCCCGGCGCCCTGCTTCGGCTACTCCTTCCGCACCGAGGCCCCTGTCTGGGAGACCCTCAAGGACGCCCTGCCCGTGACCGGCGCGCTCGCCGCCGGCGCCTGTGTGCTGTGGCTCGCCGCCGGTGTCGCCACCGGTGTGGTCTCCGCGCTCAAGCGGGGCACCGTCTGGGACCGCGCCGCGATGACCACCGCCCTCGGCGGCGTCTCGCTGCCCGTCTTCTTCACCGGCATGGTCGCCATGGGCATCTTCGTCCACAACCTGGGCTGGGTGAAGATCGCCGACAGCCTCTCGACGGATGACAGCATCGACGTCTGGTTCCAGACGCTGATCCTGCCGTGGATCGTGCTCGCCTTCCTCAACGCCGCGATGTACGCGCGCCTCACCCGCGCCACCATGATGGAGGTCCTGGGCGAGGACTACATCCGCACCGCGCGCGCCAAGGGCCTCGGCGAGGCCGTCGTCATCCGCAGACACGCCCTGCGCTCCGCGATGACGCCGATCCTCACCGTCTTCGGACTCGACCTCGGCGTCCTCATGGGCGGCGCCGTGCTCACCGAGTCCACCTTCAACCTTCCGGGCCTCGGCCTCGAAGCGGTCAGGGCCATCAGCAGCAAGGACCTGCCCGTGATCCTCGGCGTCACCCTGTGCGCGGCCCTCGCCATCGCCGTCGCCAACCTCGTCGTGGACCTTCTGTACGCCGTCATTGACCCGCGAGTGAGGCTGGGATGACCGAACTGAGCAAGAGCGGCGCCGCGGTGGGCGAGCCCACCACCGGTTCCGCGGCACCCAGCGCCTTCCTCGAGGTCCGCGATCTCAAGGTGCACTTCCCGACCGACGACGGCCTGGTGAAGTCCGTCGACGGCCTGAGCTTCACCCTGGAGAAGGGCCGCACCCTCGGCATCGTCGGCGAGTCCGGGTCCGGCAAGTCCGTGACCTCGCTCGGCATCCTCGGCCTGCACACGGCCGGGCAGTACGGCCGCCGCAAGCCGCAGCTGTCCGGCGAGATCTGGCTGAACGGGACCGAGCTGCTCAGCGCGCCCGCGGACGAGGTGCGCAAGCTGCGCGGCCGCGAGATGGCGATGATCTTCCAGGACCCGCTGTCCGCGCTGCACCCGTACTACTCCATCGGCAAGCAGATCACCGAGGCGTACCGCGTCCACCACGACGTGGACAAGAAGGTCGCCCGCAAGCGCGCCATCGAGATGCTCGACCGGGTGGGCATCCCGCAGCCGGACAAGCGGGTGGACTCCTACCCGCACGAGTTCTCCGGCGGCATGCGCCAACGCGCGATGATCGCGATGGCGCTCGTCAACAACCCGGAGCTGCTGATCGCCGACGAGCCCACGACGGCGCTCGACGTGACGGTCCAGGCCCAGATCCTGGACCTGATCAGGGACCTGCAGAAGGAGTTCGGCTCCGCGGTCATCATGATCACCCACGACCTGGGCGTGGTGGCGGAGATGGCCGACGAGCTCCTCGTGATGTACGGCGGGCGCTGCGTCGAGCGCGGCTCGGCCCAGGAGGTCTTCTACGAGCCCCAGCACCCCTACACCTGGGGCCTGCTCGGCTCGATGCCGCGCATCGACCGCGAGGAGACCGAGCGCCTCGTCCCGGTCAAGGGCTCCCCGCCCAGCCTCATCAACCTGCCGAGCGGCTGCGCCTTCAACCCCCGGTGCCCCTACGCCGACGTGCCCAAGGACAACATCACGCGGACGGAGCGCCCCGAACTGACCGAGGTCGGCTCCGGCCACTTCTCGGCCTGCCACATGTCGCGCGAGGAGCGCACCCGGATCTGGACCGAAGAGATTGCGCCGAAGCTGTGACCGAGAAACGTGACGCGGCGCGGGACGAAGCCGCAGTGCCGGAGAAAGCCGAACAGATGACGATCCCGGAGCAGACGAAGAAGTCGTCGGAGGCGAAGTCCGCGGAGACGCTGCTCAAGGTCGAGGGCCTGGTCAAGCACTTCCCGATCAAGAAGGGGCTGCTCCAGCGCCAGGTCGCGGCCGTGCAGGCCGTCGACGGCCTCACCTTCGACGTGCGGTCCGGCGAAACCCTCGGCGTCGTCGGCGAGTCCGGCTGCGGCAAGTCGACCATGGGCCGGCTCATCACGCGGCTGCTCGAACCGACCAGCGGGCGCGTCGAGTTCGAGGGCGTGGACATCACCCACCTGGGCACGGCACGGATGCGGCCGCTGCGCCGCGACGTCCAGATGATCTTCCAGGACCCGTACTCCTCGCTGAACCCGCGCCACACCATCGGCACGATCGTGGGCGCGCCGTTCAAGCTCCAGGGCGTCAAGCCCGAGGGCGGCATCAAGAAGACCGTCCAGGAGATGCTGGAGCGCGTCGGCCTGAACCCGGAGCACTACAACCGCTACCCGCACGAGTTCTCCGGCGGTCAGCGCCAGCGCATCGGCATCGCGCGGGCGCTCGCCCTGAAGCCGAAGCTGGTGGTGGCCGACGAGCCGGTGTCCGCGCTCGACGTGTCCATCCAGGCGCAGGTCGTCAACCTCCTCGACGACCTCCAGGACGAGCTCGGCCTCACCTACGTGATCATCGCGCACGACCTGTCGGTCATCCGGCACGTGTCCGACCGGATCGCGGTGATGTACCTCGGCAAGATGGTCGAGCTCGCGGACCGCAAGGACCTCTACACCAAGCCGATGCACCCGTACACCAAGGCGCTGCTCTCCGCGGTGCCGGTGCCGGACCCCAAGCGGCGCGGTGGCAAGAGCGAGCGCATCCTGCTGCGCGGCGACGTGCCCTCGCCGATCGACCCGCCCACCGGCTGCCGCTTCCACACGCGCTGCTGGAAGGCGACGGAGATCTGCGCGGTCAAGGAGCCGGCGTTCCTCGCGCTCGAAACCGGCCACCAGGTGGCCTGCCACCACCCGGAGAACGCGCCCGACCAGGCTCCCGAGGACACGAAGCTGCTCTCGGTGGCGCGGGAGGCGATCGACGTGGTGACGGTCACGACGGCGGCCGACGAGGCGGAGACGGAGGCCGCGCCCGCGGCGGAGGCCGAGCCTGCCGCTGCCGCTGAGGCCGCGCCGGAGGCTTCGGGTGCTGACGCTTCGGGGGAGGCTTCGGCTGACTCCGAGACCGAGGCCGAGACCGAGGCCGAGGTCCCGGCCCCCAAGAAGGTCACCGGCAAGGACTGAGGCCGGACGCAGGGTGGGCGGGCCGCCCCGCCCACCCACCCGTTCCGCGCCGCCCGGGGCCCCGCCGGGGGAGGGGCGGGCGCGGCCCGGCAGGGGGAGCTCACCCGACGGGTGAGAATGACGCGTGCTTCAGGATTTGTTCAGCCCCTCCGTCCAGCATGCTCTGGACATCGCCGGAATCTTCGTCTTCGCGATCTCCGGTGCCCTGCTCGCCGTCCGCAAGAACTTCGACGTCTTCGGCATCGCCGTGCTCGCCGAGGTCACCGCGCTGGGCGGCGGGCTCTTCCGGGACCTGGTGATCGGCGCGGTCCCGCCCGCCGCCTTCACCGACCTCGGCTACTTCCTCACCCCGCTGCTCGCCGCGCTCCTCGTGTTCTTCCTGCACCCGGTGGTCGAGCGCACCCAGCTCGCCGTGAACATCTTCGACGCGGCGGGCCTCGGTCTGTTCTGCGTCACCGGGACCACGAAGGCGTACGACTACGGGCTCGGCCTCACCGCGTCCGCCACGCTCGGCCTCGCCACCGCCGTGGGCGGCGGCGTCCTGCGCGACATCGTCGCCAACGAGGTGCCGTCCCTGGTGCGCTGGGACCGCGACCTGTACGCGGTGCCGGCGATCGTGGGCGCGGCGATCGTCGCCCTGTGCCTGCGCTACGACGCCCTGAACGGCTTCACGACCGGGCTCGCGATCGTCACGGCCTTCGTGCTGCGGCTGCTCGCGATGCGCTACCACTGGCGGGCGCCCAGGGCGTGGAACCGGCGGTCTTCGGCCGCGGAGGACGGGGCCTGAGGGCAGCGCCCGGGAGTGCGGGAGAGAAAAGCTACCGCTTAGTAGTTACATGTTGTACGTTGTCGGCATGGCGGAAACAGCTGCGGCGCCCGCGCCGCGCGCGACGATCGGCAACAGCGAGTTCGACCGCGACACCGAGGTCTTCGCGCGCGAACCCGGCGTCTACGACACCGAGCTCTCGGCGGGCTGGACCATCATCAGCGCCGTCAACGGCGGCTACCTCCTGGCCCTCGTCGGCCGCGCCCTCGCGCACGCGCTGCCGCACTCCGACCCGTTCACGGTCTCCGCGCACTATCTGACCGCCTCCGAGCCGGGGCCCGCGGTCGTCCGTACGCAGACCGTGCGCGCCGGGCGCGGCCTGTCGACCGGGCAGGCCTCCCTGTACCAGGAGGAGGGCGGGCGCGAGGTCGAGCGCCTTCGCGTCGTCGCCTCGTACGGCGACCTCGACGCGCTGCCCGACGACGTGCGCACCTCGGCGCTTCCGCCCGGCCTGCCGCCCGTCGAGCAGTGCTTCGGCCCCGACGACGCCCCGGACCGCGGGGCGGTGCCCGGCAGCTCCGCGATCGCGGACCGGCTCTGGCTGAAACTCGACCCGGCGACGCTCGGGTGGGCGCTCGGCGCGCCGTCCGGGAAGGGCGAGATGCGCGGCTGGTTCGGCCTCGCGGACGGGCGTGACCCGGATCCGCTGTCGCTGCTCCTCGCGGTGGACGCGCTGCCGCCGACGGCGTTCGAGATGGGGCTCTCCGGCTGGGTGCCGACCATCGAGCTGACCGCCCACATCCGCGCCAGGCCCGCGCCCGGGCCGCTGCGGGTGTCCATCACCACGCGCAACCTGGCCGGCGGCTTCCTTGAGGAGGACG
This sequence comes from Streptomyces sp. NRRL B-1347, assembly GCF_000720325.1. Classification (GTDB taxonomy): domain Bacteria; phylum Actinomycetota; class Actinomycetes; order Streptomycetales; family Streptomycetaceae; genus Streptomyces. The sequence goes on from NZ_JOJM01000015.1 coordinate 61,547, forward strand.
CGGAGGTCTGGGACACGGCCGACCGCCTGGTCGCCCAGTCCCGCCAACTGGCCCGAGTCCGCCTCTGACGGGCCCCTGCCTTCCCTTCCCGCCCGAATCTCCCCGGTGTTGCGAGGCGGAGGCCCGACGCTTCGCCCTGCGGGTGGTGCCTCGACTTGGTGGGGGCGGGTGGGTGGGACTTTCCCCGGCCGCGCGGAGCGCGGGGTTGTCCGCCGGGGCCGAGGGTGGGGCCGGTCCGCTGACGGCCCGCAGCCGACGCCCCGCTGTGGGCAATCGTCCCGCAGGGCGAGTGGGGCATCCCCTGCTCGAGCGGAGCCGAGAGCTTGGGGAGGGGTGGGCACAGCGCCAGGTGCCGAGCAACCGCTCCACCAGGGCCCGCCCCAGTCAAGGGCTCACGCCGTCACGCAGACGCCCGCGTAGGAGACCCCCGCCACCACCACCCACGCGCACAGCCCCACCAGGGCCACCCGGCCCCCCGTGCGGGCCAGCGACCGCAGGTCCACCGCGCTGCCCAGGCCGAAGAGCGCCGCGCCGAGCAGGAGCTCCTGGGCGAGTCCGGCCGCGTCGAGGGCGGAGCCGGGCAGCAGGCCCGTGCTGCGGACGCCCACCATCACCAGGAACCCCGCGACGAAGAGCGGCACCACGGCGGGCCGCCGCTCGCCCGGCGCGGCCGCGCCCCGCGCCCGTACGGAGACGGCGACCGCGGCGACGAGCGGCGCGAGCACGGCCACCCGCATCAGCTTGACGAGCACGCCCTCACCGAGGGCGTCGCCCCCGGCGGTCTGCGCGGTGGCCACCACCTGCCCCACGTCGTGCACGCTGGCCCCCACCCACCGCCCGAACTCCGCGTCGCTGAGCCCCAACGGCCCCTGGAGCAGCGGAAGCACGGCGATCGCGAGCGTGCCGCAGAGCGTGACGACGGCCACGGACACGGCCGTGTCCCGCTCCTCGCTCTTGGAGACGTCACCGACCGCGCCGATCGCGGACGCGCCGCAGATCGAGTAGCCGGTGGCGATCAGCAGCGGCTGGTCACCGGGCAGCCCGAGCCGCCGGCCGAGCCACCAGGTGCCGAAGAACGTCGCGGCCACCGTCACGAGCACCATCGCGACGGTCTGCCAGCCGACGCCGAGCACGTCGTCGAGGCTGAGCTTCAGGCCGAGGAGCACGATGCCGACCCGCATCAGGCGCTTCGCCGCGAAGGTGAGCCCGGCCTTGGCGGGACCCCGCACCCAGGCGCGCGTACCGGGCACGTGCGCGGCGATCAGGCCGAGCACGATGGCGACGGTCAGCATCGGCAGACCGGGCAGCAGCCGGTGCGTCAGCCAGGCGAGCGCCACCGCGGCCGCGGCGAGGGCGAGCCCCGGCCAGGGGCCGGGCGGGGCCGCGGGCCCGGTGGCGGGCACGGTCTTCGCCGGGCGCTGGCCGAGCAGCGCCATCAGCGGTCGGCCGGCAGGTCGTACACCCGCCGCACGCTGGTGCCGAGGCGGGAGATGTCCGCGCCGTAGACGTGCAGGGATATCGCGCGCCCCGCGCCCGCGTTCCACACCCGGTGGATGTCGCCGGGGGGCGCGAAGCCGCACACCGCGCCGGTGGGGTTGACGACGTCCTCGGTGGCGATGAGCCGCGCGGACGTGCCGGGTCCCGCCGCGGGCACGAGCCGGTAGCGGCGCTCGTGCTCCTCGCCCTCGTGCACACCGGTCACGCACCAGGAGACGTGGTCGTGCACGGAGGTGCGCTGGCCGGGCAGCCAGACGAGCGCGACGACGGAGAAGCTGCCGTCGGCCTCCGCGTGCAGGAGGTGCTGGCGGTAGCGGTCGGCGTCGCCCTCGCACTGCTCGGGGGTGAGCAGGTCGGCCGCGCCGAGGTGCGGCGCGAGCCGCTCGCCGACGAGGTAGGCGGTCAGGTCAGGCGGCAGCCCGCGGCCGACGGCCTCGCGGATGTCGGCGACGAGCGCGTCGGTCCGCTCGGTGGTGCGGGCCGCAGGGGCGTGGTGCGCGGTGGGGGTGGTCATACCAGCAGAGTCGGCCCGCACCATCCATCACGTCCAACGACAGTTTCTTCGCGATGGGTTAAAAACTGCTTATGGGTTGAGGGTTCGACGGGGCCGGTCGGCCGGTGCCGGTGCTCCGGGTCAGCAGCCCATCCGGTTCGCCGCCACTGCCTTCAGCTCGTCCAGGACGAGGGCCGTCGCGGGGATCCTCAAGTGCTCGCGCAGCACGTACGCGGACACCTGGCGCCGCGACGCCGGGTCCAGGGGGCGGCCCGTGACGGAGCGGTGGCACAGGAAGTTGAGGACGAGCCCCGGCATCATCGCGATGCCGAGCCCTTCGGAGACGAGGCTCTGGATGACCAGGTTGTCGTCGGTGGTGAAGGCGATGTCGGGGGCGAAGCCCTGCTCGGCGCACTCGTGCAGGAAGTTGGCCCGGCAGCGCAGGCAGCCGGCGATCCAGCGCTCGTCGGACAGGTCGGCCAGGCGCACCGAGCGGCGCCTGGCCAGCGGGTGCCCGGTCGGCAGCAGGACCGTCAACTGGTCCTCCATCAGCGGCACTTCGACGACCTCGTCCGGCACGTCCTCGCGCAGGCCGGGGTAGGTGAAGGCCAGCGTGATGTCGGCGTCGCCGTGCACGAGGCGCTGGAGCGACTCCGGCGGCTCGTACTCCTGGAGCTCGACGCGGATGCCGCGGTGGCCGCGGGCGAGCCGGGCGAGGGCCTCCGGTATCAGCGTGGCGGTGGCGCTCGGGAACGCGCAGAGGCGGACGCGGCCGGTGCGCAGGCGCGTGATCGCGTTCATCTGCTGCTGGGCGGCGTCGATGTTGCCGAGGATGACTCCCGCGTGCCGGGACAGGGCCTCGCCCGCCTCGGTCAGGCGCATGCGGCGGCCGACGCGGGTGAACAGGACCGTGCCCACGGACCGTTCGAGCGCCTTCATCTGCTGGGTGATCGCGGGCTGCGTATAGCCGAGCGAGCGGGCCGCCGCCGAGTACGAGCCGGTGCGGACCACTTCGTGGAAGGACCTGATGTGCCGGGAGTCGAACACCCACGAATCATAAGCAGGATTTGGGAAGTCCTGATGAGTGTTTCCCGTCGCTTTTGGATCCGGCGGAGATCCGGCGCGCGGTACGCGGATGGGGCGCGGGGCACGGCGCGCGGCGGCGGGGGCGGCTGGGACGGGCGACGGGGGGCGCGCGGGGCGCCGTGGGCGCGGGCCGCGCATGAGGTCGCGGCCGGGGCTGCGCGATCCTTGTGCCCGTGAAGTCCGACCGGTTGCTGTCCATCCTGCTGCTGCTCCAGACCCGTGGGCAGGTGCCCGCGCACGAGCTCGCCGAGCGCCTTGAGGTGTCCGTCCGCACCATCTACCGCGACGTCGAGGCGCTGTCCGCGGCCGGCGTCCCGGTGTACGCCGAGCGCGGGCGGCACGGCGGCATCGCGCTGCTGCCCGGTTACCGCACGGACGTCACGGGGCTGACCGCCGACGAGTCCCGCGCGCTGTTCCTGCTGGCCGCCCGGGGCGCGCACGCGGCGCTCGGTCTGGACGCCGCGCTCGGCTCGGCCCTGCGCAAGGTGATGGCGGCGCTGCCCGAACCGCACCGGCCCGCCGCCGAGCTGACCAGCCGTCGCGTCCTGGTGGACGCCGAGCGCTGGACGCGCGGTCCGGGCGCGGGGCTGCCCGTGGACCACCTCGGGGTGCTCCAGGACGCCGTCTTCGCGGACCGGCGGCTGCGCGTGGGCTACCGGCACAGCGGCGCGAGCGAGCCGCGGACGTACACCGTCGATCCGTACGGACTCGTGTCCAAGGCGGGCGTCTGGTACCTGGTGGCCGACAGCGGCGGCGAGCCGCGGCTGTTCCGCGCCGACCGGGTGCGCGCGGCGCAACTGACCGATGAGCCCGTCAGGCGCCGGGCGGGCGTCGAGCTCGCGCACGTCTGGGAGGAGCTGAAGCGGCGGGTGGAGCGGCGCGCGGGCGGCGTGGAGGTGACCGTGCGGGTGCGGCGCGAGCGCTACGAGCAGTTCCTGCGGCTGCACGTCGGCTCGCTCACGCGGGTGGCCGAGGACGACGGCGCGGGGGAGTGGGTCACCGTCCTGCTCGAACTGGAGGCGGTGGGGGCGGCGCGCATGCTGCTGCCCTTCGCCGCCTCCGTGGAGGTCGTGTCTCCCCCGGAGGTGCGTGCGGACTTGGCGCGGGCCGCCGCGGCCGTCACTGACCTCTATCGTCAGTGAGCTCCGGAGAGGCCCGCGTTCAGGAAACGACTGACCTCGCCGGTGAGTTCCGCCGGAGCGTCCTCCTGTACGAGATGTCCGGCGCCCTCGATGAGGCGCAGCTCGGCGCCGGGCAGGAGTCCGGCCAGTTCGTGCCCGCGCGCCACCGGGATCCAGGTGTCCTCGGTGCCCCAGCAGACGAGCACGGGCGGCTCGACCTCGCCGTACCGGCCCTGGATCTCGTCGGTGAAGCGCTGGTCGTTCTGCGCGATCTGCCGGTAGAACGCGGGCCTGCCCGCCTCGGTGCACCAGGGCGCGACGAGGCGGTCGAGGACGGCCGGGTGCAGCCCGCGGTGGCTCGCGGAGCCGACGTACTCCCGTACAAGCGCCTCGTGCAGCGCGGGCGGCAGCTGCCCGAACACCTCGGCGTGCGCGCCGAGCAGCCGGTACGCGGGCGAGCCCCAGGGCGCGAGCGCCACCGGGTCGACCAGCGCGAGCCGGGCGTAGCGGGCGCCGTGCAGGAGGTGGGCGCGCAGTGCCACGCAGCCGCCGAAGTCGTGGGCGACGACGGCCGGGCGCCGCTCGCCGTCCAGGCCCCAGTGGGCGAGCAGTTCGGTGAGCACGCGGCCCTGCGCGGCGAGCGACACGTCCTGTCCCGCGCGCATCTCCGACGCGCCGTACCCGGGCAGGTCCCACACGTACACGCGGTGGTCGCGCGCCAGCGCCCTGGCGGCGCCCCGCCACACGTACGACGAGAAGGGCGTGCCGTGGACGAGGACGACGGGGCTCGCGTCCGCGGGCCCGAGCGCGGCCCAGCGGACGGCGCCGGACGAGGAGGCGAAGGTCCGGTCGAGGGTCCAGTCGGCGTGCGTGTCTGTCATGGGTGTTGAGGCTAGTTGCCCCTTACCGGCGTGTCGAGCCAGTGGCTGCGGCCGAGTCCCACCAGGCGCAGCTGGCTGCGGGCCGTGCCGGTGACCTCGGCCTCGTCCTCGGTCTCCAGGAGCGCGGAGGCCGTCATCACCATGTGGTCCACGTACATCCGCGCGAGCATCAGGAGGTCGGCCTCGCTCCAGCCCGCGGCCTCCGGTTCCTCGGCGAACTGCGCCGCCACTTCCCGTGCGAACAGCGCGAGCTGGTCGCCGATGGCCTCCCGCACGGCCTTCACTCCGCCGTGCCGCTCGCGGGCGATGAAGCGCACGTGCGCCGGGTACGCGCGTACGTACGTGGCGATCAGCTCGACGGCGCCCGCGATGCGCTCCTCGCCGTCCCCGGTGGCCGTGAGCATCGCCGCGAGCGTCGTGTGCAGGCTGCCGAGGGCCTCCTCGACGAGCGCCACGCCCAGGTCGGCGGTGTCGCGGAAGTGCCGGTAGAAGGCGGTGGGTGTCACGCCCGCGGCGCGGGTGACCTCGCGCAGGCCCAGGCTGGACAGGCTCTGCTCCGCGAGCAGGCGCAGCGCGGCGTCCAGGAGGGCCTGCCGGGTCTTCTGCTTCTGGGCCTGCCGGATGCCGACGGGCCGGTCGCCGAGGGTGTGACTCATGCCATGCAGTTAACAACTGTTCTCCGAGTTTTGGAAGCCGGGAGGTGAGTAGACTCAGAAGTCAGTGAACAGTTGTAACCACAAGCGTTCACCGGGCTTGCCGGGCTTGCCGAGTCCGCCGGATTCACCGGATTCACCGGGTTCACCGAAGAGAGGGGTTCTTCATGCTGTTCCTCGTCGCCGCGCTCCTGCTCCTCGGCGTCGCCATGGGCACCGTGGCGCACGTCCCGCTGCCCGTCACGTTCGTCATGGCCGCGGTCATCGGGCTGTGGCTCCTCGTCTTCGCGGTGCGCGAGCGCCGCGCGCGCCACCGCTGACGCGGTGGGCCCCGCCCTCGCCCCCGTCAAGTCCCGTCGCGTCCCGTCTCGTACGACATCCGCCTCACCATGAGGAGTCGCACCATGGAACTCACCGCGCTGAAGCCCACCGAAGATCCGGTCGTGAAGCCGTCCGCAGAGATGTGGGCAGAGGCCTCCGCAGAGCCGTCGGCAGAGCCGTCGGCGGTGTCGTCCGGCGAGCGGCCCGTCGGTGGCCGGGACACCGACGGGATGGCCGTCGCCTCCTTCGTCCTCGGGCTTCTCGGCCTGCTCGTCCTGAACGTCGTGCTCGGCCCCGTCGCGATCGCGCTCGCCTGCGTCGCCCTGCGGCGGGGCACCGCCCGGCGCGGCCGCGCGCTGCTCGGCCTCGGGCTCGGCGTCGCCGACCTCGTGGTTCTCGCCGCGCTCGTCTCCCTGGACGGTACGGTCTCCTGGAGCCTGGCGGGCTGACCCGGCGCGAGCACGGCGGATCCCGGCCGGACGGGGGCCACCGGGGTCCGGGCGCCCGGGTGCGGCTCGTAGAATCGTGCCCACCATGGCCTACCTCGACCACGCCGCGACCACGCCCATGCTTCCCGAGGCGATCGCGGCGATGACCGCGCAGCTCGCCGTCACCGGAAACGCCTCCTCGCTGCACGCGGCCGGGCGCCGGGCCCGGCGCACCGTCGAGGAGTCCCGCGAGACGCTCGCCGACGCGCTCGGCGCCCGCCCCAGCGAGGTGGTGTTCACCTCCGGCGGCACGGAGGCCGACAACCTCGCCGTGAAGGGCCTGTACTGGGCGCGCCGCGACGCCGACCCGGCCCGCGTCCGCGTTCTCGCCAGCCCCGTCGAGCACCACGCCGTCCTGGACGCCGTCGACTGGCTCGGCGAGCACGAGGGCGCCACCGTCGAGTACCTCCCCGTCGACGCGCACGGGCGCGTGCACCCCGAGGCGCTCCGCGAGGCCATCGCCCGCAACCCCGAAGACGTCGCCCTCGCCACCGTCATGTGGGCCAACAACGAGATCGGCACCCTCCAGCCGGTGCGCGAACTGGCCGATGTCTGCGCCGAGTTCGACGTGCCGCTGCACGCCGACGCCGTGCAGGCCTTCGGGCAGGTGCCCGTCGATTTCGGCGCCTCCGGGCTCGCCGCGATGACCGTCTCCGGCCACAAGGTCGGCGGCCCCTACGGCATCGGCGCGCTGCTGCTCGGGCGCGCCTACAGCCCCGTGCCCGTGCTGCACGGCGGCGGCCAGGAGCGGCACGTGCGCTCCGGCACGCTCGACGTGCCCGCCGTCGCCGCCTTCGCCGTGGCCGGGCGGCTCGCCGCCGAGCGCCGCGAGTGGTTCGCCCGCGAGGTCGGGGCGCTCCGCGACGCACTGGTCGACGCCGTCCGCGCCACCGTCCCCGACGCGATCCTGGGCGGCGACCCGGACCCGGCGGGCCGGCTGCCCGCCAACGCCCACTTCACCTTCCCCGGCTGCGAGGGCGACTCGCTGCTGCTGCTCCTGGACGCGCAGGGCATCGAGTGCTCGACCGGCTCGGCGTGCACGGCGGGCGTCGCCCAGCCCAGCCACGTGCTGCTCGCCACCGGCACCGACCCCGACCTCGCGCGCGGGACGCTGCGCTTCTCGCTCGGCCACACGTCGACGAAGGCGGACGTGGACGCGGTGGCGGCGGCGATCGGCCCGGCGGTGGAGCGGGCGCGCTCGGCGGGGCTCAGCTAGGCGTCGCGCCCGCCCCGGAGCGGGCGGGCCGGGGCCGGTCCCGGGCCCGCCGCACCAGGCGCAGATACCGGTCCCAGTCCCAGTGCGGCCCGGGGTCGGTGTGGTCCGTGCCGTCGACCTCCACGTGCCCGATGATGTGCTCCCGGTCCACCGGGATGTCGTACCGCTCACAGATCCCGGCGGTGAGCCGCGCCGACGACGCGTACATGGCGTCGGTGAACGAGGCCTTCTTGTCGACGAAGCCCTCGTGCTCGATGCCCACGCTGCGCTCGTTCATGTCCCGGTTGCCCGCGTGGTAGGCCACGTCGAGCTCGCGGATCATCTGGGCGACGTGGCCGTCCTTGCGGACCACGTAGTGGGCGGCGGCGCCGTGGCCGGGGTCCTTGAAGACCTTCAGGGCCGTCGCGTACCCGCCCTGGACCACGTGGATCACCACGCGGTCGATGTCGTAGTCGGAGGGGCGGTCGGCGCGGCGCCAGTTCGCACTGGAGGCCGCTATCCACTGGGCTCCCGGGGCGTCCACCTCGCCCTCCTTGCGCTTCTTCACCACTCCGGGCAGGCGCCACCACAGCCGGCCCAGCTCGTCGCGGGCCAGCACGGCGGCGCCGAGGCCCGCCGCGGCGCCGCCGATCAGCAGCGCGCGCCTGCCCGGCCCGCGCCGGGGCTCCGGCGGTGCGCCCGCGCTCCCGTCCTGCTCGCTCTCGTCCCCCATGTGATCGTCAACGGATACGCACGGGCGGGAGGTTCCCGTCGCCCCGTACCCTGTTAGAGCTATGACTTCGCAGACCCCGCAGCGCACCAGCCGCCCGCTCCGTGTCCTCGCCGCCATGTCCGGCGGTGTGGACTCCGCCGTCGCCGCCGCCCGAGCCGCCGAAGCCGGGCACGACGTGACCGGAGTGCACCTGGCGCTCTCGGCGAACCCGCAGTCGTTCCGGACCGGCGCGCGCGGGTGCTGCACCATCGAGGACTCCCGCGACGCGCGCCGCGCCGCGGACGTCATCGGCATCCCGTTCTACGTGTGGGACCTCGCCGAGCGGTTCCGCGAGGACGTGGTCGAGGACTTCATCGCCGAGTACGAGGCGGGGCGCACGCCCAACCCGTGCCTGCGCTGCAACGAGAAGATCAAGTTCGCCGCGCTCCTGGACAAGGCGCTCGCCCTCGGCTTCGACGCGGTCTGCACCGGCCACTACGCGCAGGTGATCGTGGGCGAGGACGGCTCGCGCGAGCTGCACCGCGCCTCGGACATGGCCAAGGACCAGTCGTACGTGCTCGGCGTCCTGGACGACCGCCAGCTCGCCCACGCGCTGTTCCCGCTCGGCGACACGGTGACGACGAAGGACGAGATCCGCGCGGAGGCCGAGCGCCGGGGCCTCGCGGTCGCCAAGAAGCCCGACTCGCACGACATCTGCTTCATCGCCGACGGCGACACCCAGGGCTTCCTCGCCTCCCGCCTCGGCAAGGCCGAGGGCGACATCGTCGACGAGTCCGGCGCCGTCCTCGGCACCCACGAGGGCGCGTTCGGCTTCACCATCGGCCAGCGCAAGGGCCTCAGGATCGGCACGCCCGCCCCCGACGGCAAGCCGCGCTACGTCCTCGACATCTCGCCGGTGAACAACACGGTGACGGTCGGCCCCGCCGCCGCCCTCGACGTGACCGCCCTGACGGCTGTCAAGCCCCGCTGGTGCGGCGCCGCCCCCTCCGGAGCGGGCACGTACACCGCCCAGCTGCGCGCCCACGGCGACGAGACGCCGGTCACGGCGGAGCTGACGTCCGAGGGCGAGCTGCGGGTCTCCTTCACGGAGCCCGTCCGCGGCGTCGCCCCCGGCCAGGCGATCGTCCTGTACGACGGCACGCGCGTGGTGGGCTCGGCGACCATCGCCACGACCCACCGGGCCGCGGCGGCCGTCTGACCCCCCAGGGGCCCGTTTACCGCGCGTTGACCCGCTGTGGACCGCCGTGCGGTGCCATGGCGGCATGATCCTCAGAAGAACCCCGGCGGGCGGCGCCCGACGCGGGGCGCCGCTGTTCACCGCGGCCCTCGCCGCCGTCCTCGCCATCGGTCCGCTGGCGACCGGCTCCGTGGCCCAAGCGCGCCCGGACACCGCCTCGCCGTCCGCGCCCACGGCACTGCACCCGGGCCCGCCCAAGTCCGCCCAGCCCAAGAAGGGCGACAAGGTCCCCACGCTGCCGTCGGCGTCCCTCAAGGGCCTGCCCACGCTCCAGGAGGCCAAGAAGAGGGGCCTCGTCTCGGGGCCGGTCAAGTCCCGGGGCGGGGTGAAGGTGCGGTCCTTCCCCGACGCGAACTGCTCCGAACCGCCGCAGGGCTGGGGCTACCACGACTACCTGAAGCCCGGTGAGTGCCTGACCCCGGGCAAGTTCATCGCCGCCCACATCGGCACCCTGGCGTGGTACGAGCTGTGGGTCCAGGAGGACGGCAACGTCGTCCTCTACAAGAACGACGCGGGTTACCGATGGGTCTGGCAGACCAACACCCGCGGCTGGAACGTGTCGCTGTGGATGCAGCGGGACGGCAACGTCGTCGCCTACGACGGGCGCGGCAACCCCCTGTGGAACCTGGGGACGCACGGGTGCGGCGACTGGGGCGCGTGGCTGCGGGTCCAGGCCGACGCCAACCTGGTCCTCTACGACCGTGACTGGGGCCCGCTCTGGGCGCGCTTCAGCGGCCCCTCCACCCGCCCGTGCTGACGAAAGCCGACGCCCCCATGAACCGCCGCACCACCCTGATCACCACGGTGCTCGCCGCCGTGCTCGCCCTGGGCTGTCTGGCTCCCGCCGCCACGGCCGAGCCGCGCCCCGACGCTGCCCGGGCGACGGCGCCCACGGTGTCCCACCCGGTCCCTCCGAAGTCCGTACGGCCGAAGAAGGGCGACAAGGTCCCCACGCTGCCGTCGGCGCCCCTGAAGGGCCTGCCCACGCTCCAGGAGGCCAGGAAGAAGGGGCTCCTCTCCGGACCGGTGAAGTCCCAGGGCGCCGTGCGGCCGCTGGCCTTCCCCGACTCCGGCTGCTCCACACCCCCGCAGGGCTCGGGCTACCACGACTACCTGAAGCCCGGTGAGTGCCTGACGAAGAACAAGTACATCGCGGTGAGCATCGAGCTGGGGTGGCACTGGTACGAGCTGTGGGTCCAGGAAGACGGCAACGTCGTCCTCTACAACCATGACGTCACCAACTACATCCCGGTCTGGGAGACCGACACCCGCGGCTGGAACGTGTCGCTGTGGATGCAGCGGGACGGCAACGTCGTCCTCTACGACGGGCAGGGCAATCCCCTGTGGTCCCTGGGGACACACGGGTGCGGCAGCAGGGGGGCGTGGCTGCGGGTCCAGAAGGACGCCAACATCGTCCTGTACGACCGCGACTGGCGGGCGCTCTGGGCACGCTACGACGGCCCCTCGTCGCGGCCCTGCTGAGCCCCTGAGCCCCTGAGCGCCACCTGAAGCCGGGGGCGCGGCCGGTCAGGTCACCTGGAGCACGATCTTGCCCTGGGTGCGGCCGCGCTCGCCGTAGGCGTGGGCCTCGGCCGCGTCCTTCAGGGGCAGGACCTTCGCGATCTCCGCGCGGAGCTTGCCCTCCGCCACCAGGCGGGCGATCTCCAGCATGCCGTGGCGGTCGGGCTCGACGACCGTCCAGCCGGTGTGCACGCCCAGGGCCTCGGCCCGCGCGGCGTCGGGGAGCCCGCCCGGGTCGGGCAGGGTGACCAGGTGGCCGCCCCGGCGCAGCACGGGCAGCGACCGGGGGCCGTACTCGCCGCCGACGCCGTCCAGGACGACGTCCACGTCCCGCACCGCCGCCGCGAAGTCCGTCGCCGTGTAGTCGATCAGCTCGTCCGCGCCCAGGCCCCGCAGGAAGGCGTGCTTGTCGGCGCGTGCCGTGCCGATGACGTACGCGCCGTGCGCCTTGGCGATCTGCACGGCGAGGTGGCCCACGCCGCCCGCGGCCGCGTGGATCAGGACCCGCTGCCCGGCGCGCAGGCCCGCCGTCTCGATCAGGCCCTGCCATGCGGTCAGCGCGGCCAGCGGCAGGGCGGCCGCCTGGACGTGGTCGACGGCGGCGGGCTTGGGGGCGAAGCGGCGCGCGGGCGCGGTCACGTACTCGGCGTAGCCGCCCGCCTGCTCCGGGAAGCGCGGCATGCCGAACACCTCGTCGCCCGGCGCGAAGAGGGTCACCCCGGGGCCCACGGCCTCGACGGTCCCCGAGACGTCGTAGCCGAGGATCGGCGTGTCGCCCCAGGTGCCGAACGCGCCCGCGGCGCGGGTCTTCCAGTCGACGGGGTTCACGCCCGCCGCGTGCACCTTGACCAGGATCTCGGTGAGACCGGGCTCCGGGCGGTCCACCTCCACGGGGACCAGCACGTCGGGGGTGCCCCACGCGCGCGGGCTGACGGCACGCATGGTCGGGCGGGTCGGGCGGTCGCTGAGCGAGCTCATTGATCTTGTCCTTCGTGGTGAGTGATCACCGGAGTTCCGGCGAACGGTCACCAGCGTGCGGCCCGGCGGCCCGCCGTGGTGCTGGCAGTTTGGTCATCATGTGACAGGATCTGGCCATGAGCTCGTTCACCGCACCCGGCCGCCCCCACCGCGTCGCCGTCCTCGCCCTGGACGGCGTGTACTCCTTCGAGCTGGGCATCGCCCCACGCGTCTTCGGCAACGCCGAGGACGCCGCGGGGCGGCCGCTGTACGAGGTCGTGGTGTGCACGGCGGACGGGCGCCCGGTGCGGACCGACGCGGGCTTCTCCGTGGCCGTCGAGCACGGCCCCGAGGCGCTCGCCGACGCCGACACCGTGGTGATCCCGCCCGCCGCCCCCTGCGACCGGGCGTCGGCGGCCGACGGCCTGCCCGCGCCGCTGGCCGCCGCGTTCGCGAAGGTGCGCCCGGGCACGCGCCTGGTGTCGTTCTGCAGCGCCTCGTTCGTCCTCGCGGCGGCCGGTCTCCTGGACGGGCGGCCCGCGACGACGCACTGGCAGGTCGCCGAGCAGTTCCGGCGCGAGTTCCCGCGCGTACGGCTCGACGAGGACGTGCTGTTCGTCGACGACGGCGACATCCTCACCTCCGCGGGCGTCGCCGCGGGCGTCGACCTCTGTCTGCACCTGGTGCGCCGCGACCACGGCAGCGCCGTCGCCAACCACGTGGCCCGGCGCTGCGTCGTGCCCCCGTGGCGCGACGGCGGGCAGGCGCAGTACATCGAACGGCCCGTCCCGGAGCCGACGGTCGCCACCACGGCCCCCACGCGCGCGTGGGCGCTCGAACGCCTCCAGGAGCCGCTGACGCTCGGCGAGATGGCCGACCACGCGCGCATGAGCCTGCGCACGTTCACGCGCAGGTTCCGCGACGAGGTGGGCACCACGCCGGGCCGCTGGCTCACGGCCCAGCGCATCGAGGTGGCCCGTCACCTCCTGGAGAGCAGCGACCTGCCCATCGACCTGGTGGCCCACCGCGCGGGCTTCGGCACCGCCAACTCCCTGCGGCAGCACATGCGGTCGGTGCTCGGGGTGTCACCGGCGGCGTACCGCAGGACGTTCACGGCCGTCCCTCAGGAGGCCTTCGCCACCTCCTCGGTCTCGTAGAAGCACAGGTGGTCCTTGATCTCGGCCACCTCGGCCTTGGGCTCCGGATACGCCCACACCTGGTCCTCGCCGCCCGGCAGCGACCAGTAGGAGGCCGTGCCCTTGAACGGGCAGTACGTGTGCGTCCCCGAGGGCGTCAGCAGATCCGTGCGCACGTCCTCCGGCGGCAGGTAGTAGCGCACCGGACAGCCCGTCTCGCGCAGCACCAGGGGGCGCTTGCTCTCCGCCACGACCTGCCCGTCGTGCTCCACGCGCACGTGCTGCGTGCCCTGCTCGATGGTGATGCGATGTCCTGCGGTCACGGTCATCCCTTTCGCCGGGGTCGCCTCGTACGGCCTCGTACGGCTTCGTGCTGTCTCGTTGGTCCTCGTGCTGCCTCGTACAGCGCGCGCGGCGGCGGACTTCTTCCGCCGCCCGCCGGCCTTTCGGCGGCGGAACGTACCGTGGAGCGCATGAACATCTGCGTCTTCCTCTCTGCCGCCGATCTGCCCGAGACCTACACCCGCCCCGCCCGCGAGTTCGCCGAGCTGCTCGGCAAGGGCGGCCACACCCTGGTGTGGGGCGGCTCCGACGTGGGCCTGATGAAGGTCGTGGCCGACGGCGTGCAGGAGGCGGGCGGGCGGCTCACCGGCGTGTCGGTGGACTTCCTCGCCGCCAAGGCCCGGCCCGGCGTCGACGACATGGTGATAGCCAAGGACCTCGCCGAGCGGAAGGCGCTGCTCCTGGAGCGGGCCGACGCGGTCGTCATCATGGTCGGCGGCACCGGCACCCTCGACGAGGCCACGGAGATCCTGGAGCTGAAGAAGCACGGCCGCACCACCAAGCCGGTCGTCCTGCTCAACACGGCGGGGTTCTACGACGGGTTGCGGGAGCAGTTCCGCCGCATGGAGGACGAGGGCTTCCTGCCGGTGCCGCTGGCCGACCTGGTCTTCTTCGCGGAGGAGCCGGTGGGCGCCCTGGCGTATCTGGAGGAGTCGCTGGGGGTGCGCTGAGGCGCCGGGGCCCCCGGGACGGGGCGGGAGGCGCGTAGGGGCACCCGGGACCTGCGGGAGCGGCCCACTGCCACCGGCTCGTTCCCGGCCGCCCGCCACGCCCCGCCGCCGGCCGCCCCGCCCCCGGCTCGCATCCGGGAGCACGCGGCCGGAATGCGACCATAAGCGCATGGCAACTCATGTGATCACCGGGGCGGGCTCCGGCATCGGGGCCGCAGTGGCCCGCCGTCTCCACGCGCGCGGGGACGCCCTCGTGCTGCACGCGCGCGACGCGGGCCGCGCCAAGGAGCTCGCCGCCGAGTTCCCGGGCGCGAGCACCCTCGTCGGCGACCTGAACGACCCGGACCGGCTCTCCTGGGCCTTCTCGCACCAGCCGCTCCCGGACCGCGTGGACTCCCTGCTGCACATCGCGGGCGTCGTCGACCTCGGCCCGGTCGGCGACCTCACCCCCAAGGCCTGGCGCCACCAGCTGAACGTGAACCTGATCGCGCCCGCCGAGCTGACCCGGCACTTCCTGCCCCAACTCCGCGTCACCCAGGGGCACGTGGTCTTCGTGAACTCCGGCGCGGGCCTTCGCGCGAGCGCCGACTGGTCCGCGTACGCCGCCTCCAAGCACGGTCTGAAGGCCCTCGCGGACTCCCTGCGCCACGAGGAGCACGGCAACGGCGTCCGCGTCACCTCCGTCTACCCCGGCCGCACCGCGAGCCCCATGCAGGTCAAGGTGCACCAGCAGGAGGGCAAGGAGTACGACGCCGAGAAGTGGATCGACCCCGAGTCCGTGGCGACGACGATCGTGATGGCCCTCGACCTGCCGCGCGACGCGGAGGTCAACGACCTGACGGTGCGGCCCGGCCGATGAGCACCGACGACACCTGGTCCTTGGGCCCGGCCACCGGCGTCGGCTCGATGCCGGGGGGCGACGCCCGCGAGAGCGCGAAGACCGTCACCGGCACCTTCGAGACCCCCGAGCAGGGCATCCCGTACCTGGCCGAGCTGCCCGCGCGCGGCCCCGGCGCCGACATGATCGGCCGCACCGCCGGGCTGCTCGTCGAGCTGTACGCGCGCGTGGAGCCCAGCGGCTGGCGGGTCGGCGACCGGCCGGGACGCGACACGCGGCGCGCGGTGTCCTGGCTCGGCGAGGACCTCGACGCCCTGGAGGAGTTCACCCAGGGCTACGAGGGGCCCCTGAAGGTGCAGGCCGTCGGCCCGTGGACGCTCGCCGCCGCCCTGGAGCTGAAGAACGGCGAGGCGATGGTCTCCGACCCCGGCGCCTGCCGGGACCTGGTCGGCTCCCTGGCCGAGGGCCTCAGGGCCCACCTCGCGCAGGTCCGCAAGCGAGTGCCGGGCGCCCGGCTCGTGCTCCAGCTCGACGAGCCGTCCCTGACCGCCGTGCTGCGCGGCCGGATCAAGACGGCGAGCGAGTACCGCACCCACCGCGCCGTGGACCGCCAGGTTGTGGAGAGCGCCCTGCGCGACGTCATGGCCGTGCACGACGGCCCCGTCGTCGTGCACTCCTGCGCGCCCGACGTGCCGTTCGCGCTGCTGCGCAGGGCGGGCGCGCACGGCCTGTCGTTCGACTTCTCGCTTCTCACCGAGCGTGACGACGAGGTGCTCGGGGAGGCCGTCGAGGCCGGGGCGAAGCTGTTCGCCGGTGTCGTACCGGGCACGGACGGCCCATTGTCAGACCCTGCCGGTAGCGTCATGGGTGTCAGGACGCTGGGGCGCAGGCTGGGGCTGAATCCGGGGTCGCTCGCGGAAGCGGTCACGATCACGCCGGCGTGCGGTCTCGCGGGCGCTTCGCCCGCATATGCCCGAGCGGCGCTCGCGCACTGCGTCCGGGCGGCGAGATCACTCGCGGACAACCCTGAGTAACTGGGTCAGAAGGTAACGGGAGGACGAAACGGTGGCTGTCGAACAGGAAGGCGCGGTGCCGGCCGAGGCGCGCGAGCAGCACGCCCAGCTGGCCGAGCGGATCGAGGAGCACCGCTTCCGGTACTACGTGAAGGACCAGCCGGTCATCAGCGACGCCGAGTTCGACAAGCTCCTGCGCTCGCTGGAGGCCCTGGAGGAGCGCCACCCGGAGCTGCGCACCCCGGACTCGCCGACCCAGAAGGTCGCCGGTTCGTACGAGACGGACTTCGCCTCGGTCGAGCACCGCGAGCGCATGCTCTCCCTGGACAACGCCTTCGACGACGAGGAGCTGGCCGCCTGGGCCGAGCGCGTCGCCAAGGACGTCGGCTCCCCGGACTACCACCTGCTCTGCGAGCTCAAGGTCGACGGCCTCGCGGTCAATCTGACGTACGAGCAGGGCAGGCTGACCCGCGCCGCCACCCGCGGCGACGGCCGCACCGGCGAGGACATCACGCCGAACGTGCGCACCATCGCCGACATCCCCGACCGCCTCCAGGGCGACCGCGTCCCGGCGCTCGTGGAGATCCGCGGCGAGGTCTTCTTCCCGATGGAGAAGTTCCAGGAGCTCAACGCCCGCCTGGTCGAGGCGGGCGACAAGCCCTTCGCCAACCCGCGCAACGCGGCGGCGGGTTCGCTGCGCCAGAAGGACCCCCGCGTCACCGCCACGCGCCCGCTGCACATGGTGGTGCACGGCATCGGCGCCCGCGAGGGCCTCGACATCGACCGCCTCTCGCAGGCGTACGGCCTGCTGCGCGAGTGGGGCCTGCCCACCGCCCGGCACAACAGGGTCGTCGACGGCCTCGACGGCGTGCGCGACTTCATCACGTACTTCGGGGAGAACCGCCACTCCGTGGAGCACGAGATCGACGGCGTCGTCGTCAAGCTCGACGAGATCCCGCTCCAGGGCCGCCTCGGCTCCACCTCGCGCGCCCCGCGCTGGGCCATCGCCTGGAAGTACGCGCCGGAGGAGGTCAACACTAAGTTGATCGACATCAGGGTCGGTGTCGGCCGCACGGGCCGCGTCACGCCCTACGCCCAGGTCGAGCCCGTCACCGTCGCGGGCTCCGAGGTCGAGTTCGCCACGCTGCACAACCAGGACGTGGTCAAGGCCAAGGGCGTCTTCATCGGCGACACAGTCGTGATCCGCAAGGCGGGCGACGTCATCCCGGAGATCCTCGGCCCCGTCGTCGACCTGCGCGACGGCAGCGAGCGCGAGTTCGTGATGCCCACCGAGTGCCCCGAGTGCGGCACGGCCCTGCGGGCCATGAAGGAGGGCGACATCGACCTCCGCTGCCCGAACGGCCAGACCTGCCCCGCCCAGCTGCGCGAGCGCCTGTTCTATCTGGCGGGCCGCAAGTGCCTGGACATCGAGAACTTCGGATACGTGGCCGCGGCCGCGCTCACCCGCCCCCTGGAGCCCGCGACGCCCCCGATCCTCGACGAGGGCGACATCTTCGACCTGAAGGTCGAGGAGCTGCTCCCCATCAAGTCGTACGTCCTCGACCAGGACTCGGGCCTGCCCAAGCGGGACCCGAAGACCGGCGAGGAGAAGGTCGTGACCTTCTTCGCCAACCAGAAGGGCGAGCCGAAGAAGAACACCCTCGCCATGCTGGAGAACATCCAGGCCGCCAAGGAGCGCCCGCTGGCCCGGATCCTCACCGGCCTGTCCATCCGCCACGTGGGCCCCGTGGCCGCCGAGGCGCTCGCCCGCGAGTTCCGCTCCATCGACCGCATCGAGCAGGCCACGGAGGAGGAGCTGGCCGCCGTCGAGGGTGTCGGCCCGACCATCGCCGCCTCCCTCAAGGAGTGGTTCGCCGAAGGCTGGCACCAGGAGATCATCCGCAAGTGGCGGGCCGCGGGCGTCCGGATGGAGGAAGAAGGCAGCGGCGAGGACGAGGGCCCGCGCCCGCTCGAAGGCCTCACCGTCGTCGTCACCGGAACGCTGCAGAACTACACGCGGGATGGCGCGAAAGAGGCGCTCCAGAGCCGCGGAGCCAAAGTCACCGGTTCCGTTTCAAAGAAGACCGGATTCGTCGTGGTGGGGGACAACCCCGGCTCGAAGTACGACAAGGCCATGCAAGTGAAGGTTCCCGTACTCGACGAGGACGGCTTCGCGGTCCTGTTGGAACAAGGGGCGGACGCCGCCCGGGAAGCCGCGCTTCCGACCGAAGAATAGCGGTTGAAGGCCACCCGTTCAGCGCATACCAGATGCATACGGGTGGCCGGGTCGCATTCGGGCAACCGTAGACGACCGCTGCCCGTGGAAGCCTTCTGCGGCCTACTGTTGAGGTGTGCGCCTGCCGTGCCCCGCATGCGGACGGGGTGTCCCCTGCTCGTGTCGTGGAGAGCCGGGGGAAGGGTTTTCAGACGCGGCTGTCAGGACGTGAGTCCGCGTGGCGTGGGCACCGCCGGCTGTGAGAGGGACGGGAATGGAACCGACCGAGAGCGTCGCCCCGGACTCATGGCTGCGGTCGCGCCTGCGGCGCGGGCTCGGCGCGCTGCGGTGCCGCCGCGCCGCCCGGTCGGCCGCGGGCGCCCTCCCCGACGGTGACGAGCAGGCCGAACGGCCCGCCCAGGCACCCGAGTTCCGCCCCCGCGAGCGGGCCTGGACGCACGGCGGCACCCTCGTCGACGACCCCGTTCCACCGGCCTGGGGGTCGTCTCCCGGCTGCGGAACAGGCTTTTCCGGCCCAGCTGGCGCCGTACAGGGGGGAGTAACGGGTGTACGGGGTACGGCTGTTGGTGAGGGACCGGAAGCGGGCGGGCGGGACGCGCCCGGGCGGGGCGGCGGAGGTCGAGGAACGTCAGGCCCGGCGGAGGCTGGTGTGACGGCGAGTGCCGAAGACGCGCGGCGGAGTGCGACAGGCGGAAGTGCCCCCGGAGCGCGGGGCGGTGCGGGTGGTGCGGGCGGGCCTTCCGGCGTGCGGGGCGCGGTGAGCGCGGCTGCCGGCGGATCCGTCGCCGGGCGCCGCGGGCGCCGGCGCGGCGGGCCCGCGGCGCACGAGCGCGCCGTGGACCAGCCGGACGGGCTCGACGGCCTGGACGGCATGGAGCAGGACGGCCGCGGCTGGCAGCTGCTGCCCATGGCCGTCGTCGCGGCCGCCGCGATCGTGCTCGGCACCGGCTTCTTCCACGCCTTCACCGGCGGCCACCCGCTGTTCCCCTCCGGCACGGTCGGCTGGTCGCTCGCCGTCCTGACCGGCCTCATCGTCGGCCACCTCGTCGCGCTCGGCCGCGACCGCTGGTGGGGCGGCACGGGCTCCGGCGGCGCGCTCACCGTCGCGGTCCTCCTGCTGTACGGCTGGATGCCCGCGGGCATGGTCAGCCTCACCGTCGTCGTCCTCGTGGGCGTCGCCCGCCGCCACCGCTGGCGCCAAGGCGTGCTGCACGGCGCCGTCGACATCCTGGGCATCGGCGCGGGCGCGCTCACGCTCGCCGCGTTCGGCACCGCACCGGCCGCCGACTCGCCCTGGAATCCCGAGAGTTGGGACCTGTACACGGCCCCGGAGGTGGGCCTCGTCGCCGTCGCGTACCTGGCCGTCACCCGCGTCCTGCTCTGGTACGTGCACGCCCCGCGCACCGGCGCGCTGCCCACCGTCACCCGCACCGCGCTGGTCCGCCAGGGCCTGCTCGGCGTGGCCCTGCTCGGCATCGCCCCGCTGATCTGCGTCGTCGCGATGTCGCTCCCGCTGCTCCTGCCGCTGTTCACCATCCCGCTCGTCGCGCTCGACTCGACGCTGTGGATCGCCCGGGCCAGAGCCGAGGAGCAGCTGCGCGACCCGCTCACCGGCCTTCCCAACCGGCAGTGGCTCCTGGAGCGGACCTGGACGGCCCTGGACGACGCCGAGCGCATCGGCGCCCGCTCCGCCCTGATGCTGATCGACATGGACCGCTTCCGCTCGGTCAACGACACCCTCGGGCACCTCGCGGGCGACCGGCTCCTGCTCCAGATCGCCGACCGGCTGCGGCTCGCGCTCCCGCGCGGCGCGGAGGCGGCCCGGCTCGGCGGCGACGAGTTCGCGGTGCTCCTTCCCGTCGCCGACTCCACGACGTCCGCGCAGCGCGTCGCCCGCCAGCTCGTCGGCGCTCTCGGTTCCCCGTTGGACCTCGACGGCCTCACCCTGGTCCTGGAGGCCAGCGCCGGACTCGCCGTCTTCCCCGACCACGCGCTCGACGCGGAGGGCCTGCTGCGCCGCGCGGACGTCGCGATGTACCAGGCCAAGCGGGACCGCACGGGCGTGGAGGTGTACGAGTCCAAGCGTGACTCCAACACCCCTGACCGCCTGGGCCTGTTGGGCGATCTGCGCCGCGCCCTGGACGCGGGCGACGTGGAGCTGCACTACCAGCCGAAGGTCCGCTTCGACGGCGAGGTGGCGGGCCTGGAGGCGCTGGTGCGCTGGGTGCACCCCGAGCGCGGCAAGGTGCCGCCGGACGAGTTCATCGCCATCGCCGAGTCGTCGGGCCTCATGCCGCACCTGACCGAGTACGTCCTGGAGTCGGCCCTCGCCCAGGTCGCCAGATGGCGCTCCCAGGGCCTGAACGTCCCCGTCGCGGTGAACGTGTCCCCGCGCGACGTGCACACCCCCGGTTTCGCGGGCGCCGTCGCCGCGCGGCTCGCCCGCCACGGCGTGCCCGCGGGCGCGCTCCAGCTGGAGATAACGGAACACGTGCTCCTGGAGGACCCGCAGCGCGCCGCCGACACCCTCGCCGGGCTCACCGGGCACGGCGTGAAGATGTCCCTCGACGACTTCGGCACCGGGTACTCCTCCCTGGTGCACCTGCGCCGCCTGCCGGTGAGCGAGCTGAAGATCGACCGCTCCTTCGTGGCCCGGCTCGCCGTCGACACCGAGGACGCCGAGATCGTCCGCTGCACCGTCGACCTCGCGCACTCCCTCGGGCTGCTCGTCGTCGCCGAGGGCGTCGAGGACGACGAGACCTGGGAGCGGCTCCGCGACCTCGGCTGCGACGCGGTGCAGGGGTGGCTCGTCGCCGCGGCCATGCCGCCGAGCGAGACCACGGCGTGGCTGCGGGCCCGCGGCGAGGGCGCCACGCACCGGCCCGTCGACCCGGCGCCCGGCCCCGCAGCCCCGGACCCGACGCCGCCGTCGCCGAGCCGCGCCGTGCAGTGACCCGGCGGGGGCGGGCCGCGTCCGCCGTGCTGCCCGCCCGCCCTCAGACGCCGGACGTGCTCTTCTCCCGCTGCCCGGCCTCGTCCCCGAGCAGGGGGCGCTCGAGGCTCCGCGGACGTGAAGGCCGCGCCCGGTGGGTGACGGCCGCCCACACCACGTAGCCGACCCCCAGCCACACGTACGCGTTGCCGACGACCACGTGGAACGGGTCCCACTGGAGCTCGCGCTGCCAGTGCGGCACGTACCAGAGCAGGCCGTAGGGGAGGAGCGGGCGGGACGGGTCCCAGGTGCCGAAGCCATCGATACGGATCGGCCACGCCGCGAACAGCGCGAACAGGCCAGCCGCCCACAGCCACGCGGACGCCGTGCGCCGCCGGAGCGCCGCGTCCGCCGCCAGGACGAGCCCGGGCACGATCCACACCCAGTGGTGGGTCCACGACAGCGGCGAGCAGACCAGCATCAGGGCGCCCACCACGCACACCGCGACCAGCTCACGCCCCCGCCGCGAGGCCCGTGCCGCCGCGCCGAACCCGGCCACGGCGAGCACCCCGCACACCGCTCCCCACCCGGGCCCGCCGACGCCGTCGCCGCCGAGGCCGAAGCGGACGAAGAGCCCGTTCAGGGACTGGTTCGCCAGATACTCGCGGCCGCCCGCGCTGCCCGCGAACGCCCCGCCCCAGAAGTCCGCCGACGCCTCCGGCAGCGCCCACCAGCCGCCCGCGACCGTCGCCGCGAAGACGGCCGACGCCACGCCCGCCGCCCGGTAGCGCCGGGTGAGCAGCAGATACACGACGAAAAGGCCGGGGGTGAGCTTCAGACCCGCCGCGAGGCCGATGCCCACGCCCTTCCAGAGGCGGCGGTCGGGCGTGGCCAGGTCGGTCAGGACGAGCGCGAGCAGGACCAGGTTGACCTGCCCGAAGTCCAGGTTCTGCAGCACCGGCTCGGTCCACAGCGCGAGGCCGCACACCGCGAGCGCGCACCCGGCGGTGGCCGGTCCCGGGCGCCGCCCGGCCATCCGGGCCGCCGCCCAGGCGGCAAGGGCCATCGCCGCGAGGGAGATGCCCGCCATCAGCCGGGCGGCGACGGTCAGGTCCAGATCGCTCAGGGCGCGGAAGGGGAGCAGGGCGACGGGCGGATAGAGGTACGGCAGCGCGTGCACGCCGAACTTCCCGCCGTAGAGCTCGTGCTCCGGCGCGGTCGCCGCGTCCAGGTAGACGCTGAGGTCCGCGGGGGTGCGGTGGGCCGCGTAGGTCGGGTCGTTGATCAGGCTCCACCACGCGGTGAGCGACAGGGCCAGGGCGAGGGCTCCGGCGCCGAGCACCGCGGGTCCTGGCCAGGGGCCTTTCGCCCCGGGGAATTGCATGCGCATGCCGCGCATGCTGCGCTGCCTCGGGCCGGGCGGGGGTGCAGCGCACCGGGGCCGGCCAATTGTCGTACCGCGACATCCCTCGCGGGGCGCCCCAGGCCCGCCCCTTCCCGAACAAGGGGGCTCCGCCCCCTTGGACCCCCGAATCGGCGCTCCGCGCCTCGTCCTCAAACGCCGGACGGGCTGAAAGATCTCCGCTGCGCGCTCGTTCCTGTCTGCGGCCCGCAGCGGCACTGATCAGCCCGTCCGGCGTTTGAGGACGAGCGCGTCTGCGCGGTGAAAGGGCGGGTGGGTGGGGGAAAGCCCGGGCTTCGCCCGTCGAGCGCGCCCCCGCGAGAGGAAAGCGTTTCGCGGTCAGCGGGGCCCGCCCCATAGGATTGGGTCCAAATCCATCACGCTCACCCCAGAGGATCGCTGCATGCCTGGCATCACGCGCGAGGAGGTCGCTCACCTCGCCCGCCTTGCACGTCTGGAGTTGAAGGACGAAGAGCTCGACCACTTCGCCGGACAGCTCGACGACATCATCGGCGCGGTCGCCCGCGTCTCGGAGGTCGCCGACCAAGACGTACCGCCGACCTCCCACCCGCTGCCGCTGACGAACGTCATGCGCGCGGACGAGGTCCGTCCGTCGCTCACCCCCGAGCAGGCGCTCTCGGGCGCCCCGGCCCAGGAGCAGCAGCGTTTCAAGGTGCCGCAGATCCTGGGGGAGGACTAACCGAACATGACGGACCAGAACCAGATCATCAAGCTCACCGCCGCCGAGATCGCTGCGAACATCGCTTCCGGCGTGCTCACCGCGGTCGAGGTCACCGAGGCCCACCTGGCCCGCATCGAGGCCGTCGACGAGAAGGTGCACGCCTTCCTGCACGTCGACCGCGAGGGCGCGCTCGCGCAGGCCCGCGCCGTGGACGAGAAGCGCGCCAAGGGCGAGAAGCTCGGCCCGCTGGCCGGCGTGCCGCTCGCGCTCAAGGACATCTTCACCACCGAGGGCGTTCCGACGACCGTCGGTTCGAAGATCCTCGAAGGGTGGATCCCGCCGTACGACGCCACCGTGACGAAGCGGCTCAAGGAAGCCGGCGTCGTCATCCTCGGCAAGACCAACATGGACGAGTTCGCCATGGGGTCCTCCACCGAGAACAGCGCTTACGGGCCGACCGGCAACCCGTGGGACCTCACCCGGATCCCCGGCGGCTCCGGCGGCGGCTCCAGCGCGGCCCTCGCCGCGTACGAGGCCCCGCTCGCCATCGGCACCGACACCGGCGGCTCCATCCGCCAGCCCGCGGCCGTCACCGGCACGGTCGGCGTCAAGCCGACGTATGGCGGCGTCTCGCGCTACGGCATGGTGGCCTTCTCCAGCTCCCTGGACCAGGGCGGCCCCTGCGCCCGCACCGTCCTCGACGCGGCGCTCCTGCACGAGGCCATCGCCGGGCACGACCCGCTCGACTCCACCTCCATCGACGCCCCGGTCCCGCAGGTCGTCGAGGCCGCGCGCAACGGCTCGGTGGACGGCATGCGCGTCGGCGTCGTCAAGCAGTTCTCCGGCGAGGGCTACCAGGCCGGTGTCGTCCAGCGCTTCAACGAGTCCGTCGAGCTGCTGAAGTCGCTCGGCGCCACCGTCGTCGAGCTGGACTGCCCGTCCTTCGACCTGGGCCTGTCGGCGTACTACCTGATCGCGCCGTCCGAGTGCTCCTCGAACCTGGCCCGCTTCGACGCCATGCGCTACGGCCTGCGCGTCGGCGACGACGGTACGAAGTCCGCCGAGGAGGTCACCGCGCTGACCCGCGAGGCCGGCTTCGGCGACGAGGTCAAGCGCCGCGTCATGCTCGGTACGTACGCGCTCAGCTCCGGCTACTACGACGCGTACTACGGCTCCGCGCAGAAGGTCCGCACGCTGATCACGCGGGACTTCGAGAAGGCCTTCGAGCAGGTCGACGTCATCGTGTCGCCGACCACGCCGACCACCGCCTTCCCGATCGGCGAGCGCGCCGACGACCCGATGGCGATGTACCTGGCGGACCTGTGCACCATCCCGACCAACCTGGCGGGCAACGCCGCCATGTCGCTGCCCTGCGGCCTCGCGCCGGAGGACGGGCTTCCGGTCGGTCTGCAGATCATCGCCCCCGCCATGAAGGACGACCGCCTGTACAAGGTGGGCGCCGCCGTCGAGGCCGCCTTCGTGGAAAAGTGGGGCCACCCGCTGCTTGAGGAGGCACCGTCGCTGTGAGCAACAAGACGCTGGCCAAGGCCAAGGGCTTCAAGAAGTCCAGGACCGGCACGTATCTGTCCATCGGCACCACCGCCTTCGGTGCGCTCAGCACGCTCAAGCAGGTCAAGAAGGCCCGTGCCGAGCACGACGCGCTGCAGCTCGTCGACGCCGTCGTCTCCGCGGCCGCCATCGTCACCGGCATCGCCATCCTGGTGCGCGAGCTCAAGCGCATCGGTGACGACGACGTTCTGCTCGGCTGAGAGGGAAGTTCCAACACCGTGACTGTCACGACCACCCCCGAGCTGATGTCGTACGAGGACGCGCTCGCGTCGTACGACCCCGTCATGGGCCTCGAGGTCCACGTCGAGCTCGGCACCAAGACGAAGATGTTCTGCGGCTGCTCCACTGAGCTCAAGCAGGACGCCAACTCGCAGACCTGCCCGACCTGCCTCGGCCTGCCCGGCGCCCTGCCGGTCGTCAACGCCGTCGGCGTCGAGTCCGCGATCAAGATCGGTCTCGCGCTGCACTGCGAGATCGCCGAGTGGTGCCGCTTCGCCCGGAAGAACTACTTCTATCCGGACATGCCGAAGAACTTCCAGACCTCCCAGTACGACGAGCCGATCGCCTTCAACGGCTATCTGGACGTCCAGCTGGAGGACGGCGAGGTCTTCCGCGTGGAGATCGAGCGCGCCCACATGGAGGAGGACACCGGCAAGTCGACGCACGTCGGCGGTGCCACCGGCCGCATCCACGGCGCCTCGCACTCGCTGCTCGACTACAACCGCGCGGGCATCCCCCTCATCGAGATCGTCACCAAGCCGATCGTCGGTGCCGGGGAGCGCGCCCCCGAGGTCGCCAAGGCGTACGTCGCCGAGCTGCGCGAGCTCATCAAGGCGCTCGGCGTCTCCGAGGCCCGCATGGAGCAGGGCCAGATGCGCTGCGACGTGAACCTCTCGCTGCGGCCGCACGGCCGGGAGAAGTTCGGCACCCGCTCCGAGACGAAGAACGTGAACTCGCTGCGGTCCGTGGAGCGCGCCGCGCGCTACGAGATCCAGCGGCACGCGGCCGTGCTCTCCTCCGGCGGCACGATCATCCAGGAGACCCGGCACTTCCACGAGGACGACGGCTCCACCACGTCGGGCCGGGTGAAGGAGGAGGCGGAGGACTACCGCTACTTCCCCGAGCCCGACCTGGTGCCGGTGGCCCCGTCCCGCGAGTGGGTCGAGGCCCTGCGCGCGGAGCTGCCGGAGCTGCCGCTCGCCCAGCGCAACCGGCTGCGCGAGGAGTGGGGCGTCTCCGCCCACGACATGCAGTCGATCCTCAACGCCGGTGCGATCGGCCCGATCGTCGCCACCATCAACGCGGGCGCGGACGCCGTGTCGGCGCGCAAGTGGTGGATGGGCGAGCTCGCGCGCAACGCGAACGAGCAGGGCGTCGACCTCGGCGCGCTGCCCATCACGCCGGAGCAGGTGGCCCGCGTGAGCGAGCTCGTCGCCTCCGGTGACCTGAACGACAAGCTGGCCCGTCAGGTCATCGACGGCGTGCTCAAGGGCGAGGGCGACCCCGACCAGGTCGTCGAGAAGCGCGGCCTGAAGGTCGTCTCGGACGACGGCGCCCTGACGGCGGCCGTCGAGGAGGCCATCGCGGGCAACCCGGCCATCGCGGACAAGATCCGCGGCGGCAAGGTCGCCGCGGCCGGCGCGCTGGTCGGCGCGGTCATGAAGGCCACCCGTGGCCAGGCCGACGCGGCCCGCGTCAGGGAGCTCATCCTGGAGCAGCTGGGCGTCGAGGGCTGACACCCGCGCTTCTCCGCGCACGACAGGGGCGCCGCATCCGGATCGGGTGCGGCGCCCCTTCGCGTGCGCGGGGGCCGGGGCGGCTTCGCGTGTGCGGCGCCCCTTCGCGTGTGCGGGGCCCCAGGGCGGCGGCAAAGCGCCGACGTTCACCGCGACTTCGGTCCTCGGCCTTCCCTCTGCAACCAGGAGTCACTACCGTCCCAGCTCAGCAGACCAATGGATCACCGGACAACCATTGGGTGTCGACTGGAGGTTGGGCGTGGCAGCGGAGATTTCGCGCAGACGGTTGATGGCAGTGGGCGGTGGCGCGCTCGGCGCCGCCACGGTCGGGTCCTTCCTGCCGCCGTCGCTTCAGGAAGCGCTCGCGAAGGAGCCGCCGAAGGGCGGGCTCGACGCCATCGAGCACGTCGTCATCCTGATGCAGGAGAACCGGTCCTTCGACCACTACTTCGGCACCCTGCGGGGCGTACGCGGCTTCGGCGACCGCAACGCCATCCAACTGCCCAGCGGCAAGAGCGTGTTCGAGCAGCCCGGCGCGGGGAGGGCCGTGCTGCCGTTCCCGGTGCGCGACGCCGCCGCCACGCAGAAGAAGGACCTCCAGTACATCGGCGCCCTCGACCACTCCTGGAAGGGCGGCGCCAAGGCCTGGCACGACGGCTGGATGGACGGCTGGGTGACGGCCAAGACCGCCGCCACGATGGCGTACTACACGCGCCAGGACATCCCGCTGCACTACGAACTCGCCGACACCTTCACGATCTGCGACGCCTACCACTCGTCCATCCACACCTCCACCAGCCCCAACCGCAACCACCTGTGGAGCGGCAAGACGGGCTTCGAGGCGACCGGAAAGCGGGCCGTCGACAACGACGCGTACGACGAGGGCAAGCACCCCGGCTACGACTGGGGGACGTACGCCGAGCGCCTGGAGAAGGCGGGCGTGAGCTGGCAGACGTACACCGAGTGGGAGAACTTCACCGACAACCAGATCGAGTTCTTCACCACCTTCAAGGCCATCGCCCGCAAGGCGCTCGCCACGACGGAATTCACGTTCATGGAGGCCTTCTACGCCAAGGTCCGCGACGCCAAGGACGAGACGGAGCGGGCCAAGCTGCTCGCCGCGCTCGACGCCGGGGTCAAGACGCTGACCCGGCGCGAGCGCTCGCTCTTCGAGCGGGGCCTCAGGCGGGTGCCGACCGGCACGCTGGCCGAGACGTTCGCGCGGGACGTCGCGCGCGGCAAGCTGGCGAAGGTCAGCTACCTGGTGCCGTCCGCCCTGGACTCCGAGCACCCTTCCGTCTCCTCGCCGATCCACAGCGCCACCATCGTCTACAAGGTCCTGGACGCGCTCGCCTCGCACCCCGAGGTGTGGCGGCGCACCGCCGTGTTCATCAACTACGACGAGAACGACGGCTTCTTCGACCACGTGCCGCCGCCCGTGCCGGGCGCCGACGACCCCGACGGCGCCGAGGAGCGCTGGCAGGGCCTGCCGACCGGGCTCGGCGCCCGCGTGCCGATGCTCGTCGTGTCGCCCTGGAGCGTCGGCGGGTACGTGTCGTCCGAGGTCTTCGACCACACCTCCGTGGTGCGCTTCCTGGAGCGGTGGACCGGCGTGCGCGAGCCCAACATCGGCGCCTGGCGCCGCCAGGTCGCCGGCGATCTGACCGGAGCCTTCGACTTCGACCGCGGCCACCGGCAGCCGGAGGTGGAGCAGCCCGGCGCGATCCCGCCGTTCAGCGGCCGCTGGCAGCCGCAGCCGCCGGTCCAGCAGACGATGCCGCGCCAGGAGCCGGGCGTGCGCCGGGCGCGCCCGCTGCCCTACCAGCCGGACGCCGACGCCCGGCCCGCCAAGGACGGCACGCTCACGGTGCGGCTGCGCAACGGCGGCCGGCGCAGCGCGCACTTCGCGCTGTACCCGTACGCCGGGGAGTTCCCGATACCGCAGCACCAGGACGTCCGGCACGAGGGCCGCTGGTCCGTGCCGCTGCGGGGGGACGCCTACCGCTTCACGGTCACCGGGCCGAACGGGTTCCGGCGCGAGTTCGCGGGCGGCAAGGACGGCGTCGCCGCGCTCTCCTCGGCGATCACCCGGCGCGAGCTGCACCTCACCGTCGCCAACCGGGGCAAGGAGCCGCTGGTCTTCACCGTCAAGCCGCTCGGGTACGTGGACGAGGACGACGTCCGGCGGCGCACCCGGACGGTGCGCGTGCGGCCGGGCAGCAGCCGCACCCTCGCCTGGCGGACGTCGGACGAGCGCGGCTGGTACGACGTCGAGGTGACGGCCGCGGGCGACGAGACCTTCCGGCGGCGGCTGATGGGCCACATCGAGAACGGCCGCGCCGGCGTGTCGGGCTGACCCGCCCGACGGCCGTGGTGCGGGGGCATACGGGCGTGGCCCGTGTGCCCCTGTGTGACGTCCGGGGTGCGTGGGCCTGAACGGAGCTGCCTGAGCTGTTGTGAGGCTGGACACGAAACGGACTAAGGATCTCCGGTGGCTGTCAGAGTGGCTCCGCATGGCCCATCCCGGTCATGTCGCCGCACAAGCGGCCACATGATCTTTACCTGTCCATGCCGATCATGTAGTACTTCAAGCAGTAGACGTGTTCTTTTCGGGTCAAATCCGATGCTTCCCGGCTGCCCCGACGAGGATCCACGAGTCACTCAGGGAGCCAGTCCGTGGCAGCACTCGCCCGGTGGTGCGTCCAGCACCGCCTCGTCGCCGTACTGCTCTGGCTCCTCGCACTCGGCGGCACCGCCGCCGCTGCCGCCGCCGTCGGATCGGCGTACTCGAACGACTACGAGGTGCCCGGCACCGAGTCCAACCGCGCCAGCCAGCTCCTGAAGGACGGCTTCCCCAGCCTCGGCGGCGACAGCAACACCGTCGTCTGGCACACCGGCGGGGACCAGTCCGTGCGCTCCGCCGCCGTCGAACAGACGATGACCGAGACGCTCGACGAGATCGCCGAGCTGCCCGGTGTGGCCTCCGTCACCAGCCCGTACACCGAGCGCGGCGCCACCCGGATCAGCGAGGACGGCCGCACCGCCTACGCCACGGTCACCTTCCGCGACCAGCTGGACTCCGTCACCCCCGGCGAGGCGCGCGCCGTCGTGCGGACGGCCGAGTCCGCCCAGACCCGGGGCCTGGACGTGGCCCTCGGCGGCGGCGCCATCGGCCTCACCGAGACCAAGAGCGCCAAGACCGCCGAGATCGTCGGCGTGGCCGTCGCCGCCGTCGTGCTGTTCCTCGCCTTCGGCTCGCTCGCCGCGTCGGCGCTGCCCATCGCCACGGCCGTCGTCTCCGTCGGCACGGCGTACGCGGGCATAGTGCTGCTCGGCCACGTCATGACGGTCGCCGACTTCGCGCCGATGCTCGGCACCCTGATCGGGCTCGGCGTCGGCATCGACTACGCGCTGTTCATCGTCACGCGCCACCGCAAGGGCCTCAAACGCGGCCTGCCGGTCGCCGAGGCCGCCGAACGGGCCGTCGCCACCACCGGCCGGGCCGTCGTCTTCGCGGGCGCCACCGTCTGCATCGCGCTGCTCGGCATGCTGATCCTGCGCCTGAGCTTCCTCAACGGCGTCGCCATCGCCGCCTCCCTGACCGTCGTCCTCACCGTCGCCGCGTCCGTGACGCTGCTGCCCGCGCTCCTCTCGTTCATCGGGCCGCGCGCGCTCAGCCGCCGCGAGCGGCGCAGGCTCGCCGAGCGCGGGCCCGAGCCGGAGGTGCCCACCGGGCTCGCCGCCCGCTGGTCGGCGTTCGTGGAGCGGCACCCGAAGCTGCTCGGCGCCCTCGCGGTGGTGGTGATGGCGGTCCTCGCCGTGCCGACGCTCTCGCTCCGCCTCGGCACCTCCGACCAGGGCAACAACGCCGCGACCGCCACCACCCGGCAGGCCTACGACCTGCTCGCCGACGGCTTCGGCCCCGGCGTGAACGGCCCGCTCACCCTCGTCACGGACGTCCGCGGCGCCCCCGACCGGCTCGCCCTCGACAACCTCGGCGCGACCCTGGAGTCCACCCCGGGCGTCGCCTCCGTGAGCCCCGTGACCTACGCCGAGGGCGGCGACGCGGCCTTCCTCACCGTCGTACCGGAATCCGCGCCCCAGTCGAAGGCCACCAGCGACCTCGTCGACCGGCTCCGCGGCGACGTCCTGCCGCGCGCCGAGTCCGGCACCTCCCTCGACCTCCACGTCGGCGGCGTCACGGCGGGCTACGACGACTTCGCGGAGATCATCGTCGGCAAGCTGCCGCTGTTCGTGGGCGTCGTCATCGGCCTGGGCTGTGTGCTGCTGCTCCTCGCCTTCCGCTCCGTCGGCATACCGCTGAAGGCCGCCGTCATGAACGTCGCGGCGGTCGCGGCCGCCTTCGGCGTCGTGGTCGCGGTCTTCCAGTGGGGCTGGGGCAGCGAGCTGATGGGCCTGGGGCGCGCGGGCCCCATCGAGCCCTTCCTGCCCGTCATCATGGTCTCGGTCCTCTTCGGCCTCTCCATGGACTACCAGGTCTTCCTGGTCAGCAGGATGTACGAGGAGTGGCTGGAGACCGGCGACAACCGCGTGGCCGTCCGCGTCGGCCTCGCCGAGACCAGCCGCGTCATCAACTCCGCGGCCGTCATCATGATCTCGGTGTTCCTCGCCTTCGTGCTCAGCGGGGACCGGGTGATCGCGATGTTCGGCATCGCCCTCGCGGCGGCTGTCGCCCTCGACGCGTTCGTCCTGCGCACCCTGCTCGTGCCCGCCCTCATGCACATGCTCGGCGGCGCCAACTGGTGGCTGCCGCGCCGCCTGGACCGCTGGCTGCCGCGGATCAGTATTGAGGTGCCCGAGCACCGGACACGTGCGAAGATCCCGGGGCACCGCGAGCGCGACGAGATCGCGTACGCGCAGTTGGAGAAGCGCTAGCCGCACCACCGCTGAGGGAGAGCCGGATGTTCGCGATACCCGTGGGGGAGGGGGCCGAACTGCGGCCCCTGGAGCCGTGGAACGCCGAGGAGTTCCTGGAACACGTCGACCGCGCGCGGGAGTTCGCCGGTCCGTGGGTGCCGATGACGGTCAAGGTCACGGACCTGGACTCCGCCCGTGAACTCCTCCAGCGGTACGCCGACAAGCAGGCCGCGGACACCGGCCGCCTGTACGGCATCTGGCTGGACGGCACGCTCGTCGGCGGGGTGTTCTTCCGGGTCTTCGACGTCGGGAGCGACTCCTGCGAGGTCGGCGTCTGGCTCGAACCCTCCGCCACCGGCCGCGGCCTCATCACCACCGCCGCCGGCGTCCTCGTCGACTGGGCCGTCGACCAGCGCGGCATGCACCGCGTCGAGTGGCTCGTCTCCTCCCGCAACGACCCCAGCAAGGCCGTGGCCAAGCGGCTCGGCATGGTCCGCGACGGGGTGCTGCGGGAGAGCTTCCCCTGGCAGGGCATCCGCCACGACATGGAGGTCTGGTCGGTGCTCGCGCCCGAGTGGCGGGCGGCCCGCGCCGCGCGTTAAGGGGCCTCTCAGACTCCGTCCGTACGGTGCGGAGCATGGGAACGAAGAGCGCCAACGAGACGGACGAGACGGCAGCGACGGACGAGGCGCCTAAGGAGGTACCTCAGACCCCGGAGCCGTCTAAGGCCCCTGCCGAGGCGGCGGCCGAGGGGCCCGCGGCGGCCGCGGAGCCCTTGGCAACCGGGGAGCCCTTGGAAACCGAGGAGTCCGGCGAGTCCGGCGAGCCCGGCGAGCCCGGTGAATCCGGTGAATCCGGTGAGGACGAACTCGCTCCCGAGGAGACCGTCCCCGCCGCCTCGGCGGGCGTCGGGCAGGGCGCGGCCGCCGTCGTCGCCGCCGCGCTCGGCCTGATCGGCCTCTCCGGCGGCTGGCTCGGCACGGTCGCCTCGGCCCGCGAGTCCCTGATCGGCCAGCTCAACACCTCCCAGGGCGCGAGCGTGGCCCGCCAGGTCGAAGAGGTCTACGGCGACTCCTGGAAGACGACGGCCCTGGTGGCGGGCGCCTTCGCGCTGGCCGCCCTGGTGGTCGGCGTGGCCGTCCTGCTGCGCCCCGCCTTCGGCGCCCCCGACCGCGTCCAGGCCCCCTGGACCAAGTCGGTGGCCTGGGCGGGCGTCACCCTCGGAGCCATCGGCCTGGCCCTGGCGGTGGCCAAGTACACGGACCTGTTCCTGGGCTTGCCGTCGACCAGTTAGGCCCTGACGTGTGATGGATAAGGCACCCCCTCACACCTAAGGCCCCCCACCCCCCGCAAGATGCGGAACCTTCCCGATGTGCCGGACCCCCCTGGGAAACGAAAGTGGAGTCATCGCAGAGAGCGAGACACCGCAACCCAGGGGGACACGAAAATGTTCGACTACGAACTCCACCAGTTCCGCACCGCCGAGCTCGCCGCCCAGGCCGCCCGCCACGGCCTCGTACGGGAGGCGCTCAAGGCCGCGAAGACGCGCAGGGCGCTCGGCCGGGAGGCCGCCGAGGCCCGCCTGACCGCCCGGCGCACCGAGCCCACCGCCCGTCAGACCGACCGCTACACCCACGCGGCCTGACGGCGGCCCCGGCCCTCCCATGTCGCGCACAGCGAAACCCACTCCCACAAAACCGCAGCTCTGTGCGATGCTCACCGCTGTGGAGACCAGGTCCGTCAGCCCCGTCTTCGTCGGCAGAGCCGACGAACTGCGCGTACTGAACGACGCGCTCGCCCGTGCCGCCGCACCCGCCGCGGGCGAGCCGCAAGCCTTGCTGCTCGGCGGTGAGGCAGGCGTCGGCAAAACGCGCCTCCTGGAGGAGTTCGAGGCCGCGGCCGTCGCCGCGGGCGCGCTCGTGGTGGTCGGCGGCTGTGTGGAGATCGGCGCCGACGGCCTGCCCTTCGCCCCCTTCTCCTCCGCCCTGCGCGCCCTGCGCGAGCAGCTGCCCGCCGAGTTCGCGGCGGCCGCGGCTGGTCAGGAGGAGGAACTGGCGCGGCTGCTTCCGGAGTTGTGCGAGGGTGCCCCGCGCCCGCAGTCCGCCGGTGGCGGCAGGCACGGCGAGGAGGCCATGGCCCGGCTCTTCGAGCTCACCGCCCGCCTCCTGGAGCACGTGGCCGCCGACCGCACCGTCGTGATGATCCTCGAGGACCTGCACTGGGCGGACGCCTCCACCCGCCACCTGCTCTCGTACCTGTTCCGCACGCTGCGCAGCGGCCACCTCGTCGTCCTCGCCAGCTACCGCGCCGACGACATCCACCGCCGCCACCCGCTGCGCCCGCTGCTCGCCGAGCTGGACCGCCTCCGCACGGTCCGCCGCGTCGAACTCGCCCGCTTCAGCCGGGACGAAGTGGCCCGCCAGATGGCCGGGATCCTCGCTGCCGAGCCCGCCCCCAAACTGGTCGACGACGTCTTCGAGCGCTCCGACGGCAACGCCTTCTTCGTCGAGGAACTCGCCGTCGCCTCCCACGGCAGCAGCTGCGCCTCCCTCACCGACTCGCTCCGCGACCTGCTCCTCGTCCGCGTCGAGGAGCTGCCCGACGACGCCCAGAAGGTGGCGCGGATCGTCGCCGAGGGCGGCTCGACCGTCGAGTACGACCTGCTCGCCGCGGTCGCCGACCTCACCGAGGACGACCTGATCGACGCGCTGCGGGCCGCCGTCGGCGCCAACATCCTCCTCGCCTCGCCCGGCGGCGACGGCTACCGCTTCCGGCACTCCCTCGTGCGCGAGGCCGTCGGCGACGACCTGCTGCCCGGCGAGCGCTCCCGCATCAACCGCCGCTTCGCCACCGTCCTGGAGGCCGACCCGGGCCTCGTCGCCGCCGACCAGCGCGCCGCCCGCCTCGCCAGCTACTGGTACTGCGCCCACGACGCCGCGAAGGCGCTGCCCGCCGTCCTCAACGCCTCCGTCGAGGCCCGCAGCCGGCACGCCTACGCCGAGCAACTGCGCCTCCTGGAGCGGGCGATGGACCTGTGGGACGCGGCCCCCGACGAGGTGCGCGCCCTGCTGCGCCCCGTCGACTACACCGAGGTCTACCCGCCCTGCGGCTGCGACCCCGCCGCCACTCCGCTGCACTATCTGGACCTGATGGCCGAGGCGGCCGTCGCGGGCCGCCACTGCGGCGAGCGCGAACGCGCCCTGAAGATCACCAAGCGTGCCCTGCGCCTCCTGGAGGACGAGCAGGACCCGCTGCGCTCCGCCTGGTTCTGGGTGCAGCGCTCCCGCCTCATGCAGAGCCTCGCCCGCGGCGACGGCTGGAAGGAACTCGCCACCGCACAGGACCTCGTGCGCGGCCATCCGCCGTCGGAGGTGCACGCCGAGGTGCTCACCATGGTCGCGGGCTGGCAGATGCTGCACCAGCCGGGCCCCGAGAGCCTCACCGCCGCCGAGCAGGCCGTCGAGTACGCCCGCATGGTCGGCGCCCACGAGATCGAGCTGAACGCCCGGCTCACCCTGGGCGGCCTGGTCGTCGACACGGGCGACATCGACGCGGGGCTCGCCGAGATGTACGCGGTCCGGGACCGGGTCACCGCCGAGGAGATCGTCGGCGTGCTCTGCCGCTGCTACATCAACCTGCCCTCCGTCCTCGAAGGCATCGGCCGCCACCGCGAGTCCCTCGCCCTCCTCGACGAGGGCATCCAGTACGCCCAGCGGTACGGCCTGCGTGATTCCGAGGCCTGGATGTGGGCCAACCGCTCCGAGTCCCTGTACTCCCTCGGCCGCTGGGACGACGCCGTCGACTCGGCGAGCCGCGCCGTCCTCAGCGCCAAGCCGCGCGGCGGCGCCGGGGTGCGCCTGGCCTACTTCGCGCTCGCCCGCGGCGACATGGCCGAGGCCGCCCGCCACCACGCCGAGGCCTGGCGGCACTTCGGCACGCACGACTCCATACCCCAGAACACCCTTCCCCTGGCCCGCATCGCCCTCGGCATCGCCGCGGGCGAGGGCCGCATCCTCGACGCCCGCGCCGAGCTCCGCCGAGCCGTCGCCGACGGCCTCCCGCCCGGCACCCAGCGGTACGGCTGGCCGCTGGTCCTCGCGGCCGCCACCGCCGAGGCCGACACCCGCGGCCTCGCGGTCGCCGCGCCGGGCCGCGACGAGTCCCTGCACCTGATCCGCACCACCGCGAAGTCCCTGGCCACCCGCGTGCCCGTCTGGCAGGCGTACGAACGCTGGGTCCGCGCCGAACTCCTGCGCGCCGAGGGCCACGCGACCTCCGACGACTGGCTGGAGGTCCTCACCGCCATCGCGCCTCTCGAACGCCCCTACGACCTCGCGCGCGTCCGGCACCGCCTCGCGGAGGCGCTGCTCACGGCCGGGGCCGGGGGCGGCAGGGCCGCCGCGGGCGACACCGACCGGGACCGGGCCGCCGAACTGCTGCGGCAGGCGGCCGCGGTGGCCGAGCACCTCAGTGCCCGCCCCCTCGTCGAGGCCGTCACCCAGCTCGCCCAGCGGGCCCGCCTCGCACTGACCGGAGCGACTTCCTCCGCTCCGGCCGACCCCGCCGAGGAGCTCGGCCTGACCACCCGCGAGCGCGCCGTGCTCCGCCTGGTGGCCGCGGGCCGCAGCAACCGCCAGATCGCCGAGGAGCTGTTCATCTCCCCGAAGACGGCGAGCGTCCACGTCTCCAACATCCTCGCCAAGCTGGGCGTCGCGGGCCGCGGCGAGGCGGCCGCCCTCGCGCACCGGCTCGGCCTCTTCACCGCGGACGAGGAGCCCCTGGTCGCCGGGTGAGCGGGCGCCCGCCCGGGCCCGGACCGTTTCCCGGGCGCTCGCTTACCCTGGGAAACAGGACCGTCGTCAGCCTTTTCGGGAGGCACTGTGTTCAACGTGTTCGAGCAGCTCTTCGCGCCCGGGCGCAAGCACACCGACGACGAGAAGAAGCGGCTTGAGCTGACGCGCGTCGACGTGGACGACGGGGACCCCGGCAAAGGACCCATAGACCTGTCCTCCGGCAAGGTGGTGGTACGGGTCCCGAAGCAGGGAGCGGATGCCGCCCGGCCCGCCTCGGATGCCGCCCAGCCCTCCGGCTCCGACGCTGTCCCCGGCTCTGATGCCGGCCCCAGCTCTGACGCCGTCCCTGGGTCCGATGCCGCCTCCGGCCTCGACGCCGTCCCCGGCTCCGGCGCTGACCCCGGGCCCGCTCCCGCCTCCGGATCCGGCTCCGCTTCTGCTTCCGCTTCTGCCTCCGGATCCGGCCCCGGCCCCGGCCCCGGATGCGGCCCCGGCCCCGGTGCCCGCCCGGACGAGGCGCCGCCCGCCGCCTGAGTGTGCGCTCGCGCTACTCCACCTCCACCTCCAGGATCTTGTCGTCGCCCTTCTCCGGGGTGCCCCGCGAATCCGTCTCGCTCGTCACCAGCCACAGCTTGTCGCCGCCCGCCGCGAGGACCGTGCGCAGTCTGCCGTGCTCCTCGGTGAGGAACGCCTCCGTCTCCGGCTCCCCGCCCGCCCCGCGCACCGGGACGCGCCACAGCCGCTGGCCGCGCAGACCCGCCATCCAGACCGAGCCCTCCGCATAGGCGACGCCGCTCGGTGAGGCCTCGGACGTCTTCCACTGGGCCACCGGGTCGTGGAAGCCCTCCTCCTTGGCGTCCGCATCGCCCTTGCCCTCGACCTCGGGCCAGCCGTAGTTGTCGCCCGCCTTGATCTCGTTGAGCTCGTCCCAGGTGTCCTGGCCGAACTCCGAGGCCCACAGGCGCTTCTGCTCGTCCCAGGCGAGACCCTGGACGTTCCGGTGGCCGTACGAGTACACCGGGGAGTTCTCGAAGGGGTTGCCCGGCGCCGGCTCGCCGTCCGGGGTCAGGCGGAGGATCTTGCCGCCGAGGGACTTCTTGTCCTGGGCGAGGCCGGTGTCGCCGGTCTCGCCCGTGCCCACGTACAGCAGCTTGTCGGGGCCGAAGGCGATCCGGCCGCCGTTGTGGATCATGCCTTTGGGGATGCCCTTGAAGATCGTGTCGGGCGCGCCGAGGCGCTGGCCCTCGGGCTTCGCCTCGTCGTAGAGCATGCGGGCCACGCGGTTGTCGGAAGCCGTCGTGAAGTACGCGTACACGAAGTGGTCCGAGGCGTAGGTCGGGGACAGGGCGAGGCCCATCAGGCCGCCCT
This sequence comes from Streptomyces sp. NRRL B-1347, assembly GCF_000720325.1. Taxonomy (GTDB): domain Bacteria; phylum Actinomycetota; class Actinomycetes; order Streptomycetales; family Streptomycetaceae; genus Streptomyces. The sequence goes on from NZ_JOJM01000015.1 coordinate 99,326, forward strand.
CGCCGCCGGGGGCCACCCCGGGCACCTTGCCGACCTCCGTCTTCTTGCCGGTGCCGCCGTCCACGTGGGTGATCGTGCCCTCGTCCCGGGACGAGACGAGCAGGTCGCCGCCCGGGAGCGCGGCCAGCCCCCACGGTGACTTCAGGCCCGTGGCCAGGGTCTTGGTGACCTTGGCCGAGCCCTTCTCCGGGGGTGGTGTCGCGCCGTCGTCCGACGGGGAGCCGGTGGGGCCGGAGGCGGTGGACTCGGTGCGCTTGCCGCCGTCCGCGGCGTCGCCGTCGTCCGACGAGCATCCGGTGGCCAGGAGGAGGGCGGTGGCCAAGGTGGCTGTCACGGCGAAACGTTGAGGACTCAGCACGGTGGGGATCCCTTCGGTACGGCGCTTCTCCTGTTCATACACCGCCCGAGCCCCGCAGGTTCCCAAGCCCTCGCGGGACGCCCCTGACCCGCCCCTTTCCGATTCCTGAGGGCTCCGCCCCCAGACCCTCACTCCTCAAACGCCGGAGGGGCTGAGATCTCCGCCGAGAGCGGCACCATCCGGCCCGATCGCCTCAGTCCCACGAGCCTTGCGCGGCGGGCAGGGCCGCCAGGTCCGTCAAGTCCCGTGGGGAGAGGCGGATCCCCGCCGCCCCGGCGTTCTCGCGTGCCCAGCGGTCCCGTTTGGCGCCGGGGATCGGGACCACCTGGGTGCCCTGTGCGAGGACCCATGCCAGGGCCACCTGCGCGGGGGTCGCGCCGTGCCGGGCCGCGACCCGGCGCAGGCCCACCACCAGGGGCTGGTTGGCGGCCATCATCTCGGCGGTGAAGCGCGGGTGCCGGGCGCGCAGGTCGTCCGGCTCGAAGCCCTGTCCCGGCGTCAGCGTGCCCGTGAGGAAGCCGTTGCCCAGCGGCATCGCGGCCAGCAGGCCGATGCCCCGCGCCGCGCACCACGGGAGCAGCGCGTCGAGGGCCTCGGGCGACCACACCGAGAGCTCGGCCTCCACCGCCGTCACGGGGAAGACCTGCTGGACCCGTTCGAGCTGGCGGATCGTGGTGTCGTGCATCCCGCCGCCGGACCGCCGCCGCGCCCGCGCTCCGACCGCGCACAGGCCGAGCGCCCGCACCTTCCCGGCCGTGACCAGGTCGGCCATCGCGCCCCAGGTCTCCTCGATCGGCACCTCGGGGTCGGCGCGGTGCAGCTGGTAGAGGTCGATGATGTCGGTCTGGAGCCGCCGCAGCGACGCGTCGCACGCGCGCTTCACATAGCCGGGGCGGCCGTTGGCGACGACGTGCTGATCCCCCACGAGCAGCCCGCACTTCGTCGACACGAAGGCCTCGGCGCGCCGCTCCTTGAGCACCCTGCCGACGAGCAGTTCGTTGGTGAACGGGCCGTACATGTCCGCCGTGTCGAGGAGCGTCGTGCCCTGGTCGAGCGCCGCGTGCACGGTCTGCATCGAGGCGTCACCGCGCTGTCGCGAGCCGGAGTACGCCCAGCTCATCGGCATACAGCCGAGTCCGACGGCGCCCACCCCGAGCGCCCCGGCGCCGATCGTCCTGCGCTCCACCTGGTCGAACCCTCCCGCTGTCCCGCGATCCCTCGACTGTCCGTGATCTTTCGTCCGGGCGGCACCAAACGTAACCTCTGCGTCCCGGCACGCGGCGTGCACCCTGTTCGCATTAGCCTCCTGACCATGACAACTGACGTATGGCTGCCGTTCGAAGAGACCGACGTCGAGGGTCTGCCCGCCGCGTCCGACGCCGGTCTGACGTACCGCTGCTGGGACGGCGGTCCTGACTACCCCGCCGATCCGGCCGACTGCGCGTTCTACGTGGTGCCGTACATGAAGAGCACCGACGTGGTGGTGCCCCCGATGACCGCCATGACGTCCCTGCGGGTCGTGCAGACGCTGACGGCGGGCATCGACGCCCTGGAGCCGGGTCTGAAGTTCCTGCGGCCCGGTGTCCAGCTGTGCAACGCGCGCGGCGTGCACGAGGCCAGCACCGCCGAGCTCGCGCTGACCCTGATCCTCGCCTCCTTGCGGGGCGTTCCGCGGTTCGTGGAGGGGCAGCGGGTGCAGGAGTGGCGCTCGGGCTTCTATCCGGCCCTCGCCGACAAGTCCGTGCTCATCGTGGGGTACGGATCGATCGGCTCCGCGATCGAGGACCGGCTCGCGCCCTTTGAGTGCGCGCGGGTGGCGCGCGTCGCGCGCACCGAGCGCACCACGGCGCGCGGTCCGGTGCACTCGCTCGACGAATTGCCCCGACTGCTTCCCGAAGCGGACGTGGTGGTGCTGTCCACGCCCCTCACGGAGGCCACCCGGGGTCTGGTGGACGCCGATTTCCTGGCACGCATGAAGGACGGCGCGCTGCTCGTGAACGTGGCCCGCGGCCCGGTGGTCGACACCAAGGCGCTGGTCCCCGAGCTGGAGAGCGGCCGCCTCACCGCCGCCCTGGACGTCACGGACCCGGAGCCGCTGCCCGCCGGTCACCCGCTGTGGGGGAGCCCCGGCGTGCTGATCAGCCCGCACGTGGGGGGCTCGTCGTCCGCTTTCCCGCCGCGCGCCCGGCGCCTGTTGACCGCCCAGCTGCGGCGGTACGTCACCGGGGAGCCGCTGTCCAACGTCGTTCTGACGACGTCGTGACCCCGATGCCCTCGTGAGCCCAAGGGTGTCGTAACCCGTCGCAATCCCAATATTCAGGGCTTCGGAGCCCGGCCCTCCGGCCTGCGGCGGCTTCACAAGTCGGTCAGGAACGGTCGATATCCGGCGCACCGTGACCGCCTGGAACCGGCGTTGCGCCTTCTGTGCACGCTCCGCACTCACTCGCGTGCGCCGCGTGTCCATATTGACGGGCGTAGTCACGCAGCGTAGAGCAGACCTGTCCCTGAGTGACGAGGCTGGTGTATCGTCCCGACAGGGGCTGCGCCGTGCACCGTTCGGCGCCGGGGATCGAGTACCGAGACTGCGAGGGGGGCGACGGGCGATGCACGGCCTATGGGCGAACGATCCGAAGCGGCGGGACCACCGCCCGCGACTCTCGCGCACACCGGCCCGCAGACGCGGGCACTGCGCCCGGCGGCACCGGCACCCGCACCGCGCCGCACGGCGCCGTCCGCAGCAGTCGGAGGCCGTCGCATGGCAGCCGTCAGGGCGGACGAGCGACCGCCGCAGCACGGACCCGGCACCCCCCGGCGGCCGGCCGCGGGCCAAGTGTCCCCCCGCTGTCCCGTCGACGGGACCGGGATGCTATGGGCCGGTGCCGGGTGGGGCCCGTGGTGCGACGAAGGGGCCTCCGCACCCGGGCGCGAGGGAAGGCTTCCCGCGTCCGGGCGCGACGGACCGCGCGGCGCGCGGACGCGGCGCGCGTGGCCGTGGCACCGGCGTGCGGAGCGGGGTGGCCCGGTGAGCGGGCAGACGGCCTCCGCGTCCGTGCTTGACGGCGGGCTCGGCGCCCCCCTGCCCTCGCCGGGCGCGCCCATGGCCCGGCGCCCCGCGCCGAGCGGCGGCACGGGCCTGCTGTCACAGGTCTTCCTGCTGCTGATCTGCGGCGGCTATGCGACCGGCTCCGCCCTCGGCTGGGGCTCGGACCGGCTCGCGCTCATCATGGGCGACTTCGGTCTCAGCGCCGCCGCCGCGGCCGCCGCCGTGTCCTGCTTCTTCTACTCCCGCACCCGGCGCAGCCGCTTTCGACCCGCGTGGCTGCTGTTCGCGCTCTCCTCCGCGATGGCGGCCTGCGGAAACGCGGTGTGGGGATGGCACGAGGTCGTCCTGGGGCAGTCCGTGCCCGAGCGCGGCTTCGCGGACCTGTTCTTCCTGTGCTTCGCGCCGCCCGCCATCATCGGGCTGCTCGTGCTCGCCAAGCGCCCGGTCACCAAGGCCGGATGGGTGTGCCTCGGGCTCGACGCGTGGCTCATCGGCGGCTCGCTGCTCACGCTCTCCTGGAGCCTGGCCCTCGCGCACACCGCCCAGTTCGACGGCCCGGGCGTCGCGCACGCCGCGCTGTCGCTCGCGTACCCGCTCCTGGACATCGCCCTCGTCAGCATGGTCCTGGCCCTGCACTTCAGGCGGTCCTCGGCGAACCGCACCGCCGTGAACACCGCGATCGGGGCCCTCGCGCTGACCGTCATGTGCGACGCCCTGTTCACCTCGCCGCTGCTGCACGCCAGCTACCGCTCCGGCCAGCTGCTCGACGCCGGCTGGTTCGCCGGTTCCCTGCTCCTCGCGTACGCCCCGTGGGCGACGCCCCGGCAGGGACGCGCCGACACGGACCCCACGCGCGTGGGCCACCGCCCGTACGACAGGCCGCGCCCCGCGGGCGCGCGCGACGTACGAGGAGCCCGCGATGTCCACGACGTGCGGGACGTGCGGGACGTACATCGGGATGTACATGTCGTACGAGATCCACGTGACCTGCGCGATCCGCGTGACGTACGGGATGTGCGGGACGGACGTGATCTGCGCGACCACGAGCGGGGCGACGACGGACGGTACGCGACGACGCGGCCCATCGCCGGCTCCCTCGCCGCCCTCACGCCGTACCTGGCCGCGGCCGTCTGCACGCTCGGGATCCTCTACAACGTCCTGAACGGGCGCAGTGTCGACGAGGTCGTGCTCTTCACCGCGGGCACCGTCGTCCTCGCCCTCGTCGTGCGCCAGGGCATCATGCTGCTCGACAACATCACGCTCACCCAGGAACTGGCCCAGAAGGAGAACCACTTCCGCTCCCTGGTGCAGGGTTCCAGCGACGTCATCATGATCGCCGCCCCGAGCGGCATCCTGAGGTACGTCAGCCCGGCCGCCGCCGGGGTCTACGGCCGCGAGGCGGACGACCTCGTCGGCTCCGAGCTCGCCACGCTCATGCACCCGGAGGACCTCGGCCGCGTGGTCCACGAGGTGCGCCGCTTCCTCGCCGCCAACCCCGTGGAGGAGCCCACCACGCGGATCGAGTGCCGCTTCAAGTCCGGCAGCGGTGAATGGCTCAATGTGGAGTCCACCGTCAACCGCCACCACGGCGGTCTCATCTTCAACAGCCGGGACGTCACCGAACGGGTGCGCCTGCAGGCGCAGTTGCAGCACAACGCCGAGCACGATCCGCTCACGGACCTGCCCAACAGGGCACTTTTCACCCGCCGAGTCGCGCAAGCGCTCGGCGGTCGCAGAGTCACCGACCGGGGCACGGCCGTACTCTTCATCGACCTCGACGGCTTCAAGGCGGTCAACGACACCATCGGCCACCAGGCGGGCGACGAACTCCTCGTGATGGCCGCCCAGCGCCTCCAGGAGGCCGTCCGCGCGTCGGACACCGCGTCGCGCCTCGGCGGCGACGAGTTCGCCGCCCTCATCGTCGGCGACGGCACCCGCGACCAGGCCGCGCGCGAGAAGCACATCATGGAGCTCGCCGACCGGCTGCGGCTCAGACTCTCGCAGCCGTACGACATCGACGGCAACGATGTCCGGGTCGCCGCCTCCATCGGCGTCGCCTTCGCCGAACCGGGCGTCGGCGCGGGCGAGCTGCTGCGCAACGCCGACCTCGCGATGTACCGCGCGAAGGCGGCGGGCAAGGGCCGCGTGGAGCTGTACGCACCCCAGATGCAGGCCGACGTCGCCCGCAAGGCCGAGCTCGCCACGCGGCTGCGCAGCGCCCTGCACGAAGGCGAGTTCACGCTCCTGCACCAGCCCGTCGTGGCCCTCGACAGCGGCCGGATCACCTCGGTCGCGGCCCAGGCGCGGTGGCGCTCGGCCCAGGGCATCATGTTCACGCCCGGCGAGTTCCTGCGCACCGCGGAGGACGGCGACCGCACCGCCGAGCTGGGCCGCTGGCTGCTCCAGGAGGCCGTCGAGCAGGCCGCCGAGCGCGCTCTCGCCGGGCACGCGGTGCCCGTCTCCGTGCGGATCGGCGCGCGCCGCCTGGTCGACCGCTCCCTGCCGCTCGGCTCCCTGGAGACCCTGCTCACCCGGCACGGGCTGCCCTCCGGCGCGCTCGTCATCGAGCTCGCGGACAGCGACCCGCGGGTCTCCCTCGACGAGCTGGAGCGCCGTCTGACCTCCCTGCGGAGGCTCGGCGTCCGGGTCGCGCTCGACGGCTTCGGCAGCGGCTGCGCGGCGATCACGGCGCTGCGGCGGCTCCCCGTCGACGTCCTGAAGCTGGACCGCGGGCTCGTCGAGGGCGTCGTGGAGTCCGCGCGCCTGCACAAGATCACGGCCGGTCTCCTGCGCATCGCCACCGACCTCGGCCTCGACTCCGTCGCCGACGGCGTGGACCACCCCGAGCAGGTCGTGGCGCTGCGCGCGATGGGCTGCACGCACGGGCAGGGCATGGCGTTCTCCGGCCCGCTCGACGAGTACCGGCTGCGCCGGGCGCTCACGATGGGGGAGTACCCGGTGCCGCGCGGGCCCGTCGAGCCGGTGTGCGTGGGCGGCCCCGCCGCGGCACCCCCCAACGCCGCCTTCGGCGGTGCGAGCGCGGCCTACGCGGCCGGGACGGTGGCGGGGACCACCCCGTTCGGCCGCTCACATGCTGAGACGCCCGTCCCACCTACTTGACAGTCAGGGCGCGCCGGGGGGAGGGTCAGTGCCATGCGCACCCGAATTCTCGTACTTGGAAAGCGCGTCGGCTGAAGCTGGTGAGCCCGGTCCCGATACCGGAGGAACCCAGCGACCGCACCCGGCGCGCTCCCCTCGCTTGCCCCACGGCACGAGGGGTTTTTTGTTGCACCAGCACTGCCAAACCCAGGCAAAAACCCCGCTAAATCCCCGCCGAACGTTTCAAGCGGGACCTCAGCGAATCCCTCAGCTTCGAGAAGAGAATGCCGATGACCGAGCAGGCCACCGGGGCCAGCCATCCGCAGCCGCGGCCCCGATCCTCTGGACAGCAGCAGTCCGCGCCCGTCGAGCACGTCACGGGTGCGCAGTCCCTGATCCGTTCGCTCGAGGAAGTCGGGGCCGACACCGTATTCGGCATTCCCGGAGGCGCGATCCTCCCGGCGTACGACCCGATGATGGACTCCACGCGGGTCCGGCACATCCTCGTCCGCCACGAGCAGGGCGCGGGTCACGCGGCCACCGGCTACGCCCAGGCCACCGGCAGGGTCGGCGTGTGCATGGCCACCTCGGGCCCCGGCGCCACCAACCTGGTCACGCCCATCGCGGACGCCCACATGGACTCCGTCCCGCTGGTCGCGATCACCGGCCAGGTGGCGTCCAAGGCGATCGGCACGGACGCCTTCCAGGAGGCGGACATCGTCGGCATCACGATGCCGATCACCAAGCACAACTTCCTGGTCACCAAGGCCGAGGACATCCCGCGCACCATCGCGGAGGCCTTCCACATCGCCTCCACGGGCCGTCCGGGCCCCGTCCTCGTCGACATCGCCAAGGACGCGCTGCAGGCACGGACCACGTTCTCCTGGCCGCCGCAGCAGGAGCTGCCCGGCTACCGCCCGGTGACCAAGCCGCACGCCAAGCAGATCCGCGAGGCCGCGAAGCTCATCACCGCCGCGAAGCGCCCCGTCCTGTACGTCGGCGGCGGCGTCATCAAGTCCGGCGCCACCGCCGAGCTGAAGGTCCTCGCCGAGCTCACCGGCGCGCCCGTCACCACCACCCTGATGGCGCTCGGCTCGTTCCCCGACAGCCACCCGCTGCACGTGGGCATGCCGGGCATGCACGGGGCGGTCACCGCCGTCACCGCGCTGCAGAAGGCCGACCTGATCGTCGCCCTTGGCGCCCGCTTCGACGACCGCGTCACCGGCAAGCTGGACAGCTTCGCCCCGTTCGCGAAGATCGTGCACGCCGACATCGACCCGGCCGAGATCGGCAAGAACCGCGCCGCCGACGTGCCGATCGTCGGCGACGCCCGCGAGGTCATCGCCGACCTCGTCCAGGCCATCCAGGCCGAGCACACCGCGGGCCACACCGGCGACTACACCGCCTGGTGGGCCGACCTGAACCGCTGGCGCGACACCTACCCGCTCGGCTACGGCCACCCCGACAACGGCCAGCTCGCGCCGCAGCAGGTCATCGAGCGCATCGGCCAACTGGCTCCCGAGGGAACGATCTTCGCCGCGGGCGTCGGCCAGCACCAGATGTGGGCCGCGCACTTCATCCAGTACGAGCAGCCCGCGACCTGGCTCAACTCCGGCGGCGCCGGGACGATGGGCTACGCCGTCCCGGCCGCGATGGGCGCCAAGGCCGGCCAGCCGGACCGGACCGTCTGGGCGATCGACGGCGACGGCTGCTTCCAGATGACCAATCAGGAGCTCACCACCTGCGCCCTGAACAACATCCCGATCAAGGTCGCCATCATCAACAACGGCGCCCTGGGGATGGTCCGCCAGTGGCAGACGCTGTTCTACAACCAGCGCTACTCCAACACCGTGCTGCACAGCGGCCCGGACGCGGACGGCAAGCAGCCGAGCGCCGGCACCCGCGTCCCGGACTTCGTCAAGCTGTCCGAGGCGATGGGCTGCTACGCGATCCGCTGTGAGGACCCGGCCGACCTCGACAAGGTCATCGAAGAGGCCAACGCCGTCAACGACCGGCCCGTCGTGATCGACTTCATCGTCCACGAGGACGCCCAGGTCTGGCCGATGGTCGCGGCGGGCACCTCGAACGACGAGGTCATGGCCGCCCGGGGCGTGCGCCCCGACTTCGGCGACGGCGAAGACGACTGACGGCCCACGGAACACGAGGCAGAGGCACGAGACCCATGACTCCCATGTCGAAGCACACGCTCTCCGTCCTGGTGGAGAACACCCCCGGCATCCTGGCCAGGATCGCCGCCCTCTTTTCCCGCCGCGGCTTCAACATCGACTCCCTTGCCGTCGGCGTCACCGAGCACCCCGACATCTCCCGCATCACCATTGTGGTGAATGTCGAGGAACTGCCGCTCGAACAGGTCACGAAGCAGCTCAACAAGCTGGTGAACGTCCTGAAGATCGTCGAACTGGAGCCGGGCTCCGCCGTTCAGCGCGAACTCGTCCTGGTGAAGGTGCGCGCTGACAACGAGACCCGCTCCCAGATCGTCGAGATCGTCCAGCTGTTCCGCGCCAAGACCGTGGACGTCGCACCCGAGGCCGTGACCATCGAGGCCACCGGGTCGAGCGACAAGCTGGAGGCCATGCTCAAGATGCTCGAACCCTTCGGCATCAAGGAGCTGGTGCAGTCCGGCACCATCGCGATCGGCCGCGGCTCGCGCTCGATCACGGACCGCAGCCTGCGTGCCCTCGACCGCACCGCCTGACGTTCCGCATTCCGGAACCCCCCGACCTTCCTGACCGAGCCCGCCGTACGGTGGGACGCAACATCAGCACACATAGGAGATATCCAGTGGCCGAGCTGTTCTACGACGCCGACGCAGACCTGTCCATCATCCAGGGCCGCAAGGTCGCGGTCATCGGTTACGGCAGCCAGGGTCACGCCCACGCCCTTTCGCTGCGCGACTCCGGTGTGGACGTCCGGGTCGGCCTGCACGAGGGCTCCAAGTCGAAGGCCAAGGCCGAGGAGCAGGGCCTGCGCGTGGTCACGCCCGCCGAGGCCGCCGCCGAGGCCGACGTCATCATGATCCTGGTCCCGGACCCCATCCAGGCCCAGGTCTACGAGGAGTCCATCAAGGACAACCTGAAGGAGGGCGACGCGCTCTTCTTCGGCCACGGCCTGAACATCCGCTTCGGCTTCATCAAGCCCCCGGCGGGCGTCGACGTCTGCATGGTCGCCCCCAAGGGCCCGGGCCACCTGGTGCGCCGTCAGTACGAAGAGGGCCGCGGCGTCCCGTGCATCGCGGCGGTCGAGCAGGACGCCACCGGCAAGGGCTTCGAGCTGGCCCTGTCGTACGCCAAGGGCATCGGCGGCACCCGCGCGGGCGTCATCAAGACGACCTTCACCGAGGAGACCGAGACCGACCTGTTCGGTGAGCAGGCCGTGCTCTGCGGCGGCACCGCCGCCCTGGTCAAGGCGGGCTTCGAGACCCTCGTCGAGGCCGGCTACCAGCCGGAGATCGCCTACTTCGAGTGCCTGCACGAGCTGAAGCTGATCGTCGACCTCATGTACGAGGGCGGCCTGGAGAAGATGCGCTGGTCGGTCTCCGAGACCGCCGAGTGGGGCGACTACGTCACGGGCCCGCGCATCATCACGGACGCCACCAAGGCCGAGATGAAGAAGGTCCTCGCCGAGATCCAGGACGGCACGTTCGCGAAGCAGTGGATGGACGAGTACCACGGCGGTCTGAAGAAGTACAACGAGTACAAGCAGCAGGACCAGGACCACCTGCTGGAGACCACGGGCAAGGAGCTGCGCAAGCTCATGTCCTGGGTCAACGACAACGAGTAGGGCGTACTCCGGCGGGGCCGGGGCGCATCGCCCCGGCCCCCCGGGCACGAGGACACGGGGCTCCGCCCCGGACCCCGCTCCTCAAACGCCGGAGGGGCTGGATCTCGCCTTCCGCGGTTGTCCGCCGTGTCCAGCCACGTCCGGGTGATCCTTCCAGTCAGGCGCATAAGGCCCCCGCAGCCGCCACTACACTGCAAACCACATTCGCGTCAGGCCCACAGCGTCGTGCGTCTTCCACGCGGCTAGCCACCTCCACCGCCTGCGGCCGTCGGGACGGCCGTCCGCATTGGACTTGTGAGGACTCACGTGAGCACTGCTGCCAACGGCAAACCGGTCGTACTCATCGCTGAAGAGCTGTCGCCCGCGACCGTCGAAGCCCTGGGCCCGGACTTCGAGATCCGGCACTGCAACGGCGCGGACCGCGCGGAGCTGCTGCCCGCCATCGCCGACGTCGACGCCATCCTGGTCCGCTCCGCGACCAAGGTCGACGCCGAGGCCATCGCCGCCGCCCGCAAGCTGCGGGTCGTCGCCCGCGCGGGCGTCGGCCTCGACAACGTCGACGTCTCCGCCGCCACCAAGGCGGGCGTCATGGTGGTGAACGCGCCCACCTCGAACATCGTCACCGCCGCCGACCTGGCCTGCGGTCTGATCCTCGCCACCGCCCGCAACATCCCGCAGGCCAACACCGCGCTGAAGAACGGCGAGTGGAAGCGCTCCAAGTACACCGGTGTGGAGCTGGCCGAGAAGACCCTCGGCGTCGTCGGCCTCGGCCGCATCGGCGCGCTCGTGGCGCAGCGGATGTCCGCGTTCGGCATGAAGGTCGTCGCCTACGACCCGTACGTGCAGCCCGCGCGCGCCGCGCAGATGGGCGTGAAGGTGCTCTCGCTCGACGAGCTCTTGGAGGCCTCGGACTTCATCACCGTGCACCTGCCGAAGACGCCCGAGACCGTGGGTCTCATCGGCGACGAGGCGCTGCACAAGGTCAAGCCCGCCGTCCGCATCGTGAACGCCGCCCGCGGCGGCATCGTCGACGAGGAAGCGCTGTACTCGGCGCTCAAGGAGGGCCGCGTCGCGGGCGCCGGCCTCGACGTGTACGCGAAGGAGCCGTGCACCGACTCCCCGCTGTTCGAGCTCGACCAGGTCGTGTGCACCCCGCACCTCGGCGCGTCCACCGACGAGGCGCAGGAGAAGGCGGGCATCTCGGTCGCCAAGTCCGTACGGCTCGCGCTCGCGGGCGAGCTGGTCCCCGACGCGGTGAACGTGCAGGGCGGTGTCATCGCCGAGGACGTGCGCCCCGGCCTGCCGCTCGCCGAGAAGCTCGGCCGGATCTTCACCGCCCTCGCGGGCGAGGTCGCGGTGCGCCTCGACGTCGAGGTGTACGGCGAGATCACCCAGCACGACGTGAAGGTGCTCGAACTGTCCGCCCTCAAGGGCGTGTTCGAGGACGTCGTGGACGAGACCGTCTCGTACGTGAACGCGCCGCTGTTCGCGCAGGAGCGCGGTGTCGAGGTGCGGCTCACCACCTCCTCCGAGTCGCCCGACCACCGCAACGTGGTCACCGTGCGCGGCACGCTCGGCGACGGCGAGGAGGTCGCGGTCTCCGGCACGCTCGCCGGACCCAAGAACCACCAGAAGATCGTCGCGGTCGGCGAGTACGACGTGGACCTGGCGCTCGCCGACCACATGGTCGTGCTGCGGTACGCGGACCGGCCGGGTGTCGTCGGCACCGTCGGGCGCGTCCTCGGCGAGGCCGGGATCAACATCGCGGGCATGCAGGTCGCTCGCGCTGACGTGGGCGGGGAGGCGCTGGCCGTCCTCACCGTCGACGACACCGTGCCGCCCGCGGTGCTCGCGGAGGTCGCCGCCGAGATCGGGGCGACGTCCGCCCGCTCGGTGAACCTGGCCGACTGACAGGCCTCGCTCCATCGGCGCTGCGCGCCGCGTCCTCAAACGCCGGACGGGCTGGAAACCTCCAGCCCGTCCGGCGTTCGGCGTGTCAGCGCAGGGACTTGGCGGCCAGGCCCGCGGCCAGCAGGAGCACCGCCGCGCCGATGGAGCCCAGGACCGCCATCCCGAGGGCGCCGCCGAACTCCTGGCCCGTCTCCAGGAGGGAGGAGGCCGCGCCCGCCTTCTCCGCGGGGGCCGCCCCGAGCGCCAGGTCCGTCAGCTGGGAGCCCACGGCCACGGCCCCGCAGGCGAGCACCCCGGCCCCGGTGAGCACCGTCCACATCGCGTCCGTACCGGCGGCGAAGAGCAGGCCGTAGCCGCAGGCCGAGAGCACGAAGCCGCCCGCGAGGGGCGGCTCTACACCACCCTGCTCAACGGCCTCATGGTGCAGTGGCTCTTCGACCCGGGCTCGGCCACCACCGCCGGGCAGCTCACGGAGGGGCTGCGGCGGGTGGCGGAGCGGGTCTCGGCGGACGAGGGCCGGCGTCTAAGCGGGCATGATGAAGTCCGCCGCATGCTGGAAGCGCCCCGAAGGGGCGCGGGGAACTGCGCGACCAGCCTCGACGAACCCGCAGGCGAACGACGGCATGGCACGGCGGATCCAGCGGAGCGCTTAGCGCAGCCGTGACGCCTTCAGGGCCATGTGCAGGAGCAGCCGGTCCTCGCCCTCGTCCAGGTCCAGCTTCGTGAGCTGCTCCACGCGCGAGAGGCGGTAGTACAGCGTCTGGCGGTGGATGCCCAGTTCCGCCGCGGCCCGGCCCGCCTGGCCCGCGCAGTCGAGGAACACCTCGGCGGTGCGGGCCAGTTCGCGGTGCGCGGGGGCCAGCAGCGCCCGGGCCACGGCGTCCTGCGCGGCCTCCGCGGGCAGCGCGGTGAGCAGCCGGTAGGGGCCGATGTCCGACCAGCGGGCGAGCGGCCCGAGCCGGGGCTCGGCGAGCGCCGCGCGGGCCGCCGCCGACGCCTCCGCCCAGGCCGCGCCCAGCTCCTCCAGGCCGTGCCGGGCGCCCGCGACCCCGGCCGTCGCGCCGCCGCCCGCCGACTCCGCGAGGCGGGCCGCCGTCGTGAGCGCGGGGGTCAGGGCGTCCGCCGAGCGCAGCCGCACCAGCACCGCGAGCGACTGCCCCACGGCACCCGTCGTGATCCACGGCACCGTGCACAGGGCCGTCGCCCCCGGCACGGTCCGCAGCGCGGGCGCGTCCTCCGGGCCCGCCGCGGGCCACGGCGCCACGCACACCACCGCGTGCAGGCCCTCGCCGCGCGCCCCCAGCGCCGTGCGGAGCGCCGCCACCGCCATGTCCCGCTGCCAGCCGCGCTCCGCCGTCAGGGCCGCCCGGAACTCGCGGGTCAGGTCGGCGCCCGCCTGCGCCTCGTCGGCGAGCAGCGCGCCGATCCGGGCGGCCACCTCCATCGCGGCGCCGAGCCGCGCCTCCGTGGGGCCCGGCTCGCCGTCGAGCAGCCACACATAGCCCAGGGCGTAACCCCGGTGGCGTACCGGCAGGCAGATCCGGCCGCGGTGCACGCCCGCCTCCGGGGTCGGCGGGATGCGGACCGGGGCGGTGGCGCGCGTGATGCCGAAGCTCTCGAACCAGGAGCGGACCGCCGCCGTGGAGCGGCGGGTGAGGATCGAGCGGGTGCGGACCGGGTCGAGGTCCGCCGCCTCGAAGCCGTCGCCGCCGTCGTGGGCGCCGAAGGCGATCAGTTCGAAGTCGCGGTTCTCCAGGGTCGCGGGCGCGCCGAGCAGGGCCGAGATCTCGTCGACCAGTTCCTGGTAGTCGCCCTTCACCCGGGCCCTTCCTTCGCTCCGTGCGGGCTGTGCCGCCTGCCCGGTTCCCTCGTCGTCAATGCTTTCGAAGGCCATTCTCGCGCAGTCCGGCACCGGACTCAGACATCTGTCTGAGATCCAGCCCACGGATGCGTGACAGGTGTCGATAGCTCAGGATCGGAGGGATCCTTAGGTTTCACGGTGGTTCTCCGTGCCGTACCAGTTTTGTCGCAAAAATGATGCCGGTACGGCTTCGTTCGTACTCCCGTGGAGGTGCCCCGTGCTGGGTCCCGTGATCCTTGCCGCGTCGCGCAGTGACAAGATGCGCCGTTTCGTTTCGGCGGCGCCGGGCACCAAGCAGGTCGTCGACCGCTTCATCGCCGGTGAGACCGTCGACCAGGTCGTCCCGATCGTCGAGGACGCGGTCGGCAAGGGCCTGGAGGTCACCCTCGACGTCGTCGGTGAGGACATCACCACCGTCGAGCAGTCGTACGCCGCGCGCGACGCGTACCTGGAGCTCATCGACCGCCTCAAGGACCTCGGCTTCGGCGAGAAGGCCGAGATGTCCGTGAAGCTGTCGATGTTCGGCCAGGCGCTGGAGAACGGCCACGAGCTGGCCCTCGCCAACGTCCGCCCGGTCGTCGAGGCCGCCGCCGCCATCGGCACCACCGTGACCCTCGACGCCGAGGACCACACCACCCTCGACTCGATGTTCGCCATCCACGACGAGCTGCGGAAGGACTTCCCGCAGACCGGCTGCGTCATCCAGGCGTACCTCTTCCGCACCGAGGACGACGCCCGTCGCCTGGCCGAGAACGGCAGCCGCGTGCGCATCGTGAAGGGCGCCTACAAGGAGCCCGCCGAGGTCGCGTACCAGGACAAGGCGGAGATCGACAAGGCGTACGTCCGCATCCTGAAGATCCTGATGGAGGGCGACGGCTACCCGATGATCGGGTCCCACGACCCGCGCCTGATCGCCATCACCCAGGAGCTGGCGCGGCGCGCCGGGCGCAAACTGGACGAGTACGAATTCCAGATGCTGTACGGCATCCGCAGCGAGGAGCACCTGCGGCTCGCCGCGGAGGGCCACCGGATGCGCGTGTACACCGCCTACGGCACCGACTGGTACGGCTACTTCATGCGCCGCCTGGCGGAGAAGCCGGCGAACCTGCTGTTCTTCGGCCGCTCCATCCTCACCAAGGGCTGAGCCGCCCGCACCCTCCACGCACAGAGCCCCCCGCACAGAAGGAGCTAAGGAACTCATGGACGCTGTGACCCAGGTCCCCGCCCCGGTCAACGAGCCGGTACACGGCTACGCCCCGGGCTCCCCGGAGCGCGCCCGGCTCGAGGCCAAGCTCAAGGAGCTGTCCGAGAACCCGATCGAGCTGCCGATGACCATCGGCGGCGTCAAGCGCCTCGGCGGCGGCGAGCCCTTCCAGGTCGTCCAGCCGCACAACCACAAGGCCGTCATCGGCACCGGCCGCGGCGCCAGCCAGCAGGACGCGCAGGACGCGATCGACGCCGCGCTCGCCGCCGCCCCGGCCTGGCGCGCGATGTCCTTCGACGACCGCGCCGCGATCATCCTGCGCGCCGCCGAGCTGCTCTCGGGCCCCTGGCGCGAGACCCTCGCGGCCTCCACCATGCTGGGCCAGTCGAAGACCGCGCAGCAGGCCGAGATCGACACCCCCTGCGAGCTCGTCGACTTCTGGCGCTTCAACGTCGCCTACGCCCGCGAGATCCTGGCCGAGCAGCCCCCGGCCAACTCGCCCGGCGTGTGGAACCGCATGGACCACCGCCCGCTGGAGGGCTTCGTCTACGCGATCACCCCCTTCAACTTCACCGCGATCGCGGGCAACCTGCCGACCGCCCCCGCCCTGATGGGCAACGTGGTCGTGTGGAAGCCGTCCCCGACGCAGACGCACGCCGCCGTGCTGCTGATGCAGCTCCTGGAGGAGGCCGGTCTCCCCAAGGGCGTCATCAACCTGGTGACCGGCGACGGCATCGCCGTCTCCGAGGTGGCCCTGAACCACCGCGACCTGGCGGGCATCCACTTCACGGGTTCGACCAAGACCTTCCAGCACCTGTGGAAGACGGTCGGCAACAACATCGAGAAGTACCGCTCGTACCCGCGCATCGTCGGCGAGACCGGCGGCAAGGACTTCGTCGTCGCGCACCCGTCCGCGGACCGCGCCGTCCTGAAGACCGCGCTGACCCGCGGCTCGTTCGAGTTCCAGGGCCAGAAGTGCTCCGCGTCCTCGCGCGCCTACATCCCGGCCTCCATCTGGAACGACGGGTTCAAGGAGGAGTTCGCGGCCGAGGTCGACGGCATCACCATGGGTGACGTCACCGACCTGTCGAACTTCATCGGCGCCGTCATCGACGACCGCTCCTTCGCCAAGAACAAGGCCGCGATCGACCGTGCCGCGGCCGACCCGAGCTGCACGATCGTCGCCGGCGGCACCTACGACGACTCGGTGGGCTACTTCGTGCGCCCGACCGTCGTCGAGTGCTCGGACCCGGAGAACGAGGTCTTCAAGGCCGAGTACTTCGGCCCGTTCCTCGCCGTGTACGTCTACGAGGACGACCAGTACGACGCCATGCTGGAGCAGATGGAGTCGGTGTCGGACTACGCGCTGACGGGTGCGGTCATCTCCAACGACCGCGCCGCCGCCGCGCACACGATGGAGAAGCTCCGCTTCGCCGCGGGCAACTTCTACATCAACGACAAGTCGACCGGCGCCGTCGTCGGCCAGCAGCCCTTCGGCGGCGGCCGTGCCTCCGGCACCAACGACAAGGCGGGCGCCCCGCAGAACCTGATGCGCTGGACCCTGACCCGCGCCATCAAGGAGACCCTGGTCCCGCCGACCGACTACTCCTACCCGCACATGGGCTGACGCCCGACCGGGGGCGCACGCCCTCCTGAACCCCCGCCCCCGGCCTGGGCCCCACCCCGGCCGGGGGCGGTGTTGTGTAGGTTGCGACGACACGGCGGCGCGCGACCCAGGGGGCCTTGCGGGTGGACGATCCGAAGCACACGGACGATCCGAGGCACACGGCTGATCCGCAGCACACGGACGGTGCGCGGAATCCGGACGGGCCGGGGGACCGGCCGTCGGTGGTCCTGTTCGACCTCGGCAACGTGCTGTTCCGTGACCCCTGGGAAGCCCTCCTGCTGACCGAGGGCGCGGGCCTCGCCGACCGCATCGGGCTCGACCGCGGCGAGGTGGAAGCGGCCGGGCGCCGGCTCTGGCGCCGGTTCAGCGTGGTCGAGGCCGATGAGCAGGCGTACTGGGACGCGCTGGGCCGTGAGCTCGGCAGAGCGGTGCCGCCCTCGCTCGTCAAGGAGCTAGAGGAGCACCTCCTGCTCGCCAACCCGGCGGCGGGCGAGCTCCTCGCGGCGGCCGCGGACGGCGGGTCCCGGCCGGTGGGCATCGCCTCGAACAACACGTCCTTCTGGTACGCGAAGCAGGCCGAGCGCCTGTCCCTGCACCGGTGGGTGGACCCCCGACTCGTCTTCCTCTCCCACGAGCTGGGGGTGACGAAGGGCGCCCGGGGGCGCGGCCTCCTCGAAGCGGCCGCCGAGCGCACGCATCCGCCGTCGACCCTGCTGATCGAGGACCGGGCGGGCAATCTGCGCCGCGCGCGGGGCCTCGGCTTCCGGACGGCGGCGTACGCGTTTGAGGGAGCGGCAGCTTCGGAAGGCTTCAAGACCACGGACTCGCGGGAGCTGCTGAGGAGACTCTCGGTATGAGCGTGCCGCCACCGTCGCCCCCGCCATCGCCGCCCCCTCCGGAGTCCTCCGGGCGCCCGCCCCGCAAGGGCCCCGCCGGAGTGCGGCCCCCGGACGCCGAATCCGGCCTCGCGGCGCCGTCGCCGGTGGTCGCCACGCTCCTGGCCGAGTACAACTCGCTGCGGCAGGAGAGCCTCCAGGCCATCACCAACCGCATCCAGATCATGAACTTCGCGTTCACCTCGCTCGCGGTGGTCGTCGCGGCCGTCCTGACGTCCGACCTGTCCCGCGGCGTCCTGATCCCCGCCTGCCTGGTCTTCGTCCCCGCGGCGGCCAAGGCGAGCCTGCTGATCTGGCTGGGCGAGTACCACCGGTCGCAGCGGGCGGGCCAGGGCGTCGCCGCGGTCGAGCGCCGGATCAACGCGCTGCTCGGCGGCAGCGCCGTGCTCAGCTGGGAGTCCCGCCTCGTCTCCTCCGGCACGCACATGGGCTATCCGTACGTGGCGACGGCCGCGTTCATCCTGAGTACCGGCGTGCTCGCTGAGCTCCTCGGCGCCTACTTCCTGATCGAGCGGTACGCCAGCGGCGGCACGCTCTGGGACAACGTCGCGCTCGGCGGAGCGGTGGCGCTCTACGCGGCGCTGACCGAGGCGGTCTTCCTGCGGTTCTTCCGGACGCGCTGGCGGGCCATCCGCAGTGCGACGCACAGCGGATAGCGCCGGGGCTAGGCCCCCGCGCGGCGGCCGAGGAAGTCCTCGACCAGGGCGGCGATCTGCCCGGCGTGCGTCTCCAGGGCGAAGTGGCCCGTCGGCAGCAGGTGCACCTCGGCCTCGGGCAGGTCCCGCTGGAAGGCGGTTGCGCCGGCCCGCACGAAGATCTGGTCGTGCGCGCCCCACACCGCGAGCACCGGCACCTGGCTCTCGCGGAAGTACGCGTGGAAGTCCGGGTACAGCGCGATGTTGCCGCCGTAGTCGCCCATGAGGGCGAGCTGGACGGCGTCCTGCCCCGCGCGCGCCATGGCCGCGGTGTCGTGCTCCCACGCGTCCGGGCTGATCAGGTCGCGGTAGCGGTCGGGGACGCCGTGCGTGTACTGCCACTTGATGCCTTCGGGGGAGCGGATCTCCCGCACGGCCGCGGCGGTCTCCTCGTTCGGGTCCTTGATGTACGCGAACACGGGCGCCCAGGCCTCGGCGCCGAGGCCCTCCTCGTACGCGTTGCCGTTCTGCGTGACGATCGCGGTGATCCGCCCCGGGTGGGCGAGGGCGAGGCGCAGACCGATCGGCGCGCCGTAGTCCTGGACGTACAGCGCGAACCGGGTCAGGCCGATCCGCTCGGTGAACTCGGCGGTGACGTCGGCCAGTTCGGCGAAGGTGTACGGGAAGGAGTCGGCGGCGGGCGCCGCCGAGCGGCCGAAGCCGATGTGGTCAGGGGCGATGACGCGGAAGCGGTGGGCGAGGCGCGGGATGAGGTCCCGGAACATGTGCGAGCTGGACGGGAAGCCGTGCAGCAGGAGCAGCACGGGGGCGTCGGCGGGCCCCGCCTCGCGGTAGAAGACCTCGTGCCCGCGGACGGTGGTGGTGCGGTGGTGGACCTGGGTACTCATTCCTCTAACCCCTCATTCTCGCTTTGGTGGTTGCGTGCGGGATGAGTGCATCACGGACTCAGCTAACCAGTCAAGATGTTTTTAAGGGTTAGGGAAGGGGGCTCGGGCCCGGCTGTGCGGACTTGAAACTGACACCTGTGTCAGCTTCTACCGTTCCGGCATGACGCAGAACACGCTCCTCACCCCGTACGCAGCCCCCTTCGGCAACCTCCCCAACCGCATGGTCATGGCCCCCATGACCCGCTTCCGCGGCGAGGAGGACGGCACCCCGCAGCCGATCGTCGCCGACTACTACGCCCAGCGGGCGAGCGCCGGGCTCATCGTCACCGAGGGCATCTGGCCCAGCAGCCGCGGCCAGAGCGGCTGGCGCATCCCCGGCCTGGAGACGGCCGCGCACGTCGCGGGCTGGCGCCGGGTCACCGAGGCCGTGCACGCCGCGGGCGGGCGGATCTACGCCCAGCTCATGCACGGCGGCCGGCACGGCCACCCGCTGTCCCGCATCGACGGCGACGCGCCCGCCGCCCCCTCCGTCGTGGTCTCGCCCGAGCTGGTGCACGTGCGCGACGGCGGCAAGGCCGAGCCGGTGACCCCGCGCGTGATGACCCTCGACGACATCCGCACCGCCGTCGACGACCACGTGGCCGCGGCCCGCAACGCCGTCGAAGCGGGCTTCGACGGCGTCGAACTGCACGGCGCCAACAGCTACTTGATCCACCAGTTCCTCGCCGACAACACCAACCTCCGCGACGACGCGTACGGCAGGGGTTCGACCGGGAACCGCATCCGGTTCGCGGTGGAGGTGGTCCGCGCGGTCGCCGACGCCATCGGCGCCGAGCGGCTCGGCCTGCGGCTCTCGCCCGGCAACCCGCAGTTCGGCATGTACGAGGCCGACCCGGGGCCGGTCTACCGCGCGCTGCTCGACGAGCTCGACGGCCTCGGCCTCGCCTATCTGCACCTCACCGACAACGACCGCTACCCCGCCCTGGCCGACCTGCGCCCCCACTGGAGCGGCACCCTCATCGCCAACGTCGGCGAGAACGGCGACCCGACGACCAAGGAGGCGGGCGAGGCCGTCGTCGCCGACGGCCGCGCCGACCTCGTCTCCTACGGCAGGGCGTTCCTCACCACGCCGGACCTGCCGCACCGCTTCGCCGTGGGCGCGCCGCCGAACGACCTCGACGCGGCGCACCTGTACACCAACGGCGCCGAGGGGTACACCGACTACCCCGTGCTGCCTGCCCGGGAGCTTCAGACCTCCACGAGCACCTGATCGAGGGACTTGCGCACCAGATCGGGGACCTGGCAGTCCGGCGCCGGATAGCCGACGGGGATCACCGCGAACGCCTTCTCGTTCTCCGGCCGCCCGAGCACCTCGGACAGGAACCGCATCGGGCTCGGCGTGTGCACGAGCGCGGCGAGCCCCGACAGGTGCAGCGCGGACAGCAGCATCCCGACCGCGATGCCGACCGACTCGTCGACGTAGTAGTGCTTGTGCTTGGTGCCGTCGTCGCCGAGCCAGTACCGCTGCTGGAACACGACGATGAGGCCGGGCGCGTCCGTCAGGTGCGGCTTCACCTCGTCCGTGCCCAGCGGGCGCAGCGCGGCCAGCCACTCCTCGCCGAGCCGCCCGTCGTACGAGATCCGCTCCTCGTGCTCGGCGGCCTCCCGGATGCGGCGGCGGACCTCGGGGTCCTGCACGAGGACGAACGTCCACGGCTGCTGGTGCGCGCCCGACGGCGCGGTCGCCGCGCACGCGACGGCGTCCCGTATGACCTGTGGCGGCACGGGGTCCGACGAGAACTGCCGCACGGTGCGGCGCTCGTGCATCCGCTCCCTCAACTCGGCCGCGTGCGCGAGGGATTCGGCCTGGGGCATGCGGGCGGGGCGGTAGGGGACCGAGCGGTAGGGCTGCCCGTGGATCGGTGTCCAGCGCTCGGCGGGGTGTCCGGTCTCCGGCTTGTGCTGTTCGGTATCAGGCATGCCTCGATTCTGGGACCGGGGGCGGCGGCGCGCCATGGTGCGTACCTATGGAGTGCGTGGAAGGCACCCGTCCGTCAGCTCCAGCCCGCCACGATCAGGCCGAGGCCCGTCGCGAACCCGCCGCCGAGCAGCGCCAGATACGTGCCGTAGCGGCGGCGCAGCCGATGGGCCAGGAAGCCGAACGCGCCGAACCCCAGGCCCACGGTGAGGGTGCGGGAGCCGCGCGAGAGCGCCGCCTCGGCCAGCCAGTCGGGGGCCGCGACCTCCGCGCGGCCCGCCTCGGCCGCGTACACCTTGAACGGGATGCCGTTCCACGGCTGGTGCCGGACCGCCGCCGGGCCCTCGGCGGCCAGCTCGTGGCGCACCTCCGCACGCATCCGGTCGGTGGTGAGGGGGTGCGGCACCTGGACGCCGGAAGCGGCCAGGTGCAGCGCGAGGAGGCCGCCGGTGAGGCTGCCGGCCAGGGCCGTCAGGGCCAGCTTGAGGGACCTGCGGGGCAGCGCCACGCAGGCGATCGCGAGGAACAGCTCCGGCATCAGCGGCCAGCTCAGCGCCTCCGCGCACGCCCACGCGAACGCCAGCGGAAGACCCCAGCGGGAGCCGACCGCCGCCGCGACCCGCTTGCGCGCACGGGAGTCCCGCAGGGGCTCGGCCGCGGTGCGCCGGTGCAGCTCCGCCACCGCCGCGCGCGCCTCCTGAGCCGTCGCCGTCGGCGGCAGCGGCTCGCCGATCGTCACGCGCACCAGGGACGGGCGCAGCCTGCCGTGCTTGGGGAGCAGCCGGTCCGTGCCCGCGATGCCCACCGGGACGACCGGCACGCCCGCCTGCCCGGCCAGGACCAGGGCACCCTTGTGGAACGCGCCGAGCTCGCCCCGGCGGGCCCGGGTGCCCTCCGGGAACAGGACCACCGCGTGGCCCGCGCGCAGCGCGTCCTCCTTGGCCAGCAGGTCGTCCATGCCGCCGCCCGTGCGGCGCACGGGGAAGCCCGCGGCCAGGCGTGCGCACACGCGGCGCCGCCAGGGGGAGGCGAACCAGTAGTCCGCGGCGGCGGCGATGGTGGGGCTGTGGCGCGCGTCCAGGGCGGCGAGCAGGGCCGCGGTGTCGGCGTGGGAGGTGTGGTTGGCCACGACCACGCAGCCGCCGTCCGGCAGGGCGCCCTTGCGGGCGATGCCACCGGTGAGGGTGAGGAGGCCGCGCCAGAGCACGGCCCGCGCGGCGGCGCCCCAGGCCCGCCCCTTCCCGAACCGGGGGCTGCCGCCCCCGGGCCCCTGCCCTTTGGGCGCTTCGCGCCTTGTCCTCCATCGCCGGACGGGCTTGATGGGCTTGCTCTCCGTCTTCACAGTCCCACCGCCATCGTCAGGAGCAGGGCCAGGAGCAGCGAGTCCACCCGGTCCAGGAGGCCGCCGAAGCCGGGGAGCCAGGTGCCCGCGTCCTTGACGCCCGCCTCGCGCTTCACCATGGACTCCAGGAGGTCGCCCAGGACGCAGCCGACGAGCACCGCCGCCCACAGCGTCACCGTGAGGGCCCCGACCGCCGCCAGGGCCAGGGCCGTCGCCGCCGCGGTGCCCAGGACCCCCGCCCACGTCTTGTTGGGGGACAGCGGCGAGAGGGAGCGGGCCAGCGGGCCACCGCGGCCCAGGGCCGTGCCCGCGCACCACGCGCCGATGTCCCCGAAGGCCACCGCCACGCCCACCGCCACCGCCGTGCCGTCCAGGAGGACGAGGCCGGTGAGGGAGACCGGGATCCAGAGCACGCCGAAGAGGGTGCGGCAGGCCCGGGTGAAGCCGTGCTCGGTGTCACCGGTCAGGAGTGCGGGCAGGGCCGACACGATCAGGAGGGCGGCCGGCGCGCGCAGGTCGAGCGTCGCGGGCGCCAGCCAGGCCGTCGCGGGCAGCAGGACCGCGGCCACGCCGAGCACCGCCCGCTCGCCCCGCGCAAGGCGGTACATGCGGGCGTACTCCGCCACGGCGACCACGCCGAGCCCGGCCGCCAGGGCGAACGCCCCCGCCCGGCCCGCCCAGAGCGCGCCGAGGAACAGCGGTGCCGCGAGCGCCCAGGTCCGCCAGCGCCTGCGCAGCTCGGCCCGCATCCGGACCCGGGACGGCAGCGCGGCGACGGCGACGCCGCCCGCGCCGAGCGCCCCTGCCACCACGGGCACGGCCCGCGCGGCCGCCTCGGCCGCGAGGAACGCGACGCTCATCGGGTCCCCAACTCCCCCCACAGGCGCCCGCACCGGGCGGCCGCCGTCAGCGCGGAGCCCGCGGCGATCACCACGAGCACGGGCACCGCCAAACCGGACGCGGCGGCCACCACGACCAGCGCGCAGCGCTCCGTCTTGCCCACCGGGCCGCCGTTGCGGCGCTCCGCGCCCGCCGCCGCGCCCGCCAGGGACACCCAGGACGGGAGCGTCGCCGCGAGGGCCGCCGTCGCCACCAGCCACAGCGGGGCGAGCGGCAGGAAGCCCGCGAGCATCACCAAGTCGGCCGCCCTGTCGCCGAGTTCGTTGAGCAGGGCCCCGCGCCGCGTCGTACGGCCGGTGTCGCGGGCCAGGGCGCCGTCCAGGTTCGCGCAGGCCAGGCGTGCCGCGAGCAGCGCCGCGACCGGGAGCGCGGCCAGCGGCGCGGGCAGCCACGCGAGGGCCGCGGCCGCGCCCGCCGCGCACACCACGCCCGCCGCCGTGAGCGCGTCCGGCGACACCGCGCGGCGCACCAGCGCACCGCGCACGCCGGACAACTTGGCGGCGTACCAGGGCTTGAGGGCGTAGAGGCCGAGGCCGTGGGAGCCGGAGGAACCGTTCATACCGTCGACTCTGCCGCCGCCCGGCCCCCGGCAAATCGGGATGCGTACTCAGATGCCGCCTGAGTACCGTGAGCGCGTGACCACACAGACCACCCTCCGCACGGCACACACCGCCGAACTCGCCCCCGCGGACCTCGCCGCCGCCCGCGCCCTCATGGACCTCGCCTTCGACGGGGACTTCTCCGACGAGGACTGGGACCACGGGCTCGGCGGCATGCACGCCCTCGTCCACGGCGCCGACGGCGAGCTGCTCGCGCACGGCTCCGTCGTGCAGCGGCGCGTCCTGCACAACGGCCGTTCGCTGCGCGTCGGTTACGTGGAAGCCGTCGCCACCCACCCGGACCGGCAGCGGCAGGGGCTCGGCGGGCAGGTCATGAGCGCCCTGGAGGACATCGTCGAGCGGGCCTACGACCTGGGCGTCCTCTCGCCGTCCGAGGAGGGCGAGAAGCTGTACCTCGCGCACGGCTGGCAGACCTGGACCGGCCTCGTCGGCACGCTCGGCCCGCAGGGCGTGGCGGAGATGCCCGACGAGGACGCGCCCATGCTGCGCGGCGCCGACCTCGACCCGGCGCACCCGCTGCTCATCGACTGGCGCGACGGGGACGTGTTCTAGGGCGTACGCCCGGCCGGTCCGGAGGGTCCGGCTATGCCGGTGCCCCCGTGGCCCGCACGATCATCTTCCCCACGTTCTCACCCCGCAGCATCCCCAGGAACGCCTCCACGATCCGGTCGAAGCCGTCCACCACCGTCTCGTCGAGGCCGATCCGGCCGCTGAGCAGATGCGGGACCACGTACGCGTACAACTCCTCCTGCACGTCGTAGTAGTCGCGGACGAGGAAGCCCTCCATGCGCAGGCTCTTCTCCACGATCTCCGAGAGGTTGCGGGGCGCGGCGAGCGCCCGGGTGCTGTTGTACTGCGCGACCGTGCCGACGCGCAGGATGCGGCCGCGGTCGCGCAGGCCCTCGATCGCCGCCTCCAGCTGCTCGCCGCCGACGTTGTCGACGTAGAGGTCCACGCCGTCGGGCGCCGCCTTCGCGAGCAGCTCGGCGGCAGGGCCCTCGTGGTAGTCGAAGGCGTCGTCGTAGCCGACGTGCTCCTTGAGGTAGGCGACCTTCGCGGCCGAGCCCGCGCTGCCGACGACGCGGCCCGCGCCGAGGAGCTTCGCCAGGCGCCCGGCGGCCGTGCCGACGCCGCCCGCCGCCGCCGACACGAACAGGTCGTCGCCCGCGCGCACCGGCGTGATCCGGGTCAGACCGACGTACGCGGTCAGACCGGTGCCGCCCAGGATGCCCAGGTGCGCGGAGAGCGGCACCCCGTCGAAGCGCGGCAGGACGCGCGCCTCCTGCGGCGTCACCACCGCGTGCGTGCGCCAGCCCTTGCGGTGGAAGACGATCCCGCCCTCCGGGAGCGCAGGGTCGCGCGAGGCGATCACCCGGCCCAGGGTGCGGCCCTCCAGCGGCGCGTCGAGCGCGAAGTCGCCGTCCATCATCTCCCGGTGGTACGGGTCCACCGACCAGTAGAGGTTCTCCACGAGCGCCGAGCCGGGCGCGGGCTCCGGCAGCGCGGACTCCACGAACGCGAAGTGCGCCGGGGTGGGGAAGCCGTGCGGGCGGGCGGTCTGCTGGACGGTCAGGGCCGTGTCGCTGGTCATGCCCGGAAACGTACGGCGGGAATGCGGCCGCGCGGCAGAGGGTTCGGCTCATGGAACGCGACGAACCATGAACGCTCCTCATGGGCGCAGGTGACACGCCCCTCGGGGCCGGAAAGGACGAGTGGGAACGGATGGCCGGACACGACCTCGCCCCGCACGAGCTGCGGATCATCGTGGCCGTCGAGCAGGCCCGCAGCTTCTCCGGCGCCGCGACGGCCCTCGGCCTGACGCAGTCGGCGGTCTCGCACTCGGTGCGCGGCACGGAGAAGAAGATCGGCGCCGTGCTCTTCGAGCGCGGCCGCAAGGGCGCCGTGCCCACCCCGGCGGGCGAGCGCGCCACCGCCCACGCCCGCCGGGTGCTCCGGCTCCTGGAGACCCTCGCCGCCGAGGCGCGCGGCGCCGCCGCCGACGGTGGTCGGGCCGCCGTCGCCGGGCCGCTGCGCATCGCCGCGTTCCGCAGCGCCGCCCTGCACCTGCTCCCGGCCGCGCTCGCGGGGCTGCGCGCCCGCCACCCCGGCATCGAGCCCGAGGTCCGCGTCGTGCGGGAGCTGGGCCGCGGCACCGCGGGCGAGGTCGCCGACGGCCGCGCCGACCTCGGCATCGCCACCATCGGCACGACCTCGCCGATCCCGCAGGGTCTCGTCGGTGACGTGCTCGTGGAGGAGCCCTACGCGTTCGTGCACCCGGCCGGGCATCCGGACCCGCGCTCGCTGCCGCTGGCCGACTGGGCCGAGAACTGCACCTCGTACACCCGCGACTGGTGGGCGCGGCAGGACTGGCTGCCGAGGGCCAGCACGCAGACCGAGGACGACGGCGCGGTGCTCGCCCTGGTGAGCGCCGGGCACGCGATGGCCGTCATGCCCGCCCTGTCCCTCACGGGAGCGCCGCAGGGCGTGGCGGTCACCGGCCTCGGGCCCGGCCGGCCGACCCGCTCCGTGGGCTACGTCACTACGCCCGAGCAGGCCGGAACGCTCGTGGTCAGAGCCCTGATCCGGGAGCTGAGAGCGGTCGCGGCCGAGGCGGCCGTCTCAAATAGTAGGAAGCCCGAGTATTTGTAGAGACAGAGAGCCGAAGCTGTCTTAGCTTTGTAGGAGCCGAACGTCTCGCTCGATCAAGCGAACGGCGGATGTGAGCACGGCCCCGCGCAGGCGAACCCTGCGGCCCCGCTCCCCGCCCTTTCCGGCGTCTCGTAACCCTTTGCGTCCCCGTTCTCCGGATGCCTGGTTCAAGGAGTCGAATACCCATGGCCGAGACGACCGTCCGACGAGTCCGCCGCAGCCTCCGCCCCAGCGACGCCGAGCGCAAGAACGCCGCCGCCGCCCTCCAGCGGGCCCTCGACCGCAGGGACAACGGCGGCGAGACGGGGCACTGAGCCGCCCCGCCCCCTTCGCCCTACCTCCCGCGCACGATCTCGAAGTGGTCGACGCGCTCGCCGCTCTCGGCGAGCGCGGAGACCGTCAGCTTCGGATGCGCCCCGGCCGTCACCTCCACCGCGAGGAACGAGAAGCCGGTGTAGCGCACGCGTGACCACTCCACCGTGTCCGGGTCGGGCAGGCGCAGCTTGGTCCAGTGGAAGGTGAGGACCGACTCCCGGTCCCGCACGTGGCCCTCGTAGCTGTCCTTCACCCCGGCCGGGAAGCTGTAGAGGTCCTTGCCCGCGCCGCCGGCGGTGACGTACACGATGCCGTCGCGCGTCGGATCGGTCGACGCGCCGACCGGCACGGGCCTGCCGACCTCGCCGCCCTTGACGGCGTCGGTCCGCTCGTACACGTGGTTGTGGCCGTTGATCACCAGGTCCACCTGGTGCTTGGCGAACAGCGGCACCCACGCGTCGCGCACCCCGCCGTCGGAGCCGTGCGTCGCCGTCGAGTACGCGCAGTGGTGGAAGAAGACGACGACGAAGTCGACGTCGTCGTCCGCGCGCAACTCGCCCAGGCGCCGGTCGAGCCACGCGGTCTGCTTGCCGTCCGTGTAGCCCTTGTTGGCGGGGATCTCGTACGACACGTCGTTGGCGTCGAGCGCCACGACGCCGACGTTGCCGTAGCGGAACGAGTAGACGCCGGGCGCGCCCTTCGGGTCGAAGCCGTTCTCCGGCAGCGACCAGCGGGCCGACTGGCCGCCGTAGCCGTTCGGCGAGTACCAGGCCTCCATGTCGTGGTTGCCGGTCGTCACCATCCACGGCACCGACTTCGCCACCGACTCCGTCTGCGCGAGGAACGTGTCCCACACGCGGGCGTCGTACTTGTCCGTGTCCTTGCCGTGCCCGGTGGTGTCCGCGTAGCAGATGTCGCCCGCGTGCAGATGGAACGACGGGTTCTGTCCCAGGATCAACTGGTCGTTGGCGAGCGCGTGATAGCTCACGCCCTGGTCGCCGAAGGCCGTGAAGACGAACTTCTCCGGCCGGGCAGGGGCGGTGCGGAACGTGCCGAGCGTGCCCGCGCGCTCGGGCGACGCCGGGTCGAAGCCGTCGTGACCGACGCCGTAGTAGTACGTCGTGCCCGGCTCCAGGCCGTCCAGGGCCGCGTGCAGGTAGTACTGCTCGACTTCGGGGAGCTTGCGGGAGAGCGAGGGCGTGCGCAGGTCCCGCACCTCCGCCTCGACCTTCCGGTCCAGCTCCCAGGGCTTGAGGCCCACGCGCAGGTACGGGGACCGCACCGCGAGCGGCACCTGCCAGGAGACGCGCAGCTGCGTCCGCGGGTCGGCGCCGAAGGCCAGATGGCGGCCGAAGGGCGCGACGAGACGGCCGTCCACCTCCACCGGCGCGGGCGGCGACGCGAGCGGGTGCGCCGCCGTCGGACGCTCGGCGTACGCGCTGCCCGAACTGCCGGCGAGCAGACCAAGGCCGCCCGCCACGCCCGCGCTCGCGAAGGAACCGGCGAGCACCCTGCGCCGGGAGAGCCGCCCGCGCAGGTACTCGTGCTGCTCGGCCATCGTCATCTGCTGGGCGAGCCGCTCGGGAATGCCGACGTTGGGGGTGTCCATGACGTGGGAACTTCCCAGGGACGCCCAACTCCCGCCATACGCGCGGGTGAAGAGAGCGTGTCCGTGTGGTGGCGTACGCGCGGAGGGATCCGAGGTGTCCACATCGCGGACGACCCGTGTCATTGGATGGGACGAACGGTAGGGTGCCGACATGTCTCGCAGCATCAATCTCGCAGTGATCCCCGGTGATGGGATCGGCCAGGAAGTCGTGGCCCAGGGGCTCAAGGTCCTCAACGCCGTCCTCCCGCAGGATGTGAAGCTGGAGACCAAGGAGTACGACTTCGGCGCGCGGCGCTACCACGCCACCGGGGAGACCCTCACCGACGCCGACCTCGCGGAGCTGAAGCAGCACGACGCGATCCTGCTCGGCGCCATCGGCGACCCGTCCGTGCCCTCCGGCGTCCTGGAGCGGGGCTTCCTGCTCAAGCTCCGCTTCGCCTTCGACCACCATGTGAACCTGCGCCCGAGCAAGCTCCTGCCGGGCGTCGCGACCCCGCTCGCCGGGCAGCCCGAGATCGACTTCGTCGTCGTCCGCGAAGGCACCGAGGGCCCCTACACGGGCAACGGCGGCACCATCCGCAAGGGCACCGAGCACGAGGTCGCCACCGAGGTGTCCGTCAACACCGCCTTCGGCGTGGAGCGCGTGGTGCGCGACGCCTTCGCCCGCGCCCAGGCGCGCCCGCGCAAGAAGCTGACGCTGGTCCACAAGAACAACGTCCTCGCCTTCGCGGGGCACCTCTGGACCAACGTCTTCAACGCGGTGGCCAAGGAGTTCCCCGACGTCACCACGGACTACATCCACGTGGACGCGGCGACGATCTACCTCGTCACGGACCCGGGCCGCTTCGACGTGATCGTCACCGACAACCTCTTCGGCGACATCATCACCGACCTCGCCGCGGCCGTCTCCGGCGGCATCGGCGTCGCCGCCTCCGGCAACATCAACCCCGCCCGTACGTTCCCCTCGATGTTCGAGCCGGTGCACGGCTCGGCGCCCGACATCGCGGGCCAGGGCAAGGCCGACCCCAGCGCCACCGTGCTCTCCGTCGCCCTGCTCCTGCGCCACCTCGGGTACGACGCCGAGGCGACCCGCATCGAGGAGGCCGTCTCCGCCGACCTCGGCGCCCGCGGGACCGCCGCTCGCAGCACCGACGAGATCGGCGACGCGCTCGCCGTACGGGTAGCGGGCTGATCCGTCGGCAGAGCTCCCTGAGTGAGGTCTCCTTGAAGCCGCCGGGTCAGCACGCGCACCCGGCGGCTTCTCGTATGCGGTCACCGGGTGTCACCATCGGATCCCAGGGGCCGCAGATCCCACCGTTTCGTCCACGGCATCCCACGAGCGATAATCGGACGTGGGGCCGCGAAGCGGCGCACACCCGTACGCCGTGAGCACCATGCGCGTACGGCCTGAGTGAGCGCGGTCCGTCACACACGAAACCGGTGAAGGACACGCAACCATGACGACGCCCACGATCGAGCTGAAGCCCTCCTCGACCCCGGCCCAGGCCGCGGAGCGCGAGGCGGTCCTCGCCAACCCCGGGTTCGGCCGCCACTTCACCGACCACATGGTGACGATCCGCTGGACCGAGGGCCGCGGCTGGCACGACGGCCAGCTCGTGCCCTACGGCCCCCTCTCGCTCGACCCGGCGACGAACGTCCTGCACTACGCGCAGGAGATCTTCGAGGGCATGAAGGCCTACCGCCAGCCCGACGGCTCGGTCGCGCTGTTCCGGCCCGAGGCCAACGCCCGCCGCTTCCAGTCCTCCGCGCGCCGCCTCGCCATGCCCGAGCTGCCGGTCGAGACCTTCATCGAGGCCTGTGACGCGCTGGTGCGCCAGGACATCGCGTGGGTGCCGGGCCACGGCGGCGAGGAGTCCCTCTACCTGCGCCCCTTCATGATCGCGACCGAGGCGAGCCTCGGTGTGAAGCCCGCGAACGAGTACCTCTTCGTGGTCATCGCGTCGCCTGCGGGCGCCTACTTCCCCGGCGGCGTCAAGCCCGTCTCCATCTGGCTCTCCGAGGACCGCGTGCGCGCCGTCCCCGGCGGCATGGGCGACGCCAAGACCGGCGGCAACTACGCCGCGTCGCTGCTCGCGCAGGCCGAGGCCGCGCAGAAGGGCTGCGACCAGGTCGCCTACCTCGACGCCGTCGAGCACAAGTGGGTCGAGGAACTGGGCGGCATGAACCTGTACTTCGTGTACGGGTCCGCGTCCCAGGAGAAGCCGGTGATCGTGACCCCGTCCCTCTCCGGCTCCATCCTGGAGGGCATCACCCGTGACTCCCTCCTGACCGTCGCCCGCGACCTCGGCTACGAGTCCAAGGAGGCCCGCGTCTCCATCGACCAGTGGCAGGCCGACACGGAGAACGGCACGCTCACGGAGGTCTTCGCCTGCGGCACGGCCGCCGTGATCACGCCCGTCGGCACCGTCAAGGCGCAGCGCGGCGAGTGGACGCAGAGCGAAGGGCGGCCCGGCGAGGTCACCATGAAGCTCCGCGAGGCGCTGCTCGACATCCAGCGCGGCGTGCGCGAGGACCAGCACGGCTGGATGCATCGCCTGGGCTGAGCCCCCCCGTCCGACCACCGTCCGTCCGCGAAGGCCGGGCCCGGCAGCCGCTGCCGGGCCCGGCCTTCGCGCGTCCTAGTCCGCCTTGGCGTGCGCGGTGAGGGCCAGGCTCTCGGGCAGGGCCGCGCAGGCGCGGCGGAAGGCGGCGGCGAGGCCGGCGCGGGTGGCGGTGCCCGGGTCCGCCGTCCAGGTTTCGAGGCCGCGGTGCCAGGCGGCCACGAGCAGGTCGACGGCCAGGTGCGCGCGGAGCCGGTCCGGGTCGTGCGGGGCGCCGCCGAGGTCGAAGCGGCGTACGACGACGTCCAGGGCGGCCCGCCCGGTGCGGTCGCAGAAGGCGAGGCCGTGCGCGTCCATCGACGGCTGCTGCGCGGCGAGGCGACGGCTGAGCAGCACGCGGTGCGCCCACTCCGCGCCGGGCATCCGGTCGAGGGCGGCGAGCAGGGCGTCGCGGAGGAGATCGCTCAGCGGGCCGCCGTCGGGCCGCACCTCGGCCAGCTCGTCGAGGAACGTCGTCCACAGGTCCTGGAGCGGCGCCATCGCCACGTCTTCCTTGCTGGTGAAGGTGCGGAAGAAGGTCCGCTTGGACACCTCGACGGCGTCGCACAGCTCGTCGAGCGTGACGCGGTCGAAGCCGCGCTCCGTGAACAGCTCCAGGGCCGTGTCGACGAGCGCCTGCCGGGTGCGGAGCTTCTTGCGCTCGCGCAGGGAGAGGGGAGCGGCGGCTCGGGCGGTGTCCATGAAGGGAGTGTAGTCGGGTAGCCAATGCCTCTTGATGGCTTATGCCACTCAGTGGCACTATGGCGACGCCGTGCTGCTCGACGCGCACGGATCCCATGACTCCGCCCTGAAAGAGGTGCCTTCGTGCGCGCTCTGCTCGTCGACCCTTCCGCCCCGGCCGGTCTGCGCCTCGGTACCGCGCCCGACCCCGAGCCCGCCCCCCACCAGGCCCTGGTCCGCGTGACCGCGACCTCCCTGAACCACGGCGAGGTCACCCTGCTCGTGCCGGGCGCGCAGCCGGGCGCCGTGCTCGGCTGGGACGCGGCCGGGTACGTGGAGCGGGCGGCCGCCGACGGCTCGGGCCCCGCGGCGGGCACGCCGGTGGTGACGCTCGGGGAGTCCGGGGGATGGGCCGAACTCCGGGCGGTGGACACCGAGTTGCTCGGCGCCGTGCCCGAAGGCGCCGACCTCGGTGTCATCAGTACGGTGCCCGTCGCCGGAGCCAGCGCGCTGCGGGCCCTGCACCGGATCGGGCCGATCCTCGGGCGGCGCGTCCTGGTCACCGGGGCGACGGGCGGCGTCGGGCGGTACGCGGTGCAGCTCGCCCGGCAGGGCGGGGCGCACGTCGTGGCCACGACCGGGGACCCGGAAGCGCACGGGGAGCGGCTGCGGGAGCTCGGCGCGCACGAGGTCCTCGCGGACCCCGCCGACGTGGGGGAGGCCGTGGACGGGGTGGTGGACCTGGTCGGCGGGCGGCAGCTCGTCGCCGCGTACGAGAAGCTGGCGGCCGGGGGGACGCTGGTGGCCGTGGGGCACGCGGGCGGTGACGACGAGCACTTCGCGCACGGCGTCCTCTACGGCGACCTGGGGCGGCACGACCGGTCGGTCGTGAGCTTCTTCCTGCTCGGCGGGGGCGCCCCGCTGGGCCGTGACCTGGCGTGGCTGGCCGGGCGGGTCGCCTCCGGCGGGCTCGACGCCGGGGTGGCGTGGCGGGGCCCCTGGACCGAGGCGGCCGCGGCGGCGGGGGCGCTGAGCGAGCGGCGCCTGCACGGCAAGGCGGTCCTGGACCTGGCGTAAGCCCGGGTGTTCAGGCCCGTCCGGCGTTCGAGGACGAGGGCGGGGACGAGGCGTTCGAGGGCGAGGGCGAGGGCGAGGGCGAGGGCGAGGGCGAGGCCGCAGGCCGGTCGGCGGGGGCGTCAGGGGGCGGAGTCCCCTCGGCTCGGGGCGGGGGGGGCCCGGGGTGCGCCGCGTAAGCGGCGCCGCCCACCACCCCCGACAGCAGGAAGCTCACGTCCACCCCGCCCGTGAGGCCCAGCAGCGGCCCCTCGTAGGAGGGGAGGGACACCGAGAGCAGGCCCACCGCCGCGCCCAGCGCCCACGCGCCCGTGGCCCACGGGTTCCAGCCGCCCCGGAACCAGTAGATCCCGCCCCGCGCGCGGCGGTTGAAGACCTGGAGGGCGTCCGCGTCGTACGCGCCCCGGCAGCGCGCGAAGCCGATGAGCGTGATGACGGCCCAGGGCGTGCCGATGGCCGTGAGCAGCAGCACGAAGGACGTCATCGCGTCCTGCGCGGCCCAGGCGAAGTGCCCGGCGAACACGCACCCCGTGGCGACGGCCGCCACGGCGCAGGTGGCCCGCGCCCGCGACGCCCGCGGCACGATCGCGTCCAGGTCGAGCCCCATCGAGTACAGCATCAGGCCCGCGTTGCCGACGGACCCGGCGGACGCGGCGAGCAGCAGCGGCACCAGGTACCAGCCGGGTGCCGCCGCGACCAGCGGCCCGGCGTAGTCGAGCGCCGCCTTCGCCGCGTACGCCGTGAACGTGCCGAAGAGCTGCGGGACCAGGAGCCCCGCGACCAGGCCCAGACAGGTCGCCCGCAGGACCGGTCCCGAGGCGTGCCGGGCGGGGGACACGTACCGGGTGTAGTCGCCGAGCAGGGTGATGAAGGCGATGGGTCCGGACAGGCCCGCGGCCACCAGGGCGAGCGTCCAGGTCGGCCAGAAGGAGCCGAGGGCGTAGCCGCCCGCTCCGGGCAGCGCGGCCGTGGTGAAGTCGGGCGCGTACGCCGCGACGCCGAGGGCCAGGAGCGCCGTCATGGCGAAGGCGAGCACGCGGGACAGGCGCAGCAGCACCCGGTAGCCGTACACCGCACCGGCCACCGTGGCCGCCGCGAGCAGCGTGTAGACGACGGCGTAGGTGAACCCGCCGGTGGGCAGCCCGCACAGCCGGTGCAGGGTGCCCACCATCACGTCGCCGCCGATCCACAGGGTCAGCGCGGTGTAGCCGAGCGAGAGCAGCAGCCCGACCACCGAGCCGACCAGACGGCCGCGGACGCCGAACTGGGCGCCGGACGACGTGGACAGGTTCGTGCCGGTGCGCAGCGAGACGAGGGCGAGGGGCGCGGTCAGGGCGGTGCCGACGAGCGTGCCCGCCACCACCGCCGTCACCGACTGCCACCAGCCGAGGCCGAACGACACCGGCAGCCAGCCGAAGACGATCACTCCGAGGCAGAGGTTGGAGCCGAGGAGGATCGTGACCACGTCCCGCGGGCCGCTGGTGCGCTCCTCCTCGGGGATGGTGTCGACTCCGCGCTGTTCGATCGGCATGAAGGGCCCCTGACGCTGTCGCTCGACGGAAGAAGGAATGGGCGAAGGGTTGGGCGAAGGGCTGGGCGTACGGTGTGGGCGTACGGTGTGTTTGAGTGGCGTTCAATGTGGGGTATGCCGCAGCGCGGCGTCAATGGGTGAAGCTTCCGCGTTCTCGAATCTTTGCTTAGAGTGTCGTTCAAATGTGCGGCAGGGATACGAGGTGCCTGGCATGCGACTGACCCCCACCGAACGCGACCGGCTGCTGCTCTTCGGCGCGGCCGAGCTCGCCCGCGCCCGCAGGGCGCGCGGGCTGCGGCTCAACGTCCCCGAGGCGACCGCGCTCATCGCCGACACCGTGTGCGAGGCGGCGCGCGACGGCTCCCGGCTCGCCGAGGCCATCGAGCGGGCCCGGTCCGTGCTCGGCCCGGACGACGTGCTCCCGGGCGTCGCGGACGTGGTGACCGAGGTGCACGTGGAGGCCGTCTTCGACGACGGCTCCCGGCTCGCCGTCGTGTCCCGGCCGATCGGCGGCGACGGCGCGGGCGACCGGGCGCCGGGCGCCCTGCTTCCGGGGCCCGCGCACGCGGAGCCCGCCCCCGTCGTCGCCCTGACCGTGCGCAACACCGCCACCGTCCCGGTCTCGGTGACCTCGCACTTCCACTTCTTCGAGGCCAACCCCCGGCTCGACTTCGACCGGGAGGCCGCGTACGGCATGCGGCTCGCCGTCCCCGCCGGATCCTCCGTGCGCTTCGGTCCGGGGGAGCGCGTCGACGTCGGGCTCGTGCCGATCGGCGGCGACCGCGTCGCGATCGGCTTCGCCGGTCTGGTCGACGGCGCGCTCGACGCGCCGGGCGCGAAGCAAGAGGCCCTGCGCAGGGCCGCCGCCTGTGGCTACCTGGGAGCGACCGCACGATGAGCATCGATCCGCACGCCTACGCCGCCACGCACGGACCCCGCGCCGGGGACCGGGTCCGGCTCGGCGACTCCGGCCTGACCGTCCGCGTCGAGTCCGACGCGCAGCGGTACGGCGACGAGTTCCTCGCCGGATTCGGCAAGACCGCCCGCGACGGACTGCACCTCAAGGCCGCCGCGGTCCGCGACACCTGCGACGTCGTGATCAGCAACGTCCTCGTCATCGACGCGGCGCAGGGCATCAGGAAGGTGTCCATCGGCATCCGCGAGGGCCGGATCGCCGCGATCGGGCGGGCCGGGAACCCGGACACCCTCGACGGCGTGGACGTCGTCGTCGGCACCGGCACCTCGATCGTCTCCGGCGAGGGGCTCATCGCCACCGCGGGAGCCAACGCCTTCGACGCCTGGCCCGTCAACATCGGCTTCCTGGGCCGGGGTTCGTCATCGGACCCGGCCCCGCTGATCGAGGCCCTCGCCGAGGGCGGCGCGAGCGGCTTCAAGGTGCACGAGGACATGGGCGCGCACACCCGCGCCCTCGACACCGCGCTGCGCGTCGCCGAGGAGCACGACG
>NZ_JOJM01000016.1 GCF_000720325.1 Streptomyces sp. NRRL B-1347
CCAACTCCGCCTGCTCCAGACCGTCGTGGCCGTCGCAGCCGAGAAGAACTCCACCCTCGTGCTGCCCTTCCCCGTCGAGCTGCTCCGGTTCCTGGAGCGGGCGGCCCAGCCGCAGGCCCCGGCACCGCGGAGTGAAGAAGGAGGGGCCGCGGGGTCTTGAGGGGCCCGGCGTCCCATGCTAGAAAGCGCTTGCTAGGCGACACCGCACCCGCCGCTCCCCCTTTCCCTCCCGGGAGTTCAGCATGCCCTCATGGCCCCGCCGCGCCTTCCTCCTGACCACCGGCACCGCCCTCGTGCTCGGCGCCCCCGGCGGCCCCGCCGCCCGGGCCGCGGCGCCGGATCCGTACGCCGGCCTGCGTGCCGCCTGGCGCGCCCTCGTCCTCGGCGAGGGGTTCAAGCCGACCGAAGAGCCCTTCACGAGCCGGCTCGCCGGGCTCGGTGCCTCCGCGCGGCGGTGGCGTGCGGCGATGGCCCCGGCGAGCGGCTCCCTCTGGCCCGACCTGCCGTACGCCGACCCCGAACCGGACACCGACCAGGAGTCGTTCGCGTACTCGGCGAACGTCGTGGCCAGTTACACCCGGCTCGCCACCCTCGCGCAGGCCGCCTGCCAGCCGGGCACCGGCCTGACCGGGGACGCCGGGCTGCGCGCCGACGTCCTCAAGGGGCTCGACCATCTGTACGCGCAGGTCTACAACGAGCGCCAGGTGCGCTTCGGCAACTGGTGGAGCTGGCAGATCGGCGCCCCGCAGGCCCTGCTCGACAGCTGCGTGCTGCTGTACGACGCGCTGTCGGCGGAGCAGGTGGCGCGGTTCTGCGCGGCCGTCGACCACTTCGTGCCCGACTCGGCGGTCGCGCGCTACACCGGCACCAGCACCGGCGCCAACCGCGTGGACCTGTGCCGGGTGCTCGCGCTGCGCGGGATCGTGGGCGCGGCCCCGGCGAAGCTCGCCCTGGCCCGGGACGCCCTGTCGCCCGTCTTCCCGTACGTGACGAGCGGCGACGGCCTGTACCACGACGGCTCGTTCATCCAGCACACCACCGTGCCCTACACCGGCTCCTACGGATCGGTGCTGCTCGGCGGGCTCGGCCTGCTGTTCGCCCTGCTCGCCGACTCGCCCTGGGCGGTCACCGACCCCGAGCGGCAGACCGTGTTCGACGCCGTCGAGCACGCGTGGGCGCCCTTCCTCCACAACGGCCTGGTGATGGACTGCGTCGCGGGCCGCGCGCTCAGCCGGGGCGTGGCCGCGTCCGACGCGCAGGGGGTCCAGGCCGACGACCATCTGCGCGGCCATCCGATCCTGGCGTCGGTGGTGCTGCTCGGCCAGGGCGCGTCCGCCGCCGAACGGGCGCGCTGGCGCGGCCTGGTGAAGGGCTGGATGCGCCGCGACCACTACAGCCCGCCGCTCGCCGACCCGCACCTCGGCATCGCCGCCCTGGCCCGCCTCAAGGGCGTCGAGGACGATGCCTCCGTGGCGCCGGTGCCCGAGCCGACCGGCCACCGGCTCTTCCCCGACATGGCGCGGGCCACGCACCGGCGCCCCGGCTGGGCCGCGTCGATCAGCATGGCCGACTCCCGCATCACGTACTACGAGACCGGCAACGGCGAGAACCTGCGCGGCTGGCACACCGGCTCGGGGCTGCTCGCCTGGTGGGGCGACACCTATGCCAACGGCCAGTACAGCGATGCCTACTGGCCCACCGTCGACCCCTACCGGCTGCCCGGCACCACCGCGTCGCGCAAGGTCCTCGCGGACGGGGCGGGCGGGGACTGGGGCGCGGCGCGGCCCGCGGTGCGCTGGGTGGGCGGTGCCACGGACGGGCAGCGGGCGTGTGTCGGGCAGCATCTGAAGGGGCTGCAGAGCACCCTGTCGGCGCGCAAGTCGTGGTTCTGCCTGGACGACACGATCGTGTGCCTGGGCGCGGGCATCGGCTGCGCGGACGGCACGGCGGTGGAATCGACGGTGGAGAACCGCAACCTGGGGGCGGCGGGCCGCGCCCCCTTCCAGGCCGACGGCGTCACCAAGCCCGTCGCCACGCCCTGGTCGCAGACGCTGACCGGCGCCCGGTGGGCGCACATCGGCGGGCACGGCGGCTACGTCTTCCCCGGCGGCGCCACCGTGAAGGCGCTGCGCGAACAGCGCACCGGCAAGTGGAGCGACATCAACCGGGGCGGCTCCACGACGCCCCTGACCCGCACCTACCTCACCCTGTACGTCGACCACGGCACCGACCCCACGGCCGGGACGTACGCCTATCTGCTGCTGCCCGGCGCGAGCGCCGCCCGCACCGCCGAGCGGGCGGCGGCCGTCGACTGGCTGCGGATCCTCGCCAACTCGGAAGGCGCGCAGGGCATCGCCGTGCCCGCGCTCGGCTGCGCGGCCGTGAACTTCTGGGCGGGCGGCACGGCCGGGCCGCTCGGCGCGAGCGCCGCGTGCTCCGTCCTGGTCACCGAGCGGTCCGACGGTACGGCGACGGTGTGCGTCAGCGACCCGACCCGGGCCGCGGGCGGCGGCCTGACGGTGGTCTGGCGGCGGCCGGTCGCCGAGGTCACGGGCAGGCCCGCCACCGTGACCTCGGCCGCCACGGGCGACCGCCTGGAGCTCGTCTTCGGCGACCTCGCGGGTACCCGGGGCGGCACGCAGAAGGTCACGGTGCGGCTCGGCTGACCGCCCCCGCGCCGCTACGACGTGGCCGCCGCCGGGAGGTCCGACCGGCTCGGCGCGCGCCCGGGGGCCATGCGCAGGACCAGGACCATGGTGAGGCCGCCGCCCGGGGTGTCCTCGGCGGTGAGGGTGCCGCCGAGGGCCTCGGTGAAGCCGCGGGCGACGGCGAGGCCGAGGCCGACCCCGGCGCCGCGCGGGGCGTCGCCGTAGCGCTGGAACGGCTCGAAGATGCGCTCCTTGGCGTCGTCGGGGACGCCGGGGCCGCGGTCCACGACGCGCAGCTGCACCTGGTCGGCGGTGGTGCTGGCGGCGACGAGGACGCTCTCGCCCTCGGGGCTGTACTTCAGGGCGTTCTCGATGACGTTGGCGACGGCGCGCTCCAGGAGGCCCTTGTCGGCGGCGACCATCGGCAGGTCCTCGGGGATGTCGAGGACGACGTTCTCGGCGGGCGCGGTCATGCTCTCCAGGGCGAGCGGGACGACCTCGTCGAGGTCGATCTCGCGAACCATGGGCTGGACGGTGTCGGTCTGGAGGCGGGACATGTCCAGGAGGTTGCCGACGAGGTGGTCGAGCCGGTCGGCGCCCGCCTCGATCGCCTCCAGGAGCTCGGCCCGGTCCTCCTCGGACCACTCGATGTCGTCGGAGCGCAGGCTGGACACCGACGCCTTGATGCCGGCGAGCGGGGTGCGCAGGTCGTGGCTGACGGCGGCGAGCAGCGCGGTGCGGATGCGGTTGCCCTCGGCGAGGGTGCGCGCCTGGTCGCCGCGTGCGGCCGGGTGCCGACGCTGCCCGCGCAGGTCCAGGGCGCCGTGTCGCTCGCGCGCTCCAGGAGGGCGACGGCCTCCATGGCGAAGGTCTCCCGGACGGTCTCCAGGAGCGATTCCAGGCTGTTCTCGCCGCGCAGGACGCTGCCCGCGAGGTGGGAGAGGATCTCCGACTCGGCGCGCAGCCGCGCGGCCTGGTGGGTGCGCCGGGCGGCCAGGTCGACCACGGACGCCACGGACACCGCGACCCCGATGAAGATCACCAGCGCGACGATGTTCCTGGGGTTGGAGATCAGTACGTGGTGGACGGGTGGCGTGAAGTAGTAGTTGAGCAGCAGGGAGCCGAACGCCGCGGAGGCAAGGGCCGGGAGCATGCCGCCGAGCAGGGCCGCCGCGACCGTCAGGGTCAGGAACAGCAGCATGTCGTTGGCGAGGCCGAGGCCCGGCGCGACCCCGCGCAGCAGCACGGCGAGCAGCACGGGGCCGACCATGCCGATGAGCCAGCCCCAGATGAGGCGGTTGCCGCTGAGCCGGGCGGTGCGCGGGGTGCGGGACAGGCCCGTACCGGTGCCGACCTCGTCGTGGGTGACGAGGTGGACGTCCAGGTCGGGCCCGGACTCGCGGGCCACCATGGCGCTGACGCCTGGCCCGAAGGCGTACTGCCAGGCCTTGCGGCGCGAGACGCCGAGGACGATCTGGGTGGCGTTGACGCCGCGGGCGAACTCCAGGATGCCCGCGGGGATGTCCTCGCCTATCACCTGGTGGAAGGAGCCGCCGAGGTCCTCGACCAGGGTGCGCTGGATCGCGAGTTCCTTGGGCGACGCGGCGGTCAGGCCGTCGCTGCGGGCGATGTAGACGGCGAGGACCTCGCCGCCCGCGCCCTTCTCGGCGAGGCGGGCGGCGCGGCGCAGCAGGGTGCGGCCCTCGGGGCCGCCGGTGAGGCCGACGA
Organism: Streptomyces sp. NRRL B-1347; assembly: GCF_000720325.1. GTDB lineage: Bacteria > Actinomycetota > Actinomycetes > Streptomycetales > Streptomycetaceae > Streptomyces. The sequence continues at coordinate 4,377 of NZ_JOJM01000016.1, forward strand.
CGATGCGCTCGCGGGCCTGCCAGGTCGAGCGGATGTTGTGCTCGCCCCGGTACTGCTGCAAGTACCTGCCAGCGCTTGGCGTTGCGCGAACCGGGCACGTTCGTGTGGGCCAGCTCGTCCACGAGGGCCACGGCGGGGGCCCGGCGCAGGACCGTGTCCACGTCCATCTCGGTGAACGTCGCGCCCCGGTACTCCAGCTCCCTGCGCTCGACCTGCTCCAGGCCGCCCAACACTCAAAGGCGCTCAGAATGCCAGACGCCGACGCTACGCGCACCGTTGACCTCGGCGAAGTGTGCGGCGAAGGGCAGCGAGAGGACCATGGTGAGGCCGCCGCCGGGGGTGTCCTCCGGCGTGAGGGTGCCGTCCATCGCCTCGGCGAGGCCCCGGGACAGGGCGAGGCCGAGGCCGAGCCCCGTGGTGTTGTCGGTGTCGCCGAGCCGCTGGAACGGCTCGAAGACGCGGTCGCGGTCGGCGGCCGGGAGGCCGGGGCCCCGGTCCACGACGCGCACCTCGACGCGGCCCGCCAGGGCGCTCGCGGTGACCAGGACCCGGCCGCCGGGCGGGGTGTGCCGGGCGGCGTTGTTGACGAGGTTGGCGAGCACGCGTTCCAGGAGCGGCGGGTCGGCGAGGACCGCGGGGATCTCCTCCAGGCCGCCGGTGTCCACGGGGCAGGCCACCGGCAGCGAGTCGAGGGCGGGCCCGAGGACCTCTTCGAGGGCGGTGGCGCGCAGCTCCAGCTTGAGGGCGCCCGCCTGGAGGCGGCTCATGTCGAGCAGGTTGTCGACGAGCCGGTTGAGCCGGGTCATGGACTCCTCCGCGGTGGCGAGCAGCTCCTGCCGGTCCTGCTCGCAGAAGTCCAGGTCGGGGCTGCGCAGCGAGCCGATCGCGGCGAGGGCTGCGGCCAGCGGCGTGCGCAGGTCGTGGCCGACGGCCCGCAGCAGGGCCGTGCGCATCCGGTCGGCGGCCTTGACCGGCTCCACCTCGGCGGCGGCCTCGGCGAGCCGGGCCCGCTCCACGGCGGCGCCGACGTGCGCGGCGAACGCGGTGAGCACGCGCCGGTCGGCGGACGGCAGGGTGCGCCCGCGCAGCACCAGGTAGGTGTCATTGCCCGCGGGCACGGCGGTGACCAAGGCGTCGGTGGTGTCGGGCGGCCGCTCGACCAGTTCGGCGGCGGTCACGCCGAAGGCCTCGCGGGCCCGTTCGAGGAGCGCGGGCACGGGCCGGCCGCCGCGCACGATGGTGCCCGCGAGCGCCGACATCGTCTCGGCCTCCGCGGTGGCGCGCGCGGAGCGCCGGGACAGGCGCAGCGAGCGGTCGACGACGGCGGCGACGGTGGCCGCGACGATGGCGAACACCGCGAGCGCCAGCACGCTGTTGGGATCGCCGAGCGTGAAGTGCCCGACGGGCGGCATGAACCAGTAGTTGAGCAGCAGCGAGGCGGTCACGGACGCGACCACCGCGGAGGCCACGCCGCCGATGCAGGCCACGCCCACCACGGCGAGCAGGAAGAGCAGCGCCTCACTGGTGAGGTTCAGGTGCCCGCGGGCGACGTCCAGGTCGAGCAGGAAGGTCAGGGCGAGGGGAAGGAGCAGCCCCGCCACCGGTCCCGCGACGCGGCGGGGGCCGGAGAGGGTGCGTCTGCGGGAGGGCAGGAGCGTGCCGTGCCCGGCGCGTTCGTGCGTCACGGTGTGGACGTCGATGGCCCCGGAGAGCGCCACGACGGTCTCGCCGGTGCCGCGCCCGGTGAGGAACCGCTCGAAGCGGCCGCGGCGGCTGGAGCCGAGGACGAGCTGGGTGGCGTTCTCGGCGCGCGCGAACTCCACGAGGGCGCTCGCCGCGTCGTCGCCGACCACCGAGTGGTAGCTGCCGCCGAGGTCCTCCACCAGGCGCCGCTGCCGGGTCAGGGCCGCGTGCGAGGTCCCGGCGGCAAGCCCGTCGCTGCGCGTGATGTGCACGGCGAGCAGTTCGCCGCCCACCGAGCGGTCGGCGATGCGGGCGGCCCGGCGGACCAGGGTGTCGCCCTCGGGCCCGCCGGTGAGGCCGACGACGACGCGCTCGCGGGTCTCCCACACGCCGCCGATGCCGTGCTCGGAGCGGTAGGCCTGGAGGGCCTCGTCGACGCGGTCGGCCAGCCACAGCAGGGCGAGCTGGCGCAGGGCCGTGAGGTTGCCGGTGCGGAAGTAGTTGGCGAGGGCCGCGTCGACCTTCTCGGGGGCGTGGATGTTGCCGTGCGCCATGCGGCGGCGCAGCGACTCGGGGGCGATGTCGACGAGTTCGATCTGGTGGGCGCGGCGCACCACCTCGTCGGGGACGGTCTCGGCCTGCGGCACCTTGGTGATCTTCTCGACGACGTCGTTGAGGGACTCCAGGTGCTGGATGTTGACCGTGGTCACGACGTCGATCCCGGCGGTGAGCAGCCGGTCGACGTCCTGCCAGCGCTTGGGGTTGCGGCCCTCGCCCGGCACGTTGGTGTGGGCGAGGTCGTCGATGAGCACGACCTGGGGGCGGCGGGCGAGCAGCGCGTCCAGGTCCAGCTCGGTGAACTGCTCGCCCCGGTAGGAGCAGCGGGCCCGGTCGACGGCCGTCACGCCGCGGGACCGCGCCTGTGCCAGGGCGTCCTCGGTGTGCGGCCGCCCGTGGCTCTCCACGTAGCCGACGACGACGTCCGCGCCGCGGGCGGCCCTGCGGCGGCCCTCGTCGAGCATGCGGCAGGTCTTGCCGACCCCCGGTGCCGCGCCGAGGTAGATCTTCAGCTGTCCGGGTCGTACGTCCGTCATCGCGCCGGTGTCAGAACCTCTCGGGGTAGAGCCGCGCGAGGACGAGGTACCCGACGAGGGCGGCGGCGATCAGAAGTCCCACCACGTTCTCGGCGCTCATGTTCCTCAACTCCCTGGCGTCCTGGGTGACTTCCCCCACCGAAGCGGGTGCGGGGGACTTGGGACACGGCCATTGACGCATCCTTGTCAGCCGTCACCGGGACGTTGACACGGCCTTGACGTGCGGCCCCGCGGCTGCGGTGCCGCACGCCCGGCGCGCCGGCCCACCGTCCGCCGCGCCGGCCCACCGGACAGGCCCTAGCGCAGGGACTCGATGGCGCGGGCCATGCTCTCGCTGCCGTGGCCCTCGGCCAGCTGCCGCTGGAAGAGCTCGTGCAGCGGCTGGAGCAGATCCACGCCGACGCCCTGGGCCCTGGTCGCGGTGAGGATGTTGGCGAGCCCGACGGCGTTGATGTCGATGTTCGACGTCTCCGTGCGGTAGTCGCGCGCGTCGATCTCGGCGGCGAAGGCGGGCAGCGCGCCGAGCGCCTCCTTCAGCCAGCGGACGAGGAGTTCGGTGACCTGCGCCGCCTCGATCCCGGCCGAGCGGCCGACCGCGACGGTCTGGAAGAAGCCGGCGAACATCCCGTACATGCCGCTGAGCAGGGCCACGTCGTGCACCGGCGCGAGCCCGGCGTCGGCGCCGACGAACACCGGCGAGCCGAGCGGCTCCAGGAGCGGCCGGTGCGCGGCGAAGGCCTCGGCGTCGCCGCTGTACAGGACGAAGGCCTCCGGGGTTCCGATGGTCTGCGGGATCGCGTACACCGCGCCGTCGACGTAGGCCGCGCCCTGCTCGGTGACCCAGATGCCGAGCTCGCGGGCGGGGTCGGGGGTGCCCGACGTCAGGTTGACGACGACGCGGCCCGCCAGGGCGCCGCCGACCGGCGTGAGCAGGGCACGGACCGTCGTGTAGTCCAGGACGCAGACGACGACCAGCTCACTGGCCTCGACGGCGGCGGTCGGCGTGGGCGCGAGGGTGGCGCCGAGGGCGACGAGTTCGTCCGCCTTGCCCTGCGAGCGGTTCCAGACGGTGACCTTGTGGCCCTGGTCGACGAAGGAGCGGGCGAGGGCCTGGCCGAGGTTGCCGAGGCCGATGACGGTGACCGTGGCGGGCGTCGGGGCGGCGGCGGGAGTGGTGGTGTTCATGAGGGTCGCTCCGTGGTGAGGGGCCGGGCTCTGGTGCGCCGCGGCCTGTGGTCATCACCCTGCGGGCGGGCGCTTTCGGTCGGCTGTCGGTCCGCTGTCGGTCCGCTACCGGTGCGCTGCCGTCGCGCTGCCCCTGAGGTGATCGCGCCGTTCACCTGGCGGGATATCGTCGTCGGCATGCGATTCGGGGTGCTCGGTCCGCTGGCGGTGCGGACGACGGACGGCGCGGCCGTCACCGTGCCGGGTGCCAAGGTCCGTGCGCTGCTCGCCCAGTTGCTCGTGCACCCAGGGCGGCCGGTCTCCGCCCAGCGCCTCATCGACGGGCTGTGGGGCGAGGCCCTGCCGGACCACCCGGCCAACGCCCTCCAGGGCAAGGTGTCCCAGCTGCGGCGCGCCCTGGAGCGGGCCGAGCCGGGCGGCCGCGACCTGGTCGCGTCGGGGCCCGCCGGGTACGCGCTGCTTGTCGGCCCGGACGACGTGGACGCGACCCGCTTCACGGCCCTGGTCGAGCGGGCGCGCGGCGCCGAGGGGCCGCGCGAGCGGGTGCGGCTGCTCGCGGACGCCCTGGACCTGTGGCGCGGCGAGGCGTTCGCTGACTTCGCGGGCGAGGCGTTCGCGCGGGGCGCGGTGGACCGGCTCGACGAGGCCCGGCTCACCGCGCGGGAGGAGCAGGCCGAGGCGCGGCTCGACCTCGGCGAGCACGGGCCGCTGGCCGCGGACCTCGCCGACCTGGTCGTCCGCCACCCCGCGCGGGAGCGGCTGCGGGCGGCGCAGCTGCTGGCGCTGTACCGGTCGGGCCGCCAGACGGAGGCCCTCGCCGCGTACGAGGACCTGCGGCGCCGCCTCGCCGCCGACCTCGGGCTCGCACCGGGGCCGGAGCTGGCCGCGCTGCACGGGGCGATCCTGCGCCAGGACCCGGGGCTCGACGGGCCGTCCCCGGCGTCCGGCGCGGCGTCCCCCGCGCTCGGCACGACGTCCCGGGCGCCCGACGGAGCGGGCGGATCCACTTCCCGGGACGCGCTCCCCCGCCCGTCGGCCGGACCCTCCGGCGCCCGCACCAACCTGCCCGCGCCCGTCTCCGGTCTCGTCGGCCGGGACGACGCCGTGCCCGAGGTGCGTGCGCTCCTCGGCAGCACGCGCCTGGTGACGCTCACCGGGCCCGGCGGCGTGGGCAAGACGCGGCTCGCGGTGGCGGCGGCGCGCGGACTCGCGCCCGACTTCCCCGACGGGGTGTGGCTCGTCGAGCTCGCGGGGATCGACGCGGGCCGCGACCGGACGGCGGACGCCGTCGCCGAGGCCGTGGCCCGGGTCCTCGGCCTCCACGAGGAGCCAGGGGCGGGCCCGCCCCTGGACGCCGTGGCCCGGCTGACGGACGCGCTGCGCGCCCGGCGCCTGCTCCTCGTGCTCGACAACTGCGAGCACGTGGTGGACGCCGTGGCCGAGGTCGCCGCCGGGCTGCTGCACGATGTGCCGGACCTCACCGTCCTCGCCACCAGCCAGGAGCCGCTCGACGTGAGCGGCGAGCGGGTGCGCCCGGTGCCGCCGCTGAAACTCGAAGGCGCGATGGAGCTGTTCGTGCGGCGGGCCGGGCTCGGCCCCGGCGCGGCGGCGCTGGGCGCGGACGACGCCGAGGCCGTCGCGGAGCTGTGCGTACGGCTCGACGGGCTGCCGCTGGCCCTGGAACTCGCCGCGGCCCGGGTCCGCACGATGGGCGTGCACGGCCTGCTGGCGCGGATCGACGACCGGTTCGCGCTGCTTGGCCGCGGCTTCCGCGGCGCCCCGGCCCGGCAGCGCACCCTCCGCGCGGTGATCGACTGGAGCTGGTCGCTGCTCAGCGGGCCCGAGCGCACGGTGCTGCGCAGGCTCGCCGTGCACGACGGCTGCGGCCTCGCCGCCGCGGAGGCGGTCGGCGCGGGCGGCGCGGTGCGCGCCCCGGACGTACTCGACCTGCTCGCACGCCTGGTGGACCGCTCCCTTGTGGTGGCGTCCGACCGGCCGGAAGGGCCGCGCTACTGCGTACTCGAATCCGTACGGGCGTACGGGGCCGAGCGGCTGCGGGAGGCGGGCGAGGCCGAGGAGGTGCGCGAGCGGCACAGCGTCCACTACGCCGCGCTCGCCGAGCGCGGCGGCGCCGCGCTGCGCGGCCCGGAGCAGCGGCGGTGGCTGGAACGGCTCGACGAGGAGAGCGGCAATCTGCGCCGGGCCCTGGACGCGGCGGTCGCGGGCGGGGCCGTGGAGCGGGCGCTGCGGATGGTGAACGCGCTCGCCTGGTACTGGGTGCTGCGGGGCCGTGTCGCCGAGGCGCGCCGCTCCCTCGACGCGGCCCTGGCGCTCGCGCCCGTGGCCACGGGGCTGGCACCGGGGACGGCCGCCGCGCGGGCGCTCGCGCTGGCCTGGCGCACCGGGATCGCCCTGCGCGAGGGCGACGAAGGGTTCACCGACGCCTGCGCCGGGACCGGTTCCGGCACCGGCGGCCCGGTGTCCGGCCCCGACGTCGACCCGCCCCTCGCCGCCGCCCTGGCCGCGTACCAGCACGTCGACGATCCGTCGGGGCGCGCCACCGCGCTGTGGATCCTCGGCTCCGCGCAGCTCGGCGCGGGCGCCGTGCGCACCGGGGAGCGCCTGGTGAACGAGGCGCTCGACGCCTTCGACGCGCTCGGCGACCGCTGGGGCACCGCGGCCGCGCTCGGCGTGCGGGCCCGGCACGCCATGGCGCACGGCGACCTGGCCGCGGTGCGGCGCGACAGCGAGCGCAGCGCCCGTCTCTTCCGTGAACTCGGCGATGCGCTGGGGCAGTTGCAGACGGTGTTCCCGCTGGCCGCGCTGAGCGAGATCGCGGGTGACTACGCCGAGGCCGCGCGGCTGCACGGCGAGGGGCTCGCCGTCGCGGAGCGGCTCGGCCTGTGGGCGGAGGCCTCCAAGCGCCTGTCCGGGCGTGGCCGGATCGCACTGCTCACCGGCGATCTGGCGGGGGCCCGCGCCGATCATGAGCAGGCCCTGAAGCTGGCGCGTGACCACAGCTTCCGCTCCGGCGAGATCGACGCCCTGATCGGCCTCGGGCTCGGGGCGCGCAGGGAGGGCGACCTGGACGGCGCCGAGCGGCACATGCGCGAGCTCCTCGCGTGGTTCCGCAAGGCCGACTACGGGCCGGGCGTGACGCTCGCGCTCGCCGAGCTCGGCTTCGCGGCGGAGCTGCGCGGCGACGCGGCGGCGGCCCGGGCGCTGCACGCGGACGGGTTCGCCGCGGCGCTGCCCCTGGGCGACCCGAGGGCGCTCGCCCTCGCCCTGGAGGGCCTCGCGGGGGCCGAGGCGGCCGCGGGGGCGCACGGCATGGCGGCGACGCTGCTCGGCGCGGCCGCGGCGGCACGCGCGTCCGTGGGCGCGCCGCTGCCGGACGCCGAGCGCGGGGACGTGGACCGCGTGGCGGCCGCGGCCCGCACCCGTCTGGGCGCGGAGTCGTACACAACCGCTTTCAAGCAAGGGCAGCTGCTGAGCCCGGTGGAAGCGCGCCGCGCCGTGCCCCTCGCATAACGCCGTCACCTGGGCCGATGCCCGTCGTCGCCCCTGCTTCAGCGTCCGTCGCAGGCCTCACGGGCGCGCCATCCGCCCCGGTGGTTACCTGCTGGCACCCACCCGGTCAAGCACCGGTTTCCGGTCGAAGCCCACGCCGCGGAAAACGACCAACCGCTCATTTTCCCAGGTCAGATGGTTGTTTTGGTTTATACCACCAGTGTCAAAACGGCGCGCCGCATGGTTTGTGGGCGCGCTCCCGCATACGTTGAGCTGCCCGAACGGCCATGCGTGCCTCGCTCAGCGGACGCCAGCATCCGGAAATCGACCATCGGTTTGCTGCTCACTCAGCGCACTTGCCAGACTCCCCAACGCAATCGCCGCTACGGCACGCAACCCGTCCGTAACGCGCAGCAGTATCGGTACGCAACACCCATTCTCGTACCACTCACCCGCAGTTGAAGGAGCATCCAGTGCGTCACCTCCTCAAGACCGTGAGCGCGGCCGCGGCCGTGGCCGCCGGTGTCCTGGCCGTCTCGGCGGTCACGACGGGCGCGGCCCAGGCCGCCACGCCGAAGCCGATGGGCCTGTACGCGCCGTCGGACCTCGTGCTCACCGTCGGCCAGGGCGAAGACGCCGCAACGGCCACGGTGCAGCGCGCGGTCACCCTGACGTGTGCGCCCAAGGCCTCGGGCACCCACCCGGCACCGCGTGCCGCCTGCGCGGAGGCCGGCGCCGTGGGCGCGCGGTTCGACGCGCTCGTGGACAAGGAGCCCAAGGCCTTGTGTACCAAGGAGTGGAACCCGGTCATCGTCTCCGTGAGCGGTGTCTGGCAGGGCAAGCACGTCGCCTGGACGACCACGTTCGGCAACCCCTGCATGAAGGACGCGGCGCTCACCGAGGGGGCGCTCCTGAACTTCTGACGGTCCTTCCGTCCCCCTGACCCCTCGGCCACCTTTCGTGGGGGGAGGCAGCCGAGGTACGCGGCCCCCGATGTCCCGAGCATCGGGGGCCGCACAACGTCGTCCTGCGACCACGGAGTCCAGGAACCACGGCCGCCCGGAGCCACGCGCTCCCGGCGGCCGTCGGCCGTCGGGCCCCGGGGGCGCGGGCGCACGGGAAGAGTTCGCGGGTCCGGCCGGTTGGCACCAACCGGGCCGGTCTCCGACCGTCCCGTACGCCCTGGTCGAACTTGTCGAAGGAGCCCGCATGAGCACAGCGGACGACCGCACGCTGGACGGCGACTACGCCCCCAACACCTGGGACTGGGTGGCGGAGCACGTCGAGCGCTACGAGTCCAGCGGCGGCCTGGACGGCACCATGCTGCACGGCTTCCCCACCGTCGTCCTCACCACCAGGGGCGCCAGGTCCGGGAAGATCCGCAAGACCCCGGTGATCCGCGTGCGCGACGGCGAGCGCTACGTCGCCGTCGGCTCCGTCGGCGGCGCGCCCAAGCACCCCGCCTGGTACCACAACGTGCTCGCCCACCCCCGAGTCCGGCTCCAGGACGGCCCCGTGGTCAAGGAGTACGAGGCGCGCGTGGCCGAGGGCGAGGAGCGCGCCGCCTGGTGGGCGCGGGCGGTGGCGGCCTTCCCCCGGTACGCCGAGTACCAGCGGCAGACCGAGCGGGTGCTGCCCGTGGTGATCCTGGAGCCGGTGGCGGCGGACGCGTGACCCGCTCCGGCACCCGCCCGGTCGTCCCCGAACCGCTCGGCACCGACCGGCTCGTCCTCGAACCCCTGCGCCTCGCGCACGCCGAGGAGATGGCCCTCGTCCTCGCCGACCCGGCGCTGCACGCCTTCATCGGCGGCGCCCCGGACGACCTCGAAGCGCTGCGCGCCCGGTACGCCCGCATGCTCGCGGGCGCGCCCGAGCCCGGGGTCTCCTGGTGCAACTGGGTCGTCCGGCTCCGGGCCGACGACCGCCTCGCGGGCACCGTGCAGGCGACCGTCACGCCCGGCCCCCGCCCCGGTGAGCTGACCGCCGAGGTGGCGTGGGTGGTGGGGACGCCGTGGCAGGGGCGCGGCATCGCGGCGGAGGCCGCGCGGGCCCTCACCGCCTGGCTGCTCGGGCACCCGGAGGTGGTGTCGGTGAGCGCGCACGTCCACCCCGATCACGCCGCGTCCGCCGCCGTGGCCCGCGCCGCCGGGCTCGCCCCCACCGCCGAACGGCAGGCCGGCGAGGTCAAGTGGCGACTCGTACGAGAGTCTTGAGGGGGCAAGCACACCGACCCGCCCCCCACCCCGGGGCGGGTATGACGGATGATCGTGTCAGCCACACCACAGAGCTGCACACAGCACCGCAAACGCAGAGAGGAACCACCCCATGGATGACCGCTTCGACGTCGTCGTGCTCGGAGCAGGACCCGGCGGTTACGTGGCCGCCATCCGCGCCGCCCAGCTGGGCAAGCGGGTAGCGGTCGTGGAGGAGAAGTACTGGGGCGGCGTCTGCCTCAACGTCGGCTGCATCCCGACGAAGGCCCTCCTGCGCAACGCCGAACTGGCCCACCTGTTCACGCACGAGGCCAAGACGTACGGCATCAAGGTCGACGGCGAGGTGTCCTTCGACTACGGCGAGGCGTTCCGGCGCAGCCGCACGGTGGCGGACGGCCGCGTCAAGGGCGTCCACTTCCTGATGAAGAAGAACAAGATCACGGAGTTCGACGGCCGGGGCACCTTCCTCGACGCCAACACCCTCCAGGTGGCCAAGTCCGACGGCACCACCACCACGATCGGCTTCGACAACTGCATCATCGCCACCGGTGCCACGCCGAAGCTGCTGCCCGGCACCCGCCGCAGCGACCGCGTGGTCACGTACGAGGAGCAGATCCTCGCCGACGAGCTGCCGGGCTCCGTGGTGATCGCGGGCGCGGGCGCGATCGGCATCGAGTTCGCGTACGTCCTGCACAACTACGGCGTGAAGGTCACCATCGTCGAGTTCCTCGACCGCGTGGCGCCGCTGGAGGACGCGGACGTCTCCAAGGAGCTCGCCAAGCAGTACCGCAAGCTCGGCATCGACGTGCTGACCTCCACCCGCGTGGAGTCCATCGACGAGTCCGGCGCGCAGGTCCGCGTCACCGTCACCGCCAAGGACGGCAAGCAGCAGGTCCTGGAGGCCGACAAGGTCCTGCAGGCCATCGGCTTCGCGCCGAACGTCACCGGCTACGGCCTGGAGGCGACCGGGGTGGCCCTCACCGAGCGCGGCGCGATCGACGTCGACGGCCGCTGCCGTACGAACGTGCCGCACATCTACGCCATCGGTGACGTCACCGCCAAGCTGATGCTCGCGCACACCGCCGAGTCCATGGGCGTGGTGGCCGCCGAGACGATCGGGGACGCCGAGACGATGGAGCTCGACTACCCGATGATCCCGCGCGCCACCTACTCGCAGCCGCAGATCGCGAGCTTCGGCTGGACGGAGGCGCAGGCCAAGGAGAAGGGCTTCGACGTCAAGGTCGCCAAGTTCCCGTTCCAGGCGAACGGCAAGGCGCACGGCCTCGGCGACACCGTCGGCTTCGTGAAGATCATCAGCGATGCCAAGTACGGCGAGATCATCGGCGCCCACCTGATCGGCCCGGACGTGACGGAGCTGCTTCCCGAGCTGACCCTGGCCCAGCAGTGGGACCTCACGGTGCACGAGGTGGCCCGCAACGTGCACGCCCACCCGACCCTGGGCGAGGCCGTCAAGGAGGCCGTGCACGGCCTCGCCGGACACATGATCAACTTCTGATTCGGGGCCCGTACTCCCCTCGTCTCCCGGGGCCGCGGCCGCGGCCCCGGGAGCCCGCCCCGAGTGGCGCGCCCGCATGGTCCGGCCGATCCTGGGCAGGATGTGATGTGCCTCGGGGGCGAGGAGAGGCAGTGGGTCATGTTCTCTGCGCTGGGCCGGTTCGTGGTCCGCCGCCCCTGGTGGGTCGTCCTCGCCTGGGTCGTCGCGGCCGCCGCCGTGATCTCGCTGGCACCGAAGCTCACCTCCAGCACCGACGAGGCGAGCTTCCTGCCCGGGCACTACGAATCCATCCGCGCCTCCGACCTCCAGGAACGGGACTTCCCCCAGCAGGAGAACATCGGCGCGATCGTCGTCTTCCAGCGCTCCGACGGCCGTCAGCTGACGCCCGCCGACTCCGCCGCCGTCACCCGGATCTCGGGAGACCTCCAGGCGAAGAAGGTCGAGGACGTCCAGGCCGTCACGCCCGGCGACCTGTCGCCCAACAAGCGCGTGCAGACGGCCGTCGTGGCCATGCCGAAGATCACCAACCCCGAGGACACCAAGCAGCAGGACGCCGTCGAACAGCTCCGCAAGGACCTGAAGACGGAGCTCAAGGGCACCGGCCTCAGCGCGGGCATCACCGGCTCGGCGGCGCAGGCCCTCGACGAGAGCGACGCGTCCGAGCGCGCGGGTCTGCTCGTCGGCGTCGGCACGATCGTCATCATCGTCGTGCTGCTGCTCGTGATCTTCCGCAGCCCCATCATCGCGCTGCTGCCCGTCGTCCTCATCGGCCTGATCTCCCCGATGGCCACGGGCCTGATCGCCTGGGCCAACAAGGCCTTCGACATGAAGGCCGACTCCTCCATCCAGGAGCTGCTCACCGTCGTCCTGTTCGGCGTCGGCACGGACTACATCCTGTTCCTGCTCTTCCGCTACCGCGAGGCGCTGCGCGCGGGCGAGGATCCCAAGGGCGGCATGGTGCACGCCGTGGAGCGGGTCGGCGAGGCGATCACCTCGGCGGCGGGCGCCGTCATCGTCGCGTTCGCCGCGCTCACGCTCTCCTCGCTCGGCATGCTGCGCTCGATGGGACCGGCCCTCGCGATCGCCGTGTTCCTGACCCTGCTCGCCGGGCTCACCCTGGTCCCGGCCGTGGTGTCGCTGCTCGGCACGAAGGTGTTCTGGCCGTCGAAGTCGTGGCAGCGGGAGCCGCAGGGCACGGGCTTCGCCAAGCTCGGCACGTCCATCGCCCGCAGGCCCGCCGTGTGGGCGGTCGTCTCGGCCCTGTTCATGGGCGCCCTCGCGCTCGGCGCGCTCGGCTACAAGGCGAACTTCGACCTCGCCGGGTCCTCGCTGCCCAAGGACAAGGAGTCCATCGTCTGGCAGGACAACCTGGAGAAGGGCTTCCCGGCGGGCACCACCGATCCGACGTTCGTGTATCTGACGTCGACCGGTGACCAGCCACTGGCCGCAGGTCAACCGGCCGCGTTCCGCAAGCAGTTGGAGTCCGTCGACGGGGTGGGCTCGGTGGCCGCGCCACGGGTCAGCAGGGACGGCACGACCGCCGCGTACTCGGTCGTGCTCACCGACCCGCCCGCCTCCGAGAAGGCCCTCGGTACCGTCAAGGACCAGCTGCGGCCCACCGCCCACGACGACGCGCCGGCCGGCACGGAGGCCCTCGTCGGCGGCACGACGGCGGTGTACGTCGACATCAACAAGGCCGTGGACCGCGACTACTCGGTGGTCTTCCCGGTGGCCGCGATCGCCATCATGGTCATCCTCGGCCTGCTGCTGCGCAGCCTGGTGGCGCCCTGGTACCTGATGCTGTCGGTCGCGCTCGGCTTCGGCGCGACGCTCGGCGCGACGTCGATCCTCTTCCAGCAGATCGGCAGCCAGCCAGGACTGATGTTCATGCTGCCCGTGATCATGTACTTGTTCGTGGTCGCGCTCGGCACGGACTACAACATCCTGATGGTCTCGCGGCTGCGCGAGGAGGCCCGCGAGGGCCGCGACCCGCACGACGCGGCGGGCACCGCGGTGCGGCACTCGGGCCCGACCATCGGCTCGGCGGGCGTGATCCTCGCGGGGACGTTCGCCACGCTGACGCTCGCGGGCAACTCGACGCTCTCCCAGATGGGTTTCTCCCTGTCCTTCGGCATCGCCGTCGCCGCGTTCGTCATGGCGATGCTGTTCACGCCCGCCCTGACGGCCCTCATCGGGCACGCGGCGTGGTGGCCGGGGCACGGGGACCGGGCCCCTCGGGCGGGCGAACGGGGCCGCACCCGGGAGGAGTCGCACCGCTGAGCGCCGCCTGCGCGCGGGCCACGGCCCGCATGCCCACGAGGAGCACGATCAGCACGGCCCGCGCGCCGAGCACGCCCCCGCCCTCACCCGGTCCGCTCACCGCCGCTCCCCGCGTCACCGCCGGGCGGCGCTCCCCGCGTCGGCGCCGCACGGCGACCAGCATCCGCCGCCGGGCTGCAACAAACCTTGGAGATACCTTGAAAGGGCAGGCAGGAACGGGAGTCGAGGGCCCCAGGGAGGGCGGCGGCCGCATACTGGCGTCATGGAGTTCGCCGTCTTCATGACCCTGCCCGGCCTCGTCATCGTCCTGACGGTCGTGGCCTTCGTGGACCAACTGCTGCTCCGCGCCGGGCGCGCCGGACTGCTGCCCTGGCGGAACAGCGCCCGCCAGGGCCAGATATCGGCGACCGGGTTCGAGCAGCTGCACGCCAGCTTCTCACCGGGGAAGCAGAGCGAGCTCAAGGAACGCCAGTCCTCCCTGGTGCTGCGGGACGACGAGGAGGACGGCGCACCGCCCCACCGCACGGCGGTGGACCTGGAGGGCGGCATCGCGACGGTCCGACTGCCCCGGCCGGGCCAGTAGTCGATCTTCCCGCCGGACAGGTCCTAGAGTCGCTCCATGGCTGACGACTGGAGAACGGATCGGATCGGGGCCGCCCTGCGGGGCGAGAATCCCACGGTGCTGCGACGGCTCGACGCGGGCTTCGCGGTGATCGGCGACGTCCAGTTCCTGCCGGGCTACTCGGTCCTGCTGGTGGACGAGCCGGGCGTGCAGCGCCTTTCCGACCTGCCGAGGAGCAAACGCCTTGCGTTCCTGGCCGACATGGACCGGCTCGGCGAGGCGGTCGAGCGCGCGTGCCGACGCCTGGATCCGGCGTTCCGCCGGGTCAACCTGGAGATCCTGGGGAACACCGACCCGTTCCTGCACGCCCATGTCTGGCCCCGGTTCGCCTGGGAACCGGCCGAGTTGGCCGGCAAGCCGGTGTGGCTGTACCCGCAGGACCACTGGCGCGACGGGCGGTTCGGGCTCGGCCCGCGGCACGACGTACTGCGGGAGGCGATCGGCGGCGAACTGGACCGGTTGCGGTCGGCGGAGTGAACCCTCATGACCAGGTGCGAGTGAGCCCTCACGGCCGGGCGCGAGTGAGCCCTCTCGACCGGGCGCGCGAACCCTCGCGACCGGGCGCGGTCGTGCCTCAGCCTCCGCCGCCCGGCGCCGCGCGGCCCGTGCGGGTGCGGCCGATGCTCGTCACGGTGCCGGTCAGGGCCACGGCCACCACGCACGTGCCGACGGTCAGGCACACGGCGCGCACGCCCCACGCCCCGGCCGCCGCGGTGACGGCGGCCGCGCCGGTCGGACCGAGGGCGTTGTGGAGGGTCCAGAAGGACGAGGTGACCCGGCCCAGGAGATGACTGGGTGTCACTTCCTGTCGCAGGGACATGGAGTTGACGCCCGCCACGCCGGTGCAGAAGAGCATCACCGCGGCGAGCACCGCCACCAGCGGCACGCTTCCGGCGAGGCCCAGACAGGCCACGGCGGCTCCGGCGAGCGCGTTGACGCCGATCCAGCTCACCCCGAACCCGAGTCGCTCGCGCATCCGGTCGACGGCGAACGACGCCGCGAGCGTGCCCAGCGTTCCGGCGGTCAGCACATAGCCGACGGTGCTGTCGCCGTGCCCCAGGCCGTGCTTGACGTGGTAGATGATGACGTCGGTCAGGCCGTAGGTGAGGAACGTGAGCAGCGCGAGCAGCACCGTGAGGGGCCGCAGCACCGGGTGCTGCCACAGGAAGCGCGCCCCGGCGAGGAACTCCCGCCGCACGCCGCCGCGTTCGTCTCCCTCGCCTTCGGCCTCGGGCATCGGCCGTATGCGCACGAAGAGGATGCCGACCGCCGATACCGCGAACGTCGCGGCGTCGATGCCGAGCGCGGCGGCGGGTCCGAACGCGGCCGCGACGAGTCCGGCCAGCAGGGGCCCGCCCGCGCTCGCGACGGCGTACGCGCCGAACAGATGGCTGTTGGCCTTGAGGATCTGGCCGGGCCCCACGATGGCGGGCACCACGGTCACGTACGTCACCTGGAAGAGCATCGCAAAGGCCCCGGCGACCGGCACGACCGCGTAGACCAGCCACAGCGGCGTCGCGAACAGCCACACCAGCGGGACCGTGCCGAAGAGCACGCAGCGCGCGACGTCGGTGAGCACCAGCAGGCGGCGCCGGTCCACCCGGTCGGCGACGACGCCCGCGAACAGTCCGGTGACGATCGAGGCGAGGCCGGTGAGCCCGGTGACGAGCCCCATCTGCGCCACCGAACCGGTCTGGTGCAGCACGAGCAGCGGGATCGCCACGTGCGAGAAGGAGTCGCCGAGCGCGGACAGGCCCTGGAGGCCGAGGAAGAGGCGGTAGTTGGGGTCCGCCCACAGGCCGTCCGGGCCGGAGCTCGACGTCCGCGGCGCCCGGCGCGAGGTGCCCCGCCCTGCCATGCGCTCCCCCTCCCCCGCCCCGCCACGGGCGCGGCCCGCCCGGGGCTACCTCCCGGGCTCGCGCGTCCGGTCCTCGAACGCCGTGGCGAGATCTTGGGCATCGGCGTACGAGAGTACGTCCCTGGGGCGCGAAGCGCCGCGAATAAACTCCTGGGCCACGTCCACCGCCTGCTGCACGGCCGCGCGGAACAGCAGCGAGCCCGTGCTCACGCGCCGCACGCCGAGGGCGGCGAGGCGCGCGGGCGACGGACCGTCCGGGGCGTGCAGCACGTTCAGCGGTACGTCGAGGGGTTCGAGGGCGCCGACGAGTCCGGCGATCACGGCCTCGTCCCGCACGCCCGGCACGAACACCCCGTCCGCGCCCGCCCGTTGGTAGGCGTCGACGCGGCGCTCGGTCTCGGGCGCTCCCCCGGCGCCGAGCCAGTACGTGTCCGTGCGCGCGTTGACGAACAGGTCGGGCACGGCGTCCTTCACCGCGCGGATCAGCGCGCACTGCGCGTCGACGGCGGTCAGCGTGCCGTCCGGGCGGCCGTCCTCCAGGTTCACCCCGACGACGCCCGCCTCGGTGAGCTCGCGGGCCAGGTCCGCGACCTCGTCGGGCCGGTCGCCGAAGCCGCCCTCGATGTCGACGGTGATCAGGGCGGGCAGCCGGGCGATGCCGCGGGCGAGGCGCAGGGTCTCCTCGCGCGCCGCCCCGGTGGCGTCCGCCTTGCCCGCGGCGGCGGCCACGCCGAGGCTCGTCGTGCCGATCGCGGGGAATCCGGCGCGGGCGAGGGCGGCGGCGGACGCGTGGTCCCAGGCGTTGGGCAGCAACAGCGGCGAGCCGGTGCGGTGCAGGGCGCGGAAGGCTTCGTGGCGATCACTCATGCCGCGCACTCTGCCAGAGGGCGCCGACAGGGGGCCGGGGCTCAGCGCTGCCAGAGGAACGCCGCGGCACGGCAGTCGGCGCAGGTGAACACGTACCCGATGCCCCCGCCACCGAAGTTGGCCGACGTGGCGAAGTCGTAGCCCTCCTCCAGCTGGGCCGTGAACGCCATGCGCGCGGCGCAGCCGGGGCAGTGCGGGGTCTCGTCGCCCTGGAGCCACGCGGGTTCGCCGCCGAGCTGGCCCTGCACCAGGAGCGAGGCCGCGTCGTCGGCCGCCCAGGCGTCGAGCGCCTCGGGGAAGCCCGCCGCGGCGACCTGCTCGGCGCGCAGCGCGCTGACCGCGCCGAGCCCGGTCTCGCCGCGCTCGGGGACGGCGGCCGGGGCGAGGCCTTCGGCGGTGAAGAGGTACGCGCGGTTGGCGCCGCCGGTGGCGTCCCAGTCGTCGCACATGCCGGGGTCGTTCTGGCACAGGAACACCGACACGACGTCCCCGCGGCCCGTCGCACCGCCCGCGCCCGCCTCGCCGTCGGCGCCCGCGCCGAGCGGCAGGTGCAGCAGGAACAGCAGGGCGCCGCCGCACTCGCGGCAGGTCGGCCACGCGAAGCCGGGCGGCACCAGCGGCACCCCGCCCGTCCGCGGGCCGGGCGCCTCGGCACCGGCCTCACCCGCGTGGATCAGCAACGTCGTCATGGCGTCACCCTAAGTCCGCCGCGAGGCTGATCGAACCCCAACAGGAACCTGACAGCTTCCTCATAACTTCCCGCCAGCCTGGCGACCGTGCCCGGCGGAACACCGGTGTCCGCCGCCCCCGCCGGGCACTCCTCCACGTACGAGCCGGAACGGAGCCCCACCACATGACCCACCGCGCCCACGCCCGTCCCCACGCCCGCTCCCTGCGCGCCGCGGTCGTCGCCTCCGCCGTGGCGGCCGGGGTGCTCGCCACCCCGGCGGCCGCGGCCTTCGCCGACGACTCGACGCCGAAGCCGAAGCCGACGGCCGGCGAGAGCGCCCCCTCGCCCGCGCCCGAGGTCTCCAAGGACGCCGTCGCCAAGAAGCGGGCGGCGACGGAGGAGGCCCTGCGGGACGCCAAGCGCAAGCACGTCGCGCCGCGCGGCGGTGTCGCCGCCGGTGACAAGCCCGTCGTCAAGGAGAAGGACAAGAGCGCGCCCGCGCCCGAGCCCGCCCGGAAGGACCTCGCGGTGACTCCGCGGGGCGGCGTCGCCGCGGGCGAGCGGCCCACGGCGGACGGCAGCGACAACACCCCCGCCCTCGTCGGCTCGGCCGCGGGCATCGCCCTGCTCGCGGGCGCGAGCACCCTGGTCCTGCGCCGCCGCGCCACCGGCCGCGTCCAGAGCTGACCCCGGCCGCGAGGACCACCTCCCCCGCCGGACACCGCGCCGCGAGCGCGGGGCCGGCCCGACCACGCGCGGTGGCGCCGCCTCTTGCCCGGGCGGCGCCACCGCGTCCGGAGTCTCCATGCCCCTCAAGAGCCGACCGCTCCCGGTGTCCGCCGCGCCCCGGCGGCGCGCCGTCGGCGGCTGCGCCCTCGCCGCCGTCGTCTGCGCGACGGTGGGCGGCTGCTCCGCCGCCGACGGAACGGCCGCCGCCACCAAGGCGAGGCCGTCCACCTCCAAGACGTACGCGGTCGGCGAGCCCGACGCGGCCGCCCGGTCCGGGCCGGCCGCCCCCGTGCACGTGGCGATCCCGTCCATCGGCGTGCGCAGCTCCCTGATGCGGCTCGGTCTGAACCCGGACCGCACCGTGGAGGTGCCGCCCGCGGAGAAGGGCATGACGGCGGGCTGGTACACCGGGGGCGCGGTCCCCGGGCGGCGCGGCGCGGCCGTCATCATCGGCCACAACGACACGCGCTTCGGCCGGGCCGTCTTCCACGACCTGAAGAAGGTGCGGGTGGGCGCCGACGTCGCCGTACGGGACGCGCGCGGCAGGACCGTCCACTTCCGGGTCACCGCCACCGAGACGGCCTCGAAGAAGGCCTTCCCCACCGACAAGGTCTACGGCGCGACCAACTCCCGGGACCTGCGCCTGATCACCTGCGACGGCGCGTACGACGCGCAGGGTCACCCCGTGGACAACCTCATCGTGTACGCGACCGCGAATCGGTAGCCGATGGGTCCGCAGGCGGTCGGGTTAGGCTTCCTGCGCAACCTGTTCATGTGTGC
The DNA here is from genome assembly GCF_000720325.1 of Streptomyces sp. NRRL B-1347. Taxonomy (GTDB): domain Bacteria; phylum Actinomycetota; class Actinomycetes; order Streptomycetales; family Streptomycetaceae; genus Streptomyces. Next base: position 23,384 of record NZ_JOJM01000016.1, read on the forward strand.
GAAGCGGGGGAACGTCGACGGTGTCCGATCTGGGACGGCTCGTGGCCGGCCGGTACCGCCTCGTGGAGCGCGTGGGGCGGGGCGGCATGGGCACCGTGTGGCGGGCCGAGGACGAGCTCCTGGGCCGCCACGTCGCCGTGAAGAAGCTGCACGTGCCGCCGCACCTGAACGACGACGAGATCCGGACGCTCCACGAGCGCACCCGCCGCGAGGCCCGCAGCGCCGCCCGGATCACCCACCCCCACGTGGTCGTCGTCCACGACGTCGTGGACGACGAGGGCCTGCCGTGCATCGTCATGGAGTACGTCCCCTCCGTCACCCTCGGCGACGTCCTCAAGGAGCGCACCACCCTGGCGCCCGCCGACGCGGCCCGGCACGGCCGGGCCATGGCGGCCGCGCTGCGCGCCGCGCACGACGCGGGCGTCCTGCACCGGGACGTGAAGCCCGCCAACGTGCTGCTCGGGCACGACGGGCGGACCGTACTCACCGACTTCGGCATCGCCGTGGAGAGCGGTACGCCGTCCCTGACCCGGACCGGCGAACTGATCGGCTCCGTGCGGTACCTGGCGCCCGAGCGGCTGCGCAGCGCCGAGCCCGGCCCCGCCTGCGACCTGTGGTCCCTGGGCGTGACGCTGTACGAGGCGGTGGAGGGCCACCACCCCTTCGAGCGGGACACGGCGATGGAGACGGCGTACGCCATCGCCACCGACCGCGCGCCCTTGAGCGCGACGCAGCGGCCCGCGAGTGCGAACGCCTACCGCGCCGGACGGCGCCTAAGACAGTCGCAACCGCGACCAACGCGGCAGCGGGCTTTCACCACATGCCGCCCCGCCAGGTGAACGGTGGCCTCGGCCCCCTTCACCACATCAACTTCCGCGCCTGCGAAGCGAGCTCATCTACACACAGGTGACCGTACGGCTTCTTCATACGAGTCAGGCGACGGAACTTCTGGATACGAAAGGTGCTAACTCATGACCAATGCAAGAAGGCGACAAGGTCGGGACGTGGGTCAAGCGGGCCTGCAAGGCAGGTGGGAGGGATTACCTGACCTGCCTCCAGTTGCTCGTGGACTCCGGCGTCCGTAAGAAGCACGCCGGTGGCGCGTGCGATCGGGCCTGAGCGGCTCGGGCGGCCAGCTCGTACCGACCGGTCTGCGACGCGGCCATGAGGGCGTCCGGCTCGACGGCTGGACCCGGACGGTGCGCCCGGGGCAAATCCACTGGTCGCCGAGGAGCGCCGCGGCCTAGGGTGGCGCGGTGACGACTCGGATGATCATCCTCAACGGCGGTTCCAGCTCGGGCAAGTCCGGGATCGTACGGTGCCTGCAGGCCGTCCTGCCCGACCAGTGGCTGGCGTTCGGGTGCGATTCGTTCGTCGACGCCCTGCCCGCGCGGATGCAGGGGGCGGACGGCGGGATCGTGTTCGCGGCCGACGGCGGCGTGGACGTCGGGGCGGACTTCCGGTCCCTGGAGACGGCCTGGACCCAGGGCGTCGTGGCGATGGCCCGCGCGGGCGCCCGGATCGTCGTCGACGACGTCTTCCTCGGCGGTACGGCGTCCCAGCAGCGGTGGCAGCGGGCCCTCGGCGACCTGGACGTGCTGTGGGTCGGCGTCCGCTGCGAGAGCGCCGTCGCCGCGGGCCGCGAGGTCGCGCGCGGGGACCGGACCCCGGGCATGGCCGCGGCGCAGGCCCGCCTGGTGCACGAGGGCGTGCGCTACGACCTGGAGGTCGACACGACGCGCACCGAGTCCCTGGAGTGTGCGCGCGCCATCGCCGCCCGCGTCGTCTGACCGGCCGCCCGGTCGGTCACCGCAGCGGCCGGGCCGCCTGCGCGCGCTCCTTCGTACGGCCCTGGAGCTGGGCGGCACGCTCGCGGATCGCGGGCAGCTGGGCGCGCAGCGCGGCGCCCGGGCAGGACGTGGTGTAGCCGTCGGTGTGCCCGGCCACGGCGTCGAACTCGGCGCGCGTCCCCACCGGGAACCGGCTGAGGCTGTTGCTGGACACCAGCTGGGCCCGCAGCCGCGGGTCGACGTCCACGAGGCCGAGCTTCCACGCGGCGAGGGCCGCGATGGCCTCCGCCATCGGCGCCGGCACCGGGGTGCCCGCGGTGAAGGTGCCGATCGCGGCGACCCCGGCCGTGCGGTGGTTGAAGCCCTGCGTGTGGGCGCCGACGACGGGCCGGTCGGCGCCGCCCGCGCGGCCCTCGTAGATCGTTCCGCAGCGGTCGACGAGGAAGTTGTAGCCGATGTCGTCGAAGAGCCGGGCCCCGGTCTGGCCCGCGGCGAGAGCCCGGATGATGCGCGGCGCGTCGGCGCAGTCGTACCCGTTCGGCGAGTCGGTGTGGTGGACGAAGACGGCGACGACGGGGCCGCCGTAGCGCACCGGCGGCGGGGCCCCGCGGGTGTCGCCGAGCCATGCGGCGCGCGGCACGATGGACGGCCGGGCGGCGCTGTGGACCGCCGGCACCGCGGCGGCGCGCGGGCGCCCTTCGCCCTCGGCCGCGTGCTCGACGCCCACCGCGCACAGCGCGAGCGCCCCCACGGCCACGAGCCCGGGGACACCGGCGACGACCGCGCGCCCGGCACGCGGCAGCCGCCCCGCCACCGTCTCCCGCAAGGCACGCATGCCTCCCACTCTCCGGGCGGCCGACCGGGCCCGCGCGCGGGGTGCGCCCGGTCGGGGGACTTCGAGACACGCGGCGAGGAATTGCGCGGCGGGTGTCGAGAACGGCTCGCCCGCCCCGACGTCCCCTGTGAGAGTGGCCCACGAGGGGCGACGACACAGCCAGAGGAGTACGTCATGAAGTACCTGGTGATGATTCAGGGCGCGCAGGCCGACTACGCCGCCATGAACGGCAAGGCCTCCGCGCACAGCCCGGCCTGGAGCGAGCAGGAGCTCCAAGCGATGTTCGCGTTCATGGGGTCCCTGAACAACGACCTCGCCGAGTCAGGCGAGCTCGTCGACGGCCAGGGCCTGACCGACCCCGCGCAGGCCCGTCTGGTCGGCCGGGACGCGGAGGGGCGCCCCGTGATCACGGACGGACCGTACAGCGAGACGAAGGAGGTGCTCGCCGGGTACTGGCTCCTGGAGTGCGAGAGCCTGGAGCGCGTCACGGAGATCGCCACGCGCATCACCGAGTGCCCCGTGCCCGCGGGCGCCCCGAACTCGCCGGTCGTGATCCGGCCGGTGCAGGAAGGCGGCGGCGAGGTCTGCTGAGCCCGCCCGGGACCCCCTGGATGAAGCCGTCACGCGAGATCGAGGACCTGCTGCGCCTGCACGCGCCGCAGGTCCTCGGCGCGCTCGTGCGCCGCTACGGCCACTTCGCCGAGGCCGAGGACGCGGTGCAGGAGGCGCTGCTCGCGGCCGCCCGGCGCTGGCCGGACGCCGGAGTGCCGGACAATCCGCGCGGCTGGCTGATCAGGGTGGCGTCCCGGCGCCTCGTGGACCAGCTGCGCGCCGACGAGGCCCGGCGCCGCCGGGAGGAGAACGCCGCCCGGCTCACGTCCCGCGACGCCGTCGCCGCGCCTCCGCCGGGCGAGAGCCGCGCCCCGTCCGAGGACGACACGCTCACGCTCCTGTTCCTGTGCTGCGACCCGGCGCTCACCCCGGCCGCGCAGATCGCCCTGACGCTGCGCGCGGTCGGCGGCCTCACCACGGCGGAGATCGCCCGCGCGCACCTGGTGCCGGAGGCGACGATGGCGCAACGCATCAGCCGCGCCAAGCAGAAGATCCGGGGCGTGCCCTTCCGCGAGGCCGGGGCCGCCGACCGCGACCAGCGGCTCGCGGCCGTCCTCCAGGTGCTGTACCTGATCTTCAACGAGGGCTACACGGCGACGTCCGGCGCAAGCCTGCACCGCGCCGACCTGGCCGCTGAGGCGATCCGGCTGACCCGTGCCGTACGGCGGCTGCTGCCGCGCGAGGGCGCGGTGACGGGCCTGCTCGCGCTGATGCTGCTCACCGACGCGCGCAGCGCGGCCCGCACCGGGCCGCACGGCGAGCTGATCCCCCTGGACGAGCAGGACCGCAGCCTCTGGGACGCCCGGGCCGTCGCCGAAGGCACCGCCCTGGTCGAGGAGGCGCTGCGGCAGGGCCCCGGGGGCGCCTACCAGGTGCAGGCCGCGATCGCCGCGCTGCACGACGAGGCGGCCCGCGCCGAGGACACCGACTGGCCGCAGATCCTCGCTCTGTACGACGTCCTGGTGCGCCGCGCCCCGGAGCCGATGGCCGAGCTGGGCCGGGTGGTGGCCGTCGCCATGGTGCACGGCCCGCGCGCGGGGCTCGTCGAACTGGCGGACATGGAGGAGCGATTGGCGGGCCACCACCGTCTCGAAGCCGTCCGCGCGCACCTCTTGGAGAAGGCGGGCGACATCGAGGGGGCGCGCGCCGCGTACCGGACGGCGGCCGAGCGCACGCTGAGCCGCCCGGAGATCCGCTACCTTCAGACCCGCGCCGCGCGGCTCGCCCCTTGAACCGCCTGCGCGGGCACCGCGCCCACGCCGCCCGCGCCGCAGTCGGCGGCCACCGTGTCGGCGAAGGCGCGTGCGAGCGGGCTGAGCGCGTCCCAGCGGCGCACCGCCCAGCCCACGGAGAGCGCGGGCAGCTCCGGCACCGGGACGAGGCGAAGCCCCGGCGGACCCGAATCGCGCCAGCCCGGCAGCTCCGGCACGACGGCCTGGCCGACGCCGAGTTCGGTGAGCAGCAGCGCGGTGTCCCAGTCGGCCACGCTGGTGTGGCCCTGCGGGCGCAGCCCCACCTCGGCGAGGGCCGCGTCGAGGCGCGAGCGCGAGCTGGACACCTCCGGGGGCCGGATGAGCTGCACGGCCGCCAGCTCGGCGAGGCTGACGCGCCGCTTGGCGGCGAGGGGGTCGCCGCACGGCACGGCGAGGACCCAGCGCAGGTCCGCGACGGGCCGCTGCTCGATGCCGCGCACGGGTTCGCCGATGGTGACCCAGGCCAGGTCCAGGTCGTCGGCGGCGAGCGCGTCGAAGCAGGCGCGGCTCGAACTCGCCGTCTGGAACTCCAGGGCCACCTGCGGGAACCGCTGCCGGAAGCCGACGATCGCATCGGCCATGAAGTGCCGCACCGTCGTGGCGCCGGTGGTGATGCGCACCGCGCCGCTCTCGCCGCGCACCAGATCGCGCAGGCGGCGCAGTGCGAGGTCGATGCCGCCGATGCCGTCGGACGCGGCGGCGTGCAGGATGCGGCCCGCCGACGTCGGCACGACACCGCGCGCGTGCCGCTCCAGGAGGCTGACGGCCAGCTCCTTCTCCAGGCGTTTGACGTGCTGACTCACCGCCGACTGCGTACAGGAGAGGTCGCGCGCCACGGCGCTGAGGCTGCCGGCGCGGCAGACGGCGATGAAGACACGGAGATCGTCGAGCGTCACGGCACGAAGCTAGGGCGTTCCCGCCGCGAGTGCCACAGCCCGGACGAATCGGGGCCCCGCTCTCCGCGCTGCCCGCCCCGGCCGCCCGGGGCGCGGGCCCGACGCGCACCGTGTGCATGTAGCACAGATCACAGCGGCCCACGGGGCACGCGGGAACGCACTCCCCTATTTCACCGTTGAACAAGATGAGGGTCCCGACCGCGATTCCCCCGTCCGGCCGGGGCCCTCACACGTGCGCCCCGCCCCGCCCCCCTCCCGCACCTCCTCCCGTTCACTTCTGACCGACACACGCCTCCCTGCTTGTCATGTACAGATCTATCGTCGAGAGCGGCATCCCCCCACTGCCCTCCAAGGAGGCACCGTGTTAAGACGCGTCATCGCGGCGGCCGCTCTCGTGGTCACGGCCGCGCTCGTCCCCGCCGCACCGACGACGGCGAGCGAAACGCCACCGGCCCCCGTCCGCACCGCCCCGGTCCCGGCCGCCGGCGAGGAGCAGCAGGCCGACCTCCGGCTCGGCTCCCCCGGGAGCCCGGTCCGCCAGGAGATCCGGCACCCGGGAGCGGCGTACGTCAAGGTGCACGTCGCCCGCCTCGCGCTGGCGCCCGGCGACCACCTCACCGTGGCCGACCCGGCAGGCCGCGAGGTGCACACCTACCACGGCGATCCCACCCGCGGCGCCGCCGCGCGGGGCGACGCCGGCTTCACCCGGCACGGCCGCACCGGCTTCGCCGCGATGTCGGTCGACGGGGACACCGCGGTGATCACCCTGCACACCCGCGGCGAGCGGGGCTCGCACGCCGTGGTCGACCGGTACTGGCGCGGCTACACCCCGGCGGAGTTCGCCGCCGAGAACCCGTCGACGCGCAGCGTGTGCGGCGCCGACGGCCGCCGTGACGCGGTCTGTTACAAGACCAGCCACCCCGCCCACTACGCCGCGTCGCGCGGCGTGGCCCGCATGCTCCTGAACGGCGGGGGCTACTGCACCGCCTGGCGCGTGGGCCGCGGCAACCACATGATGACCAACAACCACTGCATCAAGACACAGGCCGAACTCGACAGGGTGGAGCTGCAGTTCGACTACGACTGCGCCACCTGCGGCGGCAACGACCCGCGCCCCGGCACCAAGGTCGGCGCAAACGCCCTGCTCCGCACCTCGGCGAGCCTCGACTTCACGCTCTTCAGCGTGGACGACTTCGAGAAGATCACCCAGTTCGGCACCCTGTTCCTGGAGACCCGCGCGCCGATCGCCAACGAGCAGGCGTACATCGCGGGACACGGCGACACCCGGCCCAAGCGCATCTCGCTCTACGAGGAGCGCGACGGCGGCGCCTACTGCGGCGTGCGGACCCCGCAACTCGGCTCCGAGGACGTCGGGTACAACTGCGACACCTCGGGCGGCAGCTCCGGCTCCCCGGTGCTCGCCGGCTCCTCCCACAAGGTGATCGCCCTGCACTGGGGCGGCTCCTGCCCGACCAACGTGGGCACCCGCATGGAGAAGATCTATCCGCAGATCCAGGACCTGGTCGACAACCGCCCGTAGCCGATACGGCACGCACGCGCGGAGCGCGGCACCCGCCCCGGCCGTGCCGCGCTCCGTACCGCACGTGCGCCCCGCCCCGCCCCCGCACCCCCGCGCCACCCCTTCGGGCGGAATATGCCAGCCGTCCCGCGCCGGGCTGGACAGGACGGCATCATGCGTCCATGGACGGTGCCAAGCCTGTGCAGGTCTTGTTCCCACCCGACGAGTACGACGCCGTACTGCGGCATGCGGACGGACTCGGCCTCACGGTCGCGGAGTTCATACGCCGGGTGGCGACCGGGCACGTCCGGCGGGGCGGTGACGCGCGCGGAACCGGCGCCGTCCGGCGGGGCGCGACCGTGCCGCCGGTGCGGCGCCGCCTCGACGCCTCGTCGGCCCCCGCGCTCCAGCGGTTCCTCGACACCCTGGCGACGGGGACCTGACCCGGCGCGATCCTTGCGGCGCGCCCCGGCCGGGTCCTCAGGCCAGCGAGACCTCCGGCTTGTACAGGTCGAGCCACACGGCCAGGTCGAGGGCGCGCTCCATGCCGCGCCGCGAGGCCTGCCTGATCTGCGGCGTCTCGCGGTGCGCGAGGCGCCGCAGCGCGTCCCGGTCGACGAGGTCGAAGACCGGGTGCCCGGGCTGCGCGAGCAGGTCCTTGGCGTGCTCCTGCAGCGCGAAGGCGTACTTCGGATCCTGCGTCGACGGGTACGGGCTCTTCACCCGGTCGTACACCGACTTCGGCAGCCGGTCCGCAGCGGCCTCCCGCAGCAGCGACTTCTCCCTGCCGTCGAAGGTCTTCAGGGCCCACGGCGCGTTGTAGACGTAGTCGACGAGGCGGTGGTCGCAGAACGGCACCCGCACCTCGAGCCCCACGGCCATGCTCGCCCGGTCCTTGCGGTCGAGCAGCACCCGCACGAAGCGCGTCAGATACAGATGGCTGATCGTGCGCATGCGGTACTCCAGGTCGCTCTCGCCGTCGAGGCGTTCGACGGCCGCCACGGCCCCCGCATAGCTGTCGCCGACGTAGGACCGCAGGTCCAGGGCGTCCAGGACGTCACGGCGCAGCAGCCCCGTCTCGTCGCCGAGGGTCTCGGCGTGCCGTACCAGCCAGGGGAAGGTGGTGCCGCGCCGCGCCTCCTCGTCGAAGAACTGGAGGTAGCCGCCGAAGACCTCGTCCGCCGACTCGCCGGACAGGGCGACCGTGGAGTGCTCGCGGATCGCCTGGAACAGCAGGTACAGCGAGGCGTCCATGTCGCCGAAGCCGACGGGCATGTCGCGCGCGGTGAGCATCTTCGCCCGTACCTGGGGGTCGGCGAGCGCCTGCGCGTCGAGCACGATGTCGCGGTGGTCGGTGCCCGCGAGGCGCGCCACGTCGTGCGCGTAGGGGGAATCCGGCGTCGCCCGCAGTTCGTCGGCCACGAAGCCGTCGCTCTGCCCCGCGAAGTCGACGGAGAAGCTGCGCAGCGTCTCGCCCGCGCCATTGAGCTGGTGGGCGGCGAGGGCCGAAAGGGCGGAGGAGTCGAGTCCGCCGGAGAGCAGCACGCAGCGCGGCACGTCGGACACGAGCTGGCGGCGCACGACGTCGTCGAGCAGGGAGCGGACGGTGGCCACGGACTCGTCGCGGCCGTGCGGGTGCGGCCGCGTCTCCAGGCGCCAGTAGGCGCGGGTGCGGATGCCGCGGCGGTCCACGGTGACGACCGTGCCGGGCTCGACCTCGCGCATGCCGTCCCACACGGCGTGCCCCGGCGTCTTCACGAAGGCGAACACCTCACGGAGTCCGTCGACGGTCACGCGGGCCCGGGCCAGCGGGTTGGCGAGGATCGCCTTGGGCTCGGAGCCGAAGAGGACGCCGTCGGGCGTCGGACGGTAGTAGAAGGGCTTGATGCCCATGCGGTCGCGCACCATGACGAGGCGCTGCCGCGGCCCGTCCCACACGGCGAAGGCGAACATCCCGTTCAGCCGCTCGGCGACCTCCTCGCCCCACTGGAGATAGCCGCGCAGCACGACCTCGGTGTCGGACGAGGTGGTGAAGGCGTGGCCGAGCCCGGCCAGCTCCGCGCGCAGCTCGGTGAAGTTGTACGTCTCGCCCGAGTACACGAGCGCCACCGTGCCGCCGGGCGTCGTCGCGGTCATGGGCTGGCGGCCGCCGGGCAGGTCGATGATGGCCAGGCGCCGGTGGCCGAGCGCCGCGGGGCCCTCCGTCCAGGTGCCGCGGTCGTCCGGGCCGCGGCACGCCATCGTCTCCGTCATCGCGTCCAGGACCCGGCCCTCGGTCCGCAGATCGCGGTCGAACGAGACCCAGCCGGTGATGCCGCACATGGGGTTCCTCCCGCCGAAGTAGTTGTATCTAGCAGCTATATCGCCAGACTCCGCCGCCGATCGCCCGCGGTCAACGCGCCCGCAACGCCGCGAACCCGCCCGACCCACGGGTTTCGGCCGCATCGGACCGAAGGTCAAGAAGTCACCACGGACGCGCACGTGCCCCTTGTCGCGCGCCAGACCGCCGCGAGTGCCCCCGGAACGTCAACTTCCGGCCATCCGTAAAGCTTTGCTCAACACATGTGCGCATATCGGGCGGCGCGGCCGCCGGGGGCCCGGGTCACGCGGGCGTCAGACAGGCCTGCACCGCGGGCGCGTACCGGTCGGTGATCTCGGCGATCGCCATCGCCCGCAGATGGGGGCCGCGGGCGATGCCGTACATCACACCGAGGCCGAGCAGCATCGCCACGGCCATCTCGGCGCGCAGCCCCGCGTCCGCGCCCGGGAGCCGCTCGCCGAGCCTGCGCACGACCTGCGTACGGAAGTTGGCGCGCAGCACATAGCCGTGCTCGCGGTGCAGCGGCGCGAAGACGATGCGCAGGATGGGGTCGGCGCCCTGCTCGGACTGGCTGGTGAGCAGGTGGTGGACCATGTGGCGGCCGAGGTCCTCCAGGGGCGCGTCGAGGATGGCCGCGGCGTCCGCCTCGAAGGACATGATCTGCGCGAACAGCGCGTCCTTGCTGCCGAAGTACTTCAGGACGAGGGGCGCGCTCACCCCGGCGCGCTCGGCCACCGCCCTGAGGGTGATGTCGGCGTGCGCGTGCCGCGCGAGCAGGTGCCGGGCGGCACGCGTGATGGCGGCCTTGGTCGCTTCGGCGTCACGGCGCGCGGGCCCCGTCACGTACCGGTGCGGCCCCGGGGTGGAGCTGGTCATGGCGTCACTTTCCCTCACCGGCCGCCCGGTCACGGCAGCCGGGTCCGAGGGTAGGGGGCAGGCGCCCCACAAGCCACGGACGGTTGCACAGGGCGCAACAGCCCCGCCGTCAGCCGCACCATCGGATTTCGGGAAACTCCCGGACAGTCGGGACAGTTCGTGCGCGATTCTCGGTCATCTTCGCCGAGCACAAGTGAATGGCAATTCACCGGCCGCGCCGAATTGCCATTCAGCCACCAAGAGTTGACGGTACGTCGAATAGCCGGCCGGACTTCGGCACCGGCCCCGGGAAACGCTCCGACGGCCGAGCACCCCTCACCGGAAGGTCCGTACCTTATGGCCGAGAGTCGTCACGGGCCGTCTCTGCGTAAGCACGGAGATCGTCCCGCCCCGCCCGCCGGAGGTCACCGCCACCCGGCCCGTGGGGTGCCCCGCACCACTCCGCCATACTGCGGCCATGACCAGATTTCGTGTGGGCCTGATAGGTACGGGTCCGTGGGCGACCGCGACGCACGCGCCGGTGCTCGCCGCGCACCCGGACGCCGAGCTCGCGGGCGTGTGGGGCCGCCGCCCCGAGGCCGCCGCCGAGCTCGCGGCCGCGCACGCCACGACGGCGTACGAGGACGTGGACGCGCTCATCGCGGCGAGCGACGCGGTCGCCTTCGCCGTGCCGCCGGACGTGCAGGCGCCGCTCGCGGCCCGGGCCGCGCGGGCGGGCCGCCACCTGCTCCTCGACAAGCCGGTGGCCACGACCTCGGCCGCGGCGCGCGCCCTGGTCACGGAGGTGGAGCGGGCCGGCGTGGCCTCCGTGGTGTTCTTCACACTGCGGTTCGCCCCGCCCGTGGCGGACTGGCTGGCCGCGCGGGCGCAGGAGGGGCCGTGGTTCACCGGGCGCGCCGACTGGTACAGCTCGTTCTACGCGGCGGACGGCGCCGGCGCGTTCGACTCCCCGTGGCGGGCGGACAAGGGCGGCCTGTGGGACGTGGGGCCGCACGCGCTGTCCGTGCTGACCGCGGTGCTCGGCGGGATCACGTCGGTGACGGCGGCTCCGGGACCGGCGGACACGGTCCATCTGGTCCTGCGGCACGCGGCCGGCGCGTCCAGCACCGCGACGCTCACGCTGCGCGCCCCGGAGCGGGCGGCGGGCGTGACGCTGGAGTTCCGCGGCGAGCACGGGACGGCGTCCCCGGAGGCTTTCGGAGAGACAGGGTGGGGCGATTCGGGCGTCGCATTTCAGTCAGCGGTGAGTGCGCTCGTGACGGCGGCACGTGCCGGACGGCCGCACGCTTGCGACGTGCGATTCGGCGCACAGGTGACGGAGATCCTGGCAGCGGCGGAAAATCAGGTGAAGGCGCTCGACGGCGCGACACAACGGGGCCGAACGCGGACTCAGGCCTCTTGAGCGAATACCAGCCACAAGGGCCGCCCGGAACAACACGGGGCGGCCGGTACCGTGGCCGCTACGTAATGGCGAGTGACGGCACCGGCCGCAGCCAGTGAACCCAGGAACCGAACCGGGTAGTAACTGCCACGCAGGTACACACTGCTCAGTTTCCGACCACACAGATCGGAATACGAACAACCGGTCCCGCGCGCTACCCGACTACGACCCCGTAGGCGGAGGGGGTATCCGACGCCGAGGAATTTCAGCCAATTTCATGCTCCCCGAACAAGATGCCCCTGAGTTGTGCCCGCGAGCCCACCGACGATCAAACCTGCAGGTCGGTGGCCCCGCCCACTCCATGATGCCGCACGAGCTGATCGTTTTCTTCAGGCAATGTTTATGCCCAAAGCTGATGCGAATATTTAGACTGCTGACGCTCAACTCGGCGTGTACGAAGAGGGATTACCCACCATGAACAAGACGGCGCTGCGCGCTCTGCTCCGCGAACGACGCGCCCTCATCGCCCCCGAATCGCACGGCTTCGTCCGATCGACGGGGCAGGGCAGACGGGCTCCGGGGCTCTCCCAGCATCAGGTGGACCAACTCCTGCACCGCACCCTTGGTACGTACCACCGCCTCGAGTCCGGCAACTACCCCAACCCACCGACGGCCCTCCTGCGCGACGTGGCCCGCCTCTTCGGGCTGAACGAACAGGAGTGGGTGTCCTTGTGCCGCTACGCCCTGCTCCAGGACCCGCCCGGGCCGCTCCACCTGTCGTCGGGCAAGGAGGTGCCCGGCGTCTGGCGCGAAGCGGTCAACGGCATCTCGCACATCGCGTACATCGCGGACGCGTCCTGGGACATGCTCGTGTACAACGACGCCTGCGCCGCCGTCTTCCCCGGCGGCGAGGTCCCGCCGAACATCATGCGCTGGATGGTCCTCAGCCCGGCGGCCCGCGAGATCCTCCTCGACTGGGACACCGCCTGGGCCCCCATGCTGCTGCCCCAGCTGCGCGGCGCGCTCGCCACCCGGCCGGAGGACGAGACCCTCCAGCAGATCGAGAAGGAGGTCCTCGCCGATCCCACGGCCGCCCCGCTGTACGGCGCGGACAAACCGTTCCCGCACCCCGACGGCGACGAGCGGCCCCTGCTCCACGCGGAGCTGGGGCCGGGCTGGGTCACCATGTGCGCCGCCCAGCCGCTGACCGCTCCGGGCGCCCGGATGATGATCCTGGTGTTCCACCCCGGGCGGGAGCGCGTCCACCCGCGGGCACCGATGCTGCGGGCCACCTGACGGCTCCGCGCGGGCGGCCACCGCCCGCGCGCTGCGCACCGGCGCCGTTCGCCCCGCGCGCCACCCGGGCACCACCTGATCGCCGCACCCGGGCCCGCTCCGTCCGACGGCCGCGAGCGGGCCCGCGCGGCGGCTCTTCCCAGGTCCGTGGCCCTGCGCTGGAACCGCCACGCCAGGACGCACGTTCGACGAGGTGCAGTACGTTTCCTTATGCCCTCCACATCCGACCTGCGCCCGGCGGGAGTTCCTTCGTGTCCGCATATGTCCTCAGACCCCAGACCGTCGTCGGTGACCACAAGGTCACCACCGCGGAGATCACCGACGACATACGCCTGCACCATCCCGAGCACCCCCGGCTCGGCGCGTTCCTGCGGGTCATCGGCAATTGCGGAGTCCAGACCCGCTACTTCACCCGCCCCCTCGACTCCCCGACCGTCGCCGGCACGGCCGATGTGCACGAGCGGGCCAACGCGGCCTTCGACGACGCCCTGGCCATGGCCGAGCGCGCGGCCACCGCCGCGCTCGCGTCGGCCGGGCTCGCCGCGACCGACATCGACGCCGTGGTCACCACGCACACCACGGGCTGGTCCGTCCCCAACCTGGACATCCATCTGATCGAGCGGCTCGGCCTGCGTCCCACCGTGCGCCGCATCGCGCTGACCACGCTGGCCTGCCCCGGCGGCACCCAGTCCCTGATCCGGGCCGCGGACCTGGTCTCCGTCCGGCCGGGCAGCAAGGTCCTCGTGGTCGCCGCGGAGGTCATCTCGTCCGTCTACCACCACAACGACACCGGCATCGAGGCCATGATCTACAAGGCCCTGTTCGGCGACTCGGCGGGCGCCACCGTCGTGTCGGGCGAGCCCCTCGGCCCGGGCCTGGTGATCGAGGACTCGTACGAGTACGTGCTGCCGGGCAGCATCGACCGCCAGCGCGGCCGGATCACCGCCGACGGGTTCCACTTCGATTCCACCAGGAAGGCGCTCACGGCCGCGGACGACGTCCTTCCGCAGCTCCTCGACTGGGTCGGCCCGCAGCGGGCCGAGTTCGCCGTCATCCACCCGGGCAGTCCGCGCATCATCTCCGACACCGCCGCCGCCCTCGGCCTGGATGCCGTTGACACGCGTCACTCCACGGACACGCTCGCCGAGGAGGGCAACCTGGGCGGGGTGAGCGTGCTGCGCGTCCTGGAGCGCACGCACAACGCGCCGCCCGCCGACGGCGCGCGCGGCTACACCGTCGCCTACGGCCCCGGCTTCACCACGGCCGCGCTGCGCTGCCGCTGGCACGGGTGAGGCCTCCGAGCAGCGGCGCGGGGGCCGCTGCTCGCCTCACCGGCCCCGGGCTTCTCGTCCTTTCGGCCACCGTGGTCCGGCCACCTGACCGATGGCGCGGGCCCGGGTCCTTCCGGGACGGTGGTGAGCATGGACACGGTGTGGAATCCCAGGTGGCGGCTCGTCGCGGTGGCCGTCGCCGGTGTGGCGGCGGCCGCCGTGGCGATCGCCGTCGCCGTGGCGGCACCCGCGCAGCAGGGGCAGGCGCGGACGGCCGCCGCCGACGGCGCGCGGCGGTCCGCCGCCTCGGACTGGCGCCTGGACGCCACCGCCCTGGGCCTGACGGCCGCCGCGTCGACGGCGGTGCTCCTGGTGCTGCGGCGCAGAGGCCGCGGCGGCGCCCGGCAGCCGGCCGCGCGCGAGGCGGCCCGCTGATGCTGCACACGCTGTACCTCGTCGGCATCGCCGCCTTCGCCGCCAGCGGCGTGCTCGCCGCGCACCGGGCGCGGATGGACCCCTTCGGCGGACTCGTCCTCGCCTTCGTGGCCTCCATCTCCGGCGGCACGCTGCGCGACCTCATCCTGGACCGCCATCCGCTGTACTGGACCCACGACTGGGTCCTGCTGACCGTGATCGCGGTCACGGGCGTCACCACGATGCTGTACCTGCGCCACCGCGAGCTGCCGCAGCGCACGCTGATGGTGGTGGACGCGGTGGGCCTCGCCGTGGTGACCGTCATGGGCGCGCAGGCCGCCATCGACGCGCGCGTCACACCGCTCGCCGTGATCATCCTGGCCGTCCTGACGGGCGTGACCGGCGAGGTCCTGCGGGACGTGCTGTGCGGGCAGTTCCCGCCGCTGCTGCTGCGCGAGGAGGTGTACGCGACCGCCGCGCTCGCGGGCGCGGGCTGCTACCTCGGGCTGCACCACGCGGGCGCGTCCCCGACCACCACCACGGTGACGTCGGCCGCCCTCGTCCTCGCGCTGCGCCTCGCGGCGATCACCAAGTCCCTGCACCTGCCCCCGCTGTCCCGCGCCCGGGCCCCACGCGCGGACCGCTGAGCACGGGCCACTGAGCACTGGCCGCTGACCGCTGACCGCCACCGGGAAATCCGGTTGTCCGGCGCGGAACCCCCTGCTGAAGTGGCCGAATGGACTCAACAGAAGCACTCGCGGCGTACGACAAGCAGATCCGGCAGAACCTGGACCCGGACGGGCCGGGCGTCCGCGTCGAGCGGGCCGACGGCGTCGTGCGCCGCGTGGGCAGCGCCGCCCACGACTGGAACGGCGTGCTGTGGTCGGACCTCGACCAGGACACGGCCGACGCGGCGATCGCCGCGCAGGTGCGCCTGTTCGGCGGCCTCGGGCGCGAGTTCGAGTGGAAGCTGTACTCCCACGACCTGCCCGCCGACCTGCCGAAGCGGCTGCTCGACGCCGGATTCACGGCCGAGCCCGCCGAGACCCTGATGGTCACGGAGGTCGACGCGCTGCCGCTCGACGCCGCCGTGCCCGAGGGGATCGAGCTCGTCCCGGTGACGGACGAGGCCGGGGTGCGGCTGATGGTCGCCGCCCACGACCGGGCCTTCGGCTCGGACGGCGCCGCGCTCGGCCGCCAGGTGCTGGACCAGCTGACCACCGCGCCGGACACGCTCGCCGTGGTCGTGGCCATGGCCGGGGACGAGCCGGTGAGCTCGGCGCGCATCGAGTTCAGGCCCGGCACGGACTTCGCGGGCCTGTGGGGCGGCGGCACGGTGGCCGAGTGGCGCGGCCGTGGCGTCTACCGCTCGCTGATCGCCCATCGCGCCCGCATCGCCGCCGCCCGCGGCGTGCGCTATCTCCAGGTCGACGCCTCCAGCGAGAGCCGCCCGATCCTGCGCCGGCTCGGCTTCACCGAGCTGGCCACGACCACGCCGTACGTGTACGGGCCGGGGGCTCGGTTCAGCCCAGGAGCTTGATGATCGCGTCGGCGGTGTCCGTCTCGCCGAGCAGCGGGAAGACCTTCTCGACGGCGGCCAGATGGGTCTGCTCGTCCATGTCGGTCACGGCGTCCACGGCCACCGTCACGTGGTAGCCGTGCTCGTGCGCGGCCCGGGCCGTGGACTCCACGCCGAACGCCGTCGCGATGCCGCCGATGACGACCTGGGTGACGCCCCTGCGGCGCAGCTGGAGGTCGAGGTCGGTGCCGTGGAAGGCGCCCCACTGGTGCTTGGTGACGACGATGTCGCTGTCCTGGCGGTCCAGTTCGGGCCGCAGCTCCGCCCAGTCGGCGGGCGTCGCGCCACCGCCGCCGAGCGTGACCTCGGCCCTGCCGGGCGCCCGGCCGGTCACGCGGACGAGGACGACGGGCAGCCCGTGCGCCCGGAAGGCGGCGGCGAGCCGGGCCCCGCGCTCGACGATCCGGTCGGCCGGGTGGAGCGTGGGCAGGGCGGTGATGCCCTTCTGCAGGTCGACGAGGACAAGGGCGGTCTTCGGGTCGAGCGTGGTGGCGGTCATGGGGGTGCCTTTCTCGTACGGGGGTGGGCGCCCGCCCCGCTCCGGACGACGCCGGGCTGGGGGGCGCGGAGCGTCACGGGCGGACCAGTCGCTCCAGGAGCACGACGGCGTCGGCCAGCTGCCGTCGCTCGTGCTCGTCGAGCCGGTCCGCGATGGCCGCCGCGAGCCAGTTCCGCTTGGCGTCCCGCGCCTCGGCGAGCACCCGGCGGCCGTCCTCGGTCACCGACACCACGGACTGGCGCCCGTCGTCCGGGTCCGGCGCGCGCTCGACCAGGCCCTCGGCCTCCAGCGCGCCGACGGTCAGGCGCATGGACTGGGGCCGCACGTGCTCGGCGCGGGCCAGCGCCGCCGTGGTGGCGGGCGCCTCCGCGAGCAGGGCGAGCGCGGACCGCTGCGAGGCCGTCAGGCCGGTCTCCGGCGTCTGGGTGCGCAGCCTGCGCACGACGTGCCGGACGGCGACGGTGAGATCGGCGGCGATCCCCTCGGGCCCGGGTCCAGCCGCGCTTCCTGGCGTGTCGGTCATGAAGGGACCGTACGAGATAGGCAGGCAAACTTGCAAGGCTGCCTGCCTATCTCGTGAAGGTCCGGACGGCTCAGCTGTTCGGCGGCGTCTCGTCCGGGAAGATCTTCGTGACCACGTTGCCGTCCTCGGTCAGATAGCCGTGCAGCATGCCGGGGCTGCTGTGCGGCGCGTCGAACGTGCCGTCGGGCGCGAGCGCGATCACCCCGCCGTCGCCGCCGAGGGCCGGAAGCCGCTTGACGATCACCTCGTACGCGGCCTTCGCCACGCCCACGCCCTTGAACTCCATGAGGTTCGAGAGGGTCGCGGTGGCCCCGCCCCGGATGAACACCTCGCCCGCGCCGGTGGCGCTCGCGGCGACCGTGCCGTTCTTCGCGTACGTGCCCGCGCCGATCAGGGGCGAGTCGCCGACGCGGCCGGGGAGCTTGTTGGTCAGGCCGCCGGTCGAGGTCGCCGCCGCCAGGTCGCGCCGCTCGTCCACGGCGACCGCGCCGACCGTGCCCTTGGACTGCGCGTCGGCGAGGGAGGCCGGGGAGTCCGCGGCCTTCTTGTCGCCCTTCTCTGCCGCCTTGGCGGCCATCAGGGCGTCCCAGCGGGCCTGTGTCCAGTAGTAGTCCTGGGTGACGGTCCGCAGCCCGTGCCGGGCGCCGAAGTCGTCGGCGCCCTCGCCCGCGAGCAGCACGTGCTTCGACTTGTCCATGACGGCCCGGGCGCCCTCGATGGGGTTGCGCAGGCTCTTCACGCCCGCCACGGCACCGGCCTTGAGGTCCGAGCCGCGCATGATCGACGCGTCCAGCTCGTGGCCCGCGTCGGCGGTGAAGACCGCGCCCTTGCCCGCGTTGAACAGCGGGTCGTCCTCCAGCTCCGTGACCGCCTCCTGGACGGCGTCCACACTGGAGCCGCCCTTGTCGAGCACCTTCTGCCCGGCTCTGAGGGCCTCGGTCAGACCGTCGCGGTACGCCTTCTCGCGCTCCGGCGTGGTCTTGTCCCGGTCGAGGGCGGTACCGGCGCCGCCGTGCACGGCGAGCACCACGTTCCGGGCGTCGGGCCTGGCCTTGCCCGCGGGCCGGGCGTCGGCAGCGGCAGCGGCGCGGGCGTCGTCCGGCGCGCGCTCCCCGCCCCGTGGCAGGGCGAGCGTGGTGGCGGTGACCGCGGCGGCGGTGGCGAGAGCGGGAATCAGCCAGGTCAAGGGTCGTATGCGCATGGGCACTCCTTGGCAGGACGGCGACGGGGTCACCGTAAGGGCATGCACATGACGCCAACCAGGGGGCGTGCCGCCCCTCGAACACCCTCGGCCACTGCTCGGCGCGGCGGCCTCCGCGCGCCGAAGAGGGCAGCAGCGCACCAAAGGGGGCGGCAGCGCGCCGCCCCCTCCGTCCCGCCCTCCGCCCGCGTCAGCGGATCGGCAGCCCCGACAGGGTGCGCGCGATCACCAGGCGCTGGATCTCACTCGTCCCCTCGAAGATCGTGTAGATCGCGGCGTCCCGGTGCATGCGCTCCACCGGGTACTCGCGCGTGTAGCCGTTGCCGCCGAGGATCTGGATCGCCTGCGCGGTGACCTTCTTGGCGGTCTCGCTGGCGTACAGCTTCGACATGGAGCCCTCGGCGCTCTCGAACTTCTTGCCCGTGACCGCCATCCAGGAGGCGCGCCACACCAGGAGCCGGGCCGCGTCGATCTGCGTGCGCATGTCGGCGAGCTGGAAGGCGACGCCCTGGTTGTCGATGATCGGGCGGCCGAACTGCTCGCGCGTCTTCGCGTACTCCAGCGCCTCCTCGTACGCGGCGCGTGCGGTGCCCACCGCCATCGCGCCGACGGCCGGGCGCGAGGCCTCGAAGGTGGCCATGGCCGCGTTCTTCACGCGCTCGCCGCCGCTCTTCGCGCGCTCCCGCGCGCGGGCGAGCCGCTCGTCGAGCTTCTCCTTGCCGCCGAGCAGACAGGAGCCGGGCACGCGCGCGTTCTCCAGGACGACCTCGGCGGTGTGCGAGGCGCGGATGCCGTGCTTCTTGAACTTCTGGCCCTGGGACAGGCCCGGCGTGCCCGGCGGCACGATGAAGGAGGCGTGCCCCTTGGAGCCGAGGTCGGGGTCGACCACGGCGACGACGACGTGGACGTTGGCGATGCCGCCGTTGGTCGCCCAGGTCTTGGTGCCGTTGAGGACCCACTCGTCCTTGGCCTCGTCGTAGACCGCGCGGGTGCGCATCGAGGCCACGTCGGAGCCCGCGTCCGGCTCGGACGAGCAGAAGGCGGCGACCTTCACGTCGTCGACGTCGCCGTACATCTGCGGGATCCAGGTGCCGATCTGGTCCTCGGTGCCGTTGGCGAGGACGCCCACGGCGGCGAGGCCGGTGCCGACGATGGACAGGGCGATGCCCGCGTCGCCCCAGAACAGCTCCTCCATCGCCATGGGTATGCCGAGCCCGGTGGGGTCGAAGTACTGCTGGGCGTAGAAGTCCAGGGAGTAGATGCCGACCTTCGCGGCCTCCTGGATGACCGGCCAGGGCGTCTCCTCGCGCTCGTCCCACTCGGCGGCCGCCGGACGGATCACGTCGGCGGCGAACCCGTGGAGCCAGTCCTTGACCTCCTTCTGCTCGTCGTTGAGCTCCATGGTGAACTCGGCCATGACCCCTCCCGGCTACGAACCCGTGCTACGTTACTTGCGGTAACTGGAGTCTGTTACTGGCCGGTAGCCCCTGTCAACTCCCGGCAGCCCGTTCGATGCTCCAAGGCTTCCGGGTGTTACGTTGCGCGTTGCGTCAGGAATCGCACGGGCGGAGAACACCACATGGAGACCACGCAGCGGACCGATCAGCAGCGGTCCGCCGAGCAACGACGGCGCGAACTCCTTGAGGCGGCCGACCGCGTCGTGCTCCGCGACGGGCCCGGCGCCTCGATGAACGCCATCGCAGCCGAGGCGGGCATCACCAAGCCCATCCTGTACCGCCACTTCGGCGACAAGGGCGGCCTCTACGCGGCGCTCGCCAAGCGGCACACGGACGCGCTGCTCGCCTCGCTGCGCGCGGCCCTCGACGCCCCCGCCGAGCGCAGGGAGCGGGTGGAGTCCACGCTCGACACCTACCTCGCGGCGATCGAGGCCCGGCCGCAGGTCTACCGCTTCCTCATGCATCCGTCGGAAGCCGTGCCGTCCGGCGAGGCGAGCGCCGAGGGCTTCGACGTCGGCCTGCACTCCGCTCCGCTGCTGCGGCGCCTGGGCGAGGAGCTCGCCGAGGTCATCGAGGAGCGCGTCGACCTCGGCCCGGAGAGCGCGGAGCTCGCGCGCGTGTGGGGCCACGGCATCGTCGGCATGATGCACGCGGCGGGCGACTGGTGGCTGGGCGAACGCCCCTGCTCCCGCGCCCAGTTGGTGCGCAGCCTCGCGGACCTGCTGTGGGGCCGCCTCGCCGCCGCGGGCAACCGGGTGGGCGGGCCGGGCTTCTGACATCGAGCCCGTCCGGCGTTTGAGGACGAGGCGCGCAGCGCCAACGGAGCGGGGAAAGGGGCGCGGCCCCAGCCGTAAGTGGCGGGGGTCCAGGGGCGCGGCCCCTGGACCGGCATCAGCTCCAGTCGGCTCGCGCCACTTGGCGCAGGACGCGGCGACGGCGCCACCCGGTGACATGATCGACGTACACCCCACCTGTCAGGTGGTCGCTCTCGTGCTGGAGGCAGCGCGCGAAGAATCCGGTGCCGTGCACCCGCACCGGCTCCCCCGTCGCCGTCACGCCCTCGACGACCGTGTGGTCGAAGCGCGGCGTCGCAGCCTCCAGGCCCGGCAGCGAGAGACAGCCCTCGGGGCCGCGCACGGTCACGCCGTCGAGATCCACCACGCGCGGGTTCACCACGTGCCCGAGGTGGCGCACGTCCTCGTCGTCCGGGCAGTCGTACACGAACACCTGGAGGCCCACGCCGACCTGGTTGGCGGCGAGGCCGACGCCCCGGGCCGCGTACATCGTCGCGAACATGTCCTCGACGAGCGCGGCCAGTTGGGGCCCGAAGTCCGTCACCTCCGCGCAGGGGGTGTGCAGCACGGGGTCACCGAGCAGGGTCAGGGGTCGTACGCGCCCTGAGGCGCCCGGGATCGAGCCGTGTCGCATGGCCGCAAGAGTACGGTCCAGGGGACAGCAGTGGCGCCGGGTGGTGGTGCGATTCGGGCTTGTCAGTCGATCTCGATAGGCTGGACCGACACGATGCCGGGCAGGCGCGGCGCCGTACGCAAGGAGGACCCAGAACGATGGCAGGACACCCTGGCAGCTCAGAGTCGCTGTCGGCACGCGCCAAGCTGGCCGTGACGGCGGGCAAGGCGGCCGCGGCGGTGTCGCGCGCGGCGGGCCGCGGCAGCGGTTCGGTGATCGGCGGCAAGGTCGCGCTCAGACTCGACCCGGAGCTCCTCGGCCGGCTCGCGAACCACCTGGACGTGGTCCTCGTCTCGGCCACGAACGGCAAGACGACCACGACGCGCCTGATCGCCGAGGCCCTGCGCGCCAGCGGCCCGGTCGTGTCCAACGCCCTCGGCGCGAACATGCCCGCGGGCATCACCTCCGCCCTCGCGGGCGGCTCGGACGCCAAGTTCGGCGTGATCGAGGTCGACGAGAAGTACCTGGCGGGCGTCGCCCGCGACGTCGACCCCAAGGCGATCGCGCTCCTGAACCTGTCGCGCGACCAGCTCGACCGCGCCGCCGAGACCCGCATGCTCGCCGAGAAGTGGCGCGAGGGCCTGGCCGGCACCAAGGCCGTCATCATCGCCAACGCCGACGACCCGCTGGTCGTCTGGGCCGCCTCCTCCTCGCCGAACGTGGTGTGGGTGGCCGCGGGCCAGGCCTGGAAGGACGACGCCTGGTCGTGCCCGGCCTGCGGCGGCGTCATGCAGCGCCCCGGCGACGACTGGTACTGCGGCGAGTGCGGCTTCCGCCGCCCGACGCCCAGCTGGGCCCTGTCCGGCGACCACGTCCTGGACCCGCACGGCTCGGCCTGGCCGATCCACCTCCAGCTCCCCGGCCGGGCCAACAAGGCCAACGCCACCTCGTCCGCGGCCGTCGCCGCCGTCTTCGGCGTGCCGCCGCAGGTCGCCCTGGAGCGGATGTACCAGGTGCAGGCCGTCGCGGGCCGGTACGACGTGGTCCAGTTCCAGGGCCGCGACCTGCGCCTGCTGCTCGCGAAGAACCCGGCGGGCTGGCTCGAAACGTTTTCGCTCATCGACGGCCCCCCGGCCCCGGTGATCCTCTCGGTGAACGCGCGCGGCGCCGACGGCACCGACACCTCCTGGCTGTGGGACGTCGACTACACCCGCCTCGCCGGTCACCCGATCTTCGTGCTCGGCGACCGCAAGCTGGACCTCGCCGTCCGCCTGGAAGTCGCGAACCTCGACTTCCGCGTCTGCGAGACCCTCGACGAGGCCGTGCAGCTGGCCCCGCCCGGCCGCATCGAGACCATCGCGAACTACACCGCCTTCCAGGACCTGCGCCGCCGCGTGGGCAACTGACCGCGCCCCGACCGTCACTGAGGACCAATGAGCATGAGCGACAACAGCCTCCGTCTGGTCTGGGTCTACCCGGACCTGCTGTCCACGTACGGCGACCAGGGCAATGCCCTGGTCGTGGAGCGCCGCGCCCACCAGCGCGGCCTCCAGGTCGAGCGCTACGACGTACGCAGCGACCAGCCGGTGCCCACCTCCGGCGACATCTACCTCATCGGCGGCGGTGAGGACCGGCCGCAGCGGCTCGCGGCCGAGCGCCTGCGCCGCGACGGCGGCCTCCAGCGGGCCGTGGGCAACGGCGCCATCGTCTTCTCGGTCTGCGCCGGCTACCAGATCCTGGGCAACGAGTTCATCAACGACCTGGGCCAGCGCGAGCCCGGCCTCGGCCTGCTCGACGTGGTCTCCGTGCGCGGCGAGGGCGAGCGCTGCGTCGGCGACGTCCTCGGGGACATCGACCCGCAGCTCGGCCTGCCTGAGCTCACCGGCTTCGAGAACCACCAGGGCGTCACGCACGTCGGCCCGAACGCCCGCCCCTTCGCCCGCGTCCGCCTCGGCAAGGGCAACGGCACGGGCGACGGCACCGAAGGCGCCTACAACGGCACCGTCTTCGGCACGTACATGCACGGCCCCGTCCTGGCCCGCAACCCGCTGATCGCCGACCTGCTCCTGAAGCTGGCGCTCGACGTGAACGCGCTGCCGCCCACCGACGACCGGTGGTACGAGGCGCTGCGCGCGGAGCGGATCGCCTCCGCGCAGCAGCCCGCCTAGCGACGGGCCTCCCGGCAGGGGAAACCGTTCCTCGCACTGCGCGCTCGTCCTCGAACGCCGGACGGGCTGGACATGTCCAGCCCGTCCGGCGTTCGTGTGTCCAGTGGGTTCGTGTGTCCAGTGGGTGGGCGATGCCTGCGGGGGCGGGCGGTGCGCCGGTAGGGTGGTCGGGATCCAGCCGGACGACGGGGTCCGGTCACCGCCCGATTGCAAAGGGTTTCGCACCATGCGACTTGGTGTCCTGACCTCCGGCGGCGACTGCCCCGGTCTCAATGCCGTCATCCGCTCCGTCGTGCACCGTGCCGTCGTCGACCACGGCGACGAGGTCATCGGCTTCCACGACGGCTGGAAGGGCCTCCTCGAATGCGACTACCGCAAGCTCGACCTGGACGCCGTCGGCGGCATCCTGGCGCGCGGCGGCACCATCCTCGGCTCCTCCCGGGTGCAGCCCGCCCATCTGCGTGACGGCGTCGAGCGCGCCAAGGGGCACGTCGCCGAGCTCGGCCTCGACGCGATCGTCCCGATCGGCGGCGAGGGCACCCTGAAGGCCGCCCGGCTGCTCTCCGACGCGGGCCTGCCGATCGTCGGCGTACCCAAGACCATCGACAACGACATCGCGGTCACCGATGTGACGTTCGGCTTCGACACCGCCGTCGGCGTCGCGACCGAGGCCCTCGACCGCCTCAAGACCACCGCCGAGTCGCACCAGCGCGTCCTGATCGTCGAGGTCATGGGCCGCCACACCGGCTGGATCGCGCTGCACTCGGGCATGGCGGCGGGCGCGCACGCCGTCGTCGTGCCGGAGCGGCCCTTCGACATCGAGGAGTTGACGAAGAAGGTCGGCGAGCGGTTCGAGGCGGGCAAGAAGTTCGCCATCGTGGTGGCCGCGGAGGGCGCCAAGCCGCGCCCGGGCACCATGGAGTTCGACGAGGGCGGCAAGGACGTCTACGGCCACGAGCGGTTCGCGGGCATCGCCCGGCAGCTCTCCCTCGAACTGGAGCAGCGCCTCGGCAAGGAGGCACGGCCGGTGATCCTCGGCCACGTCCAGCGCGGCGGCACCCCCACGGCGTACGACCGCGTGCTCGCCACCCGCTTCGGCTGGCACGCGGTGGAGGCCGTGCACCGCGGCGAGTTCGGGCGGATGACCGCGCTGCGCGGCACCGACATCGTGATGGTGTCCCTCGCCGAGGCCGTGGAGACGCTCAAGACCGTGCCCGAGCAGCGGTACGAGGAAGCGGAGTGCGTGCTCTAGGCCACCGCCCGGCCCCGCGGGAGTCACCGGGGTCCTGAATCCGCCCCCGGTCGCGAGCGCGAACGGGGGCGGTTCTACTCTGGTGCGGACACACAGCACACAATCTGCACGAAACAGGAGCCAGCGGATGGATCACGGCGGGCACGGCATGCATGGCATGGACCATGGAATGAACATGGATCTGCCGCCGTTCACGCTGGCACGCGGACTCGAGCTCTCGATCGACCCCTTCTTCCTCATCAGCTGCCTGGTGGCGCTCGGCCTCTACGGCTGGGGCGTCGTCCGCCTGGTGCGGCGCGGCGACAAGTGGCCCGTCAGCCGCACGGTGTCGTTCGTCGCGGGAGTCCTCACGATCCTGCTCGTGATGTGCACCAAGCTGAACGACTACGGCATGGTCCTGTTCAGCGTGCACATGGTGCAGCACATGATCATCAGCATGCTGTCGCCGATCCTGCTGCTGCTCGGCGCGCCGATCACGCTCGCGCTGCGGGCGCTGCCGGTCGCGGGCCGGGGCCGCAAGGGGCCGCGCGAGCTGCTGCTCGCGCTGCTGCACAGCCGGTACGTGCGGATCATCACGCACCCCGCGTTCACCATCCCGATGTTCATCGCGAGCCTGTACGCGCTGTACTTCACGCCCCTGTTCGACACCCTCATGGGCTCCAAGGCCGGGCACATCGGGATGATGGTGCACTTCCTCGCCGTCGGCCTGGTCTTCTTCTGGCCGATCATGGGCATCGACCCGGGCCCGCACCGGCCGGGCCATCTGATGCGCATGCTGGAGCTCTTCGCGGGCATGCCGTTCCACGCGTTCTTCGGCATCGCTCTGATGATGGCGTCCGAGCCCATGATCGAGACGTACAAGAACCCCCCGGCCTCGCTCGGCGTCGAAGCGCTCGCCGATCAGAACGCGGCGGGCGGCATCGCCTGGGCGTTCAGCGAGGTTCCCTCGGTGCTCGTGCTGCTCGCCCTGCTCTTCCAGTGGTACCGCTCCGACCAGCGCGAAGGCCGCCGCAAGGACCGCGCCGCCGACCGCGACGGGGACAAGGAGCTGGAGGCGTACAACGCCTATCTGGCGTCACTGGCGTCGCGCGGGCGCTAGCGTCCGGGCCTCCTCACGGGTGAGGATGGCACCGAGGCCACGGTCTCGGTGCCCCGGATACCGGACGCCCGAGCCGTCTGTCGTGAGGAGGCAGGGCGATGCCGGGTTCTACGAAGACGATGGGCGCGTTCACCATCGGCGGTCTGGTGATGGTGACCGCCTACACGGTGGCGCTCGGCAGCAACGGCTGGCTGTGGTTCGGCTGGGTGGTGCTCGGCCTGATCACGGTGGCGATGGTCTTCTCCCGGCCCACGTGAGCCGGGGGCCGGACCGCGGGGTCGAAGGCCGGCGGGGCAGGACGTGCGGCCCGGGGCCCTCGGCTCAGAAGCGCCAGAAGCATCCGATGCATCTGATGCATCAGATGCGTCGGACGTGTCCGACGGGTCCGACGGGTCCGACGGGTCCGAAGCGTCAGAAGCGGAACACGTGCCCCGTCGACGCCTCCATCTCGCACGCGTTGCCGTACGTCTTGTGCCAGTCGACCGGCCGGCCCTAGAACGTGCCGGTCGCGCCGACGGTCACCGGGGCGTACTCCTTGGTGCAGATCCGTTCGTCGTGCGGCAGCTCGTCGAAGTCGCCGCCCGCCTGGTCAAGGTCCGCGCAGGCCTCCCGGGCGAACGGGTGGTGCCCGGACGGCTCCGGCGTACAGCGCAGCAGCACCCCGCGCATCCAGGTGTTCTGATCACCCGAAAGCGTCAGGAAGAGACCGCGCTCACCGGGCGGCGGCCCTTCCGCGGACGCGGCTGCCGACGGGACGGCGGACGCGGCGAGCGCGAGCAGCGCGGCCGAGGTGACGAGGAACGAGCGCATGGGACCTCCGGGGGCGAGGGCGGACGCCGCGTCACGGGCAGGGACGTCCGGCGTCACGGACGGTGGCGTCAGGGACGCCTCGGCACCGGCCCACCGCGTCGTACGGCGCCGGGCCCGACCCGCCGGAGGACGGCGGGCCGGGCCCAGAGCACCCCTGCCGGGCGGCGCCCGGCCAGCGGCCACGCCGGGCACTCCCCCGCAAGGACGCACGGCGGGACCCGAACGGACCAGTTGGCCGCGCGATCGAATCGACCCGAACGGGCTCTCGCCTAGGCGCCGCCGATTGACTACTGTGCGTCGGCACCACCCCCGGGGGAAGGCGGCGCCCGCATGTTCTACCTGGTCCTCAAGTACGCGTTGATCGGGCCTCTGCTCCGGCTGATGTTCCGGCCCAGGATCGAAGGCCTCGAGCACATCCCGGAGTCCGGCGCGGCGATCGTGGCCGGGAACCACCTGTCGTTCTCCGACCACTTCCTGATGCCCGCGATCCTCAAGCGGCGCATCACGTTCCTGGCCAAGGCCGAGTACTTCACGGGCCCCGGCGTCAAGGGCCGCCTCACCGCCGCGTTCTTCCGCAGCGCCGGGCAGATCCCGGTGGACCGCTCCGGCAAGGAGGCCGGGCAGGCCGCCATCCGCGAGGGGCTCGGCGTGCTGCGCAAGGGCGAGCTGCTCGGCATCTACCCCGAGGGCACCCGCTCGCACGACGGACGCCTGTACAAGGGCAAGGTCGGCGTTGCCGCGATGGCGCTCAAGGCGCAGGTGCCGGTGATCCCGTGCGCGATGATCGGCACGTTCGAGGCGCAGCCGCCCGGCCAGGTCGTGCCCCGCTTCCAGCGCGTGACGATCCGTTTCGGCGCGCCCCTGGAGTTCTCGCGGTACGCGGGCATGGACGGCGAGAAGGCCGTCCTGCGCGCGGTCACCGACGAGATCATGTACGCGATCCTCGGTCTGTCCGGGCAGGAGTACGTCGACAAGTACGCGGCCGTCGTGAAGGCGGAGGAGGCCGCCGGGCAGCCGGCCGAAGGCGGTCGGCGCGGGTTCCCGAGGATGCCGCTGAGCTGACGGGCGGGGACGCGTCGACGTGCCCGCCCGCCGCTCTGCTGATCGCAGAAAGGGCGGGGGCCGCGCTCGCGGGCCGCGTACGTTCCGGTCATGGGACACGTGGTGGTACTGGGAGCGACGGGGCAGATCGGACGCGCGGCGGTGCGGGCGCTCGCCGCGGACGGCTGGTCGGTGACGGCGGCCTCGCGCGGCGGCGGGCGCGACGACGGCTGGCCGGACGGGGTGCGCGTGGCGCGTCTCGACCGCGAGGACGACACCGCGGTCGCGGACCTCGTGGGCGACGGCTGCGACGTCCTCGTCGACGTCGTCGCGTACGGCGCGGAGCACGCCCGGCAGCTGGCCGCGGTGCGGGACCGCGTCGGCTCGGCCGTGGTGGTCTCCAGCGGCGCGGTGTACGAGGACGAGCGGGGCCGCAGCTTCGACACGCAGGACGAGCCGGACGGCTTCCCGCGCTACCCGGTGCCGATCCCGGAGACGTACCGGACGGTCGAGCCGGGCGAGGCGACGTACGGCACCCGCAAGGTCCGTCTCGAACGGGAGCTGCTCGCGCTCGGCGCCGCGCTGCCGACGACGCTGCTGCGCGCGGGCGCGGTCCACGGCCCGCACTGCCGGGCGCCGCGCGAGCTGTACTTCGTCAAACGGGTCCTGGACGGGCGGCGCGTGCGCGTCCTCAGCCACGGCGGCACCGGCCTCTTCCACCCGGTGAGCGTGCTGAACCTGGCGGAGCTGGTGCGGCTCGCGGCGGCGCGGCCCGGCTCGCGCGTCCTGAACGCGGGCGACCCGGACGCCCTCACGGTGGCCGGGATCGGCGCGGCGATCGACGCGGCGATGGGCTTCGCGAGCGAGACGGTACTCGTCGCGGGCGAGGCGCCCGGCAAGGGCGTGGGCCTGACGCCGTGGACCACGGCGCATCCGGTGGTGTACGACATGGCGGCCGCCGAGCGGGAGTTGGGCTACCGGGCGGTCACGACGTACGCCGACTCGCTGTCCGGCACGATCCCCTGGCTGGCCGACCGGCTCGCGGGGAAGGACTGGCGCACCGCCTTCCCGGTCCTCGCGCGCGCCTACGATCCGGTGATCGACCTCTTCGACTACGCGGCGGAGGACGCCTGGCTGACGGCACGAACGGCCTGACGGAGGCGCTCGGGAACGCCGTCGGGAGACCGCCCGGCCAACGGCCAAGGACGATCTCCCGACAACAAACTTCACTACTACTACGGGTCGTACAGGTACCGCACAGGTGTTACGGCTTGGGCGTGGCGTGCGGGGCGCAGGTCACGTCACGGCTGTCGACCTTGCCGGTGAGCAGGTAGGTGTCGACCCGCTCGTTCAGGCACGGGTTCTCCAGGTTGGTGATGCCGTGCGAACCGGCGTCCTTCTCGGTGATCAGACGCGAGCCCTTGAGGCGCTTGTGCAGCTCCACGCCGCCCTCGTAGGGGGTGGCGGCGTCACGCGTGGCCTGGGCGATCAGCGTGGCGGGCAGGCCCTTGCCGGTCTTGACCTCGATCGGCTGGTGCTGCTTGCTGGACCAGGTGGCGCACGGCAGGTTCATCCAAGCGTTGGCCCAGGTCATGAACGGGTGGTCCTTGTGCAGGCGGGTGTTGTCCCGGTCCCACTTCTTCCAGCTGGTGGGCCACTTGGCGTCGGCGCACTCGACGGCGGTGTAGACCGCGTTGCTGTTCTCCGAGGCCTTGTTGCCCGCGATGTCAGACATGTCCGGGCTGGCGGCCTTGATCAGCGGCTGGCGGTCACCGGCGACGAACTTGCTCCAGTTCGTGGCGATCGAGACCCAGGTGGAGTCGTAGTACGGGGCGCTCTGGAAGTACGACGTCAGCTCGGCGGGGCCGACGACCCCGTCGAACGGCGCCTTCTTCGCGGCGGCACGCAGCTCGGTCCACTGCGCGGCGACCTTCTTCTGCGTGTCACCGAGGTGGAAGACCGAGTCGTACTTGGCGACCCAGGTCATCCAGTCCTTGAGGCGCGTCTCGAAGGCGACGTCCTGGTCGAGGTTGGCCTGGTACCAGATCTTCTCCCGCGACGGGTTCACGACGGAGTCGAAGACCATGCGGCGCACGTGCGACGGGAAGAGGGTCGCGTACACGGCGCCCAGGTACGTCCCGTAGGACACGCCCAGGAAGTTCAGCTTCTTCTCACCGAGCGCGGCGCGGATGACGTCGAGGTCACGCGCGGTGTTCGGGGTGGTCATGTGCGGCAGCATCCAGCCGCTGCGCTCCTGGCAGCCGTCCGCGTACTCGGCGGCGAGCTTGCGCTGGGCGCGCTTGTCGGCCGCGGAGTCGGGCACCGGGTCGAGCTTGGGCGCCTTCACGAACTCCTGCGGGTCGACGCACGAGATCGGCGTCGAGTGGCCGACGCCGCGCGGGTCGAAGCCCACGAAGTCGTAGGCCTTCGCGGTCTTCTCCCACAGCTTGCTCTTGTTCACGACGCGCAGCGGGAAGCGCATGCCGGAGCCGCCGGGGCCACCGGGGTTGTAGACGAGCGCGCCCTGGCGCTCCTCCTTGCTCCCCGTGTTGCCTATGCGGTCGACGGCCAGCTTGATCTGCTTGCCGTTGGGCTTGGCGTAGTCCAGCGGAACGGTGACCCACCCGCACTGCACGGGCTTCGCGAATCCCCAGTCCTCCGGACAGTCCTTCCAGGCGACGCCCTTCTTCGCGGCCCGCGCCGCGGCGACGGCGGCCCCCCGGGCCTCCCGGTCCTTGGCGTACGCGGCCTTGCCGCCGGCGGCATCGGCACTGGCGGCGGGCGCACCGAGCGCCCCCGCGATCAGCGTCGCCGCAACAAGAGCACCCGCGGATCCGAACGTCATCGCTCGTCTGCTCCGCGCGGTCATCGGGGTACGTGTCAAGTGAGGCCTCCCGCACATCGTTTCGGTCATTCCCTCGGTACGGGGATACTTCCGTCTGCGGGGGTGGTGAGGACAGGTGTGGTTGTTGTTCTTTACCAATCCGATAAACGGACCGGCCAGTGCGGTGAACGGTTCATGCACTTCAGCGGGCGGACGCTGGGGCTCCGGCTGGCTCGGGGAGTCGAACGGGGAGCCGCGGGAGCTGCGTCTGGGGCGGCGGGGCTGGATGGGTGGGGTTCAGGCCCAGCGGTGCAGTGCCTCGTCGAGGGTGTGGCGCAGGTGGAGGGCGTCGGGGGCCAGGGCCGTGACCAAGACTGCGGGGCCCGCGAGGGGGGTCAGGGTGGCCGTTTCGCCCAGGACTGCCGCTTCTGGGGGATTTTTAGAGAAAACTGGTCTCACGATGAGGAGTTGCCCCACCGCCCGGTGGCCCCCCAGGATCGCTGGGCCGTTCCAGCCCGGTGGGGCCTTGGGGCCGCAGGTCAGTTGTTGGTCGAGGAGGGGGCGGCCCGCGTGGTGGGCGGTGAGGCGGGTGGTGAGGAGGCCGGAGGGTTCGGCGGTGCGGCCGAGGACTTGTTCCTCGCGGAGGACCAGGCTGCCGCCCTCGGCGATGTCGACGCGGGTGGTGACCCGCAGGTCACTGCCCTGTACGGAGATCAACTGCTCGGGGAGCCAGCGCAGTTCCGCGTTCTCGGCGACGGTGAGGCGCACGTCGTAGTGCGCCGCGCGCTCGTCCTGGCCAGGCAGGGCCATCGTGGCCGCCGCGGAACCGATGTGGAGGCGCGCGCCCGGCTCCGCCGTCGCCTCGACGGTGAGGTGGTCGCCGCCCAGCGGGCCGCTCATCGCGCCGACCAGCAGGACGTGCGCCGCCGGGCCCGCGGCGCGGACGCGGCGCAGGGCCAGCGGGCCCTCGCCCGCCAAGACCGGGAGGGCGGTACCGCCGCGGCCGTCGGGCCGGGCGGTGACGCGGGCGGTGGCGCTGACGCCCGCGGTGCCCAGGGCCCGCACCAGCGTGGGGCTCGTCATGCGTCGGCCGCGACCCAGGCCGCGTACTGCGCGCGCACCCACTCGGCCACCGCCGTCACGCCGTCGGCCGAGCGCAGCGACTGGAAGACGACCGGCAGTTCGGCGCGCTGCGCCTTGGCGTCCGCCGCCATCCGGCCCAGGTCCGAGCCGACGTACGGGGCGAGGTCGGTCTTGTTCACCACGAGCAGGTCGGCCGTGGTCACGCCGGGTCCGCCCTTGCGCGGGATGTCGTCCCCTCCCGCCACGTCGATCACGAAGATCTGGGCGTCCACCAGGCCGCGCGAGAACGTGGCCGTCAGGTTGTCGCCGCCGGACTCGACGAGGATCAGGTCCAGCGGGCCCACCTCGTCCTCCAGGTCCTCCACCGCCTCCAGGTTCGCGGAGATGTCGTCCCTGATCGCGGTGTGCGGGCAGGCGCCCGTCTCCACGGCGGTGATCCGCTCGGGCGGCAGGACGGCCTGCTTGAGCAGGAACTCGGCGTCCTCTCTGGTGTAGATGTCGTTCGTGACGACGGCGAGGGACAGCTCCTCGCGCAGCGCGTGGCACAGGGCCGCCACCGTGGCCGTCTTTCCCGTGCCGACCGGGCCGCCCAGGCCTATGCGGAGGGCGCGGCGCCGGCCGTCGGGGCGGTGCGCGTCCGCGCTCACGGCCGTGGTCTCGTCGTGGGTGTGATCCAGGTGCATGGTTCTCCTTGATGGGCGTTCAGTTCAGTGCATTCAGCTGGGGGTTCGCTGGTGGCACCCGCCGTTGGGCACCCGCCGTTGGGCACCCGCCAGTGGTGACCCCCGCCGGTGGGGCCCCGCCGCCGGTGGCCCCGCCTGCGGTCCCGGTCCTACGACGCGAACAGCCGTACCGGCCACGCCGCGTGCGCCTCTCCCCCGATCTCAAGGAGCGGCGCCGACGCCGCCGGGAGCGCGTCGAGGCCTTCGGCGGGGACGCGTGCCGCCGCGGCCGCCGCCTCCGCCGCCACCCGGTCCATGTCGTTCCCGAGCCGCGCCAGTACGGCCGTCGCGTCGAAGGGGTCGAGGCTCAGCAGGCGCACCACTGCCGATGCGGGGCCGCTGACGGACTCGTAGGCCGCGCAGTACGCCGCGTCGACGGGCCCGAGCCCGGCCGCCCGCGCCGCCGCCCCGAGGACGACCGGCTGGTGGGCGCCCTTGGGGAAGGCCCCGGCCAGCGCGTCGAGTTCGGGTGCGGGCCAGGTGGCGCGGGCCGCCCGCAGGAGCTGGCGGCCCAGCTTGCGCGCGGCGGTCCGCAGGGCCAGGGACGGGGTGCGCGCGTCGGCGGCCGCGTCGAGGGCGGCCGGTTCGGCGACGCCGAGCGCGGCTGCCGCCGCCAGGGCGGCGGACACCAGGCCCGTGGTGTGCAGCCGCCCGCGGCAGAAGGCCTCAAGGCTCGGCGCCCCGGTGATCCGTCCGGCCTTGACGGCCGCCTCGGCGCCGCCGGAGTGCGCGTGGCCCCCGGCGGGGAAGCGGCCGTCGGCCAGGATCAGTAGTGCTGCTCGTGACATGTCGTACGGCAATCGGGGTCAGAAGAGGAAGTAGCGTTGTGCCAGCGGGAGTTCGGCCGCGGGAGAGGGCTCCACCAGCTCCCCGTCGATCGTGACCGCGAAGCTGTCGGGCGCCACCTCCACCCGGGGCAGGGCGTCGTTCTCCCGCATGTCCGCCTTCGTACGTCCACGGGTGGAGCGGATGGCGACGAAGCGCCGTTCGAGGCCGAGGCGCTCGGGCAGGTCGTCGTCGAGGGCCGACTGGGTCACGAAGTTCAGGGAGTTGAGCGAGGGGGCCCGGCCGCGGCCGCCGAACATCGGGCGCGGGAGCACCGGCTGCGGGGTGGGGATCGAGGCGTTGGCGTCGCCCATCTGCGCGTACGCGATCTGCCCGCCCTTGAGGACCACCTGCGGCTTGACGCCGAAGAACGCAGGTTCCCAGAGGACCAGGTCGGCCAGCTTGCCGCTCTCCACCGAGCCGACCTCGTGCTCGATGCCCTGGGCGATGGCCGCGTTGATCGTGTACTTGGCGACGTAGCGGCGGGCCCGGTGGTTGTCGGCGCGGGTGTCGCCGGGCAGGGCGCCCCGGCGGCGCTTCATCACGTGCGCCGTCTGCCAGGTGCGCAGGATGACCTCGCCGACGCGGCCCATCGCCTGCGAGTCCGACGACATGATGGAGATCGCGCCCAGGTCGTGGAGGACGTCCTCGGCGGCGATGGTGGTGGGGCGGATGCGGGACTCGGCGAAGGCCAGGTCCTCCGGGACCGCCGGGTTGAGGTGGTGACAGACCATCAGCATGTCGAGGTGCTCCTCGACGGTGTTGACGGTGTGCGGGCGGGTCGGGTTGGTCGAGCTGGGGAGCATGTTCGGCAGCGAGACCGCCGTGATCATGTCGGGGGCGTGGCCGCCGCCCGCGCCCTCGACGTGGAAGGCGTGCATCGTACGGCCGCCGACCGCGGCGAAGGTGGCGTCGACGAAGCCCGCCTCGTTCAGGGTGTCGGTGTGGACGGCGAGCTGGGCGCCCGTGTCCTCGCAGACGTTCAGACAGGCGTCGATGACGGCGGGGGTCGCGCCCCAGTCCTCGTGGATCTTGAAGCTGACGGCGCCCGCGCGCAGCTGCGCGTGCATCGAGGCGGCGTTGGTGGTGTTGCCCTTGCCGAGGAACCCAATGTTGACGGGGCTGTTCTCCATCGCGGCGAACATCCGCGCCAGATGCCAGGCGCCGGGCGTGATGGTCGTGGCCTTGCTGCCCTCGGCGGGTCCCGTGCCGCCGCCGATGAGCGTGGTGACGCCGGCGGCGAGGGCCTCGTCGACGATGGTCGGCGAGATGAAGTGGATGTGCGTGTCGATGCCGCCCGCGGTGAGGATCTTGCCGTTGCCCGCGAGGATCTCGGTCTCGGGGCCGATGACGAGCTCGGGGTGCACTCCGTCCATGGTGTCCGGATTGCCCGCCTTGCCGATGCCGGTGACGCGGCCGTCGCGGATGCCGACGTCGGCCTTGACGATGCCCCAGTGGTCGATGATGAGCGCGCCGGTGATGACGGTGTCGGGCGCGCCCTCGGCACGGGTCGTGCGGGACTGGCCCATCGACTCGCGAATGACCTTGCCGCCGCCGAACACGGCCTCGTCGCCGGAGCGTCCGGGGCCGCCCGAGCGGTCCTCCTCGATCTCGACGAGCAGGTCGGTGTCGGCGAGCCGGACGCGGTCGCCGGTGGTGGGGCCGAAGAGGTCCGCGTACGCGGCTCGGGACAGCTCAGGCACCTGATGCTCCGTTCGCTTCGCCGCCGGCGAGGCGCCCGTGCGGGCCGTCGGTCGACTGCGGTCCAGTGGCTTCGCCCGCGTCGAGCGCGCCCCCGGTCTCCCCGCGCAGTCCGGGTACGACGCGGGCGCCGGCGAGGGGGACGAGCTCCACGTCCACCGGAATGCCGGGCTCGAAGCGCACGGCGGTGCCCGCGGCGATGTTGAGCCGCTTGCCGCGCGCGGCCACGCGGTCGAAGTCCAGACCGGGGTTGGCCTCGGCGAAGTGGTAGTGGGAGCCGACCTGGACGGGCCGGTCGGCGGCGTTCAGGACGGTGAGGCGGGTCGTCTCGCGGCCCTCGTTGTAGGGGACGGGCTCCTCGGCGAACAGGATCTCCCCGGGGATCGGCCCCGGGGTCGGCCCTGGGCCCGTGCCGGTCGCGGTCGCGGTGTTCATGCTGCGCGAACTCCCGTCACACGATCGGGTCATGGACGGTGACGAGCTTGGTGCCGTCCGGGAAGGTCGCCTCGACCTGGACGTCGTGGATCATCTCGGGGATGCCCTCCATGACGTCGTCCCGCGTGAGCACCCTGCGGCCCGACGACATCAGGTCGGCGACGCTGCGGCCGTCCCGGGCGCCCTCCAGGATGTGCGAGGTGATGAGGGCGATCGCCTCGGGGTGGTTGAGCCTGAGGCCGCGCGCCCTGCGCTTCTCGGCCACGTCGGCGGCCACATGGATGAGCAGTCTCTCCTGCTCGTGCGGGGTCAGTTGCACGTCCCACCTCACAGTCCTCGCCCCGGACCGTGCGGGGTCCGGCTGCCGCGGCCACCGCGACGGGGATAGATGTAACACGCAGCGACTCGCGTGCCGGTGTCCACTTTCGCTTACGGAATCCCCAGGTGGCGTGGCAGGGCAGGCTAGTTGGACGGAGTTTCAGCGAGGTTAACCAGCCTTTGACCCGATCATGACTGTCAGCGGGGCTCCGCCATACTCATCAGACCGCGCAGGCCGCTCTGCAGCGCCTCCACCGGGACGCCGTCGAACAGCGCGATCTGCGCGGCGAATCCCTGCGCGACGGCGATCATCGTGCGCGCGACGTGGTCGGCGGGGACGTCGGCCCGGATCATGCCCGCCTCCTGGTAGCCCTCGACGATCCGCACCCAGGCCGCGCGCACCGCCGCGTACCCGCCCTGCATGACCTCGCGCAGCTCGGCGTTGCGGAGCGTCTCCGTCCACACCTGGACGAGCAGGCGCGGGAAGTACGACTCGCCCCCCTCGCGCAGCCCCGGCTTCAGATCGAGGACCTGGCCGAGCGCGCGGCCCACGAGGACGTCCGGAGCGGGCGGCGGGACCTGGCGCGCGGCGGCCTCGAAGATGCCCCGGATCTCGTCGAGGACCTCGGAGACGATGGCCTTGATCAGCTCCTCCTTGCCGCTGAAGTAGCGGTACACCGCGCCCGCGGAGAGGCCGACCTCCTTGAGCACGTCCTGCATCGACGTGGCGTGGAAGCCGTTGCGGGCGAAGCAGAGCGCGGCGCCGTCGAGGATCTGGCGGCGACGGGCGTCGAGGTGTTCCTGGGATACGCGGGCCATGCGAATCAACGTAGAACGAACATTCCTTCTTGACAAGCGACGCACACCGCCGCACTGTGGGGCCAACAGCAAAAACGAACGATCCTTCTCTTTAAATCCTGCTCGCTAAATCTCTCTGTGAGTCCGCCCTCCTCCCGCGCTGGAGAAGCCATGCCCATGCCGTCCACGACCGCATCACCGCAGACCGGGCGCATGCTGACGGTCGTCGCGCTCGTCCCTGTCCTGGTGGCGCTCGCCCTGTGGGCCTTCGCCTGGCCCGCCGCCAGGACCGCCCCGCGCGACCTGCCGCTCGGCGTCGCGGGCCCGGCGGCCGCGGCCGCCCCCGTACAGCGCCAGCTGGAGCAGCGCGAGGGCGCGTTCGACATCCACCGGTACGCCGACGAGGCCGCGGCCCGGGCCGCGATCGAGGACCGGTCCGTCTACGGCGCGGTCGTCGTCACCGAGCGCGGGCCGAAGCTCCTGACCGCGTCGGCGGCGAGCCCGGTCGTCGCCCAGCTGCTCCAGCAGGCGGTGGCCGAGCGGGCGCCGGAGGGCGCGCGGGTGACGGCCGTCGACGTGGTGCCCGCGCCGCGCGCGGATCCGCGGGGCTCCGCGCTCGGGTCGAGCGTGCTGCCGCTGGCCATCGCCGGGGTGGCGGCGGGCTCCCTCGTCACCCTGCGCGGGCTGCGCGGAGCGCGGGCCGCGGCCACGCTGGTGCTCGCGGCGGCCCTCGTGGGCGTGGTCGCGGCGGCACTCGCCCACAGCTGGCTCGGCATCCTGACCGGTGACTGGTGGACGGAGGCCGGGGTGCTTGGGCTCACCGCGCTCGCCATCGCCTCGGCAGTGGCCGGGTGCGCGGCGCTGCTCGGCCCGGCGGGCATCGGCGCGGGCGCCCTGCTGATGGTGCTGCTCGGCAACCCGTTCTCGGGCGTGACGTCGGCGCCGCAGCTGCTGCCCGAACCGGTGGGGTTCATCGGACAGTTGCTGCCGCCGGGCGCGGGCGGCTCACTGCTCAGGTCGGTGGCGTTCTTCGACGGCGCGGCGGCCACGGGCCCCGCGGTCACCCTGGCCGTGTGGGCCGCGCTCGGCCTGGGAGCCGTACTGCTCGGGGCGCGGCGCGGGCAGCCCGCGCCGGGGACGGGCGCGCCGACCGTGGCGCGTGATGCGGTGCCGGTCGGCTGAGCGGGCCGCCCCCGCGCCCCTGGAGCTTCGACGCGAGCCGTCGTGCGCCCCCGTCCGCGAGAGCGGGCGGGGGCGCACGACGTTCGTGGTTCACTGCCGCGCCCGGCCGTGCGGCCGGCGTCGGCCCGCTACGTCATCCGCGGCCCGTGGTGCTCAGCCGCGATGCCGAAGCGCTGCCGCTCCCCGGCGGCGGCCGTGGCCGTGCCACCGATCGACGACACCGCGGTGATCACCTGCTCCTGCGCGGGCTCCTCCGCCTCTTCGAGGCGTCGCAGGTCGTCCGCCGACACCAGGGCCACGAGCGGCTTGCCGTGCCGCGTGACGACCACGCGCTCACCGCCGTACACCACGCGGTTGATCAGGTCGGCGAGCTCCGCCCGGGCTTGCGTCACCGGAATCTCGTAGGCCATGCCCCCATCATATCGTCACGTACGTCCTGTACATTTTTTACAGAAGGCCGTCGCGGTCGGTGGCGGCCTCGTGCTGCCAGGAGGCGTGCCATGCGCGGACCGTCCGCCCGTTCCGTCCTGCCGGAGTTCACCGAGCGCACCAGTTCGGGCCTGCGCACCTGGGATCCGTACTCCAAGCTCCTGGAGGAGCGCATCGTCTTCCTCGGCACGCCGATCGACGACGTCTCGGCGAACGACGTGATGGCCCAGGTCCTCTACTTGGAGCACGCGGCGCCGGACCGGGACATCTCGCTCTACATCAACTCCCCCGGCGGCGACTTCAGCGCGACGACGGCGATCTACGACACGCTGCTGTACGCCTCCTGCGAGGTGGAGACGGTCTGCCTCGGCCAGGCCGCGTCCGCCGCCGCGGTGCCGCTCGCCGCGGGCACCCCCGGCAAGCGGGCGATCCTGCCCGGCGCCCGGGTGCTGCTCCGGCAGCCCGCCCTGCCCGAGCCGGTGCGCGGCCAGCCGACCGACCTGGGCATCCGCGCGGAGGAACTGCGGCGCACCCGCGCGCTCCTGGAAGGGATGCTCGTCCGGCACACCGGGCGTACGCCCGGGCAGGTCTCGGCGGACATCGAGCGGGACACGGTGCTCGACGCCGAAGCCGCCCTCGCCTACGGTCTGGTGGACCGGGTCGTCCCGAGCCGCAAGGCCGCGCGCCCGGACGCGGGATGAGGCGCGGGTGCTTCCGGAACTGCCACCGCTGCCCGCCCTGACCCGCGCCGAAGGCGAGCTCGTCGACGCCTATCTGGCGGTCCTCGACCTCCTCGGCCGGATCAACCCGGCCCGCGCCGAGCACACCTACGGCGGGTTGCGCGCCGCGCAGGCGCTGATCACCCGGGCGACCGAGCTGCGCGACGCGCTGGCGCTCATGCATCAGCGCGGGGAGAGCGAGGTGCACGCGCCGACGCTCGCGCGAGCGATGCGCGTCCTGGACGGCGAGCGGCGCGCCGCGCGCGTGACCGTGCCGCCGCCGACGGGGCCGTGACGGAGGGGTCGCCGCCGCTGTCGGCATGAGGGTCCGTCATGATTCAGTCCGATTCACCCCCCACGACCGGCCGTCTCGTGCCAGACTTCCAGCCAGCCCTCATTCCGTTTTCGGCCTGGCGCGCCAGTGCGCCGGTCGCATCTGACGCCGTGAAACGCGCCCCGGACCCAGCGCGCCTGCGCCATCCGCCCGTTGCCGGTGTACGCGGATGCCAAGCCGGGTCCGGGGTTGCCCCGGAGATGACCAGAGATGATCGCCCCTTCTGTGTAATCGGCGGTCGTCCCAGCGGACCCCCGAAGATGCGCAACTCCCTTACGGCGCAGCCGGATTCGGGCGTTCCGGCGCTGATGGGGCAATCATCTCCGAGTGTGACCTAGACCCCATTCGGGCTCTGTCCACCGGAACGGGTCAGGCGTGAGGAGCCTCACATACCACCGATCCGGCTCGGTTTTTTCGCCTCTCTCGGGTGAAGATCCCTTCCGACGACAAGCCCCCGCCACAGGCGGCGGGGCGATCCGGGCGGACGCCGAGTCCTGCCGCCACCCGGATGCCCGGTCGACATCTGTGCACCGGCAGGAGTGGAGGACCCAGCAAGGCGGGCCGTCCGGCTAGTCCGGAAGGTCCTTGGGGTGAAGTCGCATCACGCGGCCGGGCATCTTCGCCTGCCCGAACCCGACAGGTCATCCTTCACAGGCGGCTGACGAAGGGTTGCGCATGACTGCGCTGCATCGTGTTCCGTCGCTGCTGACGAGGGCCGGTACGGCTTCGGCTCTCACACTCGCCGCCGTGGGCGGCGCCATCGTGGCCCCCGGGCTCACCGGAGAAGCACAAGCGGCCACCTCGCACGGGACGAAGGCGCTCAAGGTCGCGGCGTCCAAGAAGGGCTCCCCG
The DNA here is from genome assembly GCF_000720325.1 of Streptomyces sp. NRRL B-1347. Lineage (GTDB taxonomy): Bacteria > Actinomycetota > Actinomycetes > Streptomycetales > Streptomycetaceae > Streptomyces. The sequence continues at coordinate 63,105 of NZ_JOJM01000016.1, forward strand.
TACCGCTACGGCGCGGTCGGGCCGAACCGGTTCGACTGCTCCGGCCTGACGCTCTACTCGTACAAGCGCGTGGGCAAGAAGCTGCCGCGCACCGCCCAACAGCAGTACAACAAGACCCGCAAGGTCTCCTCCGGCAACCGCACCCGCGGGGACCTGGTGTTCTTCCACTCCGGCCGGAACGTGTACCACGTCGGCATATACGCCGGTAAGGGCAAGATCTGGCACGCCCCGAAGCGGGGCACCGTGGTGCGGCTCGAGAAGATCTGGACCAACCAGGTCTGGTACGGCCGGGTCCGCTGACCCGCCGGCGGGCGGCGGCCTCCCTCGGGGCCCGAGCCGTCGCCCGCAGTGGGCGCCACCAGCGCCTTCCGCCGCCGTCCGGTCGGGGCACGGGCGGCGGCGACACCCGAGGACGGTCCGGACGGCAGTCCGGAGCGGCGCCCCGCCGACGTCACCCGCCCGGCCCCGCCGTCAGAGCGGGAGTGGAGCGGCCCCGCGCGGATACTCGTGGACCATGGCCGACCATCACCCCCATGCCGCGGGCGCCTCCAGACCCGGCTCCGCCCGGCACACGCGCAACGAGACGCCGCTGGAGCGGGCCGACCGCAACTTCTCCGAGCTGCTCCAGGAACTGCGGGTCACCCAGACCGGCGTGCAGATCCTCTTCGCGTTCCTGCTCACCCTCGCCTTCACGCCGCGCTTCCCGTCGCTCGACACCGTGCAGCGCGCCACGTACGTCATCACGCTGCTGCTCGCGGTGCTCGCCGCCGCGCTGTTCACGGCGCCCGCCGCGGTGCACCGCTCGCTGTTCGGGCGCGGCGCCAAGCCGCTGATCGTGACGGTGTCCTCGCGGCTCGCCGCCGTCGGACTCGCGGTGCTCGTGCTCGCGCTCACCGGATCCGTGCTGCTCGTCGTCGACGTCGCCGTGGGCCGCACGGACGGGGTGCTCGCGGCCGTGGGCACGTTCGTGGTGTGCGGCGGGCTGTGGGGCGTGCTGCCCCGCCTGGTCGGCCGCTCCAACGGGCGGCGGTGACCCCGCCGCCACCAGCGGCCCGAGCGCGCCGAGCGCCGCCCCGGACCTCAGCTCTGCACGGGTACCGACCACGGCAGCGTGATCCACACCGTCTTGCCGCCCTCCGGCGTGGGACAGACCGTGAGTCTGCCGCCGCACTCGGCGGTGAGCCAGCGGATGATGACCATGCCTCTGCCGTTGTCCTGCTGGACGGCGGCGGGCAGCCGCTTGGGGTAGCGGGGGTGGCTGTCGGTGACGCCGATGCGCAGCCGCTCGTCGCGGTCGAGCCGGACGTCCACCGTGAACGTGGGCGAGAGGCCGAGGGTGTGCTGCACGGCGTTCGTGGCGAGCTCGGACACGATGAGCCGCACCGTGTCGGCCACGTCGGCGTCCGCCGGCAGGCCCCAGTCGGTCAGGATGTCCCCGACGTACTTGCGGGCGGTGGAGACCGAGACAGGGTCGCTCGGCAGGGTGACTGATGCTTCCTGGTGGTCTGCCATGACGGCGCCGTCCCTTTCCCACCGGGACCGGGCTTCCGACGCGTGGCGGAAGTACTCGAGGACCGTCCCGGAGCTGGTGCTTCGCGCCACATTGCCACTCTCGGGCGGCCCGCGCCCGCCGATCCACCGAGATGTGCATATATCTGTCGCTCGAAGCGGTGAACTCTGCGACGGCAGACTGTATTTGGGCGCAACACTGGCAGTTCCTCTACCGTCCCCTACCGTTGGCGCCGACCTCCGGAAGGACCAGAAGGAGACAGCCATGCAGTACGGTCCCGCGGTGCGCCGTCGCAAGCTCGGCGCGGAATTGCGGGCGCTGCGCGCCGAGGCCGGGCTCACGAGCGGCGAGGCCGCGTCCCTCGTGGGGTGGCACCAGTCGAAGGTGAGCCGGATCGAGACGGGCCGCAGCGGCGTGAAGGCCACGGACGTACGACTCCTCCTTGAAGCGTACGGGGTCCAGGACCCGCATCTGCGGGAGCTGCTCGTCGCGCTCGCGGGCGGGGACGACGAGCACGGGCGCCACCACTGGTGGCACGCCTATCGAGGGCTCCTGCCGCCCGCGTACCGGGACTTCATCAGCCTGGAGTCGCAGGCCTGCCGGGTGCGCACCCTGGAGACCACGGTGGTTCCCGGCCTGCTCCAGACACCGGAGTACGCCCGCGCGGTGACACGTGCCGCGCTCGGCGGGCGGCCCGAGGAACAGGTCGAGGCCCTCGTGCAGGTGCGCCTCGCCCGGCAGGACGTGCTGCGCAGCAAGCCGCCGCTGCGGCTGAGCGTGATCCTGGACGAGGCGGTGCTGCGGCGGCAGGTGGGCGGGCCCGAGGTGCTTTCCGGACAGTTGCAGCGGTTACTGGACGCGGCCCAGCTGCCTCAAGTGCGTCTCCAAGTGCTGCCGTTCGCCTCTGGCGAGCACATCGGGCTGATCGGCCCTTTCGTTATTCTCTCCTTTCCGAACATTTCCGATCTGGATGTGGTTGTTCTCGACCACTTGACGAGTAGCCTCTACCTCGAACGGAAAGAAGACCTTCAGGCGTACACCGACGCCTTCAACTCACTTCGGGGACAGGCGCTTTCCGTTCAGGATTCAATGGATTTCATCGCCGGGTTAGGTGACGGCGCGTAAGGAGGCACCATGACTGCACTGCCTCGGTACGTTCCCTCCAGCACGTCTCTCAGGGGCGCGCGGTGGCGGCGCAGCAGCCGCAGCAACGGAATGAACAACTGTGTGGAGACGGCCCCGCTCGGCTCGGACCCCGTGACGGGTCTGCTCGCCGTGCGCGACTCGAAGAACGCGGCTGGCCCGGCCGTGCTCTTCTCCCCCACGGCCTGGGAAGCCTTCGTCGACGCCCTTTGACGATGGCGATGGCCCTTAGGTGAGGCCCGAGTGAGTGCGCCGGACCCTGGACCCAGGTCGTAGGTGCCAGATCTCAGGTGTCAGGGTGCGGTGCGGCTGATCACGGCGACGACCTCGGCGAGCTGCGTGTCGCTCAGGTCCGCGCGGGCGGTCAGCCGCAACCGCGAGACGCCGTCGGGGACCGACGGTGGACGGAAGCACCCCACGGCGAGACCCGCGGCCCGGCAGTCGGCCGCCCAGCGCACCGCGGCCCCGGGCGACGGGGCGCGCACCGAGACGACGGCGGCGTCCGGACGTACCGCCGAGAACCCCTCCCCCACCAGCAGTTCGTAGAGCCCGGTCGCCACCTCGCGCGCGCGTGCGGCACGCTCCGGCTCCCGGCGGAGCAGCCGCAGCGCGGCCAGGGCCGCCCCGGCGGCGGCGGGCGCGAGGCCCGTGTCGAAGATGAACGTACGGGCCGTGTTGACCAGGTGGTCGATGACCCGGGCCGGGCCGAGCACCGCGCCGCCCTGGCTGCCCAGGGACTTCGAGAGCGTGACGGTGACCACCGTGTCGGGCGCGCCCGCGAGCCCGGCGGCGTGCGCGGCGCCCCGGCCGCCGTCGCCGAGGACACCGAGTCCGTGGGCGTCGTCGACGACGAGGCCGGCGCCGGACTCCCGGCAGACGGCGGCCAGTTCGGCGAGGGGCGCGGCGTCGCCGTCCACCGAGAACACCGAGTCCGTGACGGCGATCGCGGGCCCCTCGTGGGTGCCGAGCGCCTTGCGCGCCGCCGCGGGGTCCGTGTGCGGCACGACCTGGGTGGTCCCGCGCGCCAGGCGGCAGCCGTCGATCAGCGAGGCGTGGTTGCCCGCGTCCGAGACGATCAGCGAGCCGTACGGGGCCAGGGCGGTGACGGCCGCGAGGTTCGCCGCGTAGCCGGAGGACAGCACGAGGGCGGCCTCGAAGCCGCAGAACGCGGCCAGCTCCCGCTCCAGTTCCGCGTGCAGTTCGGTGGAGCCCGTCACCAGGCGCGAGCCGGTCGCGCCGCCGCCCCAGCGGTGGGCCGCCGCGGCCGCGCCCGCGGTGACCTCCGGGTGGCGGGTGAGGCCGAGGTAGTCGTTGCCCGCGAGGTCGAGCAGGGTGGTTTCGGCCGGGCGGGGGCGCAGGCCGCGGACGAGCCCGGCGCGCTCGCGCGCCCGCGCCTGCTCGTCGATCCAGTCGAACGGCGCGCTCGCCATGGGGCCTCCAGGTCGTCGTCCGCACGGGCGGTGCGAAGGGATGCGTTTGTAGACAGTGCACAGACCCTAGCGGCCGCGCCACCCGGCCATGGTGTGGCAATACCCACAGCTGTCGGAGGTTCTGTTGTGTAGTTTCTCCATGGTCAGACGGAGCGGGGTACGCCAGGATCGGCGCCATGGATCTGCTCAACACGCTGGTGGACAAGGGGCTTCGGCGCGAGCTGCCGACCCGTGACGAGGCGCTGGCCGTGCTCGCGACCTCCGACGACGAACTGCTCGACGTGGTGGCGGCGGCCGGAAAGGTGCGGCGCCACTGGTTCGGTCGGCGGGTGAAACTCAACTATCTGGTCAATCTGAAGTCCGGCCTGTGCCCCGAGGACTGCTCGTACTGCTCGCAGCGGCTCGGCGCGGACACCGGCATCCTGAAGTACACCTGGCTGAAGCCGGACGAGGCGTCCGAGGCCGCGGCGGCCGGGCTCGCGGGCGGCGCCAAGCGGGTCTGCCTGGTGGCGAGCGGCCGGGGGCCGACGGACCGGGACGTCGACCGGGTCTCCGACACCATCAAGGCGATCAAGGAGCAGAACGAAGGCGTCGAGGTGTGCGCGTGCCTCGGCCTGCTCTCCGACGGCCAGGCCGAGCGGCTGCGCGGCGCGGGCGCCGACGCGTACAACCACAACCTGAACACCTCGGAGTCGACGTACGGCGACATCACCAAGACGCACACCTACGCCGACCGCGTCGACACCGTGCGGAAGGCCCACGCGGCCGGTCTCTCCGCCTGCTCGGGGCTGATCTCGGGCATGGGCGAGACGGACGAGGACCTGGTCGACGTCGTCTTCGCGCTGCGCGACCTCGACGCGGACTCCGTGCCGGTGAACTTCCTCATCCCCTTCGAGGGCACCCCGCTCGCCAAGGAGTGGAACCTCACGCCGCAGCGCTGCCTGCGCATCCTCGCGATGGTGCGGTTCGTCTGCCCGGACATCGAGGTCCGCATCGCGGGCGGCCGCGAGCTGCACCTGCGCACGCTCCAGCCGCTGGCCCTGCACCTGGCCAACTCGATCTTCCTCGGCGACTATCTGACCAGCGAGGGCCAGGCGGGCAAGGCCGATCTGGAGATGATCGCGGACGCCGGTTTCGAGGTGGAGACCACGGACCAGGTGACGCTGCCGGAGCACCGCCGGGGCGGAGGCTGTGGTTCCGGCTCCGGCGCCGCGGAAGGCTCGGGATGCGGCTCCGTCTGCGCGCCCGCCGAGGCCCCTGCGGCCACCGGGACCACCGCGCAGGCCGAACCCGGCGACGCGCGCACCGATCTGGTGGCGGTGCGCCGCAGGGGCGCGGGGACGGACGTGGCGCCCAATGCCTGACCTGCGGGAGATCCTGGACCTCGACCGCGCGCACGTCTGGCACCCCTACGGGCCGATGCCGGGCCGGCAGGAGCCGCTGGTCGTCGAGGAGGCGAGCGGGGTCCGGCTGCGGATCGCGGGCGTCGGCGACGTGGTCGACGGGATGTCGTCGTGGTGGTCGGCGATCCACGGCTACAACCACCCGGTCCTCAACGAGGCGGTGCGCGACCAGCTCGGCCGCATGAGCCACGTCATGTTCGGCGGCCTCACCCACGAGCCCGCCGTGCGCCTGGCGAAGCGGCTCGTGGACCTCACGCCGGACGGCCTCGAACACGTCTTCCTCTCCGACTCCGGCTCGGTGTCGGTCGAGGTCGCCGTCAAGATGTGCCTCCAGTACTGGCGCTCCGTCGGCAGGCCCGAGAAGCAGCGGATGCTCACCTGGCGCGGCGGCTACCACGGCGACACCTGGCAGCCGATGGCCGTGTGCGACCCGCAGGGCGGCATGCACTCCCTGTGGCAGGGCGTCCTGCCGCAGCAGGTGTTCGCCGACATGCCGCCCGCGGGCTTCGACGCGTACGACGACGCGTACGCGGCCCACCTCCACGACGTCATCGGGCGGCACGCCCACGAACTGGCCGGGGTGATCGTCGAGCCGGTGGTGCAGGGCGCGGGCGGCATGCGCTTCCACTCGCCCCGCTATCTGCGGGCGCTGCGCGAGGCCTGCGACGCGCACGGCGTCCTGCTCGTGTTCGACGAGATCGCGACGGGCTTCGGCCGCACCGGCGCGCTGTTCGCCGCCGACCACGCGGCCGTCACCCCGGATGTGATGTGCCTCGGCAAGTCGCTGACCGGCGGCTATCTGACGATGGCGGCGACGCTGTGCACGCCGCGCGTCGCCGACGGCATCGCCCGCGGCGAGGTCCCCGTGCTCGCGCACGGCCCGACCTTCATGGGCAACCCCCTGGCCGCCGCGGTGGCGGGCGCCTCCATCGACCTGCTGCTCGGCCAGGACTGGCAGACCGAGGTCAAGCGGATCGAGACGGGCCTGCGGGCCGCTCTCGCCCCGGCCGCGGAGCTTCCGTACGTCCGTGACGTACGGGTCCTCGGCGCGCTCGGCGTCGTGCAGCTCGACCACCAGGTCGACATGGCGGCGGCCACGCGGGCCGCCGTGGGGGCGGGGGTGTGGCTGCGGCCGTTCCGCGACCTCATCTACACCATGCCGCCCTTCATCACCGGGGACGACGACGTGGCGCGCATCGGGCGCGCGGTGTGCGCGGCGGCGCGCGCGAGCGGGGAGGCGCAGGCGTGAGCGTGATCGTGGTGTCCGGTACGGGCACGGAGATCGGCAAGACGGTGACGACGGCGGCCGTCGCCGCCCTCGCGCTGGCCGCCGGGCGCAGCGTGGCCGTCCTCAAGCCCGCGCAGACCGGCGTGGGCCCCGGGGAGCCGGGCGACGTCGCCGAGGTGCAGCGGCTCGCGGGCGGCCGGGTGACGGGTGCCGAACTGGCCCGCTTCCCCGAGCCGCTGGCCCCGGCGACGGCCGCCCGGCGCGCGGGTCTCGCGCCCGTCGGTCCCGCCGACGTCGTCGAGGCCGCGCGGAAGCTGGCGGCCTCGCACGACCTCGTCCTGGTCGAGGGCGCCGGTGGGCTGCTCGTGCACCTCGACGAGAGCGGCGCGTCCCTCGCGGACGCGGCGCGCGAGCTGGCGGCGCCGGTGCTCGTCGTGACGACGCCGGGGCTCGGCACCCTCAACGTGACGCAGCTGACCGGCGAGGCCCTGCGGGCACGCGGGATCGGGTGCCTCGGCGTGGTCATCGGCAGCTGGCCCGCCGCGCCCGACCTCGCGATGCGCTGCAACGTCGAGGAGCTGCCCCGGGTGGCGGGGGCACCGCTGCTCGGCGCGGTGCCCGAGGGGGCCGGGGGGCTGAGCGGGGAGGAGTTCCGCGCGGCGGTCCCGAAGTGGCTGGGGCCGGAGCTGGGGGGTGCTTGGGACGGGGTTTCGTTCCCATAGCCCGGTCTTTCACGGAACCGGGGTGCGGGTGGGGTGCGGGTGAAGCGCGGGGCGGTGCGCGGCGGCGGGGAATGCCCGTCCGGTGCTCGCGGGCGGGGGCCGGAGGCCGGTTGCGGTGCTCGACGGGCGGGGCCCGAGGCCGATTGCCGTACTCGCGGACGGAGGCCGAAGACCGGTCCCCGCGCTCACGGACGGCGGCGCCCGAGGCCGGTTGCGGTGCTTACGGACGGGGCCCGAGACCGGTTGCCGTGCCCGCGAACGGCGGCCCGAGGCCGGTTGCGGGGCCGTCGCAGGGGGGAAGAACCAGCCAATCCCCCTCCGTGAGGAGGCCTCCGTGCCGACCGCCAAGCCTTCCCCCCGTGCCCCCGTCCACCACCCCCTCTTCGCCCGTGTCTACGCCCGCGCCAGCGTCGCGGCCGAGCCGGCGATCGCCCCGTACCGCGCGGAGCTGCTCACCGGGGTCTCCGGCCGCGTCATCGAAGTGGGCGCGGGCAACGGGCTGAACTTCCCGCACTACCCCGCCGCCGTCTCCGAGGTCGTCGCGATCGAACCGGAGCGCCTGCTGCGCCAGTTGGCCGTGTCGGCGGCGCTGCGCGCGGACGTGCCGGTGGACGTGGTGCCGGGCGCGGCGGAGGCGCTGCCGGTCAAGAGCGAGGCCTTCGACGTGGCCGTGGCCTCGCTGGTGCTGTGCAGCGTGCGGGACGTGCCACGGGCGCTCGCGGAGCTGCGGCGGGTCCTGCGGCCGGGCGGCGAGCTGCGGTTCTTCGAGCACGGCCGGGCGCCGGGCACGGCCTTCGCCACGGCCCAGCGAGCCCTGGACCGCACGGTGTGGCCGCTGCTGTTCGGCGGCTGCCACACCGCGCGGGACCCGGTCGGCGCGCTGCGCGCCGCCGGGTTCGAGATCGGGCCCTACCGCCGGCTCCTGGTGCCCGCGAAGCGCCCGCGCCTGCCCACGTCGCCCTGTGTGCTCGGCACCGCGTGGCGGCCGGCGGAGGACGGGGCCTGAGCGGTCTCAGAGGGGCTGGACCAGGTTCACCGCGTTGCCGTCGGGGTCCTTGACGTGGGCGACCCGCTGGCCCCACGGCATGTCGTTCGGCGGCCCGAGCACCTGGCCGCCGAGGTCCGCCACGGGGCCGAGGAGCGCGTCCACGTCGTCGACCGTGACGCTGAGCAGCGAGCGCTGCGGCGCGTCCAGCGGGGCCTTCTCGTCGGCGACGATGCCGAGCTCCGACTCCCGTACGCGCAGGCCCACGAAGAACACCGGGCCTTCCTCGGGGACGCGGGTGGTCTGCTCGGCGCCGAGCAGCTGGGCGTAGAAGGACTGGAGCCGGATCACGTCCGGGGTGATGAGCACCGGCTGGATGGTGGCGGGCATGCCTGGCCTCCTGGGAGTCGTGCACGGGCACGCGGGTGGGGAACGGGCGCGTGGGGGTGACCGGCGCGGGGCACGGAACTCATCGGTGACCGGCGGGGCGCGTCATGCCGCGGAGCCCGTGGAGCCCGTCACCGACGGACGTGGCACCGGCCCCGGACGCGGCCCGTCACCGGCTCCACTGGCGCAGCTCGTGCGCTATCTCCCGTACGCCCGCCGAGTCCTCCTTCACCAGGCGGGCCAGGTCGCGCACCTGCTCGGGCGAGGTCACGACCTTCACACCGCTCGCGACGAGGTAGGCGTACGCGACGGACACCGCGAAGAGCGCGTTCGAACGCTCCAGGGCGGGCACGTGCAGGAGCACTTGGAGCAGGGCGGCGGCCCGGTCGTGCGGGCCCTCGTAGACGGGGACGTCGAAGATCTCGGCCCCGTGCCGGGCCACGGCCGCCGTCAAGGCGCCCCAGTCGGTGACTTGGGGGTCTCCCGGAGTCTTCTGTTCGGCGACCATCAGGAGCCAGGCGAGGTCGATGCGGAGGTTCAAGAGTCAGCGACGACCTTCGCGGTCCGCGCCGAACTCCTCGGCGAACACCTCTTCGTACTGCTTCATGAAGTCGGCGGCGGCCTCCACGAACGTATGGCCGAGCTCGCCGACGTCCTGTTTGACCAGCTCCTCGATGTAGCGGTTCACGCTCATGCCGCGGGCCAGGGCGCGCTCGCGCGCGGCCCGGGCGGTGTGCTCGTCCACCCGCACGTTCAGCTGCGTCTTCGCCATGCCCTCAAGCTAGCGTCGCCGCGCTAGCACCGACAAGGGCGCCAGGACCGTGCCCCTTACATACGTCCGGGTGCCCGACCTGCGAGGGATACCGGCCACCGCGCGCCGCCCCTACCCTCTGAACCCTCTTCACTCCTGCTCTCCACGGAGGCGGCCTTGTCCACACCTGCTTCGACGCCGCACGCGGAACGCGCCGAGCCCTCGGGCAGCGCCGCTCGCGCCCGCGGTCTGACCAAGGCGTACGGCTCGGGCGAGACCGCGGTGATCGCCCTGGACGCGGTGGACGTCGACATCGCGCGCCGCCGGTTCACGGCCGTGATGGGTCCCTCCGGCTCCGGCAAGTCCACCCTGATGCACACCCTCGCGGGACTCGACTCGGTCTCGGCGGGCCAGGTGTGGCTCGGCGACACCGAGATCACCGGCCTGAAGGAGCGCGAGCTGACGCAGCTCAGACGCGACCGGGTGGGCTTCATGTTCCAGTCGTTCAACCTGATCCCGACGCTCAACGCCCGTGAGAACATCACGCTGCCCATGGACATCGCGGGCAAGCGCCCCGACGGCGAGTGGCTGGAGCACGTCATCGACACGCTCGGCCTGCGCGACCGGCTCCGGCACCGGCCCGCGCAGCTGTCCGGCGGGCAGCAGCAGCGCGTCGCCTGCGCGCGGGCCCTGGCGTCACGGCCCGAGCTGATCTTCGCCGACGAGCCGACCGGCAACCTCGACTCGCGGGCCGGGCTCGAAGTCCTCGGGTTCCTGCGCGACGCCGTGGACGCGCTGGGCCAGACCGTGGTGATGGTCACGCACGACCCGGGCGCCGCCGCCCACTCCGACCTGGTGCTCTTCCTCGCCGACGGCCGGATCGTGGACCAGATGGACCGGCCGACGGCGGAGACGGTCCTGGAGCGCATGAAGCGGTTCGACGTGCTGCACGGAGCGCCCCACGACACCGGTGCCGCGCCGCGGCGCACCCCCGACGAGGACTGAGGCGGACCGCCGTGCTGAAGTCCACGCTCCGGAGCTTCCTCGCGCACAAGGGCAGGCTCTTCCTCTCCGCGCTCGCCGTGATCCTCTCGGTGGCCTTCGTCGCGGGCAGCCTGATCTTCTCGGACACGGTCAACCGCACCTTCGACCGGCTCTTCGCGTCCACATCGGCCGACGTCGCGGTCTCCCCCAAGGACGACAGCGACGAGCGCGTGCCGACCGGGCACACCCCGACGCTGCCCGCCGCCGTGGCGAAGGAGGTCGCGAAGGTCGACGGCGTCGCGGCCACGCACGTCGACGCGTCCGTGGAGAACATCACCGTCGTCGACCGCGACAACGACCCGGTGGGCCCGACGACCGGCGCCCCCACCATCGCCGTCAACTGGTACGAGACCGAGCGCAGCCCGGTGCGCCTCACCTCGGGCCACGCCCCGCGCGGCCCCGGTCAGGCCCTGCTGGACGCGGACACGGCCGACAAGAAGGACGTGGAGATCGGCGACCCGCTGACCGTGATCGCCCCGCCCGGCTCCTTCGAGGTGAAGGTCGTCGGCATCGTCACGTTCCGCACCACCAACCCCGGTGCCGCGCTGCTCTTCCTGGACACCCCGACCGCGCAGACCAAGCTGCTCGGCGACGCGGACGCGGCGACGGGCATCGCCGTGGACGCGGCGCCCGGGGTGAGCGACGCGGAGCTGAAGAAGCGCGTCGCCGCCGAACTCGGCTCGACGTACGAGCTGAAGACCTCGGCCGAGCAGGCCGAGTCCGCCGCCGACGAGCTCGGCGGGTTCCTGGACGTCATCAAGTACGTGATGCTCGGCTTCGCCGGGGTCGCCGTCCTCGTCGGCGTGTTCCTGATCGTCAACACCTTCTCCATGCTCATCGCGCAGCGCACCCGCGAGCTGGGGCTGCTGCGCGCGCTCGGCGCCGACCGCAGGCAGGTGCGCCGCTCGGTGCTCATCGAGGCCGTGCTGCTCGGCGTGGTCGGCTCCACCCTGGGGCTCGGCGCCGGGATCGGGCTCGCGGTCGGGCTCATCGAGCTGATGGGCCTGTTCGGCATGAACCTGAAGTCGACGGAGATGGTGATCGGCTGGCAGACGCCCGTCGCCTCGTACGTCGTGGGCGTCGGCGTCACGTTCGTCGCGGCGTACCTGCCCGCGCGCCGGGCCGCCCGGGTCTCGCCGATGGCCGCGCTCGCGGACGCGGAGATCGCCGGTGTGGGGCGGCCGTTGAAGCTGCGGGCGCTCGTCGGGGCCCTGGTCGCGGCGGCCGGCACGGCGGCGCTCGTGGGGTGCGCGGTCGCGGGCGACACCTCGACGTCGGCCTCGCTGCTCGGGCTCGGCGTCGCCCTCACGCTCGTCGCCATGGTCGTGGCGGGTCCGCTGCTCGTCCGCCCGGTGATCCGGGTGCTCGGCGGTGCCTTCCCCGCGCTCTTCGGGTCCGTGGGCCGCATGAGCCAGCGCAACGCGCTGCGCAACCCGCGCCGCACGGGCGCGACGGCGGCCGCCCTCATGGTGGGCCTGGCCCTGGTGGGCGGCCTGTCGGTGGCGAGCGCCTCGATGACGAAGTCGTTCGACGAGCAGATCGACAGGACGCTGGGGGCGGACTTCGTCGTCAACGGCGCCGCCAACCCCTTCGCCCCGTTCCCCGCCGAGGTCACCGAGAAGGTGCGGAAGACGGAGGGCGCGGGGCTCACCGTCCGCAACCGCTTCGCGACCCTGACGCTGCGCATGCCCGACGGCAAGAGCGTGAAGTCCACCGCGGCGGGCTACGACCAGCGGGTCGACGAGGTCCTCAACCTCTCGTACGCGCGCGGCAGTACGGCCCGCGCGCTGGCCCCCGGACACGTGGCGATGGACAAGGACTTCGCCGAGGAGCACGGCGTGCGCGTCGGTTCGGTGCTGCCCGTGGAGGTCGCGGACCGGCGCAAGGCCGACCTCACGGTCGGCGCCCTCACCGACATGGACCTCGCGGAGGGCCCCGGCCTGGAGGGCGGGCTCTTCATGGGCCTCGGCACGCTGGAGAAGTACGCGCCCGGCGGACAGGACGCCACGCTGTACGTCAACGCCGCCGACGGCACGGGCGCCGGCACGCTGCGGGACCGGCTGGAGTCCGTGCTCGACCCGTACCCGCAGTTGAAGGTGCTCGACCAGGCCGACTACAAGAAGCTGATCCGCGAGCAGATCGCCGTGCTGCTCTACCTCGTGTACGCGCTGCTCGGCCTGGCGATCGTCATCGCCGTGCTCGGCGTGGTCAACACCCTGGCCCTGTCGGTCGTGGAGCGCACCCGCGAGATCGGGCTGCTGCGCGCGATCGGCCTCGCGCGGCGGCAGCTGCGGCGCATGATCCGCCTGGAGTCGGTGGTGATCGCGGTGTTCGGCGCGGTGCTCGGCCTCGCGCTCGGCCTGGTGTGGGGCGTGTCGATGCAGCAGGTCCTGGCGTTGCAGGGGCTGAAGGCGTTCGCGGTGCCGTGGTCGACGATCGTCGCCGTGGTGGTGGGTTCGGTGGTCGTGGGGATCGTGGCGGCGCTGCTCCCGGCGCTGCGGGCCTCGCGCATGAACGTACTGGAGGCGATCGCGCACGAGTGACGGGCCTGGCGGCCGGTACCGTCGACGGAGCAGGGGAACTCGGGGGCAGGGGTACGCGGGGCACGGACACGTGGGGCACGGACACGTGGGGCACGGGCACGTGGGGCACGGGCACACGGAGGCAGGGCTCGCGCCCCCCCAACCGCGCGACAGGTGAGGAGAGTTCATGACCAGGCCGTTCCGGTTCGGCGTCACCATGATGACCCCCTCGGCGGGGGACGAGTGGCGCAAGAAGTGCCGCCGGGCTGAAGAGCTCGGCTACGACGTGATTCTGGTCCCCGACCATCTGGGGAAGCCCGCGCCGTTCCCCGCCCTCGTCGCGGCGGCCGAGGCCACGGAGCGGCCGCGGGTGGGCACCTTCGTCCTCAACGCCGGGTTCTGGAACGCCGCGCTGCTCGCCCGCGAGGTCGCCACCACGGACGCGCTCACCGGCGGCAGGCTCGAACTGGGGCTCGGCACCGGGTACGTCCAGGCGGAGTTCGACGCGGCGGGCCTGCCGTGGCCCACGCCGGGCGAGCGCGTGTCCCATCTGGCCCGCACGGTCGAGGAGTTGGACCGCCTGCTCACCTCGCCGGAGCACCAGCCGGAGCCCCGGCAGCGGCCGCGCCCGCCGCTGCTGGTCGGCGGCGACGGCGACCGCGTCCTGAAGGTGACCGCCGAACACGCCGACATCGCGGCGTTCACCGGTACGCGCGCGGTCCCGGGCGACCCGGGCGGCAAGCTGGCCGTCCTCACGGCGGACGCCGTGGGCGAGCGCGTGGCGGCGTACCGGCGCTTCGCCGCGGGGCGCTCCGCCCCCGCCGAGCTGAACCTCCTGATCCAGGTGGTCGAGGAGACCCCGGACCGGCGGGCCACCATCCGGCCCTCCCTCGGGCTCCTCCCGCACCTCACCGAGGACGAGGCCCTGGACGCGCCGATCTTCCTGCTCGGCACGGTCCGGCAGATGGCCGAGCAGCTGCGCGCCCAGCGGGAGCGGTACGGCTTCTCGTACCTCACGGTCCTGGAGCCGAGCCTGGAGGCGTTCGGTCCGGTCATCGAGGAGTTGCGCGGCGAGTGACGCGTACCGCTGTCCGGATTTTGGAATTCCGGGTGGTGGGGCCGCGTCCGGTGATGGGATGCGGCCATGGATGATCTACGCATTCGACCCGCCACACCCGCCGACCTGGACGCGGTCCTCGCCTTCTGGAAGGTGGCCGCGGAGGGCACGAGCATCAGCGACGACCGCTCGGGGGTGGAGTGGCTCGTGGCCCGGGACCCCGACGCCCTGCTCCTCGCCGAGCTCGACGGCGAGCTCGTCGGCACGGTGATCGCGGGCTTCGACGGCTGGCGGTGCCATCTGTACCGGCTCGCCGTACACCCGGACCAGCGGCGGCGCGGGATCGGCTCGGCGCTGCTCGCGGCGGCGGAGGAGCGGTTCGCGGCGCTCGGCGGACGCCGCGCGGACGCCATGGTGCTCAACCGCAACGAGCGGGCCCATCACGCCTGGCACGCGGCCGGGTACGCGCCGGAGCCGCAGTGGAGCCGCTGGGTGAAGCACCTCGGCGAGTGACGCTTCGCTAATTTTGGCTACGGAGTGTCATGCTCGCGGTAGCGCTTTGCTGGTCCTTTAACATGAATGGTCCCCTGCACCCCCGACGAAAGGTGTGAGCGTCCGCCCATGGGCGAGCCTCCCAGTACCCGACATCGCGCATTCACCACGCCCCTGGCCGATCATGGGACGGAGGTGACCCGATGACCGAAGTGCTCCTGCTCCTCGTGGCGGTGCTGCTCTCGCTCGCGTGCGGCGTCTTCGTCGCGGCCGAGTTCTCGCTCACCACCGTCGAGCGCAGCGAACTTGAGAGCGCGGCGGAGCGCGGCGAGCGCGGCGCCGAGAGCGCCCTCAAGGCGGTCAAGAACCTCACCTTCCAGCTCTCCGGCGCACAGCTCGGCATCACCGTGACCGGCCTCGTCGTCGGCATGCTCGCCAAGCCCGCGATCGGCGACCTGATCGAGGGCCCGCTCGGCTCCGTCGGCGTTCCCGACGCGGCCGCTTCGACCGTCGCCCTCATGCTCGGCACGGCGCTCTCCACCGTCTTCCTGATGGTCGTCGGCGAGCTGGTGCCCAAGAACTGGGCGATCTCATCGCCGCTGCCCATCGCCAAGCGCGTCGCGACCCCGCAGCGGATCTTCAGCGCGGCCTTCCGGCCCTTCATCACGCACCTGAACAACACCGCGAACCGCGCCGTGCGCCGCATGGGCATGGAGCCCGCCGAGGAGCTCGCCTCCGCGCGCGGCCCCAAGGAGCTCGCGGCCCTGGCCCGGCACTCCGCCAAGGAGGGCGCCCTGGAGGCGGAGGCCGCCGAGCGGTTCATGCGCACGCTGAACCTCGCCGACCTGACCGCCGAGAACGTGATGACGCCACGCGTCCAGGTCGTGGCCCTGGAGGCCCAGGCCACCTGCCAGGACGTCGCCAACGCGACCCGCGGGACCGGCCTGTCCCGCTTCCCCGTCTACCAGGGCTCCCTCGACGCGGTCGTCGGCGTCGTCCACATCAAGGACGTCATCGCGCTGCCCGCCGAGCGCAGGCCCCGCCTGCCCGTCCGCGAGCTCATGCGCGAGCCGCTGCTCGTACCGGAGTCCCTGACCGTCGACCGGCTGCTCGACCGGCTTTCGGGCAAGCGCACCATGGCCGTCGTCATCGACGAGTACGGCGGCACCGCGGGCGTCGCCACCCTGGAGGACATCGTCGAGGAAGTCGTCGGCGAGGTGCACGACGAGCACGACCCGCACGAGACGCCCGACCTGGCCGCGGTCGGCACCGACGAGGACGGCCGCGAGCTGTACTCGGCGGACGGCGCGGCCCGCACCGACGAGCTGGCCCGCGTGGGCCTGCGCGTGCCGGACGGCCCGTACGAGACCCTCGCCGGAGTCGTCGCGACCGAGCTCGGCCGCATCCCCGCCGTCGGCGACCGCGTCGACGTCGGCGGCTGGCACCTGGAAGTCGTCGACGCCAGCGGCCGCCGCGCCGCGCGCGTGCTGCTGCACGCCCCGGTGCCGACCGACGAAGCGAACGAGAACGGCACCGGCGACAAGAGCGGCGGGACCCGACAGCACCGTGCGCACCTCAAGAAGGGGAAGGACGAGCGATGACCGCCATCCAGCTGCTGATCGGCCTGGCGACGCTCGTCGTCAACGCCTTCTTCGTCGGCGCCGAGTTCGCCCTGATCTCGGTGCGCCGCAGCCAGATCGAACCGCACGCCGAGGACGGCGACCGGCGCGCCAAGAGCGTGCTGTGGGGGCTGCAGCACGTGTCCGTCCTGATGGCCGCGGCACAGCTCGGCATCACGCTGTGCACCCTGGTGCTCGGCGTCGTCGCCGAACCCGCGATCGCGCATCTGCTGGAGCCGCTGTTCGACGCGGTGGGCGTGCCGCACGGCCTGGTCCACCCCATCTCGTTCGTCATCGCGCTCGCCGTGGCGACGTATCTGCACATGCTGCTCGGCGAGATGATCCCCAAGAACGTCGCACTGGCCGAGCCGGTGCGCAGCGCGCTGCTGCTCGGGCCGCCCCTGGTGACCCTCGCCCGCGCGCTGCGGCCCGTGGTCTTCACGATCAACGCGTTCGCCAACGGGATCCTGAAGCTGCTGCGGGTCGAGACGAAGGACGAGGTCGCGGCGACCTTCTCGGACGCCGAACTGGCCCGCATCGTGCAGGACTCCAGCGACGCGGGGCTGATCGACGACCGCGCGCAGGAGCGGCTGCACGACGCGCTCGAACTCGGCCGCCGACCGGTGCGCGACGTGGTGCTGCCGCTGGAGCGCGTGGTCTACGCGCGCGTGGGCGTCACCCCGGAGAAGCTGGAGCGCCTGTCGGCGGACAGCGGCTTCTCGCGCTTCCCCGTCGTCGACGAGGGGCGCCGGATCGTCGGCTACCTGCACGTGAAGGACGCGCTGGAGGTCTCGCCGCGCGACCTGCCCTTCCGGGTGGCGGACATGCGGCCGATCGCGCGCGTGCGCGAGACCACGCCACTGGACGGCGTCCTCACCGCCATGCGGGGCAGCCGCACGCACGTGGCCGCCGTGCTCGGCGCGGACGGCCGCCTGGCCGGCATGGTCACGATGGAGGACGTGCTGCGGGAGCTGTTCGGGCAGCCCGTCTAGTTCAAGTCGAGAACACTAGAACGAGGGTTCTAGAGACGGGATCGGGGCGGGGTCCGGACGGGGCTCGGACAGGGTCCCGGGCGGGATTCGAGGGCGAGTGCTCCGGGAAGGGCGCGCTGCCGTCAGAGGACGGGAGCGCGCCCTCCGCCGTCCGGGGTCTCCGTGAGGCCGGGCCCCGGCGGGCCGACCTTCGCCGACCCAAGGGCGGTGAGGACCGCGAGCAGCGCCGCCATGCCCGCCGTGCCGAGGGCGGCCGGCCAGGCCACGTCGAGGAGGTTCGTCGCCCCGGCGACGAGGACCGCGGCGAGTGCCTGCGCGAACGTGCGGACGGCACGCTCCGCGGTGGCTTTCCAGAAGGCAGCGCTCCACATGGCGGCCCCCTCTCCAGGAGCGAGGCCTCACGGTTGAGCCCTCAACTGCCGCTATCGTCGCGCCCCTTGGCGCCGCTTGTCGACGCGTCGGCAGCAGGTCGCTCGCTGCCCGGCCCCTCGGCGGCGGCCCCGGGCATGAGGGCGTCCTGGAGCCGGGTGAGGAAGGCATGGGCGGCGGGCCCCTGCGGGCCGTCCGCACGGCGGGCGAGGGCGATCCGGCCGCGCGGCCCCGGCTCTGCGAACGGCAGCGCCCGAAGACCGAGCTCCGCGGCCTCCGTCTCCGCCGCGGGGAAGACCGCCACGCCCAGGCCGCGCGCCGCGAGCTGGGCCACCAGATCGGGCGCGGCCGCCTCGAAGGCGACGCGCGGCGTGAACCCGGCCTGCGCGCAGGCCCGCTCCAGGGCCGCCCGCAGGCCGGTGCCGCGCGGCAGGCTGATCAGGGGCCGGTCCGCGAGCGCGGCCAGCGGGAGACCGGGCGCCGCACCGGGCTCGCCGCCCGCGCACTGCTCCGCGTACGCGATGAGCGGGTCGCCCTCCGCCACGACGGCCGCCAGCGGCTCGTCCACCACGATGTCCCAGAGGATGCCCTGCGGCGGGTCCGCGGTCGTCGGGCCGACCAGGGCGACGTCGAGTTCGCCCGCCCGCAGGGCGGCCAGCATGCGCTCCGAGGTGTCCTCGGTCAGGGCGATCTCGACGTGCGGATGGTCGTCGTGGAAGTCGGCGAGCAGTTCCGCCGCGCCGAACACGCTCGTGGCGGAGCCCGAGACGACCCCGAGCGTGACGCGGCCGCGCAGCAGTCCGGTGAACTCGTCGGCCGTCTGCCGCATCCCCTCCACCGCGGCGAGCGCGGCGCGGGCGTACGGCAGCACCGCCGCGCCCGCCTCCGTCACGGTGACCGCCCGGCCCGAGCGGTCCAGGAGCCGCTGCCCCAGCTCCCGCTCCAACTGGCGGACCTGCGCGCTCACCCCGGGCTGCGCCACGTGCAACCGGGCGGCGGCACGAGTGAAGTTGGCCTCTTCCACAACGGTCAGGAAGTAGCGGAGCTGGCGAAGTTCCATAGCCGTGAATGCTAGTCACGAGACGTACTGGCTCTTGGACTTATCGCACCACCCCTTGGATCTTGGAACCATGGGGAACACACGGAGCACTGGCCCTGGAACCGCGTCGGAACAGCGCATACGGTCCGCCATCGCGGCCGAGCGCCGCGAGCTGGCCGATCTCCTGGAGAGCCTGACGCCCGAGCAGTGGGACGCGCCGTCGCTGTGCGCGGGCTGGCGGGTGCGGGAGGTCGCGGCCCATATGTCGCTCGGCTTCCGCTATCCGCTCCCCCGCGTGCTGTGGCAGCTCGTCAGGGCGGGCGGCAGCCTGCACCGCATGACGGACCGGTGCGCCCGCGCGGACGCGGCGGCGTACGGGACGGCCGAGCTCGCCGGTTTCCTCCGCGAGCACGCGCACCACCCGTGGACCCCGCCCGTCGGCGGCTTCGCCAGCGCGCTCGGCCACGACGTGGTGCACGGCATGGACATCACGGTGGCCCTCGGCCTCGACCGGCGCGTGCCGGAGGGCCGGGTGCGGATCCTCCTCGACCACGTCACCGTCAAGAGCGCCAAGTTCTTCGGCGCCGACCTCACCGGGGTCCAGCTGTGCGCCGACGACCTCGACTGGACGTACGGCTCCGGGGCGCCGCTGCGGGGATCCGGCCAGGACCTGCTGCTCGCCGCGTTCGGCCGCGCGGTGCCCGCGGGACGTCTGCACGGCGAGCGGAGCGGCCGCTTCACAGCGGCCTGACCGGGGACGGTGCGCACAGGCCCGCGCCGGGGCTGCGCGGAGGTCGGCGCAAGGGGCTTCGCCGAGGTCGGCGCAGGCGGCTTCGCCGAGGTGCGGATGCCCGTCGGGCGGCCCGGGCCCGGCCCGGACGCGCGGGATACCATCGACCCCGCCATGCAGATCAACGCCAACCACACCAGCCTCGTCGCGCTCGGCGACTCCTTCACCGAGGGCATGTCCGACCTGCTGCCCGACGGCGGCTACCGCGGCTGGGCGGACGTCCTGGCCGAGCGCGTCGCCGCCCGCACCCCCGGCTTCCGGTACGCCAACCTCGCCGTGCGCGGCAAGCTCATCGGGCAGATCGTCGACGAGCAGGTCGACGTGGCGGCCGGACTCGGCGCCGATGTGATCACGCTCGTGGGCGGTCTGAACGACACCCTGCGCCCCAAGTGCGACATGGGCCGCGTACGCGACCTGCTCGAACAGGCCGTGGAGACCCTCGCCCCGGCCTGCAAACAGCTCGTCCTGATGCGCAGCCCCGGCCGCCAGGGCCCGGTCCTCGAACGCTTCCGGCCGCGCATGGAGGAGCTCTTCTCGCACGTCGACGACCTCGCGGCCCGCCATGGCGCCGTCGTCGTCGACCTGTACGGGTCGACGGCGCTCGGCGACCAGCGCATGTGGGACGTGGACCGGCTGCACCTGACGGCGGAGGGGCATCGCAGGGTCGCCGAGGCGGTGTGGCAGACGCTCGGCTACGCGCCGGAGGAGGACTGGCAGGCGCCCCTGCCCCTCGCCGTGCAGCCCTCCTGGTCCGCGCGCCGCGTCGCCGACGCCCGCTTCGCCAGGCAGCACCTGGCCCCGTGGATCGGCCGCCGTCTGACGGGCCGCTCCTCCGGCGACGGCCGGACGGGGGCCCATGTGGACCCCGCGACGGGCCGCGCCTTCTGGGTCACCCCGGCCGACGCCACGACTCCCGGTCCCGTCCAGGCGTGGCAGCGCGTGGAGCCGGGCCCGGCCTGAGCCCGCGGCACCTTCGGGTACGTCGCGCACCCGCCCCTCCCTTCGTAGTTTCAGACGAACCCAGCCATGGCGCTGGCCTGCAGAAACCGCCAGTAGAATGTTCGACTGTGACTGCTGCGCCTGCTAAGCCCCGTATCCCGAACGTCCTCGCCGGGCGTTACGCCTCCGCCGAGCTCGCCACGCTCTGGTCGCCCGAGCAGAAGGTCAAGCTCGAGCGTCAGCTCTGGCTCGCCGTGCTGCGTGCGCAGAAGGACCTCGGCATCGAGGTGCCGGACACGGCGCTCGCCGACTACGAGCGGGTCCTCGACCAGGTCGACCTGGCCTCCATCGCCGAGCGCGAGAAGGTCACGCGCCACGACGTGAAGGCCCGCATCGAGGAGTTCAACGCCCTCGCGGGGCACGAGCACGTCCACAAGGGCATGACCTCCCGCGACCTGACGGAGAACGTGGAGCAGCTGCAGATCCGGCTCTCCCTGGAGCTGGTGCGGGACCGCACGGTCGCGGTGCTCGCGCGGCTCGGCCGGCTCTCCGCCGAGTACGCGGAGCTGGTCATGGCGGGCCGCTCGCACAACGTGGCCGCGCAGGCGACGACCCTCGGCAAGCGCTTCGCGACCGCCGCCGACGAGCTGCTCGTCGCCCACCGCCGCGTCGAGGACCTCCTCGGCCGCTATCCGCTGCGCGGCATCAAGGGCCCCGTCGGCACCGCGCAGGACATGCTGGACCTGCTCGGCGGCGACGCGGACAAGCTCGCCGACCTGGAGCGCCGCATCGCGACGCACCTGGGCTTCGACCGTGCCTTCACCTCCGTCGGCCAGGTCTACCCGCGCTCCCTCGACTACGAGGTCGTCACCGCGCTGGTGCAGCTGGCCGCCGCCCCGTCGTCCCTGGCGAAGACGATCCGGCTGATGGCCGGGCACGAGCTGGTCACCGAGGGCTTCAAGCCCGGCCAGGTCGGGTCGTCCGCCATGCCGCACAAGATGAACACCCGCTCCTGCGAGCGCGTCAACGGCCTGACGGTCATCCTGCGGGGCTACGCCTCCATGACCGCCGAGCTCGCCGGCGACCAGTGGAACGAGGGCGACGTGTCCTGCTCTGTGGTCCGCCGCGTGGCCCTGCCCGACGCCTTCTTCGCGCTCGACGGACTCCTTGAGACGTTCCTGACGGTGCTCGACGAGTTCGGCGCCTTCCCCGCCGTCGTCGCCCGGGAACTCGACCGCTATCTGCCGTTCCTCGCCACCACCAAGGTGCTGATGGCGTCGGTGCGGGCGGGTGTGGGCCGTGAGGAGGCGCACGAGGCGATCAAGGAGAACGCGGTGGCTTCCGCGCTCGCCATGCGCGAGCAGGGCGCCGAGCGCAACGAGCTCCTCGACAAGCTGGCCGCCGACTCCCGCATTCCGCTGGACCGCGCGCAGCTGGACGAGCTGATGGCCGACAAGCTGTCGTTCACCGGCGCTGCCAGCGACCAGGTCGCCGCGGTCGTCGCACAGATCGAGGCGGTACTCAAGGAGCACCCCGCGGCAGCGGCGTACGCGCCGGGCGCCATTCTCTGAGGCACGGCCTCCCGCACGCGCGGGTCATGGGCACAGAGCCGCTGGCCGGGCCGCCCCCGAGGGGGAGTGAGGGGGCGGCCCGCCTTCGCTGCGGCTAGAGGCCGACGTCCCGGCTGCGGAAGTCCTCCAGAGACTCGCGGCGCACCAGGAGGCGGGCGTGGCCACCTTCGACGGCGACGACCGGCGGGCGGCCGACGAGGTTGTAGCCGGAGGCCATCGACAGGTGGTAGGCGCCCGCGACGGGCACGGCGAGCAGGTCGCCGGGGTGGGTGTCGCCGGGCAGCTGGATGTCGGTGGCGAGGACGTCCCCGGCCTCGCAGTGCCGGCCGACGACGGTGACGGTGGCGGGTGCGGCGGTGGAGCGGCGGCCGATGAGGCGCGGCAGATAGCGCACTCCGTACAGCGCGGGGCGCGGGTTGTCGCTCATGCCGCCGTCGACGGCGACGAAGGTCCGCTCGCTGGTGCGCTTCACGGACAGGACGCGGTAGAGGGCGACACCGGCGGGTCCTGCGATGGCGCGGCCGGGCTCGACGATCAGACGGGGCACGGGGAGGCCGGCCGCCGCGCAGCTCTCGGCGAGTTCGGTGCGTACCTTGCGGGCCAGCGTGGTGATGTCGAGCGCGTCCTCACCGGGGCGGTAGGCGATGCCGTGGCCGCCGCCGAGGTCCAGTTCGGGCAGGGTGATGCCGTGGTGCTCCTTGATGCGCGCCATCAGGCCGACCAGGCGGCGCACGGCGCACAGGTACGGCTTGTCCGTGGTGATCTGCGAACCCAAGTGGCAGTGCAGGCCGACCAGTTCGAGCCCGGGCTGGTCCAGGATGCGGGCGATGGCGTGCTGGGCGGAGCCGTCGGTGATGGACAGGCCGAACTTCTGGTCCTCGGTGCCGGTGCGGATCTTGCTGTGGCCGCCCGCGGCGATGCCGGGTACCACGCGCACGAGGACCTTCTGGCGGCTGCCGTGGGGCACGGCAGCGGCGAGCCGGGCGATCTCGGATGCGCTGTCGATGACGATGCGGCCGACGCCGAGCCGCAGGGCGGCGTGCAGGTCCTGCGGGCTCTTGGCGTTGCCGTGCAGGACGATGCGGTCGGCGGGGAAGCCGGTGGTGACGGCGAGTTCGAGCTCGCCCGCGGAGCACACGTCGAGGCCGAGCCCCTCCTCCGCCACCCAGTGCGCCATTGCGCGGCACAGGAAGGCCTTGGCCGCGTACAGCACGTCGGCGTTGGGGAAGGCGTGCTGATAGGTGCGGCAGCGGTCGCGTACGTCGGCTTCGTCCAGGAGGTAGGCGGGGGTGCCGAAGCGGTCCGCTATCTCGGTGAGTGCCACGCCGCCGACGGACAGGTCGCCGTGCGGGAGCCGCGTCGTGGAGTGCGGCCAGACCGTCAGGTCGTCGGCGGCGTCGGCGTCCAGGGGCGCGGCGGGCGCTGGGGCCGCGGCGTGGTCCCGGGCCGCGGGCAGGTCGGCAAGGGTCATGGCAAGCTCCTCGTTTCGCCTCGTCTTCACGTCGTCACCTGGCCGTCTCAGCCGATCCAGGCGGTCAGCGCGCCGACCAGGGCGGCGGCCCCGGTCACGCGCAGTGCCCCCACGGCCTGCGGATCCCACTCCCGCCAGAGTGCGAGGCCGCGGGACGAAGGGGCACCGGCGGAAGGCGCGGCGACCTGAGGTACGGGAGCGGCCAGAGGCGCGGAGGCGGCCGGTGCGTCGGAGGTGAGTCGCGGGTCGACGGTGACCCGGGTGACGCCCAGCGGCTCGGTGAGGGCGCGCAGCGCAGGTTCGGAGAGGCGGATCCACGGCTGGCGGGCGCCGAGCGTGGCGGTCAGCCGCTGCCGGGAGGTGAAGGCGACGGCGGTGCGGCCGCCGACGGGTGTGCGGAACAGGCGGGCGACGAAGCCCGCGGGTCCCGGCCGGACGGGTACGAACAGCGGTCCGGCCGGGCCCCGTTCAGCAGGCTCGGGGTCTTCGCCGCACACCAGGGGCTGGGTCATGGTTCCTCCTTGAGCAGCCTCGGGTGAGGCTCTCGTGGGTCGGTCGGGCGCCGCGGGCTCGGTCACGGGGGCGCCGTGGGCCCGGTGACGAGCACCGGGCACATGGTGACGTTATGCCCGGCACGGGGTGTCAACCGACCCTCCATGACGTCCCGTTGACGGCGATCGGGCGCACGCTGACACTCTGCTGACGCGCCCCCGGTCGACGGGCCCGGAACGAGTGAACGGGCGGGAACGGGCGGGACCGTGCGCGGCGCCCGGGATCCGCCTCCTCACTCCTCGAACCGGTAGCCCATCCCCGGCGCGGTGATCAGATGCCGCGGATGGGCCGGGTCCGGCTCCAGTTTGCGGCGCAGTTGGGCCATGTACACGCGCAGGTAGTTGGTGCGCGTGCTGTGCGAGGGACCCCATACCTCGCCGAGCAGCTGCTGCTGGCTGACCAGTCGGCCCCGGTGGCGGATCAGGACCTCCAGGAAGTGCCACTCGGTCGGCGTGAGGCGCACGACACGGCCGTCGCGCAGGGCCTTCTTGGCCAGCAGGTCGAGGGTGAAGCCCGGTGTCTCGACGAGCGCCGGGGACTCGTCGTGCTCCGCGGGCCTGCTCCTGCGGGCCGCGGCCCGCAGCCGGGCGAGGAGTTCGTCCATGCTGAACGGTTTGGGAATGTAGTCGTCGGCGCCCGCGTCGAGCGCCGCGACCTTCTCGTCGGAGGCCTGGCGGGCGGACACGACGAGGATCGGCGCGCGGCTGAACCCGCGCAGCCAGCCGATCAGATCGATGCCGTCCATGTCGGGCAGCCCGAGATCAAGGAGGACCACGTCCGGCGGACGTGCCGACGCCAGACGCTGGGCAGTGCCCCCGTCGACCGCCGCGTCCACCTCGTACTTACGCGCCTTGAGGTTGATCTCCAGAGCCCGTACGAGCTGTGGGTCGTCCTCGACCACCAGCACCCGGGTCATCGGTGTGCCGCCTCCTGACAGTGCGGGCGGACCCTGCCCGCGACCGTACGCGGCCGAAGCGGAACGGGCCCACAGAATTAGTGCGGTCCCGTGAAGCAAAGCGTCCACCAGCACGTTCGCCGCCGCTCTTGATGTCTCTCATACGGCAGGCCCAACTGCGTTGACGCCTCTCTTACGTTGCGCCCCGACGGGTGCGCGCGTACGCCGGGGCGCGTGCGACGGCGTCGTTCCGGACGAGGAAACGTCCCGGAGAAGAACCGGAAAAGAAGGAGGGGAACCGGAAGAGACAACGTCCCGGCTCCCGGCCCCCCTCGTGGCCGGGACCCGGGACGTCCGCTCGGACGGACGACGGGTCCCCGGTGCGGGGCGCGCACGGTCCCTACCCCCGTACTGGACCTGCGCGCCGCGGGCGGTGGTCGTCGTCACACGCCCTCCGAGCCCGCACCGGGTTCCGTTCGTCCGTCCCCCCGTGGTGATCAGTCTTGGGCCGGTTCCGGACGTTCCCGTTCTTGTTGACGCTCTCCTGATGCGTCATCAGGGCCCCTTGACGCGGTCTTGACGGGTGGTCAGGGGTCCGCCGGCCGACGCTGTCAGAGCGTCGTCAATTCCCGGTCGCGAAGGTGGGTCCGGGAGGTCCGCGCGGCTACTTTCCTCTGCGCGCGGCCGCGTTCCGTGGCCGGTCTCCCTGCAGAAAGTCACCTTCACCGATGCTTCCCGCCGCCTCGCAGCAGGCTCCTTCCCCGCCCGAAGACCCCGTAGGAACCGAAGGCCCCGTAGGAACCGACGGCCCCGTAGGACCCGACACCCCCGAGGGCGGGTCCGGGCGCGGCCCGCGGCTCCGGCCCGGCCGTCGGCACCGGGCCGGCACCGGTGGACTCGTCGACCCTGTGCAGCTGTTCACGTCGCAGCTCCTCACGTCTTTCCCCGACGCCGTGCACAAGCTGCGGCCGCGCGCGCTGGTGAAGAACCCCGTCCTGTTCGTCGTGGGGTGCGGCGCGGTCATCACCACGGGCTCCGCCGTGCTCCACCCGTCGGTGTTCTCCTGGGTCATCAGCGGCTGGCTCTGGCTCACGGTGGTCTTCGCGAACCTCGCGGAGGCCGTCGCCGAGGGCCGCGGCAAGGCGCAGGCACGGGCCCTGCGCAAGGCGCGTACGGACACGGCCGCCCGCCGGCTGCGCCACAACTGGCGCATGGGCATGGACATCGCGGGCGCCGAGACGGAGTCCGTCGCCGCGACCGAGCTGCGGCCCTTCGACTTCGTCGTGGTCGAGGCGGGCGAGCTGATCCCGGCCGACGGCGACGTCGTGGAGGGGGTCGCGGCGGTCGACGAGTCCGCCGTGACCGGGGAGTCGGCGCCGGTCATCCGCGAGTCGGGCGGCGACCGCAGCGGCGTCACGGGCGGTACGACGGTCCTCTCCGACCGGATCGTCGTGCGTGTGACCTCGCGCTCCGGGCACTCCTTCCTCGACCGCATGATCTCGCTCGTGGAGGGCGCGTCCCGGCAGAAGACGCCCAACGAGATCGCCCTGAACATCCTCCTCGCGGCGCTCACCGTCGTCTTCGTCCTGGTCGTCGTGGCGCTGCAGCCGATGGCGTCGTACGCGGACGCGGCGCAGCCCACGACCGTGCTCGTCGCGCTCCTGGTGACGCTGATCCCGACGACGATCGGCGCGCTCCTCTCGGCGATCGGCATCGCGGGCATGGACCGGCTCGTGCAGCGCAACGTGCTCGCGATGTCGGGCCGCGCGGTGGAGGCAGCGGGCGACGTGAACACGCTGCTCCTGGACAAGACCGGCACGATCACGCTCGGCAACCGCGAGGCGGACGCGTTCCTCGCGCTGCCCGGCGTCGACGAGACGCACCTCGCGGACGCCGCGCAGCTGTCGTCGCTCGCGGACGAGACGCCCGAGGGCCGCTCCATCGTGGTGCACGCCAAGGACGCGTACGGTCTGCGCGCCCCGGCCAGGGGCGAGCTGGCCAACGCCACGTTCGTGGAGTTCACGGCGCAGACCCGGATGAGCGGCATCGACCTGCGCTGGGACAACGGCGCGGCCTGCGCGATCCGCAAGGGCGCCGCCGCCCAGGTGATCAGCTGGGTGGAGCTGCGCGGCGGCCACGTGCCGCCCGAGGCACGGTCGTTCGCCGCCGCGGTGGCGGCTGCGGGCGGCACGCCGCTGCTCGTCGCGGTGCACGACTGGGACGGGCCGCGCGTCCTCGGCGTCGTCCGTCTGAAGGACGTCGTGAAGGACGGCATCCGTGAACGGTTCGCCGAGCTGCGCCGCATGGGCATCAGGACCGTGATGATCACCGGCGACAACGCGCTCACGGCGCGCGCCATCGCCCGGGAGGCGGGCGTGGACGACTTCCTCGCGGAGGCCACGCCCGAGGACAAGCTCGCCCTGATCAAGAAGGAGCAGGAGGGCGGCAAGCTCGTCGCGATGACCGGCGACGGCACGAACGACGCGCCCGCGCTCGCGCAGGCCGACGTCGGCGTCGCCATGAACACCGGCACCTCGGCCGCCAAGGAGGCCGGGAACATGGTGGACCTGGACTCCAACCCCACCAAGCTCATCGACATCGTCGAGATCGGCAAGCAGCTGCTCATCACGCGCGGCGCCCTGACCACCTTCTCGATCACGAACGACGTGGCGAAGTACTTCGCGATCATCCCGGCCATGTTCGCGAGCGCCTATCCGGGCCTCGAGTCGCTCAACGTCATGGGGCTGCACAGCCCGAAGTCGGCGATCACCTCCGCGATCATCTTCAACGCGCTGATCATCGTCGCGCTGATCCCGCTGGCGCTGCGCGGCGTCCGCTACACGCCCGCGTCGGCGCACGACCTGCTGCGCCGCAACCTCGCGCTGTACGGGCTCGGCGGGCTCGTCCTGCCGTTCCTCGGCATCAAGCTGATCGACCTGGCGGTCTCCGCGCTTCCCGGGCTCGGCTGACCCGCGCCCCGCTCCCCCGCCCCGCGCGCCAGCCGTATCAGGGCCCCGTCAAGGAGCGCACGGACGGCTTGAAGCCCCGCTCAGGGGCCAGTTGGATGAGTGTCGTGAACAGCTTCGCGCGCCATGACGACCGGCCGCCTCATACGGCGGTGCCGGTCGCGCGCCCGTACTCGTGACGGGGCGCTGACTCCGCACCGCACCAGCCGCACCGCAGCAGCCACACGCCCCAGCCGCATCGCAGCAGCCGCACCACAGCCGCCCTGCCGCACCAGGCGTGCCCACGCGCACCAGCCGTGCCGCACCCGCCGTGCCCGGCGCCCCTGACCGGCGTTCACGCCCCCCTTCACCCCGCATGCCCCGCCCCCGCCGGGGGCCTCCTCGGCATGCCCCGACCCAGGAACACAGCCATGTCCTCTGCCTCCCTGTCCGGCCGCACCGCGCTCGTCACCGGCGCCACCTCCGGAATCGGCTTCGAGACCGCCCGCCTGCTCGCCGAGCGCGGCGTCACCGTCCTGCTGCACGGCCGCACCGCCGACGAGGCCCGGGCCGCCGCCGACGCGCTCGTCGCCACGGCCCGCCCCGACGCGCCGCGCCCGTGCCCCCTCGCCGCCGACTTCACCCGCCTGGAGGAGGTCGAGCGGCTCGCGCGGCACGTCGTCGCCGACCACCCCCACCTGGACGTCCTGGTGAACAACGCGGGCATCGCGGCCCCCGAGCGGCACACCGTCACCGCCGACGGCAACGAGATCGCCTTCCAGGTGAACTTCCTCGCGCACTACCTCCTGACCAGCCTCCTTGAGCCCGCCCTGACCAGCGAGCGGGGCGGCCGCGTCGTCAACGTGTCCTCGTCGCTGCACCGCACGGCGTCGATCCAGTGGAACGACCCGAACCGCGCCCGCCGCTACTCGCGCCTGGCCGCCTACGCCCAGTCGCAGCTCGCGCTCACCGTCTTCGCCGCCGATCCGCGCGTGACCGCCGTGTCCGTGCACCCGGGCGCGTGCGACACCGCGCTCCTGCCGCTGTACGCGCACGAGGGCGCGTCCGCCGCCGAGGGCGCCGCCCACGTGGTGCGCCTGTGCGACCCGGCCGTCGAGATCGTCAACGGCGCGTACTACGACCGCGACGAGCGCGTCGAACCCGCCGCGGCCGCCCTGGAGGACCGCACCGTCAAGCGCCTCACCAAACTCGCCGACCTGCTGGTCGGCCACGCCTCTTGAAGGGAGCGCCGGACACCGCGCCCGGCCCGGTCGCCCCCTCGCGCGGCCCGGCCGGGCGTGTCCCGCCGCGTGCGCCCTCTATCCTCTCGATCGCTCGTTGACACCCCTGGAGGACGGCTTCCGTGATCCCGCTCGCGCCGCGTCAACTTCCCCCTCTCTCCGACTGGTTCGCCATCGGGGCGCCCGGTACCGCCGCCCTGCCCGAGCACGCCCTGGCGCACGGCGCAGGACAGTGGTGGGCGGACCGCGCCGAGGCGCCGCGCGCGCTCGCGGTGGCCTGCGCCGGGCACGTCCTGCTGCGCGGCGACCCGCGCGCGGTGACGCCGGCGGAGCTCGCGCCGTTCGCGGCAGGCCACGTCGAGGCCCCGTTGCGCTTCCTGCCCGTGCTCGGCGCCGCCTTCGAGCGCCTGGTGCCCGTCGAGCGCATGGTCTACGTCCACCGGGAGCCCGTCGCCGTCCAGCGCCCGCCGCGCGGGGTGCGGATCCGCCGGGTCACGGCGGGCGACGCGGCCGCGCTTGCCACGCGGTGGCCCGGCTCCGACTGGATCCACGACAGCTGGGGCGGCGCCGAGGGGCTCGCCGCCTCCGGCCACGCGGTCGCCGCCTTCGACCGCGGCGGCCGGGTCCTGTCCGTCGCCTGCTCCTACTTCGCGGGCGCCGCCTACGAGGACGTGGCCGTCGCCACCGCGCCCGCGCACCGCCGCAAGGGACTCGCGCACGCCTGCGTGACCGCGCTCACCGCGGACATCGCGGCCCGGGGCCGCACCGCGAGCTGGTCCTGCGCCCGCGACAACCGCCCCAGCCGCCTCCTCGCCTGGACGACGGGCTTCCGGCTCGCACGCGAATACACACGATTCGCCACCGGCGCTCCCCTACCTCAATCGGCGGCATTGGGCAAGCCCCTCCCGGACCCCACATCACCCCTGATGCCCCTTCTGTGACGTGCGGCAATAGCGTTCCGGCCGCCCGACTTCAAGAGCATCCGAAGAGTCCAAGGTCACAGCCGTGCCTCGGCCTCAGGTGCCGAATCCGCCCTAGCATCGACGCATGACGGTCCTGCCTGATGACGGGCTTTCGCTGGCCGCCGATTTCCCTGATGCGACCCATGAGCAGTGGCAGCGCCTGGTGGAAGGCGTACTGCGTAAGTCGGGCAAGGACGTATCGGGGGCGGCGGCTGAGGAAGCGCTGTCCACCGCACTCGAGGACGGGCTCAGCACCCGCCCCCTGTACACCGCCCGTGACGCCGTGGCCGACGTGGGCCACCCAGGCTTCGCCCCCTTCGTGCGGGGCGGCTCCGCCGCGGGTGGCGCCGCCACCGGGTGGGACGTACGCCAGCGGCACGCGACGAGCGACCCCGGGCGCACGAACGAAGCGGTCCTCGCCGACCTGGAGAACGGCGTCACCTCGCTGTGGCTGGCCCTCGGCCCGGACGCGCTGCCCGTGTCCGGCCTTGAGCGGGCGCTCGACGGGGTGTACTTGGACCTGGCGCCGGTCGCCCTCGACGCCGGCGCGGCGTACGAGGGGGCGGCGCACGCCTTCCTCGGGCTCGTGGACGCTGCGGGTGTCGCCAAGAGCGCGGTACGCGGCACCCTCGGCGCCGATCCGCTCGGACACGAGGCGCGTACGGGCGAGGAGTTGGACGCGGCCGCGGCCGTCGGGCTCGCGCGGCTCACCGGCCGTGAGTACGGCGGCCTGCGGGCCCTGGTCGTGGACGCGCTGCCCTACCACGAGGCGGGCGGCTCGGCCGCGCAGGAGCTCGGCGCCTCGCTCGCGACCGGCGTGGCGTATCTGCGGCTCCTCACGGACGCGGGCCTGTCGCTCCACGAGGCCTGCGCTCAGCTGGAGTTCCGCTACGCGGCCACCGCCGACCAGTTCCTGACCATCGCCAAGCTGCGGGCGGCGCGGCAGCTGTGGGCCCGGGTGGCCGAGGCCTGCGGCGACGCGGACGCGGGCGCCCAGCGCCAGCACGCGGTCACGTCCCCGGTGATGATGGCCCGCCGCGACCCGTGGGTGAACATGCTGCGGACGACGGTGGCCAGCCTGGCCGCCGGAGTGGGCGGCGCCGACGCGGTCACGGTGCTGCCGTTCGACCACGCCCTGGGCCAGCCGGACGCGTTCGCGCGCCGGATCGCCCGCAACACCTCGACGATCCTCCTCGAGGAGTCGCACCTGTCGCGCGTCATCGACCCGGCGGGCGGCTCCTGGTACGTGGAGCGCCTGACCGCCGAACTGGCCGACGCGGCCTGGGCGTTCTTCCAGGAGATCGAGCGCGCGGGCGGCCAGGCGGCGGCCCTGCGCTCGGGCCTGCTCGGCGAGCGCCTCGCGGCGACCTGGGCCGAGCGCAGCCGCAAGCTCGCCAAGCGGCGCGAACCGATCACCGGCGTCAGCGAGTTCCCGCACCTCGGCGAGAAGCCGGTCGAGCGCGAGCCCGCCCCCGCGGGGCCGACCGGCGGACTGCCGCGGGTGCGCCGTGACGAGGCGTACGAGGCGCTGCGCTCCCGCTCGGACGCGCACCTCGCGGCCACCGGCGCCCGGCCGAAGGTGTTCCTGGCCGCGCTCGGCCCGGCCGCCGCGCACACCGCGCGCGCCACGTTCGCCGCGAACCTCTTCCAGGCGGGCGGCGTCGAGCCCGTCCACGACCCGGTGTCGGTGACCGCGGAGACCGCCGCCGACGCGTTCCGCGCCAGCGGGGCGACGATCGCGTGCCTGTGTTCGAGCGACGCGCTGTACGCCGATGAGGCGGCGGCCGTCGCGGCCGCACTGCAGGCCGCGGGCGCGCGGCGGGTGTTCCTCGCGGGGCGGCCCGGCGAGGCCACCGAGCACGCCGCCGTCGACGCGTACGTCTTCGCCGGCTGCGACGCCGTGGCCGTGCTGTCCTCCACCCTCGACCTCATGGGAGTGGCGCCATGACGATCCCCGACTTCTCCGGCATCGGCCTGGGGGCGGGCGCGCCGCCGCGGGGCTCCGCCGAGCAGTGGCGCGCCGCCGTCGAGTCGGTCACCGGCAAGGACGCGGACGACCTGCTCTGGGAGACGCCGGAGGGCATCGCGGTCAAGCCGCTGTACACCGGCGCGGACGTGGAGGGCCTGGACTTCCTGGGCACGTACCCGGGCGTGGCGCCGTATCTGCGCGGGCCGTACCCGACGATGTACGTGAACCAGCCGTGGACGATCCGCCAGTACGCGGGCTTCTCCACCGCGGAGGAGTCCAACGCCTTCTACCGGCGCAACCTGGCCGCCGGGCAGAAGGGCCTCTCGGTCGCCTTCGACCTGCCCACCCACCGCGGCTACGACAGCGACCACCCGCGGGTGACCGGCGACGTCGGCATGGCGGGCGTGGCCATCGACTCGATCTACGACATGCGCCAGTTGTTCGACGGCATCCCGCTGGACAGGATGACCGTGTCGATGACGATGAACGGCGCGGTGCTCCCGGTGCTCGCGCTGTACATCGTCGCCGCCGAGGAGCAGGGCGTGCCGCCGGAGAAGCTGGCGGGGACCATTCAGAACGACATCCTCAAGGAGTTCATGGTCCGCAACACCTACATCTATCCGCCCAAGCCGTCCATGCGGATCATCTCCGACATCTTCGCGTACACCTCGCAGAAGATGCCGCGGTACAACTCCATCTCGATCTCCGGGTACCACATCCAGGAGGCCGGGGCGACGGCCGACCTGGAGCTGGCGTACACCCTCGCGGACGGCGTGGAGTACCTGCGGGCGGGGCGGGACGCGGGTCTGGACGTGGACGCGTTCGCGCCGCGGCTCTCGTTCTTCTGGGCGATCGGCATGAACTTCTTCATGGAGGTCGCCAAGTTGCGGGCGGCGCGCCTGCTGTGGGCCAAGCTGGTCAAGCAGTTCGACCCGCAGAACCCGAAGTCGCTGTCGCTGCGCACGCATTCGCAGACGTCCGGCTGGTCGCTCACCGCGCAGGACGTGTTCAACAACGTGACGCGCACGTGCGTGGAGGCCATGGCCGCCACGCAGGGCCACACCCAGTCGCTGCACACCAACGCCCTCGACGAGGCGCTCGCGCTGCCCACGGACTTCTCCGCCCGCATCGCGCGCAACACCCAGCTGCTCATCCAGCAGGAGTCGGGGACCTGCCGGGTCATCGACCCGTGGGGCGGCAGCGCGTACGTGGAGCGGCTCACCTACGACCTGGCCCGCCGCACCTGGCAGCACATCCAGGAGGTCGAGGCCGCGGGCGGCATGGCGCAGGCCATCGACGCGGGCATCCCGAAGCTGCGCGTCGAGGAGGCCGCGGCCCGTACGCAGGCGCGGATCGACTCCGGCCGCCAGCCGGTGATCGGCGTGAACAAGTACCGGGTGGACAGCGACGAGCAGATCGAGGTCCTGAAGGTCGACAACTCCTCGGTGCGTACGCAGCAGATCGAGAAGCTGCGGCGGCTGCGCGCCGAGCGCGACGACGCGGTCTGCCAGGACGCGCTGGCCAAGCTGACGGCGGCGGCCGAGCGCGGCTCCGGCACCGGCCTGGAGGGGAACCTCCTGGCGCTCGCCGTGGACGCGGCCCGCGCGAAGGCGACGGTCGGCGAGATCTCCGACGCCCTGGAGAAGGCGTACGGACGGCACGCGGGCCAGATCCGTACGATCTCCGGTGTGTACCGCACCGAAGCAGGCCCGTCGCCGTCCGTGGCGCGCACCCGCGCGCTGGTGGAGTCCTTCGAGGAGGCCGAGGGGCGCCGTCCGCGCATCCTGGTCGCCAAGATGGGCCAGGACGGCCACGACCGCGGCCAGAAAGTCATCGCCACGGCCTTCGCCGACCTGGGCTTCGACGTCGACGTCGGCCCGCTGTTCCAGACGCCCGCCGAGGTGGCGCGCCAGGCCGTCGAGGCGGACGTGCACATCGTGGGCGTCTCCTCGCTGGCGGCCGGGCACCTGACGCTGGTGCCGGCGCTGCGCGAGGAGCTCGCCGCCGAGGGCCGCGAGGACATCATGATCGTCGTGGGCGGCGTGATTCCCCCGCAGGACGTGCCGACGCTCCTGGAGATGGGCGCCGCGGCCGTGTTCCCGCCGGGCACGGTGATCCCGGACGCGGCGTACGACCTGGTGCGGCGGCTCGCCGAGAGCCTCGGCCACGCACTGGCCGCCGACGGTCCCGGGGACGAACAGACCGCCGACGGTCCCGGGAACGGGCTGTGAGCCGCTGACCCCATGGCACCGACGATCGATCTCGACAGTTATGTGAAGGGCGTGCTCGACGGCAAGCGCGCGCACATCGCGCGCGCGATCACGCTCGTGGAGTCCACCAAGGCCGAACACCGCGTCCTCGCCCAGCGGTTGCTGACGCAGCTCCTTCCGCACGCGGGGCGGGCGCGGCGCGTCGGCATCAGCGGGGTGCCCGGCGTCGGCAAGTCGACGTTCATCGACGCGCTCGGCACGATGCTCACCTCGCTGGGCCACCGGGTCGCGGTGCTCGCCGTCGACCCGTCGTCGACGCGCACGGGCGGTTCCATCCTGGGCGACAAGACGCGCATGGAGCGCCTGGCCGTGGACCCGATGGCGTTCGTGCGCCCCTCCCCCACGGCGGGGACGCTCGGCGGCGTGGCCAAGGCGACCCGGGAGTCCATCGTGGTGATGGAGGCCGCGGGCTACGACGTGGTGCTCGTGGAGACCGTCGGCGTGGGCCAGTCGGAGACGGCCGTCGCCAACATGGTCGACTCGTTCCTGCTGCTCACCCTCGCCCGTACCGGAGACCAGCTGCAGGGCATCAAGAAGGGCGTCCTGGAGCTCGCGGACGTCATCGCGGTCAACAAGGCCGACGGCCCGCACGAGCGGGACGCGCGCTCGGCCGCCCGCGAACTGGCGGGCGCGCTGCGCCTGATGCACGGCAAGGACGCGGTGTGGACGCCTCCGGTGCTCAGTTGCAGCGCCCGTGAGGGCTCGGGGCTCGACACGCTGTGGGAGCGCCTGGAGCAGCACCGCGCGCTCCTCGACTCCACCGGCCGCCTCGCCGCCAAGCGCCGCGACCAGCAGGTCGACTGGACGTGGACGATGGTGCGCGAGGAGCTGCTCGGCCGTCTGTACGCGCATCCCGACGTGCGGCGCCTCGCACCGGACCTCGAACGGGGCGTGCGCGAGGGGACGGTGACCGCGACGACCGCCGCGGAGCGGATCCTGGCCGCGTTCCAGGACCCCGGGGCGCCGGGTGGCGCCGCCGACGGGAGCACCGGGCCGCGCCCGGCCCCGCAGAGCGCCCCGCCACCGAGCCCGGCCCCGCACGACGCACCACCGAAGGACGGAACCACCTCGTGAGCCACGACGCACCACCTCCGGTCCTGCTGCGCACCGAGGGCCGCGCGGCCCACGTCGTCCTGAACCGGCCCCGCGCGCTCAACGCCCTGGACCACACCATGGTCCGCCTGATCGACGACGCGCTCACCGCGTGGGAGCGGGACGACGCGGTGGCGACGGTCGTGGTGTCCGGCGCCGGGGAGCGGGGCCTGTGCGCGGGCGGTGACATCCGTGCCGTGCGCGAGGACCTCCTCGCGGGCGGCGGCGCCGCGTCGGCGGCCTTCTGGCACGACGAGTACGTGCTCAACTCCCGCATCGCGCACTACCCGAAGCCCTACGTCGCCCTCATGGACGGCTATGTGATGGGCGGCGGCGTCGGCGTCTCGGCCCACGGCGGCGTGCGGGTCGTCACGGAGCGCTCGCGGGTCGCCATGCCCGAGACGATCATCGGCTTCGTGCCCGACGTCGGCGGGACGTACCTGCTGTCGCGGGCGCCGGGCGAGCTGGGCACGCATCTGGCCCTGACCGGTGCGTCCGCGGGTGCCGCGGACGCCCTGCTGTGCGGGCTCGCCGACCACTACGTGCCGTCCGGTCGGCTCGCGGACCTCACCGCCGCGCTCGCGGACGGCGAGGCGGCGGACGTGGTGGCCCGGTTCGCCGAGGCCGCGCCCGAGGGCGAGCTGGCCGCGCACCGGGAGTGGATCGACTCCTGCTACGCCGCCGGGTCCGTGGAGGAGATCGTCGACCGGCTGCGAAGCTGTGGCGAGCCGGCGGCGAAGGAGGCCGCGGAGACGCTGCTCTCGCGCTCGCCCACGTCCTTGAAGGTCACGCTCGCCGCCGTGCGCCGGGCCCGTGCCCTCGGCTCCCTGGAGGCCGTGCTGCGCCAGGAGTACCGCACGTCGTGCGCGTGTCTGACCTCCCCGGACTTCCCCGAGGGCGTACGCGCCCAGGTCGTGGACAAGGACCGCAGGCCCCGCTGGTCCCCCGCGAGCCTCGCGGAGGTGGGGGACGCGGAGGTGGCGCGCTTCTTCCTGCCGTCCCCGTACGGGGAGTTGAAGCTGGGGAGCTGAGCCGGTGCCGTGGCGACGACCGGTGCGGTCGGCGCTACGGCGGGTCGGTCTCGGTGATCACCGCGAGGAGTTGCAGCGCGTCCCAGCCGCCCCAGCGCGCCACGCCGAGGGCTATCCAGTGGGCTTCGGCCCGCCACAGGTGGACGTCGGGGACCGTCTCGCTGAGGGTGGCCCAGGGCTCCGGCACGTCGCCCGAACCGGCCACGACGCGGGCGAAGGCGCTGGCGAGGCTGAAGACGTGGGGCTCGCCCCAGCGCGCGGTCAGCAGCACGGTGAGCGCGTCGCGCTCCGCCTCGTACTGCTCCTCCACGGCGTCGCGGGCCGTGCCGTCGTCGTCCTCCGCCGTCTCGTACGTGCGTAACTCCGCGATGTGGAAGCCGGGT
Organism: Streptomyces sp. NRRL B-1347; assembly: GCF_000720325.1. Lineage (GTDB taxonomy): Bacteria > Actinomycetota > Actinomycetes > Streptomycetales > Streptomycetaceae > Streptomyces. The sequence continues at coordinate 99,909 of NZ_JOJM01000016.1, forward strand.
CCGGCGCGACCGGCCTCGGACCTGCCGGGCGCCTCGGGGAAGTCCCGGGCGCGCAGCAGGTCGATCGTCGCGATGTGCTCTGCGCTGCTCATGCGGTCCAGTAAAGCGGCCGCCACTGACAATCAGTCACCAACAGCGAGCGGGCGACGGGCCGTCGGGGCTTCCGGGCCGCCGGTCAGGCGTCCCTGCGGCGCACCGCCCACCAGCCGGCGAGCAGCGCGGCGGCCGCCCAGGCCGCCGTCACGGCGAGCCCCGCCCACGGGCCGAGCACGCCCGTGGGGTCCTCGTGCAGGACCTGCTGCCCGGCCTTGTCGGGCAGGAACTGCGCGGCACCGCCCGCGACGTCGCCGACCACGAAGGACACGATGAGGATGAACGGGATCAGCAGGCTGAGCACGACCGCTCCGCTGCGCAGCAGCGTGGTGAGGCCCGCCGCGAACAGCGCCATCAGGGCCAGGTAGACCCCGCCGCCCAGGCAGGCGCGCAGCGCTCCGGGGTGGCCGAGGCCGATGGCGTACTCCCCCAGGAAGGCCTGGCCCGCGAGGAACGCGCCGAAGCAGGTGGCGAGGCCCACGACCAGGGCCGCCGCGCCGACGACGGCGGCCTTCGCGGCGTAGAACAGGCCCCTGCGCGGGACGGCCGCGAGCGAGACGCGCAGCGCCCCCGTGACGTACTCGGAGCCGACGGCGGCCGTGCCGAAGCTGATGGCCGCGATCTGGCCGAAGTTGAGGGCGTAGAAGGCGTCGAAGACGGGTTCGGCGTCGGCGTTGTCGGCCTCCGCCCTGCCCACGGTGGCGAACGCGAGGACGGTGATGGCGAGGGTCGCGGCGAACACCGCGAGGAGCGGGACAAGCGCCGCCCGCAGCGACTTGATCTTGATCCACTCGGAGTGGAGTACGGCGGCGGTCGACATGGTCAGGCCTCCTGGTGGGTCGTGGTGGTCGCGGAGCCGGTGGTACTGGTGGGGCCTGTCGTACTGGTGTGGTCTGTAGTACTGGTGTGGTCTGTCGCGCCGGTGGGGTCCGTGGAACTGGTGTGGCCCTTGGTACTGGTGGAGTCTGTGGCACTGGTCGAGCCTGTGAGGCTCACGGGACCCGTGGAACTCGCGGAGAATTCCGTCTCCTGTGCGGTCAGGGCCAGATACGCCTGCTCCAAAGAGGCCTCCTCGTCGGCGAGTTCGAGGATCGGTACGCCCTCGCGGGCGGCCAGCGCGCCGACCTCGGCGGCGCGGGCGCCTTCGACCGTCCACGCGCCGCCCTCGCCTTCGACGAGGTCGTGTCCCGCGCGGGCCAGCGCGGCCCGCAGCCGGGCCGGGTCGCTGGTGCGGGCCCGCACGCGGGGACTGCTGTGCGCGGTGATGAACTCCCGCATGGGGGTGTCCGTCAGGAGCCGGCCCTTGCCGAGGACGACGAGGTGGTCGGCGAACGTGGCGGTCTCGTTCATCAGGTGGCTCGACACGAGCACGGTGCGGCCCTCTCGGGCCAGGCGGCGCATCAGCTCGCGGATCCAGATGATCCCCTCCGGGTCGAGGCCGTTCGACGGCTCGTCCAGGAGGACCACGGCCGGGTCGCCGAGCAGGGCGGCCGCGATGCCGAGGCGCTGACGCATGCCCAGCGAGAACGTCTTGATCCGCTTGTGCGCGACGGCGGCGAGGCCGGTCTCCTCCAGGACTTCGCCCACGCGCGGGGCGGCGATCCGGTTGCTGACGGCGAGGGCACGCAGGTGGTCGCGGGCGGTGCGCGAGCCGTGGGCGGCCTGCGCGTCGAGCAGGGCACCGACCTGGCGCAGCGGCTCGTCGTACGTGGCGAACGGGCGGCCGCCGACGGTGGCGGTGCCCGACGTGGGCCGGTCGAGGCCGAGCACGAGGCGCATGGTAGTGGACTTGCCCGCGCCATTGGGGCCGAGGAAGCCGGTGACGCGGCCGGGCCCGACGCTGAAGGTCAGGTCGTCGACCGCGCGCCTGGTGCCGTACTCCTTGGTCAGCTGGTGGACGTCGATGCTGGTCATGGGGCAACCCTCGCGTCCGGTGCCGGTACGGGGCCTCCCCCGGCCGAGGAGATCGTCTCCCCCGCACGGGGGAGCCGGGCCACGCGCGCGTGCTGGCACGATGATCCGCATGATCCGCCTGCTGCGACCGCTGACCCGCGCGGTCACCTACACCCGCTGGCTGCATCTGCTCGTCGGCGGCCTCGTGGTCCTCGCCGCGGCCACGATCCACGGTGTCGAGAGCGCCACCGCGCGGGACTGGCTGGTCATCACCCTGCTGCCCATCCCCTTCGTGGCGGCGGTCGCCCTGGTGCCCGCGATGCGCCGGGCCGAGGGGCTCCAGGCGCGCCTGATGCTGTTCCCCGGGGCGCACGCGCCGGAGGCGCGGACCGGGGACCCCGGAGTCGGCCCCGTCGACCCCGGTGTCTCCGGGGCGCCCTCGGCCTCGTGGCGCGACCGCGGCAGGACCGCCGTGTGGCTCGTGGTGCGCCTGGAGCTGGGGTGGGGGCTCGGCGTGGCCTCGGTGCAGCTCATCGGGTACGCGCTCGCGCTGCTCGGCACGACCTCGGAGGCCCCCGACGACGACGGCCTGTTCCTGCCCCGGCCGGAGCAGGCCGCTTGGAGCGCCCTGCTCCTGCCGCTGCCCCTGATCTGCCTGAGCGTCCTGGTGGTCGCGGCGGGCGGTGTCGCCACGGCCGCCGCCCGGAGCCTGCTCGGCCCCTCGCCCACCGAGCGCCTGGCGGCCCTGGAGGAGCGCACCGAGCAGCTCTTGGAGCGCAACCGCATCGCCCGCGAGCTGCACGACTCCATCGGGCACGCCCTGACCGTCGCCGTGGTGCAGGCCGGTGCCGCCCGGGCCGCCGCGGACCCTGCGTTCACCGACCGCGCCCTGGAGGCCATCGAGGAGACCGGCCGCGACGCCCTGGAGGACCTGGAGCGGGTCCTCCGGGTCCTGCGGGAGGACGCGGAGCCCGCCCACCGCCGCCCCACCCTCGCCGCCGCGGACCGGCTCCTGGAGTCCGCGCGGACGGTGGGCGCCAAGGTCGACGCCGAGGTGTCGGGCCCGGTGGACGACCTGCCGGGGCCCGTCTCGCGTGAGGGCTACCGCATGCTCCAGGAGGCGCTGACGAACGTCCTGCGGCACGCGGGTCCGGTTCCGGTTCGGGTGCGCGTCGCGGTGGCCGAAGACCGGCTGACCCTCGACGTGCGCAACGCCCTGCCGCACCGGACGGCCCCCACCGGCCGTGGCGGCAGCGGCCTGCGCGGCATCCGCGAGCGCGCCGTGCTGCTCGGCGGCCGGGCGAGCACCGGGCCCGCGGACGGCGAGTGGCGGGTGCACGCCGAACTGCCGCTGCGCTGAGGCCCCCTGAGCCGCTCCCGGGCTCGTGATCTAGGCTGGCCGGATGCCCGTGACCGTGCTCCTCGTCGACGACGAGCCCCTCGTCCGCGCGGGCCTGCGCGCCGTCCTGGAGGCACAGCCCGACATCGAGGTCGTCGGGGAGGCCGCCGACGGCGCGGCCGTCATCCCCCTGGTGCGGCAGCTGCGCCCGGACGTCGTCGCGATGGACGTGCGCATGCCCCTCCTGGACGGCATCGAGGCCACGCGCGCGGTGCTGCGGACCGTGCAGGACCCACCCAAGATCGTCGTCATCACGACCTTCGAGAACGACGAGTACGTGTACGAGGCGCTGCGCGCGGGCGCCGACGGCTTCCTGCTCAAGCGGGCCAGGCCCGCGGAGATCGTGCACGCGGTGCGCCTGGTGGCCGAGGGCGAGTCGCTGCTGTTCCCGGCCGCGGTGCGCCGTCTCGCCGCCAGCCACGGCGAGGAGCGGGGCGAGGAGGGCGCCAGGGCCGCGTTCGCGCGGGCCGGGCTCACCGGGCGCGAGGAGGAGGTGCTGCGCCTGATGGCGCGCGGCCTGTCGAACGCGGAGATCGCCGAGCGGCTCGTGGTCGGCACCGAGACGGTCAAGTCGCACGTGAGCGCGGTGCTCGCGAAGCTCGGCGCGCGGGACCGCACGCAGGCGGTGATCGTGGCCTACGAGTCCGGTTTCGTGGCCCCGGGATGAGGCGGTCCGGAATCGGTCGGCGCGATCGGCACTCGCACCGGCGGACGCCTTCCGAGTACCATCCGCCCATCATGCGCATGAGATGGAAGGACGGACGTTGGGGCGGCTGACCGGCGGAGATCCATCTCTGCTACGGCGGATCAACTCCTCGGTGGTGCTGCACGCGCTGCGCGCCGCGGATTTCGCGACACTCACGGAGATCACCCGGGCGACGGGCCTGTCACGGCCCACCGTCGAGGGCGTGGTCGAGGGGCTCATCGAGGCCGGTCTCGTGGTGGAGACCGACGTGGACGACGGCGCGGCACGGCGCCAGGGACGACCGGCACGGAAGTTCCGCTTCCGCGCGGAGGCGGGACATCTCCTCGGCTTGGAGATCGGCCCGCACCGGGTGGCCGCGGTCCTGTCGGACCTGCACGGCAAGATCCTCGGCACGGCGGCCAAGGACGTCTCCGAGACGGCGTCGGCGGACGAGCGCCTGGAGCGGCTGCGCGGCGCGGTCGCCGATCTGCTGCGCCGTGCCGGGGTGGCCCGCGGTTCGCTGCGCGCCGTCGGCGTGGGCAGCCCCGGCATCGTGGAGGCGGACGGCTCGGTGCGCCTCAGCACGGCGCTGCCCGGCTGGACGGGCCTGCCGCTGGGCGAGCGGCTGCGCCGCTCCTTCAAGTGCCCGGTCCTGGTCGAGAACGACGCGAACGCGGCGGCGGTGGCCGAGCACTGGAAGGGCGCGGCGACGAAGTCGGACGACGTGGTGTTCGTCCTGGCCGGGCTCAGCCCCGGGGCGGGCTCGCTGATCGGCGGGCGGCTGCACCGCGGCTACGGGGGCGCGGCGGGCGAGATCGGCGCGCTGCACCTGCTGGGCCGCGAGGTGAAGCCGGAGACGCTGCTCTCGACCACGGACGAGCCGCTGCACCCGCTGGACGAGCAGGCGGTGGCGGAGGTCTTCGCGCACGCCCGCGAGGGCGACGAGCGGGCGCTCGCGGCGGTGGACCGGTTCATCCGGCGCCTGGTGCACGACGTGGCGGCGCTCGTCCTCGCGCTCGATCCGGAGCTGGTCGTGGTGGGCGGCTGGGCGGCGGGCCTGGACGGCGTCCTGGACCCGCTGCGCCACGAGCTGGCCCGCTACTGCCTCAGGCCGCCGCGGGTGGCCCTTTCGGTCCTTGGCGAGGCCGCGGTGGCGACGGGCGCGTTGCGCTTGGCGCTTGACCATGTGGAGGACGAGCTGTTCGCGGTGGAGGGCACCGTGACCGCGGGGCGGTGAGGTGCGGGCTTTCCCGCGCTGCGCGCTTGTCCTCAAACGCCGGACGGGCACATTTCTGTGCCCGTCCGGGGTTCGTCACCCCACTGAGGCTTCAGGAAGCCTGGCGCTCCGGGCCGTGGTGGATCTCCACCGCGCCCTCGTCGCCGAACGTGAGGCGGCAGGTGTCCGCCCGGTACGTCGCCACGGAGAGCGCCGCCGTGCGGCCGCCCGCGAGGAAGCGGGTGGTGACGACGAGGACCGGGGCGCCGGGCAGCCGGTCGAGGGCCCGGGCGTCGTCGGCGCGGGCCGAGCCGAGCTCGACGGCGCGGTCCTGGCCTTCGAGGTCGAGCCGGTCGAGCTCCCGCAGCACGGCACGCGCGCGTGCCGGTCCCGCGGGGGCGTCGATGGCGGTGAGGTCGGGCACCGACGACGACGGCACGTACAGCAGCTCGGCGGCTACGGGCTGGCCGTGCGAGACGCGGGTGCGGCGGACCGTGTGCACGAGCTCGTCCGGGCCGGTCTCCAGGGCGCGGGCGACGTCGGCGGGCGGCACGGCGGGCTCGCTGTCGGCGGGCTGCCAGTCGTCCCCGGGCGCACCGGGCCAGCTGCCCCGGTCGGTGCCGACGGCCACGCCCATGCGCGGCGGGGCGACGGTCGTGCCGACGCCGCGGCGGCGCTGCAGCCTGCCCTCCAGCTCCAGCTGCTCCAGGGCCTGGCGCAGCGTCGCGCGGGCGACGCCGAACCGGGCCGCGAGGTCGCGCTCGTTCGGCAGGATCTCGCCGACGGCGAACTCGGAGTCGAGTGCTTCGCTGAGCACGGTCTTGAGGTGCCAGTACTTCGGCTCCGGCACCGTTTCCAGCTGCGTGGTCCCCACCCTGTCCTCCGCATTCGCCGTGCGCAGGCGGCTTTTCAGCGCCTTGTTTATTAAAGGTTCCTGCACTATCTCAGCGACGATAGAGCCGCACCCACCCTTGGTCAAGACCAATCCTGCTTCCGTTACTGCCCGCACAGAAGTGGTGCCACAGAGCATTCATGCGGTGTTCGCGAAGGGTCGACACCTCACCCCCTGGCGTGACGAAAACCGATACGTCCCCCACGCGCGCGGACGACACGAAGCCCCCGCCCATTGCACGGGCGGGGGCCTGGTCCGGGAGGCCGGGGGCCTAGGCGGACAGGGACACGAGCTTGTCCGGATTCCGCACAATGTAGACGCGCTGTACACGACCGTCGGCGACATCCAGCTGGAAGATGCTGTCCACCTTGCCGTCCACCAGGAACACGACGGAGGCGGCGCCGTTGAGCTCCACGAAGCGGAACTCGACCCGCTCGGCGTCCGGCAGGCCCTTCTTCGTCGCGCCCAGCACGAAGCGGCCCACCTTGTCGGCGGACTCCACGACCCGCAGCGGCGCCCTGGCCTTGCCGCCGCTGTCGCCGACCAGGCGCACGTCCGGGGCGAGCAGCGCCATGAGGCCGTCCAGGTCGCCGTCCGTCGCCGCGGCGAGGAAGCGCTCGGTCAGGTCGCGCCGCTCGACGGGGTCGACCTCGTAGCGCGGCCTGCCCTCGTCGACGTGCTTGCGGGCGCGGCCGGCGAGCTGGCGCACGGCGGCCTCGCTGCGGTCGAGGGTGACGGCGATCTCGGAGTACGGGAACCCGAAGGCCTCGCGGAGCACGAACACCGCGCGCTCCAGGGGTGAGAGGGACTCCAGGACGACGAGGACGGCGAGCGACACGGAGTCGGCGAGCATGGCCCGCTCCGCGGTGTCGGGGACGGTCGGCCCGAAGTCGGTCTCGAAGGGTTCGGGCAGCCAGGGCCCCACGTAGGACTCGCGCCGCGACTGCACGTGGCGGAGCCGGTCGATGGCCAGGCGCGTGGTGACGCGCACCAAGTAGGCGCGCGGTTCGCGCACTTGCTCCCGGTCGGCGGTCGACCAGCGCAGCCAGGCGTCCTGGACGACGTCCTCCGCGTCGGCCACCCGGCCGAGCATGCGGTAGGCGACGCCGATGAGGACGGGCCGGTGTTCTTCGAAGACGTCGGTCGCGGTGTCGGTAGCCACGGTCCCATCCCAGCTCACCGGCCCTCCGCTGTCCACCCGTGGCGGGCACGGGCGGACGAGGATCACAGCCGTGCGCGGCCGCGCCTCCCCCGCCGGAGCCGACCGGCCCCTTGAACTCGGCGCTACTGAGCGGTAATTCTTGCTGACAAGCCGTCTAAGTCAGGAGTGGTCATGGCCGCAGAGGTGGCAGAGGTCTCATTCGCCGTCGAATCGCCTCGCGGGCCGCGCACGGTGACCGTCTCCTACCGGCGCACGGGTAGCGGCGCGCCCCTGCTGCTCCTGCACGGCATCGGGCACCACCGCCAGGCCTGGGACCCGGTCGTGGACGTCCTGGCGGCCGAGCGCGACGTGATCGCCGTGGACCTGCCGGGCTTCGGCGTGTCGCCGCCGCTCCCGGACGGACTCGCGTACGGCCTGCCGTCGGTGGTGCCGGCGCTCGCCGCGCTGTGCGCGGCCCTGGACGTCGAGCGGCCGCACGTGGCGGGCAATTCGCTGGGCGGCCTGCTCGCCCTGGAGCTCGGCCGCGAGAAGCTCGTACGGTCCGTCACGGCTCTTTCGCCCGCCGGGTTCTGGACCCAGGCCGAGCGGCGGTACGCGTTCGCGACGCTGCTCTCCATGCGGCGCCTCGCGTCCGCCGTGCCGGTGCCCGTGATCGAGCGGCTCTCCCGCAGCGCCGCGGGCCGCACGGCCCTGACGAGCACCATCTACGCCCGGCCCGCGCGCCGGGCGCCGGAGGCCGTCGTCGCCGAGACGCTCGCGCTGCGGTACGCGACCGGGTTCGAGCAGACGCTGGCCGCGGGGCGCGACGTGGTGTTCCGGGACGATGTGCCGGGCCTTCCGGTGACGATCGCCTGGGGCACCCGCGACCGGCTGCTGCTGCGCCGCCAGGGCGTGCGCGCCAAGCGGGCCGTCCCCGAGGCCCGGCTCGTCCGGCTGCCCGGCTGCGGGCACGTGCCGATGAACGACGACCCCGCGCGCGTGGCGCGCGTCATCCTCGACACGAGCCGCTGACGCCCCGGGCGGGCGTCAGGAGTTGAACCACGCGCGCGTGGAGAGCACCAGGCGGTAGCCGTCGGGGTCCTCGGTGGGCCGCGACTCCACGGGGGCGGCCTGCTCGTGGACGAGCTCCAGGTGCCAGGAGGCGTCCGGCGAGCCGACCATGAGCGGCGCGTGCCCGCCATGCGGGCGATGTGGATGTGGCTCGAACCGTTGACGGGCACGGGGGCTCCTTACGTCCTGCTGGGGTGCGGCGCGCCCTGGCACGCGCCGTCCGGGCCACTTCCGGACGGGCCCGCGCGGCGGTTCCCCTGGGGCCATGGCCAGTTGTTCACTTGGGGTTCGCGTGCGAGCCGTGACGCGAAAGTAAACGTGACTCCGCACACCGATCGACCGCCGTCTCTGGAGGCGCCCTCATGTCACACCGTCCGTCGAGCCCGTCCCCGCGCCGCCGCAGCGTGCTGCGCGGCTCGCTCGCCGTGCCCGCCGCGCTCGCCGTGCCCGCCGTCTCCGCGCTCGGCGGCGCCGCCCCGGCCTTCGCCCGCTCGGGTCGCCCCAGCGCCCGCTGGGGCGTGCAGGCCGGTGACGTGGGCGCGCACTCGGGTCTGGTGTGGGTCCGCTCCGACCGCCCCGCCCGCATGATCGTGGAGACCTCCGCCACCGAGTCGTTCCGCAGACCCAAGCGCTGGTACGGGCCGCTGCTCGGCCCGCGCACCGACTTCACGGGGACGACGCGGCTGCGCGAACTGCCCTCCGGGGAGCAGATCCACTACCGCGTGCTCCTGGCCGACCCGGACGACCCCAGGCGCACCGGCAAACCGGTCACGGGCACGTTCCGCACGGTCTCCCGCTCGCGCAAGGACGGCGTGCGCTTCCTGTGGTCGGGCGACATCGCGGGCCAGGGCTGGGGTATCAACCCGGACCTCGGCGGCTGGCAGGTCTACGAGGAGATGCGCCGGCGCAACCCCGACTTCTTCCTGTGCAGCGGCGACAACATCTACGCCGACGGCCCCATCCAGGCGAGCGTCACGCTGCCCGACGGGCGGGTGTGGCGGAACGTCACCACCGAGGAGAAGTCGAAGGTCGCCGAGACGCTCGCGGAGTTCCGCGGCAACTTCCGCTACAACCTGCTCGACGAGCACGTGCGCCGCTTCAACGCCCAGGTGCCCTCCATCGTGCAGTGGGACGACCACGAGGTGCGCAACAACTGGTACCCGGGGCAGATCCTCGACGACCCGCGCTACACGGAGAAGGACGTCGACGTCCTCGCGGGGCGTTCGCTGCGGGCGTTCAGCGAGTACTACCCGATCTCGACGCAGCGCCCGGGCGACAAGGACGGGCGGGTGTACCGGGTCCTGCGGCACGGCCCGCTCCTGGACGTGTTCGTGCTCGACATGCGCACGTACCGCAACGCGAACTCGCCGAACCGCCAGCCGGAGGACGCCACGGGCATCCTCGGCGCCGAGCAGCTCGCCTGGCTCAAGCGGGAGTTGTCGCGCTCGCGCGCGGTGTGGAAGGTCATCGCGTCCGACATGCCGCTCGGCCTGGTCGTCGCGGACGGCCGGACGAACTTCGAGGCCGTCGCGCAGGGCGACCCGGGCGCGCCGCTCGGCCGCGAGCTGCAGATCGCCGAGCTGCTCCGGCACATCAAGCACCGCCGGATCACCGGCACGGTGTGGCTGACCGCCGACGTGCACTACACCTCGGCGCAGCACTACGACCCGTCGCGCGCCGCGTTCAAGGACTTCGCCCCGTTCTGGGAGTTCGTGTCCGGGCCGCTGGCCGCGGGCGGCTTCCCCGCCGTGAAGCTCGATGGAACCTTCGGTCCGGACCAGACGTTCGTCAAAGCGCCGGACCGGCCCAACACGTCGCCGGCGGAGACACCGCCGTACTACGGAGAGGTGGACATCGACGGCGGCAGCGGCGAGTTGACGGTGCGGCTGCGCCAGCAGGGCGGGGGCGTGCTCTTCACCAAGGTGCTGCAGCCGGGGCGCGTGGGCCAGTGAGCCTCCGGCGGACGCGTCCGCCGGTGAGCGCTCGCGGGTGCTTCCGTTGGCGCGTACGGATGGGCGCTTCCGCCGGTGAAGTGCTGGACGGCACGACCACCGGTGCGCCACGGTGGACGCGGTGCCGCTGACGGCCCGCGGTCGGTGACGACGCGCGGGCCCGCGGCGGCCACAGGACCGGGCGGGCCGGGAGGCCCGCGACGGTCGAAAGGGTCGGACCGACCGAGAGGTCAGTGACGATCAATGGGCCGGTGACGGCCGACGGGGGAGATCGATGGACCATCACGGTGAACAAAAAGGAATGAAAGCGACAGAACCGCACTTAACCCATCAGTCACAAGGCGTTCGCGATCACGCAACACCCTTGAGCCACAGTGACGGTATGAGTGCTGACATGCCTGATGTGACACGGAGGAAGGACGGCCGGCCGGTGCACCACTGGCGCCGGGACGTCATCGAACTGGCCGCGCTGTTCACGGCCGTGGCCGTGGCGGACGCCGTGGCGAATCTCGTGGGACACGGCCCGGACGGGCCCGAGCTGCTGCTCGTCTCGGCCGTCGTCCTGGTCGCCACGGCCGGGTTCCACACCTGGTGGGCGCGGCGCCACACCCATGCGCCGCCCGGCACGGGCGATGCCGAGACCGATACCGGCGCCCGGACCTCCGCTCCGGAGGACCGGGCCGCCACCGCGTCCGGACCGGCGGCGGCCGCGGACCGGTCAGCGCCGCCCGCAGACGGGTCGACGCTGTGGCGCATGCGGACGACCGTGCGCGACGAGCCGGGTTCGCTGGCCGCGCTGTGCACGGCGCTCGCGCACGAGCGCGTCGACATCCTCAGCCTGCAGACGCATCCGCTGGCCGACGGCACGGTCGACGAGTTCCTGCTGCGCGCGCCCGCCGCGCTGCCCGCGGCGGGCCTCACGCGCGCGATCTCCGCGGCGGGCGGATCGAGCACCTGGATCGAGCGGGCGGACGCGCACGACCTGGTGGACGCGCCCACGCGCATCCTGAGCCTCGCCACCCGCACGGCCCTGGACGCGGCCGAACTGCCGCTCGCGCTGCGCCAGTTGCTGGGCCGCTGCACGATCCGCTCGCTGCCCGCCCGGCAGGATCAGGGCACCGAAGGGGCGGTGCCCGTCGAAGGCGCCTGGGAGGGCACCGTCCTGCGGCTCCGGGCCCCCGAAGGCGGAGTGATCACGGTCGAGCGTCCGTATCTGCCCTTCACCCCCACGGAGTTCGCCCGCGCGCGGGCCCTCGTGGAGCTGGACGCCAGGCTCGGCCCGCGCGTGCCGCGCGGCGAGGACGTCCTGACCCTCGCCGAGGGCAACGACATCACGGTCAGCCGCGCCGACACCTCCGACCTGGACGCCGCGAAGGCCATGCACGAGCGCTGCTCCCAGCACACCCTGGGCATGCGCTACCACGGCCCGGTGGGAGACGCCGACCGCTATCTGAACCACCTGCTGAGCCCGCGCTTCGGCCGCACCCTGGCCGCGCGCACGGCCTCCGGCCGCGTCGTCGGCCTCGGCCATCTGCTCTGGGACGGGGACGAGACGGAGATCGCGCTGCTCGTCGAGGACGAGTGGCAGCGCCGCGGCGTCGGCCGCGAACTGCTCGCCCGGCTCGTCGCGATGGCCACCGAGGCGGGCTGCGACAACGTGTACGCGGTGACGCAGTCGTCCAACACCGGCATGGTCGCGGCGATGCGCGGCCTCGCCCTGCCCCTCGACTTCCAGATCGAGGAGGGCACGCTGGTCATCACCGCGCGCCTGGACACGACACCAGCGCGCTCGCACCTCCCGTACGACAGCCACCAGTGAGTTCGCCTACGAGCGGCGGCCCCCCGCCGGAGCCCGGGACGGTCCGGGCTCCGGCGGGGGAACGGGCCACCGGACCCTAGACCCCGGCGTCGGGGGCAAGGTGCGAGGCGGCCATGTCCTTGTCGGCGTGTCCCGCATCGGCCGCCCGCTCGAACCGGCGCAGACCGGCCGCCGTCACGTCCACCGGTACGCCGGCGGACCGCGCGGCCTCGACGACCAGGCGCGCGTCCTTCGCCGCGTTGGCCACGGAGAAGCTGGGCGTGTGGCCGCCCGTGAGCATGGCGGCCGCCTTGGCCCGGAAGAACGGGCTGTCCAGGGGCCCGCCCGCGATCACGTCCACGACCAGGGCGGGATCGACGCCGAGGCCGTCGGCCAGGGCCAGGCTCTCCGCCGCGCCGTGGGTGAGCGCGAACACGAAGCTGTTCAGGGCGAGCTTGAGGCGACTCGCGGCGCCGTGCTCCTCGGAGACCCAGACCGTACGGCTGCCGATCGCGTCGAAGACCGGCTCCACCCGGTCCCGCCCGGCCCCCGGACCGGAGGCCAGGACGACGAGCTGCCCGTTCTCCGCGGGCTGCTTCGTGCCCTGCACCGGGGCGTCGTACAGGACGAGCCCATGGTGCTCGGCGAAGTCCGCCAGGTCGTCCGTGGCGGCCGCGCCCACGGTGCTCAGCTGGACCCACGCGGTGCCCCGGGTGAGGCCGGGCGCCGCGGCCTCCATGGCCTCGCGCACGGCGGGCCCGTCCTTGAGCACGGTCACCACGACGTCCGCGCCCGCCACCGCCCCGGCCGGGTCGGCGTGCGCCTCCACGCCGTCGAGCGCGGCCAGTTCGGCGGCCTTGGCGGGCGTGCGGTTCCACACGCTCACCGCGAACTTCCCGCGCAGGTTGCGCGCCACGGGGGCGCCGATGGTGCCGGTGCCGAGCACGGCGACCTTCTGCCGAGTCATGGGATTCCTTCCTGTGCGGGCCCGTCGGACCCTGTGAAGGCCTGCGGGGGCGGTCGCTTCGACCAGCCCCTTCTTGACCGATCATTCCATTATTAGGGCATGCGAAGACCGGCTGCCCTCGGGCTCATCAAGACCCCTCCAGGCTCGCCCGGTCCCGTTCAGTCCAGGAGCGCCAGCGCCTGCTCCGCCGCGTCGCGCACCCGGTCCTGTCCGCCGGAGACCTTCCCGACCACGCGGATGCCCTGGAGCAGGACGAGGAGCATGCGGGCGAGGGCGCGCGGATCGCGGTCCTCCGGGATCTCGCCCTGCGCCTGGGCGCGGGTCAGCGCGGAGCGCAGCAGCGCCTCCAGGCCTTCCCAGTTCCGCTCGATCCTGCGGTCCGCCGCCTCGTCGTGCGGGGCGAGCTCCGCGGCCGTGTTGGTGATGAAGCAGCCGGTGCGCCGGCAGTCGGCGGCCGAGGCCTCGGCGGCGAAGCGGCGCACGAGCATCCGCACGCCGGGCAGCGCGGGCCCGGGGCGCGACAACTCGTCGACCAGCTCGGGCTCCCGCGTCTCCGCGTACCGGTCGAGGGCCTTCAGATACAGCTCGTGCTTGTTGCCGAACGTCGCGTAGATGCTGGCGCGTCCGATGCCCAGGTGGGCGACGAGGTCCGCCATGGACGTCGCCTCGTACCCCCGGCTCCAGAACAGTTCGAGCGCCGACTGGAGCGCCACGTCGGGGTCGAATTCCTTGGACCTGGCCATGAGGAGGACGCTAGCCGCAACTGGAACGGTCAGTCAAACATTCCTGGGGTGCGGCGGACGCCGGGGCAGGGGCGGCCGCACCGTCCCCGGCATGCGCCCGTGACGCGCGCCCCGGTCTCGTATCAGGATGTCCGCATGTCAGACACGAAGATCGCAAGCACCGCGACCGGCCAGGGCCCGCTGCCCCGCGAGGTCGCCGACGCCTACGTCGACGACCTCGTCGCCCTCGACCCCGTCACCGGCACCTACCTCGGCGTCAAGGAGAGCCACCGCAGGCTGCCCGACCTCTCCCCCGCCGGCCACGCGGCCCGCGTCGAGCTCCTGCGCACCACCCTCGCGCGGCTCGACGAGGCCGAGGCGCGCCCGGGGGCCGACGCGGCGATCGAGCGGCGCTGCGGGCGGCTGCTGCGCGAGCGCCTCACGGCGGAGCTCGCCGTGCACGAGGCCGACGAGCCGCTGCGCACCGTCGGCAACCTGGGCACCCCGCCGCACGAGGTGCGGGAGATCTTCACCGTCACACCGGCCGACACCGAGGAGGACTGGGCGGCGATCGCCGAGCGGCTGCGCGCCGTCCCGGCCGCGTACGAGGGCTACCGCGCCTCGCTCGCCCTCGGCCTCGAACGGGGTCTGCTCGGCGCGCCGCGGCCGACGGCGACGTTCGTCGAGCAGCTCACGGAGTGGGCGGGGCCGCGGGACGGGCGCGGCTGGTTCGAGGACTTCGCCGCGGCCGGGCCCGCCGCCCTGCGCGGCGACCTCGACGAGGCGGCGAAGGCGGCCACCGGCGCGGTCGTGGCGCTCCGCGACTGGATGCGAGACGTGTACGCGCCCGCCGTCGCCGACGCCCCCGACACGGTGGGCCGCGAGCGCTACGCGCTCCTGTCCCGCTTCTTCAACGGCACGGACCTGGACCTGGACGAGGCGTACGCCTACGGCTGGGCGGAGTACCACCGGCTGCTCGGCGAGATGCGGGCCGAGGCCGAGAAGATCCTGCCGGGCGCGGCGACGCCGTGGGCGGCGCTCGCGCACCTGGACGAGCACGGCACGCACATCGACGGCGTGGACGAGGTCAGGGAGTGGCTCCAGGCCCTGATGGACGAGGCCATCGAGGCGCTCGACGGCACCCACTTCGAACTGGCCGAGCGGGTGCGGAAGGTGGAGTCCCACATCGCTCCGCCCGGTGGCGCCGCGGCCCCGTACTACACCGGCCCTTCGGAGGATTTCTCCCGGCCCGGGCGGACCTGGCTGCCGACGATGGGCCTGACCCGCTTCCCCGTGTACGACCTGGTGTCGACCTGGTACCACGAGGGCGTTCCGGGCCACCACCTCCAGCTCGCGCAGTGGGCGCACGTCGCCGGTGACCTGTCCCGCTACCAGGCGACGGTCGGCATCGTCAGCGCCAACGCGGAGGGCTGGGCGCTGTACGCGGAGCGCCTCATGGACGAACTGGGCTTCCTCACCGACCCGGAGCGGCGGCTCGGCTATCTGGACGCGCAGATGATGCGCGCCCTGCGCGTGATCGTCGACATCGGCATGCACCTGGAGCTGGAGATCCCGGCGGACTCCGGCTTCCACCCGGGCGAGCGGTGGACCCCCGACCTGGCGCAGGAGTTCTACGACGCGCGCTGCAGCCGCCCATCGGACTACGTGGCGAGCGAGATGACCCGCTATCTGACGATCCCGGGCCAGGCCATCGGCTACAAGCTCGGCGAGCGCGCCTGGCTGCTCGGCCGCGAGAACGCGCGCCGCCGCCACGGGGACGCCTTCGACGCGAAGGCCTGGCACATGGCGGCGCTCTCCCAGGGCTCGCTGGGCCTCGACGACCTGGTGGACGAGCTGTCGGCGCTCTGACCGGCGGGACATTCCGAAGGGGCGGGGCCAAGGAGGCGGGGCAGGAGCGTGCTCCTGCCCCGTTCCGGCCCCGTCGCGAGGCCGGTTCAGCAGCCGCAGTCCCCGTCGAGGGGGGCCGTCAGCGGGTCCGCGTCGCGCCGGGCCTCGCCCTCCCAGGTCTCGTACGGGAAGCCCTCGCGGGCCCAGTACTCGAAGCCGCCGAGCATCTCCTTGACCTGGAAGCCGAGTTCGGCGAGTGCCAGGGCGGCGCGCGTTGCGCCGTTGCAGCCGGGGCCCCAGCAGTAGGTGACGACGGGCACCGACTTGTCCAGGAGGGCCTCCGCCTGCGCCGGGACGAGCGCGGTGGGCAGATGGACGGCGCCGGGGACGTGGCCCTGGTCCCAGGAGGCGGTGGAGCGGGAGTCGAGGACGACGAAGCCGGGGTCGCCGTCGGCGGCGAGCACGGCGGCGACGTCCGACACGTCGGCGTGGAAGGCGAGGCTGGCGCCGAAGTAGGCCGCCGCGGCGGCGGGAGCGGCCGGGGGCACGCGGAGGACGGGGTTCGGGACGGTGGCGCTCGCGGCGGTGATCGTGTTCATGGCCGAAAATCTACGGGCCGCGCGGTCGGCGCTGAACTCACGATTCCCGGCGTACCCCTTGATCAGCAGGGGTTTTCCCTGTTTCCTCTCGGGCATGACCGGTTATTCCACGGACGCCACCGACTGGCGCATCCTCGAGGTCCTCCAGCGCGACGGCAGGGCCAGCTACGCGGAGCTCGCGCGGGCCGTGTCGATGTCCCCGAGCGCCGTCACCGAGCGGGTGCGCCGCCTGGAGGAGGCAGGCGTGATCCAGGGGTACGCGGCCGTGGTCGACCCGGAGCGTCTTGGCCTGCCGATCCTCGCGTTCGTCCGGCTGCGCTATCCGAACGGCAACTACAAGCCGTTCCACGACCTGGTCGGGGCGACGCCCGAGATCCTGGAGGCGCACCACGTGACCGGCGACGACTGCTTCGTCATCAAGGTCGCCGCGCGCTCGATGCGGCACCTGGAGGAGGTCTCCGGGAAGATAGGCGCGCTCGGCGCCGTGACGACGAGCATCGTCTACTCCTCTCCCCTGCCGAGGCGTCCGCTGGGGCGCTGAGGTTCGCCGGCCGGGGCGCCGGGCTCATCCGGCGCCGCGCTGCCGCACCACCGATCCCTCGCGCCCCTTCACTACCTCCAACTGCGCGTGCACACGGCGGCGCAGGTCCGCGACGTGGCTGACGATGCCCACGCTGCGGTCCCGCTCGCGCAGGGAGTCCAGGACGTCGAGGACCTCGTCCAGGGTCTGGTCGTCCAGGGTGCCGAAGCCCTCGTCGATGAAGAGGGTGTCCAGGCGGACGCCGCCCGCCTCGTCCGTGACGACGTCGGCGAGGCCGAGGGCGAGGGCGAGGGAGGCGAAGAACGTCTCGCCGCCGGAGAGCGTCGCCGTGTCCCGCTCGCGGCCCGTCCAGGCGTCGACGACGTGCAGGCCGAGGCCGCTCCGGCCGCGCCCTGCGCGGTCGGCGGAGTGGACGAGGGTGTAGCGCCCCGATGACATGCGGAGCAGCCGGGCGGTGGCCGCCGCGGCGACCTGCTCCAGGCGGGCGGCGAGGACGTACGACTCCAGGCGCATCTTGCGTTCGTTGTCCGCCGATGTGCCCGCGGCGAGCGTGGCGATGCGGGTCACGCGGTCGTACTCGGCGCGCAGCGGCGCGAGTCGGCGGGCCGCCGCGGCGGAGCGGGCGGAGAGCCGGTCGAGGTCGGCCCTGCGCCGGTCGGCGGCGTCGCAGCCGGACGCGGCGGCGCGCGCCCGCCGGTCCGCGGCATCGGCGGCGGCTCCGGCGGCGGCGAGGGGCGCGGCCGGGCGCCGGGCGGCCGCGGCGGCGTCCGGCTCGGCGAGCAGCGCGCGGACGGCGGCCTCCTCCTGCTGCCAGGCGTCGACGCGGTGCTGGAGCTCCCGGTGCCGGGCGTCGTCGAGGAGCGCGGCGGCAGCGGCGGCCGGGGTGTCGAACCCGGCGCGGAAGGCGGCGTCGGCGAGGCGGGCGTCGACGTCCTTCAGGCGCTGGGCGGTGTCGTCGGCGGCGCGTGCGGCGTCGGCGGCCTCGGTGAGGAGGGCGGCTCCGCGCTCCAGCTGGGCGGTGCGCTCCGCGACGCTCGCGCAGCCTCCGCGCGCGTGGGCCAACTCCTCCGCCAGGCCGGTCCGCTCGCGCTCCAGGGCGTCGCGCAGCGCGGCGCGGGAGTCGACGCGGCGCGCGGCCTCCTGCTGGGCCGTGACCCTGCGGTCGTGCTCGTGCTCGGCCCGGGCGAGTGCCTCGCGCACGGCGTGCTGTCCGGCCGCGCGGTCCCGGGCGGTCTCGTACGCCTGCCGCAGCTCCGCCACGGACGCGGCGAGCTCGGCGGCGGGGGTGTCCGACGCGGCCGCGGTGGCCGCGGCGAGCTCGGCGCGGACGTCGGCGTGCTCGCGCTCGGCGGCCTGCGCGGTCTCCTCGGCGCGCCGGTGGGCAGCGAGGGCGGCTTCCTCCGTGGCGCGGTCGACGTGTCCCTCGGCCTTGCGGGCGGGGGCGGGGTGCTCCGTGGCTCCGCACACCGCGCAGGGGGCGCCGTCGACGAGGTGCGCGGCGAGCTCGGCCGCGATGCCCGCGAGGCGCCGCTCCTTGAGGGCGAGCCAGTGCTCGTGGGCCCGGGCGGCGTGCTCGCGGGCGGTGAGGGCGCGCTCCTTGGCCGTGGCGGCCTGCTCGGTGAGCCGGTCGCGGCGCCGGGCGGCGTCCAGTCGCTCCTGGTCGGCCTTGAGCTGGCCGGCCAGGTGCTCGGTGCGGGTCGCCGCCTCCTGGGCGGCTTCGATGTCCTGCTGGAGGCGGGTGCGGGTGCCGTCCCAGTCGGCGAGCCAGGCCTCGGCCTCCTGGAGCAGTTCCTCGTCGGCCCGCTCCTGGCGGTCCAGGTCGGCGCGCTGCGCGGACAGTTCGCCCAGGCGGCGCTCTGCGCGGCGGGCCGAGGCGAGTCCGCCGAGCTCCTCGCTGACCCTGCGGGCGGCGCTCGCGAGGCCCGGCGCGCTCTCGTCGGCGTACGCGGCCGGGAGCTGTGCGCGCGCGTGCGCCTCGGCGGCGGTGGCGCGCCGGTGGTCGGTGTCGGTGTCCGCGCGCAGCGCGAGGGCGGGGGCGACGGCCTCCGCCTTGCGGGCCTGCTCCATGCGGGCGAGCACGCGCCGGTGGTCGTCGGCGCGCTCCTCCAAGCGGGCCGCCCGCTCCTGCGCGTCGGCGAACCTCCTTTGCAGGCGCGCCAGTTCGCGTACGTCGTCGAGTCCGGCGGCCGCGGCGGCGCGGGCGGACTCGGCCTGGGCGAGGGCGCAGCGCGCGACGGTGTACCGCTCGCGGGCGCCGGAGCGGACCACGGCGGCCCAGGCGAGGACGGCATCGGCGAGCCCGGGGTCGCCGGGCTCGACGTCCGGCAGCGGCAGCTCGGCCCCGGCGTCGCCTGGGCCCGCGCCCGCCGCCTGCTGCATGCGGTGCGCGTCCGCGAGGAGCTCCGCGTCGGCCTCGCGGACCTGGGCCTCGGCGGCGCGGCGGCGCTCGGCGAGGCGCTGCTCGACCGCGGCGAACCTGCGGGTGTCGAAGAGCCGCCCGAGGAGCTTGCCGCGGGCCTCCGCGTCGGCCCGCAGGAACCGTGCGAAGTCGCCCTGCGGCAACAGCACGACCTGGCAAAACTGCTCCTTGCTCATGCCGAGCAGCTGGGTGACCTCCTCGCCGATCTCCTGGTGGGAGCGGCTGAGGTCCTTCCAGGTCCCGGCGCCCGCGCCGACCGCGCCGCCTTGCCCCACGTCGGCCGTGCCGGGGACGTGCTCCCGCAGCCAGCTCTGCGCCTTGTCCGTCGTGGTGCCCGTGCCCCGCTTCTTCGGGCGCTCCCACGGGGGCTGCCGGGTGATCTCCAGACGGCGGCCCGCCACGGTCAGTTCGAGGCACACCTGCGTGCGGGTGTCCGGGCGGGCGTGGTCGCTGCGCAGGGTCACGCCCTGGCCGCTGCCCTGGCGGGGGCCCGGCACCGAGCCGTACAGCGCATAGCACACGGCGTCGAGGACGGAGGTCTTGCCGGCGCCCGTCGGGCCGTGCAGCAGGAAGAGCCCCGCGGCGGACAGCTCGTCGAAGTCGACGTCCTGGGTGGTGCCGAAGGGGCCGAAGGCGGTGATCCGCAGCCGGTGCAGCCTCATCCGGCCACCTCGCGCAGCATGTCGTCGGCGCGGACGGCGTCGAAGGCGTCCCGCAGGACGGCCCTCTCGCGGGCGTCCGGGCCCGCGCCGCGCACATGGGTCACGAAGTCCTCCGCGATCTGCTGGTCGGTGCGGTCCTTGAGGCGCCGCGCATAGGACACTCCGGGCTCCTCGGGGGCGCGGGCCGGGTCGAAGACGAGGCTGAGGGTGTGCGGGAAGCGCTCGCAGAGCCGGGCCATCGGCTCGTCCGGCCGCACCGGGTCGGTGAGGGTCGCCTCGATCCACGCGTCCTCGTGCCGGGCGAGGCCCGGGTCCGCCAGGAGGTCGTCGAGGTCGCCCCTGACGCGGGCGAGCGGCCGGGGCACCGGGCAGTCGACGCGCTCGGCGGCCGTCAGCTCGCCCGCCGCGCCGAGCTCGACGAGCCACATGCTCTTGCGGTGGTCGGCCTCGGAGAAGGAGTAGGCGAGCGGGGAGCCGCTGTAGCGCACGCGCTCGTCGATGGTCTGGCTGCCGTGCAGATGGCCGAGGGCCACGTAGTCGACGCCGTCGAAGACGGCGGACGGCACGGAGGCGACGCCGCCGACGGTGATGTCCCGCTCGCTGTCGCTGATCTCGCCGCCGGTCACGAAGGCGTGCGCGAGGACGACGGAGCGGGTGCCCGCGGGCCGGGCGGCCAGGTCGGCCCGCACCCGGTCCATGGCGGCGCCGAGCACCGCCTCGTGTCCGGCGCGCTCGACGCCGAACTCGTCCTTCACCAGCGCCGGTTCCAGATACGGCAGGCCGTAGAAGGCCACGTCCCCGTGCGCGTCGGCGAGCACCACGGGCTCGGCGCAGCCCGCCGGGTCGGTGCGCAGGTGGATGCCCGCGCGGTCGATGAGCCCGGCGCCGACACCGAGGCGCCGCGCCGAGTCGTGGTTCCCGGAGATCATGACCGTGGGCACGCCGAGGTCGGCGAGGCGGTGCAGCGCGTCGTCGAACAGCTCGACGGCGGCGAGCGGGGGCACCGCACGGTCGTACACGTCCCCCGACACGACGACGGCGTCCACCTCGCGCTCGCGGACGGTGGCGACGAGATGGCCGACGAACGCGGCCTGCGCGTCGAGCATGCTCACCCGGTGCAGGGCCCGGCCGAGATGCCAGTCGGAAGTGTGCAGCAGCCTCATGGCCCCCGAGACTAACGGCAGGGTCTGACATCACGGGCGCCCCAGCGGGACAGCGCCCTGTAGGGGCGCGGGGAACTGCGCGCGGCCACGACGTGGCAGCGGACGGCCGACGGCCGGGGCCGACCCCGTGAAGCCCGGCCGGTCAGGCGTCCCCGTACGCCTCGCCGCCGAGTTCGAAGCCCGCGCTGCCCGCCGTCGCGTCCGCCAGCCAGGCGCGGAACCGCTCGACGTCGGCCTCCGGGAGGCCGATCTCGATGGTCACCGCTTCGCCGTAGCGCACGTCGCGCACCTCGCGGCCCGCCGCGCGCAGGTCGTTCTGCAGTTTGCCCGCGCGCTGGTGGTCGACGGTGACGGTGGCGAGCCGGAAGCGGCGCCGGGTGCGGGTGCCGAGCACGTCCAGGGCCTCGCCGACGGCGCCGCCGTAGGCCCTGATGAGCCCGCCCGCGCCGAGCTTGACCCCGCCGTAGTAGCGGGTGACCACGGCGACGGCGTACCGCATGTCGCGGCGCAGCAGCATCTGGAGCATCGGCACGCCCGCCGTGCCGCCCGGCTCGCCGTCGTCGCTCGCCTTCTGTACGGAGGCGTCGGCTCCGATGACGTACGCGAAGCAGTTGTGCGTGGCGGTGGGGTGTTCCTTGCGGACGCGCGCGATGAAGTCCTGGGCCTCCCGCTCGGTGGCCGCGGGCGCGAGCGCGCACAGGAAGCGCGAGCGGTTGATCTCGGTCTCGTGCACGCCCTCGCGGGCCACGGTGCGGTACTCGTCCTGCATCCGCCCAGCGTATGCCCCCTCCTGGACGGTCCGGACGGCGCCCGTGGCCGCCCGGAGGTCCGGTGCGCCTGGTGCGCCTGCTTGCCGCCGTCGGACGACCGTGGGTACTTTCGCGGCGGCCCACCACGCCCGTCGCGATTAGCCGATGTCCGTACTCGGTCCGCCCCCGTTCTTACTCGCAAGTACCACAACGACATTACCCTGCAGTATTTATAGGATTCACGCGTAGAGAATCCCGAAGCCCCTCAGCAGGAACCAAGGCAGTTACCGCCGCGTCTATTGATGGGCATTCGGGCTCGGGACCACACCACGGTGAAAAATCGATTGAGCGGTACGGAATTGCGGACTCCATTTATGGCTCCGATGCATGATTCCTCCGCACTGATGCGTAAGGTGTAACACTCAAGTGCTCTGGTCAGAGGCACCAGGGCTCCGGAGGAAATATGGGGCACCGATTCAGATTCAAGATTCTCGGCCCGCTCTCTGTCATGTCCGGCTCCGGCCAGGTGCACGTGGGAGGCCCCCGGCACCGCACGATCCTCGCGTCCTTGCTGCTCAACACCGATCGGATCGTGTCCGTCGACGCGCTCGTCGACACGGTGTGGGACGGCCGTCCGCCGGCCACCGCACGCACCCAGGTGTCCATCTGCATCGCGGCACTGCGCAAAGCATTCAAGGCTGCTGGATTTACGGACCAGGTCATCGTGACGGCGCACCCGGGATATCTGTTGCGCATCGGCGAGCACGAGGTGGACGCCACCGAGTTCCACCAGCTCGTCGCCGCGGCGGAGGAGGC
Source organism: Streptomyces sp. NRRL B-1347 (assembly GCF_000720325.1). Classification (GTDB taxonomy): domain Bacteria; phylum Actinomycetota; class Actinomycetes; order Streptomycetales; family Streptomycetaceae; genus Streptomyces. Next base: position 122,535 of record NZ_JOJM01000016.1, read on the forward strand.
CGTCAGGACTGACCGATTAACGGACGCCGCCCACTCGTACACCAAGGCCCTCGGCCTTTGGGAAGGGCCCGCATTGACGGGTGTGACGGGCCGTGCCGTCGAGGACGAGGCCCGGCGCCTGGACGAGCTGAAGCTCAGCGTGTACGAGGACGCCACGGAAGTGCAGCTGCGCCTCGGCCGTCACCACCGGGTCATTTCGGAGCTGGCCGCCACGGTCCGCGCCCATCCGCTGCGCGAGCGCGCGCTGCACCTGCTGATCACCGCCCAGTACCGCTCGGGGCACCGCGCCGAGGCCTTGGAGAGCTACCGGCGGGGGCGCAAGCGCTTCATCGACGAACTCGGGCTCGAACCCGGACCCGCGCTGAAGGAGCTGCACCGCTTCATCCTCCAGGACGACCGCGGGCGCGAGCCCGCCGCACGGGACGGCGCGGGCATCGAGGCGCCCGCCGCCGCGCCGCTCCCGCACGATCCGCCCTTCGAGCTGCCCACGGACGCCCCCGGGTTCACCGGCCGCGCCCGCGAACTCGAGCAGCTCGACGTGCTCCTCGACCGCGGCACGGACGTGCGCGGGCCGACGGCCGGGCTGATCAGCGGGCTCGCGGGCGTGGGCAAGACCTGTCTCGCCGTGCGGTGGGGGCGCGGCGTCGCCGACCGGTTCCCGGACGGCGTGCTCTTCGCCGATCTGCACGGCTACGACGAGCGCCACGAGCCGACGGCCGCCGCCGAGGTCCTCGGCGGATTCCTGCGCTCCCTCGGCTTCGCGGGCGTACAGATCCCACAGGCGCCCGAGGAGCGGGAGGCGATGTACCGCAGCGCGCTCGCCGACCGGCGCGTCCTCGTGGTCCTCGACAACGCCCGTACGTACGCGCAGATCGAGCCGCTGCTGCCGAGCAGCGAGGGCTGCAGCGTCCTCGTCACCAGCCGGGACCAGCTCGCCGAGTTCGTGGCCTGGCCGCCGCGGGCCCGGGTGCACCTCAACCGGCTCGCCCCGGCCGAGGCGGTGGAGCTCGTCGACCGCGTCGTCGGCTCCCAGCGCGTCGCCGCGGAGCCCGCCGCCGTGGCCCGGCTCGTGGAGCTGTGCGACCTGCTGCCGCTCGCGCTGCGGATCGCCGCCGCGCGCCTCGCCGCCAAGCCGCACTGGACCGTGACCCACCTGGTGTCCCGGCTCAGCGACGAGGAGCGGCGCCTGGACGAGCTGAGCCAGGGCACCTCCCGCATCCGGGCGAGCTTCGGGATCAGCTACCGCTGTCTGTCCGCGGAGGCCGCCCGGCTCTACCGCGGCCTCGGCCTCCTCGACGTCCACGACTTCGCGCCCTGGGTGGCGGCGGCGCTGCTCGACACGGACCAGTTCACCGCGGAGCGGCTCATCGAGCAGCTCGTCGACGCCCAGTTCCTCACCGCGCTTGGCCCGGACGCGGCCGGGCAGCCCCGGTACCACTCCCCCAGCCTGCTGCGGATCTTCGCGCGCGAGCGGGCGCACGGGGAGGACGCGCAGGAGCAGGGGCGCGCCGCCGTCGTCCGGGTCCTGCAAGCGGCGCTCGGCCTGGCCGAACAGGCTCATCAGCGGCTCTACGGCGGTGACTTCAGCATCATCCACAGCGCGGCGCCGCGCTGCACGCCGCCCGCCGACCTCGTCGCCGAACTCCTGGCCAGGCCGCTGGAGTGGCTGGAGGCCGAGCGGCTCTCCCTGGTACGTCTCGTCGGGCAGGCCGCGGGGGCCGGCCTCGACGAGCTGGCCTGGGACCTCACCCTGTGCACGGTGGTCCTCTTCGAGACCCGCAACTACGTCGACGACTGGCGCCAGTGCGCCCAGCAGGCCCTGGCCGCCGCCCGCGAGGCGGACAACATCCGCGGCCAGGGCGCCATGCTGTACGCCCTGGGGGCCCTGGAGATGCGGCTTCGCCGGTTCGTGCGCGCCGACGCGGGCTTCACCGCGGCCCTCGCGCTGCACGAGCTGGCGGGCGAGGAGCACGGTCGCGCCCTGGTCCTGCGCAGCATGGCGATGATCGACCAGATGCGGGGCGCGACGGACTCCGCGATGGACCGCAGCACGGCCGCCCTCGAGGTGTTCCGCGCGGTGGGCGACCTGTCGTCGCAGGCGCACGTGCTCAACAACATGGCGCAGATCGAGCTCGACCGCGGCCATCTCGCGCAGGCGCGCGAGCTCAGCCTCCGGTCGGTGCGGATCTCGTCGGGCATCAGCCCGGGCGGCGCCCGCAGCACGGCGCAGGGCACGCACCGGCTGGCCCGCGTCTATCTCGCCGAAGGCAGGTACGACTTGGCGGAGAGCGCTCTCCTCCGCATGATCCGCATCACCCGGGCCAGCTCCGACCTGCTCGGCCTCGCCCACGGCCTGCTGGGCCTCGGCGAGGCCCGGCTCGGCCGCGGCGACTGGGAACAGGCCCGCGCCACGCTCCTGCACGCCCTGGACATCGTCGCCACGGTGCACAGCCCGCTGGTCCTGGGGAAGATCAAGCTGGCCCTCGGGGAGGCCTGCGGGATGGGCGGTCAGGACGAGCGGGCCCGGGAGTACCTGAGAGCGGCCCGCGACTGTTTCCGCCGCGTGGGCGTAGAGGACTGGGTCAAGCGCGCCGACGAGGCACTGGCCGCCCTGCGCACGGCGAGGCCGCCGCTGCGCGCTGAGGGCCAGGCCCACCAGGGCGAGGCCGGGCGGCGTCTGACGGTGCCCAGGGCCCGCGGGCCCTGGGACCGCACGGCCGCGGAGCGCGCCGTCTGGAACCCCGCGGCGGCGACGCGGGCCCGGTCCTGCCACGCGCCCGCGGAGCACGCCGACCACGAGGAGGACGGCACCGAACCCGGACCGGATCGTGACGGTCCGCGCCGCGGGCACCCCGACCAGCAGGCCGCGGACCGCGAGCTCCCCGAGCCCGCTCCCCTGGGCCTGGCGCCCGGAGTGCTGGGGAGCGGACCGGGCGGCGCTCCCCCGAACGAGGGGCCGCGCGAGCACCGCGATGGCTGAGCTGGGCCGATATCGCGGCGCGGGCGCGGTGGAAGGCCGATCGATAGGGGACCGAAGTCCCCGCTCCCTACTGTCGGCCGCGCGGGGCCCGTCGCCTCACCGTCGCGGCCCCGCGTCGATCTCGTCAGTTCTCCTCAGTTCTCGTCAGTTCTCGTCAGTTCGTGGAAGGAATGCGATGCACAGCAGGCGCACCACACCGGGCGGCGACACCGCCCGCCTCACGGACCGGGCCGTCGCCGGGCCCCAGGAGCCCGGCGACGACGAGGACTGGCACGCGGTCCCGCAGCGGTCACGTCCGCGCGGGCTCCGCTCTCGCCCGCCCCAGTGACTGGCTGAACAGCACCACCAGTTCGTGGAAGCGGTACAGCGGCCGCCCCAGGCGGTCCACGCCGCAGATGTCCAGGAGTGCGGCGTCCACCAGGCGCTCCAGGCGCTGCTCGGCCGTCGACTCGGGTTCGGCGAGGCAGCGGGCGGCGGTCTCGGCCCGGAAGGGCTCCGTGCCGAGGGCCGCAAGACACATCAGCGTACGGCCGGTGTGCCGGGGCAGCTGCCGCAGCGAGGTGAGCAGGGCTCCGCGCACGTCCAGGCCGCCGTACGACAGTTCGCGCAGCCGCGTCGACGGATCGGCGAGGCGGTTCGCCAGCCACGCTGCGGGCCAGCGGGGCCGGGCGGCGAGGCGGCTGCCGACGACGCGCAGCGCAAGGGGCAGGCCGCCGCAGCGGGCGAGCAGCGCCTGTGTCGCCGCCGGGTCGGCGAGGAGCTGGGCGCGGCCCGCGACGCTGACGAGCAGGTCGAGCGCGGCCCCGTCGTCCAGCGGCGTGAGCACCGTGGTGCGGGCCTGTGTGACACGTGGCAGCCGGGCCCGGCTGGTGATCAGGACCGTCGCCTCGGGCGAGCCCGGCACCAGGGGCTCCAGCTGGCCGCTGTCGACCGCGCCGTCGAGGACGACGAGCAGCCGCTTCCCCGCGGTGCGGATGCGGTAGAGGCGGATCAGCTCGTCGAGGCACGTGCGCTCGTCGTAGGAGCCGTCCGCGCCGCCCAGGCCGCCGGCGGAGTCACCGAGGTCCGGCACCTCGCCGAGCGCCCGGAGCAGCATCGTGAGGACGTCGCGCACGCTGCGGGGCGTGCCGTCGGCCGTGGTCAGCTCGGCGAAGAGCTGGCCGTCGGGGTAGTGCCGGGCGGCGGCGTGCGCGGCCCTGACCGCGAGCGCCGTCTTGCCGACGCCCGCCATGCCGGTGACGAGCAGGCCGCGCGGCCCGCCGCCGTCCGGGTCCGGCGTCAACTGCTTCTGCATGGACGCCAGTTCGCTCTCCCGGCCGATGAGTTCCTCGACGTCCGCGGGCAGCATCGAGGGCCGGGGCGCGTCGTCGTGGGTGTCGGCGGCCGGGGCGCCGCCGCCAGCGCCCGGGCCTGAGCCGAGCTTGCCGACGAGGACCGCGTGGTAGGTCGAGCCGAGCGTCTCCCCCGGGTCGATGCCCAGCTGGTCCGCGAGGACGTCGCGGCCCTCGTGGTAGCTGCGCAGCGCCTCGGCCTGCCGTCCGCACCGGTACAGGGCGGTCATCAGCTGCGCGCGCAGCTTCTCCCGCAGCGGGTACTCCGCCACCAGGCCGGTGAGTTCCGCGGTCAGGCGCTCGTGTCTGCCGAGCGCGAGGTCGGCCTCGATGCGCCGCTCCAGGACGTGCATCCTGGCCTCCTCCAGGCGCGGCAGCTCGGCTTCGGCGAGATGGTCGGTCACGCCGGAGACGCCGGTGCCGCGCCACAGGCCGAGGGCCTGGCCGAGCAGGGCGGACGCCTCGCGGTTGCGGCCCGCGGCGAGTTCGGCGCGGCCCCGCTCGGCGAGCCGCTCGAACTCGATGAGGTCGACCGTGCTGCGGGGCGCGCGCAGCGCGTACCCCGGCGGGCGACGCTCGATGGCGACCTCGTCACCGAGCAGTTTCCGCAGCCGCGACATGTACGTGTAGATCTGTGCGCCGGACGTGGCCGGCGGCTCCCACCCCCATAGGAGCGTGCTCATGCGCGCGTCCGACACCACCCGGCCCCGCGCGAGCAGCAGAGCCGCGAGGACCGTAGGAACTTTGGATCCGGTCAGGGCGATTCTTTCGGCGCCCCGCATTGCTTCCACCGGGCCGAGGACTCGAAAGTCCATCTCGGCACCCCCCGTCTTCAGGCGAACACTTGCCGGGCCTGACGCTACGAAGTGCCGTTATCCACGGCTTATTCGGCGGACAACGAGCTTTAAACCTCGCGCACCGCATGCGGCTGAATACATCCCTTCAGCCGCATGCGGTGCTGTTTCCGGATCCGCTCGTTCCAGTGCTGCGCGGGGTGTTCAGTCCCCGGCGAGGCGTGCGGTGATGTCCCGGCCGAGGCTGGCCGCGACGGCCTTGTGCACCTCTTTGCCCAGGTCGGAGTTTGTCATCACGACGCATCCTGTGCCGGACCGCAGCCGCAGGGAGGTCAGCGCCCGGAAGCCGGGGGTCTGCCCGCCGTGGCCGAATTCCACGTCTCCGAGGGAGCTGTCGACGACCGTGCCGAGGCCGTAGAAACTGCCGGGGAAGGCCTCGGTGAGCATCTCGCCCGCGAGCGGTCCCGGCAGCAGGTCACCGAGGCCGTTGCGGGTCCTGCGCAGCGCGCAGGCGAACTGGGCGAGGTCGGCGGCCGTGCTCCACAGCCCGGTGCCGGCCCGCGCGGGGCGACAGCGGTGGCCGCCGTGCAGCGCCTCGCCGTGCCGGTCGTGCCCCGCGGCGACGTCCGCGCCGGTGCCCGCGGTGAAGGCGCTGTCCCGCATGCCGAGCTCCTGGAACACCAGCTCGTCGACGAGCTTGCCGATCTCCTGCCCGGTCACGTCGGTCAACAGCTGTTCGACGAAGGCCCATTGGCTGCCCGCCTTGCGGAACACCGACCCCGGCTCGGCCTCCGCCTCGACGTCGTCGAGTACGTCGGACACGGTGGGCATGGCCTCGTCGGGGTGCCACCACGTGGCCGACGCCGACGACAGGCCCGCGGTGTTCGACAGACAGTGCCGCAGGGTGACCCGGCCGCCACCGGGCAGCCGTGGCACGGTCCGCCCGGTCAGGTGCTCGTCGAGGGGCGCGTCCAGGGCGAGCGGCCCGTCGGCGACGAGGCGCAGGGCGGCGAGCGCGATGACGTGCTTGCTGATCGACCCGGCCTGGAAGCGGGTGCGCAGGGTGACGGGCGCGCCCGTGTCCAGGGACCGCACGCCGTGCACGTGCAGGGCCGCGACCTCCCCGCTCCGCAGGACGGCGACGGCCGCGCCGGGGATGCCGTGCGCCGCCATGACGTCCTCGATGTCGGCCGCGGTCCTGCCGGCGTTCACCGGCGCACCGGCCCGTGGCCTGCCGCCCGCGCCACCGTCCGGCTCGCTCCCTTCGCCGGGCCCGCCGTCGCCGCCCCCGCCCGCGCGGGCGTCGTGGGCTGCGTGGTCATCGTGGGGAGCGCCTGCATCGTCTCCTGCTCCGTAGGTCGCGGTGGTCCCGTCGATCGCGGCTCCGAGGTCCGCGATGGTCACGCTGTCCAGGAGCATCCGCAGGGTCACGGTGAGTCCCGCCCGCCGCCCTGCGGCGAGGACGTGCACGATGCGCATGGAGTCGACCCCGAGGTCGGCGAGCCGGTCGTGCGCGCCGACGCCGGGGACGCCGAGCACCTCGGCGCACACGTCGGCGAGCAGCCGCTCGGTGCGGGTACGGGGTGCCTGGTAGGCGCGGTCGGCGACGAGCGCCGTGCGCTGGGGCGCGGGCAGGGCCGCGCGGTCGACCTTGCCCGCGGCGTTCAGCGGCAGCCGGTCGAGCAGGACGAAGCCCGTGGGCACCATGTACGCGGGCAGCCGCGCGGCGAGGTGGCGGCGCAGCTCGTCCTGCCCGGCCTCGGCGCGTTCGGGGCCACCGGCCGCCCCGGAGCCGCGGGCCGGGATGACGTACGCGACCAGCCAGGGTTCGCCCTGGCCGTCCTCGCGTGCGACGACGACGGCCGAGCCGACGCCGGGGTGGGTGACCAACTGCTCCTCGATCTCGCCGAGTTCGACGCGGTAGCCGCGGATCTTCACCTGGTGGTCGGTGCGGCCGAGGTACTCCAGGTCGCCGTCGGCGCGGAAACGGACCAGGTCACCGGTGCGGTACATGCGCGATCCCGGCGGCCCGCCGAGCTCCTCCGGCAGGAAGCGTCCGGCGGTCAGACCGGGCCGGCCCACGTAGCCGCGGGCCACGCCCGTGCCCGCCAGGTACAGCTCGCCGGTGACGCCGACCGGCACGGGTTGGAGCGCGCTGTCGAGCACGTACGCGCGGGTGTTGTGGATCGGCCGCCCGACCGGCATGTCCGGGGTGCCCGGCGGCACTTCCCAGCCGGTGGACCAGACGGTCGTCTCGGTCGGCCCGTACAGATTGACCAGTCGGTGCACGTGGCCGCGCAGTTCGCGGCCGAGTGACGGCGGGCACGCCTCGCCGGTGGTCACCGCCGTGACGGGGCGGCTCGTGAACCCGGCCGCGAGCAGCAGTTTCCAGCCCGCGGGGGTGGCCTGGACGTGGGTGACGCCGTGGGTGTCGACGAGGTCGAGCTGGGCGAGCGCGTCGCCGAGGCCGCTGTCGTCGACGAGCACCACGGAGCCGCCGGTGATCAGTGGCAGGTACAGCTCGGCGTACGAGATGTCGAAGGACACCGACGTCGCCGCGAGCCACACGTGGTCCGGTGCCGCGTCGAACCGCGCCCGCATCGAGAACAGCAGGTTCAGGAGCGAACCGTGGGCGATCTGCACGCCCTTGGGCCGCCCGGTCGAGCCTGAGGTGAAGAGTGTGTAGGCGAGGCCGTCCGGCGACGGCTTGCCCGCCGCCGGGGCGGCCGGGGCCGGGGCGACCGCGGCCGGTGCGGTGCCGGGCCGCCCCGTGATGCGCTCCCGGTCGCGGTCGAGGTCGAGGAGTTCGCCGTCGTACGCGTCCCCGAGCAGCCCGGCCAGGGTCCGCTGGGTGACGACGAGCCGTGCGCCCGCCGTGTCCAGCATGTAGGTCAGGCGCTCGGTGGGCATGGCGGCGTCGAGGGCCAGCTGGGAGCCGCCCGCCTTCCAGATGCCGAGGAGCACCGGGAGCAGCCAGGGGCCGCGCTCCAGGAGCACGCCGACCACGGACTCCGGGCCGACGCCCGCGGCGCGCAGCTCGTGCGCGACGCGGTTGGCACGGGTGTCGAGGTCCCGGTAGGTCAGGACGGTCGATCCCGCCCGTACGGCGACCGAGTCCGGAAAGGCCGCGGCGGTCGCCGCGAAGACGTCGTGCACGCGCCTGCTCATTCCCACTCCATGTCGGTGTCGTTCCAGTCCAGGAGAAGCCGCGCGCGCTCGGCGTCCGTGAGGACGGCCGCGCGGGCGTCGCCGTCCGCGTCGGCCGCCATGGCCTCCAGGACGGCCCGGTACATCCCGGCGAGGCGTTCCGCGTTGGCGCGGTTGAGGCCGGTGCTCACGGCGCGCAGCACGAGCCTGCCGGGGACGTTCGCGATCGACATCGTGAACTCGTTGGAGCTGTCGCCCGCGCCCGCGCGGACGTCCACGGAGCCGGTGTCGACCTGGTGGAAGTCCTGGTAGCGGAACATGATGTCGAACAGCCGCCCGCTGCCCGCGAGGCGCTGCACGGCCGGCAGCGGGTACCGCCGGTGGCGGTACACGTCGGCCTCGCGGTCGAACACCTGCCGCACGAGGTCGCGCCAGGTGTCGGCGGTGCGGTCGTGGGCGAACGGCAGGGTGTTCAGGAACATGCCGTACACCCGCTCGGCACCGGGGACCTCGGGCCGCGCGCTGTACAGGACGCCCGTGTGGAAGGCGTCCTCGTTCGTGACGGAGCTGAGCACCTTCAGGTGCGCGGCCAGGAGGACGGCCTTGAAGGACGTGCCGGTGTCCGTGGCGAGCGCGCGCAGCGCGGGCTCGATGTCGCGGAACTCCACCGACAGTTTGAAGTCCTCGCGCGCCGCGGCCACGCCGTCGCCCCACTCGGCGGGCAGCGCGCACGGCGCGTGGCCTTCGACGACGAGCCGCCAGTAGTCGCGGTCCTCCGTCGAGTCGAGCGCGGCGAGTTCGGCGGCGACGAAGTCCGCGTACCGCACCGGCATCGGCTCCTCCGGTTCGGGCTCCGCCTCCTCGGCGTACGCGCGGTACGCGTTCAGGACCTCCATGAGGAGCGACTGCTGGCTCCAGCCCTCCGTGATGGCGTGGCAGTGCGTGAAGCCGAGGTGCCAGGCCTCGTCGGACTCGACGAGTGCGGAGATCCGCAGGAGCGGCGGCCGCGAGACGTCGAACAGCTCGGCGCGCTCCCGCACGATGTGCGCGCGCCGCCCCTCCTCGAACTCCTCGGGCGTCGTGCCGCGCAGATCGTGCACGACGACGCTCGTGGCGGCCTCCGGGTGCACCAACTGGAGGGGCATCTCGTACGTTTCGAGCGCGAAGGACGTCCGCAGCATCTCGTGCCGGGCGATCACGGTCCGGGCGGCGTGGGCGAGCGCGCCCGCGTCGAACGGCATGCCGTCCTTGATCCGGAACGTGGACGTGTTGTGGTACTTGTTCAGGCCGTCGTCGGAGAGCATCTCCAGCAGCATGCCGAGCTGGACCTGGGAGAGCGGATAGGCGTCGACGACGTCCGCGGGCAGCGCCTCGCGCACGCTCCGCGGGACGAGCGCGAACGGCGCGATGCCCTCCGGCTCGGGAGCGCTGCCGCCGGTGCCGAGCGCGGCGGCGAGTCCCGCCACCGTCCGGTACCGGAACACATCGCCCACGCCCGCCTCGAAGCCCTGCGCCCGCAACGCGCCGACCAGGGCGATCGCCTTGATCGAGTGCCCGCGACGGCACCATGTACTCCGGCAGCACCGCCGACAGCGCCTCGGCAAGGCCTTCGCTCTCGCCGACGACGTACGCGATCAACTGCTGCTCATCCGACACGATGACCGCGGCGTCGGACACCGACGCCTGTGCCACGAGGGCGGCACGGATCTCCCCGAGCTCGATGCGGTAGCCACGGATCTTCACTTGGTCGTCGATGCGGCCCAGGAAGTCCACGGCCCCGTCGGCCCGCCACCGGACCAGGTCACCCGTCCGATAGAGGCGCTCACCCGGCCCGCCGTACGGATCGCCTCGGTCGGACCGTACTCATTGACGACCTGACCGTCCCCGAGCAACCACACATTCGGCACCACCAGGTCGAACGCCACGGATGAAAACACCGGCGCGCCACCCGAACCCGACGACGCCAGCTCACGC
>NZ_JOJM01000017.1 GCF_000720325.1 Streptomyces sp. NRRL B-1347
CTCACGGACGTCGGTGACCGAGTCCACGGCCTCCAGGAGCTCCCAGCCCTCGGCGTAGGCCTGCATCATCGCGTACTCGATGCCGTTGTGGACCATCTTCGCGAAGTGGCCCGCGCCGACCTTGCCCGCGTGCACGGAGCCGAAGTCGCCCTCGGGCTTGAGCGCGTCGAAGATGGGCTGCACCTTGGCGACGTTCTCCTTGTCGCCGCCGTACATCAGCGCGTAGCCGTTCTGCAGGCCCCAGACGCCGCCGGAGACGCCGCAGTCGACGAAGCCGATGCCCTTGGCTGCGAGCTCCTCGGCGTGCTTCTCGTCGTCCGTCCAGCGCGAGTTCCCGCCGTCCACCACGACGTCGCCGGGCGACAGGAGCTCGGCGAGCTCGTCGACCGTGGACTGGGTCGCGGCTCCGGCCGGGACCATCACCCACACCACGCGCGGGCCCTTGAGCTTGCTCACCAGCTCTTCGAGGCTGTGGACGTCCGCGAGGTCCGGATTGCGGTCGTATCCGATGACGGTGTGGCCTGCGCGGCGAATGCGCTCGCGCATGTTGCCGCCCATCTTGCCGAGGCCGACGAGACCGAGCTCCATCAGTGCGTTCCTAACTAGCGATGTGGCGTGAAGGCACGTCACGGCCGCTCGGCGCTGAGCGGCTCCGCGTACCCGCGGCACGTTCGTACCCGCGTCCGAGCCTACGCCCGGACGCGGCCACACACCTGTGGGCTCAGCCGCTCAGACGTACGGGCATGATCAGGTACTTGTACGCCTCGTCCGCCTCGGCGTCCACGGCCGGCTTGCCGCTCAGGAGAGCGGGCTTCGTGGACGTGGTGAACGACAGCTGGGCGACCGGGGAGTCGATCGCGCTCAGGCCGTCGAGCAGGAACGTCGGGTTGAAGGCGATGGAGATGTCGTCGCCCTCGAGCTGGGCGTCGACCCTTTCCACAGCCTGTGCGTCGTCGCTGGAACCGGCCTCCAGGATGAGCACGCCCTGCTCGAAGCTGAGCCGCACCGGGGTGTTCCGCTCGGCGACGAGCGCCACGCGCTTGACGGCCTCCACGAAGGGGGCGGTCTCGATGACGGCGACCGAGTTGAACTCCGTCGGGAAGAGCGTGCGGTACTTCGGGAGGTCGCCCTCCAGGAGACGGGTCGTCGTGCGGCGGCCCGCGCCCTCGAAGCCGATGAGGCCCTCGCCCGCGCCGGAGCCGGACAGGGCCAGGGTGACCGTGTCGCCGCTCGTGAGCGCCTTGGCGGTGTCCAGGAGCGTCTTGGCGGGCACCAGGGCGACGGCGGACGTCTCCGGGTTCTCCGGCTTCCACAGGAACTCACGGACCGCGAAGCGGTAGCGGTCGGTGGAGGCCAGCGTGACCGTGTCGCCCTCGATCTCGATGCGGACACCGGTGAGGACGGGCAGGGTGTCGTCGCGGCCCGCGGCGATGGCGACCTGGGAGGCGGCCGAGGCGAAGACCTCACCGGGGACGGTGCCCGTGGCGGTCGGCATCTGCGGCAGCGCCGGGTACTCCTCCACAGGCAGGGTGTGGAGGGTGAAGCGGGAGGAGCCGCAGACCACCGTCGCCCGTACACCGTCTGTGGAGATCTCCACCGGGCGGTTCGGCAGGGCGCGGCAGATGTCGGCGAGCAGGCGGCCGGAGACGAGGACCGTGCCCTCCTCGTCGACCTCGGCGTCCACGGAGACGCGGGCCGAGACCTCGTAGTCAAAGCTCGACAGGGAGAGGGCGCCCTCCTCGGCCTTCAGCAGCAGGCCCGCGAGGACGGGCGCTGGCGGCCGAGCCGGGAGGCTGCGTGCCGCCCACGCCACCGCCTCCGCGAGTACGTCGCGTTCCACCCGGATCTTCACTTAGCCGCCCTCCTGCTGTTGCTGGCACTGGGGACCAGTCTGACGCACCGCACTGACAGCTGGTGCCCGTCGGGGTCAAGTCGTGCCGAGAGGTCGTGACGGCCCGAGCGGCGAGTTGTGCACAGCCCCCACTTCAAAGCGGAAATCTGACTCTCTCTAGTCGGGAGTAGTAGTAGGGCCTGTGGAAACCGTGGATAACCGCGAATGCGCAGGTCAGCGTCCGTTTTTTGTCCACCGGCCCTGTGGGCGACGGCGGTGGACAACCGGGGGTAACTGTGGACGGGCGAAAGTTCTGCACACCCGATGCACAGGAGAGGGCGACTTCTCCCCAGCCCTGTCCCCAGCTTTACCCAGCTTCCCCACAGGCCAACCCGGCACCTTTGTGTGACGCCTTTCACTCGACCCGGTGAGCGCGCGCGTCGCGTTGCCGAACAGTGGACAGGGCTGGGGAGAAGCTGTGCACAACAGGCCTCAGCCTGTGGGCCGCCGGTGGACAACTTTTCCCACCCCCTGTGGACAAGATCTTCATCCACAGTCTGTGGAAAGTCTTCGTCCACGAATCCACAACCACCTGACCTGGTCTGATGACCATTCAGCAGGGTCCCCTGTGGACACGCTTGGGACAACTTCCCAGTCCCCAGGGTGTGGAGGGCGAAAAGGCCGCAGATCTGTGGAGAACCTAGGCGAGGTGACCATGAATCGAACAGAAGATGACGAACAGGTCGCGGGAATCAGGGGCGATCGGCGCTGTGCACCGCTGTGAGGACGGGCTCGGAGGGGGTTTCGCGCAGGCGTCGACGGCGCTCAGGAAGGCGCTGCTGGAACCCGAAGGGGCTTCGAGGAACGGTTGCGGCCATCGCCGCCGCGTGGGCGCTGCGGGCCTGCACAGGCGCTCTGGCCGTCCTGCGTAGGCGCAGGCGGGCCTCCTGGAGGCATGGCCGCGTCTCCGCAGGCACGGGCCCATCCACGGAGGGCACGGGCCCTCTACGTAGGCACTGGCTCTTTACGTAGGCACGGGAAAACGCGAAGGGCGCCCCGGAGGCATGCCCCTGGGCGCCCTGGCGTGTCGTAACGCCGCTGCTGTCAGCCGTTCTTGATGCGATTGGTGAGCTCGGTGACCTGGTTGTAGATCGAGCGGCGCTCGGCCATCAGCGCACGGATCTTGCGGTCGGCGTGCATCACCGTCGTGTGGTCGCGGCCGCCGAACTGCGCGCCGATCTTCGGCAGGGAGAGGTCGGTCAGCTCGCGACACAGGTACATGGCGATCTGGCGGGCCGTCACCAGGACCCGGCTGCGCGACGACCCGCACAGGTCGTCCACCGTCAGGCCGAAGTAGTCGGCGGTGGCCGCCATGATGGCCGTCGCCGTGATCTCCGGAGCCGCGTCCTCGCCGCCCGGGATCAGGTCCTTCAGGACGATCTCCGTGAGCCCAAGGTCCACAGGCTGTCGATTGAGCGACGCGAACGCCGTGACGCGGATCAGCGCGCCCTCCAGCTCACGGATGTTCCGCGAGATCCGGGACGCGATGAACTCCAGGACCTCCGGCGGGGCGTTGAGCTGCTCTTGGACCGCCTTCTTCCGCAGGATCGCGATGCGCGTCTCCAGCTCCGGCGGCTGGACGTCGGTGATCAGGCCCCACTCGAAGCGATTGCGCAGCCGGTCCTCCAGGGTCACCAGCTGCTTGGGCGGCCGGTCACTGGAGAGCACGATCTGCTTGTTCGCGTTGTGGAGCGTGTTGAACGTGTGGAAGAACTCCTCCTGCGTCGACTCCTTGTCCGCGAGGAACTGGATGTCGTCGACGAGCAGGATGTCCATCTCGCGGTAGCGCTTGCGGAAGCTGTCGCCCTTGCCGTCGCGGATGGAGTTGATGAACTCGTTGGTGAACTCCTCGGAGCTCACATAGCGCACGCGCGTGCCCGGGTAGAGGCTGCGCGCGTAGTGCCCGATCGCGTGCAGCAGGTGCGTCTTGCCGAGCCCCGACTCCCCGTAGATGAACAGCGGGTTGTACGCCTTCGCGGGGGCCTCGGCGACGGCGACCGCGGCCGCGTGCGCGAAGCGGTTCGACGCCCCGATCACGAAGGTGTCGAAGAGGTACTTCGGGTTCAGCCGCGCGGTGGGCTCACCGGGGCCGGTGGCGGGCGCGGGCTGCGCGGCCAGGGGGCCGGGAGCGCCGCTGGAGGCGGGCAGGGAGGTCCCGCCGTGGCCGACGGGGCCCGAGGGGCCGCCAGGGCCTCCTGGACCCCCACGCGGCCCCGCGCCGGAGCCCGCGCCGGGGGGCGGCTCGTGCCGCTCACGCCGGTCGTGGCGGTCCTGCCCCGGCCGCTCGGGGAGCTGCTGGTCGTACGGCGAGCGCTCCTGCGGCGGCTGCGGGCGGTAGTCGTGCTGCGGCTGCTGCTGCCCGGGGCTCGCGTACGGATCGCGCTCGGGGAAGCCGAGGCGCGGCTGCTGCCAGCCGTAGTCGTCCTGCGGCTGCTGCGGCCAGGCGCCGGGGCGCTGGTAGTCCGGATACGCCGGGCGGGCCGTCGGCATCTGGTCCGGGCGCGGGCCCGCGGAGCGCTCGTCCCCGGGGCGGCGGCCGTACGTGTCGTACGCGTCGTGCCCCTGGCCGGAGGCGGGCGGCAGCTCAGGCTCCTCGTACCGGGGCGCGGGCTCTTCGTAGCGGGGCGGCTGCTCTTCGTAGCGGGAGGGCTGGTCCTCGTACCGTGTCTGCTGTTGCTGGACCGGCGGTGCGGGCGGGGTCTGCGGCTCGCCCACGGAGTCGTCGACCGTGATGGCGATGCGGATCGGGCGACCGCACTCCCGGCTCAGCGTGTCGCTGACGACCGGGGCGAGGCGGCCCTCCAGAACGCCCTTCGCAAATTCGTTCGGAACGGCAAGGAGGGCGGTGTCGGCGACGAGCGCGAGCGGCTGGCACCGTCGGATCCAGTGCTCGTCCTTCGCCTCGACGCCCTGCCCCCGCCCTTCGCCCAGCAGCTGCTCCAGGACCCTTGGCCACACTGCGGCAAGATCGGCAGGTACGTCAGCCACAGGGCACGCTCTCTCACAGGTCCCACGAAGGTGTGGTTCTTGGGACGGGTCGGGACGGAAATCGGGAGGGGCAGGGGGAAGGGAACGAAACGGAGTTCAGCCACGGTAGTCAGGGCGACGGGTGCGGTTCAAGTTGTTGTCCACAGGCTGTGCACAGTGTCTCTCCCTGACGGCTGGTTTGACCGGATGGCGTAGCCCCGCGTACCGTAACCAGGTCGAGTTGTCGATGGCTGCTGCCGCCTGCCTCCGATGGGCAAAGATCACGGTCAGTGATTGTGAAGCGGTGCACTCGGTGCCTATACGCGAGCTTTTCCGAGCTTCTCGTGGGCGCACGGTGACAGCCAGGCGATACCCGCCACCACACGAGTCATTACTGGAGCCCCCGAGTGAGCAAGCGCACCTTCCAGCCGAACAACCGTCGTCGCGCGAAGACCCACGGCTTCCGGCTGCGTATGCGCACCCGTGCCGGCCGCGCCGTCCTGGCGTCCCGCCGTAGCAAGGGTCGCGCCCGCCTGTCCGCCTAAGCGCAAATTAGGTCATGACGTCGTGCTGCCTACCGAGCATCGGCTGAGGCGGCGCGAGGATTTCGCGACCGCGGTACGCCGAGGACGCCGGGCCGGACGCCCGCTACTCGTCGTCCATCTACGCAGCGGTGCAACGGACCCGCACGTGCCAGGGGAGAGCCTTCCCCCGACGCGTGCGGGTTTCGTCGTGAGCAAGGCCGTGGGTGGAGCCGTCGTGCGCAATACGGTCAAGCGCCGTCTTCGCCATCTGACACGCGACCGGTTGGCCTTGGTGCCCCCCGGTAGCCTGGTAGTCGTACGAGCGTTGCCCGGTGCGGGCGACGCCACCTACGCACAGCTGGCCCAAGACCTGGACGCCGCCCTGCGGCGCCTCCTTGGAGGGGGCGCGCGATGAAGTACCCGCTGCTGGCGCTGATCAAGCTGTACCAGTGGACGATCAGTCCACTCCTCGGCCCGGTGTGCAAGTACTACCCGTCGTGCTCCCACTACGGCTACCTCGCCATCGACCGGCACGGTGCAGTCAAGGGAACAGCGCTCACTGCGTGGCGCATCCTGCGGTGCAATCCGTGGTCGCTCGGTGGTGTAGATCACGTTCCGCCGCGCAAGCGTCCGCGGTGGCACGAGATGCTGCGCGCTGCCTGGCGCGAACGCAAGGGCGGGCCCTCCGCCGCTGGCGTGCCGACCGGAGACCTCCCACCGGCTCCCCCGAGCCCGGCCGCCGAGACCCCGTCCCATGCTCAAGGAGCCTGATTAGTGGACACGATTGCCGGTTTCTTCAGCTTCATCACGACACCCGTCTCCTGGGTCATCGTGCAGTTCCACAAGCTGTACGGTGCGATCTTCGGCCCTGATACGGGCTGGGCCTGGGGCCTGTCGATCGTGTCCCTGGTGATCCTGATCCGAATCTGCCTGATCCCGCTCTTCGTGAAGCAGATCAAGGCGACCCGGGCCATGCAGACGCTGCAGCCCGAGATGAAGAAGATCCAGGAACGCTACAAGAGCGACAAGCAGCGTCAGTCCGAAGAGATGATGAAGCTGTACAAGGAGTCGGGTACCAACCCGCTCTCCTCGTGCCTTCCCATCCTGGCGCAGTCGCCGTTCTTCTTCGCGCTGTACCACGTGCTCAACGGCATCGCGTCCAACAAGAAGGTCGGCGTCATCGACCAGCAGCTGCTGGACAGCGCCCGTGACGCCCACATCTTCGGTGCCCCGCTCGCGGTGAAGTTCACGGACAGCGCCGACAAGGTCGCCTCCCTCGGCGCCTCGCTGACCGACGTGCGCGTCGTGACCGCGCTCATGATCATCCTGATGTCGGCGTCGCAGTTCTTCACCCAGCGCCAGCTGATGACGAAGAACGTCGACACCACGGTGAAGACGCCGTTCATGCAGCAGCAGAAGATGCTGATGTACGTCTTCCCCATCATGTTCGCCGTCTTCGGCATCAACTTCCCGGTCGGTGTCCTCGTCTACTGGCTGACCACCAACGTGTGGACCATGGGCCAGCAGATGTACGTGATCCGCCAGAACCCGACGCCCGGCTCCAAGGCCCAGGCCTCGTACCTGGAGCGCCTGCAGAAGCACATCACGGACGCGGGCAAGACCCGCAGCCGCGGCCAGGTCAGGGCCGTGAAGGCCATCGTCGCCAAGGGCCGCGACCGCAACGAGTACGAGCGGAAGTTCATCAACGGCCTGAACAAGGCGGGCTTCGCCGCCCAGGCCGACGGCACCGTGATCGTCAGCGAGGCCGAGGCCGCCACGGCCGAGGACGGTACGCCCGTCGCGGCGCCCAAGCGCCAGCAGCCCAAGCGCCAGAGCAAGTCCAAGCGGCAGTCCGGCACCGCCGCCACGGGCGGCAAGACGGACGGCGGCTCCACGACTGCCCCGGCCTCCGATGCGTCCGGTAAGAAGGCGTCGCTGACCAAGTCCGAGGACAGCAAGCCCCAGGACGCCGCGGCCAAGGCCAAGTCCGCCGGCGGCGCCTCGGGCAGCCAGCCCGGCCAGGGCACCCGCAGCAAAGCCAAGTCCGGACAGCGCAAGGGCCAGCAGCGGCCCAAGCACCCGTCCAAGAAGTAAAAGGAGTCCATCCCGTGACGGAAGGCACCACCACCTCCGCCGCAGCTGAGGCCGGCGACGCTCTGACCCGCCTCGAGCAGGAGGGGGAGATCGCGGCGGACTACCTCGAGGGTCTGCTGGACATCGCCGACCTCGACGGCGACATCGACATGGACGTCGAGGCCGACCGGGCCGCGGTGTCGATCATCAGCGACGCCGGCAGCCGCGACCTGCAGAAGCTCGTCGGCCGGGACGGCGAGGTCCTGGAGGCGCTCCAGGAGCTGACCCGCCTCGCGGTACACCGGGAGACCGGCGACCGCAGCCGCCTGATGCTGGACATCGCGGGCTACCGCGCCAAGAAGCGCGAGGAGCTGTCCGAGCTGGGCGCCAAGGCCGCCGCCGACGCGAAGAGCTCCGGCGAACCGGTCAAGCTCAAGCCGATGACGCCGTTCGAGCGCAAAGTCGTGCACGACGCGGTCAAGGCCGCGGGCCTGCGCAGCGAGTCCGAGGGCGAGGAGCCGCAGCGCTTCGTCGTGGTACTCCCGGCCTGATCGGTACGTCTCATCCCGGCCCCGTCTGTTCGCAGACGGGGCCGGTCTTTGTCAGCCTGATAGTCAGCGATCCAGTGCGGTACGGAAGGACGGTCCCCGTGACGGAGGAAGCGGAGCTCCCCCCGGCGCCGGAGCAGGCGCGCGAGGTTTTCGGCGAGCGATTCCCGGACGCGGTCCGGTATGCGGAGCTGCTCGCCGAGGCGGGAGTGCGGCGTGGTCTGATCGGCCCCCGTGAGGTTCCCCGGCTGTGGGAGCGGCACCTGCTGAACTGCGCCGTGCTGTCCGAGGTGGTTCCCGAGGGCGTGACGGTGTGCGATGTCGGCTCCGGTGCCGGACTCCCCGGCATCCCGCTCGCGCTCGTCCGCGAGGACCTCAAGATCACGCTCCTTGAGCCGCTGCTGCGGCGCACGAACTTCCTCAGCGAGGTCGTCGAGCTGCTGGGGCTCGACCATGTGACGGTCGTCCGTGGCCGCGCCGAGGAGGTCCTCGGCAAGCTTCAGCCCGTCCACGTCGTGACCGCGCGTGCCGTCGCGCCGCTGGACCGCCTCGCCGGCTGGGGCGTTCCGCTGCTGCGTCCGTACGGAGAGATGCTGGCGCTCAAGGGCGACACGGCCGAGGAAGAGGTCAAGGCGGCGGGCGCCGCCCTGAGCAAGCTCGGTGCCGAATCCGTCTCCGTGGTGCAGGTGGGTGAAGGGGTCGTGGACCCGCCGTCCACCGTGGTGCGGGTCGAGGTGGGCGAGAGCCCCGGTGGTGTGCGCTTCGCCGCCAAGCGGGCCAAGGCCGCACGGGTCGGACGGGCCCGCCGCCGTCGCTGAACGACGTCGGCGCTGCTGTCGCGATGAGGGCATGGCTCACTGTTGTCGCCTGTCGACCGCGGAGTTGACGCATGTTGACGTTCGTCGCTGATCCGTCCTGACGACGAGCCGTACTCCACAAAAGCTGTCAAACGTACGCGTACCGGGGTGTCGCACCAGCGGCACCCCGGTCGCCGTGCATCGTGTTTCACGTGAAACGTCGCTCACTGCTGCATGGCATCATCAGTCGCGGTCGCGCTGCCGAACCTCGCGAGCGTCGGCCACTTGGTTCCCTCGACAAGGGAACGGAGTTGTCCACAGAGACGGATTCGTCCACAGAAGACCGGGCCTCGCTGGTTCACGACCCCGAAAGCATGGGAGGCTCTGTTCATTGCGAGCCTGAAGTCGAGGAGAGTGAATCCTTGCGGTCCGACGCCAACATCGCGGGACCGATGACCGATCCGGTCCCCGGTCCCCGTACCGAGTCGGCGGGGGAGGATGTTTCACGTGAAACACCGAGCCCGATGGACGACACCCCCATCGGTCGTGCTGCCCAGCTGGCGGTGGAAGCTCTTGGCCGCGCGGGCGAGGGCCTGCCACGGCCCGAGCAGACCCGAGTCATGGTGGTCGCCAACCAGAAGGGTGGAGTAGGCAAGACGACGACAACCGTCAACCTTGCCGCCTCACTGGCCTTGCACGGCGCGCGCGTTCTGGTGATCGACCTGGACCCGCAGGGGAATGCCTCCACGGCGCTCGGTATCGACCATCACGCTGAAGTTCCCTCCATCTACGACGTGTTGGTCGAGAGCAAGCCTCTCGCCGAGGTCGTTCAGCCCGTCCCTGATGTCGAGGGCCTCTTCTGTGCTCCGGCCACCATCGATCTCGCCGGTGCGGAGATCGAACTGGTGTCGCTGGTGGCTCGGGAAAGCCGACTGCAGCGAGCGATCCAGGCGTATGAGCAGCCGCTGGACTACATCCTCATCGACTGTCCGCCGTCACTGGGGCTGTTGACGGTGAACGCCCTGGTGGCCGGTGCGGAGGTGCTGATCCCCATCCAGTGCGAGTACTACGCCCTGGAGGGCCTCGGCCAGCTCCTGCGCAACGTTGACCTGGTGCGGGGGCACCTCAACCCGCGCCTGCATGTGTCGACCATCCTCCTCACCATGTACGACGGCCGGACCCGGCTCGCCTCCCAGGTGGCTGACGAGGTGCGCAACCACTTCGGCGAAGAGGTGCTCCGGACGAGCATCCCGCGCTCGGTGCGTATCTCCGAGGCACCGAGCTACGGCCAGACCGTACTGACTTACGATCCAGGCTCAAGCGGTGCCCTGTCGTACTTCGAGGCGGCGCGCGAGATCGCGCTGCGCGGAGTAGGCGTGCGGTTCGACGTACAGCACGCCCACACGGGCATCCAGAACGACCAGAACATGACGGAGGGCATCCAGTGAGCGAGCGACGAAGAGGACTGGGCCGTGGCCTCGGCGCTCTGATCCCTGCGGCTCCCACGGAGAAGGCCGCTGCCCCGAGCGCGGGTGGGGCGTCCACCTCGCCGTCGGCCGTGCCCGTGCTCACCGCGGAGCGCGGAGTGGCAGCCGCCACGGTGGCTTCGCTTCCGCAGAGCTCCCTTGCGCAGCCGCCCGTTTCACAGGAGACGGAGGCGCCGGGCAACGGGGCGGTGGAGGAACTGCGGAGCCCGGCCGGTGCGCACTTCGCCGAGCTGCCGCTCGACTCCATCACGCCCAACCCGAGGCAGCCGCGCGAGGTCTTCGACGAGGACGCCCTCGCCGAACTGGTGACCTCCATCAAGGAGGTCGGCCTTCTCCAGCCCGTGGTCGTACGGCAGCTGGGGCCCGCGCGGTACGAGCTCATCATGGGCGAGCGGCGCTGGCGGGCCTGCCGTGAGGCGGGTCTGGAGCGCATCCCGGCCATCGTGCGGGCGACGGAGGACGACAAGCTCCTCCTGGACGCCCTCCTTGAGAACCTGCACCGCGCCCAGCTGAACCCGCTGGAAGAGGCCGCGGCCTACGACCAGCTGCTCAAGGACTTCAAGTGCACGCATGACCAGCTGGCGGACCGGATCGGCCGCTCCCGCCCTCAGGTCTCCAACACGCTGCGTCTTCTGAAGCTGTCGCCGAAGGTGCAGAACAGGGTCGCCGCCGGCGTGCTGTCCGCGGGCCATGCCCGGGCTCTGCTGTCCGTCGAGGACCCGGAGGAGCAGGACCGTCTCGCCTACCGGATCGTGGCCGAGGGGCTCTCGGTGCGGGCCGTCGAGGAGATCGTGACCCTCATGGGGTCGCGGCCGCAGACCAAGCCGAAGGCCAAGGGGCCTCGCGCCGGGGCGCGGGTGTCTCCTGCGCTGACGAGTCTCGCCACGCGTCTCTCGGACCGGTTCGAGACGCGGGTGAGGGTCGATCTGGGCCAGAAGAAGGGCAAGATCGTCGTCGACTTCGCGTCCCTGGAGGACCTGGAGCGCATCCTCACCACCCTCGCTCCTGAAGAAGGCTCGGTCCTCAAGCGCGGTCTGGCCGAGGCTGCGGCCGAGGATTCCTCGGAGGATGAGCAGAGCTGAGTTGAACTGAGCCGTGAAGGTGCCTCTCTGAGGGCCTGAGCGCTCGGTGCAGGAATAGGCGGGACGCTGTAACCGAATCCCGTGGCGCCTGTGAAAGCGGGCCGTGTCCGGTGTGTGCCGGAACACGGCCCGCTCTTTGCTTTCTTCCGGTATCGATGGAATCGCATCGTGGATACGATGCGCTTGGGTATGGCGCAACACCTGACGGCACCTCTTAGGGGAGGCGGGGGCCATGCGATCGGTGAGCCGCACCGGATTGATGACCGCGGGGTTCGGCCTGGGCGCGGTCGGTGGGTTCGTCGGCAGCCTGCTCAGGGAACGGAGCGCACTGACAGCTGCTCGTGGCGTCGCGGGCGAAGGAAGTGAGGAACCGCCTTCATGGGGCGACGGCTCGTACCGCTCACGCTGGACAACCTTCCGGACCTTCCCCGGCGTTGCCGCGCGTGTGTCTTCTGGGAGCTGGATCCGGTCAGCGGCGAAGCCGCGCTGAAGGCCGGAACGCCCGAGCTGGAGAAGGAAGCGTGGATCTCGGCCGTCCTGCTGGAGTGGGGGTCCTGCGGTCGGGTCGTCTACGTCGACGACGTGCCGGTGGGCTTCGTCCTCTACGCTCCCCCCGCCTATGTGCCGCGGTCCACGGCGTTCCCCACGAGTCCGGTGTCGCCGGACGCCGTCCAGCTGATGACTGCCTGGATCATGCCGGGCTATCAAGGGCAGGGGCTCGGCCGCGTCATCGTGCAGACGGTCGCCAAGGATCTGCTGCGCCGGGGGTTCAAGGCCATCGAGGCCTTCGGTGACGCGCGCTGGGAGAAGCCGGCCTGTGTGCTCCCCGCGGAGCATCTCCTCGCGGTGGGCTTCAAGACGGTCCGTCCGCACCCCGCCTATCCGAGGCTCCGGCTGGAGCTGCGGACGACGCTCTCATGGAAAGAAGACGTGGAGCTGGCGCTCGACCGGCTGCTGGGAGCGGTACAGAAGGAGCCCGCGCTTCGGCCGCTGTAGCGACCAAGATGCACGGCCTTGCCAGCGGACCTCAGCGACAGCAAGGCCTCAGTGGATCTCAGTGGCTTCAGCGGCTTCATCAGACTTCAGCGGACAAACGAATGGGCCAACCCCGCGGGGTTGGCCCATTCGTGTTTCACGTGAAACATCGCTCTCCGCCGACGTGGCGGACACCGATGACGTGGCGCCTTACTCGGCGATGAAGTCCGCCAGGTCGCGCTCGATGGCGGCCTTCGGCTTGGCACCGACGATGGTCTTGGCGACCTCGCCGTTCTGGTAGACGTTCAGCGTCGGGATCGACATGACGCCGTACTTGGCGGCCGTGCCCGGGTTCTCGTCGATGTTGAGCTTGACGATCTCGATCTTGTCGCCGTGCTCCTTCGCGATCGCCTCGAGCGACGGCGCGATCTGGCGGCAGGGACCGCACCAGGCGGCCCAGAAGTCCACCAGGACGGGCTTGTCGCTCTTGAGGACGTCCTCTTCGAAGGATGCGTCGGTCACGTTCTTCAGGTTGGCCACGGCGGGCTCCTCACATGGTGGTGCGGGTGGGGGCGAAACGAAGTCAGACAGCAGCAGCGGCCGCGGTCTCGCTGTCCGCGAGGGCGGCGAGGAAGCGCTCGGCGTCCAGAGCGGCGGCACAGCCGGTGCCCGCCGCCGTGATCGCCTGGCGGTAGGTGTGGTCGACGACGTCACCGGCGGCGAAGACGCCCGTGATGTTCGTCCGGGTCGACGGCGCGTCGACCTTCAGGTAGCCCTCGCCGTCCAGGTCGAGCTGGCCCTTGAAGAGCTCGGTGCGCGGGTCGTGGCCGATCGCGATGAACAGGCCGGTGGCCGGCAGCTCGGACGTCTCGCCCGTCTTGACGTTGCGCAGGGTGAGCCCGGCGAGCTTCTGCTCGCCCTTGATCTCGGCGACCTCGCTGTCCCAGATGAACTTGATCTTCGGGTCGGCGAAGGCGCGCTCCTGCATCGCCTTGGAGGCACGCAGGCTGTCGCGGCGGTGGACGATCGTCACGGACTTGGCGAACCGGGAGAGGAAGGTCGCCTCCTCCATCGCGGTGTCACCGCCACCGATGACGGCGATGTCCTGGTCCTTGAAGAAGAACCCGTCACAGGTCGCGCACCAGGAGACGCCACGGCCGGACAGCGCGTCCTCGTTCGGCAGGCTCAGCTTGCGGTGCTGGGAGCCCGTCGTCACGATGACGGCCTTCGCGCGGTGCACCGTGCCGGCCGTGTCCGTGACGGTCTTGATCTCACCGGTGAGGTCGACGGAGACCACGTCGTCGGGCACGAGCTCGGCGCCGAAGCGCTCGGCCTGGGCGCGCATGTTGTCCATGAGGTCCGGGCCCATGATGCCGTCCTGGAAGCCCGGGAAGTTCTCCACATCGGTGGTGTTCATCAGCGCGCCGCCCGCGGTGACGGCACCCTCGAACACCAGGGGCTTCAGGGACGCGCGCGCGGTGTAGAGCGCCGCCGTGTATCCGGCGGGCCCGGAGCCGATGATGATCACGTTACGGACGTCGGTCACGGCTTGATTCCTCGTCTCTGAAGACTGCTGCGTACTGCTGGCGGGTGCCTGTCTCAGGGCTCTCACCCCACCCAACGGATCCTACGGGGCGCGCATTCCCAAACGTGTCCGAGCACACGGAAGCGCCGGGCGCGGGGCAGAGGGACGAGATCGCGCGTGCCCGCCGGGCCGGGGGCCGCTCAGTTCCGGGCGTAGGACTCGGTGAGCAGTACCTTGCCGGTGGCGTTGGGCGACGAGGACGCGTTCGCACAGGCGGCATCGACGATATACGCGGACACCTTGGTGCTGTCGGACGCATGGGCCACGACGACGAGGTAAGCGCTCTTGCCTTCGTAGGTGCCCTTGTCCACGGCCAGGGGTGCCAGACCGCCGAGACTCCGCTCGACACAGGCGGGCACCTCGACGAAGTCGTCGGGCGGTGTGGAGCCCTTCTTCGGGTGGTTCGGGCTGGACTTAGGGCCGACGCTGGGCTTGGGCGCTGGTGTGGTCTCGGCACTCGCGATCGACTGCTCGGGGAGCATCTCGTTGACGCGCTCCTTGAGCTTGTCCTTGGAGAACGTGTCCGCGCTGGCCGATCGGCCCGCCGAGGCCTCCTTCGAGCCCTCCGAGTCGCTGTCCCATGGATGAATCAGCAGTGCTCCCAGGCCCAGGGCGGCAGCGGTGAAGACGGCGCCGAGAGCTGCGGTGCGGCGGCGCCGTCCCCGGAAACGACCGCCGCGACCCGGTCCGGTGGTCGCACGAGAGTGACCGGACGGGCCGTGGCTAGCGCCGCCGCTGCTGGCTGCGACACCGGTTGAGGCTGTGGGCTTGCTCGACGAAGCGGCCGCTTCGCTCGGCTCGGTGGGCGATGTTTCACGTGAAACATGAGCAGCGGGCTCGGTGACGGATGCGCCGACAGGCTCGTCACTGGGCTCGCCGCCGGGTTCGAGGCCGGGCTCGCGGTCGGCGGATGCCTCGGCTTCGTGGGCCGACAGGGAAGCGCCCACGTCCTCGGTGACCGTGGAGTCCAGGAGCGCCTCGGCAGCGAGGGCCGCGTCGATGCGCTCCGCGACATCGGCGGGCATGCGCGAGGGCCCGGGCAGCGTGCCGAGCATGCCGCGGATCTCTTCGAGGGAGTCGTAGACGTCGGTACAGAGCGCGCAGTCGTCGAGGTGCTGCCGCACATCGAGGGTGCGGGACGGCGAGAGCAGCCCTTCGGTGAGGTCGGAGATCTCGGAGACGTCCGGGTGCCCAGTCGAGTCCGTCGTCGTGGTCACGCTCGCCCACCTCCGCCCTTCACTGCCGCTGAATCGCCGGGTCCCGCGTCCTGGGCCGACCCCGTACGTGGGGGGTCCGCTGCCGGTGGGACGGTTGTCCCCTGCGTCCGGTTCCTTCCTGGGGCGGCCTTTTTTCCGTCGCCCGGGCCACCGGGACCGCTCTCGCCCGGTGGCTCCGTCCGCAGATGGGTCAGGAGGGGCAGGAGTCTCGCTCTGCCCCGCGCGCAGCGACTCTTCACCGTGCCGGTGGGGACGTCGAGCACCCGGGCGGCCTCGGCCACGGGATAGCCCTGCATGTCCACCAGGACGAGGGCGGCCCGCTGGTCGGGCGGCAGCGTGTTCAGCGCCCGCAGGAGCTCCCGGTGCAGATCGCCGCGCTCGACGGGTGCCGCCGCGGACTCGTGCGGTTCGAGGAGCTGGTCCAGGCGCTCGGCGTCGTCGACCGGCGAGGTCTTCCGGGAGGCGGCCTTGCGCGCCCGGTCGAGGCAGGCGTTCACGGTGATGCGGTGCAGCCAGGTCGTCACGGCGGACTGGCCGCGGAAGGTGTGCGCGGCCCGGTATGCGGAGACCAGGGCGTCCTGGACGGCGTCTGCGGCCTCCTCGCGGTCTCCCAGGGTGCGCAGGGCCACGGCCCACAGCCGGTCGCGGTGGCGGCGCACCAGCTCGCCGAAGGCGTCCTTGTCGCCGTCGACGTGGCGGGACAGGAGGTCCTGGTCGCTCAGCTCACCGTGCACGGCGTCGTCCACCTCGAACCCCCTCCCCACCCCGAGCCGCGCGGGCCCTCAGCCCTTGAGGCCCTTGAACTGGACGCCCGTGATGGCCTGCCGGAAGCCGGGATCCCGGTACTGCTCGGCCGGGACCGAAGGAACCGCCGTCACCCAGAGGAGTACGTACCGGGTCTTCACCTTGGAATTCGCCTTGAGCTTCAAGGAGCGACCGCTCGTTTCGCCCGAGCCGATCTTCTTCATCGAGCTGACCGGCCCTGAGGGCGACATCGAGTCGGCTGCGTGCAGCGAGATCGCCGTGCGGTTGCCGGCGTACAGGAGCTTGATCGACGCGTCCGAGAGCTGCTTTTCCGATCCCAGGTCGTAGACGATGCCGGCACCGGGCTTGAACGGGGCGAGGCTCGGCCCCTCCTTGTACGTCGCGGTGCGCCAGAGCTCGGAGCCGCCCTCGGTGGACCTCTTGAACTCTCCGCCCAGGCCGCTCGCCTGGACGTTCTGGATCGTGATCGGCTTGCTCGGCTTGGGCTTGTTCTTGTCGCCGTCCCCGGACGTCTGCGACGTGCCCGAGTCCCCCGACTTGTTGTCCTGGTCCATGAGGGCGTCTGCCAGCTGCCAGCTGCCCAGGCCGAGCGCGGCGATGAGCAGCGCCGAGACGGCCCACTTGAGGGCCTTGCCGGTGCGGCTCTGCAGCGGGGGCGGCGGGGGCTGGATGACCTGGGTGGAGCCCGGAGGCTGCGTGCCGCGGCCGTACGTGCCCTGTTGGTACGTCGTGCGCTGGTACTCGGGCGGCGCCGTGAAGGCGGGCTCCGGCGGACGGATGCGGGGCATCTCGCCGACGGCCTTCACCAGGTCGTCCGGCGTGGTGCAGGCGGGCTCCTGGCGGGACGCGGTGGCGCCGTCGTTGGCGAGCGCGCGCATGGAGAGCTCCGACAGACCTCGGTGCACACCGGCGCGGACCTGGTCCGGCGCGATGAGGCCGACGCCCTTGGGCAGCCCGGACAGGCCGTGCGCGTCGTTCTCGTACGGCCACCGCTGGGTCAGGGCGGCGTACAGGAGAGCGCCGACGGCCTCCGTGTCGGTGCGCTGCGGGGTCTCGGACGTGATGCCGCGCAGCGCGGCGTTCACGGCGAGGCCGCGGATGCGGTACTGGCCCGAGGAGGTGCGCAGCACGGCGCCGGGGGTCAGCCGCAGATGGGCGAGGCCCTCGCGGTGCGCCGCGGCCATGGCCTGGGCGACCTGGCTGACGAGCTGGTAGGCGTCGTGGGCCTCCAGCGGACCGGAGGCCAGCAGAGCGGTGAGCTCCGTGGCGTCCGGAAGCCATTCGTGCACCACATAGACGAGGTCGTTCTCCTCGACCGCGTCCAGGACCTGCACGAACCGCGGGTCGCCGAGGAGTGCCGCGGACCTGGCCGCGGCGAGCACCGAGCGCCCGCGCGGATGGTCGGCGGGCAGCACGTGGACACCCACCGCCCGGCGGAGCTTCTCGTCCACCGCGCGCCAACTGCTGAAACCGTCCAGACGGGTGACGCACTCCTCGAGGCGATAGCGTCTGGCGAGTTTGTGGCCGCTGTGCAGTTCAGGGGGCGTGGTCGCCCCGGGCGGACTCGAGGGCCCCTTCGTCTCCGCCGCGCTGTCGTCCGCCGTGTCCCGCTCCCGGGTCTGGGCCACCCCGTCGGCCGTGGCCTGCTCCGCCTTCGCGGTCAGCGGCTCGTCGCCGCTGTTGTCTGCCACGTCGACGGCAGCCGTGCTCCGTTCCGCCACCGTCGTTCCTGCCTCCCCATCCGTTGCGCTTCGTCAGACGCCAAAGCCAATTGTGCCCACAGACCGCCGCTATGCACGACACGCGGTGGCCGCCGATGGTTGTGCGGACTGCCGCGCCTCAGCGTCCCAGGCGCCCCCGTACCGTGCCGACCAGGGAGTTGAGTTCCTGGATGCGCAGGCGCCGCGCGACGAGGAAGAAGACGCCGAACAGTACCGCGCAGCCGACGACCAGCGCGGCCAGTGAGCCGATGACGCCTTGTCCCAGCGCCTTGGTGATCGCGTACCCGGCCGCGGCGCCGAGAATCGCACCGGGCACCGAGGCGATCACGAGACGGGCGTACGTACGGACCACGTTCGCACCGTCCAGATCGCCCCCCAGCCGCTTGCTTAGCCGTCGCCAGGCCACGCCCACCCCGATCGCGTAGGCGAGGCCGTACGAAGCGGCCATGCCCGCTACGGCCCAGCGGGCGGGCAGCACCATGTAGCAGAGCGCGGAGGCGGCGGCGTTGAAGGCGGCCACGATGACGGTGTTGTAGAAGGGGGTGCGGGTGTCCTCGTACGCGTAGAAGGCGCGGAGCACGACGTACTGCACGGAGTACGGGATCAGACCGAGGCCGAAGGCCATCAGCATGTAGCCCATGCGAGTGGCGCCGTTGACGCCGGACGAGCCGAACATGAGCGTGCACATCGGGATGCCGAGCGCGACGAAGCTGAAGGCGACCGGCACGATCGCGACGGCGGAGGTGCGCAGGCCCTGGGAGATGTCGTCGCGGACCGCGCCCGCGTCGCCCTCGTGGGCCGCGCGGGCCAGCCGGGGCAGCAGGGCGGCCATCAGCGAGACGGTGATGATGGCCTGCGGGAGCCCCCAGATGAGCTGGGCGTTGGAGTAGGCCGAGAAGCCGGTGCCGTCCATGCCGGAGTGCTTGACGGCCGCGGTGCCCAGCTGGGTCACGACGATCGCGCCGGCCTGGTTGGCGAGGACGAAGAGGATCGTCCACTTGGCGAGCATGGCGGCCTTGCCGAGGCCCTGGCCCTTCCAGTCGAAGCGCAGACGCGGCTTGAAGCCCGTCTCCCGGAGGTACGGGATCATCGCGAGCGACTGGACGACCATGCCGAGCAGGACGCCGACGCCGAGGAGGCGCACGCCGTCGTCGGGGATCGACGTGACGCGCATGCCCGACTTCTCCGAGGTGCCGTACACCCACAGGAACATGCCGAGCGTCGCGATGATGACGACGTTGTTCAGGACGGGCGTCCACATCATCGCGCCGAACTTCCCGCGCGAGTTGAGGATCTGGCCCATCACTACGTGGATGCCCATGAAGAAGATCGACGGCAGGAAGTAGCGGACGAAGGTGATCGCCACTTCGTTGGCCGCCGGGTCGCTGGCGACCGGCGTCGACAGCAGGTGCACGAGGACGGGCGCCGCGAACCAGCCGACCACGGTGAGGAAGCCGAGCGCCACCATGACGAGCGTGAGGAGGCGGTTGGCGTACGCCTGGCCGCCGTCCTCGTCGTCCTTCATGGCGCGCACGAGCTGCGGCACGAAGACCGAGTTCAGACCGCCGCCCACGGTGAGGATGTAGATCATCGTCGGCAGCTGGTAGGCGACCTGGAAGGTGTCGCCGAGCAGACCGATGCCGAGCGCCGAGACGATCATGGCGGAGCGGACGAAGCCGGTGAGCCGGGACACCATGGTGCCCGCGGCCATCACGGCGCTCGACTTCAGCAGGCTGGACGCGCGGCCGCCGGACTTCGCCGCGGGCGCTGCGGGCGCGGGTTCCTGCGCCGGGGCAGGCACGGCGGGGGACTCGCCGGGCGGACGCGCGATGTCGTACTGCTGCGCGTCCTGGTACGGCTGGCCCTGCTGGTTCGGGTCCTGGTAGTAGCCGCCCGCCTGCTGGTTGGCGTACGGGGCGTTCTGGTGGTTCACGTACGGGGTGCCGCTCTGGGGGTAGTACTGGGGGTCGTGCTGCGGATACGCGTACTGCGCGCCGCCCTGCTGCTGGTCGTAGGGGGCCGCGCCCTGCTGCTGGTAGGGGTACGCGCCGCCCTGCTCGGGGTAACCGGCTGCCTGCTGGCCGGGCTGACCCTGCTGGCCGCCCTGGTACGCGGCGCCCTGCTGGTAGGCCGCGCCCTGCTGGTCCTGGTATCCGGCGTGCTGCTGCTGATAGCCGGCCTGGGGCCGGCCCTGGTCGGGGTAGCCACCGGCCTGGTAGGCCTGGTTCTGCTGGTTCCGGGGGGCCTGCTGGTAGCCGTCGCCCAGGTGCGGGTCCTGCTGGTGCGCGCCGGCGCGGGGGTCGGGGTAGCCGCTGCCCTGCTGGTCGCGGAAGAGGTGGGCGAACGCGTCCGGCTGGTGCCGCTCCTCGCCGGCCTGGGTGACGAGGTCGTCGACGCCGACGTACTGCGTCGTGCGCGGGTCGTCGCCGTACGGGAGGTGCCGGGTGGCGCCGTCCGGCTCCGGGGGCGGCGTCTGGGCCCATACACGGGGGTCCGGGGCGTGCTGGGGCGACGGCGGCTGGGCGTAGAGCTGCTGGGGGTCCTGGTACGTGCCCGGCGGGGGCGGGGGGTGCGCGGCACGGTCGTAGAGCGCCTCGGCCACCGGGTCCTGGGCCGAGAGGTCCTGAGCGCGGTAGGGGTCCTGCGCGTAGGCGTCCTGGAGGTAGGCGTCGGGCGCCTGCTGCGGTGGCACCTGGCCGTCCTCATGGGGCCCTGGCGGCGGGCCCCCGGCAGCGCCGGAGCCGCCCGCGCCCTGGCCGCGCTCACCGTCGTACGGCGCGTTCATGGTTTACCCCACCTCATGGTCCCCGGGCCCACCGGCCACGACATCGCTCAACGGTCCACTCTCTCACCCGTGTGCGACGGCTCGGTGCTTTCCGGAGCGGTGTCCGGGGTCGGGTCACTCGGCTGCTCGGGTTCACCCGCGTCGGGTCCCGTGTCGGGCGTGGGGCCGTCCGTGGCGTCGCCGTCGCCGTCGGGGCCTCCGTCAGGGCCCGCCTCGGCCCGCTTTCGCGCCGCGCGCTTGCGCTGGGTGTACATGCGGAAGCCAGCGAGGACGAGCAGCAGGACGCCGCCCGCGATGACCAGCATCACCGTGGGGGTGACCTCGGTGATGTTGACGTCGAAGTACACGGCCTCGCCGTACGGCTGGTTGTCCTCGGTGTAGAGCTGGGCGTACACCTGGACCGGACCGTTGGCGTTGGCCGTGGTGGTGAACTTCACCGACTGGGTGTGTCCGCCACCCGTGATCCTGACCGGCTGCTCCTCGTAGAGGCCGTCGCCGATCTTCAGACGCGTGGGGTTCGTCGACGTCAGCCGGAGCCTGAGGTGGTCGACGCCCTGGACGAGGTTGTTCTGCACCGTCACCGGGATCGTCGCGCTGCGGCCAGACAGCTTCGCGTCGGACTTCTTGATCAGCGAGACCTGGCGCATGAGGCTGGTCAGATAGCCCTGCACGCTCTTGCGGTAGCCCTGCGCCGCATCCGCGCGCCCGCGCCACGACGTGGACATCTCGCGGTCCATGGCCCGCCCGAAGGGCGTGATCACCCGGTCCGGCTTGGACAGGACCATCTTGAAGACGTCGAGCTTGTCCTGGGTGCCCCGGATCTCCTCGAACGCCGACTTGGGCAGCTCCTGCTTGCGGAGCGAGGACGGATAGGCGGCGGCCGACGGCACCTGGGTGGTGGCGGACGGATCCGGCTTGGCCTTCGCAGCCGCGGTCAGGTCCTGCGGCTGCGACCAGCGCTCGTCGTCGAGCGCGGTCAGCGCCTTGGCCATCGCCTGGGCCTGGCTCGTGGTGGGGGTGCGCTGCGGGGCGACGACGATGTTGCGCTGCTTGTCGTCCTGCAGCGTGATCATGAGGCTCTGGGCGAGGAACTCCTGGACCGCGAGGGTGGAGTTCTCGGCCTGCGTCATGTCGCCCTGGAAGGCCGTGGAGAGCCGGGCGTCGGCGACCACGGCGGTGGTGCCGCCGCCGATGGGCCGGGCCGCGTTGGGCGTGTACGGCAGGCCGTGGGTCTCGCGCAGGCTGTCGCTGCGGGCGATCACGCGGTGGGCGCCCGCCGACGTGGCGACGTCGACGACGGACGGGTCGATGGCGCCGTCGGCGGGCCAGGCGAAGTCGGACGTCGGCTTCACGAAGAGGATGCCGCGCACGGCCTTGGCACCGACCTCGGTGGCCTCCTTGAGGTGTCCGAGCGAGCCGGAGACCGCCTTGCCGGTGTGGGCGAGCGAGGCGAGGTCGGGGTCGGCGAAGGGCAGCGCGACGACCTTCTTGCCCTTGACCGTCTTCTGGAGCTCGGCGAGCCACTGCTCCGCGACCGACTGGTAGCGGCCCGGAACCGTCGTGCCGTCCGGCCCCTCGACGTCGTACTTGTCCGTCATCGCCTCGACGGACACCAGCAGGTCCGGGTCGATGACCCAGGTGACGTCGAGCTCCTCGCCGAGCGTCACCAGCTGCTCCAGGCGGCCGCCCGGCTGGATCTCCTTGGCGAGGTCCTCGTTCTTGAAGACGGGCGTCTGCTGCTCGTCGGAGCGCGTCCGCGCGGTGAGGTGCGTGGTGGAGATGAGCGGCCACAGGTACGTGGTCTTCGTCTTCGTGTCCGCGGAGCCGTCCTGCCACGGCAGGAACGTCCGCTCGATGCCGAGTACCTGCGGGTACGGCTGGGCCGCCGTCTGGCCCGTCAGCGCCACACCGAGCTGGTAGACGCCGTTCATGCCGAGGTCGAGGGCGCTGACGGGCACGGAGATGCTGAAGCGCTGCGGGACGCCCGGGGCGAGCTTGGCGAACTTCTTGACGTACTTGCCGCCGACCTCGGTGCCGTCGGCACCCGGCTGGAACCCCTTGCGCTGCGCGGCGGTGTCGATCGCGGTGCGGCCGCCGAGGGGCGGCGCGACGCGCAGACCGACCTGCGCCGCGGTCACCGGCTGGCGGCCGTCGTTCGTGACCGTGCCGGAGACGGTGATGGTGTCGCCCTTGCGGGGCGCGCTGGGCGTCAGGGCGTCCAGGGAGACGTCGACGGTCCGTGAGCCCGTGGCGGCGGCTTTGAGGCCCGTCCGCACGCCGTTGGCGGCGCTCTTCGAGCCCGTGGCCGCGGTCTTCACGTCCGGTGTGGCGGCGAGCGCGGCGGAGCCCGCGGGCACCTGGAGCAGACCGGCCAGCAGGGGTGCTCCGGCCAGCAGTGCCGCTGTGCGCCGGAGCCACCGGCGGGCAGGTGAGGGGTTGGTCCCCGGGAAGTCTGCCGCCTCGGCCACGCGTTGCCCGTCCCTCGTCGTCGTCAGCTGTGTCGGTGGTTGTCGGATGCTGCGTCCACGCATGGTAACGAGGCGCGCCGGGCCTGAGTGCCGCGGACCGCTCCACAAGATCGGAAGACCGCGCGCGGTGGGCCGCAAGGGCCGAGGTGAGCGCTGTGGACGGCCTTCGTGGAGGCCGGGGAAATCGAGGCGGCCGCGGGGCGCCGGGGCACGTACCCTTTTCTGTTGTGCCGAACGCCAACGAAGACAACCCCCGTGCCCTGAGTCAGGTGCAGCAGCGTGCCGTGAGCGAGCTGCTGCGCGTGTCCCCTGTCGCAGACGACCTCGCCCGCCGATTCCAGGAGGCCGGGTTCTCGCTCGCCCTGGTCGGCGGTTCGGTCCGGGACGCCCTCCTCGGCAGGCTCGGCAACGACCTGGACTTCACCACGGACGCCCGCCCCGAGGACGTACTCAAGATCGTCCGTCCGTGGGCGGACGCGGTGTGGGAGGTCGGGATCGCCTTCGGCACGGTGGGCTGCCAGAAGGACGCCCGTGTGGACGGCGTCGAGCAGCGCTTCGAGATCGAGGTGACGACATATCGATCGGAGGCGTACGACAGGACCTCCCGCAAGCCCGAGGTGTCGTACGGCGACTCCATCGAGGAAGACCTCGTTCGCCGCGACTTCACCGTGAACGCCATGGCCGTGGCGCTCCCGGAGAAGGAGTTCATCGACCCGCACGGAGGTCTCGACGACCTCGCGGAGCGGGTCCTGCGTACCCCTGGCACCCCTGAGGAGTCCTTCTCGGACGACCCGCTGCGGATGATGCGGGCCGCGCGCTTCGCCGCGCAGCTGGACTTCGACGTGGCCCCGGACGTCGTCGCCGCGATGACGGCGATGGCCGAGCGCATCGAGATCGTGTCCGCCGAGCGGGTCCGTGACGAGTTGAACAAGCTGATCCTGGCCGCGCACCCCCGCAAGGGCCTCGCCCTCCTGGTGGACACCGGCCTCGCGGCCCACGTGCTGCCGGAGCTTCCGGCGCTGCGCCTGGAGCGCGACGAGCACCACCGGCACAAGGACGTCTACGACCACACCTTGATCGTCCTTGAGCAGGCGATGGCCCTGGAGACGGACGGCCCGGACCTCAGGCTGCGGCTCGCCGCGCTGCTGCACGACATCGGCAAGCCGAAGACGCGCCGCTTCGAGAACGACGGCCGGGTCTCCTTCCACCACCACGAGGTGGTGGGCGCCAAGATGACCAAGAAGCGGATGACGGCTCTCAAGTACTCCAACGAGCTCGTCAAGGACGTCTCGCGGCTGGTGGAGCTGCACCTGCGCTTCCACGGCTACGGCACGGGCGAGTGGACGGACTCCGCCGTGCGCCGCTACGTACGCGACGCGGGCCCGCTCCTCGAGCGCCTGCACAAGCTGACCCGCTCCGACTGCACGACCCGAAACAAGCGCAAGGCCAACGCGCTGTCGCGGGCCTACGACGGCCTGGAGGAGCGCATCGCCCGCCTGCAGGAGCAGGAGGAGCTGGACGCGATCCGCCCCGACCTCGACGGCAACGAGATCATGGAGATCCTGGGCGTGGGCCCGGGCCCGGTGATCGGCCAGGCCTACAAGTTCCTGCTGGAGCTGCGCCTGGAGAACGGCCCGACGGAGCGGGACGCGGCGGCCGCGGCGCTCAAGGAGTGGTGGGCCGCACAGAATGCGGACAGCTGACACATAGCGGGTAACTGGCGCATAGCGGTCAGCTGTCACAGGGCTGGCAAGCAGCCGGGGCGCGGGGTTTCACGTGAAACACCGCGCCCCGGCTGCTTGCCGTAGGTCCTACAGATCGGGACTGCCTGTGCCGAGGGGCCATGTTTCACGTGAAACATGGCCCCTCGGCAGGCACGGTCCTCGACAGAGGTGCAGGGTCAGCCTCGCGGCACGACCAGCGCTACTTCGACGACGAGCCTGACGGTACGTACGGCTTCAGGCAGAGGGTGAAGTCATCGCCGCTGCCCGTCTCGCGGTACTCGGCGTACTTGGTGCGGTCGCAGGTTCCGCTGTCCTTCTTCTCCATGACCTTGTACTTGGCCTTCTTGTCGCCGCAGTCCACGATCTTCAGGTCCGGGTCCGTGGAGCTCGTCGGGTTGCCGATGCTCATGCAGTCGCCGACCTCGGCCGCGGAGGCCTCGTCCTGGCCCGCGAGGACGGCCGCGCCGCCGAGGGCGAGGACAGCGACGACCGCCACCCCGATGAATATGAACTTCTTCTTGCTCTTGCGCGGAGCCACCGGGTCCGGGCCGCCCTGGTAGAAGGGGACGCCCTGCTGCGGTGCGGCACCCGGGTGCTGCGGGTACGGCGGGGGCGTCTGGCCGTACGGGGCCGCGCCCTGGGGCTGCGGAGCGCCCGGGCCCTGCGGCTGACCGTAGGGCTGCTGGCCCTGGGCGAATGGGTTCTGGCCCTGGGGCGGCGGAGTGGACACGGGGATCCCCCTAGAAGAGAGCAGGACGAAGAGATGGGAGCGCGAGGGCGCGAAAGACCTCCGTAAGCTATCCGGCTCGCGCGGGCGTGATGAACCTCCGCAGGGCTCTGTGGCATTGATGTGACACTTACTGGGCGTCAAACCTGGTCATAGCGCCAGCAATTGCCGCGTAGACCAGTGCCACCGAGGCAACCAACAGGGCCGATTTGCCGTCCGGGGGCAGCATCAGCGCCGCCACACCCGCCGCCCCGACGAAGGCGACGTTGAAGAGCACGTCGTACAGGGAGAAGATCCGGCCGCGGAAGCCGTCGTCAGCCGCCGACTGCACGACCGTGTCCGTGGCGATCTTCGCGCCCTGGGTGGTGAGCCCGATGACGAAGGCGGCGACGAGTATCGGGCCCGGCGCGAAGGGCAGCAGGAGCGCGGGGCCGAGCACCGCGGCGGCGGCCGCGCAGACGACCATCCAGCCCCGCGCGCCGAGCCGCCCGACGGCCCATGGGGTCATCACCGCGGCCGCGAAGAATCCCGCGCCGGAGAACACCACGGCGATCCCGAGCAGGGCGAGCCCGTCGTCCTCCGACGACGACCACGCGTACCGGCACAGCATCAGGACCATGACCGTCAGGGCGCCGAAGCAGAACCGCATCAGGGTCATCGAGACCAGGGCGTGGGCGGCCGTACGGCGCTCGGCGAGGTGGCGTACGCCCGCCAGTAGCCCGCGTGCGGTGCCGGCGAGCGCCACCGCCAGTCCTGGCCGCACCAACTCCCTGTCGGGCCCGAGCAGCTCCCGCGGCATGCGCAGGGAGGCGAGCGCCGAGCACAGGTAGAGCGCGGCTCCGAGGAGGACGACGGCCGCGTCCGAGTCGGCGGCGACGATGCGGACGAGGAAGGCGAGGCCTCCGCCCGCCGTCGCCGCGAGCGTTCCGGCGGTCGGCGACAGGGAGTTGGCCATGACCAGGCGGTCGGCGTCCACGACGCGCGGCAGCGCCGCCGAGAGCCCCGCCAGGACGAAGCGGTTGACGGCGGTGACGCACAGCGCGGAGGCGTAGAACAGCCAGTCCGGCGCGTCACCGAGCATCAGGACGGCCGTCAGGGACGCCAGGGCGGCCCGCAGGACGTTGCCGTACACGAGGACTTGGCGGCGCCGCCAGCGGTCGAGCAGAACGCCCGCGAACGGGCCGACGAGCGAGTACGGCAGGAGCAGCACCGCCATCGCGGAGGCAATCGCCGTGGGAGAGGCCTGTTTCTCCGGCGCGAAGACCACGTACGTGGCGAGCGCGACCTGGTAGACGCCGTCCGCGCCCTGGGAGAGGAGGCGCACGGCGAGCAGCCGCCGGAAGTCCCGAAGGCGCAGCAGAACGCGCAGGTCACCGACCACAGCCATGCCGCACAGCCTCACATACGAGAAGGGTCCCCGGGCCGACGACCCGGGGACCCTTGGCAGGTCAGCTGTTCAGCGCGGTCAGCGCTCGACCTCGCCCTTGATGAACTTCTCGACGTTCGCGTAGGCCTCGTCGTCGAAGTACTGCACCGGCGGGGACTTCATGAAGTACGAGGACGCCGACAGGATCGGGCCGCCGATGCCGCGGTCCTTGGCGATCTTCGCGGCGCGCAGGGCGTCGATGATGACACCCGCCGAGTTCGGGGAGTCCCAGACCTCGAGCTTGTACTCCAGGTTCAGCGGGACGTCGCCGAAGGCGCGGCCCTCGAGGCGGACGTACGCCCACTTGCGGTCGTCGAGCCACGCCACGTAGTCCGACGGGCCGATGTGGACGTTCTTCTCGCCCAGCTCGCGGTCCGGGATCTGCGAGGTGACGGCCTGCGTCTTCGAGATCTTCTTGGACTCGAGGCGGTCGCGCTCCAGCATGTTCTTGAAGTCCATGTTGCCGCCGACGTTGAGCTGCATGGTGCGCTCAAGACGGACACCGCGGTCCTCGAACAGCTTGGCCATCACGCGGTGCGTGATGGTGGCGCCGACCTGCGACTTGATGTCGTCGCCGACGATCGGGACGCCCGCCTCGGTGAACTTGTCCGCCCACTCCTTGGTGCCGGCGATGAAGACCGGGAGGGCGTTGACGAAGGCGACCTTGGCGTCGATGGCGCACTGGGCGTAGAACTTCGCCGCGTCCTCGGAGCCGACCGGCAGGTAGCAGACCAGGACGTCGACCTTGCGGTCCTTGAGGACCTGGACGACGTCGACCGGGGCCTCGGCGGACTCCTCGATGGTCTGGCGGTAGTACTTGCCCAGGCCGTCGTAGGTGTGGCCGCGCTGGACCTGGACGCCGGAGTTCGGCACGTCGCAGATCTTGATGGTGTTGTTCTCGCTGGCACCGATCGCGTCCGCGAGGTCGAGGCCGACCTTCTTCGCGTCGACGTCGAAGGCGGCGACGAACTCGACGTCACCGACGTGGTAGTCGCCGAACTGGACGTGCATCAGGCCCGGGACCTTGCTGTCCGGGTCGGCGTCCTTGTAGTACTCGACGCCCTGGACCAGCGAGGCGGCGCAGTTGCCCACGCCGACGATGGCTACGCGAACCGAACCCATTCCGGTTGCTCCCTGTGTGATCTCGGTATTCCGGATGGCACCCCGCGAGTGCGGGGTGTCACTTGGCGGTGTCGCCGGACGCATCCGGCGGCGGGTTTTCCCCCCGCCGCCGGGGCAGGACGTCCGACTCCCCAGATGTGCTGTTCTGCTGAGCGGAGCCCTCGGGACCGGACCGTTGCTGGTCGCGTCCCGCGCGCTCGCTCTCGATGAGCTCGTTCAGCCAGCGCACTTCGCGCTCCACGGACTCCATACCGTGGCGCTGCAGCTCAAGCGTGTAGTCGTCGAGGCGCTCCCGGGTGCGGGCCAAGGAGGCGCGCATCTTCTCCAGGCGCTCCTCCAGGCGGCTGCGGCGGCCCTCGAGCACCCGCATCCGCACGTCCCGCGAGGTCTGGCCGAAGAAGGCGAAGCGGGCGGCGAAGTGCTCGTCCTCGTACGCGTCGGGGCCGGTCTGCGAGAGCAGTTCCTCGAAGTGTTCCTTACCTTCCGCGGTCAGCCGGTAGACGATCTTGGCGCGGCGCCCGGCGAGCGGAGCCGCCAGGGCCTCTGCGGTGGCGGTGCCCGACTCCTCGATCAACCAGCCGTTGGCGACCAGTGTCTTCAGGCAGGGGTACAGCGACCCATAGCTGAAGGCGCGGAACACACCCAGTGAGGTATTGAGCCGTTTGCGCAGCTCATAGCCGTGCATCGGGGACTCGCGGAGCAGGCCGAGCACAGCGAACTCGAGGATGCCGGAGCGCCTGCTCATGGTCTCCTCCTGTCTGTCCCGGTCTGCCTCACACGGCCCTTTATGCCGAGCTGATGTATCGGCTCGATACATCACGACGATAGAACGAGGTGCCTGCTGCGACAAGAGGGGGGACGGTGAACGGCGTCACATCACCGATTCGTAGGAAGTAACTTGCCTGATTTGGGGTGAACTTCAGCGCTAAGAGGGTTTTGACGGTGCGTAGTCTGTGCGCCATGCATACCGCCGGGAACCAAGTGACGTGGGATGGCGTTACTGTCCCGGTGCCGTGCGGATGAGTGCCGGAACGGACTCGTTCGCACGTCGGGGGGACCGGAAACCAGCTGCCGTTTCCAGGTGCGGATCACCGCGCCTGCCCGAGGAGTAGTCGTTCGATGAGCGAGCACCGTCGCAAGCCGCCGCAGGGCGGCGGACGCGCCGCGACCAGGCGGGGCGCGTCCGGCGCGCCGTCCGGTCGTCGTGCAGCACCGCGAGGCGCCACTGGATCGCCGCCTTCGTCGTACGGACCTTCGTCGTCGTACGGGTCCGGCGCCGCCGAGGACGAGGACCGACCTTACGGGGGGCGCGCGGAGGCCAGGCGCGCCGCCCGCAATGGCTCCGTGGGCGGAGGCCGACGTCGGCCTCCGGAGAGCGGCGGACGCGGCCGCGGGCGGGGCTACGGCCCGCCCAAGAAGCGCTTCATCGACTATCCGCGCGCGGGCCGGAGCGGGCCGCGGCGCTGGATCCCGTCGTGGCGGCTGATCACGGGCTTGATCATCGGCTTCTTCGGCAGCCTGGTGGCGGTCGCGGGCATCGCGTACGCGCTCGTCGAGGTCCCTGAGGTCGCCAACGCGGCCAAGGCCCAGAACAACGTCTACTACTGGGCCGACGGCTCGCAGATGGTCGCGACCGGCGGTGAGACCAACCGCCAGATCATCAAGTACGAGGACATCCCCGAGGCGATGCGCAACGCCGTCATCTCGGCGGAGAACAAGACGTTCTACAAGGACAAGGGCGTCGACCCGATGGGTATCGCCCGCGCCGTGGTGAACATGGCCAAGGGCGGCCAGACCCAGGGCGGCTCGACCATCACGCAGCAGTACGTGAAGAACGCCCGGCTCGACGACCAGTCGCAGACGTTCAGCCGGAAGTTCAAGGAGCTGTTCATCTCCATAAAGGTCGGCCGGACCGTCAGCAAGGAAGACATCATGGCGGGGTACCTCAACACCGCCTACTACGGCCGCAACGCCTACGGCATCCAGGCAGCCGCGCGCGCCTACTTCGGCAAGGAGGCGAGCGAGCTGAACCCGAGCGAGTGCGCCCTGCTCGCCACGGTCCTCAAGGGCGCCACCTACTACGACCCGGCGGGCTACCCCGAGATCGACCCCGCGGCCGGCCCGAAGGAGAACACGGAGCGCGCCAAGAAGCGCTGGGCGTGGATCCTCGACGAGGAGGTCAAGGACGGCAGCATGGACGCCGCCGACCGGGCCAAGTACACCAAGTTCCCGCAGCCCCAGAACCCGCGCTCGAACGTCAAGCTGAGCGGCCAGATCGGCTACCTCGTCTCGCTCGCCAAGGCGTACGTCGTCAACAACACCAACATCTCCGCCCGGGAGCTGGACCAGGGCGGCTACGAGATCCACACGACCTTCGACAAGAAGAAGGTCACGGAGCTCGAGAAGGCCGTGAAGAAGGTCCGCAAGGAGAACATCAAGCCCAAGCTGCGTCCGGACAAGGACAAGCACGTCCAGTTCGGTGGTGCTTCGGTCAACCCCGGGACCGGTGCGATCGAGGCCATCTACGGCGGTGAGGACGCGACCAAGCACTTCACCAACAACGCCGACACGACGGGTGCCCAGGTCGGCTCCACGTACAAGCCCTTCGTGCTGGCGGCGGCCTTCAAGAACGGCATCCGGAACAAGAGCGGTGGCGCGCAGCAGACCGATGCCGAGCGCACCATCATCAACCCGAAGAGCCTGTACAGCGGCAAGAACAAGCTCAAGATCGAGAACTACAACGGCACGGTCTGGACGGACAAGGACGGCAAGGAGTGGCTGCAGACCAACGACGGCCAGCAGTCCTACAACCCGCCGTCGTACAAGATCGACCTGCGTGAGGCGATGCGGGAGTCGGTCAACTCCGCCTACGTCCAGCTCGGCATGGACGTCGGGCTCGACAAGGTGAAGGCCGCGGCCATAGACGCGGGCCTGCGGGACGACAACTCCATGGCGGGCGCCACCTATCCGTCCTTCTCCCTCGGCACGTCGTCCCCGAGCGCGATCCGGATGGCCGGCGCGTACGCCACGTTCGCAGCCAGCGGCAAGCAGAACGACCCCTTCTCGGTGAAGGAGATCGAGAAGGAGGGCCAGTCGGTCTACCGCCACAAGACCGACACCAAGTCCGCCTTCGACCCCGAGGTCGCGGACAACGTCACGGACGTCCTGCGAACCGTCGTCGAGAAGGGCACGGGCACCTCCGCCAAGCTGCCCGGCCGCCAGGTGGCGGGCAAGACCGGTACGACCGACGGCAACAAGTCCGCCTGGTTCGTCGGCTACACCCCCCAGCTGTCCACGGCGATCAGCATGTACCGGATGGACGACGACGAGTCCAACAAGAAGCGCCAGTTCCTGGAGATGTTCGGCACGGGCGGCCAGGAGAAGATCCACGGTGCCTCGTTCCCCGCGGAGATCTGGCAGGACTACATGGCAGCCGCGCTCAAGGGCAAGCGCGTGATCAACTTCCCGCCGCCGCAGCCCATCGGCAAGATCGTCGGCCAGCCCGTCGTGCCTTCGCCCACGCAGATCGAGGAGGAAGAGGAGCCGAGCGACTCCCCGTCGCCCACTCCCACGGAGACGAAGTCCTCCGCGCCTCCTACGACGAACTCCCCCGACCCGACCGAGACCTGCAAGGACTCGGACCCGCGGTGTGAGGACGACGGCGGAGCCTCCGAGGGCGGGGACGACAACGGCGGCGTCATCGGCGGCCCGGGCGGTGAGTCACCACCGCCCACGGGCGACGCGAACGGCGGCAACGGAAACGGAAACGGGAACGGCCACAACGGCAACGGCGGCGGGATCTTCGAGGGTCCGACCGGAGGCTGACGCCGAGCACGTCGCGTGTTTCACGTGAAACAAGGCCGCCGCACCCTCGTGGTGCGGCGGCCTTGTTCGTGTCCGGGTTCGTGTCCGTTTTCGTGGCTGAGGGCCTGATGAAGCGTGCGGACGGCCCGCTGTGGTGTGGCTGAGAGCTCGTGGCCGCCCGCTGGGGGCTCCGTGCGCCGATTCCTTAGGGCGTAGGCACGTCGATGCTTCCGGGGCCTGACAGGGTCCGTACGGCAGGATGTGCGCCATGCCCAGCGCAGAGAAGACGCCCCCCACACGCGCACATCCCCCCTTGAACGAGCGGGTGCCGCAGCCCGCGCTTCCCACGAAGCAGGACGAGGTCGCCGTCTCCGGCAGTGAGCTGATCGGCGGGCCCATCGGCCGCAGAGCGCTCCTCACAGCGACCTGGTGGACGCCCGTGCGCGTCATCGCACTGGTCGCCCTCGGCATGTTCGCCCTCGGCATGGTGCAGAAGGCGCCGTGCTACAACGGCTCCTGGTTCGTCGGCGCGAGCTCGCAGTACACCCACGCGTGCTACTCCGACATCCCCCACCTCTACCAGGGCCGTGGCTTCGCCGACGGGCTGACGCCGTACTTCGACAAGCTGCCCGGCGACATGGAGTACCTCGAGTACCCGGTGCTCACGGGCCTCTTCATGGAGGTGGCCGCCTGGCTGACGCCGGGCAGCGGCAGCCTGCAGCACCAGGAGAAGTTCTACTGGATGGTCAACGCCGGGATGCTGATGGCCTGCACGGCCGTCATCGCCGTCTGCGTGGCACGCATCCACCGGCGCCGCCCCTGGGACGCGCTCCTCGTCGCCCTGGCGCCCGCCTTCGCGCTGACGGCCACGATCAACTGGGATCTGTTCGCCGTCGCGCTCACCGCCGCCGCGATGCTGATGTGGTCGCGCGGGCGCGCGGTCACCTTCGGCATCCTGCTGGGGCTCGCCACGGCCGCCAAGCTCTACCCCGTACTGCTCCTCGGCCCCCTGCTCGTGCTGTGCTGGCGCGCGGGCAAATGGCGGGAGTTCGGGTCCGCGCTGATCGCCACGACCGCTGCCTGGCTTGCGGTGAACCTGCCGGTGATGCTGCGGGCACCGGACGGCTGGGCGAAGTTCTACAGCTTCAGCCGGGAGCGGGGCGTCGACTTCGGCTCGTTCTGGCTCATCCTCGCGCAGCGCATGGACGACCCGCCGACCACGGACACGGTGAACAAGCTGGCGGTGGTCCTGATGCTGCTCTCCTGCCTCGGCGTCGCCGCGCTCGGCTTCACCGCCCCCAGGCGCCCGCGCTTCGCGCAGCTGGCCTTCCTGGTGGTCGCCGCCTTCGTCCTCACCAACAAGGTCTACTCGCCGCAGTACGTGCTGTGGCTGATTCCGCTCGCCGCGCTGGCCCGCCCGCGCTGGCGGGACTTCCTGATCTGGCAGGCGTGCGAGGTCGCGTACTTCCTGGGCATCTGGATGTACCTCGCGTACACGACGAGCGGAGACGCCCA
This sequence comes from Streptomyces sp. NRRL B-1347, assembly GCF_000720325.1. Lineage (GTDB taxonomy): Bacteria > Actinomycetota > Actinomycetes > Streptomycetales > Streptomycetaceae > Streptomyces. The sequence goes on from NZ_JOJM01000017.1 coordinate 33,204, forward strand.
CAAGGGGCTGCCGACCGAGGGCTACCAGGTCGCCATCGCCGTCCACCTGCTGGGGACGCTGTACCTGTGCGCCATGGTCGTCCGCGACATCCTCCTGCCGGAGCGGGACGTGGTGCGCCGGAACGGCGAGGACGACCCTTCGGGCGGGGCCCTGGACGGGGCGCCGGACGTGTTCGTGCTCGGTGCCGCCGGGCGGTCGTCGCAGTACGACGGGGTGCGGGACGGCGAGGAGACGTACGTGAAATGGGGGACGGCGGGGAAGCGTTCGCCCTGAGCGAACACGATGAGGCCCGGATGGCGGTAGACCGGAGCCGTCAGGGGCCGCGGCCGTGCGGGGCGGAAGACCTCAAGGCCGGAGGGGGCGCGGTCGGACGCCGAGAGCCTGAAGGCCGGGGGCCCTGGGTCTGAGACGTGGCAGGGCCGGCATGTGAAAGGGCCGGGCGCGAGAGGTGTCGCGTCCGGCCCTTTCGCCGTTCAAAGTCACGCCTTGCGGCGTGGGTGCCGGAAGGTCAGCGGTCGAGGATCCGGTCGAACTGCGTGGTCGTGTGGCGCAGATGGGCCACCAGTTCCTCGCCCACCGTCGGCTCAGGGGCGTCCGACGGCACGAACAGGATCGACACCTGCATGTGCGGCGGCTCCGCGAACCAGCGCTGCTTGGCGCCCCAGACGAACGGAGAGAGGTTGCGGTTCACGGTCGCGAGACCGGCGCGGGCCACGCCCTTCGCGCGCGGCATCATCCCGTGCAGCGCCTTCGGCGCCTCCAGGCCGACGCCGTGCGAGGTGCCGCCCGCGACGACGACGAGCCAGCCGTCGGACGCGGCCTTCTGCTGGCGGTAGCCGAAACGGTCCCCCTTGGCGACGCGCGTCACGTCCAGGACGGAGCCCCGGTACTCGGTCGCGTGGTGGTCGCCCAGCCACAGGTGCGTGCCGATCCGCGCCCGGAAGCGGGTCTGCGGGAACTGTTGCTGCAGCCGGGCCAGTTCATCGGCCTTGAGGTGGCTGACGAACATCGTGTGCAGCGGCAGCCGCGCCGTGCGCAGCCGGTCCATCCAGCCGATGACCTCGTCGACGGCGTCCGTGCCGTCGGGGCGGTCGAGCGGCAGGTGGATCGCGAAGCCTTCGAGGCGCACGTCCTCGATGGCGGCGTGCAGATGCGGCAGGTCCTGCTCGGTGATGCCGTGGCGCTTCATCGAGGACATGACCTCGATGACGACGCGGGCGCCCACGAGCCCGTGCACGCCGTCCAGCGACGACACGGAGCGGATGACGCGGTCGGGCAGCGGCACGGGCTCCTCGCCCCGTCGGAACGGGGTGAGGACCAGCAGGTCACCGCCGAACCAGTCCTTGATCCGAGCGGCTTCGTAGGTCGTGCCGACGGCAAGGATGTCGGCGCCGAATCGCGTGGCTTCCTCAGCGAGGCGCTCGTGGCCGAACCCGTAGCCGTTGCCCTTGCAGACCGGGACGATGCCTGGGAACTGGTCAAGCACGTGCTTCTGGTGTGCCCGCCAGCGCGCGGTGTCGACATAGAGCGTGAGCGCCATGGCTGGTCCCGGAACCTTTCTGGTGGCTGCGGTGTAACAGAGGTATGGAAGGAATTGCGGAAGGTGACTGCGCGGGATCAGCGACGCGACATGTAGATGTCGAGCGCCTTGTGCAGCAGCTTGTTCAGCGGGAAGTCCCACTCACCGACGTACTCGACGGCCTCGCCGCCGGTGCCGACCTTGAACTGGATCAGGCCGAAGAGGTGGTCCGTCTCGTCGAGGGAGTCGGAGATGCCGCGCAGGTCGTAGACCGAGGCGCCGAGGGCGTAGGCGTCGCGCAGCATCCGCCACTGCATCGCGTTCGAGGGCCGGACCTCGCGGCCGATGTTGTCGGACGCGCCGTAGGAGTACCAGACGTGCCCGCCCACGACGAGCATCGTCGCCGCCGAAAGGTTCACGCCGTTGTGCCGCGCGAAGTACAGCCGCATGCGGTTGGGGTCCTCGGAGTTGAGGGCCCGCCACTGCTGCTGGAAGTAGCTCAGCGGCCGCGGCCGGAACTTGTCGCGGATCGCCGTGATCTCGTACAGCCGCTGCCACTCGGGAAGGTCGTTGTAGCCGCCCTGGACGACCTCGACACCGGCCTTCTCGGCCTTCTTGATGTTGCGGCGCCAGAGCTGGTTGAAGTTCTTGAGGACCTCGTCCAGCGAGCGGTTGGCCAGCGGCACCTGGAACACATAGCGGGGCTGCACGTCGCCGAAGCCGGCGCCGCCGTCCTCGCCCTGCTGCCAGCCCATGCGGCGCAGCTTGTCGGAGACTTCGAAGGCACGCGGCTCGATGTGCGTGGCCTCGATGTCGCGCAGACGCTTCACGTCGGGGTTCTGGATGCCCGCCTTGATGGCGGGGGCGTTCCAGCGGCGGATGACGACCGGCGGGCCCATCTTCACCGAGAAGGCGCCCTGCTTCTTGAGGTGCGCGAGCATCGGCTGGAGCCACTCGTCCAGGTTCGGCGCGTACCAGTTGATGACCGGGCCCTCGGGCAGATAGGCGAGATAGCGCTTCACCTTGGGCAGCTGGCGGTAGAGCACCAGGCCCGCGCCCACCATGTGACCGGTCCTGTCGTCGAACCAACCGAGGTTCTCCGAACGCCATTCACTCTTCACGTCTGCCCATGCGGGGACCTGGCAATGGCTCGCCGACGGCAGGCTCTGGATGTACGCCAGATGTTGCTCTCGGCTGATGGTCCTCAGGGTCAGGCTCATTCGCGGCGCTCCTCGGGCTGGTGTGTCCCCATGGGTACAGGGGCTCCGGCTCTAGCGCCGAAGCCTACTGCGCCCTGCGAGCGCCCCGTCTGGGCGTATCGGACCTTCGCCCCTGGCCCGTCTCTGACCAGGGGTGGTGCGGACCGCTCAACGGCCGGTCCGGAGAAGGCCGTGCGGCCGGGGAGCGCTCATCCGCGGCCGCGGTCGGTCACCAGAGTCCGCCGAAGAGGCCGCCGTGCGCCATGCCCAGGAAGAAGCCCACCGCACAGGCACCGAGGCCGACGATCAGGAAGAAGCGCTCTCGCGTCGTCACCGAGATGAACTGCCCGTACGCGCCGGTGAAGATGCCCACCAGGCCGGTCCAGGAACTGAGCAGATGGAGGTTGTGGAACATCGCGGACACGAAGGCGATCGCGCCGAGGATCAGCGTCACGCCGAGCAGAGTGTCCTGGAGGGGATGGGGCTTGCCGTCGGTGGCGAAGAGGGAACCGGCGGTGTCACGTCGCAATGTCTGTGCCATGGAGGCACCTCCCGCGGAAGGCAGCGCATCGTAGCGCCATACACACCCGATGTGTACAGATTCTGCCCGTCCGCCGCCGGATTTCAACCGGAAGCCTCGGTGCGGGTACTCTGTACCGTCTGCACCGGTGTCTGCCCAGGCCAGTCACTGATCCGTCACTGACTGGTACAGCCACACGACACGGCTCCCCCTCGGACCTCCGCTCGGGGCGGTCGATTGTCAGTGGCGGCCGATACCGTTGCGTACGCATCACGACCCTCCTGCCACGGAACGACCGTGGCCGCTGAGTCCAAAGGAGGTGGGTTCCACATGCGTCACTACGAGGTGATGGTCATCCTCGACCCCGATCTCGAGGAGCGCGCTGTCTCCCCGCTGATCGAGAACTTCCTCTCCGTCGTCCGTGAGGGCAACGGAAAGGTCGAGAAGGTCGACACCTGGGGCCGTCGTCGTCTCTCGTACGAGATCAAGAAGAAGCCCGAGGGCATCTACTCGGTCATCGACCTGCAGGCCGAGCCTGCGGTCGTCAAGGAGCTCGACCGCCAGATGAACCTGAACGAGTCGGTCCTCCGGACCAAGGTCCTCCGCCCCGAGACCCACTGAGCCCCCTGGCTCAGATCCGTTGAGCCGCGAGGCTCGGCGGCACTCGGGATTCGAGTAGCAGCACCAGCAGCCAGCAGCAAACCCGCCGAGAGGTTCCCCCAATGGCAGGCGAGACCGTCATCACGGTCGTCGGCAATCTTGTCGACGACCCCGAGCTGCGCTTCACCCCGTCCGGTGCGGCGGTCGCGAAGTTCCGCGTCGCGTCCACTCCCCGCACCTTCGACCGGCAGACCAATGAGTGGAAGGACGGCGAGAGCCTGTTCCTGACCTGCTCGGTCTGGCGTCAGGCGGCGGAGAACGTCGCCGAGTCGCTCCAGCGAGGCATGCGCGTCATCGTGCAGGGTCGGCTGAAGCAGCGGTCCTACGAGGACCGTGAGGGCATCAAGCGCACGGTCTACGAGCTGGACGTCGAGGAAGTCGGCGCCAGTCTCAAGAACGCCACGGCCAAGGTCACCAAGACCACCGGTCGCGGCGGCCAGGGTGGGTACGGCGGCGGTGGCGGCGGCCAGCAGGGCGGCGGCTGGGGCGGTGGCTCCGGCGGCGGTCAGCAGCAGGGTGGCGGCGGTGCTCCCGCCGACGACCCCTGGGCGACCGGTGCGCCGGCCGCCGGCGGCCAGCAGGGCGGCGGCGGTGGCGGCTGGGGCGGAAGCTCCGGCGGCTCCGGCGGCGGCTACTCGGACGAGCCCCCCTTCTAAGACCCAGGGCCCTGCGCCCGGGACGAGAAGGCGGGTCGTACCCACACTTCTTGATCACACAGGAGATACACCATGGCGAAGCCGCCTGTGCGCAAGCCGAAGAAGAAGGTCTGCGCTTTCTGCAAGGACAAGGTCACGTACGTGGACTACAAGGACACGAACATGCTGCGGAAGTTCATTTCCGACCGCGGCAAGATCCGTGCCCGCCGCGTGACCGGCAACTGCACGCAGCACCAGCGTGACGTCGCCACGGCCGTCAAGAACAGCCGTGAGATGGCGCTGCTGCCCTACACGTCCACCGCGCGATAAGGGAAGGGTGACCGAAACATGAAGATCATCCTCACCCACGAGGTCTCTGGCCTCGGTGCCGCTGGCGACGTCGTCGACGTCAAGGACGGCTACGCTCGCAACTACCTGATCCCGCGGAACTTCGCGATCCGCTGGACCAAGGGTGGCGAGAAGGACGTCGCGCAGATCCGTCGTGCGCGCAAGATCCACGAGATCGCGACCATCGAGCAGGCCAACGAGATCAAGGCTCAGCTCGAGGGCGTCAAGGTCCGTCTGGCCGTTCGCTCCGGCGACGCCGGTCGTCTCTTCGGCTCCGTCACCCCGGCTGACATCGCTTCGGCGATCGAGGCTGCCGGTGGCCCGAAGGTCGACAAGCGCCGCGTTGAGCTGGGCGCGCCGATCAAGACGCTGGGCGCCCACGCGACGTCCGTGCGTCTGCACCCCGAGGTTGCCGCGAAGGTCAACGTCGAGGTCATCTCTGCCTGAGCGTCGCGTTAGCGCTTCGCAGGACTGAGTGAGAGGGCCGCACCTACGGGTGCGGCCCTCTTGTCGTGCGCGGGCGGTGCGGGACGCGCGGGAGGCGGTGCGCGGGGAGTGCTCCGCTTGTGCCGACCGTTCTTTCCGGAGCGCCCTGCATCACGACCGAGGCTCAGCGAATGGTGGTCAAACGGTGGCCGTGTTTCACGTGAAACATCGCCTCAGCGCGTGGCCCCCGTGACGATCCAGCGGCCCGAGCGGGAGCGCAGCCACAGGGTGGCCATGCGCACGGTCATCATGAGCGTCATCGCGACCCACAGGGAAGTCAGCGCTCCGCCGAGCGTGGGGACGAGCAGGGCCGCTGGTGTGAATACCGCGAGCGTGATCAGCATGGCCCACGCCAGATACGGGCCGTCTCCCGCGCCCATGAGGACGCCGTCGAGTACGTAGACGATGCCGCAGATCGGCTGGGCGAGGGCTATCACGATCAGGGCGGGCAGCGCGGCGTCCTGGACGGCGGCGTCGCTGGAGAAGAGCGGGACGAACACGGGCCGCGCCAGGACGACCAGCAGACCGAGGACGACGCCCGAGGCGAAGCCCCACTGCACCATGCGGCGGCAGGCGTCACGGGCGCCCTGGGCGTCACCTGCGCCCAGATAGCGGCCGATGATGGCCTGCCCGGCGATCGCGATGGCGTCGAGGGCGAAGGACAGCAGGCTCCACAGGGACAGGACGATCTGGTGGGCGGCTATGTCGGCGTCGCCGAGCCGGGCGGCCACGACGGTGGCGATGATGACGATCGCCTTGAGGGAGAGCGTGCGCGCCAGCAGGGGGACGCCTGCCTGTGCGCAGGCCCGGATCCCCGCGGCATCCGGACGCAGCGAGGCGCCGTGACGCCGGGCGCCACGGACGACGACGGTCAGATAGACAGCGGCCATCGCGCACTGGGCGAGGACGGTGCCCCAGGCGGAACCGGCGATGCCGAGGCCCGCTCCGTAGACGAGGAGTACGTTGAGCACGCCGTTGGCGATGAAGCCGCCGATGGCCACGTACAGCGGAGTCCTGGTGTCCTGGAGGCCGCGCAGGACGCCGGTGGCGGCGAGGACGGCCAGCATCGCGGGGATGCCGAGGACGGAGATCCTCAGATAGGTGACCGCGTGCGGTGTGGCCGAGTCCGAGGCCCCGAAGAGGCCTACGAGGGCGGGGGCCGTGGGCAGAGCGACGACGATCACGGCCGCGCCGAGCAGGAGGGCGAGCCAGATGCCGTCCATGCCCTGTCGGATGGCGGCCTGGAGGTCACCGGCGCCGACGCGGCGGGCGACCGCGGCGGTGGTGGCGTACGCGAGGAAGACGAAGATGCTGACGGCGGTCGTCAGAAGGGCCGAGGCGATGCCGAGGCCGGCGAGCTGGGCGGTGCCGAGGTGGCCGACGATGGCGCTGTCGGCCATGACGAAGAGGGGCTCGGCCACGAGCGCGCCGAAGGCGGGGACGGCGAGTGCGACGATCTCTCGGTCGTGTCGTCGCCGGGCGGCCTTGGGCGCCGCGGGAGCCTGTGTCATGAGCACCAATCTAATCTTCCACAGGTAAGAGATGCAATTGACTTAGGACCCTTACTTGGGCTGAGGGTGGGCGTGCGGGCGGGCGCGGTGTGACGAGATCTTGGGCCGACTGGGGAAGTTTTTCTTCTGCACAGCCGGTGGATGGGAAAGATGCAGGTCAGGGCAGCCGTGGAAAGTCACCTGAGGGCTTGTTCACAGGGCTGTCCACCGGACCGTGCACAGGTTTCCCGGGGTTCTCCACAGCATCGGGCCAGTCATCCACAACGCCTGTGGATAACCAGATTGGCTGACGGTGCCGACGGGCCTACGGTTGTGCGGCGCCCGCCTCGTCCTGCCATCGGCGAAACCACGCAAATCCGACGCGTCAGAACCGGAGTTGGGCCCCCTTATTTGTCAGTGTCGTGCCGTAGGAAAGAGGGGCACGGCGAGGTCCGCGCGGCGGACGGGAGGAGGTGGCCCGGTGAGTATTTCCGAGCCCTTGGACGACCCGTGGGCCGACAGCGGACCGGGGGACCGGCTGCCCGCGTCCCCGCGCCGCGACGGTGGCCGGGGCCGCGAGGAGCAGCACGAGCGAGGCTGGGACGGGGGCAGCCCCTCCTTCGAACGCGTACCGCCCCAGGACCTGGACGCGGAGCAGTCCGTGCTCGGTGGCATGCTCCTGTCGAAGGACGCCATCGCCGATGTCGTCGAGGTGCTCAAGGGCCACGACTTCTACCGCCCGGCGCACGAGACCGTCTACACCGCGATCCTCGATCTGTACGCCAAGGGCGAGCCCGCCGACCCCATCACGGTCGCCGCCGAGCTCACCAAGCGCGGTGAGATCACCAAGGTCGGCGGCCCCTCGTATCTGCACTCGCTGGTCCAGACGGTCCCGACCGCGGCGAACGCCGAGTACTACGCGGAGATCGTGCACGAGCGCGCGGTCCTGCGCCGCCTGGTCGAGGCGGGCACCCGCATCACGCAGATGGGATACGCGGCGGACGGCGACGTCGACGAGATCGTCAACAGCGCCCAGGCTGAGATCTACGCCGTCACCGAGCAGCGCACCAGCGAGGACTATCTGCCGCTGGGCGACATCATGGAGGGCGCCCTCGACGAGATCGAGGCGATCGGCTCCCGCAGCGGCGAGATGACGGGTGTGCCGACGGGCTTCACCGACTTCGACTCGCTCACCAACGGTCTGCACCCCGGCCAGATGATCGTCATCGCGGCCCGCCCCGCCATGGGTAAGTCCACGCTGGCCCTGGACTTCGCGCGCGCCGCCTCCATCAAGCACAACCTGCCCAGCGTGATCTTCTCCCTGGAAATGGGGCGCAACGAGATCGCGATGCGTCTGCTGTCCGCGGAGGCACGCGTGGCGCTGCACCACATGCGTTCCGGCACGATGACGGACGAGGACTGGACCCGGCTCGCCCGCCGGATGCCCGAGGTCTCGGCGGCCCCGCTCTACATCGACGACTCCCCGAACCTGTCGATGATGGAGATCCGCGCGAAGTGCCGCCGCCTCAAGCAGCGTGCCGACATCAAGCTCGTGATCATCGACTATCTGCAGCTCATGCAGTCCGGTGGCTCGAAGCGCGCCGAGAGCCGCCAGCAGGAGGTCTCGGACATGTCGCGAAACCTGAAGCTGCTGGCCAAGGAGCTCGAGGTCCCGGTCATCGCGCTCTCGCAGCTGAACCGTGGCCCCGAGCAGCGCACGGACAAGAAGCCCCAGGTCTCCGACCTGCGTGAATCCGGCTCCATTGAGCAGGACGCCGACATGGTCATCCTGCTGCACCGCGAGGACGCGTACGAGAAGGAGTCCCCGCGCGCAGGCGAGGCGGACATCATCGTGGGCAAGCACCGTAACGGCCCTACGGCGACGATCACCGTTGCCTTCCAGGGCCACTACTCGCGCTTCGTGGACATGGCGCAGACGTAAGCCTCGGGGCGGTACGAGCCTGCTGGGCTATGCCGCCTTGCTCCCGCGCGGGGTCAGCTTCACGAGACCCGGGTGGCGCTGGGCCGACAGGGCGCCACGGACGATGAACTCCTTGTACCAGGCGGCGAAGCGGCCCGTGAGGACGCGTTCGACCGTGCTGTCGTCGTCCCGTACGAACTGGATGAGGCCGTCGCGGCGGCCCAGGCTCACGCACTGGTTGACGTACCGGAACCGCAGCGGGGGCGGGGTCCGGCCCGCCAGACGGTCGCTGATCGACTGCGCCACGTGAGCCGCCGTCGGCAGACCGGTGGCGCAGGCCATGCGCAGTTCCTGCCCGTCCTGCCGGCGGGCCGCGGCCGCGTCACCGATGGCGTAGACGTCCGGGTGCGACACCGAGCGCAGCGTCGCGTCGACGAGCATGCGGCCGTGGTCGTCGACCGCGAACCCGGCCTCACGCGCGATCTCCGGTACTCGGAAGCCGGTCGTCCACACCACCGTGTCCGCGGGCAGCAGCGCGCCGTCGGTGAGGAGCACGCCGTCCTCGCGGACTTCGGCGACCCGGGCGTTGTCCCGGACCTCCACACCGAGCCGGGCGAAGACGCGCCGCAGATGGTTCCGGCCCCGCTCGGAGAGTGCCGCGCCGAACGCGTCGCCGGTGACCAGGCGCACCTTCAACTCCGGTCGTGTCTCAGCCAGTTCGGACGCGGCCTCGATACCGGTCAGGCCGCCGCCGACGACCGTGACGGTGCCGCCCGCGGTCAGCCGCGCCCGCAGGCGGTCGGCGTCCTCGGCGACGGCCAGCGGGTACGCGTGCTCGGCCGCCCCCGGCACGGCGTCGTGCGCGGCGCGACTGCCCAGCGCGTAGACCAGCGTGTCGTAGACGAGGGGCGCGCCCTCGGCCAGGACGACCTCGCGGCGCTCGGTGTCGAGAGAGACAACGCGGTCGACGACGAACTCCACGGGCGCACCCGTGAGCAGCTCGGCGATCCGCCGCTGCCGCACCGGCTGGCCCGCCGCGACCTGGTGCATCCGCACCCGCTCGACGAACAGGTCGCTCGCGTTCACCAGGGTCACCCGGGTGCCGGGCTGCTTGGCGATCGACTTGGCCGCGACCACTCCCGCGTAGCCCGCTCCCAGTACGACGATGTGCGCTGCCATGACGTTCTCCCTCCGACGCCCTCCGATGATGGGGCGTCGAAAGTGTTGACCGAATAGGGGCGCCGATCCGTGACATGCGCCGACGAGACGTGGGTCACATGGCCAGAGGTCCCACGCAAGTTTCACGTGAAACATGGCGCGGCCACGCAGGACGCGGACCGGCAGCGTCCAGAGCGGACCGGTAGCGTCAGAGGGGCGCGGGCGCTGTCGTAATGGACTCGACGCCCGGGCTCGCGCCCGTATGAACTGGCCCCATGACTAACGAAGAGCTGCTTCCCGCCACGCGCCGGGCCCTGACGCATCGGATTGCCACTGCCCAGACGGAGGGACGGGCACCGTCGCTGGTCGCCGCCGTCGTACGGGGAGGCGAGCTGGTGTGGACGGGGAGCCGGACCTCGGTCGATGGCCATGGGCCGGACGAGAACGTCCAGTACCGCATCGGATCGATCACCAAGACGTTCACCGCTGTTCTGGTGATGCGGCTGCGTGATGAGGGCGTGCTCGATCTCTCCGATCCGCTGGAGAAGCATCTTCCGGGAACCGGTGTCGGTGAGGTCACCATCGCCGAACTCCTGTCGCACCGGGGCGGACTTGCGGCCGAGACGCCGGGGCAGTGGTGGGAGCGCAGCCCCGCGTCGCTGCGGCCCGAGCTGAGCGACGTCCTCGGGGAGCAGCCCTTCAAGCACCCCGTCGGGCGTCGCTTCCACTACTCCAACCCCGGCTACACACTGCTGGGTTCGCTGATCGAGGCGCTCCGTGGTGCGCCGTGGGAAGAGGTTCTGCGCAGGGAGGTCCTGGAACCGCTCGGCCTGCACCGTACGAGTGGGCAGTCGATGGCTCCGCACGCGGGCGGCTGGGCGGTGCATCCGTGGGCCGATGCGTTGTTGCCCGAGGCCGTCGAGGACCTGGGCCTGATGGCTCCTGCCGGGCAGCTGTGGTCGACGACGGCGGACCTGGCGCGCTTCGCCGTGTTCCTGATGCGGGGCGATGACCGTGTGCTCTGTCTTGACTCGGTCCGGGAGATGAAGGCGCCGACGGCGGTCGCGGAGCTAGGCGACACGGATCAGGCGTACGGGCTCGGTGTCAGCATCGTGCGGTTCAGCGGTGGTGCGCTCATCGGTCACACGGGCTCGGTGCCCGGCTTCCTCGCCAGCCTGTGGACCTGCGAGGAGGACGACGTCGCGGCCGTGGTCCTGGCCAACTGCACCTCCGGGGTTCCGGTGGCCACGGTGGCGGCTGAGCTCCTACGGATCGTGGCGGAGGCGGAGCCGCGCATCCCCGAGCCGTGGCGGCCGCTGCGCGAGGTCGACTCGTCCGTGCTGGAGCTGACCGGGCCCTGGTACTGGGGGACGAGCGCGCTGGTGCTGCGCCTCGCGGCTGACGGCGCGGTCCAGCTGGGCCCGCTGGCGGGCGGCGGCCGTGGCTCGCGGTTCCGGCCGAACGGGGACGGCACGTGGACCGGGCTCGACGGGTACTACGCGGGGGAGCTCCTGCGAGCCGTGCGGCGGCCGGACGGCTCGGTGAGCCACCTCGACCTGGGGTCGTTCGTCTTCACGCGGGAGCCGTACGACGCGAAGGCTCCGGTGCCCGGTGGGGTGGACCCGGAGGGGTGGCGGGGCCTCGCGTAGAGCGCGAACAAGGACCAGGTTGTCCTGTTTCACGTGAAACAGGGAAGCAGGGCAACCTGGTGCTCTCGCCTCGTACGTCAGTGACGGCTCGGGAGCGTCACTGCCCGTTTCAGAGCTGGAGCTTGAAGCCCACGTGCGAGGCCGTGAACCCCAGGCGCTCGTAGAAGCGATGGGCGTCGGTGCGGGTGGCGTCCGAGGTCAGCTGCACCAACTGGCAGCCCTGGCGCCGGGATTCGTCGACGGCCCACTCGATGAACCGGGTGCCGAGGCCGCTGCCCCGCTCCTCGGCGTGCACTCGCACCGCTTCGATGATCGACCGTGTGGCGCCCTTCCGGGACAGGCCCGGAATGATCGTGAGCTGGAGCGTGCCGACCACACGGCCTTCGCGGACAGCGACGACCAGATGCTGGTTCGGGTCCTCGGCGAGCCGCTGGAAGGCGGGGAAGTACGGGGTGAGGTCGTCCAGTGACTCGCGCTGGGCACCCAGGGGATCGTCCGCCAGCATGGCCACGATCGCGGGGATGTCATCGGCGACGGCAGGTCGTATCTCAAGATCTCCCATGGCCGCAGCCTATGCGCAGGCCTCTGAGTGAGCCGGTGGGGGCTGTGGCGGCCTTGCGTGCTGCTCCTGGCCCGGTGCCGTGCCGCAACACCGCCCCCCGGGGGGGCGTGCCTCAACACTGCCCCCCGGGGGGGCGTCCGTGCCTCACACCGGCGAGCCCGGGCGCCTCGTGCCTCATACCGGGGAGCCGGAGCGCCTCGGGCCTCATACCGGGGCGCCGGGGCGCCCCGCGCCTCACACCGGCACGCGCGCCGTTTCGACGACCCTGACCAGCGGGGCGAGCTCAGGGTTCTGCGCGGCCTCGTCCAGGGCCTCGCGCAGGGCCGTGTCGTTGGTGGGCCGTGCCTCGGCGAGGAGCTGGGTGCCGCTCTCGCTGACGTTGGTGTAGATGCCGCGCCGGTCGGTGGGGCACAGGTAGCGCGAGAGCAGACCGCGGTCTTCGAGACGGGTGACCAGACGCGTGGTGGCGCTCTGGCTGAGGACCACGGCATCGGCGACCTGCTTCATCTGCAGATGGCCGCCTTCGCCGTCGTGCTGGCGGCTGAGCACGTCGAGCAGGCTGTACTCCCGCACGCTCAGGCCGTGCTTGGCCTGGAGCGCCCGCTCCACATGGGACTCGATCTTCCCGTGGAGCAAGGAGAGCGCGCACCAGCCCTGGGCCAGCGCGGTGAGTGCGGGGTCGGTCGCTGTCATGGCTGTTCCTCCGTCTGCCTGCGTCCCGGAGCGGCTGCGTCCAGGATAGTCCACTGCTGCAATATCCAGCGCTTGCAATTATCCCGCGCCTGCAACTATTGTGGACGCACGTTAAGCGCTCCCGCAATCGTTTGGAAGGTAGCTCCATGCCTCTCGCGCTTCTGGCCCTGGCCATCGGGGCCTTCGGAATCGGGACCACCGAATTCGTGATCATGGGACTGCTTCCCGAGGTCGCGGGTGACTTCGACGTCTCCATCCCCACCGCAGGCTTCCTCGTGACCGGCTACGCCCTGGGCGTCGTGCTCGGTGCCCCGCTGATGACCGCCCTCGGCACCCGCATCTCACGCAAGAGGATGCTGATGCTGCTGATGGGCCTGTTCATCGCGGGCAATCTGCTCTCGGCCGTCGCACCGTCCTTCGGCGTGATGGTCGCCGGACGGGTCGTCGCCTCCCTCGCCCACGGCGCCTTCTTCGGCATCGGCTCGGTCGTCGCAGCCGAGCTGGTGGCCCCCGAGAAGAAGGCCGGGGCCATCGCCACCATGTTCTCGGGCCTGACCGTGGCCAACGTGGTCGGCGTCCCGCTGGGTACGTTCGTCGGCCAGGCCATCGGCTGGCGGATCACCTTCGTCATCGTCGCCGCCCTGGGTGTGGTCGGCCTCGTCGGTGTCGCCAAGCTCGTGCCGGACCTGCCCAAGCCCGAAGGCGTGAGCCTGCGCCACGAGATCAGCGCGTTCCGCAACGTGCAGGTGCTGCTCGCGATGGCGATGACGGTGCTCGGCTTCGGCGGCGTGTTCGCGGCCATCACCTACATCACGCCGATGATGACGGAGGTCGCCGGCTACTCGGAGTCCTCCGTGACCTGGCTGCTCGTCCTGTTCGGCCTCGGCATGGTCGGTGGCAACCTCATCGGCGGCCGGTTCGCTGACCGCGCGCTGATGCCCATGCTGTACGTCTCGCTCGGTGCTCTGGCCCTGGTCCTGGCCGTCTTCACGCTCACCGCGCACAACAAGATCGCCTCGGCGGTGACCATCGTCCTGATCGGCGCGCTGGGCTTCGCCACCGTGCCGCCGCTGCAGAAGCGGGTCCTCGACCAGGCATCCGGAGCCCCCACGCTCGCCTCCGCGGTCAACATCGGCGCCTTCAACCTGGGCAACGCCCTGGCGGCCTGGCTCGGCGGGATCGTCATCTCCATGGGCCTCGGCTACACCGCTCCGAACTGGGTCGGCGCCGTGCTCGCCGCGTCCGCCCTCGTCCTCGCCATCCTGTCGGCGGCTCTGGAGCGCCGGTCCCCCGCGCCCACCAAGGTCGTCACGGGTGCCACCCCCGTGCCCGAGCGGGCGGCGGTCGCCCACCACTGACCCCCAAGCCTCCCTCATCCCGGCTTCCACTGGCCCGGGGCGAGGGTCCTCACTGAAACACCGTTCCACCAAGGAGAGACTCCCTCGTGAGCACCACCCCCGCCCCCACCGCCGTCGCCCCGCTGACCATCTCCGACGCCGAGGCCCTCGTGAGCGCCGCGCACCGAGCCGCCGACGCCGCCGGAGTCACGGTCAGCGTCACCGTCCTCGACGCCGGTGGCCACCTCCTCGCCTTCCGGCGCGACGACCGGGCGGTGCTGATCTCCGGTGAGACCAGCACCCGCAAGGCGTACACCGCGCTCCAGCTGAACGCTCCGACCGCGGATCTCGTCGACGCGGTCCAGCCCGGCGGCCCCTTCCACACGCTGCCCACGGCCCTCGACCGGCCGCTGCTGTTCATCGCGGGCGGCGTACCCGTCCACCGTGACGGCCGCCTCATCGGCGCCATCGGTGTCGGCGGTGGCGCCCCGGAGCAGGACCACGGATTCGCGACGACGGCCGTGGAGTCCCTCGCCTAGCCCTCCGCCCCACCCCTCACAGGCCCTCTTAGGGCCCATGGGAAAGCCCGCCCTCACCGCCGGAAGAGTCACGGCAGTGGGGGCGGGCTGTTGCGTGGAGGTGGCTCTGCGCGTGCTCAGCCCGCCGCCACCGTCAGCGGGGCGAACCGACGCGTCCAGTCACCGGCCAGCTCCGGAATCCCGTACGTCATCACGGAGTTGAAGGCGACGGACTCCAGACCGTGTGCCTTCACCCACGCGAGCAGTTCCTCGTGGCGGACGTCGATGTCCGTGCGCAGCGGGCGGTCGGTACGGGCGGCGAGCGAAGCGATGAGTGCCTTGGCCGTGTCCGTGTCCCGGGCGATCAGCGGGCCGACGACGTGGGTTTCCATGTTCGGCCAGGCCCCCGCATAGCCGACGATCTCGCCGTTGGCCTCCGCGACCCGCAGCTGATCGGTGAAGGCCGGGAGGCGGGTGATGATGTGGGTGCGGTCGAGCCCGAAGACCTCGGTGTCGAGCCGGATCAGGGTGGACAGGTCCTCCGCGGTCGCCGCGCGGGTGGTGATGCCCGGTGCCCCTTCCTCCGGGCCTTCGGTGACGAGGCGGCCGCGGACCATCTCGGCTCGGCCGACCGTCTTGAAGCCGAGCTGTTCATAGAGAGGGCGGCCGTTGGGCGTCGCGTGCAGGGTCAGCGGGGTGGTGCCCGCGGCCGCGACGACGTGGCGCATCAGATGGCGGCCGATGCCCTTGCGGGCGTGCCGCTCGGCGACCAGCACCATGCCGATCGCTGAGAGTCCGGGGTTCTCGTACGGTCCGTACTGCGTCACGACGCACGCGGCGACGAGGCCGGGGCGGTCCGGGTCGTCGATGCCGTAGCCCGTTCCCGCCGAGAGGAGCAGCCCCCATTTGTGTTCCTCGCGAGGCCAGCCGCGGTCCTCGGACAGATCGGCGCAGGCGGTGAGGTCGCGGGGTGTGAGCCTGCGGATGGGCAGTGCGGAGAGGGAAGGTGTCGACACGCGGTCAGGCTGTCTGACGCATGACCTCGGCGTCCACCTCTTTGTGGGGAGAAGCACTCTGCTTTTCCCCAAGTTGCCTCTGGCCACGCTGATGAGCGGTACGCAGACGACGGCCGCGCCGGGTCAGGCCCCAGGGCTTGAGCACGGAGATGACCGTCATGAAGAGGTAGGCGCTGAGGGAGACGATCGGCCCCATGACGAGGTCGGTCGAACTGGCCAGTGGGTCGCCCGCGGACACGGTCGCGGCCGCTTCGTTGATCCCTGGCCGCAGCGCGAACGTCGACGCGGCCGTCGTCGCCAGCGTCAGCCAGAACTTCGTGTACACCCAGCGATGACGGGCGAGGCCCCAGGACGTGCCGAGCGAGAGCAGCAGACCGCTCAGCAGGGTGAGCAGCGCCAGGGGGAGTACGAGCCAGTCGGTGAAGACCTTCATCGCGCGGACGGAGGCCTCAATGGGCGGGTGGGAATCGGTGGTGATCGCAGCCGTGGCGAGCGCGAGCAGCCCGAGGGTGAGCCCGAGCCAGCCGGCCGAGGCGGCGACATGGACAACGAGGGTGGCCCGACGTGCGGGACGACGTAGTTTCACGTGAAACACCGTGCCGGGAACGGCGGACTTCGGCGTCTGACAGCGGGAGTAACCGCGGATACTAGTCTCGGCGTACATGGCACGCCTACACCTCTTTGACCTGGACGGAACGCTGCTGTACGGCACTGCGGCGCCTGTGGAGATATCCCGTCAACTGGGCCTTGAGCAAGAAATAGGCGCACTTGAACGGGATTTCGTATCGGGGCGTATCGATTCGACCCAGTACGGAGTGCGGGTCCACGCGCTGTGGGCGGATCTCACCGATGCCCAGGTGGGGATGGCCTTCGACGGGGCGCCCTGGCTGTCCGGCATCCAGGACACCTGGGCCGAGATCCGGGCGAACGGCGACTACTGCGCCGTGGTCTCGCTCTCGCCCTCGTTCTTCGTCGAGCGGCTTCTCGGCTGGGGCGCCCATGCCGCGTACGGATCCCGGTTCCCCTCGGTGCCGTTCGTCGAGCCCATGGATCCCACGGGCATCCTCAACGCGGCGGCCAAGGTGAAGATCGCGAACCGGCTCTGTGAAGAGTTCGGCGTGGACCAGGCCGACTGCGTTGCCTATGGAGACTCGCTGTCCGACCTGGACCTGTTCGCCGCAGTGCCGGTTTCGGTCGCCGTCAACGCGGATTCGCGGCTGGTCGGCCTGGCCACGCACTCCTATGTCGGGCGGGATTTGCGACAGGCGTACGAATTGGTGCGCACGTCGGTAATGGAGGCAATCGGAGAGTGCGGATCCCGGAATTCCGAATGAAGGAAGGGCACTTGTGTGTTCGACGGCTGCCGGTATGGTCGAGTCCGGTTCAAGCCGCGTGGGTTCCGTTGCGCACCGGGTGCGCGGGAGACGCACCCCTGGAGGTGCGCACGGATCAGCAAAGTTTAACGGGGTAAAGAGATCGAGGACCCGTTCTTCCGGCTAAGAGCCCCGTACGACGAGCGCGGATGCGATGCTGCCGGGGAGGTGACTGCGGCCAATGTCACATTCTTTCCCTACTTGTCCGTAAGGCGTAGGGCGTCAGGGTTCAATGTGATCAACATGGGCTGCCGAGGCAGGGCGGGGAAGCAGGCACCTTCCGGGGGAAGCAGGCACCTTCCAGCGGGGAAGTGCGCGGACCGACTGAGAGATGTTCGAGGCGAGGCACAGCTATGGACGCTCCGACCACCACGTCGGCGGGCAACGGCACTTCCGGGCAGGGCAGCGGCTGGTTCACGCCACGGAAGCCGCCGGAGCGGCCGGAGGGGGCGGCTGCCTCCGAGGGAGGCGCGGACGGCCCGGAGCGTGCCGAAGCGGGCCAGGACGGCCTTGAGGGCGGTCGCCAGGCGCCCGAGGGGCGGCGGGTAACGACCATAAGGCCCCTCGGTAGACCGGTCGCCGGGGCTGCCGAAGCCGAGGCGGGGCGAATACCGCCTGCCGGGTCCGCCGTACCGGAGCCGACTCCGACTCCGGCGCCGCTGCCGCTTCTGGAAGCCGCCCACGAACTCTTGCCTGGCGCGTCCCTCCGTACGGTTGCCGAGACTCCTTGGCAGACGACGGCTGCGGGCGTGCCAACGGGCCCTGAGAGCACCGGGGTTGCTGCCATCGACGGCGGCACGGCGGAGCTCCCTGTTTCCGAGGGCGCGGCCAGGGCTCCGATCCCCGAGGCGACGGTGGAGCCTCCGGCCCCCGAAGACACGGCCGGCTCTGCGAGGCCCGAGACCATGGCCGGGCCTCCCATGCCCCCAGACGGGGATGGGGACGCGGCCCGGAAGGCGGAGGCGGACGAGGAAACAGAGGCGCTCACGCCTCCGGCCGCAGCGGACGCGGCCCCGGACATCAGTGCTCCGGCCCGGCCCGATTCTCCGAAGGCCTCCCCCGAGCCCGCCCCGTCGCCCGACGCCGTCCTCGTGCGGCGCACCATGGCGGAGATCGCCCCCATCGCCGACAAGGTCACCTCGTACTTCTACGCACTGCTCTTCACCCGCCACCCCGACCTGCGCGCTCTGTTCCCCGCGGCGATGGACACCCAGCGCGACCGCCTGCTGACGGCCCTGTTGACCGCCGCGGAGCACATCGACCAGGCCGACGTCCTCGTCGACTATCTGCGCAACCTCGGCCGCGGGCACCGCAAGTACGGCACGCAGGCCGAGCACTACCCGGCCGTCGGGGAGTGCCTGATCGGGTCGCTGAGCCGGTACGCGAGCGCGGTCTGGGACGACGACACCGAGGCCGCGTGGGTCCGTACGTACACGACGATCTCCCAGGTGATGATCGACGCGGCGGCCGAGGACGAACTGCGCGCGCCGGCGTGGTGGTACGCCGAGGTGGTCTCGCACGACCTGCGGACGTCCGACATCGCCGTCATCACCGTCCGCCCCGACCAGCCCTACCCCTTCGTCGCCGGGCAGTACACGAGCCTGGAGACACCGTGGTGGCCGCGCATCTGGCGGCACTACTCCTTCGCGTCGGCTCCCCGCTCCGACGGGCTGCTCTCCTTCCACGTCAAGGCGGTCCCGGCGGGCTGGGTCTCCAATGCCCTGGTGCACCACGCGCGCCCCGGTGACGTGCTCCGGCTCGGGCCGCCGTCCGGCTCCATGACCGTCGACCACAGCACGGACAGCGGACTGCTCTGTCTCGGCGGCGGAACCGGCATCGCGCCCATCAAGGCGCTCGTGGAGGACGTAGCCGAGCACGGCAGGAGGCGTCCCGTCGAGGTCTTCTACGGCGCCCGCACCAACCACGACCTGTACGACATCGACACCATGCTGCGGCTCCAGCGGACCCACCCGTGGCTGGCCGTCCGCCCCGTCGTCGACACGCGCGCGCAACTGCCGGACGCCGTGCGCGAGTACGGGCCGTGGAACGAGTACGACGCGTATCTGTCAGGCCCGCCCGGAATGATCCGCAGCGGCGTCGACGCGCTGCGGGAAGTGGGCATACCGGCCGGCCGCATCCGGCACGACTCGGTGGAGGAACTGGTCTCCGCGGGCGGCTGACCGCAGCGGAACGAAAGCCCGCGTCGAGTGCTTCAGCCCAGGTCAGGCGCGTGCATCGCGCGTACGCCCTCGATGTTGCCGTCCAGATAGTGCCGTAGCGACAGCGGCACGAGATGGACCGAGGCGATCCCGACACGGGTGAACGGCACCCGGACGATCTCGTACTCGCCGCTCGGCTCTTCGACCTCGGGGCCGTGCCGCTGGCCCGGGTCCATGGATTCCAGATGGCAGACGAAGAAGTGCTGCACCTTTACGCCGGTGGCGCCGCCGTCCTCACCGATGTGCTCGACCGTGTCCACGAAGCACGGCACCACGTCCGTGATCTTGGCGCCGAGTTCCTCGTGCACCTCGCGGTGGAGCGCGTCCACCACCGTCGCGTCCTCAGCCTCCACCCCGCCGCCGGGGGTGACCCAGTACGGATCCACGCCGGGCTTGGTCCGCTTGATGAGGATCAGATGGTCCCCGTCGAGGAGGACGGCACGTGCGGTGCGCTTGACCACTGGTCGGACGGTCATGGGAGAAATGTGGCCCGGACTGTTCCACGTGAAACATCGCGAACCAGTCGGGGCTCGCCCTATGTCCAGTCGACCGCAGCACGCAGCAGCCACTCGTGCGCCCGCGCGATGTGCGGCATGGCGAGTGTGCCGGTGCGTACGACGAGGAAGTACGTGCGCAGCGGCGGCACCGCGGGGTCGAGCAGTGCCACGATCTCGCACCGCTCCAGGGCGGGCGCGCACAGATAGCGGGGCAGGACGGCGAGCCCGGCGCCCTGGATGACACATGCGAGGACGGCTCGCAGATCCGGCACGATGACGGCGCCCGAGGCGGCCGGGCGGGAGTCGAAGACGGCGGCCCAGTAGCGGGCGATGAGCGGCAGGGACTCGTGGACCTCGACGACCGGCAGGTTCTCCACCGTCAGAGCGCCTTTGCGGCGCAGCTTGCCGGGGCCGATCCGGGCGGCCCAGCGCGGTGCCGCGACCAGGACGTGCTCCTCGTCGCAGAGCGGTGTCGCGGTGAGCAGAGCGCCCCGGGGGCGGGCGGTGGTGATGGCCAGGTCGTGGTGCCCGGCGGCGAGGCCCTCCAGGACCTCCTCGGCGTTGCCGAACGACGCCCGCAGGGCGAAGCTCTGCCCGTCGGCCCCGGTCAGCGCGGTAAGGGTCGGAAGGGCCCGCTCCGCCGTGAACTCGGGCGGCCCTGCGAGGTGCAGGGTGCGAATGGACGAGTCCTCGTCGAGCCCGGCCTCGGCGATCTCCACCAGCGCGTCGAGGTGCGGGGCGGCCTTGTGGGCGAGTTCGTCGCCGATGGTCGTCGGTGTGACGCCACGGGCCTGGCGCAGGAAGAGCGGGCGGCCCAGCTGGCGCTCCAGCGTGCGGATCTGGGAGGTCACCGCGGGCTGGGAGAGACCGAGGAGGGCGGCGGCACGCGTGAAGGAGCCGGCCCGGTGCACCGTGACAAATGTGCGCAGCAGGGCCAGATCCATGTTGTCACCCTCTTCTCCCTGTCGGCCCCCGGCGCAGCACAACTATAAATTTGTCGATAGGTTGCTGTCGCTACTGTGATTGGACACTGACACAGAGTCAACTAGCCTTGTTCGCGCGGTTCTTCGCGCGCAGAACCGAGGGCGGTCCGAGCCACGAGGGGGGAGGCTCGGACCGTCCGTTGTACGTAGCCCCATACCTCCGCCACAGCGGCCGAGTGCGGGAAGTGCCCTGGTCGGACGATGGAGGGCGTCAGTCCGCCGTCTCGTCGAGCGCACGCAGCACATCGGCCACCAGGTCCTCGGCGTCCTCAGCCCCGGCCGAGAAGCGGATGAAGCCTTCCGGAACGGCGTCCCCGCCCCAGCGGCCGCGCCGCTCAGCCGTGGAACGCACGCCTCCGAAGCTCGTCGCGTCGTCCACGAGCCGCAGCGCGTCGAGGAAGCGGTCCGCACGCGCGCGTGAGGGCAGTTCGAACGAGACCACACACCCGAAGCGCCGCATCTGCCGCTCCGCGATCTTGTACGAGGGGTCGTCGGGCAGGCCCGGGTAGCGCAGACCGGTCACGTCGGCGTGGCCGCGCAGCGCCTCGGCGACAGCCAGGGCGTTCGCGTTCTGCCGGTCGACCCGCAGTTGGAGCGTGGCGAGCGAGCGGTGCGCCAGCCAGGCCTCCATGGGCCCCGGAATGGCGCCGACGATCTTGCGCCAGCGCCGCACAGCGGCCGCGCGCTTGGCATCCCGGCAGGTCACGTACCCGAGCAGGAGGTCGCCATGGCCGGTGAGCTGCTTGGTGCCGCTGGCCACGGAAAAGTCGGCGCCGAGGTCGAGCGGGCGCTGGCCGAGCGGGGTGGCGAGGGTGTTGTCGACGGCCACCAGGGCGCCACGCGCGTGTGCCGCGTCGGCGAGACGGCGCACGTCACAGACGTCGAGGCCGGGGTTCGACGGGGTCTCCAGCCACAGCAGCCGGGCGCCGTCGAGCACGTCGAGCTGCGCGTCGTCGGCCGTGGGCGCGGTGCGGACCTCGATGCCGTACGCGGTGAGCTGCTCACGGACCAGCGGCAGGGCCTGGTAGCCGTCGTCCGGCAGCACCACGGCGTCACCGGTGCGGAGCTGGGAGAAGAGCACCGCGGAGATCGCGGCCATCCCGGAGGCGAAGACCAGCGTCTCCACCTCGCCGTGCGCGGCGCCCGGGGCTTCGAGCTCCCCGATGGCACGCTCCAGGAGCGTCCAGGTCGGGTTCTCGTCGCGACCGTAGGTGTACGGGCCCGTGGGGTCGCCGGGCAGATGGAAGTGCGCGGCGAAGACGGGGCCCGGCAGCGTCGGCTCGTACTTCACGGGCTCGGGAAGCCCGGCTCGCACGGCGCGCGTGCCGTCGCCGGGGCCCACAGCGGGTGCGGGGCCTGTGCTGTCGCTGGGGGCCGCAGCGCATGCAGGTCGCGTGCTGTCGCTGGACGCCGCAGTGGGTGCAGGCTCCGTGTTGTCGCTGAGGGCCGCAGTGGGTGCGGGGCCCGCGCCCGCCGCCCGTATCCGCTCCGATTCCGTCATGTCGGCCGTCCTTCCACCGTGTCCCGTACGACGTCGAGCAGGCCCTCGCACGCCGCTTCGACCATCTTCAGGCACTCCTCGAAGCCCATGAAGTCCCCGTAGTACGGATCGGGGACGTCGAGGTCGCCGGAGGCTTCGGCCGTGGGGTCGTACGAGCGCAGCAGGCGCACCTTGTCCGCGTCCTGGGGTGTCCGTGCCAGTCGGCGCAGGGCGCGCTGGTGGCCGTGGTCGAGCGCGACCACAAGATCGAGCCGCGCGAACCAGTCCGCCTGGAACTGACGGGCCACGTGCGCGGTGTCGAAGCCCGCCGAGGCGAGCACGGCGACGGTGCGCGGATCGGCCTCGTCCCCTTCGTGCCAGCCGTCGGTGCCCGCGCTGTCCACCCGGACGAGGCCGTCGAGGCCCGCGTCGCGCACCAGGGCACGGAACACCGACTCGGCCATGGGCGAGCGGCAGATGTTGCCGGTGCACACGAAGCAGACGCTGAACGGGGCGGTGGCGGGGCGGGGCGACGGGGCGGAGGAGGCCATGGGTCGGGTCAGTCCTTGTGGTCGGGCAGGGCGACGTTCAGCGCCCAGGAGACGATCGAAATGATCAGGCCACCGAACACCGCGGTCCAGAAGCCCTCGACGTGGAAGCTGAGGTCCACCTTGTCGGCGAGCCACGACGTCAGGAGCAGCATCAAGGCGTTGACCACCAGTGTGATCAGGCCGAGCGTGAGGATGAACAGCGGGAAGGTGAGCACCTGTACGACGGGCTTGACCAGGAAGTTCACCAGGCCGAAGAGCAGTGCGACGACGAGCAGCGTGAGTGCCTTCCCGCCCGTGCTGTCGCCGGTGAGCGTGATCTTGTCGAGCAGCCAGACCGCGACGGCGAGGGCCACCGCGTTGGCGAGCGTCTTGACTACGAAATTCTTCATGTGTCTGATCGTGGCAGACGTAGGTAGGCAGTGATCGGTCCACGACCTGGGGCAAGGGGCGCACAAGAGCGATGAAGGCATTCCGACTGGACGAGCTGGAAGCGGAACGAGCCGCGAACGACGGCGCGTATCTGCAGTTTCTGCGGGAGCGGAACATGTCGGTCGGGCTCTACGCGCTGGACGCCGGGGAGACCGACCCGCAGGAGCCTCACCGTCAGGATGAGGTGTACATGATTGTCAGTGGCCGTGCGTCGATCACCGTGGGGATGGAGACGACGTCGGTCGCGCGCGGCAGCGTGGTGTACGTCCCGGCCGGGGTGCCGCACAAGTTCCACCACATCACCGAGGACCTGCGGGTGCTTGTCGTGTTCTCGCCGCCGGAGCGGTGATCCGCCTGGGCGCCGGACTGGCCCGGCCTGGCCGGCGGCCCGTGCTCCGTGTCCTGTGGCCTGGGCAAGGGCTGGATCAGGGTCCGGGTCCCAGGGTTCCCTAGGGGACGAGTCAGGGGCGGACAAGGGATCTCGCGGCCCCGAACGGGTTCTTTCCGTCCTAGCATCGAATGCGAGACAGAAGGAATCCGCGCAGTGGCGGAGAGCCGAACGCAGTGATGGAGAAACGGGAAAGGGCGAGGCAATGCGAGAGATCTTCGCGGGTATGCCGTGGTGGGTGAAGTGGGTCGCGGTGCCGATCGTCGCTCTGGTCGTGTTCGGCGGGATGATAGCGAGCGTCATCGGCTTCGTGTTCACTCTGCTCTTCAAGGTGCTGCTCTTCGTGGCCCTGGTCGGCGGACTGATCTACATAGTGCGGAAGTTCATATCCCGCTCGCCTTCGTCCCGGGGCTCGTCGCACGCCGACTGGTGAGATGGCCGCACGCTGACTGGTGGGCTTGGCACGAGCGGCCTGGTGAGCCGGCGCGAGCCACCTTGTGAGCCTGGCACACGCGCTGATGGGGGACCTGGCGGCGGGCTGAGGGGGATCCCGCAGTACGCCAAGGGGGCTTGCAGCAGGCCGACGCGGGGACTTGGCGTACCGGCGGACGAACTCGTCGCACCGATCGGCGACCTCACGCACATCGTTCAGCGAAGCCGTCGCAGATCAATCAGCGAAGGCGTCACCCACTGATCGGCGAAGCCACCGCGCACCCACCGGTGAAGTCGCCGTACATCGATCAGCGAAGCCGTCACCCACGGGCCAGCGAAGGCACCGCACACCGATCAGCCAAGTCACACACCCGATCGGCGAAGCCACCGCGTATTGATCAACAAAGTCTTCGCGCATCGACCAGCGAAGTCCTCGCATATCGACCGGCGAAGTCCTCGCACACCGTTTGGTGAAGGCATCGCACACCGATCGGTGAAACAGCGTGGCGATTCCCTCCCGAGGGGGAAGTTTCCCCACCCGGGACCCCGGAGCGGTGGCCAAGGGTTAGAGTCCGAAAACCGACGCGGGGCCGTCCCCGCAGGCGGGACCACTGCCCCCTCCCGTGTATCCCCGGCACGGGTGGACCCCCATGTGCACCGGGAGTGACCCATGGCCACGGTTGACGCCTCACCCCCACACACGTCCCACCACGCCCCCGCTCCCGCCCGTGCCCCCGCCCGCGAAGCCGACTCGGGTGGGGACGCCCCAACTGCCGCTTCGGCGGAGTCGGCTTCGGCGGACACCGGCTCAACCGGCGTCGGCCCGACGCTGATCGGCTCCGTGCAGCGGGCCATGCGACTGTTGGAGGCCGCCGCGTCCCACCAGGACGGGGCGCCCGCGAAGCAGTTGGCCCGTGAGGCGGGGCTCGCGCTCCCGACGGCGTACCACTTGCTGAGGACGCTGACCCACGAAGGCTATCTGCGCCGGGAGCACGGGGTGTTCGTGCTCGGTGAGGCGGCGGAGCGGCTGGGGGCCAGCGCGGCGCAGCAGAACCGGCGTTCCATGATCGGCGACGTCCTGGCGCACTGGCGCGATGCCATCGGTGTGCCGGTGTACTTCGCCATCTACCGCGACGGGGAGATCGAAGTGGTCTCCATCGCCGACACCTCGGGCAATCCGGCCGTCGAGGAGTGGGCGGACTTCCGCGAGACCGGTCACGCCCACGCGATCGGGCAGTGCCTCCTGGCCCAGCTCGACGGCGAGGCGCGGCGCGATCACCTCGACCGCTACCCGGTGCGGTCGCTCACGCCGAACACGGTGCGTGACGAACGGACGTTGCTGCGCAGGCTGGACGCGCTGGGGCGGATGACACCGGTGGTGGAGCACCAGGAGTACGCGCTGGGGACGGTCTGCGCCGCGATCCCGATCACGGTGGGGACCACGGCGGCCACGATGGCCATCTCCGTGCCGTCGGCTCAGGCGGACCGGCTGCTGCCCGCGGCGCGCGTCTTGCAGGGCGAGCTCGGAAAGCTACTAAGGACACTCGCCTTCTCTATCAGCATCTGAAAACTCACTCCTTGTGATCTGATGTGCACGTTGAGCAAGATGACACGAGTGTCAGGGAGTTGGTTCCTGGCCACGGAAGGCTAATGACGGGGTAGGCGGCGATGCGAGAGTCGGTCCAGGCAGAGGTCATGATGAGCTTCCTTGTGTCGGAGGAACTCTCGTTCCGGATCCCGGTGGAACTGCGGTACGAGACGTGCGATCCCTATGCCGTGCGGCTGACCTTCCACTTGCCCGGCGACGCCCCGGTGACCTGGGCCTTCGGCCGTGAGCTCCTGGTGGACGGGGTGGGCAGGGCCTGCGGCGACGGAGATGTGCACATCGCGCCCACCGGTCCCGACGATCTCGACGAGGCGGTCATCAGGCTTCAAGTGGGGGGTGACCAGGCCTTGTTCAGGGTGGGGATTCCGCCGCTGCTGGCCTTCCTCGACCGGACGGACAAGCTGGTGCCGCTGGGCCAGGAGCGGACGCTGGCCGACTTCGACACGCATCTGGACGAGGCGCTGCACCGCATCCTCGCGGAGGAGCAGAGCGCGGGCTGAGTGCCACCCGGAGCCCGGAGCCCGGAGCCCGGAGCCCGGGGCGCGTAGCGCGATGGCGGATTGGTGCTTTTCACGGTGAGTGACTGGGTGAGTGACCGGGAGGGAGGGCGAGGGCTCGGTCGGTGAGGGGGAGTTCAGGGTTTTCGGCGGCGGCCCGTGCCGCCACGGCCGAGGCGGGGCCGGGCCGGAGAGGCGCCCGTGCGGGGCGGGGCGACACTGGCGGGCCCTGTGGGGCCTGTGGGCTCCGGTCCGGCGGGTCCGACCGCTCCGCCAGGCCCGGCGGGACCACCAGGGCCCACCGCTCCGCCCGGCCCGACCGCCCCGCCGGGCCCCGTCGGACCGCCAGGCGGCCCTCCCGGGTGCGAGGAGCCCGCCGCGACACCCGGAGCCGCCGCCGGGCCCGACCGGTCGGCGGAGACGACGAGGGCGGCGAGCGCGGTGGTGACGGGGACGGAGGCGACGAGGCCGATCGAGCCGATCAGGGTGCGGACGATCTCCTCGGCGACCAGCTCGCTGTTGGCCACGGTGCCCACGCTGCTCTGGGCGATCGAGAAGAGCAGCAGAAGGGGGAGAGCGGCGCCCGCGTAGGCGAGGACCAGGGTGTTCACGACCGAGGCGATGTGGTCGCGGCCGATGCGGATGCCCGCGCGGTACAGCCCGCGCCAGCCCATCGTCGGGTTGGCCTGGTGCAGTTCCCAGACCGCGGAGGTCTGGGTGACGGTGACGTCGTCGAGCACGCCGAGGGAGCCGATGATGACGCCCGCGAGCAGCAGGCCGCTCATGTCGATGGACGGGTAAAGGCCGTGGATGAGGCCGGTGTTGTCGTCCGTGTTGCCCGTCAGGGAGGCCCAGCCGATGTAGAGCGAGCCGAGCAGGCCGATGAGGAGGAGGGAGATCAGGGTGCCGAGCACCGCGACCGACGTACGCGCTGTCAGGCCGTGGCACATATAGAGCGCGATCAGCATGATGGCGCTCGCCCCGATGATCGCCACGACCAGGGGGTTCGAGCCTTGCAGGATCGCCGGCAGGATGAAGAAGGTCAGGATCAGGAAGCTCACCGCGAGGGCGACCAGGGCCATGACGCCGCGCAGCCGTCCCACCACGACGACGGCCAGGGCGAAGATGCCGGCGAGCAGGGCCATCGGGACTTTGCGGTTCACGTCGGCGATCGAATACTGCAGGCCCTTGGGCGCCTTGGGCTCGTAGGCGACCACCACGCCCTGGCCCTGCTTCAGCTGCCGGGGGGAGTCCGGCTGGACGATCTCCGTGAAGGTGTAGCCCTTGTCCGGGCCGCTGGTCACCTTGATCGTGGCCTTCTTGCAGGTGCCCTTGGCGCGGGACTGCGCGGACTGGCCCTCGGGGGTGGAGGTGTCGCCGTTGGGCGGGGTCTGCGAGGCGTTCACGTCCGCGCAGGGGAGCGTGTCCACCTTCGCCACGGTGGCCGACTGGGTCTGCCGGTCGAAGCCGACGCCGGTGCGTTCGTGGTCGGGGGTGCCGCCGGGCCAGAGCACCACGAGGCCGACGAGGACGGCGGTGGCGAAGGGGATCAGGACGGCGGCGATGACCTTGCGCAGATGCCGGGAGACGGGCGCGGCCGGGCCGTGGCTGTGCGTGTGGCCGTGCCCGTGCCCGTGTCCAGGAGGGTCCGGCGGGGGCGGCGGTGTGGGGGGCTCTGTGGTGGTCACGGCCCGATCATCGCAAGAACGGCGGGGGCCCTCTGTTCACCGCGCCCGATATGACGCTAGCGTGGAGGCACCTTTGCACACGCGGGAGCTCGGAGCACCGGGCTGAGAGGGCGCTGACCTCCGTACGAACGGGAATCGGACCGTACGGAAGCCGCTGCGTCGACCGCCGAACCTGTTACCGGGTAATGCCGGCGTAGGGAGACGGTCTCATGACCACATCGGACACACGCACGCCTGCCTCCATGCAGCCCGAAAGCGGACAAGACGCTTCAAACGGGCAGAGCGCTTCGGAGGTCGGGAAGTCCACCGGCTGGCACAAGGCGTACATCGAGGGCTCGCGCCCCGATCTGCGCGTGCCGGTCCGCCAGGTGCACCTCACCAACGGCAAGGCCGTGACGCTGTACGACACCTCGGGTCCGTACACGGACCCGGAGATCGACACCGACGTGCGCAGGGGGCTCACCCCCCTGCGGGAGAACTGGATCATCGGCCGCGGCGACACCGAGGAGTACGCGGGCCGCCCGGTCCGCCCCGAGGACGACGGCATCAAGCACACCTCGCCGCGCGGCGGCCTGCGCAACCTCGACGCGGTCTTCCCCGGCCGCCCGCGCCAGCCGCGCCGCGCCCGCGCCGGGCAGGCGGTGACGCAGCTCGCGTACGCGCGCCGCGGGGAGATCACGCCGGAGATGGAGTACGTGGCCATCCGGGAGAACATGGCGCCCGAGGTCGTCCGCGACGAGATCGCGGCGGGCCGCGCGGTGCTCCCGGCCAATGTGAACCACCCGGAGATCGAGCCGATGATCATCGGCAAGCGGTTCCTGGTGAAGGTCAACGCCAACATCGGCAACTCCGCGGTCACCTCCTCCATCGAGGAGGAGGTGGACAAGATGACGTGGGCGACCCAGTGGGGCGCCGACACGGTCATGGACCTGTCCACCGGTCGCAACATCCACACGACCCGCGAGTGGGTCCTGCGCAACTCCCCCGTCCCCATCGGCACCGTGCCGCTCTACCAGGCCCTGGAGAAGGTCGACGGCAAGGCCGAGGAGCTGACCTGGGAGATCTACAAGGACACGGTCATCGAGCAGGCCGAGCAGGGCGTCGACTACATGACGGTGCACGCGGGCGTCCGCCTGCCGTACGTCCCGCTCACCGCGAACCGCAAGACGGGCATCGTCTCGCGCGGCGGTTCGATCATGGCGGCCTGGTGCCTCGCGCACCACAAGGAGAGCTTCCTGTACGAGCACTTCGAGGAGCTCTGCGAGATCCTCGCGGCGTACGACGTCACGTACTCGCTCGGCGACGGCCTCAGGCCCGGCTCCATCGCGGACGCCAACGACCGCGCGCAGTTCGCCGAGCTGGAGACCCTCGGCGAGCTGAACAAGATCGCCAAGGCGCACCACGTACAGACCATGATCGAGGGCCCGGGCCATGTCCCGATGCACAAGATCAAGGAGAACATCGACCTCCAGCAGGAGATCTGCGAGGAGGCGCCGTTCTACACGCTCGGCCCGCTGACCACGGACATCGCGCCCGCGTACGACCACATCACGTCCGGCATCGGCGCCGCGATGATCGGCTGGTGGGGCACGGCGATGCTCTGCTACGTCACGCCGAAGGAGCACCTCGGCCTGCCCAACCGCGACGACGTGAAGACCGGCGTCATCACGTACAAGATCGCGGCGCACGCGGCGGACCTGGCCAAGGGGCACCCGGGCGCGCAGGAGTGGGACGACGCGCTGTCTGACGCGCGCTTCGAGTTCCGCTGGGAGGACCAGTTCAACCTGGCCCTCGACCCGGTGACGGCCCGCGAGTTCCACGACGAGACGCTGCCCGCGGAGCCCGCGAAGACGGCGCACTTCTGCTCGATGTGCGGGCCGAAGTTCTGCTCGATGAAGATCTCCCAGGACATCCGCAGGGAGCACGGGGGCACGCAGGCCGAGATCGAGCAGGGGATGGCGGAGAAGTCCGCGGAGTTCGCGGCGGCGGGGAACCGGGTCTATCTGCCCATCGCCGACTGACCGGAGGCCGGGCGGGCGCGTACGGGCAGGGCGGAGCGGTCTCTTGGCGCGCCGGGGCGGGGGCCTGGCGCGCCCTGCGCGGGGACCGGTGCGTCCCGGAGTGGCCCCGTCGCCCAAGGGCGACCGGGCCGCTCCCGTCGCCTGTCGGCGACCGGATGACGTCCGTCGGTTACTCGGGCTTGTGCTCGGGGCCGCCGTAGTCCGGACTGGAGAAGTCCGGGCTGGAGTAGCTCGGCCGGGTGCCCGTGGTCGAGCCGCTCTCGGGGCTGCTGAAGCCCGGCCTGTGATAGCCGAGTTGCGGCATGCGCCCGGTCGGTCCGGCCGAGGACGCCCTGGGTGCGGGCGGCCCGCCCGGATCCGCGAGTGCCTCCCGCAGGAACGGCAGGATGCCGCGCTCCAGGAGGGCCCGGCTCCAGGCTTCCCTGGCCCGTTCCACCTCCGCGTTCCGCTCGTCGTGCGAGCCTGCCTGGAGGGAGGTGGAGCCGTTGCGCAGGGCGGTCAGGAGCAGGCCGACCGCGGCGACCAGGATGGCGCCCGCAGTGAGCGCGCCGAACAGCCACCCGGCGGTGAGCAGGGTGTCCGCGAAGGCGGGCTCGGGGTTGAGCATCTTCAGGATGTAGCCGACGAGGAGGAAGATCGCGGCGGCCGCTCCGGCGAGCACCGGCGCGAGTACCGCGATCACGGCGACCGCTCCGGCACCGGCGGTCTCGGTGACCTCGCCCATCGTGGCGAGGCTGACGCCGCCGGAACTGGATTCGGCCGGGGTGGAGCTGGAACCGTTCCCTTCACGGATCGATGGAGAGGTGGAGCGTCCGGAGTCGCGCAGATCCTCACGGACCTTCACATATTGGCGGTATTCGGTCGCTGCCGCGGCCGTGATCAGTGCGGTGGCGTTGAGAGCCATGGTGCGCAGCTGCTCGGGGTTGAGTCGCTGGCCCACCGCGGCCAGCTCCGGGCGGTTCGGTGCGGTGCGCAGCGCCTCATCGAGGATCCGCGCGTACTCGGGGCGGTCCTCATTGAGCAGGTGTGGAGCGCTGTTCATGTGCATCCCCCGATGCTCCGTAGGGCTTGGGGCTCGCAGGATCACGAGCCGTCGGGCAGAAACGGAGGGGAGCCTGCTACGGATAGAGCGATGGTAGAGCCGTGACGGCACGCGGTGACAGGGGGTTTCCAGAATTGGCCCGCTGGCCAGCGAGATCCTGTATCCGCGTGCTTACTCGTGCCCTTGCCCGGTGAACGCTCAGTTAGCCAGAGGCAACTGGCACACCAGTAGCTTTCCGGCCATGGTCACTCCGCCGTCCATCGCGATGGCCAGGCCGTCGGCGTAGACGTGCGGGCCTTCGATGACCGGGCGGCCGTCGTCGTCCCCGTCGTACTCGGAGCCGACCTCGCCCAGGAGGTACGGGATGGGGCTGTGACCGTGGACGATGCGGCTGCCGCCGTAGACGTCGAGGAGTTCGCGGACGGCGGCGGGGCCGGAGTCGTCGCGGAAGGCGAAGCGCTTGGTGAACTTGCGGAACAGGTCCCAGTACTCGTCCGCGTCGTTGCGCGTGAGCGCCTCGCGGATGGTGTCGTTGACCTCTTCGATCGAGTCGCCGTAGTCGAGGTACGCGGTGGTGTCGGAGTGCACGAGCAGGTGTCCGTCCGCCTCCTCGATGGCGTCGAGGCGGGCCATCCACTGGAGGTGGTGGTCCTCCAGGCGCTCCATGTCGGTCTTCTGCCCGCCGTTCAGGAGCCAGGCGGCCTGGAACGTGGCGGTGCCCGCGCCCGAGTTGACCGGGGTGTCGCCGAAGCGCTTGGCGCCGATGAGCAGCAGCTCGTGGTTGCCCATGAGCGCCTTGCAGTAGCCGCCCGCGGCGGCGGCCTCGGCGGACAGGCGCATCACGAGGTCGATGACGCCGATGCCGTCGGGCCCGCGGTCGGTGAAGTCGCCGAGGAACCACAGCCGGGTGTTGCCCGCGCACCAGGTGAGGTCGGCGTCGATGAGCCCCTCGGCCTGGAGCGCCGCGACCAGTTCGTTCAGATAGCCGTGCACGTCGCCGACGACGTACAGCGGACCGAGCTCGTCCCCGCTGGGCGCGGGCGGCGGCTCGGGCATCTCGCGCACCTCGACCTGCACGGTGTCCCCGCGGTTGATGACGGGCAGGTCGCGCTCGGTGGGGGTGTACCCGGCCGGCAGGTCACCCGCCGCACCGGGGTGGGCCGGGGCCGTCATGGCCTCCGGCGCGGGGGTCCGCGCGGCCATGGAGTGCGCCTGACGCTCGGCGGTGTGCCCGGCGACGGGGTGTCCCTGGGGCTCGGGGGCGGGCGCGGCCATCGGGTGCGCCTGGGCCTCGGGGGCATGCGCGTGACGCTCGGGGCCGGGCTGGGCGGGAACCCGCAGCGGGATGCCGACCGGCGCCCCGGAGGGAGCCAGGGGGGCGTGCTGGGCGTGCGGGGCGTGTCCGGTGGGGAACTGCCCCTGGGGGGCGGGGCCGGTGCCCTGCGCGACGGCGGGCGCCTGGGCGGCCTGCTGCTGCTCGGAGGTGGCCTGTTCCTGCTCGGCGGTGGCCTGCTCGGCGGCGGCCCGGCCGCCGTGCTCGGCAGCCTGGTTGCCGGTCTCGCGGACGCCTTCGTACACGTACGCGGGTACGCGGAAGTCGCGCAGCGTCGCCGTCCGCACCTCGGGTCCCTGACCGGCCCCCTGAGTCATCGACCCCTCCACCACCATTGCGCCGCATCTGCACCGGGATCGGACTGCCTGGTCGCAGCGGCCCGCGGTGTCGTCCGCCCATCATAGGAATGCGGCTGTCGCTGTGTGGTGCACCAGGGGTGGTGAATCGATGGGGAGAGCCAGTTCACCACGGTTTTCTCCCGAATTGGCCCGAGGTTTCCCCGCAGGCCACGGGCCTGAGGCGAGGGCCCCGGGCCCGTGGTCGGGAGCGTTGGGGGTCAGCCGTGGCCGGGGGCGCGGGGCGGGCTGACGGTTGTGCGCGGGGGGCGTCGCTCGGACGAGGTGCGCACGATCAGCTCGGTCGGTATCACCTGCTCGACCGGACGGCCGGTGTCCAGGCCCTCGATGGCGTCGATGAGCAGCTGGACCACGGCGGTGCCGATGCGGCGGGGCTTCAGCGAGAGCGTGGTGATGGGCGGCTCCGTGGTGGCGTACACGGTCGACTCGCTGCAGCACACGAGCAGCAGGTCGTCCGGTACGCGCAGGCCGTAGCGGCGGGCCGCGGCGAGCAGGTCGGTGCCGTTCGGGTCGAACAGGCCGTAGACGGCGTCGGGCCGGTCGGGCCGGGCGAGCAGCCGGTCGGCGGCGACGGCGCCCGCGCACGGGTCGTGCGCGGGGTAGGACTCGTAGACCGGATCCTGGCCGACGCGCTCGCACCAGCGCAGATAGGCGGTGGTGGACAGATGGGTGTAGGTGTCCGTGGTGGTGCCGGTGAGGAGGCCGATGCGACGGGCGCCGGCCGCGGCGAGGTGCTCGAGGATCTCCAGGACCGCGGCCTCGTGGTCGTTGTCCACCCAGGCCGTGACCGGCAGGGAGCCGGCCGGGCGGCCGTCGGAGACCACCGGAAGGCCCTGCCGGACCAGCTCGCTGACCACGGGGTCGTGGTCGGAGGGGTCGACGACGACGGTGCCGTCGAGCGCCACGTTCGACCAGACGTCGACGGGGCTGCGGCGCGAGGTCGCGGGCAGGATGACCAGGGCGTAGCCCCTGGCCAGCGCGGCGGACGTGGCGGCTCTCGCCATTTCCGCGAAGTACGCGAACTCCGTGAAGGTGAAAGGTTCATCCCCGTACGTCGTGACCGTCAGGCCGATGAGGCCCGACTTGCCGGTACGGAGTGTTCGGGCGGCCGCCGACGGCCGATAGCCGAGGCGGTCGGCGACCTCGCGGACATGGCGTCGAGTGGCATCGGGCAGTCGCCCTTTGCCGTTGAGCGCGTCGGAGACAGTCGTGATGGAGACACCGGCTGCTGCGGCGACGTCTCTGATGCCGGCTCGGCTCTGCCGGTTGCCCCGGCGGGCGGTCTCCGCTCGGCTCACCTGGTGCTTCCCTGCTGCTGTCATGGCGAGCCGATAGTAGGGCTCATGGGGGTGGGTAGTGCGGGCGCATATTCACCCGTTGACAGGCACGATTCTGCATGGTGATTTTCCCTCAATGGCCTTGGATTGCAAGGCAGTTGGGCGTGTCGCTCACCATCGCCCCCTTGTCGTCGCGTGGGGGCCTGCCAAATGAGCGAGGTCTCGAAGAGGTCTCAACTCACCTTCACGGGTGATGCGCGCCACGGAGTGAGCCACCGGCGCGCGCTTCCGCTGGGGGCGCTCCCTGGATTCGTGCGCGCTGGGTGTGAGCCGGGCCGCGCCCCGGACGTCCGCGGGGACTCCCGGGGGCGCCCACGGGGACAGCCGTGGGATGCCCATGGGATGCCCCTGGGACGGCCGCCCGGGACGGCGTACTCGCTGATTGGGGCCGTCAGGGCATTCGCAGCGGCCGCGAATCCTCATAAGGTGAGAATCATTGAAGGCCGGATGATCACAAGGAGGACCGCGGTGAGCGAGACGAGCCCGAGGCTGCGCGCCGAGTTGGAGGGCATTCCCACCTACAAGCCGGGCAAGCCCGCCGCGGCCGAGGGCCAGCAGGCGTACAAGCTGTCCTCGAACGAGAACCCCTACCCGCCGCTGCCGGGCGTCCTTGAGACCGCGATGGAGACCGTGCGGTCCTTCAACCGGTACCCGGACATGGCCTGTACGGGGCTGATGAGCGAGCTGGCCGACCGGTTCGGGGTGCCCGTGTCGCACGTGGCGACGGGCACCGGCTCCGTCGGCGTCGCCCAGCAGCTGATCCAGGCCACGTCGGGCCCCGGCGACGAGGTGATCTACGCCTGGCGGTCCTTCGAGGCGTACCCGATCATCACGCAGATCAGCGGGGCCACGTCGGTGCGGGTGCCGCTGACCTCCGGGGAGGTGCACGACCTCGACGCGATGGCGGCGGCCATCACCGACCGCACCCGCCTGATCTTCGTCTGCAACCCCAACAACCCGACCGGCACCGCGGTCCGCAGGGCCGAGCTCGAGCGCTTCCTCGACGCGGTGCCGAGCGACATCCTTGTCGTACTCGACGAGGCCTACCGCGAGTTCGTCAGGGATCCGGAGGTCCCCGACGGCGTCGAGCTCTACCGCGACCGGCCGAACGTCTGCGTCCTGCGGACCTTCTCCAAGGCGTACGGCCTGGCGGGCCTGCGCGTCGGCTTCGCGATCGCGCACGAGCCGGTGGCGGCCGCGCTGCGCAAGACGGCGGTGCCCTTCGGGGTCAGCCAGCTCGCCCAGGACGCGGCGGTGGCCTCGCTGCGGGCGGAGGACGAGCTGCTCGGCCGGGTCGGCGTGCTGGTGGGTGAGCGCACGCGCGTCCTGGAGGGGCTGCGGGAGCAGGGCTGGACGGTGCCGGACACGCAGGCGAACTTCGTGTGGCTGCGGACCGGTGACCGGACCGTGGACTTCGCCGGGGTGTGCGAGCAGGCCGGCGTCACCGTGCGGCCGTTCCCGGGCGAGGGCGTCCGCGTCACGATCGGTGAGGTGGAGGCCAACGACATCTTCCTGAAGGTGGCGGAGGCGTTCCGCAAGGAGCTCTAGGCCTCCGGCCGGATCTGCTCGGTCCGGCCCTCACGCCCCGCGTGGACCGTCGTGTCCGCGCGGGGCGTTCTTGTTGCCGCCGAGAGCCTCGCCGGCGTTCACGGATCGGTATTCGCGCAGGTCACGGCAGAGATGCCCGTACGGCCTCGCGCGGGCCCGCGAGGCTCGCACAGGGCCGTACGGGCAGCCATGGGGCCCTACCGCTCGCCGTGGCAGGGCCGAACGGCCCCATCCGCGATCTCGTCGCTTACCCCGTTCCCTGCGGTAACCGGACCCCCCTTTCAAGCCTCGCAAGGCAGTACGACATAATGCTTGTGAATGTGAACGCGTTCACAAGCGTGTCCCACTTGCTCCGCAGATGTCTATGACATAAGGGGCAAACTGCCGCTATGACGACGGCACGTAAGGAGAAGTCGACGTGGACCTGGCTCTAGCGCCGGAAACACTGGCGCGATGGCAGTTCGGCATCACCACCGTCTACCACTTCCTCTTCGTCCCCCTGACGATCTCCCTGGCCGCCCTCACGGCGATCCTTGAGACGGCCTGGGTGCGGACGGGCAAGGAGCACTACCTCAGAGCCACCAAGTTCTGGGGCAAGCTGTTCCTGATCAACATCGCGATGGGTGTCGTCACCGGCATCGTGCAGGAGTTCCAGTTCGGCATGAACTGGTCCGACTATTCACGGTTCGTCGGGGACGTCTTCGGCGCTCCGCTCGCCTTCGAGGCCCTGATCGCCTTCTTCTTCGAGTCGACCTTCATCGGTCTGTGGATCTTCGGCTGGGACAAGCTTCCGAAGAAGCTGCACTGCGCGACGATCTGGATGGTGTCGATCGGCACGATCCTCTCGGCGTACTTCATCATCGCCGCGAACGCCTTTATGCAGCACCCGGTGGGCTACAGGATCGTCGAGCGGGACGGCAAGAAGCGCGCCGAGCTCACCGACTTCGCCAAGGTGCTGTTCCAGGAGACGACGCTCGTCAACTTCTTCCACGTCATCGCGGCGACCATCCTGGTCGGCGGCGCGTTCATGACCGGCATCGCCATCTTCCACCTGCGCAAGAAGCGGCACGTCCGCACGATGCGGATGTCGCTGCGGCTCGGCCTGGTGACCGCGTTCGTCGGCACCCTGCTCACCGTGATCAGTGCCGACACCCTCGGCAAGGTCATGTACGAGCAGCAGCCGATGAAGATGTCGGCCGCCGAGGCCCTGTGGGAGTCCGAGAAGCCCGCGCCGTTCTCGCTGTTCGCCTACGGAGATGTCGCCAAGGGCCACAACAAGGTCGCCATAGAGATCCCCGGGGTCCTCTCCTTCCTCGCCAAGAACAACTTCAGCGCGGAGATCCCCGGCATCAACGACCTCAACAAGGAGGCGCAGGACAAGTTCGGCCCCGGTGACTACCGGCCCAACATCCCCACCACCTACTGGTCCTACCGCTGGATGATCGGCTTCGGTGGCGTCTCCATGGCGCTGTGCACCGCCGGACTCTGGCTCACCAGGCGGAAGCTCTGGCTCGCCCCGGAGCACCGCACGGGCGACGAAGAAGTGCCGAAGCTGATGCTCACCAAGAACAAGGAGCTGGCGCCGAAGCTCGGCAACTGGTGGTGGCGCCTGTCGCAGTGGACGCTGATCTTCCCGCTCATCGGCACCGCCTGGGGCTGGATCTTCACCGAGACGGGCCGGCAGCCCTGGGTGGTCTACGGCGTCCTGAAGACCGAGGACGCGGTCTCCCCCGGGGTCTCGCAGGGTGAGGTGCTCACCTCGCTGATCGTCTTCACGCTGATCTACGCGATCCTCGCCGTGGTCGAGGTCAAGCTGCTGCTCAAGTACGTGCGGAAGGGCCCGCCCGAGCTCACCGAGGCCGACCTCAACCCGCCCACCAAGATCGGCGGCCCGCCCGGTGGCGGCACCGGCACGGACGCCGACGCCGATGCCGACCGGCCCATGGCCTTCTCGTACTAAGGAGCTGGGCGCACATGGAACTGCACGACGTCTGGTTCGTCCTGATCGCCGTCCTGTGGATCGGCTACTTCTTCCTCGAAGGCTTCGACTTCGGGGTCGGGGTCCTCACCAAGCTGCTCGCCCGTGACCGGGTCGAGAAGCGGGTGCTCATCAACACCATCGGCCCGGTCTGGGACGGCAACGAGGTGTGGCTGCTCTCGGCGGGCGGCGCGACCTTCGCCGCCTTCCCCGAGTGGTACGCGACGCTCTTCTCCGGCTTCTATCTGCCGCTGCTGCTCATCCTGGTCTGCCTGATCGTGCGCGGCGTCGCCTTCGAGTACCGGGCGAAGCGGCCCGAGGAGCGCTGGCAGACCAACTGGGAGCACGCGATCTTCTGGACGTCGCTGCTTCCGGCGTTCCTGTGGGGCGTGGCCTTCGGCAACATCGTGCGCGGCGTGAAGATCGACGCGCAGAAGGAGTACGTGGGCAACGTCTGGGACCTGCTCAATCCGTACGCGATCCTCGGCGGTCTGGTCACGCTGACGCTCTTCACCTTCCACGGCACGGTGTTCACGGCGCTCAAGACGGTGGGTGACATCCGGATGCGGGCCCGCAAGCTCGCGGTCGTGCTCGGGCTCGTCACGGCGGCGCTCGCGCTCGGCTTCCTCATCTGGACGCAGCTGGACAACGGCGACGGCAAGAGCCTGGTCGCACTGCTCATCGCCGTCGTGGCGCTCGTGGCAGCGATCGGGGCGATCCAACTCGGCCGTGAAGGCTGGTCATTCGCTCTGTCCGGCGTCACGATCGTCGCCGCCGTCGCGATGCTGTTCCTGACGCTCTTCCCGAACGTCATGCCGTCGTCGCTGAACGAGGACTGGAGCCTCACGGTCACCAACGCCTCGTCGACGCCCTACACCCTGAAGATCATGACCTGGTGCGCGGGCATCGCGACGCCCGTCGTGCTGCTCTACCAGTCGTGGACGTACTGGGTGTTCCGCAAGCGCATCGGTACGCAGCACATCGCTCCCGACCTCCCGGTCGGCGGCGCCCACTAGTCCATGACCGCGTCCGCCGCGGCAACTGGCCCTGCTTCCCCGGTCCTTGGGAGGGTGTGTTTCACGTGAAACCGATCGACCCGCGCCTGCTCCGGTACGCCCGTGCCACCCGCTTCTTCCTGGCCGCGGTGGTGGCTCTCGGCCTCGCCGGGGCGGGGCTCGTCGTGGCCCAGGCGATGCTCATCGCCGAGATCGTGGTGGGCTCCTTCCAGCGCGGGCTCTCGGTGGGCGAGTTGCACACCCCGATCCTGCTGCTCACGGCGGTCGCCGTGGGCCGGGGGACCGTGGCCTGGCTGACCGAACTCGCCGCGCACCGGGCCAGCGCGGCGGTCAAGTCGGAGCTGCGGCGTCGGCTCGTCGAGCGGGCCGGAGCGCTGGGGCCGGGGTGGCTGACCGGCCAGCGGACGGGTTCGCTGATCAACCTGGCCACCCGGGGCGTGGACGCGCTCGACGACTACTTCTCGCGCTATCTGCCGCAGCTCGGGCTCGCGGTGGTGGTCCCGGTGGCGGTGCTCGCCCGCGTCGTCACCGAGGACTGGGTGTCGGCGGCGATCATCACCGGCACGCTGCCGCTGATCCCGGTCTTCATGATCCTGATCGGCTGGGCGACCCAGGCCCGGATGGACCGCCAGTGGCGGCTCCTCTCGCGGCTGTCGGGGCACTTCCTGGACGTGGTCGCGGGGCTGCCGACGCTCAAGGTGTTCGGCCGTGCCAAGGCGCAGGCCGAGGCGATCCGCAAGATCACCGGGGAGTACCGGCGGGCGACCATGCGGACGCTGCGCATCGCCTTCCTGTCGTCGTTCGCCCTGGAACTGCTCGCCACGATCTCCGTGGCCCTGGTGGCGGTCACCATCGGCATGCGGCTCGTCCACGGCGACATGGCGCTGTACGACGGCCTGGTCATCCTGATCCTCGCGCCCGAGGCGTACTTGCCGCTGCGGCAGGTCGGCGCGCGGTACCACGCGGCGGCCGAGGGGCTCGCTGCGGCGGAGGAGATCTTCGAGGTCCTGGAGACGCCTGTCCCGGCCGGGGGAAGCGGGCCGGTGCCCGTGGGCCCGCTGCACGTGGAGAACCTGGGCGTCCGCTACCCGGGCCGGGCGGTGGACGCCGTCAGCGGGGTCTCGTTCACCGTCGGGCGCGGGGAGACCGTGGCCCTGGTCGGGCCCAGCGGCTCCGGCAAGTCGACCCTCCTGAACGCGCTGCTCGGTTTCGTCGAGCCCACCGTGGGGCGGGTGCGGGTCGGCGACGCGGACCTGGCGGACGTGTCCCTGGAGGAGTGGCGGGAGCAGGTGGCGTGGGTGCCGCAGCGGCCGCACCTCTTCGCGGGGTCCATCGCCGACAACGTACGGCTCGCGCGGCCGGACGCGGCGGACGGGGCCGTGCGGGACGCCCTGCGCGCGGCCGGGGCGCTGGAGTTCGTGGACGCCCTGCCGCTGGGGGCGGAGACCGCCCTCGGCGAGGACGGGGCCGGGCTCTCCGCCGGGCAGCGGCAACGGGTCGCGCTGGCGCGGGCGTTCCTCGCGGACCGGCCCGTGGTGCTGCTCGACGAGCCGACCGCCGCGCTCGACGGGGCGACCGAGGCAGGGGTCGTCGAGGCGGTGCGGCGCCTTGCGGTGGGGCGGACCGTGGTGCTTGTCGTGCACCGGCCCGCGCTGCTGGCCGTCGCGGACCGGGTGGTCCGGGTGGGGGGCTCCGAAACGGCGGGCCCGCGCGAGGCGTTGGGCGCACCCGCGCTGACCGGCGGCGCGATGACCCTCGACGGGGGCTGCGCTGTCGCTTCCGACGGGGACCGTGCTGTCCTGTCCGACAGGGACCACGCTGTCACTTCCGACGGGGACCGTGCTGTCCTGTCCGACAGGGACCCCGCTGTCACTTCCGACGGGGACGCTGCCGGCGCTCTCGACGGGGATCGTGCCGGCGCTCTCTACGAGGGTGCCGTGGAGCCCGGTGAGCGGTCGGCCGGGTGGGTGGGCTCCCGCCCGCGGAGCGGCGTCCTCGCGCGCGTGCGGGCCGTGGCGCGTCCCCGTAGGGGCCGCCTCGCGCTCGCGCTGCTGCTCGGCAGCCTCGCGCTCGGCAGTGCCGTCGGCCTGATGGCCACCTCCGGCTGGCTGATCTCACGGGCCTCGGAGCAGCCTCCCGTGATGCACCTGATGATCGCCGTCACGGCGACCCGTGCCTTCGGCATCGGACGCGCCTGCTTCCGCTACGCCGAGCGCCTGGTGTCGCACGACGCGGTGCTGCGGATGCTGGCCGACATGCGGGTCACCGTGTTCCGGCGCCTGGAGCGGCTCGCGCCCGCGGGCCTGCGCGGGACGCGCCGCGGCGACCTCCTTTCCCGGCTCGTCGCCGACGTGGACGCCCTCCAGGGCTACTGGCTGCGCTGGCTCCTTCCGGTGGGCGCCGCCGCGGTCGTGAGCGCGGGAGCGGTCGGTTTCACCGCCTGGCTGCTGCCGGAGGCGGGCGCGGTGCTCGCCGTCGGCCTGCTGGTCGCCGGGGTCGGGGTGCCGCTGGTGAGCGGCGCCGTGGCCCGCCGTGCGGAGCGGAAGCTGGCCCCCGCGCGCGGGGTGCTCGCCACTCGCGTGGCCGATCTGCTCATGGGGACGGCCGAGTTGACCGTCGCGGGTGCGCTGCGGCGCCGTACCGCGCACGTCGGGGACGCCGACGCCGAGCTGACCCGGATCGCGTCCCGCACGGCGAGCGCCACCGCGCTCGGCGACGGCCTTGCCGCGCTCGCGACGGGGCTCACCGTGGCCGCCGCCGCGGTCGTCGGCGTTCAGGGCGTGCACGACGGACGGCTCAGCGGCGTCGCGCTCGCCGTGGTCGTCCTGACGCCGCTCGCCGCGTTCGAGGCCGTGATGGGGCTGCCGCTCGCCGTGCAGTACCGCCAGCGCGTCAAGAAGAGCGCCGAGCGGGTCCACGAGGTCCTGGACGCGCCCGACCCGCTGCCGGACCTCGCATCGGGGTCGTCGGCCGCTCCCGACCGGGGACCGGCGTCCTCGGCTGCTCCCGGCCGCGGGCGGCCCCAGGTGCCCGGGTCGCCCTTCCCGCTGCGTCTCGATGGGCTGCGGGTCCGCTACGAGAGGCAGGAGCGGGACGCGCTCGCGGGCGTGTCCCTGGCTCTCGAACGCGGTCGCCGCGTGGCCGTCGTCGGCCCC
Source organism: Streptomyces sp. NRRL B-1347 (assembly GCF_000720325.1). GTDB lineage: Bacteria > Actinomycetota > Actinomycetes > Streptomycetales > Streptomycetaceae > Streptomyces. The sequence goes on from NZ_JOJM01000017.1 coordinate 74,845, forward strand.
TCCGGCTCCGGCAAGACCACGCTCGCCCACGTCCTGCTGCGCTTCCTGGGCGCGTACGAGGGGACGTACGCCATCGGCGGCACCGACACCTCCCGGCTCGACGGTGACGACGTGCGGCGCCTGGTCGGCCTGTGCGCGCAGGACGCGCACGTGTTCGACAGCTCCGTGCGCGAGAACCTGCTGCTCGCCCGCAGGGAAGCGAGCGACGACGAGCTCTACGGGGCGCTGGCGCGGGCCCGGCTCGACGGCTGGGTGCGGTCCCTGCCCGACGGTCTGGACACGCTCGTCGGCGAACACGGGGCCCGTCTCTCCGGAGGCCAGCGACAGCGGCTCGCGCTGGCCCGCGCGCTGCTCGCGGACTTCCCCGTCCTCGTCCTCGACGAGCCCGCCGAACACCTCGACCTGCCGACCGCCGACGCCCTCACCGCCGATCTGCTCGCGGCCACCGAGGGGCGGACGACCCTGCTCATCACGCACCGTCTCGCCGGACTGGACAAAGTTGACGAGGTGATCGTCCTGGAGGCCGGTCACGTCGTGCAGCGCGGCGCGTACGAGGAGCTGGTGGCCGTCGACGGTCCGCTGCGGCGGATGCGGGAGCGCGAGGCGGCGGCGGACCTGCTGACGCACGCGGTGGGCTGACGTCGTGGGGCCGGGGCCCATGCCGGTGCCTGGTCCGGGGCTGGATCCGGGGCTGCATCCGGGGGCAGGCCCGAGGACAGGCCCGGGGTCTGGGCCGAGGCCAGGCCCGGGGTCCGGGCCGAGCCCGGGTGCGGGGCGGCGGCCCGCACCGCCGCCTCGGCGTGCCACGGCAAAACGGACTAACTACGCTCAAGGCATGCCCGTCCCCCCGGCCTCCGCCGCGCCGCCGCCTCCCGAAGGCATGTCGGCCCCGGCAGACGTGGCCGGGCGCGGGACGGACCCGTCCGGAAGCCCCGCCGACCCGGCCGAGGCCGCCGCGCGGGCCGGCCGCAGCCTTGAAGGCCTCTCCACGGAGCTCACCGCGCGCGTACCGCAGCTCCTGGAGGCGATGCGGTCCGTCGGCACGGGACTGGAACTGCACACCACCCTGGACCGCATCTGCGAGACCGCGGCCAAGCTGACGAACGCCCGCTATGCCGCGATCGGCGTCGTGGCCGAGGACGGCGAGGGGCTCTCGGACTTCGTCTCCCACGGCATCGACGAGACCACTGCCGAGCGCATCGGGCACCTGCCCGACGGCCACCGCGGGCTGCTCGGCGCGCTCATCCACCAGCCCGAGACGCTGTGCCTCGCCGACCTCTCCACCGACCCGCGCTCCTGCGGCTTCCCCGCCCACCACCCGCCGATGCGCACCTTCCTGGGGGTGCCGATCCGCGTCCAGGGCGAGATCTTCGGGAACCTGTACCTCACGGAGAAGCGCGTCGGGCCCGCGCCCGGGGAGGCCGCGGAGTTCAACGACTACGACGTGCACATGGTGCGGGTCCTCGCCACGGAGGCGGGCATCGCGATCGGCAACGCCCGCCTGTACGAGGCGGCCAAGCAGCGCGAGCGGTGGATCGACGGCTCCGTGGCGGTCACCACGGCGCTGCTCTCGGGCTCCGACGCCGAGGACGCCCTCGCGGTCGTCGCGGAGCAGGCCCGGCACCTCGCGGACTCGGCGGCCGGGATCGTGCTGCTCCCGGACGACGAGGGCGGCATGGAGATCGTCGCCGTCTCCGCCGCCGAGCCCAGCGGCGCGCTCGGCGTGACCGTCCCTCCGGAGAGCCGCATCATCTCCGACCTCCTCGACGGGCAGGCGGTGTTCATCGACGACGCGGCCACCGATCCGCGCATCATGACGGACCTCGCGCGCGGGTACGGCCCCGTGATGATGCTGCCCCTCCAGAGCGACGGCCGGGTCCTGGGGACCCTCGTCACGCCCCGCGCGCGGGGCGGACGGCCGTTCACCGAGACGGAACGGACGCTCGCCACCCAGTTCGCCTCACAGGCCGCGCTCGCCCTGATGATGGCCGAGGCACAGCGCGACCGGGAGCGGCTCGCGGTGTACGAGGACCGCGACCGCATCGCCCGCGACCTGCACGACCTGGTCATCCAACGGCTCTTCGCCACCGGGATGATGCTGGAGAGCGCCCAGCGCCGGTCCGTGGTGCCCGAGGTGGTGCGGGGCGTCGGCAAGGCCGTCGACGAGCTGGACGTGACCATCCAGGAGATCCGCACCGCGATCTTCGCGCTCCAGCAGGGGCCCGCCGAGGCTCCTTCGGGGCTGCGGACGCGGGTCCTGCGCGAGATCAACATGGCGGCCGTGCCCCTCGGCTTCAAGCCCTCGCACCGCTTCCTGGGGCCCGTCGACACGGTCGTCGGCGAGCTCACCGGCAAGAACCTCATCGCGGCCCTGCGCGAGGCCCTGTCGAACGCGTTCCGGCACGCGGGCGCCGACCGCATCGACGTCGTCGTCGACGCCACCCTCGTGCTGCCCGACGGCCGCAAGGGCGTACGCCTGACGGTGGCCGACGACGGCGTGGGCATCCCCGAGGGCGGCCGCCGCAGCGGCCTGAAGAACCTCAAGCGGCGGGCCGAGTCCCTGGGCGGCACGAGTTGGTACGGGCCGGGCATCGGCGAGGACGGCGGCGGCACGACGGTGGTGTGGCAGGCACCGCACTGAGGCCCTGCCCGGGCTCGGCCCGGCCGCTGATCGGCGGTACGCGGGTGCACCGTAAGGGTCACCCGGTCCCCCGCGCGTACGAGTCCGCCGGGCGACACGCGCGCGCGGGGGCAACGATCCGAGTCATGTGTGCCCGCCCGAGCCGCCTTCGCACCCGCACCCGCCGCCCGCGGCGCCTGGTCGCCGTGCCGGTCCTGCTGTGCGCGCTCATCACCCTGGGCCCGCCGCCCACCGCGAACGCCGACGGGACCGACGGGACAGACGGCCCCGACGGGTCGGGCACCAGCGCCGAGGTGGTCCGCCTCTACGAAGAGGCGTCGAAGGCCACCGAGCGCTACGAGACGGAGCGCCGCGCCGCCGACGTACAGCGCGGCCGCGTCAAGGAGCTCGACCGGCTGCTCGCCGACGAGCGCTACCAGGTCGCCGTGCTGCACGAGGACCTCGGCCGGATGGCCAGCGCGCAGTACCGCACCGGCGGCGGTCTGCCGCTCACCGCGCGGCTGCTGCTCGCGGACAGCCCCGACGAACTGCTGCGCGGCAGGCGCGCCCTGGGCCAGGCGGACCTCGCCGTCACCAACGCCGTCGCCAAGACCCAGCGGGCCGCCTCCCGGCTCACGACCGCCAGGCGGTCGGCGGAGCGGGCGCGCGGCGTCCTCGACCGGCGCACGGCACGCCTCGCCCGCCTGAAGCGGGACATCGAGACGAAGCTGGAGACGGCGCGCTGGACCCTCCAGGGCGAGGCCGACGAGGCCGTCGCGGCCGGTCAGTGCCGGGGCGCCGTCCGTCTTGAGCAGCCGGAACCGGACGCCACGCGCGCGTGGGTGCCGCCCGTGGAGACGTACGAGCTGTCCGCGGGCTTCGACAGCGCGGGCGAGCGGTGGGCGCGCCGGCACACGGGGCAGGACTTCGCCGTCGACATCGGCGCCCCGGTGCGGTCGGTGGGCGAGGGGCGCGTGGTGCGGGTCGCCTGCGGCGGGGCCTTCGGCATCGAGGTCGTGGTGCGCCACCCGGACGGCTACTACACGCAGTACGCGCACCTGGCGGCCGTGACCGTCGATCAGGGGGACGCGGTGCGCGCCGGGCAGTGGGTCGGGCAGGCGGGCACGACCGGCAACTCGACGGGGCCGCACCTGCACTTCGAGTCCCGCCTCACGCCGGACCTGGGCTCGGGCGTGGACCCGGCGAAGTGGCTGGCCGAGCGCGGGGTGAACCTGGAATCGGCCTCTACGGAGTGATCGGGCGTGCGGGCTGACGGGCCCTGCGGGCTGATGGGCAGCCCTAGGGGCTGATCGGCCTCTCCCCTTGTTAACCGGCTTTGTTAACCGGCTTCGTTAACCGGCCTCTACGGAGAGGCGGTCCGCCAGGATGCGTTCGATGACGACCGCCACGCCGTCCTCGTTGTTGGCGACCGTACGGCCCGACGCGGCGGCAATCACGTCGGGGTGGGCGTTGCCCATCGCGTACGACGCTCCGGCCCAGGAGAGCATCTCCACGTCGTTCGGCATGTCTCCGAAGGCCACGACCTCGGCAGGGGAGATGCCGCGCTCGGCGCAGCACAGCGCGAGGGTGCCCGCCTTGGTGACGCCGGGGGCGCTGATCTCCAGGAGGGCGGTCGGGCTGGAGCGGGTGATCTCGGCGCGCCCGCCCGCGGCCTCGCGCGCGAGGGCCAGGAAGTCGTCCGGCGCCATCTCGGGGTGGTGGGCGAGCAGCTTGAGGATGGGCTCGTCCGCGCAGGCGGCGTCCGCCATGAGGAGCTTCTCGACGGGTGCCACGCTGCACGCGGGGTCCATGCGCAGCGGCGGGTACTCCGGCTCGTGGTGCACCCCGCCCGTCCGGTCGACGGCGAAGGACGTGCCGGGGGCGGCGGCGCGGAGCAGTTCGACGACCTCGAGGGCGTTCGGCGCGGCCAGGCCCCGCACCTTGGTGAAGCGGTGCGCGCCGGGGCCGCCGTGCAGGTCGACGACCGCCGCGCCGTTCGCGCAGATCGCCAGGCCGTGGCCGTGCACGTGGTCGGCGACCACGTTCATCCAGCGAGCCGGGCGCCCGGTCACGAAGAAGACCTCGATCCCGGCCGTCTCGGCGGCGGCGAGCGCGGCGACCGTGCGCTCGGACACGGACTTGTCGTCACGCAGCAGCGTGCCGTCCAGGTCCGTGGCGATCAGCCGGGGCGGTACGGAAGGGGCCGGGGTCCGGGTCCGGGCGGTAGCTGAGGTCACGTAGGTGATTGTCCCGCATATGCGCGCACGGGTGTGTGGCGGGGCGCACATTTGAGTACAACGCGCCCCCGTGCGCCCCGCCCGTACCCCGGGCTACGGCGGACGAGCCCCTTCCGCGGCGGCTACAGCTGCGCCAGCGCCTCCGTCGCGATGCGCTCGAAGACCTTCTCGTCCGCGGCGAAGTCCGTGCCGGGCAGCGGCCAGTGCAGCACGATCTCGTCGAAGCCGAGCGCGGCGTGCTTGCCCGCGAACTCCACGAAGGCGTCGAAGGACTCCAGCGGCCGGTCCGGCGTGAAGCCGGTGAGCAGGATCTTGTCCAGCTCGCCGGCGTCGCGGCCGGTCTGCTCGCAGGCGGCGCCGAGGCGGTCGACCTGGCCGCGGATGGCCTCCAGGGACTCCTCGGGGGTACCGGTCGCGTAGATCTTCGGGTCGCCGGTGGTCACCCAGGCCTGGCCGTGCTCGGCGGCGAGCTTCAGGCCGCGCGGCCCGGTCGCGGCGACCGCGAACGGCAGCCGGGGGCGCTGCACGCAGCCCGGGATGTTCCGCGCCTCGTGCGCCGCGTAGTGCTTGCCCTCGTACGTCACCGAGTCCTCGGTGAGCAGACGGTCGAGCAGCGGCAGGAACTCCCCGAAGTGGTCCGCGCGTTCACGGGGTGTCCAGGGTTCCTCGTCGGCGCGGCGCAGCGCGGTGGCGTCGAAGCCGTTGCCGCCCGCGCCGATGCCGAGGGTGATCCGTCCGTTCGACACGTCGTCCAGCGTGATCAGCTCCTTGGCGAGCGTGACCGGGTGCCGGAAGTTCGGCGAGGTCACGAGCGTGCCCAGGCGCATGCGCTCGGTGGCGGCCGCGGCGGCGGTCAGCGTGGGCACCGCGCCGAACCACGGCCCGTCGCGGAAGGTCCGCCAGGAGAGGTGGTCGTAGGTGTACGCGGTGTGGAAGCCCAGCTCCTCAGCGCGCTGCCAGCGCTCCTTGCCGCCTTCGTGCCAGCGGCTCACGGGCAGGATCACGGTGCTCAGACGCAGACTCATGCGTTCGAGCGTACGGCGGCCCGGGACGGGCCCCGGCCCGTGGGCCGGACGCCTTCGCGGGCCCGGCCGTGCCCGCTGCCAGGCACTTCGACCCGCCCCTCGGCCTCAGCGGACCTTTCCGCTGAGCCAGGGAGTGAGCGAGATCATGGGGATGAGCTCCTTGTACGTCGCGTCCCCGGGCAGCGGTACGACCAGCCAGTAGCCGGGCGGGAAGCGCCGCCCCTTGACGTACGCCAGGCCGCCGAAGACGGACCGCAGGAAGGGCGGCACGTGGTCGCGCGGCACGTCGTGGCACTCGACGCCGTCGACGTCGATCAAGGCGTCGTCGTCGGGGTAGAGCCGCACGGACACCCGCGGGGAGCCGCCGAACTCCACGAACGCCTCGTGCGGCAGCGAGCCGTCCGCGTCGGTGGTCACGGCGACTCCGGCCGCGGTGCGGCGGGACGTCCGGTCGGCACCTATGTCGTGGCCGACCTCGATCTCCAGGTGGTACTCGCGGGCTATCTCCCGCAGTGCCCTCACGGCGGCCTCGGTGCTGTGCAGATGCTCCATACCCATCGATCTTGCCTGGTCAGGGCCCGTCGTGCCGAGCCCCGGGGGCCGGTCGGTCCGAGCGCGACGGCCGGGCAGGTCAGTGCGGTGCGGGGAAGCGCAGATAACGGGCGGGCACGGCGGCGGTGAGCCAGACGCCGTTGGCACTGACGTGGAAGACGTGGCCGTCGCGGTGCATCGCGCCGGAGTCGACGGAGAGGACGACGGGCCGGCCGCGCCGCGCTCCCACCCGCGTGGCCGTCTCGCGGTCGGGCGAGAGGTGGACCGCGTGCCGGTCCATCGGCCGCAGGCCCTCGGCACGGATCGCGGGGAGGCTGCGGGCCACCGTGCCGTGGAAGAGGTACGCGGGCGGGACGGCAGGGGGCAGCTGGAGGTCCACGGCGACGGAGTGGCCCTGGTTGGCGCGGATCCGGTCGCCGTCGACCGTGAACCGCCGCTTGTCGTTGGTGGCCACCACGTGGTCGAGCTCGGCCCGGGTGAAGCGGAACCCGTGCGCCGCGGCGGCCTCGATCAGCGTGCCGATGGCGACCCAGCCGCTGTCGTCGAGCGTGATCCCGATGCGCTCGGGCTGATGCCGCAGGTGCTTCGACAGGTATTTCGACACCTTTACGGTGCGCTGGTCGCCCGGAGGCCGGTCGCCTGGAGGTCGGTTGCCCGGAGGCTGGTCGCCCGGAGGTCGGCCTCCGGAAGGCCGGTCGTCGGAAGGGCGGGTGCCCGAGGGCCGGGTGCCGGAAGACCAGTCGTCCGGAGTGCGATCGTCCAGAGGTCGCCCTTCCGGAGCTTGTCCTTCTTTCATCTCTTCAGAGTCGCGGTCCACCGTTCTCCACGCACTCGGTTTTCTGCCATGGACTTTTCATCGAGGAATTCCGCTTTCCATGTTTGATCCACAGACAAGTCTGGTTATCCACAGGCCACTTGGGAATTCTGTGGACAACTCTCAGGTGAAAGGAGGCTTTTGGGGAACTATGCCGGAATCACCCTGACTTGAGGTGAGTGCGTCCAATGTCCTGCCGTGCAGTTCGCGTTCGGCCGCCGCCGTGATGAACGCGGCCGCGTTCTCCTGCCCAACCAGGGCCTGGACCGCGTCCATTGTGCTGGCGGGAAGCGCCACGTACTGGAGCTCGTCACGCCGCTGCGGAGGCTCCTCCGCGGCCAGATGACGGCGGAGGTGGCGGGTGGCGAACAGGCGCATGGCGCGGGCCAGTTCCGCGTCGACCGACTTCTGCGCGAGCGGCCTCAGTCTGCGGATGAGCGAGGCCGCCTCCGCCGCGTCCGCCTCGCTCGGCGGATGGTTTCCCAGATACCGCGCGAAGACGTGCTCATTCGTGAACTCCAGGAAACGCGCCGCTATGTGCTCGACCTGCCCCCGCAACTCCCGCAAATGCCCGGAGATCGCCGACAGCGGGACACCCGCCGCGTGCAACTCGGCCGCCACCGCGAGCTCCTGGGGGCTCGGCACCAGGAACTCGTCGTCCGTGCCCGGCAGCGGTTCGAGCACGCCGAGCGCCACGGCGTCCGCGACCGCCGCGGCGTCCGGAGTACCGCCGAACGCCGCCTCAAGCTCCGCACGGGTGATCCGGTCGGCCTTCTCGTCCGTCCACGGCCCGTCGACCTCGGCGACCAGGCCCAGCACACCGCCGAGGCCCCGGCCCGCGTCCCAGGCTTCGAGCAGCTCCTTGATGGAGGCCAGGGTGTACCCCCGGTCGAGCAGGTCGGCGATCTGCCGCAGCCGCGCCAGATGGGCGTCGCCGTACACATTGGACCGCCCGCGCCGCTCAGGGCGGGGGAGCAGACCGCGGTCCTGATAGGCCCGGATGGTGCGCACCGTGGCACCGCTGTGGTGGGCGAGATCCTCTATGCGGTACTCCACCCGGGGCGCGCCCGCCGGCTCCGCCCGGGGCGCGCTCGGCGGCTCCGCCCGGGGCGCACCCGGCGCCGAGGCGCGGGCTTCCTCCCTGCGCTCGTCCAACGCTCCCCCGTCCCTTCCCGGTGGCCCGGTGGCCCCATGGCCCCGGCCGTGCTCGGCGCTACGCGATGGCCGCCCGTCCGGCCGCCGCCACCGCGGACCGCGCGGCGGGCGACCAGGCCAGGTACTCGACGGCCTTGCGCAGCGAACCCTCCTGCGACGGATGGTACGACCGCCGCAGATAGCGGGGCACGGCCGCGCCTATCTGCCGCCAGGTCGGCAGCAGCCCCTTCCGGACCGCCCTGTGGTGCGCGAGCAGCGAGTACCGCAGTCGTCCCGCGAGCCGCGGATCGTGGCGGACGAGATACGCGGCACCCCACAGCCACAGGTACAGCATCACCGGGGCCGTGACCGTCATGCCCGCCACCCGGCGCACGTACCGGGGAGCTCCGGTGCCGCCGCAGTGCTGGTACATGTCGAAGGCGACCGAGCGGTGCTCGACCTCCTCCGCGCCGTGCCAGCGCAGCAGGTCCAGCATGACCTCGTCCGCCCGGGCCCGGTCGAGGCCCTCCGCGTGCAGCACCCAGTCGCCGAGCACCGCGGTGAACTGCTCGATGGCCGCGACGATCGCGAGGCGGAAGCGCAGCCACTCCTGCGTGGGCACGGGCGCGCCCAGCGGCGGCCGCTCACCGAGGAGCTTCTCGAACAGGAAGTCCACGTACTTCGTGAACCCGGTGGTGTCCAGGCGCTGCGCGGCCAGGTGATCGAGCACGTACGCGTGCTGCACGCTGTGCGTGGCCTCCTGCCCCATGAACCCCTTGACGTCCGCGCGCAGCACCGGATCGGTGATCAGCGGCAGGCCCTCCTTGAAGACCTTCACGAACCACCGCTCGCCCGCCGGGAGCAGCAGATGCAGGACGTTGATGACGTGGGTGGCCGTGGGCTCGCCCGGGATCCAGTGCAGCGGGGTGGCGTCCCAGTCGAAGGAGACCCGGCGCGGAACGATCGTGTGGTGCTCCTCGGGGAGCGGCTCGGCGCCGCGCTCCGCGCTCACAGCGGGGGCTCCAGGCGCGCCAGGGCGCGCAGGGCCCTGGGCGCGAAGCGGGACATGAGGTGGGCGCCACGGGCCTCCGGGGTCACCGGCACCACGGCCTGATTGCGGACCACGGCGCGCAGCACGGCGTCGGCGACCTTCTCCGGCGGGTAGTTGCGCAGGCCGTAGAGCCGGGCGGACTTCTTCTGGCGGCGGGCCTCCTCGTCGGCGGAGACCCCGGCGAAGCGGGCCGTCGCCGTGATGTTCGTGTTCACGAAGCCCGGGCAGATGGCGGAGACGCCGATGCCCTGGCCCGCGAGCTCGGCGCGCAGGCACTCGCTGAGCATCAGGACGGCTGCCTTCGACGTGCTGTACGCGGGCAGGGCGCGCGAGGGCTGATAGGCCGCGGCCGACGCGGTGTTCACGATGTGGCCGCCCTGACCGCGCTCGGCCATCTGATTGCCGAAGAGGCGGCAGCCGTGGATGACGCCCCACAGATTGACGTCCAGGACCTTCTTCCAGTCCTCGGCGCTGGTGTCGAGGAAGGCGCCGGAGAGGCCGATGCCCGCGTTGTTCACCAGGACGTCCACCACGCCGTACTCCGTCGCGACCTTCTCGGCGAGCTTCTCCATGGCCTGCTCGTCGCTGACGTCGACCGTCTCGGCCCAGGCCGCGGGGGCGCCGACGAGCCGGGACATCTCGGCGGTGCGGGCCGCGCTCTCCGCGTCCCGGTCGACGGCCACCACGCGCGCGCCCGCCTCGGCGAACGCGAACGCCGTGGCGCGGCCGATGCCGCTGCCCGCGCCCGTGACGAGCACCAGCTGGCCGGAGAACCGGTCGGCGTGCTTGCCGGGAGCCGCGGCCGCGCTCGCCACCGGTGGCACGCCGTCCTCGTGGGTGGTGACGAACTCCGTGATCCAGGCGGCCAGTTGGTCCGGGCGGGTGCGCGGCACCCAGTGTTTGGCGGGCAGCGTGCGCCGGGTCAGCTCCGGGGCCCACTGCTCCAGGTCGTCGTAAAGGCGCTGGGACAGGAAGGCGTCGCCCGCGGGCGTGATGAGCTGCACCGGCGCGTGCGCGTACGCGTCCGCGCGGGGGCGGCGGAGGCGGGCGCGGACGTTGTCGCGGTAGAGCCAGGCGCCGTGCGCGGCGTCCGTCGGCAGGGACGGCGTGGGGTAGCCATCCGCAGGCACCTTCTCCACGCGCTGCAGGATCTTCGGCCAGCGCCGGCCGAGCGGTCCGCGCCAGGCCAGCTCGGGGAGCACCGGGGTGTGCAGCATGTACACGTACCAGGACTTGGCGCCCTGGTTGACGAGCTGGGCGGCCCGGCGCGGGGTCGGGCGGGTCAGGCGCTTCTTGATCCAGTGCCCGAAGTGGTCGAGGGACGGGCCCGACATCGAGGTGAAGGACGCGATCCGGCCCTGGGTGCGCCGGACCGTCACGAACTCCCAGGCCTGCACCGAGCCCCAGTCGTGGCCCACCAGGTGCACCGGCGCGTCCGGGCTGACCGCGTCGGCGACCGCGAGGAAGTCGTCGGTCAGCTTCTCCAGGGTGAAGCCGCCGCGCAGCGGCCTCGGGGCCGTCGACCTGCCGTGGCCGCGCACGTCGTACAGCACCACGTGGAAGCGCTCGGCAAGGCGCGTGGCGACCTCGGACCACACTTCCTTGGAGTCCGGATAGCCGTGCACGAGCAGCACCGTGGGCCGTCCGGCCTCGCCCAGCTCGGCGACGCACAGCTCCACGCCACCGGTGCGCACCCAGCGCTCCCGCGCGCCCTTCAGATCCACGGTCGTCATGCGGCAGCCCTCTCAGCGTCTTCCACGGACCAGCGCCGCACGTGCGGCAGGTCGTCGTCCAGCCAGAACGCGCTCTCCTCGGGATCCTGGGAGTCGGTGACGACCAGGATCTCCTCGAACTTCGCCCCCGTGCCCCGGAATCCGAGGTGCGGCTCGACCGCCCACAGGCCCGGCTGCGGCGGGTGGTCGGAGAACTTGTACGGCGACCACAGGGGCGACCAGCCGTCCCGGTGGCCGCGCAGCGCGTCGCTCGCGAGGCCCTTCAGGGACTGGGTGCCGAAGCCGAAGACGTGCGGCGAGAAGCGGCGCTCCGCGACCCGGTCGACCTTGTGCGCGATGACGCCGAAGGGATACGCGCGATGGCGGTTGGCATACCCCTGGCGGACCATGAGGTGGTCCACGTGCTCGTAGATCTCGCGCAGCGGGCGGCGCTCGCGCACCTCGCGCAGGATCAGCTCGCGGTGCGCCTCCAGGTCGGCGAGGAGCTTGTCGTGCACCGGGTTGAGGCCGAGGCAGCCCGAGTAGCCGATGTCGGCCGTGTAGCCCTCGTACACCGGGGCCATGTCGAGGATGAACGGCATCCCCGGCTCCAGCCTGCGGTGGGTGGGGAAGAACTGGAGGGGGATCCGGAAGTTCACGAACGCCGTGCGGTCGCCGAACCAGGCGAAGGGCAGGTGGAACCAGTCCCGCACGCCCCGCTCGCGCAGCCACACCCGCTGCATCCGCGCCGCCTCGCGCTCCGTCACCCCCGGCTTGAGCTGGGCGGCGACCGCTTCCGCGCATTCGTACGCCAGGGTCTGCACACGGCGGAACCCCCGCAGCTCCGCGGAGAGTTCACCCTTCACTGCTGAGGTCATGCCACCGTCCGTCCCGTGTCCGCCGCACGCGTCACCGCGCCGTCTCCGTACGTGCCCATAACTTGACACTGATGAATGTGACAATGCTTGGCGGCTGCGTCAATAGGTCTGCGTGAGCCTTCGGGACCGGTCCGGAAGAACCCTGAGGGGACCTCCGGGAGAACCCCCAGGGGTTCGACTTCCGGACGACCCCTACGGGCCCGTAATACTCGAGAGTGAGGGCGGAGACAGCCTGTGGAGTGACGCCCCGGTGTGGCCCGCGCCACTACCGTCGAAGACGTGACTGTGATCGCGACCGAAAGCCTGAGCAAGCGGTTCCCGAGGGTGACCGCGCTCGACCGGCTGACCTTGGACATCGGACCCGGTGTGACCGGACTCGTCGGAGCCAACGGCGCCGGCAAGTCAACGATGATCAAGATTCTGCTCGGCCTGTCCCCCGCCACCGAGGGCACCGCGTCCGTGCTCGGCCTCGACGTCGCCACCAGCGGCGGCGAGATCCGCGAGCGCGTCGGCTACATGCCCGAGCACGACTGCCTGCCGCCGGACGTCTCGGCCACCGAGTTCGTCGTCCACATGGCGCGCATGTCCGGCCTGCCGCCCGCCGCGGCCCGCGAGCGCACCGCCGACACGCTGCGCCACGTCGGCCTCTACGAGGAGCGCTACCGCCCCATCGGCGGCTACTCGACCGGCATGAAGCAGCGCGTGAAGCTCGCCCAAGCGCTCGTGCACGACCCTCAGCTGGTCTTCCTGGACGAGCCGACCAACGGCCTCGACCCCGTCGGCCGCGACGAGATGCTGGACCTGATCCGGCGCGTGCACACCGACTTCGGCATCTCCGTCCTGGTCACGTCACACCTGCTCGGCGAGCTGGAGCGCACCTGCGACCACGTCGTCGTCATCGACGGCGGCAAGCTCCTGCGCTCCAGCTCCACCACGGACTTCACCCAGAGCACCACGACCCTGGCCATCGAGGTCACCGACAGCGACGAGCACCCCGACGGCACCGCCGCGCTGCGCGCGGCCCTGCACACCCACGGCGTGACCACGCACGACGACGGGGGCGGGCTGCCCGGCGCGGGCCACATCTTCCTGCTCGACGCCACGGACGAGGCGACGTACGACCTCGTCCGGGACACCGTCGCCGACCTCGGCCTCGGCCTCGTCCGCATGGAACAGCGCAGGCACCACATCGCGGAGGTCTTCCGCTCCCAGGACGAGCCGCAGCCGGAGCAGGTCTCCGAGCGCGCGGCCGCCTGGGCGGCGACCACGGCCGCCGCCGAACAGACGGGAGGCGGCAAGCGATGACCGCCGAGTCGACACGGGCGCGCGACGCCGACTCCACCCAGATCCACAACATCGGGTACCGCAACTACGAAGGACCCCGCCTCGGCCGCGCCTACGCCACCCGCTCGCTGTACTCGCAGAGCCTGCGCGGCGCCTACGGCCTCGGCCGCTCGGCCAAGTCCAAGGTGCTCCCGATGATCCTCTTCGGGGTCATGTGCGCCCCCGCACTGATCATGGTCGCGGTCGCCGTCGCCACCAAGGCCGAGAAGCTGCCCGTGGACTACACGCGCTACGCGGTGCTCCTCCAGGCCGTCATCGGCCTCTACTTGGCGGCGCAGGCCCCGCAGACCGTCTCCAGGGACCTGCGGTTCAAGACCGTGCCGCTGTACTTCTCCCGCCCCATCGAACGCGTCGACTACGTACGCGCGAAGTTCGCGTCCATGGCGTCGGCCCTGTTCATCCTCACCGCGACACCGCTGCTCGTGCTCTACGTAGGGGCGTTGTTGGCGAAGCTGGACTTCGCGGACCAGACCAAGGGGTTCGCCCAGGGGCTCGTCTCCGTCGCCCTGCTGTCGCTGCTCTTCTCCGGGATCGCGCTCGTCATCTCGGCCGTGACACCCCGTCGCGGCTTCGGCATCGCCGCGGTCATCGCCGTGCTGACCATCTCCTACGGAGCGGTGTCCACCGTCCAGGCCATCGCGCACGAACAGGGCGGCAACGGCACCGCCATCGAGTGGCTCGGCCTGTTCTCGCCGATCACCCTCATCGACGGAGTGCAGACCGCCTTCCTCGGCGCGACCTCCTCGTTCCCCGGGAGCCAAGGCCCCTCGGCGGGCGTCGGCGTCGTCTACCTCCTCGTCGTCCTCGCCCTCGTCGCGGGCAGCTACGCCGCTCTCCTGCGCCGCTACCGAAAGGCCGGACTGTGACCGCCCATCCGTCGCCCGCCGCGACCCCGACACGGAATGGGCCGCGCCCATGAGCACTCTCACCATCGACCACGTCTCACGCTGGTTCGGCAACGTGGTGGCCGTCAACGACGTCACGATGACCATCAGCCCCGGAGTCACCGGCCTGCTCGGCCCCAACGGCGCCGGGAAGTCCACCCTCATCAGCATGATGGGCGGCTTCCTCGCCCCCTCCACCGGCTCCGTCACCCTCGACGGCCGGCCCACGTGGCGCAACGAGGAGATCTACAAGCACCTCGGCATCGTGCCCGAGCGCGAGGGCATGTACGACTTCCTCACCGGCAGCGAATTCGTCATCGCCAACGCCGAGTTGCACGGCCTGGGCAAGAAGGCAGCCCAACGGGCCCTCGCCACGGTCGAGATGGAGTACGCGCAGGACCGCAAGATCTCCACGTACTCCAAGGGCATGCGACAGCGTGTGAAGATGGCCTCCGCGCTCGTCCACGACCCCTCCGTGCTGCTGCTCGACGAGCCCTTCAACGGCATGGACCCGCGCCAGCGCATGCAGCTCATGGACCTGCTGCGGAAGATGGGCGACGAGGGCCGCACCGTCCTGTTCTCGTCCCACATCCTCGAAGAGGTCGAACAACTCGCCTCGCACATCGAGGTGATCGTCGCCGGGCGGCACGCCGCGAGCGGTGACTTCCGCAAGATCCGCCGCCTGATGACGGACCGGCCGCACCGCTACCTGGTGCGCTCCAGCGACGACCGCGCGCTCGCCGCCGCGCTGATCGCCGACCCGTCCACCGCGGGCATCGAGGTCGACCTCAAGGAGGGCGCGCTGCGCATCCAGGCCGTCGACTTCGGCCGGTTCACGAGCCTGCTGCCCCGCATCGCGCGCGAACACGACATCCGGCTGCTCACGGTCTCGCCCTCGGACGAGTCCCTGGAGTCGGTCTTCTCCTACCTCGTCGCGGCCTGAAGGGAGCCACCGTGTACGACCCCACTGTCGCCCGGCTCACCTACCGGGCCCTGCTCGGCCGCCGCCGCGCACTGATCCTCTTCGCCCTGCCCCTGCTGCTCATCGTCATCGCAGCGGCGGTGCGCGGCTTCAGCGGAGCCGACGACCAAGTGGCCTCCGACCTGCTCGGCGGCTTCGCGCTCGCCACCATGGTGCCGATCATCGGCGTCATCGCGGGCACCGGCGCCATCGGCCCCGAGATCGACGACGGCTCCGTGATGTACCTGCTGTCCAAGCCGGTCAAACGCCCCACGATCATCGTCACCAAGCTCACCGTCGCCGTCGCCGTCACCATGGCGTTCTCGGCGGTCCCGACGTTCATCGCGGGCCTGATCCTCAACGGCAACAGCCAGCAGGTCGCCGTCGCCTACACGATCGCCGCCCTGGTCTCCTCCATCGCGTACGCGGCGATCTTCCTGCTGCTCGGCACGATCACCCGGCACGCCGTGGTCTTCGGGCTTGTGTACGCGCTCGTCTGGGAGGCCCTCTTCGGCTCCCTGGTCTCCGGGGCCCGCACGCTGAGCGTCCAGCAGTGGTCGCTCGCCGTGGCCCACAAGGCCACCGACGGCGGTGAGCTCGTGACCTCCGACGTGGGCCTGCCCGCCGCCGTGATCCTGCTGGTCGTGGTCACGGCCGGGGCCACCTGGTACGCGGGCCAGAAGCTGCGGACCCTGACGGTCGCCGGGGACGAGTAGCCCGCCGGTTCGCCTTGACGGCGCCTTCACCCTCCTGCCGGGACACTGGTGGGAGGGGGATGCGCAGGAGTGTCTAGGAGGTGCCGCGATGGCATCGGACGAGGGACGGGGCGACGGTCCCGGGAGCGACGCCTGGGACGAGGTGGTCCTCGACGACGACTTCATACGGTCCGCCGAGAGCGCCGAGCCCTCCGCGCGGGCCCGGATGCTGACCGCCCGCTGGCGGCAGCAGGCCCCCGAGCCGCAGCCGTGGCGGTCCGACGAGCCGCCCGCCGGGTGGTTCTTCAGCCGGGGCCGCAAGCGCAGGCGCAAGCGGCGCGAGGGCTGAGCCCGGCCGCGAACCCGACCGGGAGGAAGCCGTGAGCCCGACCGGGCCGGAGGAAGTCGCGTGCCTGCCCCGGGCCGGAGGAAGCCGTGAGCCCCCGTCGGCCCGGAAGAAATTCAGTGGCGGGCCGTCGCACGGCCCGGCAGAGTAGTGGTGTCACCACGCGCCGGAAGCACCAACTCCGGCGTCTCCTACCGGGAGTGGAGCCGACGCCCCGCAAGAGTCGTCGCGCTTCCAGCAGGGCGGTCCGCGGCAGGCTCCGGAGTCATCACCCACTCCGTCGAGCTCCGTCACGGGGGAGACCGCCCGGGGGCGGCCGCTTCGAGCGCGCAGCACTGCGCGGGCCGCCCCTCCCGGAGGGGGTGCGCCGGGCACGAGCCCGGCGCCACGACTACGCCAGCAGGCGTTCCAGCACCACCGCGATGCCGTCCGCCTCGTTGGACGCCGTCACCTCGTCCGCCACCGCCTTGAGCTCCTCATGGGCGTTGGCCATGGCCACGCCGTGGGCGGACCAGGCGAACATGGGGATGTCGTTGGGCATGTCGCCGAAGGCGATCGTGTCCACGGCCTTCGCACCGAGCCGACGGGCCGCGAGGGACAGGCCCGTCGCCTTGGTCAGACCGAGCGGCAGTATCTCCACGATGCCCTCGCCCGCCATCGTGACGCCCACCAGATCCCCCGCGACGTCCCGCGCCACGGCCGTGAGCGCGTCGTCGTCGAGGCCCGGATGCTGGACGTACAGCTTGTTCAGCGGAGCCGACCAGAGGTCGGCCGGGTCGGACAGCGGGACGGCCGGGAGCGGGCCGTCCTGGACCACGTACCCGGGACCGACGAGGACCTCGCCGTCGATGCCGTCACGGCTCGCGGCGAGCGCCAGCGGACCGATCTCCGCCTCTATCTTCGCCAGGGCCAGGCCCGCCAGCTGCCGGTCGAGCGTGACCGACGTGAGCAGCCGCCGCTCGCCCGCGTGGTAGACCTGCGCGCCCTGGCCGCAGACCGCGATGCCCTCGTAGCCGAGGTCCTCCAGGACGTGCCGCGTCCAGGGCACGGAGCGCCCGGTGACGATGATGTGGGCCGCGCCCGCCGCGGTGGCCGCGGTGAGCGCGTCACGGGTGCGCGCCGAGACCGAGTCGTCGGGGCGCAGCAGCGTCCCGTCGAGGTCGGTGGCGACGAGCTTGTACGGGAAGACGGGACCGGCGGAGCTCACTTGGCGAGGGGCTCCAGGATCTCGCGGCCGCCCAGATACGGACGGAGGACCTCCGGGACGCGCACGGAGCCGTCGGCGAGCTGGTGGTTCTCCAGGAGCGCCACGATCGTGCGCGGCACGGCGCACAGCGTGCCGTTCAGGGTGGCGAGCGGCTGGACGTTCTTCTTGCCGCCCTGCTCCTCGCGCATGCGCACGGAGAGCCGACGGGCCTGGAAGCTGTCGCAGTTCGACGCGGACGTCAGCTCGCGGTACTTGCCCTGGGTGGGGATCCACGCCTCGCAGTCGAACTTGCGCGAGGCGGACGCGCCCAGGTCGCCGGTGGCGACGTCGATGACCTGGAAGGGCAGCTCAAGGCTGTTCAGCCACTGCTTCTCCCAGTCGAGGAGCCGCTGGTGCTCGGCCGCGGCGTCCTCCGGGGCGACGTACGAGAACATCTCGACCTTGTCGAACTGGTGCACCCGGAAGATGCCGCGGGTGTCCTTGCCGTACGTGCCCGCCTCGCGGCGGAAGCAGGGCGAGAAGCCCGCGTACCGCAGGGGGAGCTTGTCGGCCTCGATGATCTCGTCCATGTGGTACGCCGCGAGCGGGACCTCGGAGGTGCCGACCAGGTAGAAGTCGTCCTTCTCCAGGTGGTACACGTTCTCCGCGGCCTGGCCGAGGAAGCCCGTGCCCTCCATGGCGTGCGGGCGGACGAGCGCGGGGGTCAGCATCGGGATGAACCCGGCCTCGGTGGCCTGCGCGATGGCCGCGTTGACCAGCGCGAGCTCCAGGAGCGCGCCGACGCCCGTCAGGTAGTAGAAGCGCGAGCCGGAGACCTTCGCGGCGCGCTCGACGTCGATGGCGCCGAGCGCCTGGCCGAGCTCCAGGTGGTCCTTCGGCTCGAAGCCCTCGGCGGCGAAGTCACGGACGGTGCCGTGCGTCTCCAGGACGACGAAGTCCTCCTCGCCGCCGACCGGGACGTCCGGGTGCACGAGGTTGCCGAGGCGGAGCAGCAGGCGCTTGGTCTCCTCGTCGGCCTCGTCCTGCTCGGCGCCCGCCGCCTTGACGGCGGCGGCCAGCTCGCCCGCCTTCTTCAGGAGCTCGGCCTTCTCGTCGCCGGAGGCCTTGGGGATGAGCTTGCCGAGCGCCTTCTGCTCGGAACGGAGCTCGTCGAAGCGGACCCCTGACGACCTGCGCCGCTCATCGGCGGAGAGCAGGGAGTCGACGAGGCCGACGTCCTCTCCACGGGCGCGCTGCGAAGCGCGAACACGGTCGGGGTCCTCACGGAGCAGGCGAAGGTCAATCACCCCCCCAGGCTACCTTCGTGCGCTTCCGGCCCACGACTTGATTTTCCCCTGGCCTCCGTTATGACCGAAATGCCGGAATGTGAATTTCTCGCCCATCGGCTCGGCTTTCGCGGGTGGGGACGGGCGCCCGCCGGGTGCTCGGCGAGGCCGTCGTGCGCGGTCCCGCGGGGTCAATAAAACGGGCGTCATTCCCCGAATCGGGGCAGACGGGCCTTGTAGCCTTGACCGGATTTCCTTGTGGGAAACGGGACTTGGGGAGCCGGTTGTCCACAGGAATGGGGATGTCCGGAAAGTTATCCACAGGCTGTGCGAAAGATCTGTGGATGGCGGATCGGGGCCCTTTCCATGGTTCCCCATGCCGAAGGATTCCCTTCCCAAACCTGCTCAGCGCCAACTTTCGAGTGGAATTGGTTAACTCCAAAGTGTCATCGCATGGAAAAAGGTGGACGGAGGAGTGACGAGAGTGGCTGTGGGCGGACTTGGGCGCTGAGTACCGATTTGTCGACGATGTCGCGCTACCTTGTCGACTTGTCCCCAGGTCGAGAAGGGAACCTGTGGATAACTTCTGTGGACAACATAAATCTGCAGGTAGGACTGCAGATCCAGGCCTGTGTACGGGCAGGCCGAAGCACCGGGAAGACCCGGTGGCGGAGCGTCAAACGCTCAGAATCGGCCGTCCTGGCAGCGCGCCAGCCAGTCCGACGCCGAGGTGAACTCCTTGTCGGAGGTCCCGGGGCGCAGCGGCCGTACGTTCTCCGGTGCCACACCGGCACGCGGATACGAGCCGAGGAAGCGCACCTTCGGGCAGATCCGCTTCAGGCCCATCAGCGCCTCGCCCACGCGGCGGTCCGTGATGTGCCCCTCGGCGTCCACGGAGAAGCAGTAGTCGCCGATGCCGCGTCCCGTCGGACGGGACTCGATGCGCATCAGGTTGACGCCGCGCACCGCGAACTCCTGGAGCAGTTCGAGCAGCGCACCGGGGTGGTCGTCGCCGAGCCAGATCACCAGTGACGTCTTGTCCGCGCCCGTGGGCGCCGCGGGCCGGGCCGGGCGGCCCACGAGGACGAACCGCGTCTCCGCGTTCGCCGCGTCGTGGATCTCGGTGACCAGCGGTTCGAGCCCGTACGTCGCCGCGGCGAACTCGCCCGCGAACGCCGCGTCGAAGCGGCCCTCCTGTACGAGGCGGGCACCGTCCGCGTTCGACGCCGCCGACTCCCACACCGCGTCCGGCAGATGGGCGGCCAGCCAGTTGCGCACCTGCGGCTGGGCCACCGGGTGCCCGGTCACCGTCTTGACGTCCTTGAGCGCGGTGCCCGGGCGCACCAGGAGCGCGAAGGCGATCGGCAGGACGACCTCGCGGTAGATCACCAACGGCTCGCCCTTGGCGAGCTCGTCCACGGTGGTCGTGACGCCGCCCTCCACCGAGTTCTCGATCGGCACGAGCGCCGCCGCGGCCTCGCCCGCGCGCACGGCGTCGAGGGTGGCGGGCACCGAGACCATCGGCACCAGCTCGCGGGTCGCCGCCTCTGGCAGGGTGCGCAGGGCGGCTTCGGTGAAGGTGCCTTCAGGGCCGAGGTAGGTGTAGCGCGTCGCCGACATGACGTCACCCTAATGCGGCGGATGGGGCGGTCGGCACGTGTTGGCGGGAGCGGAGGCGCCCACGCGCGTGGGAACGGCCGCTCCCGCGCGCCCGGGCCCGCCGGTCAGCCCTCCAGCAACGCCTGCCCCACATACCCCCCGGCTTCCGCCCCGCCGGGCACCGCGTACACCCCGCTCGCCTCGTGCCGGATGAACTTCGACAGGGCGTCGCCCCGGTCGAGCTTCCGCTGCACCGGGACGAAGCCGCGCAGCGGATCGGCCTGCCAGCAGATGAAGAGCAGCCCCGCGTCCGGCTCGCCCTTGTCGGTGAGGCCGTCGTGGTACGAGAACGGACGGCGCAGCATCGCGGCGCCGCCGTTCTGGTCGGGGCGGCTGATGCGGGCGTGCGCGTTGAGCGGGACCACGAGGTCGCCGCCCGCGGTGGTCTTCTCCAGCTTCATCTCGGTGGTCTCCGTGCCGCCCGTCAGCGGCGCGCCGTCGGCCTTGCGGCGGCCGATGACGTCCTCCTGGTCCTTGGTGGAGAGCCCCTCCCAGTCGTCCAGGAGCATGCGGATGCGGCGTACGACGGCGTACGAGCCGCCCGCCATCCAGGCGGGGTCGGCGTCGGCGGCCTTGTCGGGCACGAAGACGCGCTTGTTGAAGTCGTCGTCGGACGGCTTCGGATTGTTCGTACCGTCGATCTGGCCCATGAGGTTGCGTGCCGTCATGGGGTGGGCGGTGGCGCCGGGCGAGCGGTTGAAGCCGTTCATCTGCCAGCGGAGCCGCGCCGCCGAGCCCGTCTCCCGCTGGAGGGCGCGCAGCGCGTGGAAGGCGACCAGGGAGTCGTTGGCGCCGATCTGCACCCACAGGTCGCCGTTCCCGCGGGCCTTGTCCAGGCGGTCGGAGGAGAACTCCGGCAGCGGGTCGAGGGCGGCCGGGCGCTGCTTCTCCAGACCGGTGCGGCCGAAGAAGCCGTGGCCGAAGCCGAAGGTGACGGTCAGCGAGGACGGCCCCGCGTCGCGCGCGATGTCGGTGTCCTGGCCGTGGCCCGCCACCGGCTTGCCCGCCATCAGCCGCTGGGCCACCTCCGACCAGCGGCGCAGCAGGGCCGCCGCCTCCTTGCGCCCGGAGCCCGGGGCGAGGTCGAAGGCGACCAGATGGCCGCGGGACTGCACGGGCGTGGTGATCCCCGGCTGATGTTTCCCGTGAAACATCACCTCATCGGCCCCGAGTGACGTCAGCGGCGTGCCCGTCGTACCCGAGCCGCCGGACGAGCCCGAGGACGCGGCCGCGTATCCGGCCGCGCCGCCTGCCGCGCCGAGTGCGAGGCCGGTGGCGCCCGCCGTACCGAGCAGGCGCCGTCGCGAAATGGTGTGGTCCGCCATGGTGGTTCAGCCGATCTGCACGTTCTTGTCGAGGGTGACCTGGTCGATGTCGGAGGTGCGGACGGTCACCGCGACCTTCCAGTCGCCGGCCATGGGAATCTGCACTCCGCTCGCGCTCCAGTGTCCGGTGGCGATGCGGTCGGGGGCGACCGGCAGGGGGCCGACGTCCTTGGCCTTGAGCGTGAAGGAGATCTTCACCTCGGGGATGTCGAAGGCGCTGCCGTTGGGCCGGGTCGCGTACACGTGCAGGTCGTTGCTGCCGGTGCGGCCGGGGTCGAGTTCGAGGCGCACGGTGCCCTTGCCGTCCTGGCCGCCGGTGTCGAACGGGATCTTGATCTTGACGGGCCCCGCGGTCTGCTGCACGGACGAGGCGGTGTTCTTGGTCTCCTCCTCGGTGCGCCCCGGCTCGGTGCTGGTCAGGGCCGTGGTGACGGCGAGCAGCACGACGGCCACGCCGACCTCGGCGAGCACCGAGCGGCGCAGACCGGAGCGGTGCGGGTCGGCGTCGCGGACGCGCTTCTCCCGGGCGGCGTCCACCGCGGCCCGCTGCCGGGCGAGCTGGGCGGCGCGCTGGTCGTCGCCACCGGCCTTGCCGCCGGACCTGGGCCTGTCGCCGGACTTGGCACCCGCCTTGCCGGTGTCCGGGCCGTCGGCCCCGGTGTTGGTTTCGGTGTTGGTGTCGGTGTTGGTGTCCACCGACGCCGACACCCCGGTCTTGGAGCTGTGCGCGACGGCGACGGGCTTCTTCTTCTTGGTGCCGGCGCCCTTGCTCGTGGAGCCCTTGGCGGCCGTGGAATTCTTGGCGGCCGTGGAGCCCTTGGCGGTGGCGGAGTTCTTGGCGGTGGTGGTGGCGGTCCGGCTGCGCTGCTCGACGACCGCCGCGGCGGCCGCCTCGGGTGCCAGGCCGCCCGCCTCGGCGATGATGCGCCCGGTCCAGCGCCGGGACACCGAGGCGATGCCGACGAGGACGACGACGAGCCCGATCTTGATCAGGAGCAGCTGTCCGTAGTCGGTCTCCACGAGCGCGGTCCAGGAACCGACCTGCCGCCACGACTGGTAGAGCCCGGTCGCCGCGAGCGCGACGACGCTGCCGAAGGCCACCGCGGAGAAGCGCCGTACGGCACTCGCGTCGATCAGCGGCGCCCGGTACAGGCACAGCAGCAGGGCCACGACCCCGCCGAGCCAGACGGCGACGGCGAGCAGGTGCAGCACGTCGACGGGCATGGCGAGCCCGGCCTGGATGCCGGTCGACGCGTGCTCGGCGAGCGCCCAGGTCGCGGCTATGCCGATGGCGACGACACCGCCGCCGATGGCCAGGCCGAAGGCGAGGTCCCGCTTCTCCTTGGGGTCCTCGCGCTTGTCGTACGCGCCGAACAGGACGGCGATGAACAGCGCGGCGGCCGCGAGGAGCAGCAGTCGCGAGACGAGCGCGGCGCCCGTCTTGGTCTGCAGGACGTCGCCCAGCTTCGCGAGGTCGAAGGCGTCGGCGAGCTTGCCGGAGCCGGTGTAGGGCGCGCGGAGCAGGAGCGTCGCCAGGGTGGCGCCGGTCAAGGTGAGCCAGCCGGAGACGACCAGGCGCTGGAGCGGCCGGACGCCCGCGCCGCGCGGCCAGCAGCCGAGGACGAAGGCGGCCCCGCCGACGACGACGATGTACCCGGCGTACGCGAGGTAGCGCGCCGTGTCGTAGAGCTTGCCGACGAGGCCGCCGCCGACCTCCTGGTCGGGCAGCGCGACCTTGGTGTCGGACGGCGCGCCGATGGAGAAGGTGAAGGCCCCGGCGATGGGGTGGCTGTCGGCGGAGACGACCTGGTAGGCGACGGTGAAGGTGCCGTCCGGCAGGCCGGGCTTCAGCTTCACGCCGTACGTGGTGGAGCCGAGGTCGGTGGTCTTGCCGGTGTCGGCGCGCTTGCCCGCGGGGTCGAGGACCCGTACCGAGCCGTCGGACATGGCGACCTTCTCGGAGAAGGTCAGGGACACCTGGTCGGGTGCCTTGGCGACCACCGCCCCCCGCTTGGGGTCGCTGTCGGTCAGCGCGGCGTGCGCGCCGGCGGGCGCCGCGGTGGCGAGGACGGCGCCGAGCACGGCGGCGGCCAGGGTCGCGGCGACGAGCAACAGGCGCCCGAGTCCGGCGAGGCCAGGACCCGGGCGGGGAGCGGTGGTCCGCATCAACTCTTCAGTCCCCTCAGTGCGACGAGTGCGAGGCGTGCGACGAGTGCGAGGCGTGCTGCTCGGCATTGGAGCCGTCGGTCTTGGAACCGTCAGCCTTGGAACCGTCGGTCTTGTGACCGTCGGCCGGGGCGTGCTGGTCGTGCTCCGAGTGCTTCTTCGGGTCGCCGGAGTGCGTCTTCTTGCCGGAGTCCGCCTTCGGGTTGTACGTCGCCGCCTTCACCGGCATCTCGACCGTGATCGGGTCCGACTTCTCGAAGCGGAACGTGACCTTGACCTTGTCGCCCTGCTTGGGCTTGTGCTTCAGCTGCTCGAGCATGATGTGGTTGCCGCCGCGGGCGAAGACGAGCTCGCCGTTCGCGGGCACGGCGAAGGACTTCTGCTCCTTCATCGTGCCGCCCTTGGTGGCGTGCAGGGTCACGCTGCCCGCGAGCGGGCTGGACGCCGAGACGAGCTTGTCGGCGGCGCCCTCGTTGGTGAGCGTGAAGAAGCCGCCCGCCATGTCGTCCATGGCGGGGACGGGGACGTAGGCGCCGCTGACCTTCAGCTCGGGCTTCGCGGCCGCGCCGGCCGAGGCCTCGGAGCTCTTGTCGCCCTTGGCGGCCTTGGCACCCTTGTCGTTCTTGTCGTCGTTGCAGCCGGTCAGGGCCAGGCCCGCCGCCAGTGCTATGGCACAGCCGGTGAGGAGGCGGCGCCGGGTGGTGCGGTGGTTCACGGGTTCTGTCCCTTGATGATCTTGGGGAGGTCCTGCGCGTACTCTTCGGCGCGGGTGTCCTGGCCGTTGTAGACGACGTATCCGGCGTCGGTCTTCGGGGAGAAGGCCATGACCTGGGTGCCGTGCATCGACTCGACCTTGCCGTTCTTGAGCTTCTTGGACGGCTCGATGCTGATGCCGATCGTCCGGGCGCTGGCCTGGATGGTCGGGAAGTCACCGGTCAGACCGATGAACTCGGGGTCCTGGGCCTTCAGCCACTTGCCGAGTTCCTTGGAGGTGTCCCGCTCGGGGTCGGTGGTCACGAAGACGACCTGGAGCTTGTCGAGCTCCGCCTTGGTGACGGTCTTCTTGCGCAGCATGTCCTTCTTGGCGACGGCGATGTTGCTCATCGTCAGCGGGCAGACGTCCGGGCAGTTGGTGTAGCCGAAGTACAGGAGCACCGGCTTGCCCTTGGTCCGCTCGCGCAGGTCGTACTTCTTGCCGTGGGTGTCGGTGAGGACCAGGTCCGGCTTCTTGAACGGCTTGTCGAGGACGGTCGCCGCCTGCTTCGACTCCGCCTCCATGGAGACGTCGGCGATCGGCTTGTCCTTCTTGTCGCCGTCGTCACTGCCGCAGGCGGTCAGCGTGAGCCCCGCGGCGGCGAGCAGGGCGGCGCCGGCGAGCGCGCGCCTCTTCGTGGTCTTCGGGCCCGACGTGGTGGTCTGGTTGCTCAACTTGCGCATACGAAAATGTCCCAGATGTGAGGGGGCCGGGACGCGCCGGGGCCGGGTGTCCGGCGGCGGCGCGTCCCGAGGGCGGCCGAGGCGGCGACGCCTCAGCTGGTGGCGCGGCGGCGCTGGGCGACGACGCCGAAGGCCACGCCCGCGATGCCGACGACGATGCCGACGATGCCGAGGGTGCGGGCGGTGGTGTCGCTGCTGTCGCCGTCCGACGCGGTCTCCTGCTTGGCGTCACCGGACTTGGCGTCGGACTTGTCGTCCTTGGCGGCGGAGGCGCCGTGGTGGTCGTCGGACGCGGCGGTCAGCTGGAGCGTCGGCGCCGGGTACTCCGGCTCCTCGTCGCCCTTCTGCGGCTCGATCCAGCGGACGACTTCCTTGTTGTCGTACGTCTGCAGGGCCTTGAAGACCAGCTGGTCGGCGTCCTCGGGGAGCTGGCCGATGGACAGCGGGAACTTCTGGAAGTAGCCGGGCTCGACGCCCTTGCCGTCGGCGGTCCAGGTGACCTTGGAGACGGCCTCGTTGATCTTCTCGCCGTGGATCTCGATCGGCTTGTCGAGCTTGGCCTTGGTGACCTTCGCCTTCCAGCCGGGCACGGGCTGCGGCATCACGGACGCGAGCGGGTGGTCGGCGGGGAAGCTGACCTCGAGCTTGGTCGTCGAGGCGTCGTCGCGCTCGTTGGGGACCTTGAAGTTGACGGTCGCGTAGCCGCCCTTGGCGGCCTGGCCCTCGGGGCTGACGCTGACGTGCGCGAACGCGGGCACGGAGAGCAGCAGGACGGCGGAGGCGGCGACGCCGCCCACGACGGAGGCGCGGGTGAGGGCGGCGGACTTCGGGGACTTCTGGGTCGTCATGACGGAGTGCTCCAGTTTCGGCAGGAGTGCGCGGCGACCGGCCCGTCGTGGCGGGACCCGTGGGGCCCCGGTGAGCGGAGGCACGGCCGTGCGTACGTGAGAAGTGCGGGAAGGGGACGCGGTGCGGCGGGCCCGAGGGCCACGCGCACGTGCGGACGCGCCGCGCGGCACCCCTCCCACAGCAGTACGTCAGTACGGCCGTACGTCACTCGGTACGTCGGTACGTCATGGCGTACGCGTACGGCGGCGCGTGGAGCGGTCCGCGTCAGGCGGCGAGCGAGAACGCGGCGGTCGCGGGCGGGCCGCGCCGGATCACCGTGTGCTGGAGCACGGCCGCCCGGAGCTTCGGCGGCACGAGGGCGCGGGCCGCGCGCGCAGGGCCGGAGGCCTGGTCCGGCGCACCGGAGAGCCCGGCGCGCAGCGCGCGGACCAGAGCCAGGGCGGCGCGCAGCGAACGCATGAGCGCCCCTTGGGCGACCCCCTGCGCTCCCTGGGCGGAGAGCCTGACGAGCCGCATGAGCGCGACGTCGCCGCGGCGCAGCAGCCAGCCCGCGGCCACCGCCGCGAGCACGTGCGCGAGCAGCATCGGCAGCGACGGCAGGACGGACATCGCCGAGTCCGTCATCGAGGTCTGCGCGGCCGCCGCCTCGCCCGTGGCGTGGGCGTGCGCGCCGTGGCCGCCGGACGGGTCGACGCCCGCGGTCTCCAGGATCTGCCGGGCCTGGACGGGGGTGATGGTCGCCCCGCCCGCTCCGCACACGATGCGAGCCGCGCGCTCGACGAGCGAACCGCCGCCCGTGCCGCCCGCGGTCATGGCCGTGCCGTGCTGGCCGAGCCCGAACAGCGCGTGCAGCCCGAGCTGCCCGACCGCGAGCGCCCCCGCGATGCCCGGGAGCGACCGCTCCCGTCCGGCGAGGGGCACCGCGAGCACGAGCACGGCGAGGAACCCGGCGCCGAGCGTCCACAGCGGGACGGTGGCGCAGGAAGCGAGTACATGGCCCCCGGCGGACAGCACGAGGCAGACCGCGGCGAACATCGCGGCCCGCAGCAGCCGGAGATCGGCTCCGGCGCGCGCCTGGCGCTGGTGGGGGGCAGTCATGGCCGGGCCATCATCGCACTGGGCCGCCCCGCCCCGTGCGGCAGGTCCGCAAGCTCCCGTCCATGCCGCAAGGCGACGGAATCACCCGGAATGAGCCATAAGGACGAGGAAGTCCCTGATAGGGCCGACTCCGGGAATCACACGGCCCCGTGCCGGGTAGGCGCAGCCATATGTCCCGCTACACCGGACACAGCCCTCGCCGCGTCCGCCGTATGGGCGGCGTCACGTCAACTGGGCGCTTATCCCGGGGCGCTGGCGGCAATACGTATCGGTATGTCGAGCCGCGGCCAGAGGGCTGGAGCATGCCAGGAGGCTGAAGCATGAGCATCTGGTGGTCCCTCCATTTGCGGCGCGAAGCCGCGAGCGTCCCGCTCGCGAGGCGCCTGCTCATCGGCACGATGGAGACGGCCGGGGTGGATCCGGACGTCTCGTACGACCTGTCGCTCGCGCTCACCGAGGCCTGTGCGAACGCGGTGGAGCACGGCGGCGCGACGGGCACCGCGGCGGGTGCGTACCGCGTGACCGCCTATCTCGACGGCGAGAAGTGCCGCATCGAGGTCGCCGACTCCGGGCCCGGCCTGCCGCCGGGCCGGGTCTTCATGAGTGCCGCGAACACCCCCGCCACGAGGGTGAAGGGCAGGAGAGGCACCGGGCGCGGCCGCCGCACGCGCCGCCGCGCGGGCACGCAGGCCGCCCAGGGCCAGCGCCAGTCCCGGACCCAGGGCCCGCCCTCCGCGCCCGCGCCGCCCTCCGAGTTCGCCGAGAGCGGCCGCGGTCTGTGTCTCATCCGGGAGCTCGCCGACGACGTGCACTTCGGCAACAGGCCGGGCCGCGACGGCGGCGCGGTGATCAGCTTCGACAAGATCCTCAAGTGGCGCGAGGACGCCCCGCTGGCAGCCGTGTGAGCCACCCGGGGCCCGCCGGAGCAGGACCAGGTATCCGGACCGGGGCCGGGACTCAGCCCCGCACCGCCGCCGCATACGTGTCGAGAGCGGAGCGAGGGGCGCGGCCGAGGAGCGCACGCAGGGCGTTGTCCGCTATGGAGGTGCCGTCGAGGAAGCCGCCCGCTATCGACGCGTACGTGCTGAGCAGCATCGGCACCTGGAAGGGCAGGGCCTGCCCGGCCTCCGTGATCGCGGCGCGGGTCGCCTCCAGACCGCCCGGCTCGTACGAACCGCCGGTCGCCGCGGCCAGGTCGGCGCCGCCGAGGGGCTCCTCGCCGACGAGCTCGTACGTGCGCCCCGCGTGGGCGGCGGGGGCCGTGGCCACCCGGACGGCGACCTCGGCCAGGTCCTCGCGGGCGACCGCGGCGAGCCGCCCGTCGCCGAGCGGCGCGGCTATCGTCCCGTCCGGGCCGGGGGCGGCTATGGCGGCGAGGAACTCCGCGTACAGGCCGTTGCGCAGCACCGTCCAGTTCAGGGAGGAGCGGCGCAGTCTGCGCTCGGTCCAGCGGTGGGCGAGCGCGTACGTCAGATGGTCGCCGTCGCCGCTCAGGCTGGTGTAGACGAGGTGGCCGACGCCTGCCTTCTCGGCGGCGGTGATCACGGCCTCGTGCCGGGCGACGACCACGTCGTCCTCGGCGGCGCCCGCGGAGATCACGAGGAGCGTGTCCACACCGGTGAAGTCCAGGGAATCCGGGTCGTCGAAGTCCACGCGGCGCTGGCCGGGCGCGGGGTCGCGGGTGCCGACCACGAACGGCGCGGCCGCGTGGCCCGAGTCGGCTGCGCGGTCCGCGAGCTTGGTGGTGATGAGCCGGCCGAGTGCGCCGGTGGCGCCGGTGATGAGCAGCATGGGAACGATCCCCCGGAACGAGCAGTTGAATGAGGTGACGACCGGTGCGGGAAGAGGTGCTGCGCACTCGGTACGTGACCATCGTGTTCGATGGTGGGGGATCGCGTAAGGAGGCACTTTGATGTCAGCGGGGCACACGGCTGTAACCACCCCCGGGGCCAGTACGGCCGGGGTTTCCGGGGCAGCGCCCGCCGCGGCGCCCGAGGGGGAAGTGTCCGCAGCGGCGCTCAAGACGCTCGTCGGCGAGCCCGTGATCGCGTGCGAGACGCCGCAGGACGAGTGCGGGGTCAGAGACGTCCTGGACCGGCTCGGCGACAAGTGGTCGGTGTACGTCGTGGTCGAACTGGCAGGCGGCGTACTGCGGTTCAAGGAGCTCCAGCGCCGCATCCACGGCGGCATCTCGCAGCGCATGCTCACGCTGACGGTGCGCCGCCTGGAGCGGGACGGCCTGGTGAAGCGCACGGTGCACCCGACGATCCCGCCGCAGGTGGAGTACGAGCTGACGGAGATGGGCCACAGCCTGACCCACCTCATCAAGTCCCTCGCCGACTGGTCGATAGCCCACCGCCCGGCCATAGCGGCGGCACGCGAGGCGTACGACGGGGCGCAGGAGACCGCCGCCTCCCGTTAGCCGTCTTCCGCTGGCGGAGGCCTCGGCAGGCAAGGGCGCCGCAGCGCCTCAACTTGCCATTACGGCAACAACAGTTGCCGCCTCCAAGGTGACGACCGCAGCCTGGTCCCAGTCCAGAAGGCGCTCGAAACCGTCAGGAGGCCACACGGTGTCCACGCAGAACACGCCGGAGAGCACGGCTCGGAACACGCCGCAGAGCACGCCGCGGAACCCGGCCCGGAACACGCCGCCGAACAACCGCGTCCACCACGTCCGCGCCGGAGAGCTGAACGGCTACACCGCCCTCAGCGGCGACACGGTCGGCTCCCGGAACCTGTGGATGGGGCTCGTGCGGCACGAGCCGGCGAGCAAGACCGACAACCACCACCACGGCGCGTCCGAAGCGGGCATCTACGTAGTCAGCGGTCACCCCGTGTTCGTCTTCCACGACGGCGAGCAGGAAGTCAGGATCGAGGCGGGCCCCGGCGACTTCCTGCTCGTTCCCCCGTTCGTCCCGCACCGGGAGGAGCACCCCGACCCGGACGAGCCGGTCGTCGTGGTGATCGCGCGCACCACCCAGGAGCCGATCAAGGTCTCCGTGCCCGAGCTGTACCAGCTCACGCCGACGACCCAGGCGACCTAGGCGACCCGCACGGCCCCGGCGGCCTAGACGGCCCGGGCGACCTCGCCGCCCCCGGAGAGCCGCGCGAAACGCTCGTCCGACAGCTCCACGTCCAACGCCCGTACGTTCCCCTCCAGGTGCCCCACCGACGTCGTACCGGGAATGCTGGCGCAGGTACGCGGGATGCCCGAGCGGCACCCTTCCCCAAGCTCTCAACTACGTCCGAAGGCTCGGCAGCTCAGGAGGGCGCGTGAGACTTCATGCACCGTTGACGTGCGCGTCCGCGTCGTGGTCGGGCG
Organism: Streptomyces sp. NRRL B-1347; assembly: GCF_000720325.1. GTDB lineage: Bacteria > Actinomycetota > Actinomycetes > Streptomycetales > Streptomycetaceae > Streptomyces. The sequence continues at coordinate 105,426 of NZ_JOJM01000017.1, forward strand.
CGGGTGGCAGCGCCCGGCACAGGGCCTCGATCGCCGCCGTGTACGCGTGCTCGGCGGGTGTCGCGTAGCCGACGACGAGCCCGTCGGGGGCGGTCGCCGTCGCGTCCGGGTGACGGTACTCGGCAAGGCCCTCCAGGCCCACGCCGTGCCAGGCGGCGGCCTTCACGGCGGACGCCTCCGTGCCGGGCGGGAGTTGGAGCACGGCGTGCAGTCCCGCCGCGATGCCGGTGACGCTGACGTGCGGGGCGCGTTCGGCGAGCGCGGCGACGAGCTGGTCGCGGCGGCGCCGGTAGTGCTGGCGCATGCGGCGGACGTGGCGGTCGTAGCTCCCGGACTCGATGAGCTCGGCGAGCGTGAGCTGGTCGAGGACGCTGGCCCACGCCTCCCGTTCGCCCTTGGCGGTGGTGACGGCGTCCACGAGGTGCTCGGGCAGGACCATCCAGCCGAGCCGCACGGCAGGGGACAGGCTCTTGCTCACCGAGCCGATGTAGACGACCCGTTCGGGATCGAGCCCCTGGAGAGCGCCGACGGGCTCGCGGTCGTAGCGGAACTCCCCGTCGTAGTCGTCCTCCAGGATCAGCCCCGCGCGCGTGCGGGCCCAGTCGACGGCGGCGGTGCGGCGCGCGGGGTGCAGCGGTCCGCCGGTCGGGAACTGGTGCGCGGGCGTGAGCAGCACCGCGCCCACCGGCTTTGAGACGTCCGGCAACTCCTCGACGCGGGCGCCGTGTTCGTCGAGGGGCAGCGGCACCGAGCGCACCGCTGCCGTGGTGAGCAGGGAGCGGTGGAAGCCGAGCCCGTACGCCTCCACGGCGAGGGGACCGCGCAGCACCCCGCCGGAGCCCGTGCCGAACAGGAGCCGCAGCGCGTGCGCGAAACCGGAGCACACCACGATCCGCTCCGGGTCGGTCCGCACCCCGCGCGAGCGCGCCAGATAGTCGGCGAGCGCGCGCCGCAGCTCGATCCGGCCGCGCGGATCGCCGGGCCCGAACGCCTCGTTGGGCGCGGCGGTCAGCGCCCGCCGGGCGGCGGCGAGCCAGGCCGTGCGCGGGAAGGAACCGGCGTCCGGCTGCCCCTGCACCAGGTTGTGCGCGGGGGGCGCGGAAGCGGTAGGGGCGCGCTTGGGGACTCGTACGCGCGGGGGTGGCGCGACGCGCTCGGCGACCCGCGTCCCCGAGCCCTGGCGGGCGGTCAGCCAGCCCTCGGCGACCAGCTCCGCGTACGCGTCGGCGACGGTGTTGCGGGCGATCCCGAGGTCGGCGGCGAGCGAGCGGTACGGCGGCAGGCGGGTGCCGGGGGCGAGCCGTCCGGAGCGCACGGCGTCGCGCAGGGCGCGGATGAGGGCGGCGCGGCGGCTGCCGCTCCCGGAGAGGTCGAGGTGCAGGTCGGCACCGATGAGCTCCGCCGAATTGACCCATGATTCCGCCATGTGAATGCACCCTACCCAAGGTCTTTGCCGCTCGTAGATTCATGGTCATGACGAACAACACCGCAGTCGCCGAGACCACCGTCGCAGTCGCCGGATCCGCCGCCCCCGCCGCCCAGACCCCCCGCCTCAACTTCGCCAAGGCCGCCCCGAAGGTCTTCAAGGCCGTCATCGGCCTGGACGCCGCCGCCCGCGACGGCCTCGACCCGGCCCTGGTCGAGCTGATCCAGATCCGCGCCTCGCACCTCAACGGCTGCGCGTACTGCCTGCACATGCACACCAACGACGCGCGCAAGGCGGGCGAGAGCGAGGACCGGCTGCACATGGTGGCCGTCTGGCGCGAGGCCAGGAACTTCTTCACCGCCAAGGAGCAGGCGGCGCTCGCGCTGACCGACGCGGTGACCCGCCTCGCGGACGCGGGCGTCCCCGACGCCGTCTACGCGGAGGCCGCCGCCCACTTCGAAGAGACCGAGCTGGCCCAGGTCCTGTCCCTGATCTTCACGATCAACACGTGGAACCGGATCGCCCTGGCCACGGCCAAGGTGGCCGGCACCGACGAGCGCCAGGGCTGAGCCCGGGCGCCCGCCTTCACCGGCCTGCGGGTGCGTCACAAGAGGCAGGGAACGGAAAACGCCGGGCGGGGCCGGGGAATCCAGCCCCGCCCGGCGTTCTCGCGGACGGGTGCGCGGCGCGATCGGCCGCGCCAGGACGGACCTCAGCCCTTGAGCTGGGCCATCCAGGCCTCGACCTCGTCCGCGCGGCGCGGAAGCGCAGCGGACAGGTTCCGGTTGCCGTCCTCCGTGACGAGGATGTCGTCCTCGATGCGCACGCCGATGCCGCGGTACTCCGCGGGCACGGTCAGGTCGTCCGCCTGGAAGTACAGACCGGGCTCGACCGTCAGGCACATGCCGGGCTCGAGCGTGCCGTCCACGTACGTCTCGGTGCGCGCGGCGGCGCAGTCGTGGACGTCCATGCCGAGCATGTGACCGGTGCCGTGCAGCGTCCAGCGGCGCTGCAGACCGAGCTCGAGGACGCGCTCGACCGGGCCCTCGACGAGGCCCCACTCGACCAGCTTCTCGGCGAGCACGCGCTGCGCGGCGTCGTGGAAGTCGCGGTACTTCGCGCCCGGCTGCACCGCCGCGATGCCGGCCTCCTGGGCCTCGTACACCGCGTCGTAGATCTTCTTCTGCAGCTCGCTGAACCGGCCGTTGATCGGCAGCGTGCGGGTGACGTCCGCCGTGTAGTACGTGTGCGTCTCCACACCGGCGTCGAGCAGGAGCAGGTCGCCGGAGCGGACCGGGCCGTCGTTGCGCACCCAGTGCAGGGTGGTGGCGTGCGGGCCAGCGGCGCAGATGGAGCCGTAGCCGATGTCGTTGCCCTCGACGCGGGCGCGCAGGAAGAACGTGCCTTCGATGTAGCGCTCGCTCGTGGCCTCGGCCTTGTCGAGGACCTTCACGACGTCCTCGAAGCCGCGCACCGTGGAGTCCACGGCCTTCTGCAGCTCGCCGACCTCGAACTCGTCCTTGACCAGACGGGCCTCGGACAGGAAGACCCGCAGCTCCTCGTCGCGCTCGGCGGTGACCTTGTCGGTCAGGGCCGCCTCGATCCCGGCGTCGTAGCCGCGCACGACGCGGACGGGGCCGGTGGCCTCGCTCAGCGCGCCCGCCAGCTCGCGCACGTCCGACGCGGGGATGCCGTACAGCTGCTCGGCCTCGGTCAGCGAGTTCCGGCGGCCGACCCACAGCTCGCCCTGGCCGTCGAGCCAGAACTCGCCGTTCTCACGGTTGGAGCGCGGCAGCAGGTAGATCGTCGCCCGGTGGCCGTCCCGCGTGGGCTCCAGGACGAGGACGCCGTCCTCCGTCTGGTTGCCGGTGAGGTACGCGTACTCGACGGAGGAGCGGAAGGCGTACTCCGTGTCGTTCGAGCGGGTCTTCAGGTTGCCCGCGGGGATCACCAGGCGCTCGCCGGGGAAGCGCGCGGACAGCGCGGCACGGCGGGCGGCGGTGTGCCCGGCCTGGGCGACCGGCTCCAGATCACGCAGCTCGGTGTCGGCCCAGCCGGACTTCATGTTCTCGGCGAGCTCGTCGGAGACACCGGGGTAGAGGCCGTTCTTGCGCTGCTTGATCGGCTCTTCTTCGGTCTCCACCAGCTCTTCCGGGGTCTCCGGGTTGAGGGCGTCCGACACGGTCTGCCTCCTATGTACGACAACGGACCCTCCTCATCGTACGGCGGTCCGGAAGGGGTTCCAGAGGCAGAAGGACCCTTACACAGCGCAGTCGGAAGGTCACGCGGAGCCGGGTCGCGCGCCGGGTCGTCACGGGGGCGGGCGGGCCTGGTCGGAGCCGGCCTGACCGAACCGGCCTGCTGGAAGCGGGCCTGCTCGAACCCGGCCTACTCGAACCGCGCCGCGAGCAGCACCACGTCCTCGTCGCACGCGGCGCCGCCGTCCAGGTCGCCGCCCTCGCCGGACGCCTCCTCGGGCAGCACGGCCCGCAGGACGTGGTCGGCGATCGCGCCCGGGTCGTCGCGGGCGGCCTTCGGCACGCTCGCCGCCGCCGCGTGCAGCCGCGCGAACGCCCGGTCCATCGCGTCGCCGGTGCGGTGCAGCAGGCCGTCGGTGTAGAGCAGCAGGGTCTCCCCGGGCTCCGGGCGGATCTCCACGCTCGGCGCCTCCCAGCAGGCGAGCATGCCGAGCGGCGCGGACAGGGAGGTCTCCACGAACTCCGTGCGCCGCTCTCCGATCAGGAGCGGCGGGCTGTGCCCGGCCCCGGCCAGGACGATCTTGCGCAGCGCGGGTTCGCAGTACGCGAACAGGGCCGTCGCCGAGCGCGCGGGCTCCGTCAGGCGCAGCAGCAGCTCCAGGTCGGACAGGACGGCGACGGGGTCCTCGCCCTCCATCACCGCGTACGCCCGCAGGCTCGCGCGCAGGCGGCCCATCGCGGCGACCGCGCTCGGCCCGGACCCGGTGACCGAGCCGACCGCGAGGCCGAGCGCCGCGTCGGGCAGCGGCAGCGCGTCGTACCAGTCGCCGCCGCCGCGCGCCCCGGCGCGGTGCCGCGCGGCCAGCTGCACGCCCGCGACCCGCGAAAGGCGCGAGGGCAGCAGCTCCTCGCGCAGGGTCGCCACGGTGGTGCGGGCGCGGGTGAGCTCGACGAGGCGGGCCAGGTGCTCGGCGGCGTAGCGGGCGTACAGACCGATGAGATGGCGTCGGCGCGGTGCCGGTTCGGCGGTCTCGTCGTACAGCCAGACGGCGGCGCCGACACCGCCCGTCGCCTCGGTGGCGAGCGGCAGCGCGTAGCTCGCGGCGTAGCCGAGGCGGCGTGCCACTTCGCGGTGGCGGGGGTCGAGGGCCTCGTCGGCGAAGAGGTCCGGCTGCGCGATCTCCGAGAGGGGGGTCCCCGCGGCGCTCGCTTCCAGGAGCCGGCCGTACGAGGTGGCGGCGCGCGGCACCGTCTCCAGATAGCCGAGGTCGGCGCGGGCGAAGCCGAGGCCGACGGTGGTGTCGGGGCCGAGGCCGTCGGCGGGCTCCACGACGACGAGGCCGCGGCGGGCGCCGACGAGGGCGGCACCGGCGCGCAGGAGTTCGTCCAGGGCCTCGTCCAGGGTGGCGGTGCGGGACAGGCGCTCGGTGAGTTCGTGCAGCGTGGTGAGGTCGGAGACCCAGCCGGCCAGGCGGTCCTGGATCAGTGCGCCCGGGGCGCCGGGGGCCTCCGGGGAGGGCGCGACGGACGGGACAGTGTGCGCCGGTGGGGGAACAGTGGAATCGATTCCGGCCACTTTCGGCAGGTGCGGGGCGTTCATGGCTGACCGCTTTCCGGCCAGTGCGTATTGCTCAATAGCATCGCAAACCCCCTGTCATTCTGCGTCGCTAGCAATGTCTCCACATCTACACGCAGTGGAGAGGGGATGTCCAGCATTGTCCTGCTGGGATTCCTGGTGTCCAGTGCGCCGCGTGAGAATTCTGTGAACTGACAGTGATCTTGAGAACTTGGCTCAAAAGTGTTGCAGGGAACGCCATATTGCGGTCGACTGACATTGTTCGAAGGAGCGTCACAGCGGCCGTGATGGGTACGGATTCAAGTGGTGGCTCGGGACCGACCAGGGGCATTTGCGCGACGCCCGGAACCTGCCGCCGGACCCGGACGTCTTAGCCCACGGCGACCGCGCCCCATCGTCCCGTGGCACCGGGGGCAAGAAAAACGCGGGACGGCAAACGCCAGGCGCCGCCACCCCACGCCACGTTAACGCTCGGCCCATAGGGGTTCCCCATGCCGCAGGCTGGGGTGTGACGCGCCAGCTTGTACGCACCTTGCATGCACCTTGTACGCGCACCTCGTACACAGCGATAGAGATCCACACATGGTGTGATGTGGCCCGAAGTGTCCCTCTGCGTGTAACGGAAAGGAACGAGCGCTCATGCGCGAGATCCTCGGAAGGCGACGCAGGCTCCTGTCCTGGCGAATCGGTAGGAAGTCTGACCAGAGTCCCTCTCTGATCGGTGCGGCCCTGACCTTCGCGACAGCATGGGGCTGGCCCGTGCTGCCCGGTGTCGGTATCGAAGGGCAGAGCAGGCAGCTCCTCGACGGCATCGCCGGACTCGAAGGGCGCTCCGGACACGCCGGGCCCGGCGAGCGGCAGGGCGACACGCGCGACAAGAGCGGCAGAAGGAGCGGCAAGCGGCGCGCGAAGCGGGGGCCGCGCGCGGCGGACGAGCGGCCGGACCTTTCGGTCGCGTCGCGTGAGGCGACCCGCGGCGGCCAGGCGCGGTGCGCCTGCCCCGACCCCGAGTGCGTCGTTCCGGGCGCCCACCCGCTCGACCCGGGGCTCCTCGCCGCCACCACCGACGAGCGCATGGTCCGCTGGTGGTGGACCAACCGGCCCGGCGCACCCGTGCTCCTCGCCACCGGCGGACGCGCCCCGTGCGCCGTGAGCCTGCCCGCGGCCGCCGGCGCGCGCGCCCTCGCCGCACTCGAACTCGCGGGCATCCGCCTCGGCCCCGTCGTGGCCACCCCGGCCCGCTACTTTGTCCTCGTCGCGCCGTACTCCATGGAGCAGCTCGGCGAGCTCCTGTACGCCAAGGACCGGGTGCCCGGCTCGCTGCGCTTCCACGGAGGCGGCGGGTACATCCCGCTGCCCCCGTCCGAGACCGGCCAGGGCCAGGCCCGCTGGGAGCGCGCCCCGCTCCCCGGCTCGGCCGCCCCTTGGGTGCCGGACGTGGAGGCCGTCGTGGACGCGGTGGTCGACGCGCTCACTCATACGGGTGTGAGCGCGCCCGAGTTCTAAGGGAATCGGGCGCGCGGCGCGGGGCCGGGCGCCCGGGGTCGTTATCTTCGGCGCATGCACCCGCGCCCGGCCATGAACCCCCGCCTGCTCGCGCTCCTGGGCATCGTGGCCGTCGCCGCGCTGCTGCCCCTCGCCGGGGCGGCCGCCGGGCCGGTGTTCGAGGACGCCAAGGCGCCCGCGGACCCGGGGCGCGCGGGGGCGCTGCCCCCGCAGGCGGGTGAAGGCGCGCCGGAGGCCGGTGCCCACCGCGCCCCCCGGGCCGAGCCGGAGACCCGCCCGCAGCAGGCCGCGGGCGGCCCCGCGCACTCCACCGCCGATGCCGCGCCCCTGCCCGACACGCTCTCCCGCTGCGGCCCCGAACTCTCCTCGCCCGACGGCGTCGAGGCCCAGACCTGCGTACTGACCCAGGGCGCGGACACCTGGGCGCGCACCTACTACCGCAACGTGACCGGTGAGGCCCTGGAAGCCGTACTGAGCGTGATGGGCCCCAAGGGGCGCACGGTGCAGATGCACTGCGCGGTGGGCGCGGGGGACGAACCGGGGGCGTGCGACACACCCAAGGAGCGCACATCGGGGACCGCGGCGCACTACACGGCGGTCGCGGAGTTCGCGAGTGAGAGCGGGGACGCCCTGTTGCTGCGGTCGGGCAGCAACTCCGGCGGGCCACAGGGCAGTTGAGCGCGTGACTTATGCCCGGGCATGGAAACGCCCGGTTGCTGGCGACGGGGGATGCACCAGCAACCGGGCTATCTGAACGGTAACAAGAGATCGGCGCTTGGCAAATTCGATCTCAGTTATCCGGACAGGGATTCACCTGCGCCCATGGGGAGTTGTGACAGGAGTCACGCGTTCGGTCCGGCTGACCGGTGAGTCAGTGAGACAGAGGTGAGGCGCCTGCGCGGCCTCCGAGCGGTCACCCGGCGCACTCGCCCGGTTAAGAACGCGTGACGACACGACGGCGGAAGGCCGTTCCCCGGTGCCCGGCGCCATCCACCTGTTCGAAATGCGACGCCGGACCTCAGCCGAATGTCATCCGTGTGCAGGGCAAGGGGGTTGGCGAAGTGCCGGTGAGAGGGCCAGAGTGAGGTTCGGGAAGCGTGCGCGGGAGCGGTGCCCCGCGCGGGAGGAAGGGCTCCCCGCGCGCGAGGGCGAGGAACCCCCGCGCGCGGCTGCCGCACTCCTGGTGGATCAGCTGAGCGTGACCTGGCGGTTGGTGAGGCCGCCGCGGGCGCGCCGCTCCTCCGCGGTCAGCGGCTCCGCGACCGCGAGCGCCGCCGCGAGCCGCTCGGCGAACTCGGCCGCGGGCTTCTCGACGTCCTGCGCCCCCATGCCGCTCGGCAGGTCCCACACCGGCACGGTCAGGCCGTGCGCGCGGAAGGAGCCGACCAGGCGCGTGCCCTCGCCGAGGCTCGACGTACCGGCGGCGTGCAGGCGCGCGAGCGCGTCGAGGAGCTTCTCCTCGGCGTGCGGCATGACCCACCGCAGGTGGTTCTTCTCCGGCGTCTCGCACCAGTACGCGGAGTCGACGCCGGCCAGCTTGACGGTCGGGATGGCGGCGGCGTTCGCCCGCTCCAGGGAGGCCGAGACCTCCGCCGACGCGTTCTCCGCGTCCGGCACCCAGAACTCGAAGCCGGAGTGCACGACCGGCTCGAAGGGCGCCTTGTCGTCGAGGACGTCCTGCAGGCGCGGCCCGTCCGCGGGCGCCCTGCGGCCCGCCACCGGCTGGCCCGGCTCCGTGGTGAGCGCGCGGGCCAGCGTGTCGGCGAGGTCGCGGCTGAGGTCGCCGGACGAGGTGTCGTTCTGCAGGCCGAGCAGGACCGAGCCGTCCTCGCGGCGCAGCGCGGGCCAGGCCATCGGCAGGACCGTCGCGAGGGTCACGGAGGGCACGCCGTCGGGCAGCCCGTCCTTCGGGGTCAGCTCGACCGTGGCGGCGGGCACCAGCTCGCGCAGCGCCACCCAGTCGCATTCGCCGGACAGCCCCTCGAAGGGGCGCTGCACCAGCTCGGTGACCGCGTGCGCGGCGGCCCGGCCGTGGCAGGCCTTGTAGCGGCGGCCCGAACCGCAGGGGCAGGGCTCCCTGGCGCCGACCACCGGGACCTCGTGGTCCTTGAGCTGCGGCTGCTTGCCCTTCGTCTGCGGGCGCTTCTTGGCCATCGTGGGTGTCTCCCGGTTACGGCTCGCTTGCGTACGGGCGCGAGCCTAGCCGTTCAACGGTGGACCGACTCAGTGCGTCGGCGCGCGGGGCCCGCGGGGTCCGGCCGCCCGGGTCCGCGTACGTCGTACGGGTCCGTCAGTCCACGTCGTCGAAGGGGTCCGTGAAGCCAAGGTCGGCTATCGCGGAGGCCGACGGCGCGGCGACGCGCGTAGCGAAGTCCTCGGAGCGGTGCCCGGCGTGCACGAGGGCCCAGACCGTGACCTCGCCGCGGGCGTCGTCCCGCACCCCCCAGGCCTCGGCGAGTGCGGTGATGATGTTCAGCCCGCGGCCGCCGTGGGCGGTGACCGACGGGGTGGCCGGAACCGGGCGGGTCGGGCCGCCGCCGTCCGTCACCTCGACCGTCAGGCGTCCCGCCTTGTCGACCTGCCAGGCGGCGCGCACGTCTCCGTCGCCGCTGCCGTCACTGTCCTTCGGGCTGTCGTGCAGCCCGCTGCCCAGCGGTCTGCCGTGCCGGCAGGCGTTGCTGAGCAGTTCGGAAAGGATCAGTACGGCGTCGTCGATGACCGACTCCGACACCCCGCTGACGCGAAGCTGATCGCGCATCCGGTGTCTGGCTTTCCCCACGCCCGCAGGACCATGGGGTACGGCCATGCTCGACGACGTGGGCACTTCCCGTGCCACCACAAACGCCACCCCCGAGACCTCCTTTGCCCCACGCCACGGAGTGGATGCCCCAATGGACTGGACCGGAAACCGGCCAACACCTGGATGGTGACGCACTCGTCACGATCGAATACGGACCGAACGCGCCGGTGCACTCCCCGTAACGAAAGTTAGTCGCGGCCCAGTTGGGACAGAACCTGCTTCGGGCGGTTGGTGATGATGGCGTCGACGCCCAGACGGGCGCAGAGTTCGACGTCCTGGGGCTCGTTCACGGTCCACACGTGGACCTGGTGCCCCGCGCGCTTGAGCTTGGCGACGTATCCGGGGTGGCTGCGGATGATCCGCATGCTCGGTCCCGCGATGCGCACACCCTGGGGCAGCCGTCCGTCGCGGTGGCGCGGCGAGACGAACTGCATCAGATAGACGGTCGGCAGGGTCGGCGAAGCGGCCCGCACGCGTTGCAGCGAACGCGCCGAGAAGCTCATCACGCGGACCGGCGAGTGCTCCTCCGGAGAGGGCGCGTCCAGACCGAAGCGCTTCAGGAGGTGCAGCAGCCGCTCCTCGACCTGGCCCGCCCAGCGCGTGGGGTGCTTGGTCTCGATGGCGAGCTGGACGCGACGCCCGGAGGCGTGGTTTTCGGCCACGAGCTCCAGGAGGCGCTCCAGGGTGAGGACCGAGGTGTCCTCCGGAGCCGGTCCCTCCTCCCAGTCGGGGTCCTCGGCGTACGGGCCCTGCTCGCGGTTCTTCCAGGAGCCGAAGTCGAGCGCGGCCAGCTCGGCGAGCTCAAGGGCCGAGACGGCGCCGCGGCCGTTCGACGTGCGGTTGACGCGGCGGTCGTGGACGCAGACGAGGTGCCCGTCCGCGGTGAGCCGGACGTCGCATTCGAGGGCGTCCGCGCCGTCCTCGACGGCCTTCTTGTAGGCGGCCAGTGTGTGCTCCGGGGCGTCCTCGGAGGCCCCTCGGTGGGCGACGACCTGGATGAGGTGCTGTCGTGCGTGGGTCACCGCGTCATGGTGCCACCGTCCGGGGGCGGGGGCCCGCGGGGGCGGGGGCGGACGGGTCGGCTCTGGTCGGCTCTGGTCGGGGTGGGCCGGGGCGCGGCCTTTCTCAGCTTCCTCTCACGTTGCCTTCAGCTGGCTCTGTGACTCGGCTGTGAACCTTCGGATGAGCTTTCCGGAGCGCCCGGGGGCCTTCGGAGGGTGCACGAGGCCTTCCGGAGCCTTCCGAAGCTTTCCGAATGTGGCGGTTTCGCCCGCCGTGAACGCACAGCGTCGGCTTATGGTGACCTGACAGCCCATGGGAAAAGCTGACTGGGACAACTGAACGGTTGACCGGGTGTCCGACCTGTGCCGCCCCGGGCCGATCTCTGGCCGTGACCGAGTACGACAGCGTGGACCGAGGAGAAGAAAGCTGTGAGCACCGAGAACGAGGGCACTGAGGTCCCCCCGGCCCCGTCCGCACCTCCCGTGCCGGTGGACACTCCCGCTGCTCCCGCCCCCACCGCCGCCACGCCGCCCGGCCCTCCTGGACCGGAGGCGTCCGCGAGGCCGGAGCCCGAGCACGCGCCGCGGGACACCGCGCCCGCGCCGGAGCCGGCCCCGGCGCAGCCGCAGGCCCCCGCCGCGCCGCCAGCGCCCGCGCCCCAGGTCCCCGACCCGTACGCACACACGACGGGCACGCACACCACGGGCACGCACGCGACGGCCGCGCACCCCGCCGCGCACGCCCAGGCCCCGGCTCCCGCGTCCGTGGCCGCGTCCGGCGGCTCCTGGCCGCCGCCCCCGCCGCCCGCCGTGCCGTCGTACGCGCAGGGCGGAGGCTCCGGCTGGGGCACCTCCTGGACGGCCGAGCAGCCGTCGGCTCCCAAGCCGGGCGGTCGCCGTCGCGGCGGCCTGGTCGCGGCCGTGCTCGCGGCGGCCCTCGTCGCGGGCGGCGTGGGCGGCGGCATCGGCTACTGGGCGGCGGAGCGCAACGACGACAACAGCACGGACTCCACGACAGTCTCCGCGTCGGACGCCCCGGCCGACCTCAAGCGCGAGCCCGGCTCGGTCGCCGGCATCGCGGGCAAGGCGCTGCCGAGCGTGGTCACCCTGGAGGCCCAGAGCGGCAGCGGCGAGGGCGGCACGGGCACCGGCTTCGTGTACGACAAGGAAGGCCACATCCTCACCAACAACCACGTGGTGGCGTCGGCCGCCGAGGGCGGCAAGCTGTCGGCCACGTTCTCGAACGGCAAGAAGTACGACGCCGAAGTGGTCGGCCGCGCGCAGGGGTACGACGTGGCGGTCATCAAGCTCAAGAACAAGCCGTCGAACCTGCGTCCGCTCCCGCTCGCCGACTCCGACAAGGTCGCCGTCGGCGACTCCACCATCGCGATCGGGGCCCCCTTCGGCCTGTCCAACACGGTCACGACGGGCATCGTCAGCGCCAAGAACCGCCCGGTGACGTCCAGCGACGGCGCCAGCAGCAAGAGCTCGTACATGAGCGCCCTGCAGACCGACGCCTCCATCAACCCGGGCAACTCCGGCGGCCCCCTCCTGGACGCGGGCGGCGCCGTCATCGGCATCAACTCCGCCATCAAGCCCGCCGACAGCGGCGGCGGCCTCGGCGGCGGCCAGTCCGGCTCCATCGGCCTCGGCTTCGCCATCCCGGTGAACCAGGCGAAGAACGTGGCGCAGCAGTTGATCAAGACCGGCCAGGCCACGTACCCGATGATCGGCGCCTCGGTCTCCCTTGCCGACGCCTCGGGCGGCGCGGTGATCTCCGACCGCGGCGCCACCGGTTCGGGCCCCGCGGTCGAGCCGAACGGCCCCGCGGCCAAGGCGGGCCTGAAGTCCGGTGACGTCATCACGAAGCTCGACGACACGGTCATCGACAGCGGCCCGACCCTCATCGGCCAGATCTGGACCCACAAGCCCGGCGACACCGTCAAGATCACCTACGAGCGCGACGGCAAGGAGCGCACGGCCGACGTGACCTTGGGCGAGCGCAAGGGCGACAGCTGACCCGCTACTCTTGACCCCGCGCAAGCCCGCCCGATCACACGGCGGCAGCGCGGGGTGGGTTGCCCGAGCGGCCTAAGGGAACGGTCTTGAAAACCGTCGTGGCGCGAGTCACCGTGGGTTCAAATCCCACACCCACCGCGGCAAGTCAGCGCATGCGCTGGTGAGAAGGGGCGTTCCGGTTTCGGAGCGCCCCTTCGCGTGAACAGGCCCTGTCGCCGGGAGCTTTGGGTCCGCGGGCGAGGGCGCCCGATGCTCGTACCGGAGTGGGCGCACTCAGTCTGGTACCGCGTCTCGTCTTCCGCCCCGACTCGGGCGGTCCTACTCTCGGTGATGTAGTCGGCTGCCTGCGACGCAGGCGCCCTTGCGGTCCCAGTCCCCGGCCGTGTCAGGTACGCGCCTCCCCTTGAGGGCAGAGGGGTACCGCACCTACGAATCTCGCGTCCCGTTGAGTTCCCCTGAGGGCTGAGCGTCCATGACTGACGGAATCCGCAGGGCAGGCTTCGGGAATCAAGCCTTCGTAGTGATCGACCCGCAATGGCGTCCCGTACGGGAGCGGGCGGAGGACGTCCGGGACCGTGCCTACGAACTGGTGGACACGGCTCGGCGGCTGGTCGAGGAACGCCGTCGCCTGCTGGAGGAGAGTCATCGTCTGAGGCGCCGACGAGCCCGTCCCGCGGGGAGCGGTCCGCCGTGCGACGTGCGTGATCAAGAGCTGGTGCGGCCGGACCTCGCCGCGGTGGTCTCGCTGCGCGGGAGCGCGGTGTCGGTCAGACGCAGACGTCAGGTGCGCGATGCGCAGGGCGCCGACTGATGGTCGGCCGGAGCCGCGCCGACGGCAGCGCGCACGGCTCCGGCCCTGCCCTTCCGGCCTGTTCCGACCGGGGTCTTCTCCCGCAGGCCCCGGCGCCTGAAGGGCGACCGCGCCGATGCCGTGGTGGGGAGCCGCGGCATCGGCGCTCACGCGGCCGTCGCCGGTACCAGCGCCCACGCCCCGGCGGCGGCCGTCACGCATCCACTCCCGCAGCTTCATTGAAATGCGCGTCGGCGCCCATGAGAAGACGCGTGCTGCAAGATTCCCTCCGTTGTGCCTTGGGGCCGGGTGAGCGCCACGTACGCGTGGGGCACGCGCGCGTGGGGTCAGGCGTGGCCGGTCAGACGGGCCGCTGAGGCGATGGTGGAGCGGGCCTCCCGGAGGGTGAGCCCGACGCGCAGGGCCGCTTCGGTGAGGGGGCCGGTGAGGGCTTCGCCGAGGCCGTTCTCGTAGGCGCGGCAAGCGGCCCAGAACAGGCGGGTGTTGCGCTGCCCCTCGTGCGCGGCGAGGACGAACTGGACCAGGCCCTGGCCCTGTTGGACGGCCGCGCGCGGGGGTGCCGTCGCCGGGCGTCGGCGCAGCGGGGGCACGAGCAGCCGCAGGAGGGCCTCGGGGCACGCGGCCGGGGGCAGGTGGGCGGTGCCCGGCACGGTGCTGTACACGCCCTGCTCGGTGCGCGAGCCGGGGCCGACCAGATAGCCGCCCGCGCCGCGGATGTCGATGCCGGGGGCCAGGCGGCCGGCCGAGTTGGGCACGACGACGTCCGGTGGCCCGGACAGCCAGACGTGGCGGCCGCCGCTGGGGGTGGTGACGACGACCGTCTCCGGGATGGTGAACAGGTGCCGCAGCGCCAGCTCGCGCAGCGCGGCCGGGGCGTCGGCGCCGGTCTTGGTGTCCAGGTCGATGCCGATCAGGTGGTACGGCGGCAGGCCGCAGGCGATGCCGTAGCCCGAGGCCCAGGGAGCGGCGGCGAACAGCTCGCGGATGCGCACCGGGTCGGTGGACGCGTCGTACACGCCGTGCCCCGGGCGCCCGCACTCGCCGTGGCACGGCGAGGGGTGCGGGTCGTCGTGGTGCGGCGAGCGCAGCGCGGGGAGCTTGCCGCGGGACAGGGGGATGACGGCGAGCCCCCGCTCGGCGGCCGACAGGGCGTGGGCCAGCGCGAGCGTGGCGGTGTGGCGTTCGGCGGGGTGACGTGCCCGCGCGCGGGGTGCCTGGTCGTGGGCGCGCGGTGCCGGGGCCCGTGCTTCGTGGCCGGACGGATCGCGGCCGGACGGATCGCGGGCCCACGGATCGTGGGCGGCCGGTTGCTCGGCGGCGGGTTGTTCGGCGGCCGGTTCGTGGAGGCCGTCGTGAGTGGGGCGGTCGTCGGCATGACGGTCGTCGGCTTCGCGGTCGTCTGCTTCGTGGTCGTCTGCTTCGCGGTCATCGGCATGGCGGTCGCTGGGGGCCATGACTTCAGTTTCGTACTGACGTTCGATGAAGGGAAGAGGGGGAGGCCCGCGCGGCGGCCGAAGAGGGGCAGCGCCCCCTTTTGCCGGGGTTTTGGCGGAACGCTTCAGCCCGTGCGGCGTCTGGGATCAGCTGGGGCAAGGGTGCTGAGCTGGGGCGTTGATGGAGCGAAGCGGGTTTATCGACTTGTCCTCACGCTTGCGGGGGAATAGTGCCTTCCGGGGTAGTTCTGCGGGGATTCGGTGGGCAACTCTTGATGCGCGACGTCGTGCAGATGTCCAGGGCGGTCGGCCAACTGCCTTGGAACAAGCCGTATTTGAGGTGGGCCCGGCCGGGCCGGCGCCCACCACCCGTTCTGGAGGAAATAGACATGGCAAGCATCCGTACCGCCCGTGCCCTCGCCGCCGTCGCCGCCCTGCCGCTGGCCGCCGCCCTCTTCTCGGGTGTCGCGATGGCCGACAACGGCTCGTTCGCGGACAACGGATCGAACGCGGGTGTTGCGGTCGTCGACGGCAGCGGTGTCGGCGATGACAACAACGGCAACTCCTCGACCACCCAGCAGCAGGCGGTCGGCAACGGCGCCTCCAACCAGAGCAACACCGCTCAGGTGAACGGCTCCGCGTTCACGGAGATCGACCAGTCGAACGCCAACGTCGCCGTCAACTTCAGCGAACTGTGGTGAGCCGGGGCCTCGTTGGGGAGTGATCCTCGGGGCCTGCTCTGTGGGGTGATGTGACAGTTTGCGCGGCGGTGCCTCGGGCGTCGCCGCGCAGCTGCGTTCGCGGCCCAGTTCCCGCGGCACCTCCGCTCCGCGTCTTGACACCCGTACGAGAACTGACGGACAGTCAGAAATCAGCGCGTGGCGGCGGCGCATCCATGGGAACCGATGCGGCGGCTGCGGTGTACCGAATATGTCAGGAGCTCACGGGGGCGGTTGATCGGGGCGGCGGAGGGGACGACGGTGACGGGCAGCGCACGGAGCAGGGCGGAGACGGGGCCGGACGGATCCGACGGGTGGTACGGACGGCTGAAGGCGTACGAGGGCCGGTCCGCGGCCGAGTCCGGCCGCGGCAGGGACCCGGTCAACGCGCCGATGATCCGGCACTGGTGCGAGGCCCTCGGCGACACCAGTCCTGCGTACGAGGGGCCCGGCGCGATCGCCCCGCCGACCATGCTCCAGGCCTGGACGATGGGCGGACTCTCGGGCCACGCGGCCCGCTCCGACGCGTACGACGAGCTGCTGGCGCTGCTCGACGACGCCGGGTGCACCTCGGTGGTCGCCACCGACTGCGAGCAGGAGTATCTGCGCCCGCTGCGGCCCGGTGCCGAGATCACGTTCGACGCGGTGATCGAGTCGGTGTCGGACCGCAAGACGACCAAGCTCGGCGCGGGGTATTTCGTGACGACCCGGATGGACGTCCACGCGGACGGGGAGCTCGCGGGCACGCACCGCTTCCGGATCCTCAAGTACCGCCCCGCGAGGCGGAGACCGACGGCCCCGGCCGCCGCCCGGACGCCGGACGCGGACGCGGCCACCCGCCCCCGCCCGGTGGTGAACAGGGACAACGCCGGGTTCTGGGAGGGCGTGGCCCGGCACCGGCTGCTCATCCAGCGCTGCGGGGGCTGCGGCACGCTCCGCTTCCCCTGGCTGCCGGGCTGCGGTGCCTGCGGCTCCCCCGAGTGGGACACGGTCGAGGCGAGCGGCGAGGGCACGGTCTATTCGTACGTGGTGATGCACCACCCTCCGTTCCCCGCCTTCACGGCGTCGGACGGGGCTTCCGGAGGGGCCGCCGGCGGGGCTGGTCCGTACGCGGTGGTGCTCGTCGAGCTCGCTGAGGGCGTGCGGATCATCAGCAATGTGGTGGGCGTGCCGTACCGGGCCGTGCGGATCGGGATGCCGGTGCGGCTGGAGTTCCAGCGGGTGGACGAGGACTTGGAGCTGCCGGTGTTCCGGGTCCTGGAGGGGGCGGTCGTGGAGGCGGCGGGTGTTGCGGCCGTGGCAGCCGTGGCCGTGCCGGAAGGGGGTGCGGGCCGATGAGCCGCGCGGAGACGGGCCGTGCGGAGGGAGGCCGCGCGGGGGCGGGCCGCGCCGCAGGAGTGGGCCGCTTCCCGAAGGGCGCGGCCGCCGTGAAGGCCGGTGACGCGCTGCCGCCGCTGGAGATCCCGGTCACGCGCACACTGATCGTCGCGGGAGCCATCGCGTCCAGGGACTACCAGGACGTGCACCACGACGTGGAGCTCGCGAAGGAGAAGGGCTCCCCCGACATCTTCATGAACATCCTCACCACCAACGGCCTGGTGGGGCGCTACATCACCGACCACTTCGGACCGAGCGCCGTCCTCCGCACCGTGAGGATCAGGCTGGGCGCGCCCAACTACCCCGGGGACACGATGGTGTTGACGGGCTCGATAGAGGAGGTCGCCCGGACCCCGGAGGGCACCACGGCGACGGTCAGGGTCGTCGGCGCCAACGGCATAGGCAAGCACGTCACCGGCATGGTGACGGTGACCGTGCCCGCCGTGCCAGCCGTGCCAGCCGTGCCAGCCGCGCCCACCGTGCCCGCCGTGCCAGCCGCGCCCGCCGTGCCAGCCGCGCCCACCGTGCCGACCACGGCGGTCGAGGCGGACGGCACGGTCTCAGGCGGCACCGCCTCAGGCGGCACCGCCTCAGGTGGCGAGGCCTCAGCCGGCGAGGCCCCGACGGCGGCGGGAGGTGCGGCATGAGCGTGCGGACGCGGGACGACCTCGGCGGCAGGGCGGCGGTCGCCGGGATCGGCGCCACCGAGTTCTCCAAGGACTCCGGGCGCAGCGAGCTGACGCTGGCCGTGGAGGCGGTGCGGGCGGCGCTCGACGACGCGGGCCTCGCCCCGGCCGACGTCGACGGCCTGGTCACCTTCACGATGGACACCAGCCCGGAGATCACGGTCGCCCAGGCGGCGGGCATCGGCGAGCTCTCCTTCTTCTCCCGCGTGCACTACGGCGGCGGCGCGGCCTGCGCCACCGTGCAGCAGGCGGCGCTCGCGATAGCCGCGGGAGTGGCCGAAGTGGTCGTCTGCTACCGGGCGTTCAACGAGCGGTCCGGCCGCCGCTTCGGCGCCGGGGTGAGCCGTCGCGAGCCGTCGGCGGAGGGCGTGGCGCTCGGCTGGGCACTGCCGTTCGGGCTGCTCACCCCCGCGTCCTGGGTGGCGATGGCCGCGCAGCGCTATCTGCACGCCCATGGACTGACCCCGGAGGTCTTCGGCCACGTCGCGGTAACCGACCGGAAGTACGCGGCGACCAACCCGGCCGCGTACTTCCACGGCAGACCCATCACGCTGGAGGAGCACGCCGCCTCCCGCTGGATCGTGGAGCCGCTGCGGCTCCTGGACTGCTGCCAGGAGACGGACGGCGGGCAGGCCCTCGTCGTCACCAGCGTGGAGCGGGCCAGGGACCTGCCGAAGCCGCCCGCGGTGATCGCCGCCGCCGCGCAGGGCGCGGGCCGCGCCCAGGAGCAGATGACCAGCTACTACCGCGACGACCTCACGGGCCTGCCGGAAATGGGCGTCGTGGCACGGCAGTTGTGGCGCACCTCGGGGCTCGCCCCCGGTGATGTCGACGTCGGGATCCTCTACGACCACTTCACGCCGTTCGTGCTGATGCAGCTGGAGGAGTTCGGGTTCTGCGCGCCGGGCGAGGCGGCGGAGTTCGTCGCCAAGGAGCGGCTGCCGCTGAACACCCACGGCGGACAGCTGGGCGAGGCCTATCTCCACGGGATGAACGGCATAGCGGAGGCCGTGCGCCAGCTGCGCGGCACGGCGGTGAACCAGATACCCGGCGCCGGGCACGCCCTGGTCACGGCGGGCACCGGCGTCCCCACATCGGGGCTGATTCTGGCGGCGGACGGCTGAACGCGCGCGTGTCCCGGGCCCAGCACCCGCCCCGGCCCGTTCACTCGCCGTATGCGCCACCGGAAGACGATCACTGGCCTTGTCCTCGCCCTGTCCCTGGCGACGCTCGCCCTGGACACCTCGGCTCCCCTCGAGGGACCCGCGCGCCGGGCGGTCCCCGCGCACCCGGAGGGCCACGGCCCGGGCCGCCCCGGAGCGGCGGCGGAGCCCGATGTCTTCGAGGGCCGGGCCTTCGACACCTGTCTGACACCCCCGGCCGACACCATGCGGCGCTGGCTCGAATCGCCGTACCGCGCGGTGGGCGTCTACTACGCCGGGCGCGGCCGGGCCTGTCAGGACCAGCCGCAGCTGAGCCGGGCCTGGCTGACGGCGGTCGACGAGATGGGCTGGGGCGTGCTGCCGGTGTACGTCGGCTCGCAGTCCCCGTGCGTACGGGCCGGGAACAAGCAGCACGTCCGCATCGGAAGCGAGCCCGGACCCCAGGGCACCCGGGAGGGACACGACGCCGTCGTCAGGGCCGAGGCGCTCGGCATGGGACCGGACAGTCCGCTCTACCTGGACATGGAGGCGTACGCGCACCAGAACGAGAAATGCGCCACGGCCACGCTCGGCTTCGTACGGGCCTGGAGCCGCGAAGTGCGCAGCCACGGCTACGTACCGGGCTTCTACAGCAGTGCCGACTCCGGCGTAACGCACCTGGAGTCGGCGCGCCGGGCGGGGGTCGAGGACCTGCCGTCGATCATGTGGTTCGCCCGCTGGAACAACCGCCCCGACCTGTACGGCGAGCAGGCGCTGCCCTGGTCCGCCTGGCATCCGGCGCGCCGGATCCATCAGTACGCGGGCAACGTCACGGAGCGGTACGGCGGGCGCACCCTGCAGATCGACCGCAACCTGATGCACGCGCCGGTGGCCCGGCTCGGCTGAGCGGTGACGGGAGCGGAGCGGGCAAGCGGTTTCCGGTACCTCAGGGTCGAACCCTCAGGAGTGTGCTCCCCTTCCTCCACCTTCAGGAGGTGGGGCCACCTCCCCTCGTACAACCTGAGGCGGACATGGCTTCGGGACCTGCGGCCGATCCGCTGATGTAGGGGGCGCTTCTAGCGTGGAGCCATGACCGCATCCATGGTGTCCGTGTGCACCAGCGCATCGAAGGCCGCGACGCGGGGCGCGGGTCCTTCCGCCTACCCGTCGTTCGCCTCGTACGTCCGGGCCCGACAGCCCGTGCTGCTGCGCACCGCCCGCTCGCTGACGGCGAATCCGAGCGACGCCGAGGACCTGCTGCAGACGGCCCTGACCAAGACCTATGTGGCCTGGGACCGGATCGAGGACCACCGGGCGCTCGACGGGTATGTGCGCCGGGCCCTGCTGAACACGCGCACGTCGCAGTGGCGCAAGCGCAAGGTCGACGAGTTCGCCTGCGACGAGCTGCCCGAACCGGAGGCCGTGCCGGCCGGTGACCCGGCCGAGCAGCAGGCGCTGCACGACGCGATGTGGCGCGCGATCATGAAGCTGCCCGCGCGGCAGCGGGCCATGGTCGTCCTGCGCTACTACGAGGACCTGAGCGAGGCCCAGACGGCCGAGGTGCTCGGGGTGTCCATCGGCACGGTCAAGAGCGCGGTGTCGCGCGCGCTCGGCAAGCTCCGCGAGGACCCGGAGCTCACCCCGGTGCGCTGAGCGGCGGCCGCTGAGCAGTCGGCCGCCGTGGCGCAGGCCGCCGTAGCCCCGGGTGCCGGGTGCCGCGCTGTCGGGCGCGCTGTCGGCGGGGCACGCCGGGCGGGTGGCCGTCGTAGCTCAATTTGCCTTCTTGTGCGCTCGCGGTAGTGACATACCGCTCGGTATGCGGCGAGAATCTGGGGCTACCGCCAGGTAGAGCGCCGGGACCGCCCGGCCGCCTGCCGCCCGCCGACCGGGAGGACGCCGTGCTCAGCACCATGCAGGACGTACCGCTGACAGTGACCCGCATCCTCAACCACGGCACGACCGTGCACGGGACCTCGCAGGTCACCACCTGGACCGGCGACGGCGAGCCACAGCGCCGCAGCTTCCGGGAGATCGGTGCCCGCACCGCCCAGCTCGCCCACGCCCTGCGCGAGGACCTCGGGGTCGGCGAGGACGAACGCGTCGCGACCTTCATGTGGAACAACGCCGAGCACGTCGAGGCCTACTTCGCCGTGCCCTGCATGGGTGCCGTCCTGCACACCCTCAATCTGCGGCTGCCCGCCGACCAGCTCACCTGGATCGTGGGCCACGCGGCGGACCGCGTCATCATCGTCAACGGCTCCCTGCTCGGCCTGATCGCGCCGCTCCTGGACCGGATGCCGAGCGTCGAGCACCTCGTCGTCTCCGGCCCCGGCGACCGCTCCCTCGTCGACGGCGTGCGCGCCCGCGTCCACGAGTACGAGGACCTGATCGCGGACAGGCCGACCGCCTACGACTGGCCCGAGCTCGACGAACGCCGTGCCGCCGCCATGTGCTACACCTCCGGCACGACCGGCGACCCCAAGGGCGTCGTCTACTCCCACCGCTCCATCTACCTGCACTCCATGCAGGTCAACATGTCCCAGTCCATGGGCCTCACGGACGCCGACACCAGCCTCGTCGTCGTACCGCAGTTCCACGTCAACGCCTGGGGACTGCCGCACGCGACGTTCATGACGGGCGTCGGCATGCTGATGCCGGACCGCTTCCTCCAGCCCGCGCCGCTCGCCGAGATGATCGAGGCCGAGCGCCCCTCGCACGCCGCGGCCGTGCCCACCATCTGGCAGGGCCTGCTCGCCGAACTCACCGCGAACCCCCGTGACGTCAGCTGCATGCACCAGGTCACCATCGGCGGCGCGGCGTGTCCGCCCTCCCTGATGGAGGCCTTCGACCGGCTCGGGGTCCGGGTCTGCCACGCCTGGGGCATGACGGAGACCTCCCCGCTCGGCACGGTCTCGCGGCCGCCCGCGCACGCCGTGGGCACCGACGAGGAGTTCGCCTACCGCCTCACCCAGGGCCGCTTCCCCGCCGGGGTCGAGGGCCGCCTCATCGGCCCCGACGGCAGCAGGCTCCCCTGGGACGGTGAGTCCGCGGGCGAGCTGGAGGTCCGCGGCCCCTGGATCGCGGGCGCGTACTACGGCGGCGCGGGCGGCGAGGACATCAGGCCGGAGGACAAGTTCAGCGCCGACGGCTGGCTCAGGACCGGGGACGTCGGCGTCATCTCGGCGGACGGCTTCCTGACCCTCACCGACCGGGCGAAGGACGTCATCAAGTCCGGCGGAGAGTGGATCTCCTCCGTCGACCTGGAGAACGCCCTGATGTCGCATCCCGACGTCGCCGAGGCGGCCGTCGTCGCCGTCCCCGACGACAAGTGGGGCGAGCGCCCCCTGGCCACCGTCGTCCTCAAGGAGGAGGCCACCGCCGACTACGCGGCCCTGCGCGACTTCCTCGCCACCCGCGTCGCCAAGTGGCAGCTCCCGGAGCGCTGGGCCGTCGTCGCCGCGGTCCCGAAGACGAGCGTCGGCAAGTTCGACAAGAAGGTGCTGCGCAGGCAGTACGCGGCCGGAGAGCTGGACGTGACCCGGATCTGAGCCCGCCGCCCGCCGCCCTCGACCCCCTGGCCCCCGACCCCCTGGCCCGCGTCGGCGGCGTACCTGATGGAGGTCCATCACCACCAGGTTCGGCCGGGTCTGGGCGGCGAGCGTCACCGCGTCGGCGTCGCTCTCGGCCCGCGCGACCTGCATGCCGCGCCGCTCCAGGGTCGCGGTCAGGGCGAGGGCGATCTCCTCGTGCTCCTCGATGAGCAGGACCCGCGGCGGGTGCTGCTCGCTGTCGCGCGGCGCGAGGGCCTTCAGGAGCACGGCGGGGTCGGCGCCGTACGCCGCCTCGCGCGAGGCCTGGCCGAGCCCGGCCGTGACGAGCACCGGCACCTCGGCGGCGACGGCGGCCTGCCGCAGCGACTGCAGCGCGGTCCGGGTGATCGGGCCGGTCAGCGGGTCCACGAAGAGGGCCGCGGGGAACGCGGCGATCTGCGCGTCGACCTCCTCGCGCGAGTGCACGATGACGGGCCGGTAGCCGCGGTCGCTCAGGGCCTGCTGCGTGGTGACGTCGGGCGCGGGCCAGACGAGCAGCCGACGCGGGTTGTCCAGCGGCTCGGGCGGCAACTCGTCGTCCATGGGCTGCGGCTGGGGCCGGTTCGTCACCTCGACGGCGCCACCGGGGCCGTCCAGCGGCTCGGGGCCCTCGGCGGCGTTCTCGTCCGGAGCGCCGATCGCGTACGAGCGTCCGGTGCCCTCGGTGCCCGGCGAGAGCCGGGGCTGCGGCTTGGCCTGCGGCGCCTGCGGGTGCGGGCGCGCCGCGCTCTCCGGGCGCTCGTCGGCGCCCGGCTCGGGCGGCGTGCCCAGCTTGCGGCGGCGCCCCGAACCCCCCTGCGCGGGCTGCGCGGGGGCCTGCGGCGGCTTGGCCTGCGGCTGCTGTACGGGCGGCTGCGGCTGGCGCCCGAACGGCACGCCCTGGCCCAGCGTGCGCACGCTGATCGCGCGCCCCTGCGTCGAGTTCGGGTCGACGGGCGCGGCCTCGGCGGGCAGCGGCTGTGCGGCACGCGCGCGTGGATCACGTTCCGGCGGCAGGGCGGCCGAGGGCGTGCCGCCCGCGGGGGTCCCGTCGGCGGGCGTGCCGTCCGTGGGGACGCCCCCCGCCGGGGTGCCCGCGACGGGCACGGCCCGGGGCGGAGTCGTACCGCCCGCGGGGTCGGCCGCCGACGGGGCCTGCCGCGCGCGCCGACGCCCGGTCGGGGCCTGAGGGTGCGCCTGGGGGTGCGCCTGCGCGGGGAGCGCGGGAGACGGCTGTGCCTGCGCGGGGAGCGCGGGGGACTGCGTCGGGTGCGGCTGCGGCGGCGTGTGGTCGTCGGCGGGGTCCTGCGGCGCCACGGCGTGCTGCCCGGAGTCGTCCGGCCCCATGGGGTCGCCTTCCGGCGCGGGGGCGGGCCTGCCGCCCTGCGCCACGGCGCCGCGGGCCCGGCTCTGCGTGGGCACCCCGCCGCGCGCGGCGCCCTGCAAACCGGCCTGTACGCCCGCTGGAACGTTCACCGAGGCGCCGACCTGGGCGGGCCCCGCCTCCGTGGCGACAGCGCCGTGCGGATCCTGCTGGGCACCGGCCGAGCGCGCGCCTGCGAGCTGCCGCGCACCGCCCTGGGCGGCCTGTCCCGCGGCGTGTCCGGAGGCCTGGCCGTCGGCCTGCCCCGTGACCTGCTCGGCGCCGACCAGCGCCCCGCTGTCCGCGTCGCGGTCCGCCGCGGCCGGAGGCAGCGCGAACACACGGCTGTTGGACGCCTCTTCCGCCGCCGCCCGCTCCTGGGCAGCGGCCAGCGCGCGCCGGGCACGACGGCCTCCGGGGCGCGGTGCGTCAGGGGCGTCGCCCTGCCCGTCCCCGTACTCCGGAGCGGCCCCGGTCCCCGACGGCAGCGCCAACGCCTGCGGCTCGCCCGCCCGTCGGGCACGCCGCCCCGAAGGTCCCGCGTCGCCCTGGGGCGGCACCGGCTGGGACGGCACTCCCTGAGGAGGCACGGTCTGCCCGAGCGCCGCCGAACCGGCCGCGTGCTCGGCCGCCGTCATCACGGCACCCTCGGCGGGGCTCGGCCGTCCCCTGCGCCTACCGGTGCCTCCCGACGTGTCGCCGGACGTACCGGTCCCCGTGTCCCCGGGAGCGGGCGGGGCGAGCGGGGCGGGCTCCGCCGGGCCGTGCGCCACGGCACGCCGCCTGCGCCGCCCGGTGCCACCACCGGGACCGGCCTCCGCGGCACCGGGGGCCTCCGCGCCTCCGGTGTCATCGGAACCCGCCGCACCGGGAACGCCGCTGGGAGCACCACCGGGAACGCCGCTGTCCAGGAAGGAGTCCACCGAGGAGCGCCGCGCCCGTCGGCGCCCGCCCCCGGAGGGAGCGCCCGCCTGCTCGGGCACCACGGCACCGGTGCCCGCGGTGTCGCCGCCCTGCGCGGGGGCCTCGGGGGCGGCCGCCGGAGCCGTCCGCGAGGACACCTCCACGGAGGTCCCGGGAGTACCAGAAGTACCGGCAGCACTGGCAGTACCGGCAGCACCGGGAGCAACTCCGGAACCGTCCCCGACCGGCACTTCGAGTACGTACGCGCTGCCGCTCGTGCCCGGCACCTCGTGCGTCTGGAGCACGCCGCCGTGGGCCCGCACGATGCCCTGGACGACGGGCTCGTGGACGGGGTCGCCGCCGGTGTAGGGCCCGCGCACCTCGATGCGGACGACCTCGCCGCGCTGGGCCGCGGCGACGACGATCGTCGAGTCGACGTATCCGGCCGCGGCCTCGGGGCCGCCCGAAACCACGGCTCCCGCGCGCGTGTTGCCGGTGGCGTCGATTCCGGCCACGTCGGCGATCAGGTGCGCGAGGGCCGTCGCGAGCCGGTGCGCGTCCACCTGGACCGCGACCGGCGGCGCGTGCACGGCGAACTGGGCGCGGCCGGGCCCGATCAGCTCGACGGCCCCGTCGACGCCCGCCGCGACGACGGCGTCCAGCGGCACGACCGTGCGGGCCAGGTCCTCGTCGCCCGCCTCCAGGCGCTGGAAGCCCAGGACGTTGTCCACGAGGGTCGTCATGCGCGCGTACCCGGCCGACAGGTGGTGCAGGACCTGGTTGGCCTCGGGCCACAGCTGGCCCGCGTCGTCGGCGGCGAGGGCGGCCAGTTCGCGGCGCATCTCGTCGAGCGGCCCGCGCAGGGACCGGTCGAGGACGGCGACGAGCTGCTCGTGCCGGGCGGCGAGGGCGTCGTAGCGCTCCTGCTCCTGCTCGGCGAAGGCCTCGTAGCGGTCCTTCTCGCGCTCGGCGAGCGCCGCGTACCGCTCCTGCTCGGCCGCGAGTTCCTCCGCGCGGCGCTCCGCGGCCTCGCGCAGCTCCTCGGCGTGCTGGGCGAGCGCGGTCTCGTGCCGCTCGGCGAGCGCGTCGTACGGCCGCCGGTCGGTGAAGGTCATGACCGCGCCGACGAGCTGGTCGCCGTCGCGCACGGGTGCCGTCGTCAGGTCGACCGAGACCTTCTCGCCGCTCTTGGCCCACAGGACCTGGCCGCGCACGCGGTGCTTGCGCCCGGAGCGCAGCGTGTCCGCGAGCGGCGACTCGTCGTACGGGAAGGGCTCGCCGTCGGCGCGCGAGTGCAGGACCAGCGGGTGCAGTTCCTGCCCGCCGAGGTCGCTCGCGCGAAAGCCGAGTATCTGGGCGGCGGCGGGGTTGACCAGGACGACCCGGCCGTCGGTGTCCGTGCCGACGACGCCTTCGGCGGCGGCCCGCAGGATCATCTCGGTCTGCCGCTGCGAACGCGCCAGCTCGGCTTCCGTGTTGAGCGCCCCGGACAGGTCGCGGACGACGATCATCAGCATCTCGTCGCCGCTGTAGCTGGTGGAGCCGCCGTATCCGCCGTGGCCGTAGCGCTCGTCGTAGGCGTTCCTGCTGTCCTCGAGGCTGGAGCTGGTGACCTCGACGGGGAACTCGAATCCGTCCGTACGGCGGGCGATCATCCGCTTCGGCTTGGTCCGTCCGCGTTCGTCCGTGCTGTCCGGACGGCGCATGGAGCCGGGAATGAGCCGGGAGTCGAACTCCGGCAGCAGATCGAGCAGTCCGCGCCCCACGAGCGCGGTGCCGGGCGCCTCGAAGGCCTCGAGCGCGATGGCGTTCGCGTTCACGACGGTCCCGTTGGCGTTGACCAGCACCAGCGCGTCCGGGAGCGCGTCGAGTATGGCTGCGAGGCGAGCAGCGCCTCGGGATGGCCTGCTGCTCACGACGACGCTTCCTCCCTGGTTACCGCACCTTGCCGACCGCCCAGGCCATCTTGCCCCGCGGCCCGCGGCGTGTCACGGGAGGGAAGTCTACGGGGAGCGGTTGCGGGCGCGACGCCGGATGAGGGGGAGTGGGAGGGAGACTGCACGCAGAAGCTGTGAGGGCCTCGGTCGTCCCTGGTCACAGGACGGGCGTACGGCGCACTTCTTCAAGGCAGTTCATAAGGCACTTCATAAAGAAGGCGCCGCACGCCGTGGAATGAGTCGCTACGCGCGCGGGGACGGGCGTTACGCGCCGGTGGAGGGCAGGACCGGGACCAGGGTGTTCCACCGCGAGATCTGGCAGCCGTCGGTCCGCTTGAAGGAGGCGTCGACGGGCTGCCCCCGCCAGGTGCCCGTCACGTGGGCGGTCTGCGCGCCGCCGTACACCTGGGTGCACATGGCGTCGCGCGCCACCGGCCTGAAGGGGTCGGAGCCCTCGGCCGCGAGCCCGTCCAGGCGCTCGCACGCCTCGGCGGGTGACGGATGACTGCCGCCCGCGGGACCGCATGTCAGCTCGTACGTCTTGTGCGCCGCGGTTCCGTCGTTCTCGGAGTACGTGACCTTCAGGTGGTCCTGGGTGGCCGGGCCGAGGTGGTCCCGCGTGATCAGGTCGGCGGGGGCGGCGGCGGCCGGGGCGGCGAGGGCGCCGAGGGAGGCGGCGACGGAGGTGACGGTGGACGCGACGGCGGTGCGGAAGAGGCGGCGTTCGCTGAGGGGCTTCACGGGGGCTCTCCTGGGGTGTGCGGTTTCCACTCGCGCCGGCCCTGGGGGCAGGCGCCTACCGCCTCCTCTAACGCCCCCGGCCGTGCCGCGTTGCGGTGCCCCTCAGCGCTTTGCCCTTCGGGCCGCGTGACTAGTACCGTGGAGGCCGCGATTGGTGGCGTAGCCCCTGGCTGTGTCATCATCTGCACGCACACCCGCGCTCGCGGGGGTGTGAGGTTGGAGGCGTCGCCTAGTCCGGTCTATGGCGCCGCACTGCTAATGCGGTTTCGGGGTAACCCCCTGATCGAGGGTTCAAATCCCTCCGCCTCCGCACTGAGTACTGAAGCCCCGGTCCACTGGACCGGGGCTTCAGTGCTTCACACCGACTTCTTCCGCACCTTCGTGCGGTCGTCTTGCCGCCCTCTTGCCTAGCCCCGCCGCCCGGCGCCCCGTTCGCACGACCGGCCCACCCGCCGCCCACGGGTACGTTTTCGCAGGTCACAAGGGGTGAGGCCAATGGATTTCACATGGCGGCGGCAGTCATGTAATGTTCTTCCTGTCGCCGCGAGCGGGCCGAAAGGACCGGGAAGCGAAGACAAAAACATAACAAGCACTCGTAGCTTAACGGATAGAGCATCTGACTACGGATCAGAAGGTTGCAGGTTCGAATCCTGCCGAGTGCACATTGAAGCGAGAGGCCCCGGGCGATGAGTCCGGGGCCTCTCGCGTTGTGCGGGTCACACGGTCTTCACGGTGCCGCCGTCGATCACGTAGTCCGCGCCCGTGATGTTGCCCGCCACGTCCGAGAGCAGGAACGTGATCAGGGCCGCGACCTCGGTGGGCTCGGTGATGCGGTCCGTCGCCATGCCGAACGCCTGCGGGATCCGGGCGAGGAACTGGGCGTGGTCGGCGCCGGCCGCCGCGGCCACCGCGCCGCCGAAGCCGTTCGGGTCCTCCCAGATCGCGGTGCGCACGACACCGGGCGAGACGGTGTTGACGCGTACGCCCTGGGGGCCGAACTCCTCCGAGAGGGCCTTGCCGAAGGCGGTGAGCGCGGCCTTGGCGGTGCTGTAGGCGATCGGGCCCGAGCCGGGCAGGCGGGAGTTGATCGAGGAGACGTTCACGATGGCGCCCCGGCGCTCGACCAGGCCGGGCAGCGCGGCGCGGGCGGCGCGGATCGCGCTGAAGAGGTTGATGTCCAGGGCGGTCTGCCAGCGGGCGTCGTCGACGTCGAGGAAGCCGTCGACGCCGATGTCGTCGCCCGCGCCGACGTTGTTGACTAGGAAGTCGACGCCGTCCAGCTCGCGGAGGGCGTGCTCGACGAGTTCGGCCGGGCCCTGCGCGGTGCCGAGGTCCACGGCGTACGGCAGGGCGCCGGACTCCTTCAGCTCCGGGGTGATCGTGCGGGCGGCGCCGACCACGCGGACGCCTTCGGCGACGAGGGCGCGCGCGGTGGCGAGGCCGATGCCGCGGCTGGCTCCGGTGACGACGGCGGTCTTTCCGGTGAGGCGCAGGTCCATGAGGTGTCTTCCTTTGTATTTTTGACCTTGAGGTACAGAATTTGGGTGTGCGAGGGCCCGGCGGAAGAGGGCGTTGGGCTGCCGGGCGCGGAGTGGGTCAGAGGAGGTCGAGGACCGCTCGGATGGTGCGGTGCGTGCCGTCCGGGCCCTCCGCGACCCGTGCGGTCAGGCGCAGCCCGACGACCGTGTTCATGAGCAGGCTGCCGACGCACGCGGCGTCGCGGTCCGGGGCGATCTCGCCCGCGCGCTGCCCCTCCTCGACCAGGGCCTGAAGGGTGGACTCGGTGCGGGCGAACATCTCCCGGACCAGTTCGGTCGTGGTGCGGTCGGTGCCCGCGAGTTCGGCCGCCGCGTTCACGGCCATGCAGCCGCGCCGGTCGGGGTCTTCGAGGTCCAGGGTCACCAGGAGTTCGAGGGCGGCGCGGAGCCGCTCCTTGACCGGGCCCTCGCTCTCGAAGAGTTCGATGAGGCGGCTGGCCTGGGTGTCGCGGTAGCGGCGCAGGGCCCGCTCGAAGAGGGCGTGCTTGCTGCCGAAGGCGTTGTACAGGCTGCCCTTCCCGATGCCGAGCGCGTCGACGAGGTCCTGCGGCGTCGTGCCCGCGTACCCCTTGCGCCAGAAGACCTCCATCGCCTGGTCCACGGCGGTCTCCGGATCGAACTGTCTCGGCCGTCCCATGCGGAGCAGCCTAACAGCGTTTTGTACTTCAAGGTCAACAACCTTGTTGTCAGTGGCGTGCGTCATGCTCGATGCCATGACGTGGTGGTGCACGGGGGTGCGGTGGCACACCGAGGGCAGGCCGGCCCTCGGCTGGTACGCGCCCGGCCGGGAGCCGCGCGAGAGCGTGCTCGCGTACGGTGCCGCGCTGGCGTTCCGCGCCCGGGGCGGGCGGCGGTGCCTCGGGGTGCGGCGCGGCGGACGGTGGACGCCGTGCCCGGCGGGCGCGGGCGTGGCGGGGCGGGTCACGCGCGGGCAGTGCGAGGAGTGCGCCCGCGTCGACCGGGCACACTCGGTCGCGGCGGACACCTTCGCCGACGACCCGCGGCCGTATCACGTGTACGTGGCGTGGTTCGGCCCCGGCCTGGTGAAGGTCGGCATCACCGGGGTCGCGCGGGGCGGCACGCGACTCCTGGAACAGGGCGCGGTGGCGTACAGCTGGCTGGGGCGCGGCCCGCTGATGGCCGCGCGCCGCACCGAGGAGCTGCTGCGCACCGCGCTAGGCGTCCCGGACCGGATCCCGTACGCGCGCAAGCGGGCCCTGCGGGTGCGCCTGCCGTCCCCGGCCGAGCGGGCCCGCGAGCTGGCGGAGCTGCACCGGACGGCGAGCGGGCTCGGCGGGTGGCCCGATTCGCTGGAGCGGCTGCCGTACGCGTGCGTCGACCACGCGGGCGTGTTCGGGCTCGCCGGGGAGCCCGCGCAGATGACGGGCGTGGTGAGCGAGCTCGTGGACGGCGGAGTGGTCGCGGGCACGCTGGTCGGGGCCGCGGGGCCGGACCTCCATCTGGAGGTGGGGCCGGGGCCGGGGAGCGGGGGTGTGGTGGTCGTCGACGGGCGGGTGCTGAGCGGCTGGCGGCTGGAAGCGGTGGCGGGGGCTGCGGAGGTGACGGTTCCGGTGCGGGGGATACCTGCGGTGCAGGGCGGGTTGTTCTGAGCCCGGAGGGCGCGGCCCCTCCCTTTCGGCGGTCACCCGCGTCAGCGGTCACCCCCATCGGCCGCCACCCACCCCGGCGGCCTGCCCCAGCGATCCGCCCGCCCCCGGGCCCCCTTGCTGACCGGAAGGTCAAATCTGGCTGCCCGTTCGGCAAGGCGGGCTCGTGGAGGTGGACAGGGGGTTCGGCCGCCGGTGACGGTGGGTGGCATGACTGATCACGAGCTGACCCAGCAGGACATATCCGATGTCACCGGGCCCGTCGGGCCCGTCGGACCCTTCGAACCGCCCTACTACTCCGTCGTGTTCACCGCCCTGCGCACCGAAGGGGACAACGGCTACGCGGAGACGTCGCGGCGCATGGACGAACTGGTGGCGAAGGTCCCCGGTTTCCTCGGGGCCGACTCGGCGGGGACGCCCGGCGGGCTCGGGATCACCGTCGCGTACTTCCGTGACCTGGACGCGCTCAAGGAGTGGCGCGAGGACCCGGAGCACCAGGACGCGCGCGAGCGGGGCCGGGCCGAGTGGTACGAGCAGTTCGTGGTGCACGTGGGCAAGGTGGAGCGGAGTTACGGCGGGGCGCGGGAAGCGGAAGCGGAGGCGGTCGGCGGTGGCCGGTGAGGCAGGGGAGCGGCGGCACGGCCGGGAGGAAGGCGGCGAGGAGAGCCCGGGGAGGCCGGGCGAGACCGAGGCCGTGGTGGCGTTCTGGCGGCGGCTCGGACTGCCCGGACTCGTCGACGTACACACGCACTTCATGCCGGAGCGCGTCCTCGCGAAGGTGTGGGCGTACTTCGACGGGGCCGGGCCGCTGACGAAGCGGAAGTGGCCCATCAAGTACCGGCACGACGAGGAGCGAAGGATCGCCGTGCTGCGGGAGTTCGGGGTACTGGCCTTCACGGCGATGCTCTATCCGCACAAGCCGGGCATGGCGCGCTGGCTCAACGGCTGGGCGGCGGACTTCGCGGCCCGCACGCCGGACTGTCTGCACACGGCGACGCTGTTCCCCGAGCCCGGCGTCGACGGCTATGTGCGGGAGGCGGTGGAGGCCGGGGCCCGGGTGTTCAAGGCGCACGTACAGGTGGGGGCGTACGACCCGAACGACGCGCTGCTCGACCCGGCGTGGGGGCTGCTCGCCGAGGCCGGGACGCCGGTGGTGATGCACTGCGGCTCCGGGCCCGTGCCCGGCAAGCACACCGGACCCGAGCCGGTGGGGCGGCTGCTCGCGCGCCACCCCCGGCTGCGGCTCGTGGTGGCGCACATGGGGATGCCGGAGTACGCGGACTTCCTCGACCTGGCGGAGCGGTACGGGGAGGTGCGGCTCGACACGACGATGGCGTTCACGGACTTCAGCGAGCGGGACGCGCCGTTTCCGCGCGCGGAGCGGGGGCGGCTCGCGGCGCTCGGCGACCGGGTGCTGCTCGGGACGGACTTTCCCAACATCCCGTACGGGTACGGGCATCAGCTGGAGGCCCTGGAGCGGCTCGGCCTCGGAGACGCGTGGCTGAGGGGGGTGTGCCACGGGAACGGGGCGCGGCTGTTCGGCCTCGCATGAGGGCACTTCGCGGGTCCCCGCCGGGCCGGCCGCGGCGTTCTCAGGGAATTCACAGGTGGCCCCAAGCCCCCTCTCACGCCCCGTGCGGAAGCTGAGGGCATGACCACGACCTCGCCCCAGGGGCGTACCGAACTGCTCAGGCCGGACGGGAGCCCCGTCCGCGTGCTCGTCGTGGACGACGAGGTGTCGCTCACCGAGCTGCTGTCCATGGCACTGCGCTACGAGGGCTGGGAGATCCGCAGCGCCAGTGACGGCCTGGGGGCCGTGCGGGCCGCGCGGGCCTTCCGGCCGGACGTCGTCGTGCTCGACATGATGCTGGCCGACATGGACGGCCTGTCCGTGCTCGGCCGGGTGCGGCGGGAACTGCCGGAGGTGCCGGTGCTGTTCCTGACCGCCAAGGACGCCGTCGAGGACCGGATCGCCGGGCTCACGGCGGGCGGCGACGACTACGTCACCAAGCCGTTCGGCCTGGAGGAGGTCGTCGCCCGGCTGCGCGGACTGATCCGGCGGGCCGGGGCGGGTGCCGGACGGCGCAGCGAGTCCGTGCTCGCCGTCGGCGACCTCACCCTCGACGAGGACAGCCACGAGGTGACCCGCGGCGGGCAGTCCATCCACCTCACCGCCACCGAGTTCGAGCTGCTGCGGTATCTGATGCGCAACCCGCGGCGCGTGCTCAGCAAGGCACAGATCCTCGACCGGGTGTGGAGCTACGACTTCGGCGGCCAGGCCAACGTGGTCGAGCTGTACATCTCGTATCTGCGCCGGAAGATCGACGCCGGGCGCGAGCCGATGATCCACACCCGCCGGGGCGCGGGCTACCTGATCAAACCTGCCCCGGTAGCGGCGTGACGCCTCGGGCGCCGTGGGCAGCCGGGCCTGCCGGGCCCCGGCCCGGCTCCTGGCCCGGGCACTGTCGCGCTCCGCGCTCGTCCTCAAACGCCGGACGGGCTTGATTCTTCGCTCCGCGCTCGTCCTCGGACGCCGCTCGTCCTCGGACGCCGCTCGTCCTCGGATGCCGCTCGTCCTCGGGCGCCGGAGGGGCTTGGATCTTCGCTCCGTGCTCCCTCCGCACCCGGCTCGTCCGAAGGAGTGAGAGCCTCAGAAAATTTCTTGTACACCGTAAGTCAACTCCTCTACGGTGTATGACGCATTCGGCCTCATACACCGTAGAAGAGGAGCCGCCATGACGGCGACCACCGCCGAGCCCCCCGAGGCGGCCGCCGCGCCCCGGGACCGGCACCCGCAGCGCTGGCTGATCCTGGGCGTCATCTGCCTCGCCCAGCTCACGGTGCTGCTCGACAACACCGTCCTGAGCGTCGCCATCCCGTCGCTCACCCGCGAGCTCGACGCCACGTCGTCCGACATCCAGTGGATGATCAACGCGTACTCGCTCGTCCAGTCCGGCCTGCTGCTCACGGCGGGCAGCGCGGCGGACCGCTACGGCCGCAAGAAGATGCTGACCGCGGGCCTCGTCCTGTTCGGCGTCGGCTCGCTCGCGGCGGGCCTCGCGCAGTCCTCGACGCAACTCATCGCGGCCCGCGCCGGGATGGGCATCGGCGGCGCGCTCCTGATGACCACCACCCTCGCCGTCGTCGTGCAGATCTTCGACGAGGACGAGCGGGTGCGGGCCATCGGCCTGTGGGCGACCGTGAACTCCCTGGGCTTCGCGGCCGGGCCGCTGCTCGGCGGCTTCATGCTGAACCACTTCTGGTGGGGCTCGATCTTCCTGATCAACATCCCGGTGGCGCTGCTCGGCGTGATCGCGGTGGTCCGCCTGGTCCCCGAGTCCAAGAACCCGCAGGGCGACCGGCCCGACCTGGTCGGCGCGGTGCTCTCGACGATCGGCATGGCCTCGGTCGTGTACGCGATCATCTCGGGCCCCGAGCACGGCTGGACGTCGGCGCACGTCCTGGTCGCGGCGGGCGTCGGCCTGGGCGTCCTGGCCGTGTTCACGGTCTACGAGCTGCGGATCCCGTACCCGATGCTGGACATGCACTTCTTCCGGAACAGGCAGTTCGTGGGCGCGGTGACCGGCGCGATCCTGGTCGCCTTCGGCATGGGCGGCTCGCTCTACCTGCTCACCCAGCACCTCCAGTTCGTCCTCGGCTACGAACCCCTTGAGGCCGGTCTGCGGACCGCGCCGCTCGCGGTCGCCGTGGTCCTCCTGAACACGGTGGGCCTCGGCGCGTGGCTGCACGGCAAGCTGGGCACGCCCGGCACGATCCTGGCGGGCATGTCCATGATGGCGGGTGGGCTCGCGGTGATCGCGGTGTTCGGCGGCCACGCCTACTCGGGCATGTTCACCGGGCTCGTCCTGATGGGCGCGGGCATCTCGTTCTCCATGCCCGCGATGGCCAACGCGATCATGAGCGCGATCCCGCCGGAGAAGGCGGGCGTGGGCGCGGGCGTCAACGGCACGCTCGCGGAGTTCGGCAACGGCCTCGGCGTGGCGGTCCTCGGCGCCGTCCTCAACGCCCGCTTCGCGGCGCTCGTCGCGGTCTCCGCCACCTCCTTCCCCGCGGCCATGGCGGCGGCGGGCTCGGCGGGCGAACGGCAGCGCATCTCCGACGCGTTCGCCTCGGGCCTCGAGACCAGCCAGCTGGTGGGCGCCGCCGCGGTCTTCCTCGGCGGCGCCATCGCGGCGGCGCTGCTGTGGCGGGCCGAGCGGGCGGACGCGGAGAAGTCCGCACCGGCCGCCACGGACCCGGCGTCCGCATAGCTCCCTCGGGGAGGCGTCCGCATAGCATCGAAGGCGGGCGGGCCGGAGCGTTCCGGCCCGCCCGCCCGGACCCGCCGGGAACAGGACCCGTATCAGGAAGGTGCGCCATGGTGAAGGCAGCCGACCGCACGCAGCGACCGGCGCGCACGAGTGTCTGGCTGGCGAGCAGGGCACCCCGCGGCTCCGGCCGCAAGGGCGTCCAGCCGTCCGGCCTCGACCGGGACCGCATCACCGAGGCCACGGTCCGGCTCCTGGACGCGGAGGGGCTCGCCAAGTTCTCCATGCGCCGCCTCGCCGCGGAGCTGGAGGTCACCGCGATGTCCGTGTACTGGTACGTGGACACCAAGGACGACCTGCTCGAACTCGCCCTGGACTCGGTCTGTTCCGAGGTGCGCCTGCCCGACACCGAGACCGACCCGGCCGCGTGGCGCACCCAGCTGTGCGAACTGGCCCGGTCCTACCGGGCGTTGCTGATCCGCCACCCGTGGGTGTCGCCGCTGGTCGGCCAGTTCCTGAACATCGGCCCGAACTGGCTGCGGTACTCCCTCGCCGTGCAGCGCGCCGTGCAGAACACCGGGCTCGCGCCCCAGCAGCGCAACGGCGCGATCGCCGCGGTGTTCCAGTTCGTGTACGGCTACGGCACGATGGAGGGCCACTTCATCGCCCGCTGCAACGAGGCCGGGATGACGCTGGAGGAGTACTTCCGCGCCGCGGTCGGCACGGTGAACGAGGAGATGCCGGGCAACGAGACGGTGCGCAACGCCCGCGAGCTGATGAACTCCCGCACCGAGGCCACGGTCGTCGAGATGTGGGAGCGGGACTTCGAGACCGCGCTCGACCTCCTGATCGCGGGCATCGAAGGCCTGCTGTCCCGCTCCTGACGCCTCAGACACCCGGCTCCTGACGCCTCAGACACCCGGCTCCTGACGCCTCAGGCCCCCGGGCTCCTGACGCCTCAGACCCCCGGCAGCTCCGCGCCGCGCACCGCCTGGATGTCGAGCTCCACCCGCAGCGTCGTGCCGATCGCGGCGATCCCGGCCCGTACGACCTGGTTGTAGTTCATGGCGAAGTCCTCGCGCCGCAGCTCGGCGGTGGCGCGGAAGGCGGCGCGGGTGCCGCCCCACGGGTCGGCGCCGGTGCCGAGGTAGGTCAGGTCCAGGTCCACGGGCCGTACGACGCCGCGCATGGCGAGCTCGCCGCGCACGGTCCAGCGGTCGGCCCCCGCGGGCTCCAGGTCCGTCGACCGGTAGGTGAGCTCCGGGTGCGCCGCCGCGTCGAGGAAGTCCGTGCCCTTCAGGTGCTCGTCGCGCAGGCCGTTGCCCGTGTCGATGGAGGCGGCCCGGATCACGGCCTCCACGCGGGACTTCGCCAGGTCGTCGGCGACGTCCACGCGTCCGGAGAACTCGGTGAAGCGCCCGTGCACGCTGGAGATGCCCAGGTGCTGGGCGACCGCGCCCACGGAGGAGTGGGCGGGGTCGATCGTCCACGGCCCGGCGGGGGGCAGTTCGGCGCCGCCCGCGCGGGCGAGCACCACCTCGCCCACGTCGGCACGGCCGCTCGCGGTGACCAGGGCGGTGGCCGCGGCGGGCGCGTACCCGACGGCCGTCACGATGACCGTGTACGGCCCGGCCGCGAGCGCGGTGGCGTCCCGTACCGCGCCCTCCGCGTCCGCGTCCACGCGCAGTACCTGCGCCCCCGTCATGTCCGTGACGGTCACGACGGCGTGCGGTACGGCCCACCCGTCCCGTGTCCGGACGCGCGCGCTGATCCCCATCCCACAACTCCCGTTTGCTCTGTCGCTGCTTGCGGCGGGGGCGCGGCCCCCGTCCTGCCCAGGTCCGGTCCGGTCCGGGGCGGTGCCGGCCGGCCGTCCCCTGCCGTGGAAACGCCGGCACCGCCCTGGACCGGGGTCGGTCACTCGCCCGGGTGGGCGAGTTCGATCTCGTGCCCGTCGACGCCGTCCCCGGCGACGACGAGGGCGGTGGCCACCGGCGGGTACCCGGCGGCGATCACGGTGTACTCGCCGACGTCCAGGTCGGTGAAGGCGTACGCCCCGTCCGTCCCGGTGGTCGCGGCCGCCACGACGTTGCCCGCCGCGTCCACGAGGGTGACCCGCGCGTCGGCGAGCGGTCCTCCGGCGGCCCGCACGGTGCCGAGCACTCGCGCGCCGGGCCGCAGTTCGACCTCGACCCGGGTGACGCCCACGGCGGCGATCTCGACGGGGAGGGCCACGGGCCGGTGCCCCGCCGCGTTCACGGCGACGGTGACGGCGCCCGGCACGAGCTCGCCGAAGGCGAACGCGCCCTGCTCGTCGGAGGCCCCGGTGGCCAGCACGTCGCCGCGCACATCGGTCACCACGACCATCGCGCCGGACAGCGGCTGCTTGCCCTCGGCGGTCCTGACGACCCCGCCGAGCCCGCTGGTCCCGCTCAGGAGCACGTCGTACGCGAGCGGCTCGTCGCCGACCACGACGGTCGAGGCCTGCGGCTGGAAGCCGTCGGCGGCCGCGATGAGCACGTACGACCCGGCGCCCGGCGCGTCCACGGCGTACGAGCCGTCGGCCCGCGCCACCGAGCGCCCGAGCTGCTGCCCGCCGAGCGAGATCAGCGTGACCGCGGAGCCGGGCACGGGCGCGCTCTCGGCGCCGCGCACGAAGCCGCGCACGGGAATCCCCCCGCCAGCAGCAGCGATGACCGGCTCCTCAACAGCGGCGGGCACGGGCTCCTCGACGGCGACCGGAGCGGCCGAGGAGGAGGCCGCGGAGGCGACCGCAGCGGGGGCCGCGGCGGCGGACCGCAACGGCACCTCCTTGATGAACAGGGTGATCAGGAAGGCGAGGAAGGCGATGGGCGCCGCGATCAGGAAGACGTCGGCGATGCCGTGCCCGTACGCGCTCTCCATGACGGTGCGGAACGGCTCGGGCAGCTTGTCCAAGTCGGGGATGCCGCCACCGGCGGTTCCGCCGTGCCCGAACGCGGCACCCTGGGGGCCGAGATCGGCGATGCCGTCCTTCACGTAGTCGGTGATCCGCGTGGACATCACGGCACCGAGCGCGGACACCCCCATGGCCCCACCGAGCGACCGGAAGAACGTGACGACGGAGCTCGCGGCACCGATGTCCTGCGGGTCGACCTGGTTCTGCGTGCACAGCACCAGGTTCTGCATCATCATGCCGATGCCGAGACCCATCAGGGCCATGTAGACGGCGATGTGCCAGTACGGGGTGTCGTACCGCATGGTGCCGAGGAGCCCGAGCCCGGCAGTCAGCAGCACACCACCACTGACCAGCCAGGCCTTCCACTTCCCTGTCTTGGTGATGAGCTGCCCCGAAACGGTCGACGAGACGAAAAGGCCGCCGATCATCGGAATGGTGAGAACGCCCGACATGGTCGGCGACTCGCCCCGGGCCAGCTGGAAGTACTGGCTGAAGAACACGGTGCCCGCGAACATGGCGACACCCACGAACAGCGAGGCCGCCGAGGCGAGCGTGATGGTCCGGTTGCGGAACAGCCGCAGCGGGATGATCGGCTCGCTGGCCCGCGACTCCACGAGCAGGAAGAGCAGCCCGAGCAGGACCGCGCCGCCGACCATCACGTACGTCTGCCACGACATCCACTCGTACTTCTTGCCTGCGCCGCTGCCCGCGAAGGTGATCCAGATGAGCAGCAGCGAGACGGCGGCCGAGATCAGCAGCGCGCCGCTCCAGTCGACCTTCACGTCCCGCTTGACCACGGGCAGCTTCAAGGTCTTCTGGAGCACCACCAGGGCGATGACGGCGAACGGCACGCCCACGTAGAAGCACCAGCGCCAGCCGAGCCAGGAGGTGTCGGTGATGACGCCGCCGAGCAGCGGCCCGCCGACGGTGGCGACGGCGAAGGTGGCACCCAGGTAGCCGGAGTAGCGCCCCCGCTCCCGCGGGGCGATCATCGCGGCCATGACGATCTGCGCGAGCGCGGACAGACCGCCGACGCCGATGCCCTGCACGACGCGGCAGGCGATGAGCATGCCCGCGTTCTGCGAAAGCCCGGCCACGACGGACCCGAGTACGTAGATGACGAGGGCGATCTGAACGAGCGCCTTCTTGCTGAACAGGTCGGACAGCTTGCCCCACAGGGGGGTGCTGGCCGTCATGGACAGCAGCGCGGCGGTGACGACCCACGTGTAGGCGGACTGGCCGCCGCCGAGGTCGCCGATGATCTCGGGCAGGGCGTTGGAGACGATCGTCGACGACAGGATCGCGACGAACATGCCGAGCAGAAGGCCGGAGAGCGCCTCCATGATCTGGCGGTGAGTCATCGGCGCGCTGTCGTGCGGATGCCCTCCGTGCTTGGCATGGCTGCCCCGCACACCGGACGGTGTGGATGTTGCCATGGGGTTCCTTTTCCTGGTTCTTACGCGGGTGTACGGGTGGGTGCCGCGACGCGCGGCGCGGCGGACCTGCAGTCCCCGAAGCTGTCGCGGAGCCGGGCCATCAACGCGGTGAGCAGGCCGACTTCGTCGTCGGACCAGTCGCTGAGCCGCTCGGCGAGCAGCCGGGTCGTGCACTCGGAGAGCACTTCCATCTGCCGCTCACCGGCGGGGGTGAGGCGCAGGATGCGCGAGCGCTTGTCGGCGGGGTCGGGGGACCGGTCGATCCAGCCCCGCTCCGCGACGTGTGCCACGTGCCGGCTGGTCACCGACATGTCGACGGCGAGCAGCTCGGCGAGCCGCCCCATCCGCATCTCGCCGTAGCGGCTCAGCAGGGTCAGTACGGCCGCCGAGCCCGCGGGGCAGTCGTGCGGCAGGATCCGGGCGAGGTCGCGCTTGACGGCGCCGATGGCGCTGAGCTGGCGGGCCAGCTCCTCGTACTGACGCTGAGCGGCCACGGCACCCTCGCTTTCGTTGCTTAGGGCAACGATAAAAGCAGTTGGTTGCCACAGGCAAACTAAATCGCCCCCAGCCCCCTAAAACCCTGGCAAAGCTCAGCACCCCCCTCTGTAAAGTCCCCGGTCAGAGGGGGGTTGGGCGGAACACCCCGGATTCGCTAGGGTCCTGCCCCATGGCACACAACCCCCATGCCCCGCAGGGTCCCGAGGGCCAGCACGACCCGGCAGGCTCCACGCAGATGTTCCGCGCCTTCGTCGACGAGCCCCCGCAGGGCCGCTCCCGCCCGCAGCAGGCGCCCGCGGGCCCGCGCATCGGCCTGATCGTCGGTGTCGTGGCAGCGATCGTCATCGTGGCGGCCGTCGCCTGGCTGGCCCTGAAGTAGCTACCGCCAGTCCACATCCACGTCGCGCGTCTCCACGTGCATCCCCCAGGGAACGCGCCACGCGTCGACACAAACCGGCCAAGTCTTCCTGACGCTCTGCCCGCCCCGAATGGGTGCGGGCAACTTCACCGTCGACTCCACGGTCCCCCAGTCGACCCCGAGCGCCCCGATGACGTGCGTCCCGAACTCCACGGTCCCCGACCGCACGGCCGCCCCGCCCTTGTTCCGCAGGACCAGCGTCACGTCCTCACACCACCGCCGCGCCCCTGCCTCCCGCAAGGGCGCCCCCACCTCCAACACGGCGGGCCCCACCGGCCCCGGCGAACCGTGAGAGGGCCCGGGCCGCCCGGGCCTGTCCCTTCCGGAGGGCCTTCCTTCCCTTCCGGAGGAGGGCCGAGGCGCGGACGGAGAAGCGGACGCGGAAGGCACAGGAGCACGGGACTCACTAACACGCGGCGCGCGCTCCGCACCGGGAGGCGATGAGGGGGATTCCTTCCCGAGAACCTCCGGTCGAGGCTCCTTGGAACGACTCTTCGGGGGAGAGGGGAGCGGATCAAAGGAAACGCCCCCACGAGGCGGCACGGCTCTGGCGGAGGGAGAAGCGTCAGAGGCGACGTACCCGCCGCGCCCGCCACCTCCACACGAGACGACGACGAACCCCAGACACACCACGACAACCGGAAAACCCACGAGTCTCCGACGCATCGCGCAAGTGTGACTGACA
Organism: Streptomyces sp. NRRL B-1347; assembly: GCF_000720325.1. GTDB lineage: Bacteria > Actinomycetota > Actinomycetes > Streptomycetales > Streptomycetaceae > Streptomyces. The sequence goes on from NZ_JOJM01000017.1 coordinate 146,021, forward strand.
CGCCGTCAATTAGGAACCACCGGACCGCAGTCGCCCACGAAACGGGAGGGGACGTGCCGGTATGTCCGCCCGCAGCCACTTCAACGGGACTGCCCCGCGCGGGAGTCCGCCCCGCGCACATGACGGGCGAGGACGGACATACCGGCGCGGCCCCGCCGCACCACCGGCACAAGGCGCCGGGCGACGGCGGGAACCGGAATGCGAAAGCCCAGTCGACGGCAAGCCGGAAAGCAGAACCTCAGTCGGAGATGAGCCCTTCCCGAAGCTGGGCAAGGGTCCGGGTGAGCAGCCGGGACACGTGCATCTGCGAGATCCCGACCTCCTCCCCGATCTGCGACTGCGTCATGTTCGCGAAGAACCGCAGCATGATGATCCGCCGCTCCCGCGGCGGCAGCTTCGCCAGCAGCGGCTTCAGCGACTCCCGGTACTCCACGCCCTCCAGGGCGGTGTCCTCATAGCCGAGCCGGTCCGCGAGCGACCCCTCGCCGCCGTCGTCCTCGGGCGCGGGGGAGTCGAGCGAGGAGGCGGTGTACGCGTTCCCCACCGCGAGGCCGTCGACGACGTCCTCCTCCGAGACGCCGAGCACGGCCGCGAGCTCGGGCACGGTCGGCGACCGGTCGAGCCGCTGCGCGAGGTCGTCGCTCGCCTTGGTGAGCGCGAGCCGCAGCTCCTGCAGCCGCCGAGGCACCCGCACCGACCAACTCGTGTCCCGGAAGAACCGCTTGATCTCCCCGACCACGGTAGGCATCGCGAACGTCGGGAACTCGACCCCGCGCTCGCAGTCGAACCGGTCGATGGCCTTGATGAGCCCGATGGTCCCGACCTGGACGATGTCTTCCATCGGCTCGTTCCGGCTGCGGAAGCGCGCGGCCGCGTACCGCACGAGCGGCAGATTGAGCTCGATGAGGGTGTCTCTGACATACGCGCGCTCGGGGCTGTCCTGTTCGAGCGCGGCGAGCCGCAGAAAGAGGGAGCGGGACAGGGTGCGGGTGTCAATGGCCTCCGGCGCCGCCGCGACGGCGGGGGCCTCGGGAGCCGCCACGGCGGCGGTCTCCGGCCCCGGCGGAGTGGCCTCGGAACCCTGAAGCGCGTCGGGCGCCGACGCGCTCTCGCGGCCTTCGAGCGTGAGCGTGAGCACCTTCGAGCTGCCCTGGTCTGCGGACATGCCACCCCCTTGAGGTCGCGGACGGTCGCGGCCTGCGCCCCACCGAAGGAACGCAGCCTCCACCTGAATACCGGAGCCGGAGCTGCGGCAAACGCGGTTCCAGCAGAATGTCACATGTCGGCAACACGCTGTAGTGACTTGTCGACAAGTGAGGGTGACGTACCTGCAGGAAAGAGAGGGTCTCGGCCGACTTCGCCCAACTCCCCGTCGGCAACGGCCAAAAGGCCGCTCCACTCGATACGGTTACGCCTCGATCCGATTTGCGGATCGCAGCCGCGCGAAGCTTCTGGCCAACAGTCTTGACACATGCATCTGGGAGACGCCCAATTCCGCGCTGATCTGAGACTGGGTCAGATTACTGTAGTACCGCAGCAGCAGAATGCGCTGCTCCCGCTCGGGCAACTGCACGAGCAGATGCCGCACCAGGTCCCGGTGCTCGACCCCGTCCAGGGCGGGGTCCTCGTACCCGAGCCGGTCGAGGAGCCCCGGCAGCCCGTCGCCTTCCTGCGCGGCCTCCAGGGACGTCGCGTGGTACGAGCGCCCGGCCTCGATGCAGGCGAGGACCTCGTCCTCGCCGATCCGCAGCCGCTCGGCGATCTCGGCGGTCGTGGGGGACCGCCCGAAGGACGTGGTGAGGTCCTCCGTGGCCCCGGTGACCTGCACCCACAGCTCGTGCAGCCGCCGCGGCACATGCACCGTGCGCACGTTGTCGCGGAAGTACCGCTTGATCTCGCCCACCACGGTCGGCATGGCGAAGGTGGGGAACTGGACCCCCCGGTCCGGGTCGAACCGGTCGATGGCGTTGATGAGGCCGATGGTGCCGACCTGGACGACGTCCTCCATCGGCTCGCTGCGGCTGCGGAAGCGGGCGGCGGCGTACCGCACGAGGGGCAGGTTGGCCTCGATGAGCGCGGCGCGCACGCGGGCGTGTTCGGGGGTGCCCGGTTCGAGCCCCTTCAGCTGGGCGAACAGGACCTGGGTGAGGGCCCGCGTATCGGCGCCCCGGGTGCTCGTGGGCCCCTTCACGGGCGGCGCTTCGGGCGCAGAACTGGCCGGCAACGTCAACGCCACCCCTTCGAATCGGTCGACTCGATCAACTCGGTCAACTCATCCGTCAAAAGCGGTCATAGCATCACAAGACATGTGCACTGTGTGCAAGCACCCCATAACTCCGTGTTGAGGGTGGTGGGACGGTGTGCGGCACCGGGAAACACAAAGCGGCCCCGCACCGTTGAGGTGCGGGGCCGCTCGGGGAGTCCCGGCGGAGCCCGGAGGGGCTCGTCGAAGCGCGCGGTGGCGCGTGCGCGGAGGGCGCGTGCGCGAAGGGTGGCGCGCGCTCAGAACTCGTAGTCGGCGACGACCCACGTGGCGAACTCGCGCCAGAGCGCGACGCCCGCCTGGTGGGCCGGGTGCTCCAGGTAGCCCTTGAGCGCGTCGGTGTCGGCGACGGCGGAGTTGATGGCGTAGTCGTACGCGATGGGCCGCTCGGAGATGTTCCAGGCGCACTCCCAGAACGTCAGCTCCGGGATGAGGCCGCCGAGCTCCTCGAAGGCCTTGACGCCCGCGGCGACGCGCGGGTCGTCGCGCTCGACGCCGTCGTTCAGCTTGAACAGGACCAGATGGCGGATCATCAGGTGCTCCTAGTCGTCCTTGCCCCCGTTGGCGACCCACGTCATGAAGTCGCCGATGGCCTTGGCGGCGTCCGAGATGCCCTCGAAGCCGACCTGTACGTAGTCGGCGGCCTTGGCCGGATCGGTGATGATCACGTACAGGACGAACACCACAAGGACGAAGAGAATGAGCTTCTTTGGGTCCTTCACGCCGTGCCCTCCCCGTTTCCGCTCATCCCACGCCCCCGTCGCCCTCTGTCCTAGCCGCTGCCGCCTGTTGCCGGGCGAGTCTAACGTGGCGCTAACTCACCTGGTTTTTAAGGACCAATGACCCCCCTCGGAGGGGCCATTGGCCTGCGGTGTTCTCGCGGTGCCCGGCGCAGGATGGACATGAGCCCGCGGGATCTGGCAGGAATCCACGGGCCCGCGACCGGCCTCCACTGCGGGGTCCGCGCCGCCCACATCCCCCGATGGCGGCGCGGACTTGAGAGCGCTGGTCCTCATCGGGGGGAGCGGCTGTCCCCCCGTGCCGCTCCCCCCGGCCTAACGCCTTCCCTCCCGGCCTGTCGGGAACGGGCACGGCACGGAACAAAACGACGAAGGGCCCCGTCCTGAGGACGGGGCCCTTCGTGCGAAGAGCGGTAGCGGAGGGATTTGAACCCTCGGTGACTTGCGCCACACTCGCTTTCGAGGCGAGCTCCTTCGGCCGCTCGGACACGCTACCGAGAGAGATCCTAGCCCAAGGTGGCCCCTGGTCTGAAATCCGTTCCCGGACAGACTGCCGTCGCGCCCGGGAGGGGCCCGCTAGCGCCCCCGGAAGAAGTCGGTGAGCAGCCGCGCGCAGTCGTCGGCGAGGACGCCCTCGACGACCTCGGGGCGGTGGTTGAGCCGCCGGTCGCGCACGAGGTCCCACAGGGAGCCCGCGGCGCCCGCCTTCTCGTCGCGGGCGCCGTACACGACCCGGTCCACGCGGGACTGCACGAGCGCGCCCGCGCACATCACGCACGGCTCCAGGGTGACGACGAGGGTGCAGCCGGGCAGCCGCCAGGAGCCGAGCGCGGTGGCGGCCCGGCGCAGCGCGAGGACCTCCGCGTGCGCGGTGGGGTCGCCACCGGCCTCGCGCTCGTTGTGGCCGCGCGCGAGCACCGTCTCGCCGTCCGGGGAAAGGACGACGGCGCCGACGGGTACGTCACCGCCCCGGACGGCCAGTTCGGCCTCGTCCAGGGCGAGCCGCATCGGCGCCTGCCAGCGGTCCCGTACGGGATCGGGGAGAGGGTTCACACGAGGGGCCACACGACGAACCTTACGGATCACGCGGGCCGTGTCGCGCGGAGGTGGTCAGCGGACCGCTTCGAGCACCTCCGCGGCGCCCAGGACGTCGGCGATCTCGTTGAGGGCGTCGCCGCTCTCCAGGGCGAGCAGCTCCTTCTCCGATACGCCGAGGTCGCTGAGGATCTCCCGGTCCCCGAGCGGCCCCGAGGGCACGGCCTCGCTGCCGCCGTCCGCCTCGTCGTCGCCGGACTCGTCCTCGCCGTCCTCCGTGCCGTCGAGGTCGAGCGCGTCCAGGTCGTCCGGGCTTTCGTCCGGATCGCGTCCCAGCATCTCGTCGGTGAGCAGGATCTCGCCGTAGGCGCTGCGGGCGGCGGCGGCCGCGTCCGAGACGTAGATGCGCGGGTCGTCCTCGCCGTCCACGCGGACGACGCCGAACCACGCGTCTTCCTGCTCGATGAAGACGAGCACTGTTTCGTCGTCGGCCCCGCCCGCCTCGGCGGCGGCCTCACGGGCCAGGTCGGTCAGATCCGACAGGGTCTCCACATCGTCGAGCTCCGTGTCGCTCGCTTCCCACCCGTCTTCGGTGCGCGCGAGCAGTGCGGCGAAGTACACCGTGACTCTCCCACTGTTCATAGGCGCCGGTTGGGGATCCCCCCGGCGGACGTCGGGGGCGGGAATGCTGTGCCGAGCCCCGCCCACTCGGAATCGTGGCAGAAACAACGGCTTCAGGAGAGGTCTTCCGGCCGCTGTGTCCGCGTCGCGTTGCGAATCACATGCCGTTCCGGTGCCGCGGCCCCCTGCGACTACCAGCGGAACGTACGCATGCGCATCGCCTGTCGCAGCCGGGCCGCCCGTGCGCGGCGCGGCGTCACCCGGGCCCGCAGCTCGCGCGCCTCGGTCAGCTCGTGCAGGAACTGGGCACGCCGGCGGCGGCGCTCCGCGTCGGTCTCGCGCGCTTCCCTGTCGGGCATCGGCCACACCACCCCAGCTCGTACGACCACCTTCCCCCGGCGGGCCGGGTTGATGCCAACGGAGGGACGGGAAGGGCCCCGGCGGGCGGGTGGGGCCCGCGGGGGGACGGAGGGGGCGCTTCGCCCGGTTACTGTTGAACAATGCGGATCCACGTCGTCGACCACCCGCTGGTGGCGCACAAACTCACCACGCTGCGCGACAAGCGCACCGACTCCCCGACCTTCCGGCGCCTGGCCGACGAGCTGGTCACCCTGCTCGCGTACGAGGCCACCCGGGACGTGCGCACCGAGCAGGTCGACATCGAGACCCCGGTCGTCTCGACGACCGGCGTGAAGCTGTCGCACCCGCGGCCCCTGGTGGTGCCGATCCTGCGGGCCGGGCTCGGCATGCTCGACGGCATGGTGCGCCTGCTGCCCACCGCCGAGGTCGGCTTCCTCGGCATGATCCGCAACGAGGAGACGCTCCAGGCGTCCACGTACGCGACGCGCATGCCGGAGGACCTGTCCGGCCGCCAGGTCTACGTCCTCGACCCGATGCTCGCCACGGGCGGCACCCTGGTCGCGGCGATCCAGGAGCTGATCAAGCGCGGCGCGGACGACGTGACGGCCGTGGTGCTGCTCGCGGCCCCCGAGGGCGTCGAGATCATGGAGCGGGAGCTGGCGGGGACGCCGGTGACCGTGGTCACGGCCGCGGTGGACGAGCACCTGAACGACAACGGGTACATCGTGCCGGGCCTCGGCGACGCCGGGGACCGGATGTACGGGGCGGCCGAGTAGTCGGTGCCGCCTGCCGCCGGAAGGCGGCGCGCGCTCAGCAGTTCTTGCCGTCGTCCGACGACGGCCCGGAGGGCGCCGGTGAGGGCTTGGCGAGTGCCGCCAGGGCCTTGGCGGCGTCCTTCTCCTTCGTCAGGCCCTTGAACCCGGCGCCGAGGATCAGGTCGACCGTGTCGCCCTTGCGGCCGTCGGTGCGCTTCTCGGCGCCGGTGAGCTGCGTGGCGAGCACCGGCAGGGCGGTGTCCAGGGCGGAGCGGGGGCCGAGCACTATCCCGGGGCCCTTGACCTTCTTGTCGTACGCCTTCGTCGCGTTGTCGAACTTGGCGACGGTGAAGCCGCGCTTCTTCAGGTCGGTGGCGGTCTCCTCGGCCAGGCCCTTGCGGGGCGTGGCGTTGAAGACGTTCACGGTGATCCTGCGGGGCTCGGGCAGGGGTGCGGCCTTCTTCGCCGCGGTCTTCCGCTCCGGCTGCCGGGCGCAGTCGTCGGCACCGGCCGCGGCGGACGCCTCGTCGCCGCCCGTGAAGACGTCGATGAGCTGCAGGGTGCCCCAGCCGATCAGGCCGAACGCGGCGAGGGCCGCGACGGCCGCGAGCACGATCCTGCGGCGGCCGTTCGGGCGGCGCATTCGCGGATATTTGTCCCCCGTGATGCGGTATTCGCCGCCCATGCCGGGGGGAGTGAGCATGCTCATGGGCGCAGCGTAGTGCTGCCGGGGCGCGATGCCTACTAAATGATCATTACCGGACGCGCAGTCCAACCCGAAAGGGCCAATGCGGAATTGGGCCCCGTCGCGGGGGTCGGCCCGGGGTGGCTCAGCCCAGTTCGAGGACGCGGGCGTGCAGGACCTGGCGCTGCTGGAGCGCGGCGCGGACCGCGCGGTGCAGGCCGTCCTCCAGATACAGGTCGCCCTGCCACTTGACCACGTGGGCGAAGAGGTCGCCGTAGAACGTGGAGTCCTCGGCGAGCAGGGTCTCCAGGTCGAGCTGGCCCTTGGTCGTCACGAGCTGATCGAGGCGGACCGGGCGCGGCGCGACGTCCGCCCACTGCCGGGTGCTTTCCCGGCCGTGGTCGGGGTACGGCCGGCCGTTTCCGATGCGCTTGAAGATCACACGGAAAGCCTACCGGTCAAGGCTCTCCGGGCGCAGCCATGGCGGCCGAGTGCGACCCTGGGAAATGCCGCCCGAAAGCGGGGCAAAGCGGGAACTCTCCAGTCGGGAGCAGGGTTCGAAGTGAGCGACAGCCAGCCGACGCCGTCCACACCCGATGGCGGAAACCGCCCGAACGAGTCCGCGGCCGGTGCGTCCGCCGGCGCCGGAGCGGCCGCGGGGCCGCCTCCCGAGGTCGCTGAGATCGCCGCCGGGTACGCCTTCCAGGGGCCCGCGCTCGACCTCGGGGCCGTCCTGTGGGAGGGCCGGTGCCACCCGGGCGCGCAGGTGCGCATCCCGCTGGCGATGCTCAACCGGCACGGGCTCGTCGCCGGGGCGACCGGCACGGGCAAGACCAAGACCCTGCAACTCGTCGCCGAGCAGCTGGCCGCGCAGGGCGTGCCGGTCTTCCTCGCCGACATCAAGGGCGACGTCTCGGGCGTCTCCGCGCCCGGCGAGCCGGGCGACAAGGTCACCGCGCGGGCCGGCGAGGTCGGCCAGGACTGGGCGCCGCGGGGCTTCACCAGCGAGTTCTACGCGCTCGGCGGCATCGGCACGGGCATCCCCGTGCGGGCCACCGTGACCAGCTTCGGCCCGCTGCTCATGGCGAAGGTCCTCCAGCTCAACCAGACCCAGGAGCAGTCCCTCGGCCTGATCTTCCACTACGCCGACCAGAAGGGCCTCGAACTCGTCGACCTCAAGGACCTGCGGGCGGTCGTCACCTTCCTCACGTCGGCCGAGGGCAAGCCCGAGCTGAAGACCATCGGCGGCCTGTCGACCGCCACGGCCGGGGTCATCCTGCGGGCGCTCACCACGTTCGAGGCGCAGGGGATGGGGGACTTCTTCGGGGAGCCGGAGTTCGACACGAGCGAGTTCCTGCGGGTGGCCGGGGACGGGCAGGGCCTGGTGTCGGTCCTTGAGCTGCCCTCGGTCCAGGACAAGCCCGCGCTCTTCTCCACGTTCCTGATGTGGCTGCTCGCGGATCTGTACCACGACCTCCCGGAGGTCGGTGACCTGGACAGGCCCAAGCTCGTCTTCTTCTTCGACGAGGCGCACCTGCTGTTCAACGGGGCGTCCAAGGCGTTCCTGGACTCGATCACCCAGACCGTGCGGCTCATCCGCTCCAAGGGGGTCGGCGTCTTCTTCGTCACCCAGACGCCCAAGGACGTGCCCGCCGACGTGCTCGCCCAGCTCGGCAACCGCGTCCAGCACGCGCTGCGCGCCTTCACGCCCGAGGACCAGAAGGCCCTCAAGGCGACCGTGCGGACCTTCCCCACGTCCGCGTACGACCTGGAGGAGACCCTCACCGGCATCGGCACCGGCGAGGCCGTGGTCACCGTGCTCAGCGAGAAGGGCGCGCCGACGCCGGTCGCGGCGACGCGGCTGCGGGCGCCGCAGTCCCTGATGGGCCCGGTGCCCGCCGCGGACCTGGAGCGGGCGGTGCGGGGCTCGCAGCTCCACTCCCGGTACGCGGAGGCGGTGGACCGCCACTCGGCGTACGAACGCCTCCAGGAGGCCGCGGCCGCCGCTGCCGCGGCTCCTGCCGAGCCGCCCAAGGCCACCAAGGGCGGAAGCGGCGGCGGTGGCTCGGTCGTGGACCAGGTGGTCGGCAGCGGCATGTTCAAGTCGCTGCTGCGGTCCGTGGGGACGCAGCTGGGCCGGGAGATCTCCCGCTCGGTCTTCGGGACGGCCCGGCGGCGGCGCTGACCGGCCGGGCGACTGCTTCGGCTGCTTCGACTACTCCGACGCGGCCCGCTTGGCCGCCGCCTTCTGCTCCTGCTTGTACGCGCGGACCTTGTGCAGCGTCTCCGGGCCCGTGATGTCGGCCGCCGAGCGGTACACCTTCGCCTCGCCGTAGGACCCCGCGGCCTCCCGCCAGCCCGTGGGGCGGACGCCGAGCTGTTTGCCGAGGAGGGCGAGGAAGATCTGGGCCTTCTGCTTGCCGAAGCCGGGCAGGTCGGTGAGGCGGCCCAGGAGCTCCTTGCCGCTGCCCGCGTCCCGCCAGATCCCGGTGGCGTCCCCGTCGTAGTGCTCGACCAGGTACTGGCACAGCTTCTGCACGCGCCCGGCCATCGAGCCCGGGTAGCGGTGCACGGCCGGTTTCGCGGCCAGGAGCGCGGCGAACGCCTCGGGGTCGTACGCGGCGATCTCGTGCGCGTCGAGGTCGTCCGCGCCCAGCCGCAGGGCGATCGTGTACGGGCCCGCGAACGCCCACTCCATGGGGACCTGCTGGTCCAGGAGCATCCCGACGAGCGCGGCCAGCGGGCTGCGGCTGAGCAGTTCGTCGGCCTCCGCCTGCTGGGCCAGGTGCAGGGTGACGTCCTTGTCCATGGGGCGATCATCCCCCGTGGTTCCGCTCCGCGCAGTCCGGCCCGGCCGGACCGCCGCCGTCCGGTCGTCCGGTCGTCCGGTCGTCCGGTCGTCCGGGAGGTAAATCGGGTGCGGGGCGAGCCGTCCGCGGCCTACCCTCGGCCCATGTCCACGCCCCGCATCTCCTAGCCAGGTCACACGCCTTCACGTCACCCGTGTGTCCTTTCGCTGTTGCGGAGCGTATTTCCATGATTTCTGTACGTGATGTAGACCTTCGCGTGGGCGCCCGGACGTTGCTGTCCGGGGTGTCCTTCCACGTGGCGCCCGGCGACCGCGTCGGGCTCGTCGGGCGCAACGGCGCCGGCAAGACCACCCTCCTCAAGGCCCTCGCGGGGCAGGTGCCGTGTGCCGCGGGCACGGTGACGCGCACCGGTTCGCTGGGCGTGCTCGCCCAGGACCCGGCCGCCGCGGACCCCGCGGCCACCGTCACCGACCGGATCCTGTCCGCGCGCGGCCTCGACCGGGCGGTGCGCGCGCTGCGAGGCGCCGAGGCCGCCCTGGCGGCGGCGTCAGGGGCCGGGCCCGAGCGCGCGGCCCTGGCCGCGTACGCCCGCGCGGACGACGCCTTCCAGGCCCGCGGCGGCTACGCGGCCGAGGCCGAGGCCGCCCGGGTCGCGGCGGGGCTCGGGCTGCCCGAGCGGGTGCTCGCGCGGCCCGTGGGCGAGCTGTCCGGCGGGCAGCGGCGCCGCGTCGAACTGGCCCGCGTGCTGTTCGCGCGCCACGACGTGCTGCTGCTCGACGAGCCGACGAACCACCTGGACCGCGACTCCGTGGAGTGGCTGCGGGGGTATCTGACCGGATACCCGGGCGGTTCCGTGCTGATCAGCCACGACACCTCGCTGCTCGCCGACGTCGTGAACCGGGTGCTGCACCTCGACCCGGCCCGCGCCGCCGTCGACGTGCACAACACCACCTGGCACGCCTACCTCGACCAGCGCGCCGCCGCCGACCGGCGCCGCGCCCGCGAGCGCGCCAACGCCGAGCGCAAGGCGACCGCGCTGCGCACCCAGGCCGACAAGATGCGGGCGCGCGTCGCCACCGCGACCGCGGCCAAGAACATGGCCCGGCGCGCCGACCGCCTGCTCGCCGGGACGGAGCCCGTGCGCCGGGGCGAGAAGGTCGCCCGCATCCGGCTGCCCGAGCCCGCCCCGTGCGGACGCATGCCGCTCGGCGCCGTGAGTCTGGAGAAGTCGTACGGGGGCCTGGCCGTGCTCCGGGGCGTCGACCTCGCCGTGGACCGGGGCAGCAGGCTCGTCGTGCTCGGGTTCAACGGGGCCGGGAAGACCACCCTGCTGCGGCTGCTCGCGGGGCGCGAGCGGCCCGACGGCGGGCGCGTGGTGCACGGGCACGGCCTGCGGCTCGGGTACTTCGCGCAGGAGCACGACACCCTGGACACCGGGGCGAGCGTCCGGGAGAACCTGGCGGCGGCCGCACCCGGCCTGACCGACGGGGAGGTGCGGCGCGTGCTCGGCTCCTTCCTGTTCGGCGGCGACGACGCGGACAAGCCCGCGGGCGTGCTCTCCGGCGGTGAGAAGACCCGGCTCGCCCTCGCCGGGCTCGTGCACTCGGGCGCCAACGTGCTGCTCCTGGACGAGCCGACCAACAACCTCGACCCGGCGTCGCGCGACGAGGTGCTCGCCGCCGTGGGCACGTACCCGGGGGCGATCGTGATGGTCACCCACGACGAGGGCGCGCTCGACGCGCTGCGGCCCGACCGGGTGCTGCTGCTCCCCGACGGAACCGAGGACCTGTGGAACGGGGAGTACCGGGAGCTGGTCGCCCTGACCTGACGCGGCGAGGGCTAGGCTTCGGCCGCCGCTGTCCGCAGGGCCCCGACGAAGGCCCGCAGCACCGGCCCCTCCGGTGCCGTCGCGCGGACCGCCGCCCAGATCGAGCGCACCGGCTCCGGCCGCGCGACCCGGCGCACGACGACGTCCGGGCCCTCGTCCGGGACCCCGGCGAGGCCGAGGCCCGGCACCAGGGTCACGCCCACGCCCGCCGCCGCGAAGCCCCGCGCCGTCGCGTAGTCGCCGCTGTCGACGACGGAGTCCGGGGTGAAGCCCGCCGCCGCGCACGCGTCGAGCACCGCGTCCAGACAGGGGCCCGGCAGTTCGCTGCCCACCCAGGGCTCGCCCGCGAGGTCGGCCAGGTCGAGCACGTCCCGGCCGGCCAGGCGGTGGCCCGCGGGCAGGACCGCGCGGTAGCGGTCGTCGAGGAGGTGGACGAAGCGGACGCCGTCCACCGGCGGCGCGTCGTGGCGGCGCACCACGAGCGCCAGGTCCACGCGCCCCGCCTTCACCTGCGGCAGCGGGTCCTCGTCGAGCCGCAACTCCGTGTGCACGCCCGGGTGTTCCTGCCGCAGCCGGGCGAGGGCGGGCGCGACGAGCCGGGCGCCCGCCGTGGCGAAGTACCGCACCGAGATCCGCCCGGTGCGCCCGGACCGCAGATCGGCGAGCGCGGTCTCCGCCTCGGCGACGTGCCGCCCGACCGCCGCCGCGCAGTCCGCGAGCAGCCGCCCGGCGTCCGTGGGCCGCACGCCGCGCCCGGTCCTTTCGAGGAGGGTGACGCCCGCCTCCTTCTCCAGGGCCGCCATCTGCTGGCTGACCGCCGAGGGCGTGTAGCCCAGGTTCCGGGCCGCCGCGGTGACCGAGCCGCTGCTGACGACCGACCTCAGGATCTGCATGCGCCGCATGTCGAGCATGCGGTCAGCGTAAGCCACGAATGTAGAGCTGCTTAAGGCTGACTCCACATCTTTTCGCTTGTCTTATAGGTCGGGGCGGGGCACCGTCGACGTACACCCCCGTCGTCCCTTCCTGACCCTGGAGCCGTCGTGCGCGTCGCCGTCCTCGCCCTGCTGTGGGGTTCGAGCTTCCTGTGGATCAAACTCGCCCTCGACGGCGGGCTCGCGCCGCTGCACGTGACCGTGGTCCGCTGCGCGCTCGGCGCCGCCGTGCTGCTCGGGCTCGCCCGCGCCGCCCGTCAGCGGCTGCCGCGCGACCGCCGCACCTGGGGGCACCTGGTGGTGGCCGCGCTGTTCTGCAACGCGCTGCCGTTCCTGTTCTTCGGCATCGGCGAGCAGACCGTCGACTCGGGCGTCGCGGGCGTCATGAACGCCACGACCCCGCTGTGGTCCCTCGGCCTCGGCCTGCTCCTCCGCACGGACCGGGGGTTCGGCCCGTACCGGCTCGGCGGGCTCGCCCTCGGCTTCGCGGGTACGTCGCTGATCTTCGCGCCCTGGCACGAGGCGGGGCTCGTCGGCGGCGGCGCCCTGGTGCTGCTCGCCGCCGCCGTCAGCTACGCGGTCGCCTTCGCGTACATGGCCCGCCACCTCATCGGCCGCGGCACCGAACCGCTCGCCCTGTCCGCCGCCCAGCTCCTCGTGGCCACCGGCCTGACCGCGCTCGGGCTGCCCTTCACCACGGGGTCCGGCAGCGTGCCGAGCCCGACCGGGATCGTCGCCGTCGTTGTCCTGGGCGTTTTCGGCACCGGCCTCACCTTCCACCTCAACTCCCGCCTCATCGCCGACGAGGGCCCCACGGCGGCCGCGACCGTCGGCTATCTGCTGCCGGTGGTCTCGGTCGCCCTCGGGGCCCTCGTCCTGGGGGAGGAGCTGAGCGTGCGCGTGGTGGCGGGGATGGCCGTGGTGCTCGCCGGGGTCGGGCTCACCCGCTACCGGCCGAGCAGCGACCGCACCGCCGCCCGGTCCACTCCGTTCAGGGCGCGGACGGCGAGCGGAGTCAGCAGCACGAGCAGGACGCCGAGGCCGGAGACACCGGCGACCTGCCACGGCGACTCGATGTAGTACGCGTGGTGCTCGCCGCCCGAGGTGAAGTCGTAGACGCGGTAGCCCGGCCAGTCCAGGTAGCGCTCGAAGACCCAGGAGTACGCGGGGAAGAGGGCGACGGCCCAGCCGGTCACCCACAGCGTCACCGCCACGCAGAAGCTCGTGACGCGCCACGGGAACATCACGACCTGGAACAGCAGGGCCTTCCAGCCCGCCGCGTCGCCGAGCCGCGCCCACGCGCGGGCCCACGCGCCGCCCTCGCGCGGCGTCCGCGCGGCCGCCGGGTCCTCGACCGCGAGCCCGAGCCGGGCCCGCGCCCGGCGCCGCTCCACCGCGCCGAGGCCGCGCGCCCCGGCCAGCATCGCCGCGTACACCGGGAGGCCGAGCAGCGTGACGGCGAGGCCCGCGCCGAGCGAGAACAGCGTGACGGCGAAGACGAAACCGGCGATCGCGACGGGCAGGTTCGTGAGCGTGTACCCGAGCTCCCGGAAGGTGACCGCGGAGACGGGCGCCCGCCAGAAGCCGGGCCGCCCGGCGGACTCCGAGGTCGCGGCCGGGGCGGCGCAGGGGAGGGTCGTGGTCATGGCGGGCCTCGTGTTCGTCTGCGTGGTGGGGACGTGCCGTGCTGACGTCCTCAACCCTCCCCGCCCCGCGGCCGCGCCGACATGGGGCGGGATGGTGTCCCGGGGTGTACCTAGGCCCCCTCTTCCCCCTCGGGCGCGCCGACGTGACCGGCCCGCGCCGCCCGGGACACCGACGGCACGGCCGCTCCTAGGCGCGTGCCGCGGAGACCGCGACGTTCTCCAGGACGCCGAGCGCGTCCGGGACGAGCACGGCGGCGGAGTAGTACGTGCTCACGAGGTAGGAGATGACGGCCTGGTCGTTGATCCCCATGAACCGCACGTTGAGCCCGGGCTCGTACTCGTCCGGTATCCCGGTCTGGCGGAGCCCGACGACGCCCTCGTCCTCCTCGCCGGTGCGGACGGCGATGATGGACGAGGTCTGCCCGGCCGAGACGGGGATCTTGCCGCACGGCAGCAGCGGGACACCGCGCCAGGCCGGCACCTGGTGCCCGCCCAGGTCCGTGTGGCCGAAGTACAGGCCCCGCTTGTTGCACTCCCGCCCGAAGGCGGCGATGGCGCGCGGGTGCGCGTACAGGAACCGCGTCTGCCGCCGCATGCTCAGGAGTTCGTCGAGGTCGTCCGGGGTCGGCGGGCCGGAGTGGGTCTGGATGCGCTGCGCGTGGTCGGCGTTGTGCAGCAGGCCGAACTCCCGGTTGTTGACCAGCTCGTGCTCCTGCCGCTCGCGCAGCGCCTCGATGGTGAGGCGGAGCTGCTGCTCGACCTGGTCCATCGGGTCGTTGTAGAGGTCGGCGACGCGCGAGTGCACCTTGAGGATGGTCTGCGCGACGCTCAGCTCGTACTCGCGGGGCCGGAGTTCGTAGTCGACGAACGTGCCCGGCAGGAGCGGCTCGCCGGAGTGCCCGGAGGCCAGGTCGATGGCCGCCTCGCCGTGCTTGGTCTGCGGCAGGTCGCGCTCGGCGAGCCGCCGCCGCGCGTGCTCCCGCAGCGCCTCGTGCCGCCCGGCGACGGCCTCGTACTCCTGCCGCGAGAGCACGAGTGCGGTGGTGGCGGTCGCGGCGCGCGCGGTGAACTCCCACTCGCCCGCGTCCGCGGCCTCCGGCGCGAGCGCCCTGCCGCCGAAGAACCCGCCGTCGGCGACGACGCCGAGCGCGGTCTCCTCGCCGTACGGGCCGCGCCCGATCCGCTCCACCCGCCCGTGCGCGACGAGCACGACCTGGTCGACGGGGTGCCCGACCTCGGCGATGACCTGCCCGGGCTCGTACTCGCGCTGCGTGAACCGCGCGGCGAGCGCGTCCAGCGCGTCGGCCTCGTCGAAGCCGCGCAGCAGGCCGAGTTCGGCCAGCTCCTGCGGTACGACGCGGACGTCGGCCCCCTCCTGCACGAAGGTCACCCGGCCGTCGCCCACGGCGTACGCGAGGCGCCGGTTGACCCGGTACGTGCCGCCGCGCACCTCCGTCCACGGCAGCGACCGCAGCACCCAGCGGGAGCTGATGCCCTGCATCTGCGGCACGGTCTTGGTGGTCGTCGCCAGGTTCCGCGCGGCGGCGACCCCCAGGCTCAACTGGGCGCGCCCGCCCTCCTGTCCGGCCTCCGGCTGCTGCTCCGCTGCTGTCGACATCGCACGTCCCTTCGGGCTTCGGCACGACCTGCTGAGGCGCGACGAGCCAAACAACCGGCGCGAACCGGGTCAACGAGCGCCCTGGCCGCCGCGCGCGCCCGATGGCCGGTAAGCGGTGGTGTAAGGCGCGCCGTGACGTGTCGTGGCACGTCGAACGGCCGGGCCCCCGCCTCGGGCGCCACAAGGCCCCCGAGGGAATGGCTGTTTGGCATATCACTCGAACGTGTAGATCCAGCGGGTGTGAATCCAGGCTGGTGGTGGCAGACCCAGGCTCAGCTCACTCTCCCCGCGGCGGCCGCGCCGCCCCGACGATCGACCCATGCAGCGATTCACGAACAAGACGGCCCTGATCACCGGCGGCACCAGCGGCATGGGCCTCGCGACGGCACGGCGCCTCCTCGACGAGGGCGCGCACGTGGCCATCACCGGCCGGGACGAGGCGCGCCTGGCGAAGGCCGCGGCGGAACTCGGCGCCCCCGACCGCGTGCTCGCCGTCCGGGCGGACGCCAGCAGCCTGGCGGACCTGGACGCCCTGATGAGCGAGGTCAAGGCCTGGCGCGGCGGCCTGGACACGGTCTTCGCGAACGCGGGCGTCGGCGTCTTCAAGCCCGGCGCGGAGATCACCGAGGAGGACTTCGACCTGGCGGTGGACGTGAACTTCAAGGGCGTCTACTTCACCGTCCAGAAGGCCCTCCCGCTCCTGCGGGACGGCGGCTCCCTCGTCCTCAACGCCTCCTGGACCCTCCACCGGGGCCTCGCCGTGGCGTCGGTCTACTCCGCCACCAAGGCGGCCGTCCACAACCTGGCCCGCACCCTGGGCGCCGACCTCGCCCCCCGGGGCATCCGGGTCAACTCCGTCAGCCCCGGCTACATCGACACCCCCATGTACCGCGCGGCCAACCCGGACCCCGCCGCCGAGGCCGCCGTCACCGCCCAGGTCCCCCTCGCCGCCCTCGGCCGCGCCGACGAGGTCGCGGCCGCGGTCGCCTTCCTGGCCTCGTCCGACGCGTCGTACGTCACCGGGCAGGACCTGGTCGTCGACGGGGGGCTTGTGGGGTCGGTGCCCGCGTAGGCGGTCAGGCGGCGGTCAGGTCCCCGCGGGCGCGGGCAGCTCCAGGGTCGCGAGGCCGCCGCTTCCGCCGTCCGCGTCGTCGCCTTCGGTGCCGCCGGGACCCCCGGCGTTCGCCAGCGTGAGCCGCGCCCCGATGACCGCGGACTGGCCCTCGGCGATGGTGAGGCCGAGGCCGTGGCCGTGGCCGCGCTCGACGGCGCCGGTGCGGAAGCGCTGGGGGCCGTGGTCGAGGAGATCGGGCGGGAAGCCGGGGCCGTGGTCGCGTACGGCGATCGTCGTGCCGTCGACCGTGACGCGGACCGGGGGCGCGCCGTGGCGGTGGGCGTTGACGACCAGGTTCGTGAGCACGCGGTCGAGGCGGCGCGGGTCGGTCTCCGCGACCGGGTCGCCGCGCACCACGACCTCCGTGGCCAGGCCCGTGCGCCGCACGGACTCCGTCACCAGTTCGCCGAGCGGCACCTCCTGGAGGTCGGCCTCCTCCGCCCCGGCGTCGAGCCGGGAGATCTCCAGGAGGTCGTCCACCAGGCCGCGAAGCACCCGGACCCGGTCCTGGACCAGCTCGGTGGCCTCGCTCTCGGGGAGCAGGGACGCGGAGGTGACGAGCCCGGCGACCGGGGTGCGCAGCTCGTGGGCGACGTCGGCGGTGAAGCGCTGCTCGCCGCGCAGCCGCTCCTGCAGGGCGTCCGCCATGAGGTCGACGGCCGCGGAGATCTCGCCGATCTCGTCGCGGCCGCGGGCGCGGGTCCGCGCGTCGAGGTCGCCGCGCCTGATGCGCCGGGCCGTGCCCGCGACCCGGCGAAGCCGCCGCAGCACCAGCTCGGCGGCGAGCACGGTGAGGGGGACGACGACGGCGAGGATGGCGAGGGCTGCGTAGCGCATGTGCCGGTCGAGCGCCTGGAGGCTGCGCTGTTCGGCGCCCATGTCGACGCTGGCGCCGAGCGCGCTGCCGTCGACGTGCTCCGCGGCCCACATCCGCGGCCCCTGGAGCGGGTACCGGGTGTCGTACCAGGTGACGGCCGTGTCCCCGGCCGCCGCTTCGAGCCGTTCGAGCAGCTCGTCCGGCAGGTCGCCGCCGACCTCGTAGCCGGGGCCCGACGGGTCCCGCACGGGCTGCTCGCCCCGGAACTCGGCCTTGGCGGTGTCCAGTGCCTCGATCGCGTTGCCGCGGCCGATGCTCATGGCGCGGTCCTCGGTGGTGCGGTGCACCAGGATCCCGATGCCGAGGGCCGTGGCGCAGGTCGCCGCCGCGACCCCGGCGGCGACCTTCCAGCGCAGGGACCGCGGGTCGATGAGGCGCGGCACCACCCGGCCCGGCTCGCGTCCCACGTCAGCGCCGGAACTTGTAGCCGAAGCCACGGACGGTCTCGATGTGGTCGGCGCCGATCTTCTTGCGCAGCCGCTGCACCGCCAGGTCGACCACCCGGATGTCGCCGTCCCAGCCGTAGTCCCACACCTCGCGCAGCAGCGTGCGCCGCTGCAGGGCGATGCCCGGCGAGGCCACGAACTCCAGGAGCAGCCGCAGTTCGGTCGGGGTGAGCGCGAGGAGGCGGCCGTCGAGGCGGACCTCCAGGCCGCGGGTGTCGACGGTGAGGTCGCGGAAGGCGAGCACGCCGTCGTCGTCGGCCGGCTCGGCGCCGGGGGCCGGGGCGGCGGTGAAGGTGGCCCGGCGCAGCAGGGTGCGGATCCGCGCCACCAGGACGCCGGTGTCGACGGGCTTGACGACGTAGTCATCGGCGCCCGCCTCCAGGCCCGCCACCACGTCCAGGGCGTCGCCGCGCGCGGACATGATCAGGATGGGCGCCTGACTGGTCTCGCGGATCCTGCGGCACACGCTGATGCCGTCCAGGTGCGGCAGCATGATGTCGACGAGCAGCAGGTCGTGCGCCCCGTCCCGGAACATCTCAAGTCCCGTGAGGCCGTCGGGCGCCGCCGCCACCTCGTAGCCGTAGCGTTCGAGCGCCATGCCGACGGACCGGCGGATCGTCTCGTCGTCCTCGATCAGCAGGAGGCGTACGGCGGCCGCCGTGCCGTCGCCGTGCCGCTCACCGGTGCTCTGTTCGTGCCGTGATCCCATCAGGTCACCCGATCACAGTCGCAGCGAGGCTGCGACCGGCAGGTGGTCGCTGCCCGTGCGCGGCAGGGTCCAGGACGAGGCGGCCGTGACGCCCTTCACGAGGATCTGGTCGATCCGGGCCACCGGGAACGACGCGGGCCAGGTGAAGCCGAAGCCCGCGCCCGCCTCCTCCTGTGCCGAACTCAGCAGCGAGGTCACGGGCCGCAGCGCCCGGTCCCCCGTGGTGCCGTTGAGGTCCCCCACGACGACGACCCGCGGCAGCCGCTCGGCCCGGACGGCCTCGGCGAGGCGCGCGGCGGCCTCGTCGCGGCGCTCCGTCGCGAACCCCGTCCCCGGGCGCACCCGCACCGAGGCCAGATGGACGCCGTACACGGCGACGGGCCCCTTGGGCGTGACGACCGTGGCCCGCAGCGCCCGCGTCCACGGCATGATCGCCACCGGCCGCACGTCGCGCAGCGGGTGCTTGCTCCACAGGCCGACCGTGCCCTGCACCGAGTGGTACGGATACGAGCCGTCCAGGGCGCGGGCGTACACCGGCGCGGTGCGCGCGGACAGTTCCTCCAGGGCGAGCAGCCCGGCGCCGGACGCGGCGAGGTCGCGGGCGGTGCGGGCCGGGTCCGGGTTCGCCTCGCCGACGTTGTGGCTCACCACGGTGAGGTCCCCGCCGCCGGACCGCTTGTCGACGAGGAGCCCGCCGAACAGGGAGCACCAGACGACGGCCGGCACCAGGACGGCGACCCCGGCGGCCGCGGACCTGCGCACCGCCGCGAGCACGAGCAGCACGGGCACGCCCGCGCCGAGCCACGGCAGGAACGTCTCCAGGAGGCTGCCGACGCGCCCGGCTCCGTTCGGTACGAGGCCGTGCGCGGCCAGGAGCAGGGCGAGGAGCAGGGCGGCGACGACGAGCACCCGGCCGCGCCGCCACCTGCCGTGGACCGCGCGGGAGGGACGCCCGGCGGCCCCCGGCTCGCGGGGAGCGGTCTCCGCATCCGGCTCGCGGGTCACGGACCCCGTCGGGGCCCCCGTCCCCGCCCCCGTCCCCGTCTCCGTCTCCGCCTCTGTCTCCGTCTTCGGATCGAGCAGGCTCATGATCCGGCCCGCCCGTCACCACGGAGGGCGGCGGGAAGGTCCCGCTGTACGGCGTCGACGAGGCGTCCGCTGCTCTCCAGGGCGGCCTGGAGGCCCTCGGCGGGCGACGTGCCCGCGCGCTGGCCCAGGACGACGCCGAGGACGAGGTGGCGCGAGCCGCCAGAGCCCGCTTCGGCGGCCCACAGCAGATTGCCGCCCGCGGGCGTGCTGGATCCGGTCTTGAGGCCGATCACACCGGGCCGGTCGAGCAGCCGGTTGGTGTTGGCGACCGTGCCGGACCCGCCGGGCACGGTCGTCTCGCGCAGGGCGACCACGGACCGCAGCACGGGCTCCTTCATGGCCCGGTGGGCGAGCTTGAGCTGGTCGTCGGCGGTGCTGCGGGTGCTGGCCTCACGGCCGCTGGCGCCGGTGTACGTGGTCCGGTCCATGCCCAGTTCCGCGGCGGTCCGGTTCATCTTCGCGACGAACGCCTTCTGGCTGCCCGCGTCCCAACGGGCAAGGAGCCGGGCGACGTTGTTCCCGGAAGGCAGCAACAGCAGCTCCAGCAGCTTGCGCTGGCTGAGGCGCTGCCCTTCGCGGACCGGGGCGGTGGACTCGCTGAGCGAGTGGGCCTCGCGCGCGGCGGCCGCGTCGACGGTGATCGTGGGCCCTTCCCGTCCCTCCTTCAGGGGATGTTCCTTCAGGATCACGTACGCGGTCATGACCTTGGTGACGCTCGCGATCGGCACGGGTTCCCGGCCGCCCTTCCTGCCGAGGCTGCCGACGCCCTCGACGTCGATCCCGGCCTGCCCCTCCCGGGGCCAGGGCAGATCGAGGCGCCCGGCGGCCTCCGCGACCGCCACGGAGCCGTCGCGCGGGTCCCCCGAGCCGGGGCGGTCGCCTCCGGTGAGCCCCCACCAGCCGCCGACGGCCCCCGCCGCGACCACGACGGCCGACGCGCACACGGCCCCGCGCCGGGGCCGCCACGTCCACCCCGCCCCACCGATACGTATCCGACGACCCGCCACCGACGACCACCTCTCACAGCCGGACGCACACGGAACCCGTGTGCGCCCCACAGCCTGTGAGGCCCGCGCGTCCACCCGGTCAGGGCCGTGTGTCCGCGGCCGCGCGGACCTGTGTCATTCAGGTATCGGCCCCCGCGGCGGCGCCCGATGGGGCCGGACAACGTCGAAGGGCCCCGCTGCAAGCAGCGGGGCCCTTCGACATCGTGCCCGGTGAGGCACTGGCGGAGGATACGAGATTCGAACTCGTGAGGGGTTGCCCCCAACACGCTTTCCAAGCGTGCGCCCTAGGCCTCTAGGCGAATCCTCCGCCGCAAACAATACAAGACGTTGAGGAGTGCTCGCGAACTCGTTCCCGGGGGTGGGGATCGGCTACTGTGGGGGCCAGCCCCTCACGTGGCGCTATCTGACTGAACTCCCCCAGGGCCGGAAGGCAGCAAGGGTAGGTCGGCTCTGGCGGGTGCGTGAGGGGCGCTTTGCGTTCCGCGACCCTTGGTGCGGCTGGGCGGTCCGTGTTGTCAGTGGGCGCCATTAACCTCGTATGCGTGTCGTCTCTCGCGCTGTACCGCCGCTATCGCCCGGAGTCGTTCGCCGAGGTCATCGGGCAGGAGCATGTAACCGACCCGCTGCAGCAGGCGCTGCGGAACAACCGGGTCAATCACGCGTACCTGTTCAGCGGCCCGCGCGGCTGCGGCAAGACGACGAGCGCGCGCATCCTCGCCCGCTGTCTGAACTGTGAGCAAGGTCCCACCCCGACCCCCTGCGGCGAGTGCCAGTCCTGCCGCGACCTGGCGCGCAACGGCCCGGGATCGATCGACGTCATCGAGATCGACGCCGCCTCGCACGGTGGCGTGGACGACGCGCGCGACCTGCGCGAGAAGGCCTTCTTCGGGCCCGCGAGCAGCCGGTACAAGATCTACATCATCGACGAGGCCCACATGGTCACGTCGGCGGGGTTCAACGCCCTCCTGAAGGTCGTCGAGGAGCCCCCGGAGCATCTGAAGTTCATCTTCGCCACGACCGAGCCCGAGAAGGTCATCGGCACCATCCGGTCCCGCACCCACCACTACCCGTTCCGGCTCGTGCCCCCCGGCACCCTGCGGGACTACCTCTCCGAGGTGTGCGGCCGCGAGGACATCCCCGTGGCGGACGGAGTGCTGCCCCTCGTCGTGCGCGCGGGCGCCGGGTCCGTGCGTGACTCCATGTCCGTGATGGACCAGCTCCTCGCCGGCGCCCGCGAGGACGGTGTGACGTACGCCATGGCGACCGGCCTCCTCGGGTACACGGACGGGTCGCTCCTCGACTCCGTGGTCGAGGCGTTCGCCTCGGGGGACGGCGGGGCCGCCTTCGAGGTCGTCGACCGCGTCATCGAGGGCGGGAACGACCCCCGGCGGTTCGTCGCCGACCTCCTGGAGCGGTTGCGCGACCTCGTGATCCTCGCCGCCGTTCCCGACGCCGCGGAGAAGGGCCTCATCGACGCCCCCGCCGACGTGATCGAGCGCATGCAGGCGCAGGCCGGCGTGTTCGGCGCCGCCGAGCTCAGCCGCGCCGCCGACCTCGTCAACCAGGGGCTCACGGAGATGCGCGGCGCCACCTCGCCGCGGCTCCAGCTGGAGCTGATCTGCGCCCGTGTGCTGCTCCCCGCCGCGTACGACGACGAGCGGGCCGTCATGGCCCGCCTCGACCGCCTGGAGCGCGGCGGACACTTCATGGCGCAGGGCCCCGCCTCCGCGCCCCCCATGGGGTACGTCCCCGGGCCCGAGGCCCACGCGGGCGTGCAGCAGCCCGGCGTCGCCGTGCCGCCGCCCGGGCCGGTCGGCCCGCCCATCCCGCCCGGCGGCGGCCCGGCCGCCGCGCGTGCCGCGGTGCGGGGGGCTCCGGCGGGGGATGCCGCACCCGCCGATGCCGCGCCGGGGGCCACGGCGCCTCAGCCGCCGCCTTCGCAGGCAGCGGCGCCCGCGCCCGCACCGCAGGCCGCGCCGCCCGTCGCCCCGAACCCGCAGGTGCCCCAGGCCCCGGAGCCCGCCCCCGCCTCCGTCGAGAACCGGCCCGGCAGCTGGCCCACCGCCTCCGCGCCGGGCAGCGGCGCCCCCGCCGCGCCCCGGCCCGGCGGCTGGCCCACGGCCGCCGCAGCGGGCGGCGGTGCCCCCGCCTCTGCGCCCGCCTCCGCACCCGCGCCGAGCACGCCGTCCGCGCAGCCCGCTCCGCCCGCGACCCCGCAGGCCCCGGCCGCCCCGGCCCCCGCCCCGCAGGCCGCCGCGCCCGCGCCCACCGGCGGCCTCGACCCCCGCGCCCTCTGGCCGAACATCCTGGAGGCCGTCAAGAACCGCCGCCGCTTCACCTGGATCCTGCTCAGCCAGAACGCCCAGGTGGCGGGCTTCGACGGCACCACCCTCCAGCTCGGCTTCGTCAACGCCGGAGCCCGGGACAACTTCGCGAGCAGCGGCAGCGAAGAGGTCCTGCGCCAGGCGCTTTCCGAGCAGTTCGGCGTGCAGTGGAAGGTCGAGGCGATCGTCGACCCGTCCGGCGGCAGCGCGCCGCCGCCCGCCGCGAGCGGCTTCGGCGGCGGCCAGAGCGGTGGCTTCGGCGGCGGCCAGGCCGGTGGCTTCGGCGGCGGCCAGGCCGGTGGCTTCGGCGGCGCCCAGACCGCCCGCCCGGCCGCCCCGCCGCCC
>NZ_JOJM01000018.1 GCF_000720325.1 Streptomyces sp. NRRL B-1347
ACATGGGGACTCCTCGGGGACTGCTGAGCGGGTCGGGTGCGTGTGGTGACGGCCTTGCAGCGTTGCTGGCGTCGCCGTCATGGGTCTGACGCACCGGCGCCGACGCATGTGACAGCTCCGCACGACTTTCTTCACCACCGGTGTCCCGACCCCCACGGGGCCCGCTCCGCACCGCCGCCGCGCCCTCGCGGAAATCACTTCCCCCGCACCCCTGCCGTGCCCGATGATCGCCCCGCAATCGCGTACGACGCGCGTCCCACTCACCCACCAGGCAGGCAGCTGATGGAACTTGTGCCCCACAACCCGGCCGAAGGGGTCTACGCGGCCACGGACGACTACGTGCACGCCATGGAGGTGCGCGGCGCCGAACGGCTCCTGTTCGTCGCGGGCACCATGGGCCTGGACCCGGCGGGAAAGCCCGGAGCGGACCTGGCGGAGCAACTCGAACTGAGCTGGGCGAACATCCGCGCCATCCTCGCGTCGGCCGACATGACCGTTGCCAACATCGTGCGGCTGACCAGCTACTTGCGCGATCCCGCGTACGCCGATGCCAACGCGGCCGCCCGCACGGCCGCGCTCGGCGGCAGGCCCGTCCCGACCACCGCCGTCGTGGCCACCACGCTCGTCAGCGAGTGGCTCGTCGAGATCGAGGTCGTGGCGGCCGGCTGAGACCCCGCGCACGCGTACGGCACACAACCGCTGGGGTCGTGTGCCGTACGTGCGTGTTCGGATCAGGTCAGCGCCGGCGCAGCGCCTCGCGGACCGTGGTGAACAGGTCGGTCTGGTTGGTGACGCCGAGGACGCGGTACGCCTGCGGGCCCTGGGCGGCGATGCGGACCTGGGTGCCCGTGTGCTCCTGGGCCTTGCCCGGGGTGTTGGTCGAGTAGTTGACCTTCAGCTGCTGGCCCTCGTCGGTGACGAGGGTGGAGGTCAGGCCGGGCGGCTGCGCGTCCAGCGGCACGATCTGGCTGGTGTGGCCGTGGTCGGCGGTGGTCACCACGAGGGTGTCGGGGTGCTTGGCGGCGTACGCGCGCGCCACCTTCACCGCGCGGTCGAACGCGGCGGTCTCACCGATCTGGCCGCACGGGTCGGCCGCGTGGTCCTGCTTGTCGATGGAGGCGCCCTCGATCTGCAGGAAGAAGCCCTGCTTCGAGTGCTGCTTCTTCTGCTTGGCCTCGAGGAGCTTGATGGCCTGCGTGGCCTGGTCCGCGAGGGCCGGGGTGCCGTCCGGGCGGCCGGGGTTGGAGGTGACGCAGCGCTGCGGCGCGGTGCCGCCGACGGCGGCGGGCTTGCCGGTCCACTCCGTGGCCACGTTGCCCTCGGCGAAGAGGCCGAGGACGGGCTTGCCCGGCTTGACGGCCTTCAGCCCGGCCTTGTCGGTGACGACCTGGTAGCCCAGCTTCTTCGCCTGCTCGGTGACCGTGCGGCCCTTGTACTTGCCGTCGGTGACCTTCTGGTCGAAGCGCTGCTTGCCACCGCCGAGGAGCACGTCCACCTTGTGGTTGACGCTCTGCTCGGCGATGGAGCCGGGGCCGCCCTTGGCGATGGTGTCGGCCGGGCACTTGGCCATGTCGGCCGGGCCCTGGCAGCTGCGGTCGCTGGCGTGCGAGGCGAGCACCGCGGGGGTGGCGTCGGTCAGCTCGGCGGTGGTCACCGAGCCGGTGGCGTAGCCCCGGCGCTGCGCGAGCTCCAGGATCGTCGGCACGGCCTTGTCGGTGTCCGGCGTCTTGGAGATGCGGCCGTTCACGGTCTTGTGGCCGGTGGCCCAGCCGGTGCCGCTGGCGGCGGAGTCGGTCACGTACTCCGGGGAGCCGTCGGGGTGCACGGCGTACGTCGTGTAGCTGCCCGTCAGCGGGAACTTGTCCATGTTCAGACGGCCACCCGCCCCCACGGTGTAGTCGCGGGCCAGCGTGATCTCCGAGTCGCCCATGCCGTCGCCGATGAGCAGGATGACGTTCTTCGCCTTACCGCCCTTGATCGCGGCCTGGGCCTGCTCCTTGCCGCCCGAGGCCCCCGCCGTGGCGGTGACCGCGACGGCGGCGGTGGCGGTGGCCGCGACCACGGAAGCGGCGACGATGAGAGTACGGGGGGACCGGCGCGGTCTGGACATGCACGACTCCTCGGTGAAGTACTGGACTTGTCGGACACTTCACCAGCGCCATGTGAACCGGCGGAAACGCCCGGGCGTTGTTTCCCTGACGTGTGCGTGACACGAAATGGATCTTGTTGGGCGGGGCGGGCGCGGCGCCGCTGACGGGTTCCTTTCCGCGCGGGCCGCGCCTGTCCGTGGGGGTGCGCCCCGGCCGCCGCATCTCGCCCAGCACATGGGATCATGGTCCTGACCAGGGGAAACCCAGAAATAGAAGGATGAGGCAGTACATGTTCGACGCCCTGAAGAACCTCAAGGACAAGGCCGAGGACCTGGCGCAGGCCCACGGGGACAAGATCTCGGGCGGGCTTGAGAAGGTCGGCGACTTCATCGACAGCAAGACGGACGGCAAGCACAGCGACAAGATCGACACCGCTGTGGACAAGGCGCAGGACGTCGTCGGCAAGCTGGGCGAGAAGAAGGCCTGATCCGCGGGCCTGGCCCGCAGCCCTGGCCCGCAGCCCTGGCCCGCAGGCCGGGGCCGTCGTCGGGGTCGGGGCGGGGGAGGAGCGGGCGGGCGGCAGGCGGTTCGTGAGGGAGCCGTGAGGCGGCGGCCGGAGGGTGCCCGGGACCGTGTTCCCGCGCGGGGAAATTCACGGGCGGCCGTGGCCGTGGCTGCCTAGGCTCCCCGCATGACCAGCTCAGAACGTCAGCGGATCAACGCCTTCCTGTCCGCCTTCGCCCGCCGCCAGGCCGCGCGCGTCGTGGATCTCCCGGGCGGATTCGCCGTCCACGACGACGCCTTCGCCCACTCCCGCATGGACAACCAGGTCTTCATCGACGCGGCCGTCGACGCGGAGGCGCTGCCCGCCCTCGCCGAAGAGGTGCTGGGCCGGCTGGCGCACCGACGGATCTCCGTCCTCGACGACGCGACCGGCACGGCCTGCGCGGAGCCGCTGATCCGGGCCGGTTACACCCACTCCACCTATCTCGTCATGCTGCACACGGGCCCCGTGCACGTCGGCGGGGCCGCGGCGGAGGTGGACCTCGACGCGCTGCGCGCGCCGCTCACCCGGCGCTGGCGGGGCTTCCTCCCGGACGTCGACGACGAGGTCGTACGCCACCTCGTCGAGCGACGCGCGGCCCGCCGGCGCGGGGCGGACGTCGTTCGCTTCCTGGGCTCCCGCACGGAAGAAGGCGAGGTCGCCTCGTGGGCCGACCTCTATGTGGACCCGGCGACCGGCACGGCCCAGATCGAGGACCTGGTCACCGTGGAGGCCCACCTCGGGCGCGGCCACGCCGACGCCGTCCTGAGCGCCGCCCTGCGCTCGGCCGTCGACGAGGGCTGCGGCATCCGGTTCCTCACCGCCGACGCGACGGACTGGCCGCGCCACTGGTACGAGCGCCGCGGCTTCACAGCCATCGGCGTCACCCACGGCTTCGAACGCGACTGAGGCGGGATCCGGGGGTTAACCCCAGTCGGAGTCGGGTGGGTAGCGGGATCGTCCTGAATGATCGATTCCGGAAATCCTTGGGCTCGGCACCAACCGCCGACGTTCCCACGATTTCCTGGAGTTGACCCGTGCGCGTACAGGCAGGACAGACCTTCCGCTCTTCCGGACGGCAGCGGGGCGGCCGCCGCCGCGTCGTGCTGGCCGCGGCCGCGGTGGCCGCCGGTGTGATGTCCATCGGTGCCCTCCCACCGTCGGCGGCGTCCGCGACGTCGGCGGCGTCCGCCGCCCGGCCGGACGCCGTGCAGCAGGGTCTGAACGCGCTGGTGCGCGACGGCGGCCCGCCCGGTGCCCTGGCGAGCGTGACGGACCGGGACGGCCGCACCCGTAGCTACACCGCGGGCGTCGGCGACCTGGCCACCGGCGCGAAGGTGCCACGGGACGGACAGGTGCGCATCGGCAGCAACACCAAGGCCTTCACCGCGGTGGTCGTGCTGCAACTCGTCGCCGAGAAGAAGATCAGCCTCGACGCCTCCGTCGACACCTATCTGCCCGGCCTCGTCCGGGGAGAGGGCATCGACGGGCGCCGCATCACCGTCCGCCAGCTGCTGCAGCAGACCAGCGGACTCCCCAACTACACGGACCACCTCGACTTCCCCGCCATCCAGCACCGGTACTTCGAGCCCCGCGACCTCGTCGACATCGCCCTGAAGCACAAGGCCCACTCCGAGCCCGGCACGAAGTGGGAGTACAACAACACCAACTACGTCCTGGCCGGTCTGATCATCCAGAAGGTCACGGGACGCCCCCTCGCCGAGGAGATCGACAAGCGGATCATCCAGCGCGTCGGGCTGCGCCACACCTACTTCCCGGGCGTCGGTGAGAAGACGATCCGGGAGCGCCACCCCAAGGGCTACATCAAGGGTCCGGACGGCAAGCAGCTGCGCGACTTCACGGAGATGGACCCGTCCTGGGCCTGGGCGGCGGGGCAGCTCATCTCCACCAACGCCGACCTCAACCGGTTCTTCGGCGCGCTCCTGAAGGGCGACCTGCTGCCGAAGGCCCAGCTCGACCAGATGCGCAAGACGATCCCCGCCAAGGCCCTGGGCCCCGGCGTCCGCTACGGCCTGGGCCTCGTGAGCAGGCCGCTGTCGTGCGGCGGCCTCGCCTGGAACCACGGCGGCGACATCGACGGCTACGAGACCCGGGGCGGCGTCACCAAGGACGGCCGCGCCGCCAACGTCGCGGTGACGAGGATGCCGGGCGCCCAGGCGGACGTGGACCGCGTGGAGAAGGTCGTGGACACGGCCCTCTGCCGCTGACCCCGCCACGGCCAGAGCGCCGGTCGCCGCCGCCGGGGGGCAGAGCCCGGCGACGGCGACCTCTTGTCCGCGCGCTCGCGGACACGGGGGGCCGTCAGGCCCCGGCGGCGGCCGCCGTCACCGCCAACTGCACGCGGCTGTGGCGCGGTGCCTCGATCTCGTCGAGCAGGGCGAGTGCGAGATCCGCGTGGGAGATCCGGCCCGGCCCGTCGAGGACGGTGCCGACGGCCGTCCGGTAGCCGCCGGTGGGTGCGGCCTCCGCGGTCAGGTCCAGCGGCGGCACGACCATCAGCCAGTCGAGCTCAGGCCCGGCCGTGGAGAGTAGCTCGAACTCCGCGACGTGCCCCTGGGCGAAGGCCCGCCACTGCGCCGGGAAGTCCGCGCCGTCCATGATCCGTACGCCGGGGGCCGTTTCGAGGGTCGTGGCGATGCCCAGGACCAGCAGCCGTCGCACGCCCGCCTCCGCGAGCCCCGCGATCAGCGCGCCCGCCGCGGCGGTGAAGTGGTCCTCGGACCCGATGTCGAGGCGCGCCGACGCGTTGACCGCCGCACGGTGACCCGGGGCGAGCGCCGCCACCGAGCGCGGATCGGTCACGTCTCCCTGCACGACGGCGACCCGCTCGCCGCCCAGGTCCTGGTACTTGGCGGGGTCACGGACCACCGCGGTCACCCGGTGGCCACGCGCCACGGCCTCGGCCACCGCCGCCCGGCCGACGCGTCCACCCGCTCCGAAAATGATGATGTCGCTGTTCATGACGCCGACGTTAGGACGGGGGTGCCTGGTTACTGCAAAGGTACTGGGGTTAGCGTCGGGCGGGTGAACCAGCCACCGCGCCCAGCCAAGACACCGCCGTCAGAGCAGCCGTTGCACCCGGAGATGTTCGAGGATCCCGGCTGCTCCGACCGCGCGGCGCCGTTCCGCGTCGGCGACAAGTGGACCGCGATGGTGCTGCGCTGTCTGGAGGGCGGCCCGCGCCGGTTCTCCGAGCTGCGGGTGCCGCTGCACTGGGTCACCCCCAAGGTGCTCACCGAGACCCTCCGCTCGATGGAGCGCAACGGCTTCGTGAGCCGGACGGCGCACGACGAGAACCCGCCGCGCGTGGAGTACGAGTTGACCGCGCTGGGGCGTTCGCTCCTGGAGCCGCTGGACTTCGCCTGTGACTGGGCCCGCACCCATGTGCCGGACATCGTCGCGGCGAGAGCGGCCTACGAGACGGACCGAGCGGCGCCATGACCGGACACGACGAAGGAGCTCAGGGCGGGATCACGTTGAATTCCGCGCTGCGAGCGGAGATCAACCTGCCCTGCCCGGCGAGCGGCACGGCCTATCGCGCACTGGCTGAACCCTGGTTCGCCGCCGCGCTCGACGCGCTCGCGGGTCCGCTGTGGGCGGAGCTCACGCCCGCGGCGGATCTCACCGACCGCGCCGACGCCCTCAGCCGCGGCGAAGCGGCACCGGGCGAGCTGTGGGCGACCTTGGTGCTGCTGGAACCCACCCGGCGGCGTCAGAAACCGTACGAAGTCCCCTGGACCCCGAAGAACTGGACCGCCTTTCTCCGGGACCTCGCCTCCATGCCCGGTCACGCCAGCGTCTGCCTGCGGGTCATCGGCCGCGACGGCCATCCCGACCAGCCGTGGCTCGACGTGGCCGTGGTCAGGGAGCAGGACACCCCGGAATGCGTCTCGCTCGTCGCTTCCCGGACGACGGAGGAATTCGCCGACCCCGGCGTCCGGCACGAGGCCCAGCGGCGCTGGACCGACTTCTTCCGCACCCAGGTGAACCGTCACGAAGGCATCCTCTACGGAAGCGTCGCGGACGACGGCGAATTCGTCACAGGAAGGACCGCCCTCGAAACAGATCTCGGGCTGCTCCTCGAGGACACGTTCCCCCACTTGGACACCGTGCTCCGTGGCTATGCGTGGTGGACGGTCTGTCCCCCGGACGTCGTGGCGGCGCTCGGCGGGATCGAGGCGCTCCGCGACAGCGGTGCCTTCCACGAGGTGGCCCCGCTGCCCGGCGGCGGGGCATCGCTGCGGGCGACGGAGAACATCTGGTCCTACGGTCCGGAACGGATCCGGGCGGTCTTCCGGACCCTGGCGCCCGTCCTGCCCGAAGGGCTGCCGGTCGAGGGGATCTCCTCGGACCCGAGCAGACTGATCTACGAGGACGCGGCGGACCACCGCTGAACGGTGCGCGGTGCAGCGGCGCGGCCCGGTCGGCTCGGCGCGGTCGGCTCGTAAGAGGGCCCGCCGCGACGGGGGAGCACGGCGGGCCCGGCCATCAGTGTGCCCGAGCGCGCCTCGGTCATGCGTGCCGGGTTCCGGATTTGGCCGAGTGTCTCCGGTGCGGCGCCCGCCGCGTTCTGGACCATTCGGCCTGGAAGGAGACAAGTGGCGCGCTCGCACCGGCGGAGTCGTACGAAAGACTCTGGCGCCCGCCGGATGGCCAGATACGGTGCTGAACATGGCGAACAGCACGAGGACCGACCACGACCTGCCCGGATACGCCTTGCTGATTGCCGCCGAGCCACCGGTGCGCCACCCGCTCGCCGTCACCGCCCAGTTGCCGCCGCTGGCCGCACTCCCGCCGGCCCGGCTCGTCGGCACCCGGCAGGCGAGCGCGGTCCAGCTGGCCAATCCCGACGACCCCCAGACCGTCCTGACGTGCCTTCGTACGGCCGCGGCCACCGAGGGGCACCTGCTCGTCCACGCCGCCGGTCACCTGGTCGTCGACACCCGTCAGCACCGCCTCCACCTGGCGCTGGCCCGCACCACCGCCCGCACCGTCCGCTACACGGCCCTGCCGTGGCACTGGCTCACCGCCGAGCTGCGGCACCGGCCGCCGGGCAGCACGACCGTGGTCGCCGACCTGGCCGCCGACACCGGTGTCTGGCAGGCGCTCGTCCGCCGCGAGCAGGCGCTCGACGGCCCTTACGCGCTGTACGGAGCCGTGCAGTTGGAGGACCGCCGCCATCGGCCCGCTCCTGCCTACACGCGCGCCTTCGCCCACATCCTGCGCACGGTTTCGGTCACACCTCCCGCTCATGTGCTGCATGAGCAGGCCGTCGGTGCTGCCGCGGCCGACGTCGACGACGACGCCACTCTTTGGCTGGGAGGCGTCGCTCCGGCGGGATCCGTGGAGCAGCGACCGCTCGACATCCCCGCGCCCAGGACGGCACCGGCCGCGCCGGCCGCCCCGCTCGTGTCCGTCGTGCCTGCTTCGGCCGCACCACCCGCCGCCGCCCCGGCCTTCGCGGATCCGCACCGCGCCATCAGCGAGGCGAGCCGGGCGGGGCGGCACGCGGAGGCCGCCGCCATCGCCGCCGCGTGCGAGCAGAACGCCCTGCGCGGCCACGGTGCGACCTCGCCGGAGGTGGCCCACTGGATCGAGGTGCGCGCCTTCCTGGCCTTCGCCGAGGGCGCCTTCGACCGGGCCTGCGAGCTGTGGATGCGCGGCGCGGTCACCCGCCTGATGGCCGAGCAGCCGGAGAGCGATCCCGCTGTCGCGGAGGCCGTCGACCGCGCCCATCACGCCTGGCACCGCGTCACCGAGCCCGGCCGCGTCCGGGAGCTGGGCACCGAACTGCTCAGCCTGCGGACCCGGGTCACAGGGAAGAACGGTGCCCGTGAG
The DNA here is from genome assembly GCF_000720325.1 of Streptomyces sp. NRRL B-1347. Taxonomy (GTDB): domain Bacteria; phylum Actinomycetota; class Actinomycetes; order Streptomycetales; family Streptomycetaceae; genus Streptomyces. The sequence continues at coordinate 8,494 of NZ_JOJM01000018.1, forward strand.
GACGTGCGGCAGCGTCTGGCGAAGCTCGCCGAGGCCCTGAGCCACTGAAGCCGTGAGCCCCCGCAGGAGAACCGGGGCCAGCGCCGCCCGGCCCACGCGTCCCAGTGTTCCGCCCATGGCCGGTCACGCTCCCAACTTGGCGCTGCGGGGCTTCGTCGCACCGAAGACCAGGGACGTTCCCGCGTGGATCTGGATGAAGAAGGTGCTCTCCTCGCACAGACTGCCGGTGAAGAGCCTGCCGTTGGCGTCGGTGAAGTTCTCGACGCTGACCGCTTCCGCGGCCTGGGCGGAGAGACCGGTGACGAGCGCGAGCACGGCACCGACGGCCGCGAGGGGCCTCGCCGGTGCGCCGCCACGCGCGCTTCAGGGTGTACATGAGCGTGTTCCCCCTTTCTGGGCCTTCATCGCTTTCAACGAGCGGCCGACCGGGGCTCGTCCCCGAGGGGCGGCACCCGCGTACCGTCCCGGTGCGGGCGTTGCCGTATAAGGCCACGTCAGAGCCGATTTGCCGCACCCCGGGGCCCGTATGTCAGAGTGTCCGTCCCGGTCGGTCGAGCGCTTGGCGTTCCCGTACCCGTGTACCCGTACCCCCTTCCTTTGCTGAGAGCGATGCAGGCTACGACTCTTGTCTCCCGGACCGCCGACCTGTTCGACCAGGGCCTGGAGCGCCGGTCCGGCTCCGCCCTGTTGCGCTTCGGTGCCGCGCGGCGGCGCCAGGACGACCGGACCGGCTGGTCCGGCGAGGGCGCCGTCGCCTGGCTGGACGCCGGGCGCGGCCATGTGTGGAGCGTCGGCGACGCGGCGGCCGCCGCGGCCCTCGTGCTGAACGCCGAGCGGGAACGGCCCGGTGAGGTGAGGGAGTTCACCGGGCCGTGCGGCAGTGACGCGCTGGTGGGGGAGCGGCGCGAGCTCGCTGACGTCGTCGAGTGGGTCTTCCGCTGGACGCTCGTGGAACCGCCCGCGATGCGCAACGAGGAGCGCGTGGTCGAGCTCGGCGAGGAGCACCACGAGGAACTGGTCGCCTTCCTCGGCGCGCACAGCCCGGCCCACTCCACGGGCCCCGGCTCCGCCGACGTCAGCCTCTGGGCCGGGATCCGCGACGCGCACGGGCGGCTCGTCGCCTGCGGCGCGCTGAGCAGGCTGCGCGACAGCGGGGTGCCGCTGATGGCGTCCGTCGCCACCGACGCGTCCCGGCGCGGCGAGGGCCTCGGTGCCGCGCTCACCGCCTGGCTGACCCGGTACGCGGTGCGCGAGCACGGCTGCTGCACCCTGTGGCAGCTCGCCGACAACCTACCCGCGCGGCGGCTCTACGACCGGCTCGGCTACCGCGACGAGGACCCCTGCGTCTCGGCGCGCCTCGTCGGCGTGGCGTAAGGCCCGCGGCGCGGACCCCGTGGCCCGTCGCCGTCGTCGAGGCGGCAGTTCACTGCCCGTGCCCGGCCCGGGCGTGCAAGGCCGTGACGTGGGTGACGGCGGCGGACAGCTGTTCCTGGATCGCCTCCGGCAGCGGCGCGCCCTTGATGGAACCCACCACCTGCTGAGCCAGCAGATACAGCTTGACGTTGGTGTTCTGCGAGGTCATGACCAGCACGTCCCACGCCTCCTCCTCGCCGAGGGCGAAGACGGCCATCAGGATGCCGCGGGCCGTGTCGATGGGACCCCTGGTCTGCATCGCACGCCGCAGCTGTACGACCTTGACGCGCAGATGGGCCTCGGAGTCGCCGGAGTCTCCGGAGCCGTCCGCGGCGGACGGGACGCGCGCCTCCGCGTCGGCCTCGGACGTGAACAGGGGCAGGGCGTCGGCCAGTGCGAAGACCCGCTCGGCCGCCGGGCTGATCGCGCGGATCCTGACCGACTTCGGCTCCTCCAGGGCTTGTTGCCGCACGGTCAGCAGGGTGTTGAGCCCGGAGCAGTCGCAGAACTCGACGCCGCCGAGGTCCACGTCGATGCCGTCGCCGGAGAGGCTGAGGGCCGTGCGCAGCTCCCGCCGCAGTTCCTGGTCCGTGTCGAGGTCCAGATCGCCGCGGACGGTGACCACGAGGCGTTCGCCCTCGGTGCGGGCGTGGATCGTCAGCTCGGACTGCGGTGCCGTACTGCGGGAATCGACAAGTCCGGCACGGCTGTCCGCCTGCCCGGTCCCTGACTGCGCCGCCTGCGGCATGGTCTTCTCCCCTGGCCTGGAGCGCTTGTGCTTCTGCCGCCACCAGATTCGCCGCCCCGCGAACCAACGTCAACGGATACACGAAATATGGTTCACGTATTTTCATGCCTGAACTGTCTGGCGTACGCTCTGCCTCATGGGTGGAGCACCGGAGCCACATACGGGGTGGACGTTCATCACCAACCACGCGCGGGTACTCGCTGTCATCGCCGAGAACCAGAACGCGCGGGTCCGGGACATCGCGGCCCGCTGCAGACTCACCGAACGCGCCGTCCAGAAGATCATCTCCGATCTGGAGCACAGCGGGTACCTGTCCCACACCCGCGAGGGGCGCGGCAACACGTACCAGATCGAACCGGGAACGATCCTGCGCCACCCCGCCGAGGCGGGCCTCACCGTGGCCTCCCTGCTCGGTCTCCTCGCCCGGGTCGACACCCGGCACGCGGCAGCGCCGCACGTCGGCCAGGAGTCCGCGAGCGACGCGTGAACGACGCGACCTAGGCGCCGTCCAGAGGCTGTACGCGGCCCACGCAGCGGACCCGGCGAACGCTGGGCGCGTTCGCCGGGCCGTGACGAGGACGAGGCGGATCGGCCTCAGCCCGTGACGATCTGGCTGCCGAAGACGGGGGAGAAGGTGCTGCTGAGCGCGTAGTCGACGCGGTCGAACCTGAAGTGCCAGGCGCACACGCGGCCGGGCCAGTTCTCGCCCCGGCAGGGGACGCGCGCGTCGTTGGCCCCGGAGGTCACCGTGCCCACGGCGAACACCCGCTGGCCGTCGCCCGAGAGGCTGAAGACCGGCCCGCCGCTGTCCCCTTGGCCGGGCCCGTACTGAGCGGTGTTCTCACTCGCGTACGCGCTGGGGCCGGGAGCCCCCGACGGGTCCGGAGGGTCGATGAAGCTGATGGTGAACCCGCACAGCGCGCCCGAGCGCGAGCCGGAGGTGCAGACGTGGTTGCCGACGTAGGTGCCGTCCCGGCCGCCGATGGGCTTGGTGAAGGTGGAGTTCTGCCAGTTCCCGTCCCACATCCGGCCGGACCCCGCGGCCCCGATGGTCGCGTGGTCCGAGCCGACGCTGTGGTTGCCGTAGCCGCCCATCGCGTCGCCGCCCCCGTCGTAGGCGGTGGCGCCGCCGGCGCCGCAGTGGCCGGCGGTGAGCAGCGCGGGCGTGTTGTTGGGCAGGCGCAGCGGCCAGCCGACGGTGCAGTTGGAGAGGCGGGCACCGGCGTAGTACGGCGTGGTGTCGTCCTCGCGGCAGTAGCGGGCGCCGTCGGCGCACCTGCCGGTCAGGGGGACGGCCCGGGAGCCCTGCGGGCCGGCGCCCGGGGCGACGGTCACCGGGACCCCGTCGGCGGTGCGGCCGTGCCGCTGCGCACCCGGGGCCCAGCGCACGACGACGCCGCTGCCGTCGGGCCGGGGCACGGCCATGCTCGTGGCCCCCGAGGTCTTGAGCCCGCGCACCGCGGTGCGCAGGGCGTCGTTGCTGTAGCGCGCGGGCAGGACCTCGACCGGCACGTCGCCCGCGCGGCCGCCGAGCTGTCGCCGCATGCCGTCGGGCACGGTGCCGTGCCAGTACACGCGCAGCGCGCGGTTCTTCGGGGCGGCGACGACGCCGACCGGATTGTCGTGACCGGCCGTGCGCGCGGCCGTGAGGATCTTCGAGGCCTTGGCGTTGAGGCGCTGCTGCGTGGTGAACAGGTCGGACCAGGTGGCGAATCCGTCGGGCGCCGGGCCCGTGGGGAACTGCGCTCCGGGCGTGCGCGGCACGGGCTTGGGAGGGGTGCTCGCGGAGCTGGCCTCCCCTGTGGTCGCGGCGACGGCGGTGCACGTCAGGAGCAGCACCGCGCCGAGGACGAAGGTTCTCCCGCGCCGCCTGCCACGGGACTCCGGCCCGGTCCGGCGCGAGGGTAATCGGTGTGTCATGGCATCCTCTCGTGGCCTGGGAAACGTCAGGCCGAGGATGGGGCCGAGCGGCGCGAGAAGTCACCCTCTCATTCCGGTCAGCCGGACAACCCCACGTGCAAGGAGGGGAGTTCGAGCCAGCCTCCGGCGGTTCGGTCGAGGCGGTACGCCGTGCGCGTCTACTTCACCTCGGTGAGCTGCCCCGTGGCGACGTCGAAGACGAAGCCGCGCACGGCATCGGTGTGCGGGACGAACGGGCTGGAGGCGATGCGGCGGACGGACTGGCGCACGTCGTCCTCCAGGTCGGAGAACGCCTCGGCGGCCCAGGGCGGACGGATCCCGGTCTCCTCCTCGATCTGCCGCTCGAAGTCGCCGTCGGTGAAGGTGAGCATGCCGCAGTCCGTGTGGTGGATCAGGATGATCTCGCGCGTCCCCAGCAGGCGCTGGCTGATGGCGAGGGAGCGGATCCCGTCGTCGGTGACCACCCCGCCCGCGTTGCGGATGACGTGGGCCTCGCCCTCCTCGAGGCCGAGGACCGCGTACACGTTCAGCCGGGCGTCCATGCAGGCGAGAACCGCCACCTGCCGGGACGGGGGGAGAGGCAGCGGGCCGCGGAACGACGCGGCGTAGGCGGAGTTGTTGGCCAGGTACTCGTCGGTCACGGACATGGCGCCCTCACCTTCTGGGACCAGGGCGTCCCCGGAACCCGTCGCTCGGCACCGTAGTGACGGGACCGGACAGGGGGGAAGCCTCGGGCCCGTTCCGCCATCGTCCTGCCATACGCCGGCAATGTTCGGGCCCCGTACCAGGCCCCGCCACGGTGTCCGGCCGCACGGCGAGCCGATACGGCTGCCTCGGTTCGGCCCGGACGGCCGCACCCCTCTCACACGATGCCGCTGACCGTCACCGACACGTGGACCAGGACCTTCGCCGGCAGGGTGGTCCGCGCGGCCCGGGTCGCCGCCTCGCGGACCGCGCGGGTCACGTCGACGGCGCGGTGGCCCCGGTGCACCACCACGAACACCTCCACGGAGAGGCGGCCGCCGTCACGGGAGCCGGGTGGGATCCGTATGCCCGAAGTCGACGCCGTCGGCGCGCTGTTGACGCGGCGCGTCGCCGTGGCGGCGGCGCGCAGGCGTTCGGCGAGCCCCGGCCGCAGGAAGGCCACACCGGGGACCTCGCCCACCGCTTCGGCGACGGCCTCCACGAGCCGCCGGTCGTCCTGCGCCCGGGTCACCATGCCCCGCCTCCGCTCCGGTCCGCGCCGCCCGGGCCCGTCGTGCCGTGGCCGTCACCCGGCCCGCCGTCGTCGTCCAGGAGGAGATCGGTGATCACCACGTCGACGGCCGCCACGCGCATGCCCAGGGCGTCCGCGGCCGCGTCAGCGATCCGGTGCCGTACGCGGTCCGCGACGTCCGGGAGGTCCCAGGACGGGGCGGCCTGGATCTCGATGCGCACGCCGACCGGGTCGCGCGGCGCGCCGCCGGACCCGGCCGGGGCCACGCGGCAGCTGCCCGCCCGCACGCCCGGCAGCGTCTCGGCGGCCGCGCGGAACGTCCGCGCGGCCGCGGCCTCGACGATCCACGCGTCCTCGTCCGCCTCGCCCAGCGGAAGCGTGCGCCCGGGCCGCAGTTCGAGCCGGACCACGTCCATGATCCGCGCGCTGAGCGCCGAGGCGTCCGAGGGCCAGGCGGAGCGCTGCGCGGCACGCGCCCGCCACACCACGTCCTGCAACTCGTAGAAGCCGTCGAGAGCCGGGAGGCAGTACGGGCAGTCCGCGAGGTGCGGATCCGGCTCGCCCGCCTCCCCCGCCTCCCAGACGTCGGCGAGGCGGCGGCCGCAGGGCAGCCGCTCCTCCTCCGGCACCGTCGCGTCCCGGGTGCCGTCGGACGGGATCGGCGCCTCGTCGCCCGCTCCGGGCCCGCCGTGTTCGTTCACCGCCATGCCGCCATCGTCTCCATCAAGTGGCGCCGCGCCCGGAAGACCCGGGCGCGGGCCGCTCCCGTCGTGATGCCGACCGTCTCGGCCACGGACTCGTACGGCATGTCGTCGAGTTCGCGCAGGACCCAGCACACGCGCTGTTCCGCCGACAGGCCCTCCATGGCCTTCGTCAGGTCCTCGACGGCGGCGATGCCCTCCACGGCCCGCGGCGGCGAGACCTGGTACTCGGGCGCGGCGGGTTCGGGCACGTCGTCGAGGCCCGCGACGCGCGGCCTGGCGCGGAGCAGATTGAGGCACCTGTTGGTGACGATGCGGTGCATCCAGGTGCCGAAGCGGGCGTCGCGGCGGAACTCGGGCAGCTTGCGCCAGGCACTCACGAACGATTCCTGCACGGCGTCCTCCGCTTCCGTCGGGCTGCCCAGCAGCCGGGTGGCCAGCTGCAACAGTCGGGGGCCGTGGCGCAGGACGAGCGCCTCGAAGGCCTCCTCGTCCCCTTCCGCCGCCCGTATCGCGAGCAACGCGTCGTCGTGCCGGGGGGAAGGTCCTGCTTCCCGCGGTGTCCCGTCCTCGTCCCCGGGCACGCTCGGCTCCTCTCTGGTGGTCCTCTCCATACGACACGGCCGGGGGCACGGACGTTACGCGACCCTGACCGATTCCTATTCGGCCGAAGAAGTGCCCGCGGATGCGTAACACGCGCCCGGGCACACGGGTCAGAGCAGAGGGAAGGCACCTACGGACACACCGTGAGACGAGGAGACGCCCCATGGCGACACAAGAGCTGGCTTCGAAGGCGAACACGCCCCAGACCGCGGAGAACACCGGTGGCGGCCGGCCGAACGCACCGGGCGCCACCACCCTCACCGGCCGCACCGGCGCCGACGAACCGGCGGCCACGCGCGGCAGGACGTCCATCGCCGACGTGGTCGTGGTCAAGATCGCGGGCATGGCCACCCGGGAGATCCCCGGCGTGTACGACATGGGCGGCGGCCTGTCCCGTGCCATCGGCGCCGTGCGCGACCGCGTCCCGGGCGGCCGCTCGAACGTCGGGCGCGGCGTGAAGGTGGAGGTCGGCGAGCGGCAGACCGCCATCGACCTGGACGTCGTCGTCGAGTACGGCGTGCCGATCACCGACGTCGCCCACGACGTCCGCGAGAACGTCATCGCCGCCGTGGAGCGCATCACAGGCCTGGAGGTCGTCGAGGTCAACGTGGCCGTCAACGACGTGCACCTGCCCGAGGACGACAACCCCGACAACGGCTCGGCGCGCGTGGAGTGAGCGCCCGCACGTCGTGAGTCCCGTCCCGTCCCCCTGACATGAGGTGAAGCGTGAGTACAGCCCTGGTGGGTTTGATCGTGGGCATGGCCCTGGGATTCGCCGGCTGGTTCGGCGGCTTCGGCGCCTTCCTGCTGGTGGCCGCGCTCGGCGCGGTGGGCTTCGTGGTGGGGCGGCTCGTGGACGACGGCGTCGGCCTGCACGAGTTCCTCACCGGTCGCGGCTCGGAGCGCCGATGACCACGCCCCCGCGCCCGTCGGCGCCCCGTACGCCCGCGGCGCTGCGCGGCACGACGACCGTCGCCGACCGCGTGGTCCGCCGTGTCGCACAGCGCGCCGCGGCGGAGACACCGATCCCCGGAGGGGTACGCGCCGACGGCGGTTCGGCCGCCGTGCGGGGCCCGGACGCCCGGGTCGGCGTCACCGTGGCACTGCCGTATCCGGGCGTCCTCGACGCGTCGGGCCGGGCGGTGCAGCGGCACGTCACCGCGCGCACCGCCGAGCTCACCGGCCTGGCCGTGCGGCCCGTCAGCGTGCGCGTACGGGCCCTGGACCGGCCGGAGCGGGGCACCGAGGGGACGGCGGGCGGCCCGCCCGTCTCCCTGGTCAAGCGCGGCCCGCACCCCGTGCGCCGCGCCCGGCGGCCCTGGTCCCCGCGCCGTCTGCCCGTCGCCCTGGCCGCGCTGGCCGTCGCGGCCGGGTGCGCGGTGCTGCTGTCCGACGTGGTGGCGGTGCACGCGGCCGGGCGCGCGCCCGCCGCGTGGCGGGTCCGCCTGGTGGCATGGCTGTCCGCGCACGGGCCCGACGGCGGCACGGTCACCGCCTGCGCGGCGGCCGGAACCATCGTGCTCGGCCTGTGGATGGTCGCGCTGGCCCTCACCCCGGGCCGACGCGCGCGTCTGCCGATGGCGCCGCCCGACGAGGAGACGTACGCCGACCTTCCCCGGGGCACGGTCGCCGTCCTGCTGCGGGACTCCGTCGCGGCGCTGCCCGCGACCACCCGGGTCCGGGTGCGGGTGGGCCGCCGTCGGGCACGGGTGCGCGCGGAGCTGGCCTTCGGCGATCCGGCGAGCGCGCGGGAAGAGGTGACGCGCGCGGCGGAGGACGCCCTGGGCGGATGCGGCCTCACGCGGCCCCCGAGGCTGCGCGTACGACTGCGGTCCGGGCCCGGCATCCCCGCCGCCGCGGTTGTCGGGACGGGCGCAGGGGCGCCGGGATGAGCGGCCTGCGCTCCGCCGCCAACAGGGCGGTCCTCCTGGTGACCGGCGCTCTCGCCGTGCTCGGCGGCGCGGCTCTGGCCACGACGGCCGATGCCGTGCGCCAGCGGCTGCCGCAGGGGTGGGCACGCCTGGACCCCGACCGCCTGTGGCTGGACGGGGCGGCCCTCGACCGGTGGCGGGCGCACGGCTGGTGGCCCGCCGCCGTGATCGCCGCGCTCGCGCTCGGGGTGCTCGCCTTCGGGGCCTGCGCGGCGTACGAGATCCGGCCGGGTCGGCTGCGGCGCCTGGCCCTGGGAGACGAGCGGCCCCTGAAGGACGGCGGCATCACCCTGTCCGGCACGGCCTTCGCGGCGGCCCTCGCCGAACGGGCCCGGTCCACGCCCGGCGTCGACGGGGCCCGGGTGCGCCTCCTCGGCCGCCCGCAGCGCCTTCGGGCCCACGTCACGGTGACGCTCGCGCCCGGCGCCGCACCGGCCGCGGTCCTCCAGCGGCTCGCCCGCGACACGCTCGCCGAGGCACGGGCGGCCGCCGCGCCCCGGACGCTCCAGGCCGAGATCCACTTCGAGGTCCGCCCGCACGCCGCGCGCCGACTGCGGTGAGCCTCCGCAGGCCGCGCGGGCCTCGCTAGGGCCGCTTGCCGCGGGCGTGCCGGAAGCGGTCGAGCCCGTAGGACAGCTCGACGATCGGGTCGGGGTAGTCGAGGGCCGCGCGGTCCAGGCCGGGCAGCTTCCACGGCTCGTGCACCGACGGGGCGTCCACACCGGCGAGTTCGGGGACCCAGCGGCGCACGTACGTGCCGTCCGGGTCGTACTTCTTGGCCTGGGTGACCGGGTTGAGCACCCGGTTGGGGCGGGTGTCGGTGCCGGTGCCCGCCATCCACTGCCAGTTGAGCTGGTTGTTCGCCACGTCGCCGTCCACCAGCCAGTGCAGGAAGTGGGCGGCGCCCACCCGCCAGTCCACGTACAGGGTCTTGGTCAGGAAGCTCGCGGTGAGCAGCCGTGCGCGGTTGTGCATCCAGCCCTCGTGACGCAGTTGCCGCATGCCCGCGTCGACGAGCGGGTATCCGGTGCGGCCCTCGCGCCAGGCCTCGATGTCGTCGGCTGCGGTGCGCTCCGTGCGCCAGCGGTCGTGCTTGGTGCGGTAGTCGGCGTGGGCGGCGTCCGGCCGGGCGGCGAGGACCTGGCGGTGGAAGTCGCGCCAGGCGAGCTGCCGGACGAAGGCCTCGGCGCCCGGGCCGCCGTGGCGGCGCGCGCGCCGCACGAGCTCCACCGGGGACAAGGTGCCGAAGTGCAGATGGGCGGAGAACCGCGAGGTGGCGTCGGCGGCCAGGTCGTCATGGGTGCCCTCGTAGGCGCCCAGACCGTGGCGCCAGTACGCGGTCACCCGCTCGCGGGCCGCGCTCTCCCCGCCCGGCGGCAGCGCCGGTGACACCGGGGCGCTCGCGTCGCGCGCGGCCACCTTCTCGCCACCCACCTCGTCGGGTACCGACACCCGGCGCGGGGTGCCGACGACCGGACGCAGCGGCACCCGCGCCCACTGCCGGTGGTACGGGGTGAAGACGGCGAAGTGGTCGGACGAGGCGGGGGTCACCGTGCCGGGCGGTACGGCGACGGTGACCGCGTCGTGCACGAACAGCCGGCGGCCCGCCGTCTCCAGGGCCGCTCGCAGCCGCTCCTCCCGGCCGGTGGCGAACCGGGTGTGCCCGGCCGCCATGTGCACCTCGTCGGCGTCCGCCTCGGTCACCACCCGGCACACCTCCGCCACCAGGTCGCCGGAGCGCACCACGAGCCGCCCGCCCCGCTCGCGCAGCGCGGAGTCCAGATCGGCCAGGCACTCGTCGAGGAAGGCGGTGCGGTTGGGCGCGGCGAAACCGGTCGCCTCGACGGCGCGGTCCCGTACGAACAGCGGTACGACGGCGTCCGCCGCGTCCAGGGCCGCCCGCAGCGGCGGATGGTCGGTCAGGCGCAGGTCGGAGGTGAACAGGACGACCGAGACGTGCATGGGTCAGCTTCTTTCGGTGGGCGCGGAGCCGCTGAGGACACTCAGGGCTTCGGCCGGAAGCGGCTCCGCGGATGCGGTGCCGTGGCGCCCGGCTCGGGCGGCGCCGCGTCCGGGCGGTGGGCGTCGCTCCCGATCGGCGGGGGCGTCGCGCGCTCGGCCGCACGGACGATGTTGCGGGCCATCCCGCCGAACACGACCGCGTGGAAGGGCGAGACGCTCCACCAGTACAGCTGGCCCAGCAGACCGTGCGGATGGAACAGGGCCCGCTGCCGGTAGCGCACGCCCCCGGCACCGGCCCCACCACTGTCCACGCGCATCTCCAGCCAGGCGAGCCCCGGCAGGCGCATCTCGGCGCGCAGCCGGAGCAGCCGGCCGCGCTCGATCTCCTCGACCCGCCAGAAGTCGAGCGAGTCGCCCACCCTGAGCCGCCGCGCGTCACGGCGGCCCCGGCGCAGCCCGACGCCGCCGACCAGCCGGTCAAGCCAGCCGCGCACCGCCCACGCCAGCGGGAAGGAGTACCAGCCGTTCTCGCCGCCGATGCCCTCGACGACGTCCCACAAAGCCTCCGGCGCGACCTCGGTCTCCCGTTCGCGTACGTCGGTGTAGAGGCTGCCGCCCGCCCAGTCGGGGTCGGTGGGGAGGGGGTCGCTGGGCGCGCCGGGCAGGGCGGCCGACGACCAGCGGGTGGTGACCTCGGCCTCGCGGACGCGTTGCAGCGCGAGGGCGACGGCGCGGTCGAAGCCGAAGGGGTGGCCATCGGGGGTGGGCACGTACCGCGCGATGTCGTTCTCGGCGCACACCACCTCGTGCCGCAGGGACTCCGTCAGGGGGCGGGCGATCCGGGCCGGCACCGGCGTCACCAGGCCCACCCAGTGGCTGGACAGGCCGGGGGTCAGGAGGGGGACGGGCAGGATGAGGCGCCGGGGGAGACCGGCGACGGCGGTGTACCGCCGCATCATGTCGAGGTACGTCAGCACCTCGGGGCCGCCGATGTCGAAGGCGCGGCTGACGTCGGCGGGCAGGTCGGCGCAGCCGACCAGCAGACGCAGCACGTCGCGCACGGCGATCGGCTGGATCCGGGTGCGCACCCAGCGCGGGGTGACCATCACCGGCAGCCGCTCGGAGAGGTAGCGCAGCATCTCGAAACTGGCCGAGCCGGAGCCGATGATCACGGCGGCGCGCAGCACGGCCGTCGGTACGCCCGAGTCGAGCAGGACGCGCCCGACCTCCGCGCGGGAGCGCAGATGCGGCGACAGCTCCCGCTCGGGCACCGCCGCGGGCGTCAGCCCGCCCAGGTAGACGATCCGGCCGACCCCCGCACGGCGGGCCTGCTCCCCGAAGACGCGGGCGCCGCGCCGGTCGGTCTCCTCGAAACCGCGCCCGGTGCCCAGGGAGTGCACCAGGTAGTAGGCCACGTCCACACCGCTCATGGCCTTCGCGACCGATGCGGGGTCCGTGACGTCTCCCCGCACCACCTCCACCCGATCGGCCCACGGATGGTCACGCAGCTTCTGCGGGGTACGGGCCAGACAGCGCACGCGGTGGCCCGCGTCGAGCAGTTCCGGGACGAGGCGCCCCCCGATGTATCCGCTCGCGCCGGTCACCAGGCAGGTCCGGCCACCGCCCGCCCGGGGCCCGGTCGCCGTGGTGTCGTCGTCGCTCATCGTGGCTCCCGCCGCTCGCCTGCTCGCTCGTCCATCGTCACCGTGGCGCGTCCGTCAGCACTTCGCGCGTCCGTCATCACTTCTACGGTGCGAACGAGCCCGATGGATGCGCCCGGCGCGGGCGCCTGCACGGGTGACGGGCCAATCCACGAGGCCGTCGGCTCCGGAATACGGAAGAACATCCACCGCTGTCCGGGAGGCCATCACGTGAAAGAAGTCGTGCACATCGGGTCCCGGGCGGCACCGGGCCCCGACCTCCAAGAGCTGATGGGCCGGGTGGCCCGCGGAGACCAGCAGGCGTTCGCGGCCCTGTACGACGCGGTGACCGCCCCCGTCCTCGGGGTGGTGCGCAGCGTGCTGCGCGACCACGCCCAGTCCGAGGAGGTCACCCAGGAAGTCCTGGTGGAGGTGTGGCGCACCGCGCCGCGCTACCGGCAGGACCGCGGCACCGCCATGAACTGGGTCCTGACCCTCGCGCACCGGCGCGCGATCGACCGCGTCCGCTCCGAGGAGGCCGCCACCGCCCGGGAGCGCAAGGCGGCCCTGCTCACGCACACACCGGAGTACGACGAGGTCAGCGAGCAGGTCGAGACCCGCCTTGAGCGCGAGCAGGTCCGCCGGTGCCTGCGCGCGCTCACCGAGGTCCAGCGGCAGTCCGTGACGCTGGCCTACTACCGCGGCCTGACCTACCGTCAGGTCGCCGAACTCCTCTCGCTGCCCTTGGGCACCGTCAAGACCCGCCTGCGCGACGGACTCATCCGGCTGCGCGACTGCTTGGGAGTGAGCGCATGACCATCGGCGTGGACCCCCACACGCTCACCGGTGCCTACGCCGCCGACGCCCTGGACGACGACGAGCGGCGCCTCTTCGAGGAGCACCTGGCTCGGTGCCCGTCCTGCGCCCAGGAGGTGCGGGAACTGACGGCCGCCGCGGCGCGCCTCGGCCTCGCGGCGGCCGTCGCGCCCCGCCCCGAGATGAAGCACGAGGTGCTCCGGCGCATCACCACCGTCCGCCAGGAGGCGCCCCGGCAGCGGCCGGGACCGCCCGGCGGCGCGTGGTACCGAACGCGCCGCGCGCCCCGCTGGGCACTGGCCGCCTGCCTCGCCGCGGCCGCCGCCCTGGGCGGCGCCGCCGTCTGGCAGCACCGCCAGGCCGACGCGGCGCGCGAGACGGCACGCCGGGCCGAGGAGCGGTCGGACGACCTGGCGGCCCTGCTGGCCGCGCCCGACGCGCGGGCCCGTACCGCGAAGCTCCCCGGCGGGGCGAGGGCCACGGTCGTCGTCTCCGGCAGCCGGGACCGGGCCGCGCTCCTGACGTCCGGCCTGGCCGAACCGCCCCGCGGCAAGGTCTACCAACTGTGGTTCGACGACAAGGGCGCCATGCGCTCCGCCGGACTCATGGACCCCGGCCGCGCGGCCACGGCGACCCTGATGAAGGGCCCGGTCGGGGACGCCACCGGCATGGGCATCACCGTGGAGCCCGCGGGCGGTTCGCCGGAGCCGACCTCACCGCCCGTCGCGCTCGTGGACCTCCCCGCCTGACCGCGCCGACGGGCGTCAGCCGACGGTGACGAGCACGGAGTGCCAGCCGCTCGCGCCGTCGGGGATGGTGCGGGTGCGCTCCTCGGTCTGGGTCGTGCCGGTGCGGTCGGTGGCGCGGACGGTCAGCGTGTGGCTGCCGGGGGTGGCCGTCCAGGGGAGGGACCACTGGCGCCAGGTGTCCCGGGTGTCCTCCGCGGCGAGGTCGGCCCGCCGCCAGGGGCCGTCGTCCACGCGGACCTCGACCTTGTCGATGCCGCGGTGCTGGGCCCACGCCACCCCGGCGATCACGACCGTGCCCGGCTCGGGGCGGGCGAAGGGCCTGGGGGTGTCGATGCGGGACTGGGTCTTGACGGGGGCCTTCCGCGCCCAGTCCCGCTTGACCCAGTACGTGTCGTAGGCGTCGAAGGTGGTGAGTTCGATGTCCTCGATCCACTTGCAGGCGGACACGTACCCGTAGAGGCCGGGGACGACCATGCGCACCGGAAAGCCGTGCGCGAAGGGCAGCGGTTCGCCGTTCATGCCGAGCGCGAGCATCGCGTCGCGGCCGTCCAGGACGTCTTCCACCGGAGTGCCGAGGGTCATCCCGTCCACCGAGCGGGCGACCAGCTGATCGGCGAGGCCGCCCCGGGAGGGCGGCTCGACGCCGCAGCGGGCGAGGAGCCCTTCCAGCCGCACGCCGATCCAGCGCGCGTTGCCCGCGTAGGGGCCGCCGACCTCGTTCGACACGCAGGTGAGCGTGATGTCGCGCTCGACGAGGGGCATGCGCAGCAAGTCGTCGTAGGAAAGGCGCAGTTCACGGGTGACGCCCTTGCCGTGGATGCGCAGGCTCCAGGACGAGACCACGACCTTGGGCACGACGAGGGCGGTGTCGACCCGGTAGAAGTCCGCGTTGGGCGTGGTGAACGGGCTGATGCCCGGCACGCGCAGCGCCGCTCCCCGGGGCACCGGGGCGGCGGGCGAGGACGGCGGCGGCAGGGTGACCCGGTCGCGGGCGTTCGCCGCCCGCTCGCCGCTCGCCCCGTGCAGCGCCCGGCCGAGCAGACCGGCGCCCGTCGCCGCGGCGGCAGCGGCCGTGGCGGCGATGACGAACCCGCGACGATCCCACCCGGCATCCCCGACGCCCTTCCCCTGGACGTCGGTCCGTACGTCGATGTCCTCCGGGGACGCCTGCTCGTCCGCTGCCAAGGGCGCTCGCGGTCCCGCGTGTCCGTCAGCGGGGCACTCGCCAGCGGGCTTCGCGGGCCGGAGCCGTCCGGCCAGCCCGTACAGCAGCGCGGCGCCGGCCGCGGCACCGACGACGGAGGGCAGCGCGTCCGCCGCGCCCGCGGAGTCCGGACGACCGGTCGCGGCGAGCGCCCCGACGGCTCCGAAGAGGAGTACGCCCGCGGAGCCGACCCGCCGGTGCCGCGCGGCCAGGACCCCCAGGGCGAGGGCGAACAGGCCCAGGACGCCGAGGATGCCCAGTTGCAGGACGAGCTTGTCGTGCGTGCCGAAGGTGCGGATCGCCCACAGCTTGAGGGAAGCCGGGGTCCGGTCGACGGCCGCGCCGCCGACCGCGACCACCGGCCCGGCCTCGGGCCGCACTCCGGCGGACACCAGCTCGGCCACGGCCAGGGCCACGTAGCCCGCGAGGAGCCCGCTCAACGCGCCCAAGGCACCGAGCCGCAGGACCGCCCGGAGCCGCGAGGTTCTCAGTTCATCGCTCATGCCGGGCATCCGTAGCCGCTCCCGCGGGCGGATTGGTGCCGCACCACGGGTGGGGCACCCGGGAGGGCGCCACCGAGCCCTGCGGGCAGCACCTCGATGACCTGCGCGGACCGAGAACGGACTGATCTCTTCGGGTGAACGGCCAAGCCGAATCGCCCGCAGCTCCGAATCACCGGCGTACGGAGCGGGAGAGCGGTTCCGCTTCCCCCCGGACCTCTCCCACTCTTCCCCCGACCCTCCATCGAGGAGCAGATCATGAGCAGCACCCTCCGCATCCGCCGCGTCGCCCTCGCCCTGGCCACCGCGGCCGTTCTGCCGTTGACCCTCGCCGCCTGCTCGGACGACGGCGACGGCCAGGACGGCGCTTCCGGCAAGAAGTCCACCGCCGCGCGGGACGACGCGAGCAAGGGCGCGAGCAAAGACGCCGCGGACGACGCGATGAAGGGTGCCGACGAACCGTTCGGTCCCGCGTGTTCCTCGGTTCCCGAGGACGGCGCGGGCAGCTTCGACGGCATGGCCAAGGACCCGGTCGCCACGGCCGCCTCCCACAACCCGGCCCTGTCCACCCTGGTCACCGCGGTCAAGAAGGCCGGGCTCGTCGACACGCTCAACAACGCGGAGAACATCACCGTGTTCGCGCCCACCAACGACGCCTTCGCCAAGATCCCCAAGAAGGACCTGGACAAGGTCCTCAGCGACAAGGCGCAGCTGACCGGTCTCCTGACCTACCACGTCGTGGGGCAGAGGCTGACCCCCGCGGACCTGGAGGACGGGTCCTTCGCCACCCTGGAGAAGAGCAAGCTGAGCACCTCGGGGTCAGGGGAGTCGTACAAGGTCAACGACTCCGCCGACGTCGTGTGCGGCAACGTGAAGACCGCCAACGCGCACGTGTACCTCATCGACACCGTTCTGATGCCGAAGAAGTGACGGGGCCGGTCCCCACGAGGACCGCCGCGAGGGCGTGGCCGTGACGGCCGTCAGCCGCCCGCCGCCCGCGTTGCGGTGGGCGGCGGGCCCAGGAGGTCGCCGTACAGCCCGCAGAGCGTGGACGCCGCGTCCTCCAGGCCGTGGCAGCGCACGAGCCCCGGCACCGCTCGGCCCGCCCAGCCGGGGCCCGCGGTGAGGACCGCCGGGCTCCGCCGGGCCCCCTTCACGCCCCACTCCATGGCGGTGAGGTGCTGGGCGAGCGGGACGCTGGCCGTGGAACGCGCCTGGGACCACAGCACCACGGCCACCGGGCCGACGCGGCGCACCGACGCGAGCAGCGCCTCCACGGGAACGGCGGCGCCCAGCATGCGCGTGGGCACGCCCCGTTCCCCCAGCGCGGCGTGGAGCGCCTCCAGCGGCAGGGTGTGCTGCTCGTCCGGCACACAGGCCAGCAGCACGGGGGCGGCGTCGACGGCGGGGCGGGCCGGGACGAGCAGCGGGGCGCTGCGCAGCGTGGTCGAGATGTGCCACGACAGCAGGTGCTCGACCTCTACGTAACGGTCCCCGGACGACGCCCACTTCCGGCCCACGGCCCGCAGGGTCGGCACCATCACCTCGTCCCAGGTGACCGTCAGACCGTGGGCCCTGACCAGGGCGTTGAGCCGATTCTGCACCTCGGGCGCGTCGAGGCGCACCGCCGCGCGGGCCAGGCCTCTGGACTCCTGCCGCACGTTCCCGAGCGGAAGGCCGCCTCCGGCACGGCTACCCTCCGCGCGGTCGCCTCCGGCACGGTTACCCCCGGCACGGTCGCCCCCGGCACGGTCGACGCGTACGGGGACCGGTGCGGCCGACACTCCCGTCACCGTGCCTTCGGCCGGGCCGCGGCCGCGTTGCTTGGCGAGGCGGGCGGCCTCCGCCGGTGGCACACCCGTGGCGGTGAGCCTGCACATGGCCTCGACCATGGCGACGTCGTTCCGGCTCCATCTGCGGTGCCGGCCGTCCGCGCGCACGGCAGGGCCCAGGCCGTAGCGCCGGTCCCAGGACCGCAGCGTGGTCGGCGAGACGCCCAGGCGCCGCGCGAGCGCGCCGGTCGTCACGGCGACGCCGTCGGGCCCGTCCGGTTCCTCCTGCTGGTTGTCGACCACGCCGTCACCATACGACGCAGAAACGACGCATGTTGCTCGGCCGAATGCGGCCTGCGGACGATGGGAGCCCGGTCGCACCCCTCCCGAGGTGGACCCCGCGCCCCGGTCGGCCGAGCGGCCCGACCGCGCGCCGCGCAGCCGCAGTCCCCTGCTCAAGGAGCCGCAGCATGCCCTCCCCCCACACCGCCCGGCGAACCCCCGACGTCCGTGGTCCGCGCGGGACCGAACCGTCACCGCCGCGCCCACGGCGTTCGGGCCCGGAGCAGGCCGAGGGGCCGCTGAGCGACGAGGACATCGCCCGGGGCTTCGTGTCCGGCAGTCAGGACAGCCTCGCCGCCGCCTTCCGCCGCTGGGGGCCCCTGGTCCACGCGCGGGGGCGGCGCGCACTCGGTGACGCGCGCGAGGCCGAGGACGTCACGCAGCAGGTGTTCCTCGCCGCCTGGCGGGCGCGCGCCGGCTACACGGTCGGCAGGGGCACGTTCCCCGGCTGGCTCGTCGGCATCACCCGCCACAAGATCGCCGACGCTCTCGCGGCCCGCGCGCGCCGGGCGGACCTCGTCGCCCGCGCGGCCACGGTGCCGTCCGCACGCGAGGACCGGCGTGACGACCATCCGGAGGCCGTGCTCGACCGCGTGATGATCGGCTACGAGGTGAGCCGTCTGTCACCCGCGCAACGGCGCGTCCTCAGGCTCGCCTTCTACGACGACCTCACCCAGCCGCAGATCGCCGTGGTCACGGGCTGGCCGCTCGGGACGGTGAAGAGCCACGCGCGCCGGGGCCTCGAGCAACTGCGCCGCCAACTGCGGGAGAGCGGTGCCGTGGAGGTGACGGGGGACATCGCGGGTCGCCCACGGGCGGCAGCGACCGCACCACCGACGCGCGAACGACGCAACCCCTCACCCAGCAGTACGTAGTTGCCCCAGCAGTACGTAGTCGGCCGCCGCCCCGAACCCGACGCGCTGGTGGTGTTCCACGACGCGAGGAAGCGCGACGCCGCGCGGGAAGGGGGCCGGACTCGGAGCCCGGCCCCCACTGCTCAGTGCAGCTTGTTCACGGCCGTGCGCGTGGTGCCCTTGAAGGCGTCCACGGGCGGGTCGCCCCAGTTGCTCTCCCACGTCACGACGGTGACGGTACGGGCGTCACGGCCCACCGAGATCAGCTGGTTCTGATAGCCCCAGCCGCCCTCGAAGCCGACGCCGTACGCATGGGCGCCCTCCTCCACGTCGAGAGTGCCGTGGTCCCAGAACGTCACGGGCCGGTTCGGATTCTCCTGCTCCATGCGCTGCTTGCAGCCCCGGACCTCGGACTCGAACCGCGCGGCCGTCTCCACGGCCTCCGCCTCCGTCGGCAACGTCACCGCGAGCTGCGCCGCCCCCGCGGTCTCCGGCGTGGAGTACGTCGCGTACCAGACGTCGGTCTCCGGGAGCGCCGACGTCACGCACAGCGGCCAGAACGGCCCGTCCGTGGGGAAGCTCGAGAAGTACCAGTCCGAGAAGGGGTCCGGGGGCAGATCCGAGGGATCGATGAAGCCCGGCATGTCGGCCGCGGCTCCCCGGTCCGCCGCCGACGCGGGCGTCGTGCCCAGCACCGCCGCCACGAGGACGGCACCCCCGATCGCGGCCCGTCTGGCCGTGCGTCGTCCCTTGTTCATTGAAGACCCCCCTGTCCGCGGACGCGGCACCCGCCCCTCGGGCACCGCTCGTGCCCTGAGCATGTGCAGCCACACCCGTCCCTCCGCGTCAGGACCCCGAATCGGCTGGAAACATGTGCAAGGTGAGCCGATTCCGCCCGCACGGACCGGCTGCTCACCCCCCTGCCCGTGGCGTCGCTCGCCGTACCGGGGGCACGCTGCGTTCACACCGGGCCCGGCGCCCGAGGGCGCCGGGCTCCGGCGGGCCGAGCCCGCTGAAAAGCCCAGGTGGTGCGAGAACGACCTGCTCGATGACTCCGACGTACCCGGTTCGCCGAGCGTGTTCCTAATCGGCTACGCCGATGCCGTCGCGAAGCGAGAAAAGATCTTCTTTCGTCGCATGCATACCCCAAGCATTGGCCAAGGCATTGGTCGTTAACCCGACATTCGCCGTTAACCGGAGAGAATTCCGCGGACCTGGAGAAGGAAAGTGGTTTCTGCTGGAAGCGTGCGCCCGCGCACAATGCGTGACCGTGCGCCCCTGTGCGCCCCCTATGGAATTCGGCCACGAAGATGTCTAGACCGGAGGGGGCCTCCTGCGGTCGGACATCCCCGATCGGTCCATGTCGTGGGACGGAGCCGAAGTGGGCGGCGAGGGTACGAATTCGGTCACCCTCTTCCATGGCGGCAGTCGTTCATGGCCGGAGATCAGTGACCGTGCCTGGTGGGAGCGGTTGCTGGCCGGATGCGGGCGGGCGGAAGGGGGCGATTTCTATGGTTGGGTGTTTGGCCAAGGGGCGGCGGGGCACACGCGTGGCGGCGGTCCGCATCGGATTGTTGAGGAGCGAACAAGACCGTTCGAAAGCTACTCGGCGGTTACGCAAAACAGACGGCGGAAGCACCCTCCGTTCAACTTCTGGGGGTTGCTATCGAGTGACCCACCGTGAAGACTGTGGCGAGGGTGCTCTGAATATGCGTGGTGCAAAGCGCAGGACCGCATCCATGGGATGTGCGTACGTTGTCGTCCGCAGCTGGGAGTCCCGCCTTCGCGGGTCCGCGCCACCTATTCGCACGAGCATGGGGAAATCTCGCGCACAGCCGCGAGGATCGTTTCACTGGGGGATGAGTGATGTCGGCTTGGTTCGCACAACAGGTGCCGCCCTTCGCCCAAGGGCGGACGGAAAGCCGAAGTGCGATGGGGCGGACGTGTTGAGCCAGGCCAAGCGGCCCCGGTGACGGCGGATGGCAGGCGTGCGGGTCGGTGAGGACACCGCCCGTCGCTAGGGCCTGCCCGCCCACCGTGACGGACGCTCCATCGGCCTGCCCACACGCCGCGTCCACCCCGCGGGGCCCCGCGGCCCACGCGTGGACACGCGACCCGTGCGGGACACAGGACGGTCCCGCCCCGCGTGCCGGAGACGACTCAGCCAGAGCGACCGCCCCACCCCCTGCTTTCGTCGTGCCCGCGCATCCCCCCACCCAAGGGAGAGAAGTGACCAGCAATTCGACCAACAGCACATCGGCACAGGACCACTTACTGTTCGACACGCTGACCGAACAGTGGCGGTCCCTGCGTGAGACCGGCCCCGTGCGCCACGACGAGGCGCAGGGGGTGTGGCACGTCGTAAACCACGAAGGGGTTGCCGCCGTGCTCGCCGACCCGGCGACGTACTCCTCGGACATGACCCCGATCGCCCCCTCCCAGGAGGACTTCGAAGCCTTCAGGCAGGGCAACTTCGTCGGCATGGACCCGCCCGAGCACCGCAAGTTCCGCACCCTGGTGAGCCAGGCGTTCACCCCGCGCGTGGTGCACGGGCTCGAACCGCGCATCGAGGCCATCTGCGCCCGCCTCCTCGACGCCGCGGCCGACCGCGACCGGATCGACATGGTCGACGCGCTCGCCTACCCGCTGCCCATCATCGTGATCGCCGAACTCCTCGGCATCCCCACCGAGGACCACCCGCTGTTCCAGGAGTGGGCCGCCACCCTCTTCGGCGGCGACCAGCTCGGCGAGTCGCCCGACATGGCCGACCTGGAGCGCGCCCTCGAAGCCATCGCGCCGACCGTCCGCGAGATGAACGGCTACGTCCTGGACCACATCCGCCGCCGCCGCGCCGTGCCCGGCGACGACCTCATCAGCAAGCTCATCGCCGCCGAGGTGGACGGCGTCCGCCTGGAGGACCAGGAGATGGTCGGGTTCGTGGCCCTGCTCCTGGTGGCCGGACACATCACCACCACCGCCCTCCTGGGCAACGCCCTGGTGGCCTTCGACCGCAACCCCGGCACGCTCACCGCCCTGCGCGCCGACCCCGGACGGCTGCCCGACGCCATCGAGGAAGTGCTGCGCTGGCTGCCGCCCTTCCCCGAACTGGGCCGCCGCGTCACCCGGCCCGTGGTCCTCGGCGGCCACGAACTGCCCACCAACACCCTGGTGATGGCCCACCTGGGCGCCGCCAACCGCGACCCCGACCGCTTCACCAAGCCGGACGTCCTCGACGTGACCCGCAGCCCCAATCCCCATCTGACCTTCGGCCACGGCATCCACTTCTGCTTCGGCGCGCCCCTCGCCCGCCTGGAGGCCCGCATCGCCCTGCGGATGCTGCTCGACCGCTTCCGCGACCTCTCCGTCTCCACCTACGACGACGTCACGTACCAGAACCCGGCCGTCCTGGTCGGCGTCCGCCACCTGCCGGTCGACGTCGTCAGACCGTAAGCCCCGCGCCCCCACGTCCGGCCCGGAGCCCGCCGGTCGGCGCGCCACCCGCCCTGAGCCACTGTTTAACGGGAGCCACTTCGTCATGCCGTACACCACCGCCGCCACGATCGTCGAGCGGTCGCCGTCCCGCTTACGCGAAGTCCTGCAGGACCGCCTCGACGTGCTCGCGCGCACCCACCGGGTCCCCGGTGCCCACCTGACCGTGGACACCGGCACCGACGTGGTCAGCGTGCACACCGGCACCGCCGACGCCACCACCGGCACTCCGTTCACCGCGGACACGGCCGTGCCCCTGGGATCCGTCACCAAGGTCTACACCGCCGCCGTCGTGATGCTCCTCGCCGACGACGGCGACCTGGAACTCGACGACCCCGCGAGCTCCTTGCTGCCCGAGCTGCGCGTGTTACCTGAGGTATCGATTCGGCACCTGCTCAGCCACACCGCGGGACTGCCCACCGGACCCGACTCGGACGCCGCCGCGGGCACGACCGTCTCGCGCTATCTGGCGGGCGTCTGCGCCCCCCAGGACGCGCTGTTCGCCCCCGGCACCGGATTCTCGTACTCCAACGCCGGATACGTCGCCGCCGGACGGCTGATCGAATCCGTCACCGGCATGACCTGGAAGGAGGCCGTCCGCGCCCTGCTCCTGGAGCCGCTCGGCACCACGGCCGCCCACCTGGGCGAGGACTCCGGGGCCCGCACCACCGCCGTCGGCCACGCCCTGAACACCGCGACCGGACAACTGCGCCCGGCCCGGCAGAACCTCGCCCCCGTCGAAGCACCCGCGGGCGCCCTGCTGGCCAGCGCCCAGGACCTGGCGGCCCTCGGGAGATCCCTGATAGGCAGGTCCGCCGTGCTGCCGCCCGCCGTGGCGGCGCTCATGCGGACCCCCGTACCCGGCGCCGACCCCGGAGTCCTCGCGGACGCCTGGGGCCTGGGCGTCGCACTGTTCGAGGAGGACGGCCGCCGGTGGTGCGGCCACGACGGGAACGCCCAGGGCACCTCCTGCCACCTGCGGGCCGAGCCCGACAGCGGCGTGGTCGTCGCCTTCACCGGCAACGCCGGTGGCGCCACCGCCCTGTGGCACGACCTCGCCGACGACCTCACCCGGCTCACCGGCGTGCGCGTGCCGACCGCTCCGGCACCCGCGCAACGGGGCGAACCCATAGCCCTGCCCGAGTGCGTCGGCACCTACCGCAACGGCGCACTCGAATACCGCATCACCCTCGACGTCGACGGCTCCCCAGCGCTGTCCGTGGACGGCGACCTTCCGCTGCCCCTCGTCTGCTACGCCGACCTGACGTGCGACCTGGTCGATCCGGCCACCGGCCGCCGCGAGCCCGGCGGACGCTTCCACCGCGACGCCGCCACCGGCACCGTCGACCGCGTGCAGATCTCGGGCCGCACCGCCCGCCGCACCAGCACCTCCTGAGCACACCCAGCTCCGGCGTGAGCACGCCCCGGCCCTGCCCTGCCGGGAAGTTCCCGTGCCCGCGCGCACCCGCACCGTCCCCGCGCCGAAGGACATCCCCCCATGACGGACCTGCATGACAAGCCCACCCCGGCGACCTCCCTGCCGCCGGCCGACCACGTCGCCCCCGGCGGCGGAGGCGGGAGCTCCGGTGCGCACCCGCACCCGTCGCTCGGTGAGCTGTTCGCCGCATGGGTGGCCCGCACGCCCGACGCGCCCGCGGTCACCGACGGTCAAAGGACCTGGTCCTACCGGGAGTTGGCGGACCGGGCCGACCGCCTGGCCGCCGACCTCCTGCGGCACGGAGCCGGACCGGACCGCACGGTGGCGCTCGTTCTGCCGCGCTCGATCGAACTGATCGCGGCAGAGATCGCCGTGACACGTGCTAGTGCCGCGTTCCTGCCCGTGGACCCGGGCTACCCCGCCGAGCGGCGCGAGCTGATGCTGGCCGACGCCGCACCCGCGGTGGTCCTCGACGACCTGGCCCGGGTCCGCGCCGTCCTCGACGACGCGGCCGGACCGGTGCCGGATCCCCGGCCCGCGCCGGTGGGCGCCGACCACGCGGCGTACGTCATCTACACCTCCGGATCCACCGGCAGGCCCAAGGGCGTGACCGTCACCCACCGGGGCATCGCGGGCTTCAGCCGCGGCTGCGCCGAGCAGTACACCGTACGGTCCGGCGACCGCGTCCTGCAGTTCTCCTCGCCCAGCTTCGACGCCGCCGTCCTCGAACTGTGCAGCTCCGTCCTGTCCGGCGCCACCCTGGTGGTGCCGCCGCACGGACCCTGGCTCGGCGACGAACTCGCCGCCGTCCTGGACGAACACCGCATCACCCACGCCCTGATCCCGCCCGCCGCCCTCGCCACCCTGCCCGACCCGGCGGGCGGCGTCGGACGCCATCTGAGCACGCTGATCGTGGGAGCCGAGGCCTGCCCCCCGGCCCTCGTCGACCGCTGGGCCCCCGGCCGCCGGATGATCAACTCCTACGGCCCCACCGAAGCGACGGTCGTCGCCTCCTGGACCGGCCCCCTCACCGCGGGCAGCGGCGCACCGAGCATCGGCACCCCGCTGACCGGCACCCAGGCCCACGTGCTCGACGCGGCGATGCGACCCGTCGAGCCCGGCACCGAAGGCGAGCTGTACGTCGGCGGGGACGGCCTGGCCCGCGGCTACCACGGCCGCCCCGGCCTGACCGCGACGCGCTTCGTCGCCAGCCCCTTCGGCCCGCCCGGCGCCCGGCTCTACCGCACCGGCGACCGCGCCCGCTGGAACGCCGAGGGCGAGCTGGAGTTCCTCGGCCGCGCCGACCGCCAGGTCAAGGTGCGCGGCTTCCGCATCGAACCCGGAGAGATCGAGGCGGCGCTGCTGCGCGGACCCGGCGTGCGCGAGGCCGTCGTCGTGGTGCGCGAGGACGAGCCCGGACGGCGACGGCTCGTCGGCTACGTCACGCCCACCGACGCCGACCGGGCCCCGCAGCCCGCGGCACTGCGCGCGGCGACGGCCGCCGTCCTGCCCGCGCACATGGTCCCGGCCGCCGTCGTCGTCCTGGACGAACTCCCGCTCACCAGCCACCACAAGGTCGACCACAAGGCCCTGCCCGCCCCCGTCCGCGAGACCGCCGCCGGGACCCAGCCGCGCACCCCGCGGGAAGCGGCCCTGGCCGCCATCTGGGCAGAGGTCCTCAGAGTCGACGCCGTGGGCGCCGACGACGACTTCTTCGACCTCGGCGGCGACTCCGTCCTCGCCGCCCGGACGCTGTCGCGGATCACCGAGGAACTCGGCGTCCGCCTCGCGGTGCGGGACGTGTTCACCGCGCGGACCGTCGCCGCGCTCGCCCCGCTCATCGGCGACCCGTCCGCCGCCGCCCCGCCGGAGCCGATACCGCCCGCCCCGCGCGACCGCCCCCTGCCCCTGTCCAGCGCGCAGCAGCGCCTGTGGTTCCTCGACGACCTGAGCGAGGGCGGCACGGAGTACAACACCGGCGTGGCGCTGCGGCTGCGCGGCGACCTGGACGGCACCGCGCTGCGCCGCGCCCTGGACCGGCTCGCCGCCCGCCACGACGCGCTGCGCACCACCTTCGCCACCGTGGCCGGACAGGGCGTGCAGCGGATCAGCCCCACCGCCGAACTGCCCCTGCGCACGGCCGACGTGGGGCACGTGCCCGCCGCACGGCGCGCCGAGGTCGCCGAACGGCTGCTCACCGAGGAACTCGGCCGCGCCTTCGACCTGACGGCGGGACCGCTCACCCGGGCGCTCCTCATCCGCGTCACCGACGACGAGCACCTGCTGCTGCTCGCCCAGCACCACATCGTCACCGACGGCTGGTCGGTGGGCCTCCTCACCCGCGAACTGGCCGCCCTCTACCACGCGGAGACGACCGGCACACCGGACGGCCTGCCCGCGCCGAAGGCCCAGTACCCGGACTTCGCGGTGTGGGAGCGGCGGCAGCGCTCCTCCGGCGCCGACAGCGAGGACCTCGCGTACTGGAAGCGGCACCTGACCGGCATGCAGCAGCTGGACCTGCCCACCGACCGGCCACGGCCACCGGTGCGCACCACCGGCGGCGCCGCGCACCGCCACCCGCTCCCCGCGGACCTGGTCGAGCGCCTGCGGCAGCTGGCCGCAGGCTGCGGCACGACCCTGTTCACCCTGTTCGCCGCCGCGGCGGCCGTGCTGTTCTCCCGGTACTCCGGCCAGCGGGACGTGGCCTTCGGCACCGTCACCAACGGGCGCGGACGCCGCGACCTGGAGGACGTCACCGGCTTCTTCGCCAACACCGTGGTGCTGCGCGAGGAAGTCGACGACACCACCACCGTCGGCGGATTCGTGGAGCGCATGCGCGCCACCGTCCTGGACGCCTTCGCGCACGACGGAGTGCCCTTCGACCGCGTCGTCGAGGAGCTGGCCCCGCCCCGCGACCCCAGCCGCACGCCGCTGGTGCAGGCGCTCGTCGTCCAGCAGACCGCACCGGACCACCCGCCGCTGGCGGGCACCGTGCGCGTCGAGGAGCACCCGCTGCCCCGCCCGGCCTCCCGTTTCGACCTGGTCCTGGAGTTCGCGCCGCGCGCGGACGGCGGCCGCGAGCTGACCGTCGAGTTCAACACCGATCTGTTCGACGTGGACACGGTCGCCCGGATGAGCCGCCATCTGCACCGCCTCCTGGAGGACATGGCGGACGGCCCGCACCGGACGCTCGCCGAGCTGCCCCTGCTCCTGGAGGGCGAGCGGCGCACCCTCCTCGAGGCCTGGAACCCGCCCGTGCGCGCCGCGCACGAGGCCGTCGGCAGCACCCTGCCGGCCCTGTTCGAGGCCCAGGTGGCCCGCACCCCCGACCGGACCGCCGTGGCCTGCGGCACCACGCGCCTCGACTACGCGGAGGTCAACCGGCGCGCCGACCGCGTCGCCCGGCAGCTCATCGCCCGCGGCGCGGGCCCCGAGACGCTGGTGGCCCTGTGCCTGCCGCGCACCGCCGACCTGGTCCCGGCCCTGTGGGGCGTCCTGAAGTCCGGCGCGGGCTATCTGCCCGTGGACCCCGGCTACCCCGCCGAGCGCATCCGCTTCATGCTCGCCGACGCCGACCCGGCCCTCGTCGTGGCGGGGCGTGCGACCGCCCACGCGCTGCCCGCGGACTGCGAGCCGCTGATCCTGGAGGACTGCCTGGCCGACGGCGCGGACCTGCCGGAGGACACGGAC
This sequence comes from Streptomyces sp. NRRL B-1347, assembly GCF_000720325.1. Lineage (GTDB taxonomy): Bacteria > Actinomycetota > Actinomycetes > Streptomycetales > Streptomycetaceae > Streptomyces. Next base: position 35,482 of record NZ_JOJM01000018.1, read on the forward strand.
CCGGCGACGGCGTTCCCGGCACGGCGGCCGCTGCCCGACCACCCCGCGTACGTCATCTACACCTCGGGGTCGACGGGCCGTCCCAAGGGCGTCGTGGTCGCCCACCGCAGCGTGGCGGCGCTCGCCGCGTGGGTGGCGGAACGGTTCGGGCCCGAGCGGCTCGCCCATGTGATCGCCTCGACCTCGCTCAACTTCGACGTGTCGGTGTTCGAGCTGATCTGCCCCCTGCTCGCGGGCGGCAGCGTCGAGGTGGTCGCGGACCTGGCGGCCCTCGCCGAAGCTCCCGACCTGCGCAGCGCGGGACTCGTCAGCGGCGTGCCCTCGGTGATCGCACGGCTGCTCACCGAGGGCGGCGCGGCCATCGCGTCGGACACGTTCGTCCTGGCCGGAGAGGCGCTGCCCGCGCAGACCGTGCGCGACCTGCGGAGGGCCATGCCGTTCTGCGAGGTCGCCAACATCTACGGCCCGACCGAAGCCACCGTCTACGCCACCGCCTGGTTCGCCGACGACACCGAGCCCGACCAGGCCCCGCCGATCGGCAGGCCCGTCGCGCGCACCCGCGCCTACGTCCTGGACCGTCTGCTGCGCCCGCAGCCCCCGGGCGTGACGGGCGAGCTGTACCTCGGCGGCGGCGGTCTCGCGCGCGGATACCTGCGCCGCCCCGGACTGACCGCGACCCGCTTCGTCGCCGACCCCTTCGGCGCGGCAGGGGACCGCATGTACCGCACCGGGGACCTGGTGCGCTGGACCCAGGCGGGCGATCTTGAGTACCTGGGCCGCACCGACCAGCAGGTCAAGGTGCGCGGCTTCCGCATCGAACTCGGCGAGGTGGAGGAGGCCCTGCTGCGCTGCGAGGGCGTGGCGCAGGCCGCCGCGGCCGCCCGCGAAAGCGACGGACACCGGCGCCTCGTCGGCTACGTCGTCCCCGCCCCGGGAAAGCGGGTGGACCCGGACGCGGTGCGCCGCGAGCTCGGCCGCGCCCTGCCCGACTACCTGGTCCCCGCCGTCGTCGTCGGGCTCGGCGCGCTGCCCCTGAACCCCAACGGCAAGCTGGACCGCGACCGGCTCCCCGACCCGGGGCCCGCCGGGCGCACCGCCCGGCACGTGCCGCCGCGCACACCCACCGAGCGGACCCTCGCCCGCATCTGGGCGGACGTCCTGCACGTGGAGCGGGTCGGGGCGGACGACAACTTCTTCGCGCTCGGCGGCGACTCCATCCTGAGCATCCAGGTGGTCGCCCAGGCCCGGCATGCGGGCCTGACGGTCACCTCCCGCGACGTCTACCGGCACCAGACGGTGGCCGACCTCGCCCGCCGCGCGGACGCCGCGGAAAGCCGGAGGCCCGCCGCCCCGGCCCAGGTGGCGGCCACGGGACCGGCGCCCCTGACACCCATTCAGCGCTGGCTGTTCGACAGCGCCGCCGGGCGGTCCGGCCACTTCGCCCAGACCCTGTCGGCGGAGCTGTACGAAGCGGTCGACGCGGTGGCCCTCGAAGGCGCGCTCAACGACCTCGTCGCCCACCACGACGCGCTGAACTCCCACTTCCTCACCGACCTCGTGACCGACGGCTCGTCCGGCGTCCGTTGGTACGTCGACGGGCAGACCCCGCGCCTGCGCCTGGCGCGCCACACGGGACCCGACACCGACGCACCGCACCTGGGCCCCTTCGACCTGCGGAACGGCCCGCTGCTGCGCGCCGTCCTGCACGAGCGCGGCGCGGGGCTGCGGCCCGTCCTGCACCTGGCCGTCCACCACCTCGTGGTCGACGGCGTCTCCTGGCGCGTCCTGCTCGAAGACCTCGACCGGGCCTACCGCGCCCGCCGCGAGGGCCGCGCCGGGGCGGCGGCGCTGCCCGCCAAGTCCTCGCCGCTGCGCCACTGGGCACGGCGCCTGGCCGCGCACGCGGCCGACGGCGGCTTCGACGACGAGAGGGAGTACTGGACCCGGGCCCTCGCGGGCGCCGCGGCGACCCTGCCGACGGACGGGGCGGGCGCCAACACCTACGCCTCGGCCCGCTCGGTGACCGTACGCCTCACCGCCGAGGACACCGCCGCCCTGCTGCGCACGCTGCCCGACACCTACCGCACCCGGGTCAACGACGTGCTCCTGAGCGCGCTCGGGCGCGTGCTGTGCGCGTGGACCGGCCACGAGCGGGTCCTGGTGGACGTCGAAGGGCACGGGCGCGAAGAGCTGTTCGCCGACGTCGACACCAGCCGGACCGTCGGCTGGTTCACCACCCGCCACCCCGTCGCGCTCGCCGTGCCGCAGGACGCCGGCTGGGACGCCGTCCTGAAGCAGGTCAAGGAGCAGCTGCGGGCGGTGCCCCGGCACGGCCTGGGGCACGACGCGCTGCGCCATCTGACCGGCCCCGGCACGGCGCCCGCGGCGCCCGCCGCGCAGGTCAGCTTCAACTACCTGGGCCGGTTCGGGCTCCCGGACGCGCCGGACGGCCTGTACGGCGGCCCGTGCCGCCCCCTGGAGCTGGACGCCGACCCGCTGTCCGCGCGCCCCCACCCGCTGGAGGTCGTGGGGCATCTCGACGGCGACGTACTGGAGTTCACCTGGTTCTACTCCGACGCGCTGCACCAGGAGGCGACCGTCGCGGGCCTCGCCGCGCGGTTCGCGGACGCGCTCGCCGGGATCGCCCGGCACGCGGCCCGGCCCGGCACCGGCGGCCGCACCCCGTCGGACTTCCCGCTGGCGCGGCTCGACCAGACGGCCGTGGACCGCGTCGTGGGCGACGACCCCGGCGCGGTCGAGGACGTCCACGCGCTCACGCCCACCCAGGCCGGGATGCTCTTCCACGGCCTGTCGCAGGACGACCAGAGCGTGTACTTCCAGCAGGTGTCGTTCGTCCTGGACGGCGTGCCGGAGCCCGCCGCCCTCGCGGCCGCCTGGCAGCGCGTGACGGACCGCACCCCGGTGCTCCGGTCCCGCGCGGTCTGGCAGGACGTGCCCGAACCGCTCCTGGTGGTGCTGCGCCACGCGTCCGTGCCCGTCACGCACCTGGACTGGCGCGAACTGACCGACGACGAGCAGGCGAGCGCGCTGCGTGACCTGCTCGACCGCGACCGCGAGCGCGGCATCGACCTGGCCCGCGCCCCGCTCCAGCGCCTGGTCCTCGTCCGGCTCTCCGACAGCTCCGTACGCGTGGTGTGGTCCTTCCACCACCTGATCCTGGACGGCTGGAGCCTGTTCCAGGTCCTGTCCGACGTGTTCGCCTGCCACGCGCAGCCGTCCCGCTCCGCCGACGAGGGCGATCCGCTGCCCGCGCGGCGGCCCTTCAGCGACTACGTGGCCTGGCTGCGCGACCGTGACGACGACCGCGCCGAACGGCACTGGCGCGACCGCCTCACGGGTCTGACTGAGGCGACCGCGCTGCCCTACGACCGCGAGCCGCGCGAGACCCACCACGCGGAGTCCACCGAGGCGGTCCGCGTCACGGTCCCGCAGACCACGACGCGCGCCCTCGAAGACCTGGCCAGGGCGGCGGGCCTGACCCTGAACACCCTGGTCCAGGGCGCCTGGGCGCTCCTCCTGAGCCGTCAGGCGGGCCGGGAGGAGGTCGTCTTCGGCACCACCGTCTCCGGGCGGCCGCCCGAGCTGCCGGGCGCCGATTCCATGACCGGCCTGTTCATCACGACCCTGCCCACCCGTGTCCGCGTGCCGCGCGACGGCACCCTCGTCGACTGGCTGGGCGCCCTCCAGTACGACCAGAGCGAGGACCGCCGCTTCGACCACGTGGCGCTCACGCGGCTGAAGGCCCTCACCGGACTCCCCGAGCGGACCGCCCTGTTCGACAGCATCGTCGTCTTCGAGAACTACCCCGTCGACGACGACCTCGCCGCCGCCCACGGGCTGCGCCTGAGCGACCTCGACGGCATCGAGACCACCAACTACCCGCTCAGCCTGGTGGCCTACCCCGGCGCGGAACTCACCCTGCGCCTCGGCTACGACCCCGCCCTCTTCGACGCCGCCACGGTCGCCCGGATGGCCGAGTACCTCACCGTCCTCTTCGACGGCATCGCCACCGGGCCCGAGCGCCCGCCCGCGCGCCTTCCCCTGCTCACCCCCGCCCGCCGCCGCCAGGTCCTCGACGAGTGGAACGACACCGCCACCAGCGTCCCCGACGCGACGGTCGCCGACCTGTGGGCGGCTCAGGTGGCGCGCACACCCGACGCCCTCGCCCTGGAGGCGGGCGCCGACCGGCTCACCTACCGGGACCTGGACGCCCGGGCCAGGGCCCTCGCGGCCCGGCTCGCCAGCCATGGCGTGACGGCCGAAGCACCCGTGGGCGTCCTCATGGACCGCTCGGCCGGCCTGGTCGTCGCACAGCTCGCGCTCGCCCTCTGCGGCGGCGTGTACGTACCCCTCGACGGCCGGGCGCCGGGCGAGCGGCTGCGGCGCATGCTCGCCGAAGTGGGCGCGGACCTCGTCCTGACCGATGCCGAGTGGGAGCGGACGGCGCGGGAAGTGCTGCCCGACGGAACGGTGCTGAGGCCCGACCACGAGCCGGAGCAGACGGCACCGGAGACGCCCGCCGCCCCGGCCCCGCACCCCGACTCCGTCCAGTACGTGATGTTCACCTCCGGCTCCACCGGCACCCCCAAGGGTGTCGCCGCACGCCACCGTGACGTCGCCGCCCTCGCGTCCGACCGCGCCTTCGCCGGACACGACCGCGTCCTCGTGCACTCCCCGCACGCCTTCGACGCCTCCACCTACGAGCTGTGGGTGCCCCTGCTGCGCGGCGGAACGGCCGTCCTCGCCCCGCCGGGGGACGTCGACGCCGCCGTCGTCCGCAGCGCGATCACCGACCGAGGCGTGCGGTTCCTGTGGCTCACCGCGGGCCTCTTCCGCCTCCTCGCCCAGGAGGACCCCACGTGCCTGCGCGGCGCGCGGGAGGTGTGGACCGGCGGCGAGGCCGTGCCGGGCGCCGTGGTGCGCCGCGTCCTCGACGCCTGCCCCGACCTCACCGTCGTCGACGGCTACGGCCCCACCGAGACCACCACCTTCGCGACGCGGCGCGCCTTCCGCGCCGGTGACCCGCTGCCTCCGGTGCTGCCCATCGGGCGCCCGCTCGACAACACCCGGGCGTACGTCCTCGACGCCGCCCTCCAGCCCCAACCCCCGGGCATTCCGGGGGAGTTGTACGTCGCCGGGGCCGGACTCGCCCGGGGCTACGTGGGGCAGTCGGGCGCGACCGCGGCCCGCTACGTGGCCGACCCGTTCGGCCCGCCCGGCTCCCGCATGTACCGCACCGGCGACATCGTCCGCTTCGGCGGCGACGGCGAACTGCACTTCGTGGGCCGCGCGGACGACCAGATCAAGCTGCGCGGCTTCCGCGTCGAGCCCGCCGAGATCGAGGCCCGGCTCACCGCGCACGCGGGCGTCGCCGAGGCCGTCGTGTCCCTGTGCGAGCACGCCGGACGCAAGCGCCTGGCCGCCCACTTCGTGCCCGCACCGGCGGCGGGCGCGCCGACCGCGAGCGAACTGCGCGCCCACGTGGCCGCCGAACTGCCCGACTACATGGTGCCCGCCGCCTTCGTCACCGTGCCGGAGCTCCCGCTGACCGCCAACGGCAAGGTGGACCGGGGCAGACTGCCCGCGCCGGACTGGTCGGCGGCGGGCGACACCGCCTACCGCCCGCCCCGCACCGAGGCCGAGCGCGTCCTCAGCGAGATCTGGGCCGACCTCCTGGGAGTGGACCGCGTCGGCGCCGACGACAACTTCTTCACCCTCGGCGGCGACTCGATCCTCAGCATCCAGGTCGTGTCGCGTGCCCGCGCCGCCGGGCTCGGGCTCACGCCGCGCGACCTCTTCCGCCACCCCACCGTCGCCGCCCTCGCCGCCGCCACCGGAACGGCCGCGGCCGTCGCCGGAACCGGCCCCGTGACCGGCGAGGTCCCGCTCACGCCCATCCAGCACTGGTACCTCGACCCAGGGCCGAGCCGCCCCGAGGTCTTCGACCAGTGCCTGACCGTCGAGACGGACACCGACGTCGACGCGGACGCCCTGCGCCGCGCCCTCGCGGCCCTGTGGGCCCACCACGACGCCCTGCGCGCCCGGTTCGTCCGGGGCGACGACGGGACCTGGCACCAGCACTGCCCAGGCCCGGACGAGACGGCACCGGACCTCCTGGAGGTCCGCGACCTGAGCGGCCTGGACGCCGAGGCCGCCGAAGCCGCCGAGGCCCGCGCCACCGCCGAGGCGCACGCCGGGTTCCGCCTCGCCACTGGCCCGCTCCTGACCGCACGCCTGTTCACCGGCGCGCGCCCGCGCCTGCTCCTGACCGTCCACCACCTGGTCGTCGACGGCGTGTCCTGGCGCATCCTCCTGGAGGACCTCGACACCGCCTACCAGCAGGCGCGGGCCGGTGCACCGGTACGCCTTCCGGAGCGCACCACGTCCGTCCAGGAGTGGGCCCGGCGACTGCGCGCGCACACCGCGTCCGGCGGGTTCGCCGGGCAGCGCGCCCACTGGGAGGACGTGTCCGGGCACTGCGCCGCACCGCTGCCCCTGGACACCGGCGCCGCACCGGGCAGCACCACCATGGCCGACGTGCGCGCGGTCACCGTACGCCTGGACCGGCAGCGCACCGACGACCTCCTGCGGAAGGTGCCCAGCGCCTACCGCACCCGCGTCGACGACGTGCTCCTGACCGCTCTCGGCCGTACCGTCTCCGACTGGATCGAACGTTCTACCGTCGCCGTGGCTCTGGAAGGCCACGGCCGCGAGGACCAGCTCTTCGACGACATCGACCTGTCCCGCACGGTCGGCTGGTTCACCAGCCTGTACCCGGTCGCCCTGGACGTGCCGGACGCGGACTGGGGGACCGCCCTGAAGTCCGTCAAGGAACAGCTGCGGGCCGTGCCGGACCGGGGCATCGGCCACGGCGCCCTCGCCCGCCTCGCCGGGGACGACCGCCTCGCCACGGCGCCGACGCCCGGCATCAGCTTCAACTACCTGGGCCGGTTCGACTGGTCGGCGGGCAGCGGCGGGGCGCTGGTGCGCGGCGTGCCAGGCGGCCTCGACGGCGCCGACGCGCCGGACGCGGCGCGTCCGCACCTCCTCGACGTGATCGCCCGCGTCGAAGGCGGACAGCTGGAGATCACCTGGCACTACAGCCACACCCTGCACCACGAGGAGACCGTCGCGGGCCTCGCCGACGGCATGCTGCGCGCGCTCACCGAGATCGTCGCGCACTGCTGCCACGAGGACGCCGGGGGCCGTACGCCGTCGGACTTCCCGCTGGCCCGCGTGGACCAGACGGCACTTGACCGCGTCGTGGGCGACGGCCGAGCGGTCGCGGACCTGTACCCGCTGACACCGATGCAGGCGGGCATGCTGTTCCACAGCCTCATGGACCCCGACGCGCGCACGTACGTCAACCAGGTCCAGCTGGTGCTGTGCGGAGTCACCGACCCGCACGCCCTGGCCGAGGCGTGGCAGCGGACCGCCGACGCCAACGCGATGCTGCGCACCCGCCTGGTGTGGCAGGAGACCGCCGAACCGCTCCAGGCCGTACAGCACCGGGCCGCCGTGCCCGTCGCCCACCACGACTGGACCGGCTGGCCCGCCGACCGGTGCGCGCGGGAGATGGACCGGCTGCTCGACGAGGACCGGGACGCCGGGATCGACCTGGGCGCGGCGCCCTTGATGCGCCTGACCCTGATCCGCCTCGCGCCGGACCGGGTGCGGATGGTGTGGACGTTCCACCACGTCCTGCTCGACGGGTGGAGCGCGGCCCAGGTCTTCGACGAGGTGTGCGAGCGGTACGCGGCGCTGACCGCGGGACGCCGTCCGGAGACCGCTGAGCGCGCGCCGTTCCGCGACTACCTGGAGTGGCTGTCGCGGCAGGACACCGCGCGGTCGGAACGGTACTGGCGCGAGACGCTCGCCGGGTTCGCCGCCCCCACCGAACTCCCCAGGGACCGGCGGCCCGCCGAGGCGCACCGCACGTCGTCGTCGGGGACCGTCGGCGTGGCGCTCGACGCCGCGACGTCGGCGCGGCTGCGGGAGACCGCGCAGCGTTCCGGACTGACCGTCAACACCCTGGTGCAGGGCGCCTGGGCGTTGCTCCTTTCGCGGTACGGCGGCGAGGACGACGTCGTGTTCGGCACCACCGTCTCCGGGCGCCCCGCCGAACTGCCCGGAGTGACCTCGATGGTCGGGGTGTTCATCAACACCCTGCCCACGCGCGTACGGATCGACGGCGGCCGCGGCCTGCTGGAGTGGCTGCGGGAGCTCCAGGCCGCGCAGTCGGAGTCCCGCAGGCACGACTTCGTATCGCTCGCCCAGCTCCAGACCTGGAGCGAGGTGCCCGGCGGCACGAACCTGTTCGACAGCATCGTGGTCTTCGAGAACTACCCGTTCGACGAGGGTGCCCTGGCCCGGCACGGCCTGACCATCGAGCAGGAACGCGACGTGGAGCCGACCAACTACCCGCTGAACGTGGTGGTCGCCCCCGGGGACGTCCTGTCGGTCATCCTGGACTACGACCCCGGCCACTTCGCGGAGTCGACCGCGCGCTCCCTGTCGGAGCGGCTTCTGCACACGCTGCGCCTCCTGGCCGACGCGTCGGACGACACCCGTCTGGACGCGGTGGACGTCCGTGGGCCCGGGTGATCTGGTGGCCCTGGTGCTGCCGCGCTCGGCCGAGATGGTCCTGGCCCAGCTCGGTGTGACGAAGGCGGGTGCGGCGTACGTACCTGTGGATCCGGGATATCCGGCGGAGCGGGTGGCGCTGATGCTGCGGGACGCGGCGCCCGCGGTGACGCTCGACGCCGAGCGGGTCGCCGACCTGCTTGCGGACGGTGCGCGGGAGGACCGGCCCACCGACGAGCACCGCGTGCGCCCGTTGCGTCTCGACGATCCGGCGTATGTGATCTACACGTCGGGTTCGACCGGTACGCCCAAGGGTGTGGTGGTGACCCATCGTGGTCTGGCGGGCTTCTCCGCTGCGGAGGCGGCGCATTATCAAGTGGCGGCGGGGGACCGGGTGTTGGCGTTCGCCACGCCGAGTTTCGATGCCTCGGTCCTGGAGTTGTGCATGTCCCTGCCGCAGGGCGCGGCCCTGGTCGTGCCCGCACCGGGGCCGCTGCTCGGCGCGGACCTCGCGGAGGTGCTCCGGGTGGAGCGCATTACCCACACCCTGCTGCCGCCTGCCGCGCTGTCCACGCTGCCGCCGGAGACCCCGGGCACCCTGCCCGACCTGAAGACGCTGACGGTCGGCGCTGACGCCTGCGGTCCGGAACTGGTGGCCGCGTGGGCGCCGCACCACCGCCTGGTGAACTCCTACGGCCCCACCGAAGCCACCGTCGTCGCCACCTGGTCGGGGCCCCTGACCGCGGACGGTTCCGCCCCGCCCATCGGTCGGCGGCTGCCCGACACTGGCGTGTACGTCCTGGACGCCCGGCTGCGGCCGGTCCCGGACGGGGTGGCGGGGGAGCTGTGGCTGAGCGGCCCGACCCTGGCCCGCCCGGCGACCTGGCCCGCCGCGACGCCCACGGCGAACTGCACTACCTGGGCCGCACCGACCGTGGCCGCGGCCGCCGCCCGCGTGTCGGAGCGCGACGGCCACCGCCGCCTCGTGGCGTACGCGGTGCCGCGCGGCAGCACCGCACCGGACCCCGTCGCGCTGCGCGACTTCCTCGCCCGCACCCTCCCCGACCACCTGGTCCCCGCGGTCGTCGTACCGCTGGAGCGCCTGCCGCTCGGCGCCACCGGCAAGCTCGACCGGAACGCGCTGCCCGACCCGGTGTGGCCGGCCGCTGCCGACGGGGACGGCGTCCCGCCGCGCACCGATACGGAGAAGGCGCTCGCCGCGATCTGGGCGGAGGTCCTCGGGGTGCCCGACGTGGGCGCGCAGGACAACTACTTCACGCTCGGCGGGGACTCCATCCTCGGCATCCAGATCGTCGCCGCGGCCCGCCGGGCCGGATTCGCCCTGACGCCACGGCATCTGTTCCGCCACCAGACGATCGCCGAGCTGGCGGCCGCGGCGGAGGACCTGCCCGCCGCCGGAACGGCGGCCGAACAGGGCGCCGTCGTCGGCGACGCACCACTCACACCGGTCCAGCGCTACCTGTTCGACACCCTCACCGGTGACCCGGCCCACCTCACGCAGGCCGTCGCCTACCAGCTGGCCGCCGACACCGACGAGACCGCGCTGCGCGCCGCCCTCGCCGCCGTCCACGACCACCACGACGCGCTGCGCCTGAGGTTCCCGAAGGACGCCGACGGGGTCCGCCGCCAGCACGGCACTCCGCCGGGCGCGGACGTGCACCTGGAGGTGCACGCGGCAGAGGGCGAGGGCCCGGACGTTCCGGCCGGGCTCGTCGACCGCCTCTGCGCGGGCTTCGACCTGGAATCCGGGCCGCTCCTCAAGGCCGCGCTGTGCCGCACGGGTGACGGGCGGCGGCCGGTCCTGGTGCTCGCCGCACACCACCTCGTGGTGGACGCGGTGTCCTGGCACCTGATCCTGGAGGACCTCGACACCGCGTACGGGGCGCTGCGCGCCGGGAACACGCCCGACCTCGGGCCGAAGACGACCTCCTTCCAGGCGTGGGCCCGCCGTCTCGCCGCGCACACCGAGGCCGGAGGCTTCGACGCCGAACTCGACCACTGGCGGAACGTGCCCGACGGCCACACCCTGCCGACCGACCTCACCGGGGCGAACACCGCCGCGAGCGAGGAGTCGGTGACGGTGGGCCTCGACAGCGAGGAGACCCGCCGGCTCCTCCAGGACGTGCCCGGCGTCTACCGGACCCGCGTCAACGACGTGCTGCTGTGCGCCCTCGGCCGCGTCCTGGCGCGCTGGACGGGACGGGACCGGGTGGCCGTGACCCTTGAGGGCCACGGCCGGGAGGAGCTCTTCGACGACGTCGACCTCTCCCGCACCGTCGGCTGGTTCACCAGCGTGTTCCCCGTCGCGCTCGACGTACCGCGCGACGCGGACACCGCCACCGCGCTGAAGTCCGTCAAGGAGAGCCTGCGGGCCGTGCCCCACGGCGGCATCGGCCACGGCGCCCTGCGCCATCTGCACCCGACCGCGGGCGCGGGGCTGCCCGGGCTGCCGCAGATCTCCTTCAACTACCTGGGCCAGCAGGACCGGCACGCCTCCGGGAGCCTGCTGCACGCGCCCCACGGCGACCTGGCGGGCGGCATGGACACGGCCGCGGACCGCCCGCACCTCCTGGACGTCGTCGGGCGCGTGACGGACAAGCGCCTGGAGTTCACCTGGTCGTACTCGCGCGACGTGCACCGGAGCGACACCGTCGCCCGGCTCGCCGCCGAGATGACCGACGAACTGCGGGCCGTCGCGCGGCACTGCGCCGAACCCGGCGCCGGGGGCCGCACCCCGTCGGACTTCCCGCTGGCCCCGCTGGACCAGGAAGGCGTCGACCGCCTGGTGGGCACCGGACACGACGTCGTGGACCTCTACCCGCTCACCCCGACCCAGGCCGGGATGCTCGTCCACGGCATGGACGAGCCCGCCGAGGGCCTGTACGTCGAGCAGATCACGTTCGTCATGGACGGCGTGCCCGACGCCGGCGTGCTGGCCGCGGCCTGGCAGCACGTCGTGGACCGCACCCCCGTGCTGCGCACCGCCGTCGTCCTGGACGGGGCGCCCGTGCCGCTCCAGGCGGTGCGGCGCGCCGTCACCGTGCCCGTCACCGAACACGACTGGAGCGCCCTCGCGCCGGACGCGCGCGACACGGAGCTGGAGCGTCTGCTCGCCGAGGACAAGGCCCGCGGCATCGACCTGGACCGCGTGCCGCTGCTGCGCGTCGCCCTGATCCGGCTCACCCCGGACGAGGTGCGCGTGGTGTGGACCTTCCACCACGCACTGCTCGACGGCTGGAGCGTCTTCCACGTCCTCGGGGACGTCGTGGCCAGTCACGCCGCCCTCTCCCGAGGGGAGGAGCCGCGGCTGCCGGAACGCAGGCCGTTCGCGGACTACGCCGCCTGGCTCGCGGCCCGCGACACCGCGCGGGCCGAGGAGCACTGGACGGGCGCGCTCGCGGACCTGACCGCCCCGACCCCGCTGCCCTACGACCGCAGGCCGGCCCAGGGCGCGCCCGCCCGTTCCGGAAGCTGGCTGGCCGAGTACCTGGAGGAGACCGAGACGGACCGCCTCGCGGACTTCGCCCGGCGGCACCGGCTGACCCTCAACACCGTGGTGCAGGGCGCCTGGGCGCTGCTCCTCTCCCGCTGGAGCGGCGACCGGAACGTGTGCTTCGGTACGACCGTCTCCGGGCGGCCCGCGGACATGCCCGGCGCCGAGACCATCGCCGGCCTGTTCATCACCACGCTGCCCGCCCGGGTCACCGTGGACGGCGACGCCGCGTGCGCCGCGTGGCTGCGCGAGACGCAGGCCGCGCGCGCCGAGGACCGCCGCTTCGACCACGTACCGCTCACCGACCTGCAGTCCGTCAGCGGACTGCCCGCCGGAACACCGCTGTTCGACAGCCTGCTGGTCTTCGAGAACTATCCGGTCGGCGACGACACGGCGGGCGCGCACGGCGTCCAGGTGCGCGACCTCGACGCCCACGAGTCCACCAACTACCCGCTGACCGTGGTGATCCTGCCGGGCAGCCGGATGGGCGTCGTCCTCGGCTACGACCCCCGCTACTTCGACGAGTCCACCGCGCGCTCCCTCTCCGCCCAGCTGGTCCACACCCTGCGCGCCCTCGTGGCCGCACCGGACGGTACGCCCCTGGACGCCGTGGACGCCCTGCCGCCGGAGCTGCGCGAGCGGCTGCTGCGGGGGCCCGCGCGTCCCGCGGAGGCCCCGGTCGCGCCTGAGGTGCTGCCCGCGCTGGTCGAAGCGGCAGTGGATCGCACGCCGGGGTCGACGGCGTTGGTCGCGCCCGGTCTGACGCTGTCCTTCGCGGAAGTGGAGGCGCGTGCGAACCGGTTGGCGCATCAGCTGATCACGCGGGGCGTGGGCCCGGGTGATCTGGTGGCCCTGGTGCTGCCGCGCTCGGCCGAGATGGTCCTGGCCCAGCTCGGTGTGACGAAGGCGGGTGCGGCGTACCTTCTCCGCTGCGGAGGCGGTGCACTATCAAGTAGCGGTGGGGGACCGGGTGTTGGCGTTCGCCACGCCGAGTTTCGACGCCTCGGTCCTGGAGCTGTGCATGTCCCTGCCGCAGGGCGCGGCCCTGGTCGTGCCCACGCCGGGGCCGCTGCTCGGCGGCGAACTGGCCGAGGTCCTGCGTACCGCACGCATCACGCACACCCTGCTGCCCCCGGCCGCGCTCGCCACCCTGCCGCCGGACACCCCCGGCACCCTGCCCGACCTGAAGACCCTCACAGTCGGCGCCGACGCGTGCAGCGCCGAACTGGTGGCCCGCTGGGCGCCGCACCACCGCCTGGTCAACTCCTACGGCCCCACCGAAGCGACGGTGGTGGCCACCTGGTCGGGGCCCCTGACAGCGGACGGCGGCGCCCCGCCCATCGGCCGCCGACTGCCCGACACTGGCGTGTACGTCCTGGACGCCCGGCTGCGGCCGGTCCCGGACGGGGTGGCGGGGGAGCTGTGGCTGAGCGGCCCGACCCTGGCCCGCCCGGGCCTCACCGCCTCGCGGTTCACGGCCGACCCGTTCGGCCCGCCCGGCTCGCGCATGTACCGCACCGGCGACCTGGCCCGCCGCGACGCCCACGGCGAACTGCACTACCTGGGCCGCACCGACTGCTCGACGCCGTGGTCACGGTGCGCGAGGACGAGCCGGGGCTGCCGCGCCTGGTCGCCCACCTGCTCGCCGCACCCGACGCCGAGCGGCCCGCCGCGGCGGAGCTGCGGGCGCTCGCCGCCCGCACCCTGCCGGGGCCCATGGTCCCCTCGGCGTACGTCGTCCTCGACCGCTTCCCGCTCACCGAGAACGGCAAGACGGACCGGGCCGCGCTGCCCGCGCCGCCACCGGACCAGGAGGAGACGTCCGGCCACGTCGCCCCGCGCACCCCCACCGAGGAGGCCGTCGCCTTCCTGTGGGAGGAGGTCCTGCAGACGGTGGTGGGCGTGGAGGACGACTACTTCTCCCTGGGCGGCGACTCCCTGCGCGCCCTGCTCATCGCCTCCCGGGCCAACGACGCGTTCGGCGTGACCCTCACGCCCCGCGACGTCCTGGTCCACCGCACGGTCGCCGCCCTGGCGGACCTGGTGGAGGAGCAGGTGCTCAGCGAACTCGAAGACGCCGCACGCGGCGACAGCGACCACGACGAACGGTGAGGACTGCCAGACCATGACGTCTTCGAAGCGAGACCGCGCCGCGGCCCTGCCCAAGGACCTCCAGGAGGCGCTGCGCCGCCGCCTCGCCGGACGCGCCGGCGCACCGGGAACGACCGCGGCGGCCAAGGACGGGACGCCGGGCACGCCCGGACGGCCGGGCATCCCGCCCGCGGACCGGTCGGAGCCGCTGCCGCTGTCCTTCGCCCAGCAGCGGCTGTGGTTCCTGGACCGGCTGCGGCCCGGCGAATCGCGCTACAACAGCGCCGTCGCGCTCCGGCTCACCGGCACCCTGGACCGCCGAGCCCTCTCCCGGGCCCTCGACACCGTCGTGGAGCGCCACGAGGCACTGCGCACCACGTTCCAGGAGACCGACGGGCGGCCCGCCCAGACCGTGCACCCGGCAGGCCCTGTGCCCCTTCCCGTACGGGATCTGTCCGCGGGCAATGCCGCCCTGGAGGAGGCGCTCCTCGCGGAGTACGAGCGCCCCTTCGACCTGAGCGACGGCCCGCTGCTGCGCGCCCTGCTGCTGCGCGAGCCGGGCGGCGCCGAGACGGCGCACGTCCTGCTCCTGACCGCCCATCACATCGTCACCGACGGCTGGTCGATGGGGGTGGTCCTGGAGGAGCTGTGCGCCGCGTACGACGCGCTGGCCCGCGGCACCACACCCGACCTGGCCCCGGTGGCGGCGCAGTACCCGGACTTCGCGGTGTGGCAGCGCGAGCGCCTCTCCGGGCCGCGCCTGGAGCGCCACCTCGCCTACTGGGCGGGGCAGCTGGCCGGCGCCGTGCCGCCGGACCTGCCGCTGGACCGGCCGCGCCGCGGCGAGGAGGCGGGCGCCGGAGCCGTCCACACCTTCACCGTGTCCGCCGACACCACGGCCCGGCTGCGGGCGCTCGCGACGGAGCGGCACACCACCCTGTTCACGTCCCTGGTCGCGGGCTGCCAGGCACTCCTCGCCCGCTGGTCCGGGCAGGACGACATCACCATCGGCTCGCTGACCCCCGGCCGCTCCCACACCGACCTGGAACGGTCCGTCGGCTTCTACGTCAACACCGTGGTGCTGCGCACCCCCGTGGCGGAGGCCGGGTCCTTCCGCGACCTCCTGGGAGCCGCGGCCGACACCGTCAACGACGCCTTCGCGCACGGCGACACGCCCTTCGAGCGCCTGGTGGAAACCGTGGGCGCGGCCCGCGAGGCGGGCCGCAACCCGCTGTTCGACGTGATGGTCCTGCTGCACCCCGCCCCGCCCGAGGCACCCGGCATGAACGGGGTGAGCGCGGCCCCGGTGACCGTGCCCCGGCAAGCGGCCACCTTCGACCTGAGCGTGGAGTTCGTGCCCGAAGGGGACCGGCTCGTCGGCCTCCTGGAGTACCGCACCGACCTGTTCGACACCGCCACGGCCGAGCGGATGGCCGACCAGCTGGTGCGGCTCCTCGACACCGCCGCCACCGAGCCGGACCGCTCCCTGGGCACCGTCCCCCTGCTCTCCCCGCAGGAGACGCGCCGCATCACCCAGGACTGGAACGCGACCGCGGCCCCGGCGTCCCCCGCCGCCACCTATCCGGAGCTCTTCGCCGAGCAGGTCGCCCGCGCCCCGCACGCCACCGCCCTGGTCGCCGGGGACGAACGGCTCGACTACGCGACGCTCGACGCCCGCGCCGACCGCCTCGCCCACCACCTCGTCGCCCACGGCGCCGGGCCCGAACAGCTGGTCGCGCTGCGGCTGCCGCGCACCGCCGACACGATCGTGGCGATGCTCGCCGTGTGGAAGTCCGGCGCGGGCTATCTGCCGCTCGACCCCGCGCTGCCCGAGGAACGCGTGCGATACCTGCTCGACGACGCGCAACCGGCCCTCGTCCTCGACGAGGCCGCGCTCGCGGCCGTGCCCGCCACGGCCCCCGCCGCCGGGCCCCCGGCCGTGCGGCCCGACCCGGACTCCACCGCGTACGTCATCTACACCTCCGGCTCCACCGGCCGCCCCAAGGGCGTCGCCGTCTCCCACCGCTCCCTGACGAACCTCCTCGCGGGCCACCGCGAGGGCTTCGTCGCCGCGGCGGGCGGCGGTCCGCTGCGCGTCGCGCTGACCGCGTCGTTCTCGTTCGACACCTCCCTGGAGGGCGTGCTCCTGATGGCCGACGGCCATCCCCTGCACCTGGTCGACGAGACGACCCGCCTGGACGCCGCAGCGCTCGTCGAGTACGTCGTCGAACACCGCGTCGACTTCCTCGACCTGACGCCCTCGTACCTGCGGCAGCTGCTGCCCGCGGGGCTGCTGAGCGACCCCCGCCACCACCCCCGGATCCTGATGCTCGGCGGTGAGGCCATCGGCCCCGCCCTGTGGCGCGAACTCGCCGGACACCGGGACGTGACCGCGTACAACTTCTACGGCCCCACCGAGTGCACCGTCGACGCGCTGGCCTGCCGGATCGAGGGTGACGTGCGGCCGCTGGTGGGCCGCCCGCTGCCGGGCGTGCGCGCGTACGTCCTGGACCGGCGGCTCCAGGCGGTGCCGCCGGGCGTCGGCGGCGAGCTGTACCTGGCGGGCGAGCAGGTGGCCCGCGGCTACGCGGGCCGCCCGGGGCTCACCGCTGCCCGCTTCCTCGCCGACCCCTTCGGCCAGCCCGGCAGCCGCATGTACCGCACCGGGGACCTGGCCCGCTGGACCGCCGACGGGCAACTCGACTACCTCGGCCGGGCCGACGACCAGGTGAAGGTGCGCGGCCACCGCATCGAGCCGGGGGAGATCGAGGCCGTGCTCCTCGACCTGCCGGAGGTCTCCGGGGCCGCGGTCGTCGCGGTGCCCGACGCACACGGCCATCTGCGCCTCGCCGCCTACGTCGCGCCCGCCCCGGGCGCCGACCGGCCCGCCGCGTCCGCGCTGCGGGCCGCCTGCCGCCGGGTCCTGCCCGACCACATGGTGCCGTCCTCGTTCACCGTGCTCGACGCGCTGCCGCTGACCGCCCACGGCAAGCTGGACCGCAGGGCCCTGCCCGCCCCCGACCTCGACACGGGCCCGCGCGAACGGGAGTTCGTCGCCCCGCGCACCCCCGACGAGGAGACCCTCGCCGCCATCTGGGCGGAGGTCCTCGGCGCGAGCCGGGTGGGCGTCACCGACAACTTCTTCGAGCTCGGCGGCGACTCCATCCTCAGCATCCAGGCCGTCTCGCGCGCCCGCGCGGCCGGGCTGCGGCTGAGCTCGCAGGACGTGTTCCGGCACCAGACGGTCGCCGACCTGGCCGCCGCCGCGTCCCAGCGGAACGCCGAGGCACCCGTGCCCCGACCGTCGCACACGGCCGGGCCCGCCCCGCTGACCCCCGTCCAGGAGTGGTTCTTCGCCACCCACGGACCGACGTCGCGCTTCAGCATGTCGCTGCTGCTCGACCTGCCGTACGACCTCGACGAACAGGCCCTGGAACAGGCCGTGGAGGCCCTCGCCGCCCACCACCCGGCGCTGCGCACGCGCTTCGCGAACAGCGAGGGCGGCTGGCGGCAGCACCCCGGTGAGGGGCCCGCCTCCGGCCTGCTGACCCGCCACGACCTGCCCGCCGCGGACACCGCCGCCGACGCTGCCGACGCCGCGTCCGCCAGGGAAGCGGCCGCCGACGCCGCCCGCGCCGCCCTGGACCCGGCCACCGGAGCCCTGCTGCGCGCGGCCCTGCTGCGCCCCGCGGCGGGGGAGCAGCCAGAAACAGGGGCACGTTCAGATACGGGGGAGCGGCCGCAACTCTTCCT
The DNA here is from genome assembly GCF_000720325.1 of Streptomyces sp. NRRL B-1347. Classification (GTDB taxonomy): domain Bacteria; phylum Actinomycetota; class Actinomycetes; order Streptomycetales; family Streptomycetaceae; genus Streptomyces. The sequence goes on from NZ_JOJM01000018.1 coordinate 53,444, forward strand.
GACCGCCCACCACCTGGCCGTGGACAGCGTCTCCTGGCGCATCCTCCTCAGCGACCTGGAACAGGCCTACCGCCAGGCCGCCGCGGGTGAGCCGGTCCGTCTGGAGCACGCCGCCACCCCCTTCGCCGACTGGTCCTGCCACCTGTCCGACCTGGTGCGGTCCGGCGGCCTCGACGACGACCTGCCCGCCTGGACGGCGGAGGCCGCCGAGCCCCGCACCGCGCTGCCCGTCGACCGGACCGCGGCCCCGCTCGCCGGATCGGTGCGCACCGTCCGCACCCGGGTGGACCGGACCACCACGGACGCGCTGCTGCGCCGCGTGCCCGGCGTCTACCGCACCCAGGTCAACGACGTGCTGCTCAGCGCCCTCGGCCGGGTGCTCGCCGACTGGGCGGGCACCGCGCGCGTCACCGTCGCCCTGGAGGGCCACGGCCGTGAGGACGACACCCTCGACCTGTCCGGCACGGTGGGCTGGTTCACCACCCAGTACCCCGTCACCCTCACCCCCGTAGGACCGCCCGGCGCACCCGACTGGGGTGCCACGCTCAAGGCCGTCAAGGAGCGGCTGCGGGCCGTGCCCCGGCGCGGCCTGAGCTACGAGGCCCTGGCCCGCCTCGGCTCGCCCGACCCGGCCGCCCGCGCCCTGCGGGACCTGCCCCTGCCCCAGGTGTCCTTCAACTACCACGGCCAGTGGGACACCGCGGGCACCGGGAACTTCGCCCCGGCCGCCGACGTGCCCGGCCGGGACCTCGCCGCGGACGAGCCCGTCGACCACCTGCTCGACGTCACGGCCGTGGTGGCGGACGGCGAACTGGAGATCACCTGGCACTACAGCCAGGACACGCACGACGCGGCCACCGTCGAAGGCCTGGCCGCGGACATGGCCGCCGCCCTGACCGCGATCACCGAGCACTGCGCCCGCCCGGACGCGGGCGGCCGCACCCCCTCCGACTACCCGCTGGCAGGCCTGGACCAGGCCGGCGTGGACCGCCTCGTCGGCGACGGCAGGAACGTGGCGGACCTGCTGCCGCTGACGCCGCTCCAGGAGGGCATGCTCTTCCACCGCCTCGTCGGCGGCGCCGACGACGTGTACGTGGACCAGGCGGCGCTGCTCCTCGACGGCGTGGCCGACCCGCACGCCTTCGCCCTGGCCTGGCAGCAGGTGGCCGACGGGACACCCACCCTGCGGACGTCGGTGGTGTGGGAGGACGTCCCCGCCCCGCTCCAGGTCGTGCACCGCGAGGTCTGCGTACCGGTCACCCACGTGGACTGGCGGGAGGTGCCCGAGGACGAGCGCGCCGCCCGCTTCGACCGGCTGCGCGCGGACGACCTCGCGCACGGCATCGACCTCGCGACGGCCCCCCTCATGCGGCTCACCCTGGTCCGGCTGCCCGACGCGCGCCTGCATCTGCTGTGGACCTCCCACCATCTGATCCTGGACGGCTGGAGCCTCGCCCAGGTGCTCACCGAGGTCGGCGAGCGTTACGCGGCACTCACCACGGGCAGCACCGCACCGCTGCCCGTGCGCCGCCCCTTCGGCGACTACGTACGGTGGCTGGCGGAGCAGGACGGCACGGCCGCCCGCGCCCACTGGCAGCAGGTCCTGACGGGCTTCGCCACGCCGACACCGCTGCCCGTCGACCGCCCCCTGCGCGAGGCCCACCAGGCCCGCTCCGCGGGCGTGCACACCACCGGCCTGTCCGACGAGGTGTCCGCGCGCCTCGCACGCACCGCGCGGGCGGCCGGGCTCACCGCCAACACCCTGGTCCAGGGCGCCTGGGCGCTGCTGCTCGCCCGCCACGGCGCCGAGCGCGACGTGGTGTTCGGCACCACCGTGTCCGGACGCCCCGACGAACTGCCCGGCGTGGAGTCCATGGTGGGCATGTTCATCAACACCCTGCCCACCCGCGTCCACGTCGACAGCGGCCGCACGGCGGGCGCATGGCTGCGCGAACTCCAGGAGGCACAGGCCGAGTCACGGCGCTTCTCCGCGGTCTCCCTGGCCGAGCTGACCGCGCTGAGCGACGTGCCGTCCGGCACCCCGCTGTTCCACAGCATGGTGGCCTTCGAGAACTACCCCTTCGACGAGGCCCGCGCGGCCACCACCGGCGTCCGCCTCGTCGACGTCACCTCCCGCGACGCCACCAACTACCCGCTGGTGCTCCGCGCCTACCAGGGCGAACGCCTCGGCTTCGACCTGGCCTACGACCCGGACCTGTTCGACGCCGCGACCGCGCGGGCGCTCGCCGACCGGCTGTGCCTGCTCCTGGCGCAGTTCGCCGACCACCTCGACCGGCCGCTGCGCGATCTCGCCGCCACGACCGCCGAGGAACGCCGGCGGATCCTGACCGACTGGAACGGCTCCGCGCACGGACGCCCCGCGCACACCCTGGTGGACCTCTTCGAGGCCCAGGCCGCGCTCACCCCCCACGCCACCGCCGTCACCTGCGGCGACGACCGTCTCGACTACGCCGCACTGGACGCGGCGGCCGGACGCCTCGCCCACCGCCTCGCCGAGGCCGGAGCCGGACCCGAGCGGTTCGTGGCGCTCGCCCTGCCCCGCTCCACCGACCTGGTCGTGGCGGTCATCGCCGCCCTCAAGTCCGGCGCCGCCTATCTGCCGATCGACCCCAAGCTGCCCGCCGAACGCGTCGCCCACCTGCTGCGCGACACCGCCCCGGTGGCCCTGGTGACCACCACGGACACCGACGTACGCACCGACAGCACCGACAGCACCGACAGCACCGACATCGACGTGCTGCTCCTGGACGACGCCACGGTCCGGGCGGACCTGGACCGGCGCCCGGCCACCGGCCCGGCCCCGGCCCGGCGCCCGCTCCCGGAGAGCCCCGCCTACGCCATCTACACCTCCGGCTCCACCGGCCGCCCCAAGGGCGTGGTCGTACCGCACGCCAACGTCGTGCGGCTGTTCACCCGCACCCGGGACCGGTTCGCTTTCGACGAGCACGACGTGTGGACGCTGTTCCACTCCTACGCCTTCGACTTCTCCGTGTGGGAGCTGTGGGGCCCGCTGCTGCACGGCGGCAGGCTCGTCGTCGTCCCCGACGACACGGCCCGCTCCCCGGAGGACTTCCTGCGCCTGCTCGCGGACGAAGGCGTCACCATCCTCAACCAGACGCCGTCCGCCTTCTACCCGCTGGTCCGCGCCGACGCCGAACACCCCGAGCTGAGCGCCCGCCTGGCGTTGCGTCAGATCATCTTCGGCGGTGAGGCCCTCGACGTCGACCGGCTCGCCGACTGGTACGCCCGCCACCCGGACGACGCGCCGCGCCTGGTCAACATGTACGGCATCACCGAGACGACCGTGCACGTCACCTACGCCCCGCTCGACCGGGCCACGGCCCGCACGGGCGCCGCGAGCCCCATCGGCACCGGCATCCCCGACCTGCGCGTCCACGTGCTCGACGACGACCTGGCCCTGGCACCGCCCGGCGCCATCGGCGAGATGTACGTGGCGGGCGAGGGCCTGGCCCGCGGCTACCTCGGCCTGCCCGCCCTGACCGCGACCCGCTTCCTGCCCGACCCGTTCGGGCCGCCCGGCAGCCGCATGTACCGCACCGGCGACCGGGCCCGGTGGCGGCCCGACGGCACCCTGGAGTACCTCGGCCGCGCCGACGCCCAGGTCAAGATCCGCGGCTACCGCATCGAACCCGGCGAGATCGAGGCCGCCCTCCACACCCACCCCGGCGTCGGCGCCACCACCGTCGGCGTGTACGAGGACACCGCCGGGACCCGGCGCCTGGTCGCGCACGTCGTCGGCGCGGGCGAGGACGGCGCCCCGGCGGCCGCCGAGCTCCGCGCGCACCTCGAACGCCTGCTGCCCGCCCACATGGTGCCCGCCGCCTACGTCCCGCTGGCCGCGCTGCCCCTGACCGTCAACGGCAAGCTCGACCGGCGCGCCCTGCCCGCGCCCGGCGCCGACGGCTTCGCCACCGGGGGCGACCGCACCCCGCCGCGCACCGAGGCCGAACGGCTCGTCGCCGCCGCCTGGACGGACGTCCTTGACACCGACGAGGTGGGCGCCGACGACGACTTCTTCGCCCTCGGCGGCGACTCCATCCTCGCCGTCCGCGTCACCTCGCGGCTGCGCGCGGCCTTCGGCACCGACGTGTCGCCCCGGCTCCTGTTCACCCACCCCACCGTGTGCGCCCTGGCCGCCGCCCTCGGCGCACCGGCGGGAACCGCGGCCCCCGCGGTGATCCCGGCCGTCGGCCCGGGCACCGCGCCGCCGCTGTCGTACGCCCAGCAGCGCCTGTGGTTCCTCGACCGCTTCGAGCCCGGCAGCACCGAGTACACGACGGTGTCCGCCCTGCGCCTGCGCGGCGCGCTCGACGAGGCCGCCCTGCGCACCGCGCTCGACGGCCTGGTCGCCCGGCACGAGGCCCTGCGCACCACGTTCGCCGAACAGGACGGCGAGGCACGGCAGATCGTGGGCCCGCCGCACGGCGTGGACCTGCGCACGGACGACCTCACCGGCGCCGCCGCCGACGCCCTCGACACCCTTCTGGAACGCGAGGCCGCCACCCCCTTCGACCTGAGCACCGGACCCCTGCTGCGAGCCCGCCTCGTCCGGCTCGCCGACGCCGAGCACGTGCTGGTCCTGGCCCTGCACCACATCGTCACCGACGGCTGGTCCTTCGGCGTCATCGGCCGCGACCTCGGCGAGCTGTACGCGGCCGCCCGCGAGGGCCGCCGCCCCGAGCTGCCCGAACTGCCCGTGCGCTACGCCGACCACGCCGCCTGGCAGCGCGGCCGCACCGACGAGGCCGCACGCCAGCTCGCTCACTGGATGCACGTCCTTGAGGGCCTGGCCCCGCTGGAGCCGCCGACGGACCGGCCGCGCCCCGCCGTGCGCACCCGGGACGGCGCCCTGGTGACGTTCCCGCTCCCGGCCGCGCTCGTCGAGCGGCTGCGCGCACGGGGACGCGAGGCCGACGCCACCCTCTACATGACGCTCCTGACGGCCTGCCAGGTCCTGCTCTCCCGGTGGACGGGCCAGGAGGACATCGCCGTCGGCACCGTGACCGCGGGCCGCGAGCGCGCCGAACTCCACGACGTGGTCGGCATGTTCGTCAACACCCTCGTGCTGCGCGGCGAGGTCACCCCCGACCAGTCCTTCCGCCGGCTGCTCGAACGGGCGCGCGCCACCACCCTCGACGCCTTCGCCCACCAGGACGTGCCCTTCGAGCGGGTGGTGGACGCGGTCAGGCCCGAGCGCGACACCAGCCGCACCCCCCTGTTCCAGGTCATGGTGGCCCTGCACAACCTGGGCACCGAGGCGCCCGGCCTGGCAGGGCTCGACGTCGAGGCCATCACCCCGCCGGTGCGCAACGCCACCTTCGACCTCGCCTTCGACTTCGTCGAGCACGACGGCGGCGTCACCGGCCACCTGGAGTACAGCACCGGCCTGTTCGACCCCGGCACCGCCGAACGCCTCGCCGCCCAGCTGCGGCTGCTCCTGGAAGCCGTCGCCGCCGACCCGGACCAGGAGGTCGGCGCGCTGCCGCTGCTGACCGCCGCCGAACGGGACCAGGTCCTGGGGGAGTGGCAGGGCGGCCCGGCCCCCGCGCCCGGGGCCACCTTCCCGGACCTGTTCGAGGCGCGGGCCGCGCGCACACCGGACGCCACCGCCCTGGTCGCCCGCGACGCCACGCTCGACTTCGCCGCCCTCAACGACCGCGCCAACCGGCTCGCCCACCACCTCATCGCCCAGGGCGTCGGCCCCGAGCGCACCGTGGCCACGCGCCTGCCGCGCACCTCGGACCAGGTCGTGGCCCTGCTCGCCGTCCTCAAGGCGGGCGGCACCCTGCTGTGCCTCGACCCGGAGCTGCCCGAGGAACGCGTCGCGTACCTCACCGCAGACGCCGCGCCCCGCACCCTCCTGACCGCCGAGGCACTGCGCGCGGTGCCCTGGGACCTGCTGCCCGCCCACGACCCCACGGACGCCGACCGCATCGCGCCGCTGCGCCCGGACAACACCGCCTACGTCATCTACACCTCAGGCTCCACCGGGCGGCCCAAGGGCGTCGCCGTGGAGCACCGGCAGCTGGTCAACCTCTGCCACGACCACCAGGAGGGGCTCGTCGCCCCGCACACCGCCGACGGGCGCCGGCTGCGGGCCGCGCTGAGCGCGTCGTTCTCCTTCGACACCTCCTGGGAGGGGCCGCTGCTGCTCGCGCTCGGCCAGGAGGTCCACCTCGTCGACGAGGACGTGCGCCTGGACCCGGAGGCCTTCTGCGCCCAGGTCGCCGAGCGCCGTCTGGACCTGGTCAACGTCACCCCGTCGTTCCTGCGCGAACTCACCGGCGCCGGCCTCCTCGCGCCCGGCCGCCACCACCCGCGCGTGCTCCTGGTCGGCGGCGAGGCGCTCGGCGCCGACACCTGGCGCGAGCTGTGCGCGGCACGGGACACCGGCGTCACCGCGTACAACGTGTACGGGCCCACCGAGTGCACCGTCGACGCCGTCTACGGCCCGTGCGCCGAACGGCCCGAGCGGCCCGTCATCGGCCGCCCCGGCCGCGGCCTGCGCGCCTACGTCCTCGACGGCGCGCTGCGGCCGGTGCCGCCCGGCACCCCGGGCGAGCTGTACCTGGCGGGCGCGCAGGTGGCCCGCGGCTATCTGAACCGGCCGGGCCTGACCGCGGACCGCTTCCTCGCCGACCCCTACGGCGCGCCGGGCACCCGCATGTACCGCACCGGCGACCGCGCCCGCTGGGACGACCGCGGACTCCTGGAGTTCCTCGGCCGCGCCGACGAGCAGGTCAAGATCCGCGGCTTCCGCATCGAACCCGGCGAGATCGAGACCGCCCTGACGAGCCGCCCGGACGTCGCCGAGGCCGTGGTGGCGCCCCACGAGCACGCGGGCCGCACCCTGCTCGTGGCGTACGTGGTGCCCGCGGGGGACCGCACCCCGACCGGTGACGAGCTGCGGGCCGGGCTGCGCAGAACGCTGCCGGACCACATGGTGCCGCAGGCGTTCGTCCCGCTGACGCGCATCCCGCGCACCAGCAGCGGCAAGACCGACCGCCGCGCCCTGCCCGCCCCGCCCGCGCAGCCCGACCCCCAGACGCCCTACGTCGCGCCCCGGCCCGGCGCCGAGGCGCGTCTGGCCGCGATCTGGGCGGAGGTCCTCGGCGTGACCCGGGTGGGTGCGCGCGACAACTTCTTCACGCTCGGCGGCGACTCGATCCTCAGCATCCAGATCGTGTCCCGGGCCCGCCGCGCGGGCCTCGCCGTGACCACCAAGGACGTGTTCCGCGCGCCGACCGTCGCCGAACTCGCCCTGTGCGCCACCGACGCCGATCCGGCCGGTGCCGCCGCGGGCGCAGCCCCGCCCGCCGAGGCACCGCTCACCCCGATCCAGCGCTGGTACCTCGACGCCCGCCGCCCCGGCGACGCGCTGCGCTTCACCATGACCCAGCGCCTCGAACTGGCCCCGGGCACCGACCTGTCCGCCCTGGAGCAGGCCGTCGACGCGGTGGTCGGCCACCACGCGGCCCTGCGCACCCGCTTCCGCCACACCGCCGACGGCTGGCGCCAGGAGCTCCTGGCCGAGACGCCGGGGCCCGTGTTCACCGCCCACGACGTGACCGGTCTCGACGAGGCGGCCCTGGAGGCGGAGGTGCAGCGCGCGGCGGACGCGGCCCAGGCCTCCCTCGACCCCACCGAGGGCCGGACGGTACGGGTCCTCGTCTTCGACCGCGGCCCCGACCGGCCCGCGCAACTCGTCTTCACCGTCCACCACTTGGCGGTGGACGGGGTCTCCTGGCGCATCCTGCTCGGGGACCTGGAGAGCGCCCACCGCGCCGCGGCGGCCGGGCGGCCCGTCGACCTGGCCCCGGTCGGCACCTCCTACGGCCACTGGGCCGCCCGGCTCGACGCGCACACCCGCTCCGGCGCCCTGGAGACCGACCTCGCCCACTGGATGCGGACCACCGAGACACCGGCGGACCTGCCCGCAGGACGTCCGGGGCCCAACACCCACGGTGCCGCCGCCACCCTCACGGTCACCCTGGAGCCCGAGGAGACCGACGCCCTGCTGCGGCAGGTCCCCGACGTCTACCGCACCCAGGTCAACGACGTGCTCCTGAGCGCCGTAGGCCGCACCCTGGCCCGCTGGTGCGAGCGCGACGGCGTCCTCGTCGGCGTGGAGGGCCACGGCCGCGAGGACCTGTTCGAGCACGTGGACCTGTCGCGGACCGTCGGCTGGTTCACCGCCGAGTTCCCCCTCGCCCTGACCGTCGCCCCGGACGCCGACTGGCGCGACACCCTGCGCTCGGTCAAGGAACAACTGCGCGCGGTGCCCCTGCACGGCCTGAGCCACGGCGCCCTGCGCCACCTCCTGCCCGCAAGCCCGCTGGCCGAAGGACCGGCGCCGCGGATCGGGTTCAACTACCACGGGCAGTGGGGCACCGGCGGGCCCCAGGACGACGGGCTCTACGGCGCCGCCCTGCCGCCCGCGGGCCGCGACACCGACCCCGACGAGACCCGCCCCTACCTCATCGACATCACCGGCGTGGTCCACGACGGGCGCCTCGAACTCGCCTGGACCTACCCGCCCGCCGTCTACGACGAGGCCACCGTGCGCCGCCTCGCCGAGGAGACGCGCGCGGCGCTGCGCGACATCGTCGCCCACTGCGCCCGCCCCGACGCGGGCGGCCGCACGCCCTCCGACTTCCCGCTCGCCCGGCTCACCCAGGAACACCTGGACCGGCTCGTCGGCGACGCACGGCACGTCGAGGACGTCCTGCCGCTGACACCCCTCCAGGCCGGCATGCTCTTCCACGGCCTCGTCGACACCGCGGGCGCCTACTTCGACCGCACCGCGGTGCGCCTCTCGGGGGTCACGGACCCGCGGGCCCTCGCCACCGCCTGGCAGCAGATCGCCGACCGCACCCCGGCGCTGCGCACCAGCGTCCACTGGCAGGGCCTGCCCCAGCCCGTGCAAGTGGTCCACCACCGGGCGGAGCTGCCCGTCACCCACCTCGACTGGCGCGAACTGACACCCGACGGACGCGCGGAAGCCGTCGAACGGCTGCTCGCCGAGGACCGCGCCGCGGGCATGGAACTGGCCACCGCACCGCTCACCCGCGTCACCCTCGCCGCCCTGCCCGGCGACGAGGTCCTGCTCCTGTGGTCGTCCCACCACCTCGTCCTGGACGGCTGGAGCAGCGGCCAGCTGCTCATCGAGGTGTGCGAGCGCTACGCCGCGCTCACCGGCGGCCCCGACGCCGCCGCACCCGTCCGACGGCCGTTCGCGGACTTCCTCCAGTGGCTCGCCGACCAGGACGAGGCCGCGGCCGAAGCACACTGGGCCGAGGAACTCGCCGGCTGCGCCGCGCGCACCCCGCTGCCCTACGACCGCGTTCCCGCCGAGGCCCATCGCGCCCGCGCCGACGCGGCCGTCGTACGCGAACTCGATCCGGACGTCTCACGCGCGCTGCGGGAGACGGCGGCCCGCGCCGGACTGACCGTCAACACCGTGGTGCAGGCCGCCTGGGGGCTGCTCCTGGCCCGCTACGGCGGCCGCGACGACGTGGTCTTCGGCACGACGGTCTCCGGCCGCCCCGCCGAACTGCCCGGCGTGGACTCCATGGTCGGCATGTTCATCAACACCGTGCCGACGCGGGTACGCGTCCCCGCCGGAGGCGTGCTGCCCTGGCTGCGCGACCTCCAGGAGCGGCAGAGCGACGCCCGCCGCTTCGACTTCCTCGCCCTGCCCCGCATCCAGGCCCTGACCGACGTCCCGCCGGGCGAGGCGCTGTTCGACAGCATGGTGGTGTTCGAGAACTACCCCGTCGACGAGTCGGCCGCGGCCAGGACCGGCGTGCGCGTCGAGGAGGTGCGCGCCGACGACGCCACCACCTTCCCGCTGTGCCTGCGCGCCCATCTCGCCGAGGGGCTCGGCTTCGACCTGGCCTACGACGCCGCCCTCTTCGACCGGGCCACCGTCGCCCGCGCGGCGGACCGCCTCGCCGCGCTGCTCACCCGCCTCGCCGACGGCCTCGAAGGCGACGTCGACGACCTGGACCTGCTCACCGCCGAGGACCAGGACCTCCTGCGGCGGTGGAACACCACCGCCACCGACCGGACACCGCCGCGCACCCCGGTGGCCCTGTTCGCCGAACAGGCCCGCCGCACCCCCGACGCGGTCGCGCTCCAGGACGGCGACCAGCAGGTGACGTACCGTCAACTCGCGGACTGGTCCGACCGCGTGGCGGCCCGGCTGCTCGCGGACGGCCTGCGGACCGAGGACCGCGTGGCCCTGCTCATGGACCGCTCCGCCGCCCTCGTGGTCGCGCAGCTCGCGGTCCTCAAGGCGGGCGGCGCCTATGTGCCGATCGACGCCCGCGCCCCCGAGGAGCGCCGCCGCGCCCTGCGCGACCAGGCCGGCGCCACCACCGGGCTCACCGGCGAGGCCGTCGCCGCCGCGCGCACCGACCCCGCAGGGACGCCGGTCGCCGCGCCGGCCGACCCCGACCAGCTGGCCTACGTGATGTTCACCTCCGGCTCCACGGGCCTGCCCAAGGCCGTGGCCGTGCGCCACCGCGACGTGGCAGCCCTCGCCACCGACAGCCGCTTCGCCGACGGCGTGTGCGCCCGCGTCCTGCTGCACTCCCCGGTCGCCTTCGACGCCGTCACCTTCGAGGTGTGGGCGCCCCTGCTGACCGGCGGCCGCGTGGTCGTCGCCCCCGACGGGGCGGTGGACGCGGCCCTGCTGCGGCGGCTCGCCCGCGACGGCGGTCTGAGCGCGGTGTGGCTCACCGCGGGTCTCTTCCGGCTCCTGGCCCAGGACGCCCCCGACTGCTTCGCCGGACTGCGCCAGGTGTGGACCGGCGGCGACGTGGTCCCGGCACCGGCCGTGCGCCGCGTCCTCGCCGCCTGCCCCGGCCTGACCGTCGTGGACGGCTACGGCCCCACCGAGACCACGACCTTCGCGACCTCCTTCGCCCTCGCCGACGCGGCCGCCGTGCCCGACACCGTGCCGATCGGCCACCCGCTGGACGCCATGCGCACACACGTCCTCGACGCCCGCCTGCGGCCCGTGCCGCCGGGCTGTGCGGGCGAGCTGTTCCTCGCGGGCGAGGGCGTGGCACGCGGCTACCTCGGCCGCGGCGGCGAGACCGCGGGCCGGTTCCTCGCCGACCCCTACGGGCCGCCCGGAGCCCGCATGTACCGCACCGGCGACCTGGCCCGCCGCCACCCGGACGGCACGGTCGCCTTCCTCGGCCGCGCCGACGACCAGGTGAAGATCCGCGGCTTCCGCGTCGAACCCGGCGAGACCGAGGCCGCCCTCGCCGCCCACCCCGGCGTCGCGGACGTCGCGGTGGTGGCCCGCGAGGACCGGCCCGGCGCCCGGCGCCTGGTGGCCTACCTCGTCGGCCCGGCGGGCGGTGACCTGGAGGAGCTGCGGTCGTTCGCCGCCCGCTCGCTGCCCGACTACCTCGTCCCCTCCGCGTACGTCCCGCTGGCCGCCCTGCCGCTCAGCGCCAACGGCAAGGTCGACCGGGCGGCGCTCCCGGCGCCGGAGCAGGACGCCGGTGCGGGCCGCGCCGCGCGCGTCGAGCCCCGCACCGACGCCGAACGCCGCGTCGCCGACGTCTTCGCCGACGTCCTCGGCACGGACCGGCCCGGTGTGGAGGACGACTTCTTCACCCTGGGCGGCGACTCGATCCTCAGCATCCGCCTCGCGTCCCGCCTGGCCGACGAGTTCGGCACGGACGTCTCGCCGCGCGCGGTGTTCACCCACCCCACCCCGGCAGCCCTCGCCGGACTCGTCACCACCGACCGGGGCCCCGGCACGGCACGGCCCGCCATCGTCCCCGTCGCCCGCACCACCGCCCCCATGTCGTACGCGCAGCAACGCCTGTGGTTCCTGGCGGAGTTCGCGCCCGGCGGGACCGCCGAGTACGTCACCGGCCTCGCCCTGCGGCTGCGCGGCCGGCTCGACACCGCAGCCCTGACCGAGGCCCTGAACGGCCTGGTGGCCCGGCACGCGTCGCTGCGCACCACCTTCGACACCGTCGACGGCCACGGCGTACAGCTCGTGCACCCGCCGCGCCCGGTGCCGCTGCCCACGCACGACCTGTCGGCAACGTCCGAGAAGCACCGCGCGGCCCAGCTGGCACACCTCCTGACGGACGAGCGCACCCGCCCCTTCGACCTGCGCCACGGCCCGCTGCTTCGCACCGCCCTGGTGCGCCTCGCCGCCGACGACCACGTCCTGGCGCTGACCCTGCACCACATCGTCACCGACGGCTGGTCCACCGCCGTGCTCACCGGCGACCTGGCCCACCTCTACCGGCAGGCACTCGGCACCGGCACCGGGGAGCTGCCGCCGCTGCCGGTCCAGTACGCCGACTACGCGCACTGGCAGCGCACCGCCGAAGGCGCGGACGCCGACGCCCAGCTCGGCTACTGGAAGGAGCACCTGGCCGACGCCGAGCCCGTCGACCTGCCCACCGACCGGCCGCGCCCCGCGGTGCGCACCCACCACGGCGCGACCGCCCGCCTGACCCTGGCGCCCCGGACCGCCCGGCGCCTCGCACAGGTCGGCCGGGAGCGCGGGGCCACCTTGTTCACCACGCTCGTCGCCGCCGCGCAGACGTTCCTCGCGCGCCTGTCGGGCGGGCGGGACATCGCCGTCGGCACCGTCACCTCGGGCCGCGACCGGCCGGAGGTCCAGCACCTGGTCGGCTTCTTCGTCAACACCCTCGTCCTGCGCTCGCGGGTCGAGCCCGAGCGCGGCTTCCCCGAGTTCCTCGACGACGTGCGGCAGACCGTGCTCGACGCCTTCGCGCACCAGGACGTGCCGTTCGAGCGCGTGGTGGACGAGGTACAGCCGGTGCGCGACACCAGCCGCACCCCGCTCTTCCAGGTCATGGTGGTCCTCCAGAACACGCCGACCGGCGACCTCGACCTGCCGGGACTCGACGTCTCCGACGTCGATGCGGAGCTCCAGCACGCCGCGTTCGACCTCACCCTGGAGTTCGCCGAGACGGACTCCGGAGCGCTGCACGGCCTGCTCACCTACAACACCGACCTGTTCGACGCGGCGACGGCCGAGCGGATGGCCGACCAGCTCGGCACGCTCCTGACCGCCGTCGCCGACGACCCGCACCGCCCCCTCGGCGCCCTGCCGCTGTCGTCCGACGCGGAGTTGAAGACCCTCCTGGAGCAGGGCCGCGGCACGGTCCGGCCGGTCGCGGCGGTCACCCTGCCGCGCCTGTTCGAGCGGCAGGCGGCCCGCACGCCCGACGCGGTGGCGCTCGACGACGGCTCCCGGCAGCTGACGTACGCCGAGGTCGACCGCGCCGCCAACCGCCTCGCCCACCACCTCATCGGCCGCGGCGTCGGCCCCGAGCGGGTGGTGGCCCTCGCCCTGTCCCGGACCGCCGAAGCGGTGGTGGCGCAGCTCGCGGTCGCCAAGGCGGGCGGCGCCTTCCTGTCCGTCGACCCCGCCTACCCCGAGCAGCGGCGGGAGTTCATGGTCCGCGACGCGGGCGCCTGGCTGACCCTGGCCGACCCGGCGGAGGTCTGGGCCGCCGAGGGCCCCGAGACGGCGCCCACCGACACCGACCGCACCGCGTGGCTCACCTGCGACCATCCCGCGTACGTCATCTACACCTCCGGGTCCACCGGGACGCCGAAGGGCGTCGTGGTCACGCACCGGGGCCTCGCGGGCTTCGCCGCGGCCGCCGCCGAGCAGTACGCGGCGGGCCCCGGCGACAAGGTCCTCCAGTTCGCCTCGCCCAGCTTCGACGCCTCCGTCCTGGAGCTGTGCGTCTCCCTGCTCAGCGGCGCCGCCCTGGTGACCGGCGAGGAGGGGCCCTTGGTCGGCGAGCGCCTGGCCCAGGCCCTCGCCGAGCGGCACGTCAGCCACACCCTCATCCCGCCCGCCGCGCTCGCCACGGTGGCCCCCGAGACGGCGGGGCGGCTGCCGCACCTGCGCACGCTGATCGTCGGCGCCGAGGCCTGCCCGCCCGACCTCGTGGAGCAGTGGGCCCCCGGCCGCCGGATGATCAACTCCTACGGGCCCACCGAGGCGACCGTGGTCGCCTCCTGGACCGGCCCCCTGACCCCGGGAGCGGGTGCCCCGCCCATCGGCCGCCCGGCGGGCGCCACCCGCCTGTACGTCCTCGACGCCGCCCTCAGGCCCGTCCCGCCCGGCGTGACCGGAGAGCTGTACGTCGCGGGTCCTGGGCTCGCCCGCGGCTACGTGAATCAGCCGGGCCTGACCGCCCAGCGGTTCAGCGCCGACCCGTTCGGCCCGCCGGGGGAGCGCATGTACCGCACCGGCGACCTGGTCCGCTGGGACGCCACCGGGGCACTGCGCTTCGCGGGACGCGCCGACGACCAGATCAAGCTGCGCGGCTACCGCATCGAACCGGGCGAGATCGAGAGCGCCCTGCGCCGCAGCCCCCGGGTGCGCGACGCGGTCGTCGTCGTCCGCGCCGACGGCGGCTCCGACCGGCTCGTGGCGTACGTCGTCCCCACCGGGGACGACACCGAACAGCTCCCCGCGGCGGAACTGCGCGAGCAGCTCGCCGGGCTCCTGCCGCTGCACATGGTGCCGTCGGTGTTCGTCCCGCTGGAGCGGCTGCCGCTCACCCCCAACGGCAAGGCCGACCGGCGCGCCCTGCCCGCGCCCGGGCCCGCGCACACCGCCACCGGGCCGCACGTCGCGCCGCGCACCGACACCGAACGCCGCGTCGCCCGCATCTGGGGCGACGTCCTCGGCGTCGACGACGTCGGCGCGCACGACAACTTCTTCCTCCTCGGCGGCGATTCGATCCTGAGCATGCAGGTCGTGTCGCGGCTGCGGCGCGACGGACTGCACCTGGCCACCCGCGACCTGTTCACCCACCAGACGGTGGCCGAGCTCGCCGCTGTCGTCAGGACCGCGCCGCAGCGCTCCGGCGAGGGCCCGGTGAGCGGCGACGTACCGCTCACCCCCATCCAGGAGTGGTTCCTGACCACCCCGCGCGCCGCCCACCACCACTTCAACCAGTCGGCGCTCCTGGAACTCGACGGCGCCCCCGACCCGGTGGCCCTGCGCGCCGCCCTGGACGCGCTGCTCGAACACCACGACGCGCTGCGCATGCGCTTCACCCGTGACGCCGACGGCTGGCAGCAGTTCAACCCGCCGCCTGCCGACACCGCGGCCGACGGCCTGCTCGTCCACTACGACCTGTGCGGACTCGACGAGGCGGAAGCCGACGACAGCGTGCGGAAGGCCGCCGACGACCTGCACACCGGCTTCGACCTGGGCCACGGCCCGCTGCTGCGGGCGGCGCTGTTCACCGGGGACGCGGACCGCCCCGTGTTCCTCCTCCTCGTCGGCCACCACTTGGTCGTGGACGCCGTGTCCTGGCGGATCATCGCCGACGACCTCGAAGCCGCCTACCGGCAGGCGGTCGCGGGCGAACCGATCACCCTGGGGGAGCGCACCACCTCCTTCCGGGACTGGTCCCGACGGCTCGCCGCGCACGTCGCCGAGGGCGGCCTCGACCACGAACTGCCGTACTGGGAAGAGACGGTGACCGCCGAGCCGCTCCCGGCCGCCGAGGCCCCCGGAGCCGACGAGGGCGAGGCCCGGCAGGTGACCGTGGAGCTGACCGAGGAGGACACGACCGCGCTCCTGCGGGCCGCGCCGACCGCCTACCGCACCCGCGTCAACGACGTCCTGCTGGCCGCCCTCGCCCTCGCCCTCGCCCGCTGGACCGGCGGCGACCGGGTCCGCCTCGACCTCGAAGGGCACGGCCGCGAGGACCTGCTCGACGGCGTCGACCTGTCCCGCACGGTCGGCTGGTTCACCACCGTCCATCCCGTCGCCCTCCAGGTGACCCGGCCGGACGAGCTCAGCGCCGACCGCGACTGGCGCGCCCTGGTCAAGTCCGTGCGCCGCCAGCTGCGCGTGGTGCCCGGCAACGGCCTCGGCTACGGCGCCCTGCGCACCTTCGGACCGCCCGAGGTGCGCGAGCGGCTCGGCGCGGCGGCGCACGGCCAGGTGGTCTTCAACTACCTCGGCCAGTGGGACGCCCGCCCGGCGGAGCCCGGCAGCGGCCTCGTCCGCGCCGAGCACGGCTCCCTCGGCCAGGACCACGACCCCCGGGACAGCGGATCCCATCCCCTGGAGGTGGTCGGCGCCGTGCAGGACGGCCGCCTCGCCTTCACCTGGCACCACCGCACCGCACTGCACGACACGGAGACCGTGCGCCGCGTCGCCGAGGAGTTCACCACGGCCCTGCACCACATAGCCAGGCACGCCCGCGGCAGCCTGTGACCCCATGCTCCGCCCCGGGGCACCCGCACCGCCGGCGCCCCGGGGCGGCGACACCGCACCCACGAGAGGAGACCCACCATGGACGAGAACACCCGCTACCAGGTGCTGCGCAACGACGAGGACCAGTACTCGCTGTGGCCGATAGACGTCGACGTCCCGGCGGGCTGGCACCGCACGGACAAGGAGGGCACCCAGGCCGAGTGCTCCGCCTACGTCGACGAGGTATGGACCGACATGCGCCCCCGCAGCCTGCGCGAACGAATGGAACAAGGAGCACACCGATGACGCCACCGCCGCTGCGCACCGAGCGCTTGGAGTTCACGCCCTACCGCCTTGAGGACGAGGACCACTTCGTCGCCCTGCTGCGCAACGAAGTGGTCTGCCGCTGGATGGGCCAGGACCAGGTCCCCGAGCCCGACCTGCGCAAGCTGTACAAGGCCATTTTCACTGATGTGTATCCCCAGCGTCTCTTCGACGTCTGGGGCGTATGGCACGAGGGCACGTACATCGGTCACGCGGAGTGCAAGAAGACCGGCAATGTCGACGGACACGAACTGATCGCCGCGTTCCTTCCGGAGTACTGGGGCAAGGGATTCGGCACCGAGGTGGTGCACGGCCTGATGCGCCACGCCGCCGAGAACCTCGGGCTCAAGGAGGTGTACGGCATGGTCGGCGCGGAGAACGCGGCCAGCCTCGCGCTGTGCCGCCGTCTGAACGCCCGGCACGTCCGCGACGTCGTGGGCGAGGACGGCACGGTCACCAAGATGATCCTGATCCCCCTCACCGAGACGCCGTGAGCCGTCGCGTCCGTCCCGGCCACCGGGCTCGCCCCGTACGCACGGCGGTCACCGCCAGGGCCGGCGAGGGGCGCAGGGCCGGGACGGACGCGGAGGTCAGGCCCCGGGCGCGGCGGACGAGGGGGCGATGAGGTCGTGGCGTACGCGGTCGGCGGGCAGGCCCAGGGCGCGAAGCCGCCGCACCGTGGCGGCCAGGGCGGGCGGTCCGCTCACGAAGAAGAGCCCGCGCGCGAGGTCCGCGTGCCGGGCCACGGCCTCGGCCAGCGCGTCGCCTTCGGCGGCCTCGCCGGTCACGGCGACGGTACGCAGCCACGGGTGGCGGCGCTCCAGATCGGCCACGGCCGCCAGGTCGTACAGGTCGTCACGGGTGCGCGCGCCGAGGAACACCCGCGCGGTCAGGCCCGGCCGACGGCGCCGGGCGAGGGCCAGGTCCTGAAGCAGCGCCTTGGCACCGGCCCAGCCGGTGCCGCTCGCCGCGATCGCGACGTCGTGCTGGAGGTCGTCGTCGCCGAGCGTCATCGTGCCCTGGGCGGGGCCGATGAGGAGCGGGTCCCCGACGCGGGTGCGGTGCACCAGGGCGTCGCTCACCCCGCCCGGGCCGGTGCGGCGGACGTGGAACTCCAGGTCGCCGTCCGGCCGGGGCGCGCACGCCACGCTGAACGGCCGCCAGGCGCGCGTCAGCAGGGGCGACTGGAGGAGGGCGTACTGTCCGGCGTGGTACGGGAACGGCTCGGCGGGGGAGACCCGGAGCACGGCCAGGTCCGGCCGCGGCCGCTGATGCTCCGTCACCGTCGCGTGCCAGAAGGGGCGTTCCGCGAGCGCCGCCTCCGCGCCCCGCACCATGGCTGCCACGGCCCGCCGGAGCATGCGCTGCCACGCCTCTTCCGCGTCCTGGCGCCACCAGCGGCCGGCCCGGCGGCGCAACGCCTCCACCAGGGCCGTCTCGAACACCTCGTAGTGCACCGGGCGCACCCCCAGCTTGCGGTGGTCGCGGCCGAGCCGGGAGCAGAAGGCGGTCACCTCGTCCGGGTGGTCCAGATGGTCGATCAGATACTGGAAGGCCCGCTCCAGATGGGCCTGCTGGAAGTCCATCGAGTCGGGGAAGAGGCCCCGCAGATACGGGTGCTGGTCGAACAGGGCCGCGTACAAGTCCGCGATGAGCCGGTCGAAAGGGGTGACGAGGGGCAGCGTCTCGGTGATCAGTCTGCGGTCGTCGGCCCCGTCGTGGAGGCGGTCGGCACCGGGTGCGGCGCCGCCGGGCCCCGCCGCGGTGGCGGCGGGGCCCAGCAGGCTCTGGCGCAGCCGCATCGCCTCCTGGCGCGCGAGCAGTACGCGGTACTCCTCGAACTGGTCGGTCGGTTCGGTCTTCACAGCGGTCTCTCCTGCCCTGGCTCCGTGGAGTGCGCTGCCGGGAGCGCTCCGCGAGTCTCGCACCGGGCCCCGCTGCCCGAACGGCCCTACTCCTAGGGGCATTCGGCCCTAGGAAGATCACGCTGCGCAGGGACCTTCGGCCCTGTCGCGGCAGCGGGGCCTCGTGCTCGCCTACCGCGGGGTCCGGTCGCGGCGGTGGACCGTGCGGCCGTGGGCGAACGCGACGGTGAGGAAGAGACCGAGGACGGCCGCGGGGCCGACCGCCGCGGCCAGCCACTCCGATGCGTCATCGGGCCCGGCGGCCACCTTGACGGCCGCGACGGCCACCGCGGTGACGAGGCCGCAGCCGACCAGGACCGCCACGACGTTCCGGGAGTCGCGGGCGCCGACCGGGTGCGGGCCGCCGCGCAGTCGCGCCCAGTGGTACGCGGCCTCCCGTTCCTCGCGCCGCCGCCGCACGGCGGCACGGGTCCGCAGGACGGCCGTGACGACGGCGCCCGCGCCCGCCACGGCACAGGGCGTCCACCAGGCCGGGGTCACGAGCAGCAGCACGGTGGTCACGGCGACCGTGCCCCAGCCGCTCAGACAGGCCGCCGCGGCCGTGCGGCGGGAGACGGGACGGTCGGCCCCCGCGCGCAGGCGGCCGCGATCGTCGAGCCGAACAGGAACAGCCAGTAGGACAGCATGTTCAGCCGCGGGAAGGCCACGTCCGGGGCACCGATCTGCAACGGCATGATCCAGTTCGCGAAGCCGGTGAACAGCGGCATGGCGAACATCAGGAGCATGATCGAACCGTGCATCGTGAAGGCCTGGTTGAACTGCTCGGCCGACATGATCTGCAGACCGGGCCTGGCCAGCTCGGCCCGCATGAACAGCGCCATCACCCCGCCGACGATGAAGAACACGAACGCGGTGACCAGGTACAACGTTCCGATCCTCTTGTGGTCGGTGGTGGTCAGCCACTCCGCCCACGACGGCCGGTCCGCCTCGAAGGCCACGGGGAGCCCGCCTCGGGGCCGTGCGGCCGTCACCTGCTGTATCTGCGCCTCGTCCACCGGACGGGTCCTTCCTCGTCGCTCAGGTCGTCGGCGGTCCGGGAAGCGCCGCGAACACGAGGGGACGGACACGGCGCTTCCCGGCCGCCGCCACATGATCGCCGGTGGGCCACCGGGTCGGGATAGGGCCGAACAGTCCCCGCGCGGGCCCGCAGATAGGGTCCAACGGCCCCTCTGCATACGCCGCTGACCAGGGCGAACGCGACGGTGGCAGGAAGCGCGGCCGGTGTGCCCGGGCAGGCGCGGCGGCCGTACGCTACGGAGGACCGACCGATACAGGAGTTCCCCCCATGCCCGACTCGCCACCTCTGGCGGCTGCCCCTTCGCGGCTCCGGCTCGACGTGCCGGACCGCATCCACAACCTGCTCGACGCCGTCATGAACCTGGGGCACGGACTCGAACTCCCGCAGGTCCTGCGGGACATCGTGGAAGCCGCGGTCACGCTCACGGATGCCGAGTACGGGGCCCTCGGTGTGATCGGTGACGGCCGCCGCCTCTCGCAGTTCCTGCCGGTGGGCATGGCCGACGAACTGGCCGCCCGGATCGGCCAGGTGCCCTGCGGACGCGGCATCCTGGGCGAACTCATCCGCAATCCGACCCCGTTGCGCCTCACCGACCTCGGCCGCCACCCGGCCAGCTTCGGCTTCCCCGAGCACCATCCGCCGATGCGGACCTTCCTCGGCGTGCCCATCCGGGTGCGGGACGAGGTGTTCGGCAACCTCTACCTGACCGAGAAGCGCGGCGGCGCGGGATTCGACGCCGACGACGAGGCCGTCCTGACGACACTGGCCAACGCCGCCGGGGTGGCGATCGACAACGCCCGCCTCTACCACGAGAGCCGTCGGCGCGAGCGCTGGCTGGAAGCGCTCAGCGAGATCACCCGCAGCCTGTTCGCGGGGACCGCGTCGCGCGAGGTCCTGCGACTGATCGCGCGCCGGGCGAGCGAGGTGGCCGACGCCGATCTGGCCGCCGTGCTGCTCCCGGCCCCGGCGGGCGGCGACCTGCTCACCGTGGAGGTGGCGCACGGCCCGGGCGCCGAGCACATGGAGGGCGTGACCCTGCCCGCGGGGGAGTCGCTGGCCGGGCTCGCCGCCCGCAACGGCGAGGCCGTGGCCACCGCGGACGCCGAGAGGGACCCCCGCGCCTACCCGCTCGGCGCGGCCGCCTACGGCCCGACCATCGTGGTCCCGCTGCCCCAGGGCACAGCGGCCTGTGGCGCCCTGCGCCTGAGCAGGCGATCCGGCCGCCCGGCCTTCGACGACACCGAGGTGCCGCTCGTCTCCCGCTTCGCCGACCAGGCCGCGATCGCCCTCGAACTCGCCCGGCACCGCACCGAGTCGGAGGAGCTCGCCGTCCTCAAGGAGCGCGACCGCATCGCCCGCGACCTGCACGACCTGGCGATCCAGCGGATCTTCGCCACCGGTATGACGCTGCAGAGCGCGACCCGCATGGTCGAGCACCCGGACGCCGCCGAACGCGTGGCGCGGGCGGTGCGGGACCTGGACATCACCGTCGAGATCATCCGGTCGACCATCTTCGAACTGCGGTCCGCGGGCGACGACCGCGGCGGCCCGGGGCTGCGCCGCCGGCTGCCGGACACCGCCCGGCTCGCCGCCCAGTCCCTGGGCTTCAGCCCGTCCCTGCGGATCGAAGGGCCGGTGGACTCCGTCGTGCCCGCCGACGTGGCCGAACACGTACTGGCCGTGGCCGCGGAGGCCCTCAGCAACGTCGCCCGGCACGCCCGGGCCCACCACGCGGACGTAGTGCTCGCCGTTCCCGCCGCAGGAGACAGTGTCGTCCTCACCGTCACGGACGACGGGGTGGGCATCCCCGCGCAGACCGACCCGCCACGGCGCAGCGGCGGTCTGGCCAATCTGCGCTCACGGGCCGAGCAGTACGCCGGGACCCTCGCCGTCGAGTCCCCGGCCACGGGCGGCACCCGCATCGTGTGGCGGGTGCCGCTGCCCTCCGACTGAACTCCGCGGCGATCGCTGAACTCCTCGGCTACCGCCGGGCGTCCTGCTCCCGCAGCCGCTCGGCGATCACCGCCGCCTGGACGCGGCGGCCGACGCCGAGCTTCGTCAGGATGGCCGAGACCCGGTTCTTGATGGTCTTCTCCGCGAGGAAGAGCCGGTCGGCGATCTGCCGGTTCGTCAACCCCTCACCGATGAGCGCCAGGATCTCCGCCTCGCGCGGCGACAGCCGCTCCAACTCCGGCGAGAGGGCGGGCGCGGGCTCCGGCCGCGGGTCGCGCAGGCGCGCCATCACCCGGGCGGTCGCGCGCTGGTCCAGCATCGACGCGCCGCCCGCCACCGTGCGCACGGCGTTCACGAGGGCCGAGCCGTCGATCCGCTTGAGCACGTATCCGGCGGCTCCCGCCATGATCGCGTCGAACAGCGCCTCGTCGTCGTCGAACGACGTCAGCATCAGACAGGCGAGGTCCGGCATGCGGGCCCGCAGCTCCCGGCACACCTCCACCCCGGCGTGGTCACCGCTGCCGCCCTCGCCGAGCCGCACGTCGAGCACCGCGACGTCCGGCCGGAGGGCGGGTACGCGGATGAGCGCCTCACGGGCGTCCGAGGCCTCCCCGGCCACCACGATGTCCGGCTCGGCGTCCAGCAGGTCGCGTATGCCCCGCCGGACCACTTCGTGGTCGTCGAGGATGAAGACCCGCAGCGGCGACGCGGGCGCGGGAACGGATTCGGTGTGCGTACGTGCTTCCACGGATGACCAGCGTACGGGCCGGGCCGTGGGCGTCTGCGGCCCGCCCCCGGGAGCCGGTCACCGGCAGCCCGGCGCGGGGAGTTGGGCTCGCTTTCGGGTGAAGCGGACGGCGATCCGGCCTACGGCCACGCATTCCGGCCGCGGTGGCGGGTACGACCGATCCCGTACGGTGTCGCGGAAGTGACCGAAGAGCAAGGGGTGTCGCAAGTGATTCGAAGGCTGCAGGCGGTCGCGCTGGACTGCGCGGATCCGGTACGGCTCGCGGAGTTCTACGCGGAGCTGCTCGGCGGCAGGGTGGTCGCGGACCCGGAGGACTCCGACTGGGTCGAGGTGCACGGGTTCGAGGGGACGCCCCTGGCCTGTCAGCGGGTTGACGGCTACCGGCCGCCCGAGTGGCCGGGGCAGGAGCGCCCGCAACAGCTCCACCTGGACTTCGACGTGGACGACCTCGACGTGGAGGAGGAGCGGGCCCTCAGCCTCGGCGCCGCCGTGCTCGAGCGCACGGACGAGCTCCGGGCGGAGGCCAATTGGCGGGTCTACGCGGACCCGGCCGGGCATCCGTTCTGCCTGTGCCAGCACTGAGTCCACCGCATCGAGCCGGCCGTGGCCCCGGGACGGGCCACGGCCGGCCGTACGTGGACACGGGGGAGGGGCTACTCGGCGCCGTCGGGTTCAGCGGCGTCCGGTCGGCGGCTGGCGCGCCATTCGCTGACCGCCGTCCAGGCCAGGCTGCCGACCGCACCGGTGTAGAGCGCGAGCCAGAAGTCGAGGGACGCCCCGGAGTCCGCCACCCGGTCCACGAACAGCATGGTGACCAGGCCGAGCAGCAGCAGCGTCCCGTACATCTTGCGGCGGGCCGCGCGCTGCTCGCGGCGCGGTCCTTCGGCCAGCCGCAGGGCGTAGATCTCGACGTCGCCGAAGACGTCGTCGGCGTGTTCGCCCGACGGTACGGCGGCGAGGTGCTGCCGGGCCTCGCGCACGTGCCCGCGCGCCTCGGCCGTCGTCATGCCGTGCCGCCCGCGCAGCAGTCCGCCGAGCAGGGCGAGCCACGCCGCGTCGTCGCGGCCCGCCGGCGGGCGCGCCGCGAACCAGCGGTCGACGACGCGCTCCGGCACGGCGAAGGTTCCCACGGTCCATGCCGCGCACCCCGCGAGGAGGACCGGCACGGGCACGCTGAACAACTGCCCCTCGGGCACGATGACGCCGACCCCGCCCCCGGCGGCGATGACGGCGGGCACACCCGCGGCGAAGGCGTACGCGCCCTTGAACCGCCCGGCGGAGCGCGCGACCACGGCCACGGCGGCCAGGGCGACGGCGAGGACGATGGTGGTGACGGCCACGACGGCTGGCCAGCTCACGTCCACCCACAGCCCGTCGCGCACCCAGGAGATGGCGCACAGCACGACGCCGACCACACCGAGCGTGCCGAGCGCGGCGGCAAGGCGCTCCCCGGGGGTGAGCCCGTGCGTGTCGGTCCGCGCCCGGTACTCCTCGCTGACCCGCTCGTCGGCGACGGAGCGCGCGTACGCCTCCGGCGCGCCGAACAGGTCCTGGGCGGTCCGCCCCTCCTCGCGCACCAGCTCGTGCACCTCGGCGAGGACGGCGTCGGCGAGCCCGGCGGGCGCGTTGTGGTCGAGGACGAGACGCACCTCGACCGTCGCCGCCCAGTCCGCGTCCTCCCCGCGGTCCCAACGGAGCCTGTCCTTCCGCGTCTTGTTCCGCGGCTCGTTCTGTGACGTGGTCACGGCTGCTCCTCGTCCCCCGCGCCGTCGGTGAGCGTGGCGACCGTGGCGGTGAAGGCGTGCCACGCGGCCCGCTCCCGCCGCAGCCGCTGCCGCCCGGCCTCGGTGATCCGGTAGTACTTGCGCCCCGGCCCGCCTTCTCCCGCGCCCCACTCGATCTCGACGGCGCCCTCCTCTTCGAGGCGGCTCAGGGCGGGGTAGAGGGCGGCGGGCTTCACGCCGGTGAGTCCCGCGTCGGCGAGGCGGCTGAGCAGGGCGTACCCGTAGCTCTTGGCCTCGCTGTCGAGGACCCCGAGGAGGCAGAGCGGCAGGGCCGCCCGGGTCCAGGCCGCCGTCCCGTGGGCCGCCGCGTGTGCTGCCACCGAGGTCGCTCCTCTGCTTCACCGACTATTACGGAATCCAGAATAGTCGGACGGAGAAGTACGAGATCACGCACCCCCTGGTGGCGGGTTGCCGGTTCTGTACCGTCGCCGGGACGTGGCCCGGGACGCGGGCCGGGACAGCTGTGCGGGCGCGGTCAGGGCCGCCCCGGGCCGGACACCGCCGCGAGCCAGGTGATCAGGAGGCGGTTGACGTCGTCGGGGCGCTCCTGCTGGAGCCAGTGGCCGCAGCCGTCCAGGAGGTGGGAGGAGACCAGCGCGGGAAGCGTGTCCGGGTAGGCGGCGATGGCGTCGGCCATCCAGGTCGTGGAGGCGTCCAGGGCGCCACCGATGAACAGGGACGGCTGGGTGAGGGGAGAGCCGTTGAACTCGGCGAGGTCCTCCCAGTCGAAGTCCATGTTCCGGTAGCGGTTGAGCGCGCCGGTCATCCCGGTGCGCTCGAACTCCCCGGCGTACACGTCGAGATCGGCTTCGGTCAGCCAGGCGGGCAGCCGGTCCGTGGGGAACCGGTCGCGCAGCGTCGCGCCGCTGCTGACGAAGTGCGGGTCGGGCTCCCCGCGCGCGGGCATGGTGTCGGCGGACAGCGCCGCGTAGAAGCCCGCGAGCCAGCCCCGGACATCGGGTTCGATCTCGGCCTCGGCCCTCCCGGGCTCCTGGAAGTACGAGACGTAGAACTCCTGGTCGCCGCCCATCCGCGCGAAGACGTCGCTGGGGCGCGGGCCGCCGGGCGGGGCGTAGGGAACGCTCAGCAGCCCCACCGCGCGAAAGACCTCCGGGTGGAGCAGCGCGGAGGCCGCCGCGATGTTCGCGCCCCAGTCGTGCCCGACGACCACCGCGGTCTCCTCGCCCAGGGCGTGCACCACGGCGAGGTTGTCCTCCACGAGGGCGCGCATCCGGTACTCCCGCGGAGCCGATGGCCTGGAGGACCGGCCGTAGCCGCGTACGTCGAGTGCGACCGCCCGGTGTCCCGCCGCCGCGAGTGCCGGGAGCTGATGGCGCCAGGAGTACCAGGACTCGGGGAAGCCGTGGACGAGCAGGACCAGTGGTCCGGTCCCCTGCTCGACCAGGTGCAGTCTTCCGGCGGGTGCGTCGACGACGCGGTGGCGCAGGTCTTCGGACGGAGTGGGCGGGTGCATGACGTCTCCTCGGGTTCCCAGGTGGCCGCAGGTACGCCTGAAGCATGCGTCGCGGCGGCCGGGAGACGTGAACGCCCTTGACAGTTTGGCAAACTGGCAGGTCAAAGGGGGCACAGAAACCGGCTTGAGGAGGGCACGGCGAGATGACGGACGACGACGTCGCCGAGGTGCTGGCCGCGA
This sequence comes from Streptomyces sp. NRRL B-1347, assembly GCF_000720325.1. Taxonomy (GTDB): domain Bacteria; phylum Actinomycetota; class Actinomycetes; order Streptomycetales; family Streptomycetaceae; genus Streptomyces. The sequence continues at coordinate 79,135 of NZ_JOJM01000018.1, forward strand.
TGGGGCCGCGGCTGCAGGCCGTGCGGGAGCGGCGCGGGGAGACGCTCACCGACGTGAGCCGCGCGACCGGCATCTCCCTCAGCACGCTGTCGCGCGTCGAGAACGGCCGCCGCAAGCCGAACCTGGAACTGCTGTTGCGCCTGGCGAAGGCGTACGACGTCTCCCTGGACGAGCTGACCGGCACCGCGCCCGCCACGGCGCGGGAGCCGCGGAGGCCGCCGCGGCGTGCGCAGGGCGACAAGGCCGTACTGCCGCTGACCCGGTACGTCGGGGGCCTGCACGCCCACAAGCACGTCCTGCCCGCGACCGGCGAACAGCCGGCACGGCCGCGCCAGACGTCGCACGAAGGCCGTGCGTGGCTGTGCGTGCTGTCCGGACGGCTGTGGCTCGCGCTCGGCGACCACGACCTCGTCCTCACCGCCGGAGAGGTCGCCGAGTTCGACAGCCGCACCCCTCACGGGGTAGCCAACGCCGGACCCGGCGGACCGGTCGAGTACCTCATCATGTTCGGGCCGCAGGGCGAACGCCTGCGGCCGAGCGTCCACCCCGCAGGCGACCAGGCGCGAGCCTGAGACCCGCGGCTCGGCCGGGGCCTAACCCTCCCGCAGCCGGACCGCCGCGCGCCCGGACGCCGGGTCACGTTCAAGGATCACGTAGCGACTGAGGACGGCGAGGGCGACGATGCAGCCGCCCATCTCCAAACCCTCCTCCACGAGCGTGCCCAGCATGAGCACGACGCTGTAGCCGTTCTCCAGTGCCCAGCCGTTGAACGCCTCGGTCACCAGCGCCCCGCCCAGATACACCCCCAGCGCGGCGAGGACGCCGTTGCGCAGATCGCGCGGGAGCTTGCGCGCCCAAAGGACGGCGCACACGGTGCCCGCCGCCGCGAGCAGCGCGCCGGGCAGCACCCAGGCGTGCGTGGGCAGCGCACCCCCGGCCCAGTCCTTCCAGGACCGGCCGACCTCGCCGAGGCGCTCGTGCAGCGACACCGTCTCGTCGATGCTGAGCAGCGCGGTCGCGGCGGCGAGACCGAGCCAGGACAGCCGCCCGGGGCGCGTGTCGCGCCCGCTGAGCAGCGCGGCGGTCAGCGCCACGCCCGCCACGGCCAGCAGCAGCGTGCTGTTCCACCACGTGGCCAGATTGGCCTCGACGTCGACGTTCACCAACCTGCGGATGGTCGGTATGGAGTCGTAGTGGTTGTAGGCACGCGTACCGAGGTCGGCGGCGAGTAAGAGCGCGGTGGCGCCCGCGGCGCACCACAGGACACGGCGGGCAGGCGGTCTCACGAGCTCACCGACGCGCTGGTCGTGGGTTTGAGTATCGGTCATGCATACGGAGGCTAGCGGCTTGATCAGCGGACGAAGTGCCCGGGGCGCCCGGCATGGTGTGCTTCCGGACAGATCCTTTACGGCTCTCTTACGGCCGGGCGCACGCGATGAACTCGGCCTGGGCGGCGGGGGCGTAGGCCCTGGGCGGCAGTGGTGGACGAGGCCTAATTGGTTTGCCGCCGTCCCTTCCGGTCGGATAGGAAGCCCGCATGCTTAGGGGTAGCAAGGTCGGGCTCAGGGCCCGGCACGAGGACGACATTCCGGTCCTGCAGGCCGAGCTCTACGACGACGTGGTCAACCAAGCGCGGTCCGACACCCGGCCGTGGCGGCCGATCACGCCCGGCTCGCAGGACGGGCAGTTCGTGGTGGACGACAAGGAGCAGCGGCACGCCTCGTTCTCCGTGGTGGAGTCGGGCGGCGGCACGCTGATCGGCGACGCGGTGCTGTGGAACATCGACAACCACAACCGGTCCGCGCACATCGGCCTCGAACTGCTGCCGTCCGCCCGCGGCAAGGGCTACGGCACCGACGTGGTCGCCGTGCTGTGCCACTACGGCTTCGTCGTGCGCGGCCTGCAGCGGCTGCAGATCGAGACGCTGTCGGACAACGCCGCGATGCTGCGCTCCGCCGAGCGCAACGGCTTCGTCCGCGAGGGCGTGCTGCGCTCCTCGGCCTGGGTGATGGGCGAGTTCATCGACGAGGTGCTGCTCGGACTCCTCGCCCGGGACTGGAAGCCGAAGAGCTAGGCGGCCGGTGCGGCACGCCGCTGAGGTGCCCACGCCGCTGCCCCGTGGACCGTGGCGACGCACAGTATGCGCCATTGGTGACCCGGCCAGGCGATACCGGGGTTGAAGGAGCGGGCGCTGGGGCACGGCTGTGCTGGACCGGGCACGGGAGCGGAAGGAGCCGGGGCGATGGGTGACACGGGCACGGCCGGTGAGCGGGCGGCGGACGGCGCGCACGGCGGAGACGGGGGAGGCGCCGCGCTCGTCGAGGCGGCGCTCGGCTTCGTGTTCCCCGCCGCGCTCAGGGCGGCCGCTCTCGTGCGCGTGGCGGACCATCTGGCCGAGGGGCCGCGCGCACCCGCCGAGTTGGCCGCCGCCACCGCGACGGATCCGGCGGCCCTGACCCGGGTGCTCCGGCTGCTCGCCACGCGAGGTCTGTTCGGCGAGGACGCACAGGGGCGGTTCCGCCTTGAGGCGGCGGGGCAGGCGCTGCGGTCCGATGCCCCAGGGTCCGTGCGGGACGCGATCCTCATGATCACCGACCGTACGTTCTGGCTCCCGGCGGGGCGGATGGACCACTGTCTGAACACCGGCGGATCCGTCTTCGAGGACATCTTCAACCAGCCGTTCTTCGACCACTTCGCCCAGGACGCCGAGACCGCCGCCGTCTTCCACGACGGCATGGCCGCCATGTCCGGCGTGGAGAACGGACCGATCGCCCGCGCCTACGACTTCCCGAAGACCGGCACCGTCGTGGACGTCGGAGGCGGCCAGGGCGGGTTCCTCGCAGCCGTCCTGCAAGCGGGCCCCGGTCTCAACGGCGTGCTGTACGACCGGGCCCACGTCCTGGCCGGGCACCGCCTCGCCGACGAGGCGGCGCTCGCCGGGCGGTGGTCCACCGCGGAGGGCGACTTCTTCACCGACGTGCCCAAGGGCGACGTCCTCGTCCTCAAGCGCATCCTGCACGACTGGCAGGACGAGCAGTGCGTCGGCCTGCTGCGCGCCTGCCGCCGCGCGCTCGCTCCGGGCGGGCGGATCCTCGTGGTGGACGCGGTCGTCGCACCTGACAACCGCCCTCACCAGGCCAAGGACCTGGACCTTCTGATGATGGCCTCGTTGGTGGGCCGCGAGCGCACGCACGAGGACTTCCGCGCCCTGCTGGCGGCGGCGGGCCTGCGCCTGACCCGCGTCGTTCCCACCCCTACCGTCCTGAGCGTCGTCGAGGCCCAGGCCCTGGACGACGCGGCCTGACCGGGGTCTACGCCTTGCGGGCGAGCAACTGGACTTCTTGGAACTGCCGCTGGTCGGTGGGGGCCGGCTCGATCACCGTACGGGCCGCCTCGACGAGGCCGTGCTCGCGCAGGAGCGCGGCGAAGCGGTCGGGGGACCAGCGGTAGGCCGTGGTCACCGCGTGGTCGTAGGCCTGCGTCTCGTGGTGGGGGCCGTCGGTGGCGGGGAAGTCGATCAACAGGTGCCCGCCGGGAGCAAGGACCCGGGCCATCTCGGCCAGGACGGCGGGCACGTCCTGCGGCGGGGTGTGGATGACCGACCACCGCGAGAGCACCCCGCCGAGCGCGCCGTCCTCGATGTCCAGCGCGGCCATCGAACCGACCTCGAACCGAAGCCCGGGGTGCGCCTCCCGCGCGAGCTCGACCATCACCGGCGACGCGTCGACACCGAAGGCGTTCAGGCCCAGCCCCTCCAAATGAGCCGTGACGTACCCCGGCCCGCAGCCGAGGTCGGCGACCTGGCCGTCACCGTGCGCCCGCACCAACTCCGCGAAGGCGCTCAGGAGGGCGCGCTCCAGAGGACGCTCACGCAGAGAGTCCTGGAACAGCTCGGCGTAGGTGGTCGCGACGGCGTCGTAGGACTCACGAGTGGTCTGCAAGGTCTGTGGTTCGGTCATCCGGAGACCGTAGCGGGTGAGGGACGCACGCGTGCTCACGGCCCCTCCGGGCCAGCTGACCGCCCGCGGGGCGGGGCCGTTACGGTTGGCCCATGCACGTACGAGGAGTGGACCCGCGAGACACCACCTGGGAGCACGACGACGCCACCTACCGGGTGTACTTCTGGGACAGGTCGGCGCAGGCGTCGGACGAGTACGAGGTGACAGATGCCGACGTCGAGGACGTCCTGACCTGGGCCCGCACCAAGGCTGAGGAGACGGGCTCGGCCTACACCCTGTACGTGAGCGTCACCGACCAGGGCAAGCCCGGCCTGATCCGCCTGAGCGGAGCCCAGGGCGACCCCTTCGCTTGACACCCTCACCCGCCACGAGGCGGGCCCGCTTCAGCGCAGGGCGAGCTCGGCCAGGACGGTCGTGCCGGTGCGTGAAGGGCGGATCGTGGTGTGGTCCGCGTACGCCTCCACGAGGGCGAGGCCGCGGCCGGACTCGGCGCGCAGCAGGTCCGCCGTGCCCTCGTCCGCGGCGGCGGCGCGGCGGCGCGTCACGCGGCGGTGCCAGCAGCCGGTGTCGTGGACCTCGACGCGCAGGACGCCGGGCAGCAGCCGCAGGCGCAGAGTGACACGAGGGCTGCCGCTGTGCAGTATGACGTTTGTGACCAGCTCAGTGACGACGAGCGCCAGCGCCTCGCGGGTGGCGGCATCGAGGTGCCAGGCGCGTGCGGACGTCGTCGCCAAGCGGCGCATCGCCGGAGCCGCGGCAGCGGTGGCCGCGAGCGTGGTGAGCGACTCGCGGTGCGCGGCGGCCGGACCAGGGGGCGCCGGAGGGGCGGCCGGGATCGCACCGGTGCCCGTTCGGGACTTGCGCTCGTACTGGGCGGTGATCATGCGGTCCTCCCGCTGCCGTGCCCGCGGCGTCACAGCACGGGCGCTTAGCACGCTGTCAACCGCAGTGGGCGAAAAGCAATCAGTGCCGGGCGAAATACGGATACGCAAAGAAGGCCGGAAGGCCTGGTAGACGGCGTTCAGGAGCAGAGTGGTCACGCAGGGTGAAGAATTCTGGATAGGCCGGATACGGCGGTCACTGACCGAGAAGGACGCCGGCCCCGTACTGGTCCTGGTCGCCGGAGCCGCGGGCACCGGCAAGAGTCGGCTGCTGCGACGCCTGGCCGGGCTGCCGGAGGCCCACGGAGTGGTGACGTCCTGGCGCTGCGACCGCGGGCAGCTTCCGGACGTCGTCGCCGATGCCCCCGCGCTGTTGCTGGTGGACGACGTCCACGCGGCGGACGAGGAGGCCCTGGCCCGGGTACGGGACGTCCTGGAGCACCCGGACGCACGGATGGCCGTCGTCGTCACCTACCGCCCCGAAGAGCTGGCCCAGCCCGGCCTGCCGTTCGGCGCGGAACCGCTGCGCTACCCCGACGACCTGGTGGTCCTGCGCCACCGCGTGCGGCCCTGGGACGCCGGTCAGGTCGCCGAGGCGGCGAGCGAGGCACTGGGGGAGGGGTGCGCCCCACAGGCGGTGGCACGGCTGCACGAGCTGTCCGGCGGAGTGGCGCAGGTGGTGGTCGACCTGCTGGCCGTCCTGCGGGACAGCGCGGGGCAGCGCTGTACCGCCGCCGACGTCGACGCCGCGGGGGTGCCCGTGCGGCTGGCCGAGCTGACGCTGCACCGCACGCACGCCCTTCCCGGGCCCGCACGGCGCGTGGTGTGGGCGGCGGCCGTGCTGGGCGAACCGGCGTCAGGGGCGGATCTGCTGACCGTGGCCGGGCTGGCGGCGCGCACGACGGCGGCACCGGAAGACACCCATGCCGGGCACCAGGCCCGCGAGGGTCACCAGGGCCACGACAGTCACCAGGGCCGCGGTGGTCACCACGGCCATGACAGGCATCACGGCCACGCAAGGCATCACGGCCACGACGGCGAAGGCGCCCTCACCGCCGCCCTGGAGCGAGCCGCCCTGCTGGAGGACGCCGAGCACCGCTACGCCCTGCCGGTCCCGCTGGCGGCCGCCGCCGTGCTGGAAACGATCCCCGGCCCCGTCCGCCAAGAACTGCACGGCCGCGCGGCCGCACTGCTCCAGCGCAGGCACCCCGTGCCGTGGGCGGCCCTGGCCCGCCACCGCCGGGCGGGCGGCGAGATGCGCGCCTGGCTGCGGGCCGTGGAACGCGCGGCCCAGCAGTTCGCGGCCGAGGGCCGCCACCAAGAGGCCATCGCGCTCCTTGAGGACACGCTCGCCTCGCCCCTGGTGGCCAAGGCCGCGCGAGCCCGCCTCGCCCCGGTCCTTGCCGCCAGCGCCGTCGTCGCGCTGCGCTCCGACCAGACGGTCGAGGTGCTCACGCAGATCGTGCAGGACGAGGACCTGCCGCAGGCCGTACGCGGCGAGATGCGCCTGGACCTGGGGCTGCTGCTGTGCAACCAGGTCGGCAGGAGCACGCACGGCTGGGCGGAGCTGGAACGGTCCGCCGCGGAACTGCGCGAGGAGCGACCGGAACTGGCGGCCCGGGCGATGTCGGCCCTGGCCATGCCGTACTGGCCGGGCAACTCCCTGGACGTCCACCTGGCCTGGATGCGGGACGCCGAGCAGGCCAGCGCGGCGAGCGGCGACGAGGTCGTGAGGACCGCCGTGGCCGCGAACCGGGCGGGCCTGGCCCTCAGTTACGGCAACCCCGAGGGCTGGCAGCTGCTGGAGGCCCTCCCCTTCGACAGCCCCGACCCGCGCTGCCGCCGCCACGTGGCGCGCGGCCTGTGCAACGCCGCGGACTCCTCGGTGTGGCTGGGCTACTACGACCGTACGCGCGAACTGCTCGACCAGGGCCTCGAACTGTCCGCGCGCAGCGGTGCCCCCTACACCGAGCGGACCGCGATGGGCACCCGGCTGCTCCTGGAGTGGGCCACCGGGCAGTGGGAGGGACTCAGCGAACGCTGCGAGGAGTTCGTCCGTGAAACCGCCGACATGCCCGTCATCTCGGCCGACGCCCGCACCGTGCTGGGGCTGCTCCACCTCGCCAGGGGAGGCTGGGGCCCGGCCGGATCCTGGCTGTCGGGCACCGAAGCGCCCTTGGCCGAACACGCCGCCGCACCCCTGGGCGCGACCCTGGCCGGGGCGCTCATCCGCCTTGCCCTGGCACGGGAGGACCTGGCAGGAGCCGCCGCGCAGGCCCGTACCGCCTGGAACGCCGTCCTCACCAAAGGCGTGTTCGTATGGGCCGCGGAGCTGGCGCCCTGGGCGGTGGAGGCGCTGGCGCGCGACGGTGACGCCGCGGGCGCGCGCGAGGTCGTGGACACCTTCGCCCGCGGTCTGACCGGCCTCGCGTCCCCCGCCGCCGAAGCGGCCCTGCTGTGGACCCGCGCCGGGCTGGCCGAGGCGACCGACGAACCTGCCCTGGCCGTACCCCTCTACCAGCAGGCCGCGACCGCCTTCGCCGCCCTGCCCCGGCCCTACGCCCGCGCCCTGACGGCCGAGGGCGCCGGACGCTGCGCCCTGAAGGCGGCGGACGACGACACGCCCGACGGCGACGACAGCGCGGCCCGCGAAGGGGGCCGGGAGCAGGCCCTCGCCGAACTCGCCTTCGCCGCGGAGCAGTTCAGCGACCTCGGCGCGGCCTGGGACGCCGCCCGCGTCCGCGCGCTCTCCCGCGCCCACCAGCCCGAGAAGGAACGACGCAGGCCCGGCAGGCCCTCCTACCGCGACCAGCTCTCCCCGCGCGAGCGCGAAGTCGCCGAACTGGCGGGCAACGGACTGACCAACCGCGAGATCGCCACCACGTTGCACCTGTCGCCCCGCACGGTCGAACAGCACGTGGCCCGGGCCATGCGCAAACTGGGCACGGCGACCCGCCAGGAGTTGGGCGTGGCCGACCGGCCGTAGCGAAGCCGACCGGCACCCGTACGCATTTTCGTATCGCTCCAACACCGCCCGGCCCAGGTCACGTTGGTGGAACCGACACCCGTGCCACGACCAAAAGCCCAGGTCAGGACTAGACCAACACGGCTCACGGCCCTGGTTAATTGCGTATCCGTAGGTTGGCCCTTCCGGATAGGCGCGCTGTCCGCTCGGTCATAAGTTCCCTGCCAACCGGTTGGTCGAACGTTCATCTGTTGCAGGTCGTACGAGTCCTGCGTGACGGATGGACGTGCACTTGCCGGCATCACGCAACGGCTCCTCCGCAGGGATCCACACCAGGCGCCCCGTCCGACCGACGGGCGGGGTGAAGGCTGTCCTGCGGTTCCCGTGCAGGGCACGCCTGCCGATGACCCGGCAGACGGACCTGCGCCGCCCGCGCGCCGACGCGTCCGCGCCGCCCCCACATCCCCACACGCACCCAACGGCCGGACGCGCAGCACATCGAGCAATTTGTCATGCACGGCACGAACCGCTGGTCCGGCATGCCCGGACCAGCCCGTGAAAGGCCACACCTTGCGCGGTTCCAGACGCACACGCATATCCCTGCTGGCCGCGGCCACCGCCGCCGCCCTCCTCGGTACCGGAGTCAGCACCGTCCTCGCAGCCCCGGGCCCGGACGCCGCCGCCACCCCCGGCGCGTCCGTGGCGAAGGCGGTCCCCACCGAGCGCATCATCGTCGGCTACACCGCACGCGCCGACGAAGCCACCTCCAACACCGAGGCCCGCGACGACGCCCGCGCCAAGGGCGAGGACGTCGGCGAGAGCCTCGACTTCAAGCGGCGCCTGGGCACCGGCGCCGCCCTGGTCGACCTCGGCGACAAGCTCGGCACCAAGGACGTCAAGGACGTCATGGCCGCCTACGCCGCCGACCCCGACGTCGCCTACGTCGTCCCCGACACCCGCATGTACGCCGCGGCCGACCCCAACGACACGTACTACCCCCGGCAGTGGGACCTCTTCGAGGACCGCGCGGGCATGAACGTCCCCGGCGCCTGGGACAAGGGCGCGACCGGCGCGGGCGTCAACGTCTCGGTCATCGACACCGGGTACGTCAGCCACTCCGACCTGGCCGCCAACGTGGTCTCCGGGTACGACTTCATCTCCGACGCCTGGATGGCCCAGGACGGCGGCGGCCGGGACAGCAACCCCGCGGACCCCGGCGACTGGATGAACCGCGGCGAGTGCGGCACCGACGCAGGCGGCCAGCCCATCCCTTCCCGCGACACCAACAACTCCTGGCACGGCACCCACGTGGCCGGCACCATCGCCGCCTCCGGCAACAACGGCAAGGGCGTCACGGGCATCGCCCACCAGGCCAAGATCCAGCCCGTCCGGGTCCTGGGCAAGTGCGGCGGCACCACGGCGGACATCATCGACGCCATCACCTGGTCCTCCGGCGGCTCCGTGCAGGGCGTCGCGGGCAACCCGTACCCCGCCGACGTCATCAACATGAGCCTGGGCGGTGGCGGCGCCTGCGACGCCGGTACCCAGAGCGCGATCAACGCCGCCGTCAACCGCGGCACCACCGTCGTCGTCGCGGCCGGCAACTCCAACGCCAACGCCGCGAACTTCAACCCGGCCAGCTGCAAGAACGTCATCGCCGTCGCGGCCGCCGACCGCCAGGGCAACCGGGCCGTCTACTCCAACTACGGCAGCGTCGTGGACATCACCGCCCCCGGCGGCGAGACGTCCCCGAACACCGCCGACGGCATCCTGTCCACGCTGAACTCCGGCACCCGCGGCGTCGGCAGCGAGAACTACGTCGCCTACCAGGGCACCAGCATGGCCGCACCCCACATCGCCGGTCTCGCCGCCCTGATGTACCAGACGAGCCCCGGCATCACCCCGGCCCAGATCGAGTCGACCATCAAGAGCAACGCCCGCCCCCTGCCCGGCACCTGCTCCGGCGGCTGCGGCGCGGGCCTGGCGGACGCGACGACGACGCTGTCCGCGCTCGGCGCACGCTGAACCCACCGGGGCCTGGTGCCGCAACGGCGCCAGGCCCCGGCACGCGTACGCGTACAAGCGACAGGACTCACTCCGCCCGCGGACGCGGTACGGGCAACGAGCCGACGGGGCAGTCCGCGACACCCGCCGTGTCCCGGGTGATGGCCTCGGCCTTCTCCGCGGCCTTGGCCGGGTCCGTCACCCAGAGCCGGTAGAAGTCGAAGGGGCACTCCGCCACACCCCGTTCGCCCTCACCGGCGGCGTGCACCCCCGAGTAGCCGCGGTGCAGGAGTTTGAACAGGTGGTTCTGCGACTGGTCACGGGCGCGCGCGTCACGGATGGCGGACACCGACAGCTGGGCGTACTGGATGCCGTACTCCTCCTCACCGGTCTCGCCCAGCGTCCGCCCGTCGAAGCCGATCAGCGAGGAGTGCCCGAAGAAGGAGTAGACGCCGTCGAAGCCCGTGGCGTTGGCGACCGCGACGTAGCAGTTGTTCGCCCAGGCCATCGCCTTGGCCATGAGCACCTGCTGCTCCTTGGCCGGGTACATGTAGCCCTGGCAGCGCACGATCAGCTCGGCGCCCTTCATCGCGCAGTCGCGCCAGATCTCGGGGTAGTTCCCGTCGTCGCAGACGATCAGCGAGACCTTCATGCCCTTGGGGCCCTCGGTCACCCGCGTGGTGTCACCCGGGTACCAGCCCTCGACCGGACACCACGGGAAGATCTTCCGGTACGCCTGCGCGATCTGACCCCGGTCGTCGATGAGCACCAGGGTGTTGTACGGCGGCTTGTGCGGATGGTCCTCGTGGCGCTCGCCGGTCAGCGAGAAGACTCCCCAGACCCCCGCCTCGCGGCAGGCGGCGGCGAAGACGTTGGTTTCCTCGCCCGGCACGAGGGACGCGGTGTCGAGCATCTCGTCCGGGTCGTACATGATGCCGTGGGTGGAGTACTCGGGGAACACGATGAGGTCCATCCCCGGCAGTCCGACCTTGACGCCCTTCACCATCTCGGCGATCCTCCGGGCGTTCTCAAGCACCTCGGCCCTGGTGTGCAGCCGGGGCATCTTGTAGTTCACCACTGCGACCCCGACAGTGTCCGGGCCGGAGGCGATGTCGCCATGGCGCATCGTTCGCTCCTTCCGTTGCGTTGCCGTACGAGGGTTTCCTCGCCCAGACAAGCGCCCGGCCCGGCGGCGTGACAAGCGTTCCGACAGCGAACGGCGAACCGGCGAACCGCGACCACGGGCGCGCGGCCCGCGGCCGGTGCCGGTGAACGGGTGAAACTCGCCCCGTACGGGGGCCCGAACAGATGACCACGAGCGGTCCGGGGTACGTACTCGGGCGCTCGGGTCCGCCCATGGGCCCCCGGCCGCCGAAGGACGTCATCATGCCGGAACCCCGCCCCTCACGACGACGGGGCGGCGCGCTGTGCGCGCTGGTCCTCGCGTTGTCCGCCCTCCTGACCACCACCGCGACCGTCGCCGTACCGGCGGCGCGCGCCGACGCGCCCGGCCGTCCGGCGGCGCGCGGCCCGGCTGACGACAGACCGGTCGTCACCACCGACCACGGGCCGGTACGGGGCCGGTCCCACGGCGCGTACGACACCTTCGAGGGGATCCCCTTCGCCGCGCCGCCCACCGGACCGCTGCGCTGGCGCGACCCGCAGCCCGCACGGCCCTGGCAGGAGGTGCGCGACGCGGGCGCGCCCGGCCCGCAGTGCCTGCAGTTCTCGATGCTCGGGTCCGGCCCTGCGACCGGCTCGGAGGACTGCCTCACGCTGAACGTGACCGCCCCGTCCGCCCCGGCGCAGGGCCGGGGACGGCCGGTCATGGTGTGGGTGCACGGCGGCGCCTTCATGTTCGGCGCGGGCGCCCCGTACCGGGCCGAGCGCCTGGCCGTGCGGGGCGACGCCGTGGTCGTGACGCTCAACTACCGGCTCGGCGTCCTCGGCTTCTTCGGCCACCCGGAGCTGCGCGGCGCGACGAACTTCGGCCTCGCCGACCAGCGGGCGGCACTGCGCTGGGTGCGGGCGAACGCGGCCCGCTTCGGCGGCGACCCGGGCCGCGTGACGCTGTTCGGCGAGTCCGCGGGGGCGCTCAGCACCTGCGCGCACCTCACCTCGCCGCGGTCCGCGGGGCTCTTCCAGCGGGCGGCGCTGCAGAGCGGGTCCTGCATGACCGCGTTCCCGCGCGGCGCCGTCGTCCCCGCGCAACCCCGCTACGAGCCCTTCGTGCCGCGGAGCCGTACGGAGACGGCGGGCACGGCCGCGGCCGCCGCGCTCGGCTGCGTACGGCCGGGCGCCGCGCTCGACTGTCTGCGCGGCCTCGGCACCGACAAGGTGGTGACGCCCGCGCTGATGCAGACGTTCTCCCTCGTCTCCTACGGCGGCGGCGGACTGCCGCAGCGCCCCGACCGGGCCCTGGAGAAGGGCCTCTTCCACCGCGTCCCGGTGGTGCAGGGGACCACAAGGGACGAGATGCGGCTCTTCATCGCCCTGGCCCAGTCGACGGCCCCGATCCCCGACGCGCGCGCCTACCGGGCCCGCCTCGCCCTCTCCTTCGGCACGGCGGCGTCGGCCGTCGAGGCGCGCTACCCGCTGACGTCCTACCCCTCACCGAGCCTCGCCTGGGCCACCCTGATCACCGACGCCTCGTTCACCTGCACCTCGCTGCGGGCGGACCGCGCCCTGGCCCCGCGCGTCCCCACGTACGCCTACCTGTTCAGCGACCCGAACGCGCCGCGCCTGCCGGGCCTGCCCGCGGTGGAGGGCTTCCCCTACGGGGCGGCGCACGGCTTCGAGCTGCCGTACCTCTTCCCGACGGTCACGGTGCCCGAGTTCACCCCGGAGCAGCACGCCCTGGCCGACGACATGGCCGCCTACTGGACCCGCTTCGCGGCCACCGGCGACCCGAACTCCCCGACCACCCCCCACTGGCCCCGCTTCGGCACCGGCCCGACCGTGCAGTCCCTGGCACCAGGGCCGGGCGGCATCCGCCCGGTGGACGCGGCCACCGCACACCACTGCGCGTTCTGGGACCGCCTGGCGGACTGAGAACGCGCGGCATCCGTGCGCACTACGACTCGACGGGCGCGGACTCCTTCCGCGCACCTGCCGCCGGACCCGCACGGTGCCCGGGAAGGGTGAGGAGGAAGTGGGCGCCGTGCTGGCTGTCGGCGATGGCCAGTTCACCGTGGTGGAGCGCGGCGACGTGATGGGCGATGGCCAGTCCCAGGCCCGCTCCGCCGGTGTGGTGGCTGCGTGCTTCGTCAAGCCGCGTGAAGTACCCGAAGACGCGGGCCCGGTCCCCGGATCGTTGCGCCTCTCGCCCCGGGCCCGTTCAGTCCGGCGTCTTCGCGCGGGGCCGGTCCGGACGAGGACTCCCTACGGGTGCGTCGGCGGGTGTATCAACGGGTGTCTGACACCTCGGCCCGGAAAGGACACGCCCTCGTGCCTGTTTCGCCTTCCGCCGCGGACCGGGCGCTCGAACTGCTCCACGAGCGCCATGCCGACGACATCCCCCACCCCGGCGGCACTCTCCTCGCCCATCTGCGGCGCGTGCAGGCACGGCTCGCGTCGTGGAACGCCCGCCCGGCCCTCCAACTCGCCGGTCTGTGCCACGCGTTCTACGGCACGGACGGATTCCCCACGGCCCTGCTGCCCCTGGAGCGTCGTGAGGAGGTGGCAGCGCTGATCGGCACCGAGGCCGAGGCCGTCGTGTACCTCTACGCTTCGTGCGACCGGAAGGCCACCTACCCGCTCCTCCATCGGGCCGACGCCCCCTTCCAGGACCGCTTCACCGGCCGCGCTTCCCACCCGGGGCCGCAGCTGCGCCGGGACTTCGCCGAGCTGTCGGCCGCCAACGAACTCGACCTCGCCCATGTGGACGCCGAGTTCCGCGACGCGTACGGCCGTGAGCTGTTCGCCCTGTTCTCCCGGCTCAAGGACTCGCTGAGCGCCGAAGCATGGAGCGAGTGCCGCGTGCTCCTCTAGCCGGGGCGGGTGCCCGGCTGCCGTCGCGACAGCATCCTGCGCTTCCTGGGATCTCGTCCGTTCGGCCCGGGCCCTCGGCCCAGCCCCGAGGCCTGTGGAACGATCAGCTCCATGGTGTCCCTGAGTGAACTGCTGCCTGGAGAGGCGATCCGGCTCGGCGCCGCGGCCGAGGACTGGCGCGGGGCGGTCCGCGCCGCGGGCGATCTGCTGGTGGCGACCGGCAGCAGCACGGACGCGTACACCGCCGAGATGATCCGGAGCGTCGAGGACAACGGCCCGTACATCGTGCTCGCCCCCGGCTTCGCCTTCGCGCACGCACGGCCCTCACCCGCGGTCCTGCGGACGGGCATGTCCTGGGTGCGGCTCGCCCGGCCGGTGGAGTTCGGGCACGAGACGAACGACCCGGTGGACCTGGTCGTCGCGCTTGCCGCGCGGGACGCCTCGCAGCACACCGAGGCGATGGCCTCGCTGGCCCGGCTGCTCGCCGACCCGGAGACCGAGCGGGCCCTGCGGGACGCGCCCACGCCCCAGGCCCTGCGGGCGCTGCTGGCGGGGCAGGAGCCGCCGGGGCCGGCGGCGGGCGAGGCGGCGGGCGGCGCCGCGACCGGCGGCCGGACCGTGCACAAGATCCTCACCGTCTGCGGCAACGGCCTGGGCACCAGCCTGTTCCTGAAGAACACCCTGGAGCAGGTCCTCGATCGCTGGGGATGGAGCCGGTACGTGACCGTGGAGGCGACCGACACCATCTCCGCCAAGGGCAAGGCGGCCGAGGCCGTCGCGATCCTCACCTCCCGCGAGATCGCCAGGACCCTCGGCGACGTCGGCGTCCCCGTGAAGGTCGTGGACGACTTCACCTCCACCGTGGAGGCCGACCGGGTGCTGCGGGACACGTACGACGTATGAGCGCGGCACCGCACGCGACAGTGAAGAAGTGAGAGGCAGAGCGTCGTGGACTGGCTGGTATCGGTAGCGAAGTTCCTGGTCGATGAAATCCTCAGTCAGCCCGCGTACTTGATCGGGCTCATCACGGCCGTGGGTCTGATCGCGCTGCGCAAGTCGGCGGGGCAGGTGCTCGGCGGCGCGATCAAGGCGACGCTCGGATTCCTGCTGATCGGCGCGGGCGCCGGGCTCGTGGTGGCCGCCCTCGCGCCGCTCGGCGAGATGATCCAGGGCTCGACGGGCGCACACGGTGTGATCCCGACGAACGAGGCCATCGTCGGCATCGCCCAGGCCGAGTACGGCTCACGGGTGGCCTGGCTGATGATCCTCGGCTTCGCGGTCAGCCTCGCCCTCGCCCGCTTCACACCGCTGCGCTACGTCTTCCTGACGGGCCACCACATGCTGTTCATGGCGACGCTCCTGACGATGGTCCTTGCCACCGCCGGACAGAAGTCGTGGGTCGTGGTCGTCGTCGGCGGGGTCCTGCTCGGCATCCTGCTGGTGGCGATGCCTGCCTTCGCGCACCCGTGGACCAAGCGCGTCACCGGCAACAACACGGTCGCGATCGGCCACTTCGGCACCGCGGGATACGTCGTCGCCGGTGCGGCGGGGCAGGTCGTCGGCCGGCGCAGCCGTTCCACGGAGGACATGAAGCTGCCCGAGGGCCTGCGCTTCCTGCGGGACTCGATGGTCGCCACGGCCCTGTCGATGGTGCTCATCTACGTGATCATGTCGCTGGTGTTCCTCGCGAAGGTGGGCAAGGAGGCCGCGTTCAAGGCGTTCGCCGTCGACGGCGGTCCCGCGGCCCCCGACGTCGGCGCGTACGTCATGCAGTCGATCATGCAAGGCCTGCAGTTCGGCATCGCCGTCGCCGTGATCCTCTTCGGCGTCCGGACCATCCTCGGCGAACTCGTGCCCGCCTTCCAGGGCATCGCGAACAGGCTGGTGCCGGGCGCGGTGCCCTCCCTGGACGCGCCGATCGTCTTCCCGTACGCGCAGAACGCCGTCCTGGTCGGCTTCATCTCCAGCTTCGTCGGAGGTCTGCTCAGCCTCGGCCTGCTCGCCTGGATCCTCGAACCGGCCTTCGGGCTCGCCCTCGTCCTGCCCGGTCTGGTGCCGCACTTCTTCACCGGTGGTGCGGCGGGTGTGTACGGCAACGCCACCGGCGGGCGGCGCGGCGCGGTGGTCGGCGCCTTCCTCAACGGCGTCCTCATCACCTTCCTGCCCGCGCTGCTGCTTGAGGTCCTCGGCGCGTTCGGCAAGGAGAACACGACGTTCGGCGACGCGGACTTCGGCTGGTTCGGCTCGCTCATCGGCAACGCGGCCAAGGCCGGGACGGTGGGTGGCGTGGTCCTGATGCTGCTCCTCGGCGCGGTGGTCCTGGCCGGGGCCATCGTCGTGCAGAAGCGGGTTGTGGAGACGGGCTGGGACCCGGGCGCGCGCCGCGACGCGCTCCTGCCGCGCGAGGAGCGACCGGCCTCCGCCACGCCCGCGGCCCCGACCGCCGCGTACGGGAAGATCGCGCCGCCGCCGGGGGCACCGACGCCGCCCGCGCCGCCCGCCGCGGACTGACGCTGCCGCGCCAGGGCGGGGGTGAGCCGTGCCCGGGGCGGCACAGGTCACAGCCTCGAATTTCCCGATGTTGCCCGCACACGGGCTGCCTTTTCCGGAACATGGAGCTGGCTTCAGCGAGTGGTGCCGTCGACGAGGACCGGGGGAGAAGGGCTGCCATCGGCGTCGCGTACACCGGCTAGAGCAGTCGTGGCGTCGGGCGGAGGGCGAGACCGGAGATGAGATGGCGTTGGACGGGGCGAACGTCCCCACGTCGACCACGGCGGGCCACCGCGGGCCGACCGGACGCGGTGGGCGTGTGACCGGCCGGTCGGCACCCCCGGTGCTGCCCCCGGCCCTGCGCGCGTGCCTCGGGCTCGTCGCGCTCCTCGCCACGCTGGTGGTCGTCGTCATCGGCGTCCTGTACGCCGGTCACAGTCAGCCCGGCGAGGTGGACGCGTGGATCGTGGCGCCGACGGCGGACAGCGTGCGGCCGCCGTGGCGGAACGTCGCGCTGGTCACGGACTTCTGGGGGGAGCCCGCCGGAGCGGCGATGCTGGTCCTGGCCGCCGTGACGGGCTGTCTACTCCTGCGAAGGCCCCGCGCGGCCGTGCTCGTCGTGGCCGGCGCCGGTCTGACGGTGGGGACGACCACGCTGGTCAAGTCCCTGGTGGGACGCACCATCCACGGCCCCGACAACCTGTCCTACCCGAGCGGGCACACCGCCTTCGCCACCGCGCTCGCCCTCGCGGTGGCGCTGCTCGCGACCGGCCTGCTCGGCCTCGGCAGGACGGCAGGGACGGCACTCGTACTGGGTGCGGCGCTGGTGGCAGGGGCCGCCATGGGGTGGGCGCAGGTCGCCCTGAGCGCCCACTACCCGACCGACGTCCTCGGCGGCTGGTGCACCGCGCTCGCGATGGTGCCGACGACCGCGTGGCTGATCGACCGGACGGCCGACCGGCACGCCCGCCGGACGGCCGACGCGGGTCAGCGGGAAGCCCACTGACACCACGTCACGCCATGTCGCCCCATGTCACGCCAAGCGGCGGAACACGGGCTTCACCGGCCGCCCGGCCAGCCACGGGGTGGGGTCACCGGCGTCCAGGGCCTTCCGGTACACGGCACACGCCTGGGCCACCACGTCGACGGTGCGATCGATGTCCGCGTCGTCGAGCGCGCCGCTCACCACGAACGACGGGGCGAGGACCCCACCCGCGAGGAGCCGGCGCAGGAACAGGGTGCGGTACGGCTGTGACGGCTGCCGCCTCTCGTCGAGGGTGGCGAAGACCAGGTTGCTGGCCCGGCCCCGGACGACGAGGTGGTCACCGACGCCCATGCTGGCCGCGGCGTCACGGACCCCGGCGGCCAACCGCTCCCCGAGGGCGTGCAGCCGCGCGGTGACGCCCTCCTCGACGTAGGTGGCCTGCACGGCCATCGCGGCCGCCAGGGAGTGCGTTTCCGCACCGTGCGTGGTCGACAGCAGGAACACCCGGTCGTGGGAGTGGCGAAGCCCGCCCCGCTCCATGAGGTCGCGGCGCCCGGCGAGGGCGGAGACGGCGAACCCGTTGCCCAGCGCCTTGCCGAACGTGGAGAGGTCGGGGACGACGCCGTACAGCCCCTGCGCACCCGCCTCGGACCAGCGGAAGCCGGTGATCATCTCGTCGAAGACGAGGACGCAGCCGTGCCGGTCGGCCAGCGCGCGCAGCCCCGCGAGATAGCCGGGAGGCGGCTCGGTGTGGGTGGCGGGTTCGAGGATCAGACAGGCGACCTCGCCCTGGTACCGGGTGAGCAGCTCCTCCGTGGCGGCCAGGTCCCCATAGGGGAACGTCACGGTCAGGCCGGTGGTCGCCGCCGGGATGCCGGTGGACATCGGTGTGGTGCCGATGAACCAGTCGTCGACGGAGAAGAACGGCTGGTCCCCGCAGATCGCCACCCGCGCGCGCCCGGTGACGGCACGGGCGAGGCGCACCGCGGCGGTGGTGGCGTCGGAGCCGTTCTTCGCGAACTTCACCATCTCCGCGGTCGGCACCGTGGCCAGGAAGCGCTCGGCGGCCTCGACCTCCACGATGGAAGGCCGCACGAAGTTGCTGCCTCGGTCGATCTCCCGCCGCACCGCCTCGGTCACGCGGGGGTGGGCGTGGCCGAGGCTGACCGACCGAAGGCCCGACCCGTACTCGATGTAGCGGTTGCCGTCGACGTCCCACACGTGGGCACCGCTGCCGTGGCTGATGACCGGGGCCAAACCGTCGGGGTACTGGTCGTCGCCCTTGGCGTAGGTGTGCGCGCCCCCGGGGACCAGGGCGTGCAGCCGCTCGTTCGCCGTACGCGACCGGGGCAGGAGGAACTCTTCGGTGTCCACGTGCACTTCACCCTTCTTCTTGCTTCAGGACCTCGGCGAGGCTCGGCGCCTCCCGGTCCCGCTGGGACATCGACGTGGGCGGCAGCGGCCACGGAATGGCGAGCTCCGGGTCGTCGAAGGCGATCGTCACGTCCTCGGCCGGATCGTGCGGGCGGTCGATCCGGTACGAGGTGTCGGCGGTCTCGGTCAGCGCCTGGAAGCCGTGCGCGCAGCCCGCCGGGACGTACAGGGTCGCCTGTGTCTCGCCGGACAGCCGGAAGGTGGCCACGTTCCGGTAGGTCGGTGAGCCGGGCCGCAGGTCCACGACGACGTCGAAGATCTTCCCGTACGAGCACCGCACCAGCTTGGCCTCGCCGGCGCCGGAGCGCAGGTGCAGCCCGCGCAGCACGCCCCGGACCGAGCGGGACACGCTGTCCTGGATGAAGGCGTCCGGGTCGAGGCCCACCGAGCGGGCCACGTCGGCGTCGAAGGTGCGGCAGAAGAAGCCGCGCTCGTCGGCGTACGGCGTCGGCTCGAACAGGTACGCCCCGGTGATCGCCGGGACTTCGGTCGCTTTCATGAGGTCTCCCGCAGGGCGTGGGCGTGGTCGGCCGTCGGGAACAGGGCCGTGGTCAAGTCGGTGAACTGCTGCTCCAGTTGCCGGGCGGCGACCAGGTTCCGCTCGGACAGGGTCCGCCGCAGCTCCGCCGACCGGCCTTCGAGGGCCCGGAACTGGTCGAGCAACCGGTCGGCGTCGACGTCGCGGGCCGGGTGGCAGTACGCGCCGAGGCCCATCCGGGCCATGAGGGCGTCGCTCTTCGCCGCGTAGCTGAGGGCCAGCGTCGGCGTGCCGACCTTCAGCGCGCAGATCAGGTTGTGGTAGCGGGTCGCCACCACCGTGTCGGCGGCCGCCGTCTCC
The DNA here is from genome assembly GCF_000720325.1 of Streptomyces sp. NRRL B-1347. Classification (GTDB taxonomy): domain Bacteria; phylum Actinomycetota; class Actinomycetes; order Streptomycetales; family Streptomycetaceae; genus Streptomyces. The sequence goes on from NZ_JOJM01000018.1 coordinate 98,681, forward strand.
TTCATCAGGTCGGCGAGCGAGGCCGTCTCGGCGGCGGTCACCAGCGGCGAGTCCACCGCCTCAAGGATCGCGTCGACCACCGGCGCGTCGCACGCGTCGCCGGTGAGCAGCCGGACCCGCCTGCCGTCCCGCACCAGCGCGCGGACGAACCGGGTCGTCCCTTCGAGGTAGCGCCGATGGATCTCCTCGGCCCGGGCGCGGTCGTCGTCGCCGCCGTGGAAGTCCATGACACCCACGCAGACCAGGCCCGGCGTCGTACGCGACGGCGGCGTCGGCAGGGCGAAGGCGAGGTCCGGGTAGACCTCGTCGCGCACGGTGTCCACGCCCATCTCCCGCATCGCGACGCGGGACGGGACGTCCCGGTACGACCGGTACGCGGCGAGGCGTGCCGACCAGCGGACCAGGGCCCGGGTCGGGCGGTTGCCGATCGGGGCGGCGCCGACGCCGACCAGCGCGATGCGCGTACCGAAAAGGCGGCCGCTCGCGCAGAGCAGGAACAGCGAGTACGGGAAGCCCCAGGGCCGCAGTGGCAGCGTGGCCTCCAGGACGCCCATGCCCGGCACGATCACCACGTCGTGCCGGCGCACCCAGGCGGCGGTGCGGAAGACGTCGACGAACTTGCCGAGCCCCTTCGCCACGACCGCGCCCGCACGCGACGCGGTCCGGTACTCCCCGCGGTTCCAGTGCAGCCGCGTCGCGGGGATCCGGTACCGGGCCGCGACGACCTCGGGGCCGCCGCAGAGCGCGTCCACGGCCGCCCCCGGGTGCTCGGCGCGCAGATATCCGAGCACGGCTTCGAGCGACCCGTCGTTGCCGAGGTTGCCGGAGCCGAGCAGGCCGAACACCCCGACCCGCGCCGGACGCGTCATGCCCGCCGCCCCTCACGTCCGGCCACCAGGTCGTCGACGGAGACGGTGAGCCGGGCCGGGTCGACCGGGGCGCGGTCCTCGACCCGCTCGCCCGCGCCCGGCCTGGCCCGGCTGGTCGCCCACGCGGCCAGGTGGCGGTAGCACGCCCGCCGGTCGGCGGAGGACAGCGGCGCCCGCCGGACCGCCGCGACGAAGCCCCACACGTACTCGGCGAGGAGCCGGGGCGTCGGGTGCAGCAGACCGGCCCGGCGCGGGTCCAGGTTGACGCACCGCGACCGCTTGGACGGGTTGGCCCGCTCGGCGCGGGTGGGGTGGTCGCGGCGGAAGTACAAGAGCTCCGGCACCTGGTGGAAGGGCCCGTGCAGACCGATCTCGGTGACGAACGTGCGGTCCGCGTGGTGGTAGCTGTCGTGCGGCTTCACCCGGCGCAGCACGTCGGCCCGCATCACCCCGTAGAAGTCGTCGCCGCCGGGCTCGAACAGCATGCTGCGGAAGCGCACCGGCGCGCGCGGCGAGTCGGTGGCGAGCGTGTACTCGTACGGGACCTTCACCTGGCCGTGCTCGTCGATGACCGCCTGGTCGGCGTGCGCGAGGATCACCTCAGGACGCTCGTCGAGCGCCTCCACGCAGCGCCGCAGCAGGTCCCGGGCGTACAGGTCGTCGTGCGACGCCCACTTGAACAGCTCGCCGCGGCACTGGGTGAACACGTAGTTGTGGTTCGGCGCCGCGCCGATGTTCCGGGGCAGCCGGAGGTACCGGATGCGCGGGTCCTTCTCGGCGTACCGGCGGCAGATGTCCTGGGTCCCGTCGGTCGAGGCGTTGTCGGAGATGACCAGCTCGAAGTCCTCGTAGGTCTGGCCGAGCAGGGCGTCGAGCGCCTCGGCGAGGTACTCCTCGCCGTTGTACACGGGCAGGCCGATGCTGAGCCGGGGTTGGGCGGTCATGACGTCCTCACTTCGGGGATGGAATTGCGGTGGTGCTCGTGCAGGGCGGACCGCAGCTGGAGCCACCACACGGCCGAGCCGCAGGCGGTCGCGGCGGCGACGCCCCAGGCCGAGCCGACCGTGCCGCCCACGGCCGCCCCGCCGAGCCCGCCGCCGACGTAGCAGGCGGAGGCGAACAGCTGGCAGCGCAGGCTGCGCCGGGCCGCGGCGAGCGCGCGCAGACCGGCCGCCGCACCGCTGCCGAGCCCGGCGCCCGCGACGCCGAGCGCGGCCGGCACGATGAGCTCGGATGCGGCCTGCCAGACGTTGCCGAGCACGAGCTCACCGGCCCGGTCCGGCACGAGGAGCAGCGCCGCGCCCCAGAGCAGCGCGGCGACGGCCTGCCCGCCGCCGAGCAGGAGGCAGAACACGCGCAGCCGGTGCGGGGCCTGCCGCAGCACCCGCGCCGCCTCCGCGACGGTGACCAGCGAAAGCCCCATGAGCACGGCAAGGAACGGGCCGAGCAGGAGCTCGGCGCCCCGGACCACGCCCACCGCGCTGACGCCGACGATCGCGCCGAGCCCGTACGCCCGCAGCTGGCTCGCGCCGCTGACGCCGACGTTCTCGACCAGGTACCGGTAGCCGAGGTCACGCTGCTCCCGGATCCACGCGCGCGCCCCGGTGAGCCGGGGGCGGATGCCGGACTGGAGGCAGCCGTACCCGGCGGCCACCGCGGCCGCCGCGCCCCAGGCGAGCACGAAGGCGCCCACGCTGCCCACGCGGGCCGCGACGACCATGGCGGGGACGAGCGCGACGCACCCCAGGACGTCGTTGACGAACGCCTTGCGCCCGGTGCCCGCGGCGAAGAACGCGAACCGCCAGGCGTCCTGGAGGAGCAGCCCCGGCAGCACGACGCCGAGGCACGCGAACGCGGACCCCACGCGGCCGCCGAGACTGAGCCCGACCACCAGGCACACCGCGCCGACGGCGAAGCCGACGCCGAGCGCGGTACCCGACGACCGGCCCGCCGCGGCGCGCCAGGACGCGGTCGGCACGCCGCTGAAGCGCACCACCAGCGGATCGGTGGCGAGGCCGCGGGAGACGCTGAGCACCACGCCGTAGGTCACCCAGGCCAGGCTGAACACGCCGAACGCGGTGAGCCCGAGCGAGCGTGCCACATAGATGCCCACCGCGAAGTTGTTCATGCTGCAGACCGCCTGGTCGGCGAGGCCCCAGGAGAGCCGGCCCGCCATGGCCCGCCTGGCGGTGCGCCCGGCGGGTCCGCCCGGGTCCGCGGACGTCGTCTTCTCCCTCTCGGCGGCCATCACGTCACGCCTTGATCAGCCCGGCGCCGTGCAGGGCACGGGCCGCGGCGGCGACCGTGTCGAACGGCAGCCCGGACCGCTCGGCGACGTCGAGCAGACCGTGCTCGCCGTCGGAGAGGCTGAGCACCCAGAGCATGGCCAGCTGCGCCTGCTTGGTGTCGCTGCGGCCGCCGAGCGCGTCGTACAACCCCCGCCTGCCCAGCTGCGGTTCGCCGTACGGGCTGAGGTTGACGTACCGCCGGTTGCGGTCGAGGACGGCGAACGCCTCGCGGCAGACGGCGAGGGTGTCCTCCATCGCCTCCGGGGAGACGAAGTCCGGGTTGTCCGCCGAGGTGTGGTACTCCGGGTAGCCCGCGTACGGGGTGCGGCTGAGCGAGCCCACCCCGAGATCGAACCCGGGCGAGCAGTACTGCCGCTCGTCGTAGCCGTACGGAGTGAACTCCTCTACGCGGTGCGGGCGTTCGGAGGCGGCGAGGACGTGCCGGAGCACCCGGTCGATCTCCGCGTCGCCGCGCCTGCTCTGCTTGTACGTCAGCTGCCCCGAGTCGCCCGCGCAGGCCAGCACGAGGCCGTGCTTGACCCGCTCGATCCGCTCCGCGTTGCGCGCCAGCCAGGTGATCGCCCCGATGGTGCCGGGCGCGTAGATGAACCGGTAGGTGTAGTACGGCGTTTCCCGCGCCAGGGCCCGGGCCAGGAACGTCGCCACCGCGATCCCGGCCAGGTTGTCGTTGGCCAGCGACGGATGGCAGACGTGACAGGAGACGATCACCTCGTCGGCGACCTGCCCGGGCACCACGTGCTCGGCGTAGGTGAGGTAGCCGTCCGCGAGGGTGGAGTCGACGCACACCTCGTAGTCGCCGTCCGGCAGCGCGTCCAGGGTCTCCTGGGCCAGGCAGAACCCCCACTCCGGCTTGTAGTAGCTGGTGCGGTACGGCACCCAGGCCGGGTGGTCCGGCAGCGTGTGCAGGTGTCCGCGCAGCTCGGCGAGGGGCATGGTCGCCGACACCGGCACGCTGTAGCCGAGCACGTGCAGGCTGGACGCGGCGAAGTCGACGACCCGGTTGCCGGAGGCGTCGGCGATGTACGCGTCCCGGATGTTCCACTCCTGCGGCACCGTCCAGTCGAGCACCTGCGTCCCGGTCGGCACCTCGTGCACCTGGAGCGGAACGTACTCGCCGACGATGTCCAGGGTGGCGCGCACACCGTCCCCCGTGATGCTCCGGCACAGCGGGTACAGCCGCTCCACCAGCGCGTGCATCTCCGCGCCGAGCTCGGTCATCGGCGCCACCGCAGGGTGTCGTCGACGGCACCGGCGTCGGACGCCGCGCGCAGCACGGCGAGGCGGGTGAAGCGCCGGTCGAAGTCCTCCCGGGTCAGCCCGTGCTTCCGGTAGGCGTCGGCGAGTTCGAGGGCGCCCCGCTTCACCGTCCACTCGCAGTCGAAGCCGGGGATCGCCGTCCGGAACCGGGAGAAGTCCACCCGGTACGAGCGCGGATCGGCACCGTTCTCCCCGGTGATCCGCACCTTCGCGCCGGACACCGCCTCGGCGACCTGCTCGGCGATCTCGGCGACCGTGACGTTGTTGGTCTCGCTGCCGATGTTGAACGCCCGGTCGTGCACGGCTTCGCGCGGCGCGGTCAGCGCGGCGGTGAAGGCCCGGGCGATGTCGGCGGCGTGCACCAGCGGGCGCCAGGGGGTGCCGTCGGAGAGCACGAGGACCTCGCCGGACAGGAGCGCGTGGCCCACCAGGTTGTTCAGCACGATGTCGGCGCGGAGCCGGGGCGAGTGGCCGAAGGCGGTGGCGTTGCGCATGTACACCGGGGTGAAGTCACCGTCGGCCAGCGCGTGCAGGTCGTCCTCCACCCGCACCTTGGACTCCGCGTACGGCGTCACCGGGCGCAGCGGGGCGTCCTCGGCGACCAGGTCGCCACCGCCCGCGGCGCCGTAGACCGAGCAGGTGGACGCGTACAGGAAGCGCCGCACCCCGGCCTCGCGGGCGAGGCGGGCGAGGCGTACGGACGCGTGGTGGTTGATGTCGTAGGTGAGTTCCGGCGCCAGGGATCCCAGCGGGTCGTTGGAGAGCGCGGCCAGGTGGATCACGGCGTCCACTCCGGCCACGTGCTCGGCCGTGACGTCGCGCAGGTCCACGCGGTGCCCGGACGGGTCCGCGGGCGTCGGGCCGAGGACGCAGTCGGCGAACAGGCCGGCGTCGAGGCCGACGACCTCGTGCCCGGCGGCGCTCAGGACCGGGGCCATCACGGTGCCCAGGTAGCCCTGGTGCCCGGTCAGCAGTACGCGCAAGGTTCAGTCCCCCAGATGGAGCGTGAGTTTGGTGGTCGCGAACGCCTCGGCGTAGCGCGCGTGGCATTCGATGCCGCGGATCCGGGCCAGGCCGAGGAAGGCCTCCCGGTCGTACCAGGGCCGGTGCCGCTGCGAGGGGTAGTGCTCCTGCAGCAGCCGGACCTTCTGTTCGGCGATCTCGGGAGTCAGCGGCTGGTACGCCGCCGGGCGGCCGAGGTCGCCGTCCCACTTGACGATCTCGTAGGCGAGCACGAGGTGGTCGCGGAACGCGGTGGTCATCAGCTGCGCCAGGCCGCGGTGGTCCTGGTGCGCGTCATCGGTGCGCGGGGCGAGGATCAGATCCGGATCGGTCCGCTCGCGCAGCTCCTCGACGGCGGCCTTGGCCTCCTCCCAGTGCGCGGGCAGCCGGCCGTCCGGCAGCTTGAGCACGGTGAGCCGCAGATCGGCGCCCGGGCAGAAGGCGGCGAGCGCGGCCTGCTCCTCCTGCTCCCGCTCGCTGCCGCCGCCGGAGAGCACCAGCGCGTCGACGCGGATGCCGGGGCGCGCCAGGCACATCGTCAGGAGCGTGCCACCGGCGCCGATGGCGATGTCGTCGCAGTGCGCGCCCACCGCGGCGATCCGGTTCAGGGGTCCGGCCCCGAGCCGGATCACGCCCTCGCTCCTGCGGTGTCCCGCTCCCACACGGCCCAGGGCCGGTCGCCCCTGGCGTACGCGTCGTCGAGCGCGGCCCGCTCCTTCACGGTGTCGGTCGGCTTCCAGAAGCCGCGGTGCTGGTGCGCCACCAGGCGGCCCTCCTTGGCCAGTCCGCCGCAGCCGTCGGCGACCAGGTCCCCGTTCTCCGGTATGTGGTCGAAGACCTCCTGGCGGAGCACGAAGTAGCCGCCGTTCTCCCACAGCGGCATGTCGCTCACCGCGGTGATGCCCCCCACCAGGCCGTCCTCGCCCAGGTCCACGCAGTGGAACGAGGACTGCGGCGGCACCACCATCATCGACGCCCCGGCGTCCCGCCGGGCGAAGTTGTCGATCATCTCCGGCAGCGGGGCGTCGGTCAGGACGTCGGCGTAGTTGGCGAGGAACATCTCGTCGCCGTCCAGGTGGTGCCGCACCCGGCGGAGGCGCTCCCCGATCGGCGACTCGATCCCGGTCTGCGCGAACGTGATCGTCCAGTCGGCTATGTCGGTGGACAGGAGCTCGGTGCGCCCGCCCCGCAGGACGAAGTCGTTGGACGTCGTCTCCTCGTAGTTGAGGAAGAAGTCCTTGATGTGGTGCGCCCCGTACCCGAGGCACAGGATGAACTCCGTGTGCCCGAAGTGCGCGTAGTAGCGCATGACGTGCCAGATCAGCGGTCTGGGGCCGACCATCGCCATCGGCTTGGGCACGTCGTCGGAGGCGCCGCTGCGCATCCGCATCCCGTAACCGCCGCAGAACAGGACGACCTTCATGCTGTGACCTCTTTCGCGACGCCGACCTCGACGATGCTCAGTTCCGGGATGGGGAAGACCAGACGGCCGCCCCACTCGTGGACGAACGACAGCTGCTCGACCAGCTCGGCCCGCAGGTTCCACGGGAGGACGAGGACGTAGTCGGGCTTGTCGGCGGCGATCCGCTCCGGCGGCAGGATCGGGATGCGGGTGCCCGGGGTGAACCTGCCGTGCTTGTAGGGGTTGCGGTCGACCGTGTACGCGAGCAGGTCGGGCCGGATGCCGCAGTGGTTGAGCAGGGTGTTGCCCTTGCCCGGGGCGCCGTAGCCGACGACCGTCTCGCCGCGCTCGGCCGCTGTGATCAGGAACTTGAGGAGGTCCCTGCGCACCTTGGCCACGCGGGCGGAGAACTCGGTGTACCCGGAGAGCTCCTGGAGCCCAGCGGCCTTCTCCCGGGCGAGGACGTCGGTCACCCGGCGGCTCGGCTCGCCCGCGACCTCGGCCGGCCGGGCCCACAGCCGGATGGAGCCGCCGTGCGTGGGCAGCAACTCGACGTCCACGAGGGCGAGTCCGCCGCTCGCGAGGGCGCGGATCGCGGACGCGACCGTGTAGTACTGGAAGTGCTCGTGGTAGATCGTGTCGTACTGGTTCTCCTCGATCAGGGTCAGCAGGTGCTGCACCTCGATGGAGACCCAGCCGTCGTCGGCGACCAGGGCGCGCAGGCCCTGGGTGAACCCGACGACATCGGGGATGTGCGCGTACACGTTGTTGGCCACGACCAGGTCCGCGGGACCGTGCTCGGCACGGACGGCCGCACCGGTCTCCGGGCTCAGGAACTCCGTGAGCGTGGGCACGCCCGCCTCCCGCGCCGCGGCACCGACGTTCACCGACGGCTCGATGCCGAGGCAGCGGATCCCGCGCTCCACCACGTGCTTGAGCAGGTACCCGTCATTGCTCGCGACCTCGACCACGAAGGCCTCGGAGCCGTCGGCGCCGAGCCCCACCCGCCGTACGGCGTCGGCGACGAACGCGCGCGCGTGCTCCACCCAGGACGTCGAGAACGAGGAGAAGTACGCGTACTCCTTGAACGTCTCCTCCGGCGTGATCAGCGGCGGGATCTGCGCGAGCCAGCACGCGGTGCAGACCCGCAGGTGCAGCGGGTACGCGGGCTCGGCCGTATCCAGTTGGTCCGCGGCGAGAAAGCTCTCGCACGGCGGGGTCGCCCCCAGGTCGACGACGCTCGCCAGCGCCGCCGAGCCGCAGAGTCGGCATCCTGTCATCTGCTACATCCCCCCATTTCCGCTCGCGCGGGTGCCCCGCCGCGAGCCCGTGTTTCCGTTCCCCACCGGCGGCGTGCTGTCGCCGCCCGACCGCACCGCGATCGCGGTGCGGTACCCCTCCACCAGGCGCTCAAGGCCCACGGTCGGGCTGAAGTTCTGCTCGTAGCGGCGCCGGGCCGCCCGGCCCATCTCCTCGTTGCGTGCCGGATCGGCCGCGATCCGGCGTACGCAGGACGCAAGGGACGCGGGGTCGGCCGGCCGGTGCAGGAGCCCGGTCACCCCGTCCTCGATGAGTTCGACGAAGGCGCCGTGAGCGGCGGCGACGGCCGGCACCCCCGACGCCATCGCCTCCGCCACCACCAGGCCGAACGTCTCCATGGCCATCGAGGGCGCCACCACGGCCACCGAGCGTGCGACGGCCTGCCGGCACTCCATCGGGTCCAGCAGGCCGACGTATCGCACGTCGTCCCGGCCCGCCGCCCAGGCGGTCACCTCCCGCGCCAGCGGACCCGAGCCGGCGAGCACGAGCGGCACGCCCACACCGCCGTCCGCGGCGACCTGGTCCCACGCGCTCATGAGCAGCCGCGTGCCCTTGGCCTCCGCGAGGCGGCCGAGGAACAGCAGGTGCTCGCCCTCGCCCGCGCGGCGGATGCCCGGCTCCGGCACGAAGTTGTGCTTCACCGCGAGGCGCTCCGCCGGCATGCCGGACCGCACCAGGACGTCGCGCTGCGCCCCGGAGATGCAGAAGAACCGCTCCACGCCGGACCACCACCGCCGCCGGTTGACCGCCAGGCTGACCGCGAGCGGCACCGTCGCGAGCCGGGAGTCGCGGTAGCAGCCGTGCCGTACGGCGGGCAGCGACATCTTCGACCCGACGCACTCGGTGCACGCCTTGCCGTCCCGGTGCAGCGTGCCGGGCGGGCACACCTGGGTGTAGTTGTGCAGCGTGGCGACGACGGGCACGCCGACGTCGGCGCAGGCGGCGAGCACCGCGGGCGACAGGAGCGGGAAGACGTTGTGGACGTGCACCACGTCGGGGCGCGCGGCGCGGAGCCGGGCGGCGAGCTCCGAGCGCACCGCCGGGTTCCACGGCACCAGGAGGGGCACCGCGACCTTGCCCGGCAGGGACCGGGCGGCGATGTCGTCGCTGCGCCGCTCGAACAGGTCGACCCGGTGGCCGGCCGAGCGCAGCAGCGCCACCTCTTCGTCGACGACCCTGTTCTCCCCGCTCGGCTGCGCCGAGGAGTAGCGGTTGTGCACCACCAGAACGTGCAGGTCGCGCAGGTCATGTGTGTCGTGCATGGTCAGTTCACCTCCGGGCCCATCGCGGGACACGTCGTCGGGGGACTTCGGCCGCCGGGCCTGCCGCGGCCGTGGCGGGCAGCGCGAGCAGCGAGGCGGCGAGGGCCAGGTGCAGCAGATACGGCGAGGCGTCGCCGAGCCCGGCCTCGGTGTACGACGAGATCGCGCAGTAGCTGATCAGGAAGATCGCGCAGGCCCTCGGCAGGGACGGCGGCCGCAGCAGCGCGACGCCGCCGAGGGTGGCGATCATCGTGGCCACGATGGTGACGCCGATGAGGCCTTGCTCGTGGTAGACGGCCAGCCAGCTGTTGTCGATCGGCAGGCCGCCGAACGACTTGTCGCTCAGGCCCACGCCGAACACCTTCTCCCCGGTCGACCGGGGCGCCGCGAGGAGGGCGTCCCAGACCTTGGCCCGGCCGGTGAGGTTGGACATGTTCTCCTGGCTCTGGCCGCGCAGGTACCAGGACTGGAGCGCGGAGCTGAACGCCACCGCGGCCACCGTGGCGCACACCACCGTCCAGGCGAAGAACCGGCGGGCGGCGGAGCTGGTCAGGACGAGCGAGCCGATCGCGAGCACCAACCCGATGAGCAGCCCGAGCGTGGCCGTGCGGGTGTGGGTCAGCAGGAGCAGGACGAGCGAGGGCACGATGACCACCGCCGCGCTGGTCCTGTCCACCTGGCGGCCGAGCAGGAGCAGCACGGTGAGCCCGATGATGATCGCGGCGTACTGCCCGATCTGCGGCGGGGTGAGCGGCCACAGCGCGCCGACCAGGCGCCCGCCGTAGTACTCGGGCATGGCGGTGCCCGGTGCGACGACCAGACCTGCGGCCACCAGGACGAGCACCGCGAAGTACATCCGGATGTGGTGGCGGACGAACGTCAGACTGCCGTCCCACCAGCGGCTGAGCAGCCACAGCGTGCCGACGAAGAGCGCGAGGCGGGTGCAGCGGAACAGCGCGCCGTAGCCGACCTCCAGGTTGGCGCTGGCGATCACGCTCGGCACGAGGAGGAGGGTGAGCAGGAAGACGAAGGCGCTGGGCCGGATGCGCAGGCGGAGATTGAGCGCGAGCGCCAGCGCGAACGCGGAGACCAGCGCGCCCATGGTGGCCATCTGGATGAGCGAGCGGGGGAGCGGGATGACGGTCTTGGCCCCGGCGGAGCCGAGCGTGTTGAGGGCGAGCAGCGCCCAGACGATCCCGACGGCCTTCGGTGTGCCGACGGGGCGCGCTTCGGCACCGGGCCGCGCGTCCGCCGTGTCCGGACCGCCCGGGAGCGCGCCGCGCATCAGGTCGCCACCCATCTCAACCACCGGCCCGGGCGTCGAAGGTGCTGTCCTCGTCCTGCCGGTACGGCGTGCTCTGCCACTGCCCCGGTTCGAGCTTGCGGCCCGGGTCGCCCGCGACGAAGCTCCACGGCCCGCGGTAGACGTTGTCGTGCCAGCGGTTGTGCTGCTTGAGGGTGATCGCGTCGGCCACCCGCTTGCCCTTGTACGGCGACCACTTCGGGTAGGTGCCGTAGTTGGCGAGGACCGCCATGCGGCCGCACTTCACCTCGCACTTGACGACGGACTCGTCGAGGACGAAGCGGTTGTCGTGGATGTCCACGCGCTGGGTCTTCCACCGGCAGTCGTGGTAGAGCGGCGGGGTGGCGATCCCCGGCCGCGCACAGCGGTCGGTGTCCTTCACCAGCAAGGTGCAGTAGCCGGTCGAGGTGTTGGCCGGGCTGTTGCAGAACCGGTCGGCGTTCTCCCACAGGGTGATCCCGGACCAGTTGTCCCGCAGCAGGTTCCGGTAGATCTCGATCTTGTTCGTGCGGGCCCGGATCCGCGGTTCGCCGCCCGCCTCGGACACGTAGACCGTCGCGTACGGGAAGTCGTCGCCGCGGTCGGCGTTCTTGCGGCCCTCGACCCAGTTGTTCCGCCGGATCGTGTTGTTCCGGATGACCGCGTTGTAGCTGGTCTCGTACATCAGCGCGGCGCCGTCATTGGCCTCGATGACGTTGTTCTCGATGCGGAAGTCGTTGTTGTTGTTGTCCGCCCACAACCCGGCGCCGCGGTTGTCGTGCACCCAGTTGCCGCGGACGTCGGCGCCGTTGACGGCCCAGAACTTGATGCCTCCGGTGCAGCCGCAGCCCGGCTTCCGCCGCTCCCAGTCGTCGGTGTTGTTGCCGACGACCTCGTTGCCCTCGACCACCAGGCCCTTGATGGTGTCGCCGGTCTTGTACGCGTTCATTCCGTACTGCCCGTTGGCGCGCAGGCAGCTGGCGCGCACCCGCTGGCGCGCACCGGCCATAAGCCCGGCACCGGAGTTGTACTGGATCTTCGCGTGCTCGATCACCCAGCCGTCGGCCATGTCGTGGTTGACCACGCCCTCGTTGTTCGGCGCGACGAAACGCTGCACGGTCAGATGGCGGATGGTGACGTCGCGGGCGGTGCCGCTGAACGCGTACTGGTTGGTCTTCCGGCCATCCAGCACCGCCCCCGGCGCGCCGAGGTAGCGGTTCCCCTTCTTGGGCATGACCTGGGCGTAGCGGTCCCGCTCAAGGCGGTGCTTGCCCGGCCGCAGCCAGAACGTGGTGTTCGCAGGGCTGCTCTTGGTCTTCGCGGCCAGATCGCCGACCACCGCGGGGTCGACCGTCACCGCGCCCGCGGGCGCCTTCGTCGGCCCGGCCGCGGGCTTGGCGCACATCCGGGCCACGGACGTGCCGGGCGCCCCGGACGACGGCGTGCTCTTCGCCTCCGCCGGGGAGTCCGACGTGCCCGTACAGCCGGTCGCCGCCAGCAGGACCAGCGCCAGCGGTGCCGCCGGCAGCGCCCGGTGCCGCCACTTGATCCCCACGCGTCCTCCCCCCTTCCTAGTCGTGGAACCTGAGTACGGTGGTGAACTCCTCCATGCCGTCGGCGAATCCGCTGCCGACCAGCGTGGTGGCGGGTTCCTTGCGTCCGAAGCCGGGGGAGTACCAGCCGAGCGGCGGGTCGCTCTCGCCGCGGTGCGCCCGCCAGGACAGCTCCCCGGGCAGGTCGAGCACCGCGGAGCGGTCCTCGCCGTCACGGCTCCAGGTGAGCACCGCCCGGTGCTCCACGAGGTCCGCGGTGACCTCCGGGCCCAGGTGGAACGCGAGGCGCACGGGCCGGTGGTCCCCGGGGCGGACCTCGTCGACCACCCGCAGCTCCCGGGTCGCGGCGATCAGCTCCACCCGGCGGCGGTGCACGGAGGGCTGGTACCCGTCGTGCTCGGCGCACCAGCGGGCCACGCCCTCGTCGGACGGGTCCGCGACCAGGACGCGGCTGCGGGCGTGCCGGGTCCACAGGAACGGGCCGCCGGAGACGGACTGGTCACCGCCGTCCCACTCCAGGGTGTTGTGGCCGAGGGTCGACCGGAAGTACCGCCGCCACTCGGGCTGCCCGTGGTAGCAGTACGTCCCCGGGTCGGCGAGCACGTCGACCCCGTCGTGCCGGACCTCCACGGACAGCGCGTCCGCGTGGGCGTGCGCGGCGATGGACAGGAACCCGTGCGGACCGCCGTCGCAGCGGCACCAGATCTCCCCGGGGCCGCGCAGGATGGTCATGCCCGCGTCGGCGAAGTGGGCCGGTCGGCCCGGCGGGCGGGCCACGGCCCCGTCCTTCGCGTACGGCCGGACGAGCGCGGCGAGGAGCGTGGTGCGCACATCGGTGCCGGTGACGGTCGGCCACCAGCCGAGTCGGCCGAACACGGCGTCCCCGGTGGCGAGGAGCGAGGCCCAGCGGTCGGTGCCCGCGCCGTCCACGACCAGACCGTGGCCGTCGTCCGCGTCTCCCTGGCGCGGCGGCCGCAGCCGGTTGTCGACGACGGCCGCGAGCGCGTCGGTCATCCGCAGCAGCACGAGCCGGAGCGACGCCGGGACCGGCACGTCGGCGGCGTCCGCCTCGGCGAGCGCGGCCAGGCCGAGTTCGAGGACGAGCCCGTGGTACTCGGTGGCCAGCTCGCGGTTGAGGCCGGACGGGAAGGTGTTGCTCCGCAGCTGCTGATCGAGGGACCGCAGTGCGTCGGCGCGCCAGCGCGCCGAGGCGGGGAACCAGCCGAACGCGCAGGCCGCGGCGAACTGCCCGGCCGTCTCTGCGATGACGTGGTTGTTCGCCGACGACCCTCGGCTGGGGAAGGCGGCCAGCCAGCGCTGGTGGTGCCAGATCTGGTTCAGCGCCACCGGGTTGCCCTCGAAGAGACCGGCCACGCCCGGCCAGCCGTCCAGCAGCCGGCGGATCCACACCCAGGACAGGAGCCGGATCCCCAGCTCGATGCCGCTGATCCAGTGCACTCCGCGCAGCGGCGGGTTGGCCTTCCACCACGACCGCAGATGCGCGGCCACCCGCTCGGCGTAGCGGTCGTCCCCGGTGATCGCGTAGGCGGCCGCGAGGACGGTCAGGTACTGATGCCGGGACGGCTCCCAGATCTGCTTGATGTCCCCGACCGCGTCCTCGTTCCGGTACGGCACGTCGAAGGCGTAGCCCCACGGAGCCCGGCGCCCGGTCTTCGGATCGCGCCACCAGTCCGGGTCGGCCAGGTCGTCGCGGACCACCCCGAAGTACTCGGCGTGCCCGGCCAGCAGGCGGTCCGCCTCGGCGATGAGACGCTTCGCGGCGTCCGGCGGCACCGCGGCGATCGTCCCGGCGGGCAGGACCGCGCTGAACAGGGCGTCGGTCACCTCCGGACAGCGCGGCCGCGCCGACCGCCAGCGCCGCCTGCGCACCGCGTCGCCCGCCCGGCCGCCGATCTCCCGCGGCCCCATCCGGGACAGGCGTCGCAGGTACCAGCCGGGGCTCATGCTCATCGCGACCTCGCAAGCGTCACCGGAGCGCCACCGGCCAGCCCCGCCCGCACGGCGAGGGTGGCCGCCGTGGTGGCGACGAGGGACTCCAGCGGCACCGGCATCGGCCCGCCCGTCCGCACGGCCTTGACGAACGCGGCCAGCTCGGCGTTCTGCCCCTTGTCCCGGGCCTTCGGCAGCCGCGAACTGACCCACTTCTCGGGCCCGTGCACCGACGCGCGGACGAAGTCGTCCAGGCGCAGCACCTTGCCGTCCGCGACGAGGTCCAGCGTCTCCTTGGGGAAGCCGGGCGCACCGGTGGTGACGTAGCTGAGGACGGCCGTGGACCCGTCCGGGTAGTGCAGGACGACCTGGAGGTCCTCGTTGCCCGACGGGGCGGTCGCGTACACCGAGACCGGGTCGGCGCCGAGCAGCCAGCTCGCCGTGTCGATGAAGTGCCCGCCCTCACCGGCGAACCGCGAGCCCTCGGTGCCCTGCTGGAGGTACCAGCTGCCGTGCTGGAGGCGGCCCGCGTTGACCAGGTAGCGCAGGCTCGCTGGGCCCGTCCGGACGCCGAACCGCTCCTTGGCCTCCCGGAGCAGCGGCGCGAACCGGCGGTTGAAGCCCACCTGGAGCCGGTCGTTGCCGGACTCCTCGACCGTCGCGAGCACACCGGCGAGCTCGTCCTCGGTGAGGGCCAGGGGCTTCTCCACGAACACCGCCTTGCCCGCGAGGAGCGCCTTGCGGGTCAGTTCGGCGTGCGAGCTGTGACGGGTGACCACGAACACCGCGTCGATGGACTTGTCGCCGAGCACGGCGTCGAGATCGGTGGTCGCATCGGCGAAGCCGAACTTCCGCTGCGCGTTGGCCGCGGACAGCGCCGTCGTGGTGACGACCGCCGACAACTCGACGCCGTCACGCCGGGTCAGATGCGGAAGGAGCATCGACGTCGCGTAGTTCCCCGCGCCGACGAACGCGAGGCGCACCGGCGTCCGGGCAGCGCGGGCAGGGCTCCGCCGTACGGTCACCGAGGGCACGGCCACCGCCGGGGCCTCGGCTTCCACCGTCTGTTCGGGGTACCGGAACAGCACGGCCACGGCTTTCAGCTCGCCGTCCTTCAGGTTCTGGTACGTCGTGACGGCGTCGTCGAAGTCGGCGATGTGGGAGATCAGGGGCTCCACGTCGACGCGGCCCCGGGCGGCGAGATCGAGGAAGCACGCCAGGTTGCGGCGCTCGGTCCAGCGCACGTAGCCGATCGGGTAGTCCCGGCCCGCCAGCTCGTACTCCGGGTCGTAGCGCCCGGGGCCGTAGCTGCGGGAGAACCGGACGTCGAGCTCCTTCTCGTAGTACGCGTTCCACGGCAGGTCCAGGCGGCACTTGCCGATGTCGACGACCCGGCCGCGGTCCCGGCTCAAGTGGGCGGCCAGCTCGACGGGCTGGTTGCTGCCGCCACCGGCGGCCAGGTACACCTGGTCCACGCCGTGACCGTCGGTGAGCTCGGCGACGGCGGCCTCCACGGCCGCGGACGCCGGATCGCCGCAGGCCGCGGCGCCCAGGCGCTCGGCCAGCTCACAGCGCGCCGGGTCCGGGTCGACTCCGACGACACGGACGCCCGACGCGGTGAGGAGCTGCACCACCAGCTGGCCGATGAGGCCGAGTCCGATGACCAGGGCCACTTCGCCGAGCTGCGGCTCGCCCTGGCGGACGCCCTGCAACGCGATCGAACCGACCGTGCCGAAGGCCGCGTGGCGCGGCGCGAGGCCTTCCGGCACCGGGGTGTAGAGGTTCTTCGGCACCCAGTTCAGCTCGGCGTGCAGCGCGTGCTCGTTGCCCGCGCAGGCCACGACGTCGCCGACCTTCACGTCGTCGATCCCGGCGCCGACCTGCTCGACCACCCCGCACAGCGAATAGCCGAGCGGCGTGTAGGAGTCCAGCTTGCCCATGACCTTGCGGTAGGTGGCGGGCACCCCGTTGGTGGCCACGCTCTGCATGACCTTGGCCACCTGGTCGGGGCGCGAGCGGGCCTTGCCGAGCATCGACATGCCGGCCTCGGAGACCTTCATGAGCTCGGTCCCGGTGGAGATCAGCGAGTAGGAGGTCCTGACCAGGACACCGCCCGCCTTGCACCCCGGCACCGGCACGTCGAGCACTGCAAGCTCGCCGCTCTTGTAGTTCTGCACAACCTGTTTCACCGAAGTCCCCTTGTTTCTACGCCGTCAAGCGAGCGTTCTCGCCGGACCCGGAGGTCGCGCCGCGATACCAGTACTCGAGGGTCAGCACATGCCACAGATGCTTGGAGAAGTCCCGCTGTCCGGCCGCGTCCTCGGCGACCATGCGCGCGAGGGCGTCACGGCGCAGGAGCCCGGAGTTGACGAGCACGCCGTCGTGCACCACCTCGCGCACCAGCGGTGCCAGATCCCGGCTCATCCAGGCCCGCAGCGGGGCGCTGAACAGGCCCTTGGGCCGGTACACGATCTCCTTGGGCAGGATCGAGGTGGCCGCCTCCTTGAGGACGGCCTTGCCCTGCCGTCCGACGATCTTGCGGTCGCCGGGGAAGGCGAACGCCGCCCGCACCACCTCGACGTCCACGTACGGCACCCGCACCTCGGTCGACGCGGCCATGCTGGAGCGGTCCGTGTACGTGAGGTTCAGGCCCGGCAGGAACATCCGGGCGTCGCCCAGGCACATGCGGTTGACGAAGTCGTCGAGGTCGTTGTCCTCGTAGACGTCCGCGTGCTCGGTCAGCACGTCGTCGACCGTCCCCGCCAGGTCCGGATCGACCAGGGCGAGCAGCTCGTCCTTGTCGTACATGGTGTAGCTGCGCCGGAACGCCGTCTCCTCCGGCAGGTCGGCGAAGGAGAGGAACCGCTTCGCGAACCGCACCGACCGGTACCCCCGCCGCGCCGAGGCGACCGGAAGGCGGTCCACCGCCCTGTACACCCCGCGCCGCAGGGGCCTCGGGATGCGCTGGTAGCGCAGGGCCAGCACATTGGCGAGGTGCTTGCGGTACCCGGCGAACAGCTCGTCGGCGCCCATCCCGGAGAGCATCACCTTGACCCCGGCCTCCCGGGCGGCCTGGCAGATCAGATACGTGTTGATCGCCGCCGGGTCGCCGATCGGCTCGTCCAGGCTGTACGTCATCTGCGGCAGCAGGTCGAGCACGTTCGGCGCGATCTCGATCTCGTGCAGGTCGACACCGAAGCGCTCGGCCACCTGCCGGGCGTAGCGCAGGTCGTCCGGCATCGCCTCGAACTTGGCGTCCTCGGCGCGGAACCCGATCGTGTAGGCGGAGATCCCCGGCTGGTGACGGGCCGCGAGGGCGGTCAGATAGCTGGAGTCGAGACCGCCGGACAGGAACGTCGCCACGGGCACGTCGGCGAGCAGGTGCTGCCGCGTCGACTCCTCGACGATGGCGGCCAGGTCGGGCTGCTCGCCGCTGCGGGCCCGCTCCCGGCCCTCGGCGGCGACGTCCTTCAGCCGCCAGTACCGGCCGCGCTCCACCCGGCCGTCGGCCCGGCACCTGAGCCAGCTCCCCGGGGGCAGCTTCTCCGCCTCGCGGAACGCGCAGCGCGAGTCCGGCACCCAGTAGTAGAGGAGCGAGGCCACCAGAGCCGCATGGTCCACCTCGAGGGACCCGCCGGTCACGGCGGCCAGCGCCTTGAGCTCGGAGGCGAACACCAGACCTTCGCCGCGCCGGAGCAGGAACAGCGGCTTGATGCCGAGCTGGTCGCGGGCGAGCACCAGCTCACCGGTGCGCTCGTCGAAGATCCCGAACGCGAACATGCCGCGAAGCCGTGGCAGACAGCCCGTGCCCCAGCGCCGCCAGGCCTCGAGGACCACCTCGGTGTCGGAGGTGCCGCGGAAGTTCACCCCGGCGGCCGCCAGCTCGGCGCGCAGCTCGGGCGCGTTGTACAGCTCGCCGTTGTACGTCAGGACCAGGCCGTCGGAGACCATCGGCTGAGCGCCGGTCTCGGACAGGTCGATGATCGCCAGTCGGCGGTGCCCGAGGTGCACCTCACCGTCACCGACGGGGTGGCTGTACCGGCCCGCCCCGTCCGGACCCCGGTGGGCGAGGACGTCGGTGAGCCGGTCGGTCACCGCCTTCCCGTCCGGCCACCGGTACGTGCCTGCGATGCCACACATGATCTACCGCGCCTCCTGGTCGTTGTCCGGGACCCGCGCGGCCGGCACCGAAGGCCGCTCCGTGCGCCGCTGTCCCGTCCCGTTCTGCCGGGCCGGCCGCTCGTACCGGCCGCGCAGCGCGGTGTGCAGCCCGTCCCACAGCGTGCCGTCGGTCCTGTCCCGCGGATCGGGGTCGATCAGCACCACGCCGATCACCGGAATGCGCTGGTCGGCGAGTTGCCGCGCCACGGTGTGCAGCCACGCGGCGCTGCCGTGCCCGGCGCGCACGACGAGCACCGTCTGACCACCGAGGTACTGGAGGTCGGTCCACGCGGTGCCGGGCGCGACCGAGCCGACGCCGAGCCGCCGGGTCTCACGCGGCACGTCCGCGGCACTCTCACCGCTGACCACGTCCGGATCTCCCTGCCCCGTGCGGCAGTTGGCGAGCTGCGGGCCGGGCAGACCGTCGACGACGACCACCGGCCCCTCCGCCGCCAGCGCCCTCGCCACGTTCAGGGCGATCACGCTCGTGCTGTGCGCACAGCCCAGTTCGAGGAGCGACACCGGCTCCGTGGAGCCGCGCACGGCGCGGGCCAGCGTCGTGGTGACCCGTTCGCGTGCCGCCCGGGTCCTGCGGGGCCGCCACAAGCCGACTGACCGGCGGGGTATACGGCGCAGCTCCGCGATGACCGAGGCGCCCAGGTTCGCCGAGATCTCCCGGCGCAGCACGGGGCGGTCCGCCACCACCGTGCCGACCGCGGCCACCGCGAGCCCGAGGACGAGGCCGAGCACGAGCCCGATCCCGGCGTTGGTGACGACGGCCTTGGGCAGGGAGTGCCGCACGGCGCGCGGGGCGTCCACGATCTGCGTGCCCGCGATGAGCTTGGGCGTGCCGACGCGTGCCTCCTCGGCGCGCTGGGCGAAGTCGGCGATCCGCGAGTTGAGCTCGGCCCGGCGGGCGAACAGCGACTCGACGCTCGCCGACGTCTTCGGGTCGCTCTCCGGCGACCGGCCTCCGATCTCCTTGTTGACCTGGGCCAGTTCCTTCCGCATGCGGTCGCGCTGCTCGAGCAGCGCCGTGGACTCGGCCTTCGCGGCCTCGCGCAGCCGCCGCACGTGGTCCGCGACGAAGGCGTCGGCCAGCGCCCTGGCCCGGGCCACCGCCGCCGCTTCGCTGTCGGCCGACACGTCGATCTGCAGCAGGTTGTTGGTCAGGCCGGTACCCCGGTAGTCCTGCATGAAGTCCTCCGGCTTCTGCGGGGACTTGAGGGACTGGAGGGCCTTGGCGGCGATCCGCGTGGTGCCGAGGAGTTCGACGTCGGTGCGGATGAGCGTTCCGGTGTCGTTGGGCTGGTCCTCCTGATGCGCGACCAGGACCTTGGTCACCGCGGCCGGGGGCGGCGGCCGCAGGACCGCCACCGCCGCGCCGGCCAGCAGCCCGATGAGCGCCAGGGAGCACCAGAGGCGACGGCGTCTGCGTACCGCCACCACCAGCGCCTGCAGGTCGAGGAGCGGGGTGGTCGTCGACGACTCCGAGGTCGTGCTTGTCGTCACACTGAATCTCCCGTCGCGTTGCCGCGGACCGCGAGCGCCAGGGTGGTGTTCTCCGGAGGCCGGCCGGCGGACCGCGTCGGACGGGCCCGGACCGTGTCGGCGACGACGATGCCGACGACCTCGTGTCCCGCGTCCGCGCAGGCCCCGGCGATGCCGGTGAGTTCCCCCGCGGTCCAGCTGCCCGCGCTGAGCACGACCAGGGCACCGGACTCGGTGTCGCGGTCCGGCACCATGGGCCGGGACACCGACACCTCCACCACGCGCAGCTGCGGATCGCTCTTGGCCTCGGCGGCGAGCTGCCCCGCGGCCCGGCGGGCGATCTCGTCGCCTTCCGGTACGACCACCAGGAGGCGCCGCGGTGCCGGGAGGTTCTCCCGGAGGCGAGCGCACACCCGCCGGTTGCGGATCCGTCTGCTGGCCTCGTCGCCGGACGTCCGGGGGGCCGGTAGGTCCCACCGGGTGTCGACGCCGAGGAGCCAGCGGAACCACGCGCGCGCGTCACGGCCCTGCGGCCGGTGCGCGGACCGTTCTCCCGGTACGTCGACCGTGCCGAGCAGCGCCGAGCCGAGGGCCGCGGCGATCTCCGGTTCGGCGCGCAGCCGGCGGTTCATCCGCGCGGCGGCGAGATGGCCGATGACCGCGCACAGCAGGAACAACAGCGCCCCGCCGACGACGAGGTGCGTCCGCGTCGGCGGCGCCTCGCCGGTCGGCCGGGCCGCGGGGCCCATGACGACCATGTTGGCCTTGCTGGTCGCCGGGTCGGCCTCTTCCAGCTTCTTCATGGCGTCCTGCAGCGCGGTGCGCAGCTTCTCGAGTTCGGTGCGGGCCTGCACGCTCTCCACGGTCTGCCCGGGGTCGGCCGCCTTGGCCAGGTCGGTGATGCGTCGGTTGGTCTCTGCCACTTTCTTCCGTAGTGCTTCGGGCCCCGTTGCCGCGTCGGGGTCGGTGTCGTCGCCTGTGAGCCGCGCGGCGAATGTGACGAACTGATGAGCCATTTGATCGGAGAGCCGCTGCGCCCGCTCCGGGGTTTCGGCCGTTCCCGAGATCTTGATGATGTTCCCGTCGGCGGCCTTGGCGGTCACCTGGTCCCGCAGGTCGCCGCCGCTGACGCCCGCCCAGTCGAGGGCGGCGGCCGTGCGGTCGACCACCCCCGAACTGGTCGCGATCTCCGCCTGGGTCAGCAGCTCGCGCTCCTCCCACTGCCCCGGCAGCAGGACCGATGCCGACGCCGTGTAGCGCGGCGGGAACAGCACCACCGAGACGCCGTAGCCGACGAGCGCGCCCACCACGGCGAGGATGGCCAGGAGCCGCCAACGCCGACGGAGAATCCGCCCGATCGTGACCAGGCGTATCGTGTCCTCGCTCAAGGGTGCTGCCTTGTTCCTTCCCGGTTCTTTTCGCCCGCCGGTGCCGGGGCGCGGCCCCGGCAGGCGGCGGCGTAAGCGGCGAGCAGCGATGCTTGTGAGTTCTGCCAGGAGAGCGGCCCGCTGATCCGCTCCTGGCCGATCTTGCCCATCCGGGCCCGCTGGTCCGGATCGTCGAGGAGCGTCGCGATGAGCCCGGCGAATTCGGCCTCGTCGTCGGCGGCCGCGTAGACGGCGGCGTCACCGGCGGAGACGCGTGCCTCCCGGAGGTCGAACGAGACGATCGGTCGGCCCATCGCCATGTACTCCAGGACCTTGTTCATGGTCGACACGTCGTTGAGCGGATTGCGCGGGTCGGGGGAGAGGCACACGTCCGCGGTGGACAGGTAGCGCACCAGGTCGGCGTCCGGAACGCGCCCGGTGAACTGGACCTGGTCCGAGAGTCCGAGCCGCTGGGACAGCTCCACCATCGCGTCGAAGGCGTCGCCGGAGCCGACGAACACCGCGTGCCAGTCGGTCCGCCCGAGCTCGTCGCGCAGCTTCGCCAGGGCCCGCAAGGCGTAGTCGACGCCGTCCTGCGGTCCCATCACGCCGAGGTAGCACAGCAGATGGGGCTTGCCGCGCTTCAACTCCGGCTCGGCCGGGACCGGTTGGAACCGGTCGACCTGGGGCGCGCTGCGCACCACGAAGACGTCCTCCGGTCTCTTGCCGCCACGGCTCACGGCGACGTCCCGGTAGCTCTCGTTCGTGGCGATCACGATGTCCGCGGCCCGGTAGGTCAGCCGTTCGATGGCGCACACGGCGCGGTAGAGCAGGTCCTTGCCGCGGTCGAACCGGGACAGGTACAGCTCGGGCACCAGGTCGTGCTGGTCGAAGACGAACCGCGCGCCGCGCCGCGTCAGCCACCGCGCCGGCAGGAACAGCAGGTCCGGCGGGTTGCAGGCGTGGACCACGTGGACCGGGCCGACCTTGCGGGCGAGGCGGGCCGTGTGCCACAGCGCCGTACCGTACTCCCGCAGATAGCCGGCCGGGCCTCCGGTGGCCGCGCGCAACGGGTAGCGGTGGATCCGCACCCCGTCGATCACGGCCTCCGGCTCCGTGTCCCGCTTCTCCCCTTGCGGGCAGATGACGTGCACCGTCCAGCCCGCGTCGCGCAGGGTCGTGCACTCCTGCCACACCCGCCGGTCGAACGGCACCGACAGGTTCTCCACCAGTATCAGCGCGCGCCGGTTCGGCGCGTCGCCACTGGTCGCGTTACCAAGCAAGTCCCATGTACCCCGGTTCGGTCCGGCGCGCTGCGGCGTCGGGAAGGTGGATGAGGTCGACGATCACCGGTCCGTCGCCGTGCGGCAGCGCCGTGAGGACGTCCGGGTCCCTGGTCCCGACCAGGCACACATCGGCGTGTGCGAGCACCTCGTCGACGGAGTCCGCGAGGAGCTGCGCGAGGTGCGGAAGGCGGGTCTCGATGTACTCGCGGTTCGCGCCGAGCAGCCGGGAGAGGTTCACGTTGGGGTCGTAGATGCGCAGGTCGTACCCCTTGCCGAAGAGTCTCTCCGCCAGCTCGACGAGCGGGCTCTCGCGGAGGTCGTCGGTGCCCGGCTTGAAGGACAGGCCGAACATTCCCACCCGCCGCTTGCCGGTGCGCTCGACCAGGTCCACCGCCCGCTGGAGGTGGTCGGAGTTCGAGGGCAGCACGTGGGAGAGGATGGGCACCGAGACGTCGGCCCGCTGCGCCGCGTGCACCAGGCTGCGCAGGTCCTTGGGCAGGCAGGAGCCGCCGAAGGCGAAGCCGGGCCGCAGGTAGGCGGAGCTGATGTTCAGCTTGCGGTCGGCCAGGAACACGTCGATGACCTGGTGCGAGTCGACGCCGAGGGCCTGGCACACCGCGCCCAGCTCGTTCGCGAAGCCGATCTTGAGGCCGTGGAACGCGTTGTCCGCGTACTTGATCGCCTCGGCCGTCGGGACCGGCACCCGGAACACCTCGCCGGGCAGTCCTTCGTACAGCGCCGCCACCGCGTCGCCGCTCGCCGGGTCGAGCTCGCCGATGACGGTCTTGGGCGGGTCGAAGAAGTCCCGCACGCTGGTGCCCTCGCGCAGGAACTCCGGGTTGACCGCCACCCCGAAGTCCACCCCGGCGGTGCCGCCGACGAACTTCTCCAGGATCGGCACGAGCAGGTTCAGACAGGTGCCCGGGAGCATGGTGCTGCGGAACACGACGGTCTGCCGCCCGCCCCGCTCGGCGAGCGCGGCGCCGATCTGCTCGGTGACCCGCTCCAAGTACGTGGTGCACAGGCTGCCGTTGGGCTCCGACGGCGTGCCCACGCAGACGAGCGACACGTCGCTGCCCATGATCGCCTCGCGGACGTCACGGGTGGCGCGTAACGTTCCGGTGCGTACGACCCCGGCAATGAGCTCACCGATCCGTTCCTCGACCACCGGGGCCTTGCCGTCGTTGACCAGGTCGACCTTCACCTGGTTCACGTCCACGCCGATGACCTCGTGGCCCATGCTGGCCAGGCACGCGGCTGATACGCAGCCCACGTAGCCGAGCCCGAAAACGCTGACTCTCATGACCTGTCTCTCCCCCCAAGCAGGCCCTCGTGGCCTGCGGCCCGTGCGTTGTCCGGACGACGACCCCCGCGCATCAGTAGGCCCCCTGCCCGTAGAGCACCGCACGCAGCGTCTTCCACAAGATCACTGTGTCCAGGGCGAGCGACCAGTCCTCCACGTACCGCAGGTCGAGGCGGACCGCCTCTTCCCACGGCAGGTCGCTGCGCCCGCTGATCTGCCACAGGCCGGTGAGCCCGGGCTTGACGAGCAGCCGTCGCCGGATGTCCGGTCCGTACGCCGCGGACTCCTCCGGCAGCGGCGGCCGCGGACCGACGAGCGACATCGATCCCGTGAGCACGTTGAACAACTGCGGCAGTTCGTCGATCGAGTACCGGCGGAGGACCGCGCCCACCCGGGTGACCCGAGGGTCCCGGCGGACCTTGAACAGCAGCCCCGCGCCCTCGTTGAGCTCGGCCAGCTCGGCGCGTGCTCGGTGCGCCCCGACGACCATGGTGCGGAACTTGAAGATGGTGAACTCGCGGCCGTCCTTGCCGACCCTGCGCTGACGGTAGACCACTCCGCCCCGGCTGTCCGCCAGTACGAGCAGTCCGACGAGCACCATCAGCGGCGCGAACAGGAGCAGCAGGACCGCCGCGCCCATCCGGTCGACGACCGCTTTGACCACCCGGCGGCCGCCGGTGAAGGTCGGCATGCTGACCCGCAGGAGCGGGATCCCGAGCACCGCGTCGACGTGCAGCCGCGGTCCTGCCACCTCCATCAGGACGGGTGCCACGACCATCTCGGCATCGCTGCCTTCGAGGTTCCAGGCGAGGCGCTGCAGCCGGTCCGGTGACCAGTGCGGGTCCGGTGTGACCGCGACGACACGGTAGCCGCCGCGGCGGACGTGGCCCGCGACGTCCGTCAGCTGGCCGACGACCGGCACTCCGTCCAGGTGGTCGACGTAGAGCCCGAGACCGTCCGTCGTGCACACCGCGTCCACGCGCCAGCCGAGGTGCGGGAACTTGCGGGTCCGGGCGATCAGGTCGTGCACCGTGGCCGGGCTCCCGGCGGCGAGCACCGGTCTCAGGCACCGCCCTTCCTTGCGCTGCTTGTGCAGCCAGAGGCGGAGCAGATACCGCTCGGTCATGGTGACGAGCGCGATCGCGGGGATCGCGACGAAGATCCAGAGTTTGATGTTGCGTGAGGTGAGGGCGATCCCGCCGAGGGCCAGGATGACGGCCGCCGTGAACAGTGAACGCCCGAGCCGGCGGAATTCCTCAGCGCCCTGGCCGAGTACGGCCGGAGCCCACGCCCGGCTCACCGCGAGCGATCCGAGCACGAGCAGCTCGGTGCCGAAGGCGAGAATGCTCCACTTCTCGTGCCAATTGGCCGCGTCCCGGACTCCGAAGAAGCCGCCGATCGCCGCCACCACCAAGGCGGTGGCCACGGTATCGCTGATGATCACGGTACGTCGGTACCGCTGCTCCCAGTCGATCGTGGGTTGGCTGATTGCCCCGTTCGTCAGACGCCCGCGCGCCGACGGAAACGGGCTGGCTAATTCCCCCTGCTGCACAGAACCCCCCCAGGTCGCCAGTGGTTCGACGTGTTCGTCGGACACTGTTTCTTCACATGGGAGGACCCAGCCCCCCCACGCCGCGCTGTTCCCTCCCCTCGGGGGACCCCCGCCCCCCGCACATGACCTGTTCCGGCCATCTTCAGCGCTAACTGAACAACCCACCCTGGCGGCAGCGAACTCGCATGTCCTGCCAGACCCTCGAGGTGTGCGGGAAACCCGTCGAAACCCCGGATGCTCCCCGCACCCGGGGCCCTCTCGGGCCCCAGATTCGATCACCCCCACGTCGGGCGCCGAGGACCCGCCTGCCGGCTGTCCACGGCGCCAAACCTAAAGATCATTAATGGTTGCCTCGTGTCCGAAGAGCTGAAGCACGGTCAATTTAGACCATCGAGGCCAGTGTGTAGAGGGGCTGTGTGCAATTTGTGCTCAAGCTTTGGGACGGGCTCCACCGAACGGTAACCACCCGCAGCCGCCGCGCCGATGAGGACGCCCCGTGTGACCTGTGGTGATGAGAGTTCTCTGGGCTGGCGACACCGGCCCATCCGAGACGTCTCTGCGGGGCCAACTCAGCCGTGCTCAAGCCCTGCTGACGCCCCCTCGGCCAGCCCTTCGACCTAGACCACACCCGGGGTGCTCACGCAGGAGCGCCCTTCGCGGTCGACCGTGCCGTGTCGGCGACCCGCCTCGGGCGGGCGGCGCGGCCTCTGCGCACTGATGTTCGGCGAGCCGCAACAGGCCGTCTGCGGCGCCCAGTTCGTCAGCTACCCCCCTTGTGCGTACGTGACGACACCCTCATGCGGGTGCCCGGGATAGACGAGGCGCTCGACCGGCTCGACGAGGCGCATGGCTTGATCATGACGGTCGTGACTGCCGTCCTCGGCCGGGGCGGATTCCGGGGGTGCGACGGTCAACGGGCACGCCGGTCAACGGGCGCGCCGCTCAACCCCTCAACTCCCGGCGCAGCACCGCCATCTCGGTCGGATCCAGGCTGGCGGCGGCGAGTTCGGCAAGCGAGCGTTCCACCGCGCGTCCCTCGTCCTGGAGGACCCGCTCCGCGCCGTCGCGGTCGCGGACGACGACCATTCCGCCGGACACCACGATCTCCATGATGGTGGCCGCCGGGCCATTGGTGATGCGTAATCCGCGGTAACCGAGTCCTTGATGCGGGGCGGCTCCGGAAGGTGCCGGAGACAGGGCGGCGATTCGGCACATCAGGTCTTCCTCGGCTTCAGGGGCGAGGGAGAACACCGGATTGCGCCGTCCGCTGTAGAGATCGATCTCGACGTCCATATCGGTCATTCCCTATGGGCGCTGCCGCGGCCTTCTGGGCCCCGGCAGGGGAAAGCGCCCTCCCGGCTCAGGGAGGGCGCTGGGCCCGCTACCGTATCCGCTGCCGCTGCGAGTTGCACCCGTAGAAGTAACCGCAGAAGACCGTGTACGGACCACGGTTGGCGGTCTCGGGATTGTAGATGACGTTTCCGCTGTTGTCCGTGTTGCGGGCGGCCGTGCCGCCGGGCTTGTGGCCCCAGAACCCCTCGTTCTGCTTGCGGAACCAGTGGAAGTCGATGAAGCCGGGGCCGGGGGCGATGACCAGCGCCACCAAATAGCGCGGCTTCTCGGAGTCGGGGAAGCAGTCGAACCTGTGGTGCATGCCGTCGCACAGCGAAGCACGCGTCACTTCGGCACAGGTGATGGCCTTGTACATGTTGCCGCAGCCACGGCCGGGCTGGGCGAACGTATTCGTCCGCCAGTTGCTCGCGTAGTTGTAGCAGTTGTTGTTCAGGCGGACGGTCGCGTCGTTGTTCCAGAATCCCGGGTTGAATGCCCCGAGTTCGATGGTGCAGGCGGCTTTGGTGGAGACCTCTCCCGATCCCTCCGCCGACCCCTGTTCGGCTTCCGGTGCCGCTTCCGCCGGAGTGGTCTGGTCGGTGACGGTGACCCGGGCGGGAGCCGCCAGCTGCGGAATCAGGTATTCGCGCAGCGAGGCGTCCATCGGCTCGGCGGCTTCGCCGGAGGCGGCGGGCTCCCCGCGCTCCATCAGCGTGACGAGCCGCTCGCCGAGCTCGGCCGCGCGGCCACCGCGTGCCTGGGCGCCGACCGGGAGGTACAGCCTCGGCTCGGTGCCGAAGTCGCTGCCGAGCTCGTCGTTCAGCGGTTCGAGCCAGAATCCCCGGACGCCGAGTCCGCCCTCGGCGGGCGCCTCACCGAGGAACAGGCTGCGATTCCTTTCCACCTCGCGCAGCAGTGCCCGTACTTCGTTCTCGTCGGTGATGTCGGATACCGGATCGGGGCGGCCGGAGAAGATATCGGCCGTGATGCGAAGCATATATGTTCGACCCCCTTGTTTCGCGGCAGCGGATTGCCGAGAAACTCCCCTGTCCCGGCCGACTGTCCCCGGGGCGCCGAGGCTCTGGGGAAATTCTGATCACTCCGCTGCGCCGGTTGCAGTGACAAGAGATATACGCCGCATCACATCGAGCGTCAATAGCGGGAAAGGCCTCTGGAATTGATCGACCAGCAGCTACGGCACTTGCAGCGGATCAGTACGTCAAAGTCGCTATCGCGGTTGGATATCCGGAAGCGGCGCATTCCCTACCGGTCCGGCGCACGCGGATGTCACCGGGGCAGTCATCCGGTGCTGCCGGGGCCCGGCACGCCCGCGATGCGGTCGTCCCGGAGGCGGGCCGCGGACCCGGACGGGCCGGGGGAGGGCTCGTCCGGGCGGACGACGCGGTCGCGGCCGGCCTTGTCGAAGGCCGGGAGGATCAGCCCTCGACGGTGGTGAGCGGCGCGTCCTGGGCGCTGTCGACCCATGCGGCGCGGAGCGCCTTCTTGTCCACCTTGCCGACCTTGGTGGTGGGCAGTTGTGCGAGCAGCACGGTCTTCCGGGGCGTGTACAGCTCTCCCAGCTCGGCGGTCACGGCCGCGCTGACCGCGTCCGGGTCGACGTCGGTGCCCTCGGCCGTGGCGAGGAAGATCTGCACGGCCTCCCCGTACTCCTCGTCCGGTACGCCCAGCGCCGCCGCGTTGCGCACGCCGGGCAGCGTCAGCAGGAAGTCCTCAAGGACCCGGGAGTACACGTTGTCGCTGGTGCTGCCGGTGACGATGATGTCCTTGGCCCGGTCGACGAGATACAGATAGCCCTCGGCGTCGAGATAGCCCACGTCCCCGGTGCGCAGCCAGCCGTCCTGCACCGCTTCGGCGGTGCGCTGCGGGTCCTCGTAGTAGCCGAGCATCACCGTCTCGCCCCGGACGCACACCTCGCCGACCTGCCCGACGGGCAGTGCGGTGCCGCCGTCCTCACTCCGGATCTCGATCTCAGTATCGGATATCGCGCGACCGCAGCTGCGCCAGAGCTCGGGACGGCGGGCCGCCTCCGACGCGAGGTCCTCCGCGCCGAACGCGGCGATGCCGAGCGCCTCCGACTGCCCGTAGCCCTGGCTGAGCACCGGTCCGAAGACCTCGACCGCCTGCTGCAGCCTGCTGGGCGACGAGGCCGCGCCGCCGACGACGATCCGCCGCAACGCAGGCAGCACGCCCGGCACCGACTCCGGGTGGTCGAGCAGCGCGTACAGCATCGGCGGTACGAACATGGTGGCGGTGATCCGCTCCTCGCGCAGCACCTGAAGGGCCGCGCCCGCTTCGAACTCGGGCAGCACGACGAGCGCGGACCCCGTCACCAGCGCCTGGAGCGAGGTGAGGTGGCCACTGCCGTGCGTGAGCAGCGTGGAGACGAGCACCCGGTCCGTGCTCGGGTCCATGGTGGGGAAGAACCCGGGGCGGGAATCCTGCGGATCGTCCTCCGCCGATTCGACCAGGACGTCGTAGAGCCGGTGGTTGTGCGCGGCGAGCTTGGGGCGGCCCAGGGTGCCACCGGTGTAGAGAACGGTGACGGCTTCGTCCGCTGCCGGGGCGGGCACGCCGCCGGGGCGTTCCGCCGGGCACTCGGCCGCCAGGGCGAGCAGGTCAGGGCACCGCTGGTCGCAGGGGCCGACGCTGAGCAGCGCGGGGGCGTGGACGCTGCGGCCGGCCGCGTCGGCGGCCCGCTGCGCGAAGAGCGGGTCGGTGACCACGACGCGGGCCCGGGACTGCTCGACCAGGGCGGCGAGTTCACCGGGCCCCGGCTCGGGAGGCAGGAAGACGACGCGGCAGCCGATGAGGTGGACCGCGATCTGCACCAGGACGGAGTCCACACGGTTGGCCAGGAACAGCCCCACCGCGTCGCCGGGCACGAGCCCCTGACCGCGCAGCGCGTGCCCCAGCCTGAACAGCTGCTGGCGGGCCTCCTTCCGGGTCAGTCGCCGCGCGCCCTGGACGAGGGCCTCGGCCTCTTCGTCCTTGTGCCAGTGCTCCAGGACGCGGTCGACGTATGTGCGTGGGACGGACATTTGCTGTTCGTTAACGATCATGGACACATGCAAACATGCCGCTCGGGAGTCGTGGACTCGCAGGGGGTAACTTCGGCCATCGGCAGGGGGAGTAGCATGCCCTCCGATCTGGGACGGTTCGTTGCTTTTGTGCCAGGGGGGCGCACGGCGTCACGTCGTCGGTGCGGCGAGTCCCCCTGCTGGCCCGTCGACCCACCCGTGCGGCACCCGTCCTCGGCATCCGGGAAACGCCCAACATCATTTACCGGCACGGTGATCGAAAAGCCGGATCGCCGATGGGATCAAGAAATGACCTCCGCCTCCAGTGATCCGCCGCGAGGGAAACGCAAGGCGTTGAATTCGGCGGTCGCGTGCAGGTCGGATCCGTATGCGGAGATCATTTCGGCGCCTAGGCGAGGTGTGCGGGAATCGGCCTGTGTGGGCCCAGCGTGAAACAGCCCGCGAACCAACTGCGCCGCACAGTCGAGGTGTTGACTGGTGAATTGCGTGGGGATACCGTCGCCATGAATCCCGGTCCGCACCTTGCTTCCGAATGCCCGGGACCCGTGCTCGATGCGCAGCCACGCAAAGCCGAGACGTAACTCCGCATCAATTGGCAATTCGCGCTGCCGCCGCTGCCGTTAGAATCCTGTTCGCGGATCGTCACTGTGTCGCAGCCCAGTTCATGCCAGCACGTGCTGCCGACGCAGTTGCCCGAAGTGGGAATTCCGGTGTTTTCCATGGGTGTTGCCCGTGGAATGCCGGGACGAGAGCAGATGAATTGTGGTCGGCGGCGACTTTGACCGTCACTGTGGATATGCCCGAGGGGGCAATGATGTCAGAAGAATCAAGGGCGCCGGCACCCGGCGGGGGGATGTACTCGCTCTGGGGTGGCGACGCCGATGTGCGGTGCCTGCTGGAGTCGTTGGCCGCGACCGCAGAGGAGCGAAGGGAAGACATCGCGGTAAAGGACGAGGAACACGAACTGACCTACGGCCGCCTCGCGACCTGGGCCGGCCGCATCCACGACCTCCTGCTCGGCCACGGCATTCGCCCGGGCGACCGGGTGGCGGTCACGGGACCTCGGAGTGCCGCCATCATCGCGGCGATGCTGGCCACGGTGAGCGCGGGAGCGACCTACGTGCCCCTCGACGTCGAGTATCCGGTCAGGCGCCTGGAGCACATGGCCGCCGACAGCGACGCCCGACTGCTGCTCTACTGCGGCGACGAACCGGCCTTCGGCCTCAAGGCGGAGGCGGTCCGCATCCCCGCCGCACCGGACCGGAGCGATCCGGACGCCGTGGCCGCGCTGAAGCGGCTGTCCTGTCGACCGGACCTTCCTGTATACGTGATCTACACCTCTGGATCAACCGGGCTGCCCAAGGGCGTGGCCCTGCCCCATCGGTGCATCGACAACATGGCGGCCTGGCAGTGGCGTCACTCGGTGCGCCCGGACCTGCGCACGGCCCAGTTCGCACCGCTCAACTTCGACGTCTGGTTCCAGGAGGTACTCGGAACGCTGTGCGGCGGAGGAACGCTGATCGTCATGCCCGAGCCGCTCCGGCGCGACCCCATCGCCCTCCTCGACTGGCTCGTCGACCACCGCGTCGAGCGCCTGTTCCTGCCGTACGTCGCCCTGCACATGCTCGCCGTGGCCGCCGAGGACGCGGACTCCCTGGAACAGCTCGCCCTGACCGAGGTGAACACCGCGGGCGAGCAACTCGTGTGCACCCCGGCGGTCCGTGACCTCTTCCGACGCCTCCCTGGCTGTCGGTTGAACAACCACTACGGGCAGAGCGAGTCCGCGATGGTCACGGTCCACACGCTCATGGGCGCGAGCGACGAGTGGCCCGCGCTCCCCCCGATCGGACGCCCGCTGCCGGGCTGCGAGATCCTCGTCGCCCCGACCGAGCCGGGCGAACCGTCGGTGGGCGAACTACTGGTGGCGGGCGCACCCCTGTCGGTGGGCTATCTCAACCAGCCGGCGCTCAACGCCGAGCGGTACGTCACCCTCGACGCGACGACACCCCGAGGGCACCGCCAGGCGTTCCGCACCGGCGACCTGGTGCGCGTCGAGGAGGACACCGTGCACCTCCTCAGCCGGATCGACCGCGAGGTGAAGATCCGCGGAGTCCGGGTGAACCCCCTGGAGGTCGACGCCTGCCTGCTGGAGCAGCCGGGGGTCGTCGAGGCGGTCACCGTCGTGGTGGACGTCGCCGAGGGCTCCCGGCAGTTGCGCGCCGCCGTGACCGTGGATGTGCGTGCGGACGATTTCGACGGCGCAAGGACGCTCAAGGCACTCACCGAAGTGCTGCCCGAGCAGTTCATCCCGGTCTCGCTCACCGTGCTGCCGGAACTGCCGCGCACCCCCAGCGGAAAGGCCGACCGGGACGCCATCACCGCCGCTCTCGCGCCCTCGTCGCCCTGACGCAGTACGTGAAAGCGGTGAAAAGGCCCCGGGAAGCGGCCGGGGAATTCGTGAACACCGGACGAACGGAATCACTCCGAACAGGGGGGCGCATGGAAGACAGCGACTTCAAGACGGCGACCGAGCGGCGGCTCGCCGAGATCTGGGCCGACGTCATGCGGCTCGACAAGGACAAGGTCAAGCGCGACCAGGACTTCTTCGACGTCGGCGGGGACTCGCTGCTGGCCACGAAGGTCGTGCTGCGCGTGCGCAAGGACTGGGACATCAAAATCACGGTCAGGGTGCTGAACGACGCACCGGTCCTGGCCGAACTGGCTGAACGCATCGACCAGCGGGTGACGAAGTCCGCGCAGCCGACCGCGGATTCGCCCACGACGACGACCCGTGCGAACAGGGCCCAAGCGTGTCTGTGGGACATGCGGCCAGGAACGGGGGACAGCGGACAGGGAACGGTGCTCGTCCTGCCCCACGCGGGAGGATCGGCACAGAACTACGGCCCGTGGGCGGACTGGCTCCCCAAGGACCTGCGCCTCCTCGCGGCCCAGTACCCCGCTCGCGCGTCACGTGCCGACGAGCCGGTCGCGGCGGACCTCCACCGCATCGTCGACGAGATCCTCCAAGGCCTGGGCGACCTCGAAGGACCGCTCTACGTCTTCGGCCACAGCATGGGCTCCTACGTCGGATACGAACTCTGCTGGAGGGAACAGTCGGCGGGACGCCCGCCCGCCGTGCTCTTCGCCTCCGGGGCCGTCCCTCCCCACCGGCACCGGCCGAACCCGGCGTCCGAAGAGGAGATCACGGACGAATGGCTCCTGGGAATCCTCGGCATGTACGAGGGCATTTCCGACGACCTCATGAATCACCCGGAAGTCATGAGCCAGGCACTGCGCACCCTGAGGGGCGACGTGAAGCTCTTCAGGAACTACGCGTACGGCGATGTGCGGCGCAGGCTTGACATCCCGATCGTCGTGTTCGGCGGAGAGCAGGACGACCTCGTGCCCACGGCCGAGGCGGAACGCTGGAGCGAACTGGGCACGGCGGAATGCACCACGCATCTGATGTCGGGTGGGCACTTCTTCTACCTCGACCACATGGCGACCGTCACGGGAGCCATGTCCAAATACTTCGTGAGCGACCACGACGGGCAGAGGAAATAAGGGGCGCGAACATGGGAAGCCACGCATTACCCGGAATCAAGGACGGCGGAACGGCCACGTTGGACCGCCGGAAGATCGTACTGGTGGAACTGCCCACCTACGAGAACATCCTGCCGCTCGCCTCGGGCTACATCCAGGCGTTCGCCCAGGAGGACGAGGAGGTCGCGGCGGCCCACACGTTCGAGATCGTGTCACTGCCGGTCTCCGGCGACCGGCGCGACCTGCTCCGGCAGCTCGCCGACAGGGACGCGTACCTCTATACGTTCAGCTGCTACATCTGGAACATGAAGCTGGTCCGCTGGCTGCTGAAGGAACTGCGCGCGCTGCGACCCGACGCGTACTACCTGCTGGGCGGGCCCCAGGTGATGAACCACGCCGCGACGTACCTGAGCGACGGCGCGGAGAACGTCTACGTGTGCAACGGCGAAGGGGAACGCACCTCACTGGAGTTCATCCGGCAGCTCGGTACGGAGACGCCGGACCTGCACAAGGTGCCGGGGCTCAGCTTCTGGTCCGCGGGCGAACTCGTCACCACCGAGCCGGCCCCCAGGATCCAGAACCTGATGGACATCCCGTCACCGTTCCTGAACGGCGTCTTCGACGGCCACGAATTCAGCTTCGCCATCATGGAGACCAACCGCGGCTGTCCGTTCCGCTGCACCTTCTGCTACTGGGGCGCGGCCACGAACTCCAAGGTCAACAAGTTCGAAGAGGAACGGATCAAGAACGAGATCAAATGGGTCAGTGAGCACGGCTACAACGCGCTCATGATCGCCGATGCCAACTGGGGCCTTTCACCCCGCGACATCGCCCTGAGCGAGTACATCGTCGAGTGCAGCGAGGAGAACGGCTACCCGCTGATCGTCCACATGGCCGCCGCCAAGAACCGGCCCGAGCGCATGGCCGAGATCACCGAGATCTTCGTACGCGGGGGACTGATGGTGAGCCAGCCCATCTCGCTGCAGACGGTGAACGAGACCACGCTGGAGATGGTGGACCGCAAGAACATCCGCGAGGAGACCTACATCGGGCTGCAGCGCCTGCTGCGGGAGAAGCGGATCAGCTCGTACGTGGAAATGATCTGGCCGTTGCCCGGCGAGACCCTCACGTCGTTCAAAGAGGGGCTGACCCGGCTCTGCCGCTCGTACGCCGACACCATCATCGTCTATCCGCAGTTGTTCCTGCACAACACGCCCATGTACGCGCAGCGGGAGGCCCTCGGCATCGTGACCGCCGAGGCGGCCAGTGACGTCTCCGAGGCGGAGGTCGTCCTCGGCACGAAGTGGGTGACCGAACAGGACTGCTACGAGGGCTACTGGGTGAACCACGCGCTGTACACCCTGTACAACATGCGGGCCCTGTTCGTGCTCTCGGGATATCTCGACGCGACCGGAACCCTCTCCTATGGTGACCTGTTCGCCGAGATGGCCCGCTACTTCCGGAGCAGGCCCGACTCGGAGGTGTGCCAGTTCTTCATCCAGTCGACGAAGGACCTGGGCAACTACGACCTGCTGAACACGGGCAAGACCGCGCACATGGTGCTGAGTTCGCACCGCGAGGAGTTCGACCGGCTGCTGGCCGACTTCGTCGCCACCCAGGACTGGTGGGCCGACCCGATGGCCCGCCAGGCGTTCGAGATGGACCTCCTCACCCGGGCCTACATCTACCGCGAACCGGTGCGTACACCGGACTACGAGTTCACCGAGGTTGCCCTGCTCGGCCAGCCGGAAGGCAAGGGCTTCCTGGTGGAGGTGTCCGTGGAACTGTTCCGCCTGCTGGTGGGGCGGGAGATGCTCGACGCCGACGACGAAGGGGCGGAACGGGTCACCCTGCACGTCGACCACCGGGGGCGGCAGAAGATGCCGTACCAACGGCAGCGGAGCCTGGAGCACAACGCGAACTACTGCCAGGGCATGGTCCTGCGGTCCCGGGAGATCCTGCCCACCATCCGGGTCGCCTCCACGGAGGCCCTCAGCGCCGTCGCGTGAGCCGTCGAGCCGTCGAGCAGCTGTGCCGCTGGGCGAGCCGCCGCGCCGCTGAGCCGCGACGAAGCCGGGTCCCCGGCGGGGCGGCGAGCCGAACCGCCGGGGACCACCGAGCCCTCGTCACTCCGCCTCGGCAGGCAGTTCCTTCATCCGCCGCAGCGGACTGGGCAGGATGAACAGGATGCTCACGACACCGCCCAGGGTGGCCAGCCACAGCGTCGGGCGCAGGCCCAGCCAGCTGCCCAGGGCGCCGCCCACGAGCGCGCCCAGTGGCCGGGACCCCTTGTTGAACAGCATGAACGCGCCCTGCACACGGGCCCGCAGCCGGTGCGGCGTCAGGGCCAGCTGGATCGAGGTCGCCGAGATGTCGCACACCATCAGGCCGACGCCGGAGACGAACTCGGCCACGATCAGGAGCGTGGCCGCCAGCCACACCGGTCCGTGCGCCAGCGGCACCAGGACCAGGGCCCCCGGGTAGAGGAACGCGCCGAGGAAGAAGGCCCCGCCCACGCCCAGAGACCGGCTCACCCGGGTCGTGAGCGCCGCCCCGGCCATCGCGCCGACGGCACCCGCCGCGATCACGACACCGACGAGGCCGGACGACAGCTGGAGGTCCTCGACCGCGTACAGGACGAGGAGGGTGAAGTAGATCGTGTAGAAGAAGTTGAGGCTGGCGTCCGCGAAGAACTTCGCGAGCAGGACCGGGGTGCGCAGGACGAACCGCAGCCCCTCCCGCAGATGTCTGCGCCCCGCGGGCGCGGGCCGGGGCTCGTCGGGTGAGAAGGACCGCAGCAGCAGGGCCGACCCGATGAAGGAGAACACGTCGAGGACGATCGCGACGGGGCCGGACAGGATCTGCACGAGGCCGCCGCCGATGCCGGGCCCCGCCGCGAAGGAGAAGTTGTAGCTCCCCTTGACCAGGGCGTTGCCCGACAGCAACTGCTCACGGGGCACGACGACGGCGAGCAGACTGTTGGCGCACAGACTGAACAGCATGCCGAACGTCCCGGTGACGAAGGCGACGACGTACAGCTGAGGCAGCGTCATCACGTCGAGCCAGTAGGCGATCGGCACGGTCACCAGGACGAGCGCGCGGACGAGGTCGGCGACGATCATCGTGGCGCGCAGCCGCCCGGACCGGTCGATGAGCGAGCCCGCGTACAGCGAGAAGAGCAGATTGGGCAGGGACGCCGCGGCCGAGAGGACACCCAGCTCGGCGGCGCTGGCGTCCAGGGCGAGCACCGCGGCCAGCGGCAGGGCGACGAAGGTGATCTGATCGCCCAGGTAGGAGATCGACTGGGCGGTCCAGTATCTGCGGAAGGTGGTCTGGCGTAACAGCGGCGGTATCCGGTCACGGACGCGGCGCTGGGTGGTGCTCGGCACGGTCTCCTCCGCTGGCTCGGTCGGTCCGGCGCTCAAAGATCGCCGCTGTTTCCGGCGAACGCCGTTCTACCACAGGGGAGGTCATGGATCGGACGGTCCGGTTCCCTGGTGATGACGCGCAGGATCACACCCAGGTCCCCGACCATGGCGCGGGCCGTGTCCCGGTCGAAGAGGTCCTCGGCGTACTCCAGATGGCCGGTGACGCCGGCCGGTCCGCCGTCGCTGTCGAAGGCCTCGGTCAGTTCCCAGGTGAGATCGAACTTGGCGACCTTGAGGGGCAGGATCTCGGCCTCGGCGCGCAGGCCCGTCATCTCCGGCGGCTCGACGGCACCCGCCTGGAACGCCAGGAGAACCTGGACCAGCGGGCCGTACGCGGCCGACCGCACCGGGTTCACCGCCTCGACGACCCGGTCGAACGGGAGGTCCTGGTGCTCCATCGCCGCGAGATCCACCGCCTGGGCACGGCGTACGACCTCGTCGACCGTGGGGGCGCCCGACAGGTCGACCCGCAGCACGAGGGTGTTCACGAACAGCCCCACCAGTTCGTCGAGGGAGGCGTCGGGCCGCCCGGCCACGGTCGCGCCGATGACCACGTCCTCACCCGCGCCCCGCAGGTGCAGCAGCAGGGCGAGCGCGGCGTGCACGAGGACGAAGACGGTGCAGCCCGAGCGCCGGGCCGTGCTCTGGAGCTCCCGGTGGAGCGCCGGGCCGAGGACCAGGGGAAGGTGGTCGCCGCTGCCACTGGGCACCGGTGGGCGGGGCCGGTCGGTGGTCATCACCAGCGGCTCGGGGGCACCCGCCAGGGCGGAGCGCCAGAACTCCGTCTGCCGCAGAGCCGTGGGGGAGAGGCGGTCCGGGGCGTACTGGGCGCGTTGCCACACCGCGTAGTCGGCGTACTGGACGGGCAGCGGCTGCCAGGGCACGTCCCGCCCGGCGAGGCGGGCGCTGTAGGCGAGGCCGATGTCCCTGGTCAGACGGTTGTTGGACCAGCCGTCGACAGCGATGTGGTGGATCAGCAGGAGCAGGACGTACGCGCCGCCGTCATCCGCGCGGTCATCGTACGAGCCGCTGTCATCCGTGCCGCTGTCACCCGCGCGGGTGTCGTACGCGAACAGCTCCGCGCGGAAGGGGATCTCGGTGGCCAGACAGAAGGAGCGGTCGGCCGCCTCCCGCACGGCCGCCACCGCCGTGCCCGCCGTCACGCGGGTGTGGTGCAGCGGCGCCTCCCGCGGTGCCGGAAGGGCCTCCTGGACGGGCCCGTCCTCGCCGAGGACGACCCGGGTGCGCAAGGCCTCGTGACGCTCCAGCACATCACCGAGTGCCCTGCGCAGGGCGGCCTGGTCGAGCGGGCCGTCCAGACGCAGGACCATCGCGACGTTGTAGAGGCTGCTGGGGCCGGTGAACTGGTCGAGGATCCATAGGCGTTCCTGAGCGAAGGACGCGGGGATCGGCGCGCCGCGGTCGGCGGGCCGGATGAGCCGCGCCCTCTCCCGCCCGCTGCCGAGGGCGTCGCGCAGGCTCCGTACGGTCGGGTTGCGGAAGATGTCCGCGGTGGTCACCTCGACGCCCAGGGCGCTGCGGACGCGCGCCGACAGGGTCGTCGCGGTCAGCGAGTAGCCGCCGAGCACGAAGAAGTCGTCGTCGGGGCCGACCGAGGGGACCTGGAGGCACTCGGCGAACAGGGCGGCCAGGGCCTCCTCCGGTACACGTGGCTCTCGGGATGCGTCGTGCTGCTCGGTGGTCACGGGGTGCTCGCTCCTCACCAGGTCCTGGTCCTTCGTACGATCGCGCCGCTCGGTCAGTGGGCCGCGGGCACCGGCACGTCGATGAGGTGCGGTCCGGGCTCGGACAGCGCCCACTTCAGCCGGTCGGCCAGTTCGCCGACGGTCCGGACACGGCAGGCCGGTACGCCCATGCCCTCGCTGAGCCGGACGAAGTCGAGGTCGGGCCGGTCCAGGTCGAAGAGCTCCGCCAGCGGCGCGGCGGAGGGGCCCAGCATGCGGCGGGCCTCCCGGCGCAGGATCGCGTAGCTGCGGTTGTTGAGCACGAGGACGGTCACGTCGAGATGCTCGCGCGCCTGGGTCCACAGCGCGCTGAGGGTGTACATCGCGCTGCCGTCGGCCTCCAGGCAGATCACCGGCCGTTCGGGGCAGGCGAGTTGGGCGCCCGCGGCGAGCGGCAGACCCTGGCCGATGGCGAAGCCGGACAGGGTGAGCAGGTCGTGCCGGGCGGACGAGGCGGTCGCGGCCGGCAGGGCCGCGCCGGACGTGTTGGTCTCGTCGACGAGGATGGCTCCCTCGGGCAGCGCGGTGCCCACGACCCGCGCCACCGTGTCCGCGGTCAGCTCGGCGCCGGGTGAGAGGCGCGGTGCGGGCAGCGCCTCGTGAAGCCGCGGCCGGGTGCCCGGGGCGACCTGGTCGGCGACCTCCTCCAGTACGTCGACGACGTCCTGGCCCTGGTCGGCGAGATGAGTCACCGCGCAGCCGGGCGGGACCAGGTCCCCGGGCACTCCGGGGGTCGCGAAGGCGGTGACGGGCCGGGCCGCACCGGCCAGGATCAGCTGGGTGGCATCGGCGAGACGGGTCCGCGCGGCATCGGGAGCCGCGCTGAGCCGCTCGACGAACGGCACGCCCACGCCGCGTTCGAGCCGCCCGGGGAACGGCTCGGCGAGTATCGCGGCGCCGGTGGCCTGAGCGATCCGGTCGGCGGCGGCAAGGCCGCGGGCGGTGAGCACCCGTCCGCCGAGCAGCAGCAGGGTGCCGGGGCCGGACCGCAGCGCGCGGGCGCTGTCGGCGGGGGTGGCCACGGACGTCGTCGTGTGTGGCTGCCGACCGCTGTCGGCAATGGTGTCCGCCCGTGTGCCGCCCGGCGGCGAGGCGCCTTCGGCCGGTCGCTCCGGGCGGCACGGGGCCCAGGCCACGTCCGAGGGGACGACCAGGGTGGCCACCCCGGACGGCGGGCCGGTCGCCGCCCGCAGCGCGGCGAGCGCGTCGGCTCCCAGGTCCGCGGCGTGCGTACTGCTGCGGACCCACTGCGACATGGGACGGGCGAGGGCCACGACGTCGGACTCGAGCGGTGCGCCGAGGCCGCGGTGGGTGATCGCTCCGTCGCCCACGACGTTCACCACGGGTGTGCCCGCCCGCTGGGCGTTGTGCAGATTGGCGAGGCCGTTGGCGAGTCCGGCGCCTTGGTGGAGCAGCGTCATGGCCGGTACGGGCGCCATGCGGCCGTAGCCGTCGGCCGCGCCCGTCGCCACCCCTTCGAACAGGCACATCACGGTGCGTGTGCCCGGAGTGTCCTGGAGCGCCGCCACCAGGTGGATCTCCGAGGTGCCGGGGTTGGTGAAGCACACGGAGACCCCGGCCGCGCGCAGCGAGCCGGTCAGGGCGTGGGCGCCGTCGCCCGGCGCTGTGCCGCTCATGCCGGACGCACTGTGGTGTCGGCGCGGCGCGTCGCGGTGTCGGCGCCCTCGTGCAGCAGCGGCGCGATGGCGTCGAGGACCTCGGGGCGCCCCGCGAAGGGGAAGTCCGCGCGGGGCCAGAAGACCACCAGGTCGGTGAAGCCCATCTCCGAGAACATCTCCCTGGCTTCCACGAAGGACTGCGCCGACTCCAGGACGCCGCCGAGTTGTTCACCGGCGACGACGATCCGCGCGAGGGTGGTCGGCTCCCTGCCCTCGGCGGCGCAGGCCTCGTCGAGCCGGGCCAGCTGGTCCCTGAGCAGCCCGGCCATCCGGTCGAAGCGGCCTTCCTGGAAGCGCCCCGGGACCCCGACGGTGATCCAGGACTGGGCGTGCCGGGCCGCGAGGCGCATCCCGCGGGGGCCACCGGCCGCGAGGGCGAACGGCACCCGCGGGCGCTGGACACAGCCCGGATGCATATGGGCCTCCCGCGCCTGGTAGTACCGGCCGCTGTAGCTGGTCTCCGGCCGGCGCAGGAGCAGGTCCGTGAGCTCCACGAACTCCTCGAAGCGCGCCGCCCGTTCGGCGGGGGACAGCGGAGCGGCACCGAAGACCTCGGCGTCGAAGCCCTGGGCACCGGCCCCGACCCCGCAGATGAGGCGGCCCTCGGAGATGTCGTCCAGGGTCATGAGCTCCTTGGCGAAGGAGACCGGGTGCCGCAGATTGGGGCTGGCCACCAGCGTGCCGAGCCGCAGCGTGGTCGTGACGGCGGCCGCTGCGGTCAGCGTGGTCAGGCCCGAGTACCACGTCGACTCCCGCAGTTGGCGCCACATCAGGTGGTCGAAGGTCCAGGCGTGGTCGAAGCCCAGCTCCTCGGCCCGGCGCCACCGGTCACGGGCCAGGGGCCAGCTGTGCTCCGGCAGGATGACCACGCCGTGCCGCAGCGAACGGGCCGCTGCCGTGCCGCCGGGCGGCACGGCCCGCCCGGGGTCCGGTGCGCCGGTCACGTGGCGCGTTCGCACAGGAAGTAGTCGTCCATGTCCGCGAGGCGCGCGGCCAGTGCGGGGTCGGCGACCCGGTCGCGGATCGCGGCGATCGTCCGCCAGAAGAAGTTCTCGCCGCCGTCGTACTGGAAACCGGCCTTGGCGACGAGGCCGAACACCTCCCGGATGTTCTGCGGGTCGACCACGTCGGCCAGGGCGTACAGGGCCCGGCGTGCGGCGTCCGGCAGCGGCGGGCGGTGTACGACGCGGGAGTCGGGGATCACCCGCTCGGTCTCGGTGGGGATGGTGAGCAGCGCGTCGTGGTCCTCGGTGTCGACGAAGTCGACGATCAGGTGCAGGCGCAGCTCGTCCGAGAGGTTGGCTGCGCTGTGCACCTTGGTGACGTCGAGGAACCACACCTCCCCCGCCGCCATCTGGAAGACCACGTTGTCGTCGCTGAAGTAGCAGTCGGGAAACGTGATCAGCGGGATGTGCAGCCGGTGCGCGGGGCGCTTGTCGGTGGCGGCGGCGGTGTCGAACTCGACGTAGTCGCGGTGCGGGACCAGGACGTTCGAGGTCAGTGCGGCCAGTCGGGCGAACCGCAGATGCCGGACGGACAGCGACTCTTCCATGATCTGTATGAGGTACGGCAACTGCCGCCCGTACGCGGTGACACCCGACGCGGAACCGTCGTCGTAGTGCTTGATGATGCCGTCCCCGTTGTCGCCGCCGGGCGCCCAGAGCATGATCTGCCCTTGCTGGCGTGCCGGGCGGCTGCACAGGAACTCGTCATAGGGCTCGGCGAAGTTGAACTCCTTCGCCTGCTCCAGCTCCTTGGCCAGTCGTTCCTCGTCTATCTCCACCGTGCTGACGCGATGAGAATGCAAACTCGCCAGTCCTTCCTGAAACAGGTTTTTGACGGCAGAAGCGGCAGCGTGAATTGCCGATGAATGTAGAGTTAAGCCTCGTCTTCGTGTGGCCTGGCGGCTCTTTCTGTGCGGGCCACACGGCGGGCATGGGTCCCGGAGCTGCGGACGCGGGGTGCGGGACCGGGAGTCATGGCGACG
Organism: Streptomyces sp. NRRL B-1347; assembly: GCF_000720325.1. Taxonomy (GTDB): domain Bacteria; phylum Actinomycetota; class Actinomycetes; order Streptomycetales; family Streptomycetaceae; genus Streptomyces. Next base: position 140,820 of record NZ_JOJM01000018.1, read on the forward strand.
GTAGCCCGGTGCTATTCGGCAGTCAACACCCCTGTGGTGGCTGCCCGTTGATCCGTGAACTGATTCGCGCGACGTTCGCGTGGGCTGGTTCTCCACGTGTTGACGGGGTGGTGAATCGATCTCCGTGCACGGCTGTCATCAGCGCACATGTCGTCGAATTGAGTCCCATATGTGCGCGCGGTGACGAGTCGGGGAGGGGAGAAGTTATGTCTTGATTCCACTGTTGACTGGAATTTTCGATCACCGTAGTGTTGGGCTTCGTTGAATGTTGATTGCATGGCTGAGAACGGGCGCCGAATTGTCCGATGTCGGATACGTCGGACGGCTTCCCCGTCTGCACCTACCGCGAGCTGGCCGTTTTCTCGAAATGGCGCATCAATAACATTCGAACCTTTGCCGCCCCTCATCTTTCTTGCGCATGAGCCGATCGCGCGGATGGCACGTCTCGATTCCCCTGGGCGGGCCGCCCACGGGTTGAAGCGGCTGTGCACCGGCAAAGGGAATCAGAGGACGGGGTGCCCGGATTGCTCAACGATGCTTTGGAGTCCCCTCTGGCCTCGGGGCCATCGCCGACCGAAACGTACGACGTCGTCGGCATCGGATTCGGCCCGTCGAACCTGGCGCTCGCCATCGCCGCACGGGAGATCGATCCGTTGCGCGGCTGCCTCTTCCTGGAGCGCGGCCCGTGCTTCCGCTGGCATCCGGGCATGCTCCTGGAGGGCTCCCGGATGCAGATCTCCTTCCTCAAGGACCTGGTCAGCCTGCGCAACCTCGCCAGCCCCTACTCCTTCCTGAACTACCTCAAGCACCGCGGGCGACTCGAACGGTTCGTGAACCTGCACGAGTTCCATCCCTCGCGGGCCGAGTACAGCGACTACCTGGCGTGGGCGGCGGACGACTTCTCCGAGCAGGTCCGCTACGGCGCCGACGTCGTCGGCGTCACCCCGCACGGCACCTCGTCGTTCGACGTGCGCTACCGCGAGCGGTCCAGCGGCCGGACCCGCACCGTGCGGGCGCGCAACGTGGTCGTGGCGCCCGGCGGAAGGCCCCGGATCCCCGAGGGCGCCGACCTCGACCACGTGATCCACTCCAGCGAGTTCCTGCCCCGGTTCGCCGAACGGCTGCCGGACACGGAGCGGGCGCACCGGATCGTCCTCGTCGGCGACGGCCAGAGCGCCGGCGAGATCGCGATGCAGGCCCTGAGGGAGTACCCCGCCATCGAGGTCCACCTGATCGCCTCCGGCATCGCGCCGCGCCCCACGGACAACAGCTCCTTCGTCAACGAGCAGTACTTCTCCGACAGTTCGCGCCGCTTCCTGGAACAGCCCGCGGACCGCCGGGCCAGACAACTCGCCGACGTGCGCAACTCCAACTACGGAGCCGTGGAGGAGCGCCTGCTCGACGACCTGTACCGCCTCACCTACCTCGACGAGGTCAAGGGGCGCCGACGGCTGTTCATCCACCCCTACTCCCGCCTCGTCGCCGCGGGTCCTGGCGAGGGCGGGACGCTGGCCACGGTCCAGGACCGCCTCGACGGGACGACCACGACCCTGCCCTGCGACCTGGTGGTCCTGGCCACCGGCTACGAACGCCGCCTGGACCGGAGGACGTTCGCCGACGTGCTGCCGTACGTCCGGCACGACCCGGAGGGCGAACCCGTACTGACCGCCGCCCATCGCGTCGCCCTGACTCCGCCGCTGACCGCGGGCCTGTACGTCCAAGGCCTGGGCGAGAGCTCCTTCGGCCTGGGAGACACGCTGCTGTCCCTGCTGCCCTTCCGGTCCCGGCAGATCGTCGACGACATCGCGGCGCGGCTCGGCCCCGCCTCCGTCGACCGGGCGGCGCCCTACCCGCCGGACCGCCATGTGGAGCGCGACGCCGAGCGCATGTACGCGGTCGTGGAACGCTTCAAGTTCGCCACCGTGATCTCGGCGCGCGGCACCGACGACCCGGTCGTCACCCAGCTCCCGCTCACCCTGGACCGTTCGCGAGGCGGCCGAGGAGTCCTCTTCGGCCACCTGGACCGGGAGAACCCACAGGCCCGCCTCCTCGACGACCGCCCGGTGACCCTCCTGTTCAACGGACCCAACAGCTACATCTCGCCCACCGTCTACGAGACGGACCAACTGCCGACCTGGAACTCCATCACGGTCCAGGTCCGCGGCCGGGCCCGGATCGTCCGCGACCGCGAGCGGATCGTGGCCGGGATGTGCGAACTGGCCGCGCGCTCGGAGAGGAACCCGGGCCCGCCGACCCTGGAGCCCGACAACGAACGCATCGACAAGCTGATCGACTTCGTCGTCGGCTTCGAGGTCGAGATCACCGACATCGTGGGCCGGTTCAAGCTGTCGCAGGACCAGGAGGAGCGCGAACGGCTGCGTGCCGCCCACGCGCTCGCCGACACCGCCGGGACCGACCACCGCGACCTGATCGGCCAGTTGCTCGGCATGCCCCTGGACAACGGCCGCACCGCCCCGAACCCGGGCGGCGGCATCGTAGAGAGCCTTGTGGGAGGTGACGGCAGTGGACACCACGTCTGAGGCCGCTAGCGAGCCCGACTTCCTCGTCGTACGCAACGCCGAGGAGCAGTACTCCATCTGGCCGGCGGGCAGAGACGTGCCGGCCGGTTGGGAAGTGATCGGCCCGCCGCGGCCCAAGGACGCCTGCCTCACGCACATCGCCGAGGTCTGGACGGACATGCGGCCGGCCAGTCTGCGGCGGAGCATGGAGGCCGCGGCGGGGGAGCGGGCCTCATGAGCGTGCCGACACCGGACACGCGCCGGGCCCCGGGAGCGCCGCCGGTGGCGGCGCCGTCCGTCCACCACATCGGCGTACAGACAGCCGATCTGGACAACTCCCTCAACTGGTACCGGGACTTCTTCGGCTGCACGCCGAACTGGACGCTGTCCACGTTCTCGTCGCTCACCCTCAGCCGGCTGCCCGGCATCACCACCCTCGTGGAGCTGGAGTGCGGCTCGGTGCGCTTCCACCTCTTCGGCCGGGAAGGCACTCCCGCGCAACCGCCCGATCCCGTGGCGCCGCAGTACCAGCACGTGTGTCTGCAGGCGGCCTCGTCCGAGGAACTGGTCGCCTGGCGCGAGCACTGGCTGGCGCTGTTCCGCTCGGGCTCCTACACCTTCGTCGGCCAGGAGACCGCGACCGACGTCGTGGTGGACGCCGACGGCGTGGAGAGCTTCTACTTCCTCGACGTCAACGGCCTCGAATTCGAGTTCACCTACATACCCGGTGCACGCCGGTGAGCGGGAGGACCGCCGAGGCGACGACCGCGACACGGGTGGCGGAGTGGGACTTCGGCGCCTACCCCTACGGTCTGGAGCCGCTCCACCTGCCCGAGCCGGACGACCTCGACGGGGACGGGCCGGACGCCGCCGCCGACGCCGCCCTGGAGCACGCCGCGCGCAGGCTCGGGCTCGCCACGGCGTGGCTGTCGCAGGAGGAGATCCACCTCGCCGACCGCGACACCCTCGACGACGTGTTCTGGTTCCGGTGGATCACCGGGCACCAGATCTCGTTCCTGCTGTGGCACCTGATGGCGCGGGTGCTGGCCCGCGCACCGGGACCGGGCCAGAGGCCGGCATCGGACCCGCGGTCGGCACTGGACCCGAGGCCGGTACCGGACCCGCCCCGCGCCGGTGCCGAGCTGCTCGCCGGACTGGTCGAGGGCTACAACGCGATGCTGCTGTACACCAGTTCCTGCACGCGGGACAGCTACGACCGGGTCATCCGCCCGGCGATGCACCGTCACCACCACGGATTCAGCGGCAGCTGGGCGCCGGACTACCGACCGGTGCGCCGGCTCTTCCACGGCCGGGTCCCGAGCGCCGCGGACGGCCCCGGGAGCCGGAAGCTGGAGGAGGCACTGCGGGTCAACCAGGTCGTGCACGGCGCCGTCGCCGCCCGCCTGGTGCCCGGCAGCGAGTCCCTGCTCCAGCAGTCCGTCGGGGAGATGCGCCTGCAGGACCGGGCCGTCCGCTCGGTCTTCTACGACCACTTCTTCCTGACGGTCCGCCGAACCGTTCCCGAGCGGCAGATACTCGACCAGCTCCTTCGCCGACTGCGCGCCGCGCTGATCGATGTGTCCCTGAACGGCCTGTACCCGTACGGCGAGCAGACCTTCGAAGGGCTGCCGTCCACGTACCGCACCCCGTTCATCGGCGAGTGCGAGCACCGCTTCCCGAGCATCACCGCCCGCACCGCGCAACTCACCTGCGGCTTCGCGGGACCGGCGAGCGCGGGCCGCCACACGGAGGGGGAGGACAACCAGTGACAACCCACCGACCGGTCGTGCGGCTGACCCTGCCGCCGGACCTCATGGACCGGGTCGCGGCCCTCGCGCGGACAAACGGCTGTACGGCGGACACGCTGGTCACCGCCGCGGTCGCCGCGACGCTCTTCCGCTACGACCGCGTCGAGGAGCGCCGACTGAGCACCGGCGGCACGCCGTCGGTGGTGCGGGTGACGGACGCGGCGCGCTTCACCGACCTCGTCGCACAGATCCACTCCTCGGCACCGGCACTGGCGCCGGCACCGGCACCGGTCTCGGTCACCTCAGCCGTCCCTTCTGCCCCGTCCATGCCGGACGGACAGGACGTCGTACGAGTCGTACTGCACAGCGCGTCCGAAGCGGATGAGGCCACGACCGCGGAGATCACCGCGCCCGAGGGGCAGTGGACCCCGGCCGCCGTGGACGCCCTGCTGCGCCACGCCGTGGCCGCGCCCGCCACCCGCGTCGGCTCGTTGCGCCTGCTGAGCGCCGAGCAGGCCGCGGCCAGGATCGCTGCGACGAACGCCGCGGCGGCCGCCCCTCCCGCACCGCATCCGCTGCACCGCCCCTTCGAGGAGCAGGCGGCCCGCCACCCCGACCGCGTCGCGCTGTTCAGCGCCGACGACACCGTCACCTACGGCGAACTCGACGCCCGCGCCCAGCGGTTCGCCGACCGGCTCACGGCCCTCGGCGCGGGACCCGAGCGGCCGGTCGCCCTCCATCTGCGCCGCTCGGCGGAGCTGGTGGTGGCCATGCTCGCCGTCCTCAAGTGCGGCGCGCCCTTCGTCCCCCTCGATGACCGGATGCCGCCCGAACGCATCCGGACCGTGCTGGCCTCCGCCCGCGCGCACCTGCTGGTCTCCGCACCGGGCACGCGCACCGTCGACGGCGCCGACATCCCGTGCGTGACCGAGCAGCCGTACGATGCCACCGCCACCGCCACCGCCACCGCCACCGCCGAACGCGCCGCGGCCCGCACCCCTGTACACCCGCACAACGCCGCGTTCATCTACTTCACCTCCGGCTCCACCGGCGTCCCCAAAGGCGTGGTCACCGACCACACGTGCGCCGCGATCCGCGTCGACTGGACCGCCCAGCGCTACGGCCTGGGGCCCGGTACGGTCACCCTGCACAAGACGCCGCTCATCTTCGACGTCGCGGTCATCGAGATCCTCGCGCCGCTGTCGGCCGGTGGCGCGGTGCGCCTCGCGGAGCCGCAGGGCGAGGCGGACGTCGCGCACCTCGTCGAGCTGCTCAGCCGCGGCGACGTGACGTTCGTGCACTTCGTGCCGTCCATGCTCAAGGTGTTCCTCGACGAGGCCGGGGAGGCGAAGTTCCCCGGCGTCCGTTGGGTGCAGACCTCGGGCGAGGCCCTGCCGACCCGGCTCCTCGACGGGGTGCGCCAGCGGTTCGGCGACGCCGAGATCCACTCGGCGTACGGCCAGAGCGAGACGTGCGAGCTCGCCCTCTGGGAGGGCCGCCGGCCGCACCTGGACACCGGGGTGCCGCCGCACGCCGCCCACGTACCGGTGGGCCGCCAGGTCGGGGTGTTCCGGCCGTACGTGCTCGATGAGGCGCTCCAGCCGGTGCCGGACGGCGTCCCCGGGGAGATCTGCGTCGCTGGGGTGGGCGGTCTGGCCCGCGGCTACCACCATCAGCCCGCGCTGACCGCCGAACGCTTCGTCCCGCACCCCTACGCCCTCGAACCCGGCGAACGCCTCTACCGGACCGGAGACCTCGGCGCACACGGCCCCGACGGACAGATCCTCTTCCTGGGCCGCGCCGACACCCAGACCAAGATCCGCGGCGCCCGGGTGGAGCCCGCCGAGGTCGAGGCGGTCCTGGCCGAAGGACCCGGCGTGCGGGACTGCGCGGTCCTGGTACGCCCCGACGAGCAGGGCGACGCCTCCCTCGTCGGCTACGTCGTCGGCCCGGACGTGGACGTCGACGAACTGGCCCGGTGGGGAGCCGAACGCCTCACCAGTCACATGCTGCCCCAGGTCTACGTCCGCCTGCCCGCCCTGCCCTGCACCGCCTCCGGGAAACTGGACCGCACCGCGCTGCCCGCACCGACCGCCGAGGACCGGGCGGCCCGCAGCACGGGCGAGCGGCCGCAGTCGCACCTGGAGGCCGAACTGTGCCGACTGTGGAGCCGCGTCCTGGCGCTGCCCGACGTCGGACCGACGGACAACTTCTTCTCCCTGGGCGGCAACTCCCTCAAGGTCGCCCAGGTGATGGTCAGGATCTCCGCCCTGTTCGGCATCCGCATCCCCGTCGCCGCGTTCTTCGAGGACCCGACGGTACGCGGCCTCGCCGCCCTGATCGAGAAGACCCTGGGCGAGCTCGTCGGCTCGATGTCCGAGCAGGAGGCCGCCGAGCGCATCGAGGCACTCAACGCACGCGGCTCGGGAGGCTGAGATGGACAAGACGACCGACGCCCGGCACGAACTGATCCGGCGACTGCTCAGCCAGAGCGTCTCCACCACCCGACACCTGGCCATCCCCGCACACCGCCCCGGCACGGGCGTGCCGCTCACCCCCGCCCAGGCCGGCATCTGGTTCTTCACCCAGCTCTTCCCCGACAGCACCGAGTACAACTGCTTCGACAACCTGCGCATCCCCTGGGCCTGCACCGAGGCCGACCTGCGCCGCGCCCTGCGCACCCTGGTCGAGCGGCACGACGCGCTGCGACTGCGGATCAACGTCGAGGACGGCGAGGCCCGCCAGTACGACCGGCCGCCGTTCGACCCCGACGTGGACTGGCACGACCTGCGCGCGCTGCCCGCCGATGAGGCCGAGCGCCGCGCCGAGGAGATCGCCAACGCCCGCGCACAGGTGCCGCTGCGCGTCGACCGGCCGCCCCTGTTCCGCGTCTCGGCCGTCGCCCTGCCCGGCGACGCCGTGCTGCTGGTGTTCGTCATCCACCACATCGTCAACGACTACGCCTCCATGTCGACGTACATGGAGGAGCTGAGCGCCCTGCTGGCGGGCGCACCGCTCGGGCCGCCGCCGGACGTCGGCTTCCTCGACTACGCGGCCTGGCTCGACGACACCGCCGACAAGGACCGTGCCGTCGTCGAACTCGCCTACTGGAAGGACAAGCTCGGCGGCGACCTGGCCGTCCTCGACCTGCCCGCCGACCGGCCGCGCGGCGACGAGCCGAGCCGCAGCGGCCACTCCGTCGCCGTCGACCTGCCGCCCGCTCTGGTCAGCGCCCTGAAGGACCTGGCCACGCGCAACGGCACCACCCTGTTCGTCGTGCTGCTCGCCGCCTACAAGGTGTTCCTGATGCGGCTGACCGCACAGCGCGACACCGTCGTCGGCACCGCCCTCAGCGGCCGGGACCACCCCGACGCCGAGCGCGTCGCCGGATGCTTCGTGAAGTCGGTGGCGCTGCGCACCGACGTGGTCGCCGCCGCGTCGTTCCACGACGTGATCCGCGCCGTGCACACCACCACCGCCGAGGCCCAGGACCACCAGACGGTGCCCTTCGAGCGGATCGTGGACGCGCTGGGCGCCCCGCGCCGACTCACCACCCACCCCGTCTTCCAGACCTTCTTCGGCTTCCAGAGCGACGAGCGGCTCCAGCTGCGCGGCGCCCAGATGAACCCGCTCAAGCTCCTGGAGTACGGCACGGCCAAGTGGGAGCTGTCGGCGACGCTGTCGGAGACGCCCCGGGGCGTCAGCGGCGTCATGGAGTGCTCGGCGGCCCTCTTCGACGCCGCGACCCTCGATCGCTTCCGCGACATCTGGCTGCACCTGAGCACCGAACTCGCGGCGGACCCCGACGCGGCCGTCGGCACCCATCCGCTGGTCACCGACGCGGAGCGGCGGCGGATCCTGTACGACCTCAACCCCCACCAGCCGCTCGACGTCCCGTACGCCACCCTGGCCGAGCCCTTCGAGCAGCAGGCCGCCCGGACCCCCGACGCGGTCGCCGTCGAGGTGGGGGAGCGGACCCTCACCTACCGGGAGTTCAACGCCTGGGCCAACCGCCTGGCCCGGGCACTGCGCGGCCTGGGCGCCGGACCCGGGACCCGCGTCGCGCTGTTCATGGACCGCAGCGTCCGCACCCTGGCGATGGTGTACGCGGTCGCCAAGAGCGGCGCGGCCTATGTGCCGCTCGACCCCCAACTGCCCGACGCGCGCCTGGCATTCATGCTCCAGGACACCGCCCCGCAGCTCGTGGTCGCCGAGGCGAACGGCACCGGCCGGATGCCCGCCGGATCCTGGGCCGTGCACACCTTCGCCGCTCTCGACACGGCCGCGGAGGGAAAGGCCGACGGCGACCTCCCGGCCCAGGGCGACTGCCACAACGTCTCCCACCTGCTGTACACCTCGGGATCCACCGGCCAACCGAAGGCGGTCATCTGCCCGGTCGCCACGGCCGTCGCCGACATCCTGGAGATGCAGCGCCACCTCGCCTACCGGCCCGACGACGTCATGCTGTTCAAGACGTCCTACGGATTCGACACCTCGCTGTGGGAGATCCTGTGGCCGCTGTACGTGGGCGCCCGCATCGTGGTGTGCCCGCCGGGCGCGGAGAAGGACCCCGAGCAACTGGTGGAGGTGGTCGAACGGCACGCCGTGACCACCGTGTACCTGACCCCCACCCTGCTGCAGGCGGTCGTCGACCACATCGACGACCCCGCGCGCTGGCGCGCCGTGCGCTATCTCCACACCGGCGGCGAAGTGGTGACACCGGGCCTGCGCGACGCGTTCTACGCGAAGTTCGCCGCCCTGGGCACCGAGCTGATCAACGGCTACGGCCCGACGGAGACCGCCTGCATGGTCAGCACCCGGCTCGCCGACACCCCCGGTGACCCGGTCGTGCCGCTCGGCCGCCCCCACCGGCACTACCGGATGTACGTCCTGGACGAGGAACTGAACGTGGCTCCCGTCAACGTGCCCGGCGAGGCGTACCTCAGCTCCGGGATCGGCATCAGCCACGGCTACCACCACCGCCCGGAGCTGACCGCCGAGCGCTTCCTGCCCGACCCGTACGGCCCGCCGGGCAGCCGCATGTACCGCACCGGCGACCTGTGCTGCTACCGGCCGGACGGCACGGTGACCTTCCTGGAACGCCTGGACACCCAGGTCAAGATCCGCGGCAACCGCATCGAACTCGCCGAGGTGGAGTCGGTGCTTCGCCAGCACCCCGACGTCGCCGAGTGCGTCGTGGTGACCGTGGGCGAGGGCGTCGACCGGGCCCTCGCCGCCTTCGTCCGCACCGCGCCGGACGCCCGGTTCGACGCCGCCGCCCTGCTCGACCACGCGCGCGGCGCCCTGCCGCAGACCATGGTCCCCGCCGGCATCCAGGCCATCGAGTCCGTCCCCGTCAACGTCAACGGCAAGACCGACCGCCGAGCGCTGCAACGGGCCTGGCTCGGCGAGACGCTCCCGCGCACCACCCCCAGGGTGGCGCCCGCCAACGAGGTGGAGCGCCAGCTCGCCCGCAGCTACGCCGAGGCACTCGGCCTCGCCGAGGTGGGGGTGACCGACAGCTTCTTCGACCTGGGCGGTCACTCCCTGAAGATCTTCAAGCTGATCGCGGTGTGCGCCCGCCGCCTCGGCGTACGCCTCAAGGTGGCCGACGTGTTCGAGGCACCGACGGTACGGCGGCTCGCCGAGCGCCTCGACTTCACCCACAGCGCCCCGGAGACCAGCCTGGTGCCCTTGGTGCCGCGTCCCGGCAGACCCCTGGTCGTCTTCGTGCACGCCACGTCCGGCTCGGCGCTGCCGTTCCACGCCGTGGCCAGGGCACTGGGTGACGACTTCTCCGTCTTCGGCCTGCAGTCCCCGGACGGCGAGGCCGAGCACACGGTCGAGAGCCTCGCGGCCCGCTACGTCGAGGCGGTCGACGGCGTCCGCGGCCTCAGCCCCGTACTGCTCGCGGGCTGGTCCATGGGCGGGTGCATCGCCCTGGAGATGGCCCGCGAGTGGCACAAGCGCGGCGATGACGTCACCGGCACCGTCCTGCTGGACACCTGGGTGCCACCGAACGGGCGGCGCGCGGAGCCCGCCGAACGGGCCGCGGCGCGCGCCGCGCTCCTGGGCCTGGACATCATCGCCGTGGAGGGCCTGGACACCGCCATCGGCGACGAGGCCCCCGACGAACTGGCCCGGCTGCGGCGGGCGATCGAGCGCAACCGCAGCGCGTACCTGGACTACACGCCGCACCCCTACGACGGCCCGGTGCACCTGCTGCGCGCCACGGAGACCGGCGCCGAGCCCGACCCCTACGCCCCGCTGCGTCCGGGGCCCGACCACGGCTGGGGCGAGGTGCTCCCCGACGTGGTGACCCGCACCGTGCCCGGCAACCACTTCACCCTGCTCGACGAGCGCCACGCGCCCCGACTGGCCGCCGCACTCACCACGATCGCCGAGGCGGGCCTGGACTTCACCGAGATCTGACCACCGGCACGCCCCGCGCGCACGGCCCGACGGCCGTGCCGCGCCGGGACGCGCACCGGGAACGAGGAAGGAGCGGAAGTGAGCGACCTCAGGACCCCGCCCGCACGCCCGGAACACCGGGCCGCGGCACCACCCCGGCGCGGGGGGACACCGCGATGACCACGCGCCTTGACCCACGACGGGCCGTGATCCGTCCCCTGCGGCGGCCCGCGGCCCGGCGGACCCTGGTGTGCCTCGGCTTCTGCGGCGGCGGCACCGGCGCCTACCGCGGCTGGGGGCCCCTGCTCGACGAGGAGACGGACCTCGCCCTCGTGTGCTACCCCGGCCGCGAGGCCCGGTTCGCCGAGGACTTCGCCCCCGGCTGGGAGGAACTGGCCGAGGACACCACCGAGGCCGTGCGCAGCGCCGCGGGCGAACTGCCCTACGTCCTGTTCGGCCACAGCATGGGCGGCTGGATGGCCTACGACGTGGCCACCCGCCTCGAACGGCAGGGCGCCCCGCTGCCCCAGACCCTGATCGTGTCCTCCTGCAACGCCCCGTACCGCGGGGTCACCGAACGGGACCGCTTCCCGCGCGCCGAGGACAGCGACGAGGACCTGCTGCTGTGGATGCGCACCAGCGGATCGCTGCCCGACTACGTGCTCCAGGACGCCGACCTGCGCGGCATGGCGGTCGACCTGATGCGGGCCGACGTACGGGTACGCGACTCCTACCGGCCGGCGAAGACCCGCACGAGCGTGGACGTGCAGGTGCTGTACGGCGCCGACGACCCCGTCATCGAACCGGAGGTCGACCGGCAGTGGGCCGAGGCGACCAGCGGGAACCTGCGCGCCGACCGGCTGCCGGGCGGCCACTTCTACACCCCGGCGGTCTGGGAGGCGCTGCCCGCGCACTTCACGGCGTCGACCGCGCACCGGCCGACGCCGGGCTGACCGCCCGGCACCAGGACCGGGCCGACCGTCCGTCACAAGGAGAGGCAATCGTGGACTGCGTCAAGCCGCCCGGACGACCCGCCCTCGTCCAGGCCCCGCACACCCAGGACGTGACCGAGGCCGGCGCCTGGCTGGACTCCGTACGGGCACCCCTGCGCACGGCCCTCGACCAACACGGAGCGGTCTACCTGCGCGGCCTGCCCATCACCACACCCCAGGACTTCGCGGCACTCAGGGACCGGCTGCTGACCGAGAACGCCCCCTACCGCGAGAAGGCCACACCCCGCACCGCGTACGGCGACGACGTCTTCTCCTCGACGGACCTGCCGCCCAGCCAGCCCATCCGGCTGCACAACGAGAACAGCTACACCCTCACCTTCCCCGGCATCCTGCTGTTCTGCTGTCTGACCGCGCCCGAACACGGCGGCGCCACCCCCGTCGCGGACTGCCGGGACGTGCTGCGGCAGCTGCCCCCGGAGCTCACCGAGCGGTTCCGGCGGCAGGGCTGGGCCCTGACGCGCACCTACGACGAGCACCTCTCCCTCGACTGGCGCACCGCCTTCGGCACCGACTCCGCCGACGCCGTGGCCGCGTACTGCCGCCGCGAGCGCATCGCCCACAGCTGGGACGAGCACGGCAGCCTGCGCACCACCCAGCGCCGCTCCGCGGTCATCCGGCACCCCCGCACCGGCGACGAAGTCTGGTTCAACCACGTGGCGTTCTGGAACGCCTGGTCCCTCGACCCGGACATCCGCGACGTCCTGGCGGGCGAACTCGGCCCGGACCGGCTCCCGTTCAACACCTCCTACGGCGACGGGGAGCCCCTCACCGAAGAGGACATCGCCACCATCCACGCCGCGTACGACCGCGCCACCGTCTGGGAGAACTGGCGACCGGGCGACCTGATGATGGTGGACAACGTCCTCGCGGCCCACGGCCGCCAGCCCTTCCGGGGGGAGCGCAGGATCCTGGTGGCGATGGGCGAACCCGTCCGGGTGGAGGACTGCAGGCCCACGGTGCCCGCCCTCGCGGGACTGGGCACATGACCCCCCGCGCGACGGAGGCGACCGGCATGCCGGACACGGACGGCGCACCGGCGGCGCCCGCACCTCATGGGGATCCGGTTCTCCGCTTCCTGCGGACGGCGGACCGCATGCCCGACAGGCCCGCGGTCCGCGACGGACAGCGCTGCCTGACCTTCGGCGAACTGGCGGACCGCAGCGCCCGGTTGGCCGCCGTGCTCGCCGGGCACGGGGTGCGCCGCGGCACGCTGGTGGGAGTGCGCCTGCCGCGTTCGGTGGACCTCGTCGTCGCGCTGCTCGCCGTGTGGCGGGCGGGCGGCGCGTACGTCCCGCTCGATCCGGGCTACCCCGCCGAGCGCCTCGCGCACATGACGCAGGACGCGGACCTGCGCCTGGTCGTCACCGACCGGCCGGACCCGACGCCCCACCCGGGCGTCCGCCCGGTGACCGTGGACGAACGGCCCCAGGGCCCAGGCGAGGACGCCGCCGACCGACTCCCGGAGCCGACCCCCACCGCCGACGACCCCGCCTACGTCATCTACACCTCGGGCTCGACCGGCCGGCCCAAGGGCGTCGTCGTTTCCCGCGGCGGCGTGGCGCACCTGATCGCCGCTCTGGAACACGGCGGGCTCTACGCCGACGCGCCCCGGACGGTCGGCTGGAACGCCAGCGTCTCCTTCGACGCGTCCGTTCAGCAGTGGGCACGGGTGTGCCGCGGCGACACCCTCGTCCTGATCGACGACCGGCTGCGCTCCGAACCGGCCGCCTTCGCCGCGTACGTGCGCGAGCACGCCGTGACCGATCTCGACGTCACCCCCTCGCACTGGCAGGTCCTGCGCGACCTGCTGCTCGAAGGGCCCGTCGGCACACCGCTGCGCCTGTTCGTCGGCGGGGAGCCGATCCCCGTCTCCCTGTGGCGGGACCTCGCTCTGGCGGCCGAACGCGGGCTCGTCGAAGCGGTCAACGTCTACGGCCCCACGGAGACCACCGTCGACGCCACCGCCGCGTGGATCACCGGCGACCGGCCGCACCTGGGCCTGCCGCTGCGCGGCGTACGGGCCCAGGTGCTCGACGGACTGCTGAGGCCGGTGCCCGACGGCACGGAGGGCGAGCTGTTCCTCTCCGGGGCCGGTGTCGCGCAGGCGTATCGGCGCCGCCCCGCCCTCACCGCGGAGCGGTTCCTGCCCGACCCGGCCGCCGCCGCGCCACCGGGGTCCCGGATGTACCGCACCGGGGACCGCGTACGACGCCACGCCGACGGCACCCTCGACTACCTCGGCCGGACCGACCGGCAGGTGAAACTGCACGGCTTCCGCATCGAACCGGGCGAGATCGAGACGGTCCTGGCCGACCATCCGGACGTCGCCGCGGCGGCGGTCACCGCGGATCCCGCACGCGGCCTGGCCGCGTACTGCACCCTGGGCCCGGGCCCCGCCACGGCCGACGCCCCCGAACAGACGGCGGCCCGCCTGCTGCGGCACCTCGCCGCGACCCTGCCGCCCTACCTGGTGCCCTCCCGCCTCACCGTCCTGCCGGACATGCCGCTCACCGCCAACGGCAAACTGGACTACCCGGCCCTGTCGGCCGCGGCCGACCGCGCCCGGGAGGCGCGCCCGACGGACGAGGACGGACACCTCGAACCGACAGGACCGGTCGAGCCGCTGATCGCGCGGACCTGGGCCGAGGTCCTCGGCCGGGACCGGGTCCGCGCCGACGACGACTTCTTCGTGCTCGGCGGGCACTCCCTCATGGCCCTCAAAGTGATCGCGGGCCTCAAGAGAAGCCTGGGCGTGGTGATCTCCACCCGCGCCGTCTACCAACACCCCCAGCTGCGGGAACTCGCCCGCCACGTCGAAGACCTCCTCGCCGACCGGCCGTAGCGCACCGGCCCCACCAGAACTCGAACGGACCCCGAACGGAGTGCACCCGTGCCCCTCGCGCCCCCAGAGTGCCCCTTCTCCGGCCCCGCGCCCTCCCTCACCGACCCGGACCTGTACGCCCGCGGCGATCCCCACGGCCTCTGGCGGGAGATGCGGGCCACGCGCCCGGTCAGCTGGCAGGACGAGGGGGAGAAGGGCGGCTTCTGGTCGGTGACCGGCCACGAGGACGCCCAGCGGGTGCTCAGGGACTGGAAGGACTTCACCTCCACCCGCGGCACCATGCTCCGCGAGAACCTCACCGAGCCCTACCCGGGCGCCGGGACGATGCTGGCCCTCACCGACCCGCCCCGCCACGACGTGATCCGCAAGGCGCTCACCCCGCTGTTCACCCCGCGCGCCATGGCCCGCCTCGAAACCCGTGCCCGCCAGGTCACGGGGGCACTGATCGACGAGGCGCTGACGGCCGGACACTGCGACGTCGCCCGCGACATCGCCGCCCGCATCCCCCTGGCCGTCACCGCGGAACTCCTGGGCGTACGCGACGACGCCGTCGGCCCGCTGGAAGCCGCCATGGCCTGTGTCACCGGCGCCGACGTGGACAGCGGCGAGGTCCAGGAGGCCCACCTGGAAATCCTGCGCTACTACACCGAGGCGCTGTTCGAACCGCCCGGCGCCCCCGATGCCAACGTTGTCTCCGCGCTGCTGCACGCCCGTTCCCGCGGCCAGGACATCTCGGACGAGGAGATCATCCTGGCCTGCGACAACGTGATCGTCGCCGCCACGGAGACCAGCCGCAACGCCATGACCTCAGGGCTCCTGGCCCTGCTGCGGCACCCGACGGCGTGGGCCGAACTGTGCGCGGGCCGCCTGGAGACGGCGCCGGTCGTCGAGGAGATCCTGCGCCTGACGGCCCCGGCGACGCACGTGCTGCGCGTCGCCACCCGCGACCTCAGCCTGTCCGGTGCCCGGATCAAGGCCGGTGACGCGGTCGTGGTGTGGCTGACGTCGGTCAACCGCGACGCCGCCGCCTTCGAGGATCCCGACGCCGCCCGCTTCGACCGCAGGCCCAACCGCCACCTCACGTTCGGCACCGGGGTGCACTTCTGCCTGGGCGCCCCGCTCGCGCGGCTCCTGCTCTCCGTGTTCCTCGGCGAACTCGCCCACCGCACGGGGCAGGTGGCACTGGCCGGTGAGCCCCGCCGCAACGCCTCCCACCACGTCTGGGGCTACGCGTCCCTGCCCGTCTCGCTGTCCCCGCGCGCGGATCATGGGTGAGCTATCCTGCGCGGATGCGGGGACGGTTCACAGGCTGGCCGGAGCGGGCCATGGACGTGCTGGTGCAGCTCCAGGGCGAGCCGGACCACACGACCCGCGAGCGCTGTCGCGCGGACCGCGAGCACCTGGTCCGGCAGCCGATGATCGCCCTGTTGCACGAGGTCGCGGACGCCGACCCCCGCTACGAGGACTTCTCCGTCTGGCACTACCGCACCGACGCGTGGTGGTGGCAGCACCAGGGCGCGGTGATCCGGCTCGGCCGCAAGATCGAGATCGGCCTCCGGTTCGACCTGGACGGCCTGCGGATCCAGGGCGCCTGGTGGTACCCCGACCCCGGCCAGGTGGACATGTTCCGCAAGGCCGTGGCCGCCGAGGGCAGCGGCCGCCAACTGGCCGCCATCGTCGAGGACGTACGCAAGAAGGGCTACGAGATCTCCGGGGACGTGATGAAACGCCCCCCGCGCGGCTATCCGACCGACCACGCCCGCACCCAGCTGCTGCGCCACCGTTCACTGATCGCCGCCCGCCACCTCGGCGACGAGGAGTGGCTGCACACCCCCGAGGCGGTCGACCGGGTCCTGTCGGCCGCCGCCGACCTGGATCCCCTGCTGACCTGGCTGGTCCGGCACGTGAAGCGCGCCGCCTGACAGAACGAGGACACCGCGCAGCACCGGCAGCCCCGTCCTCAGAAGGTGATGCGCACCTTCAGCGCCGACCGGTCGTCCATCGCCCGGTAGCCGTCCGGCACCTCGTCCAGCGGGACCGTACGGTCGAAGACGGGCCCCGGGTCGAGGGCGCCGGACAGCACGTCCGGCAGGAGCTCGGGAATGTAGGCGCGGACCGGGGCGATGCCCCCGCGCAGGGCGATGTTGCGGTCGAACATCCGGCGCAGGTCCACCCCGGCGTTGCCGCCGTACGGCACCCCCACGCAGCCGACCGCGCCGCCGTCCCGGGCGATGGCGAGGGCGGTGCCGAGCGACTGGGCGGTCCCGACCGCCTCGAGCACCGCGTGCGCCCCCTGACCCCCGGTCAGATCACGGACGGCGGCGACGGCGGCGTCGCCCCGCGCGGCGACCACGTCGGTGGCACCGAAGGCACGCGCCACGGCGGCCCGCCGCTCGTGGTGGCCGAGGAGCAGGACCCGTTCCGCGCCCAGGCGCCGTGCGGCAAGGACCCCGCACAGGCCCACCGCGCCGTCACCGACCACCGCGACCGTGGCGCCCGGGCGCACCTGCGCGCTCACCGCCGCGTGGTGACCGGTGCTCAGGACGTCGGACAGCGCGAGGAGGGCGGGCAGCAGCTTCCGCTCCCCGGCGAGCTCGGGCGGCAGCGGCACCAGCGTCGCGTCCGCGAACGGCACCCGCACCGCCTCGCCCTGCCCGCCGTCAGAACCCTCGTCACCCCAGAACCCGCCCCGCGGGCACGAGGTGTGCAGACCCTCGCGGCAGTGCTCGCAGACGCCGTCGGACCACGCGAACGGCGCGATGACGAAGTCCCCGGGCCGCAGCCGGGTCACCTCGGACCCGGTCTCCGCCACGACTCCCACGAACTCGTGCCCCATCCGCTGCCCCGGCACGGTGCCCGCCACCCCGCGGTACGCCCACAGGTCGCTGCCGCAGACACAGGAGCCCACCAGCCGCACCACGGCGTCCGTCGCCTCGCGCACGACCGGGTCGGGCACCTCCTCGACACGGACGTCACGCGGTGCCCGGATCACGATCGCACGCACGCGAACCCCTCCCTTTCGCCTGGGCCGCACGGCTGCGACGGGAAGCGGCGGGGCGGCACCGTCGCCGACCTCATTAAGGCGCAGCACCCCCACGCAAATCAACGGGCCCATACCGTCCACGGCCCGACAACCAGGAGGAAGAAGACAAGATGTACGACGTCATAGTGGTGGGCGCGCGCTGCGCGGGGTCCCCCACGGCGATGCTCCTGGCGCGCGCCGGATACCGCGTCCTGCTCCTGGACCGCGTCCGCTTCCCGCGCGACACGCTCTCGTCCCACTACATCCACCAGCCAGGCACGGCGCTCCTGGACCGCTGGGGACTCCTCGCCCAGGTGCGCGACTCCGGCTGCCCGCCCCTCGAACGCGTACGGTACGAGGCCGCGGACATCAGCATTCGCGGCTGCTCACCGCCCGTCGAAGGACAGCGGGCGGCCTTCGCGCCCCGGCGCCACGTGCTCGACCCCCTCCTCGCCGAGGGCGCGGTCGCGGCGGGCGCGGAGCTGCGGCAGGAGTGCCGCGTCGACGACCTCCTCTTCGACGGCGACCGGGTCACCGGAGTCGCGTACACCACACCCCGCGGGCAGCGTTCGGTCGAACGCGCCCGGCTCGTCGTCGGCGCCGACGGCATGCGCTCGCTCGTCGCACGGCGGGCCGAGGCCCCGGTGATCACCGAGGACCGGCGCCTGACCTGCACCTACTACAGCTACTGGGAAGGCCTGCCGGCCGACTTCGAGCTGTACGAGCGGCCCGGCCGGTGGATCGGGGTGATCCCGACCAACGACGCGCTCACGCTGGTGATGACGTACTTCCCGCAAGCGGACTTCGACACCGTGCGCGCGGCCGCCGAGCCCGCCCATCTGGAGGCCGTGCGGACGACCGCTCCCCGCCTGCGCGAGCGGATGTCCGCGGCCCGCCGGGTCGAACGGCTCTACGGCACCGGCGATCAGCAGAACTACCTGCGCCAGGCGGCAGGCCCCGGCTGGGCGCTCGTCGGGGACGCCGCCCACCACAAGGACTCCATCGCCGCCCGCGGCATCACCGACGCCTTCCTCCAGGCGCAGCTCCTCGTCGAGAGCATCGGCACCGGTCTGGACGACGGCGCGCAGCTCGACGCGGCACTCGCGAGGTACGCCGGTGAGCTGGAGCAGCGCTTCATGGGCTTCTACCGCAGCACCCTCACCACCGCCGAGCTCAGGGTCCCGGAGTCACGCCTTTCCCTGCTGCGGGCGATCTCCGGTCACCAGGACCTGGTCGACCGGTACTTCGGCACCTTGTCCGGGGCCTGCGGCCTCGACGACTTCTACAACGAGGACCTGCTGGACCTCCTCGCGCTGAGCTAGCGCCGCCACACACCAGGAGTTGGTCATGAGCGATGTGCAGAGCCTGCTCGCCGAGCTGCGCGCCTCCGGCACCCGCCTGTGGGTCCACGAGGGCTCGCTCCGCTACCGCGCGCCCGAGCCGCTCGCCCCGGCCGTCCTTGCCGCCCTGCGGAACGCCAGAACCGAGATCCTCCAAGCGCTCAGCCAGGACCGGACCACCCTCACCAGCAGGCCCCGGCCCGCCCGCGTCCCCCTCAGCCTCGGCCAGGAAGGGCTCTGGTACATCGACCAGCTGGGCGCCCACGACATGGCGTACAACGTGCGGACGGACCTGCGGCTCCAGGGTGATCTCGACGAGGGCGCCCTGCGCCGCGCGCTCGGGGAACTCGTGCGCAGACACGAGAGCCTGCGGACGCGCTACGTCTCCGAGAACGGGGTCGGCCACCAGATCGTCGATCCGCCCGGCGAGGTCCCCATGGACGTCACCGATCTGACGCAGCTCCCGCCGGACCGGCGCGCGGACCGGCTGACGGCGGTCAGCGACGCCCACACCGACCACCGCTTCGACCTGGCGACCGACCCCTCACTGCGGGTGCACCTGGTCCGCAACGCGCCCACGGACCACGTCCTCGTCGTCACCGTCCCGCACATCGGCATCGACGGACCCTCCACCGCGATCATGTTCGACGAACTGAGCACGCTGTACCGCGCCCACGCCGAAGGCCGGACCTCCCCGCTGCCCCCGCCGGTCGCGCAGTACGCCGACTACGCCGTATGGCAGCGCGAGTGGGCCGAAGGACCCGACTACGCACGGCAGTTGAGGTACTGGAAAGAAAGGCTCGCCGGAGCGGCACCCCTGCTGGACATGCCGACCGACAGGAGCCGGCCCGCAGTACCCACCCAGTCGGGCGACATGCTCAGGTTCAGCGTGCCGCCGGAGCTCGCCGCGCGCCTGGAGGAATTCCGCAAGCAGCACGACGCCACCCTGTACATGGTGCTGCTCGCGGCCTTCCACGCGACGCTGGCGAAGTGGACCCGGCAGTCGGACATCTGCGTCGGATTCCCGGTGGACGCGCGCACGCACGACGAGGCCGCCTCCCTGATCGGCTACTTCGTCAACACTGTCGTACTGCGCTGCACCGTCGAGCGGGACAGCACCTTCCTGACTCTCCTGGACAGCGTGCGCTCCGACCTGCTCGGCGCGTACGACCACCGTGACCTGCCCATCGGCCGACTGGTCGCCGAACTCGCCCCCGCCCGGGAGGCCGGTGCCCACCCCCTCTTCCAGGTGCTGTCCGCCCATCTGACCCCGGGCGAGCATCGCCTGGGCGACCTGCGGGTCACTGAGCTGGACACCGGGGACCGTACGGCGAAGTTCGACCTGACCTTCGTCACGGAGGAGATCGGTCCCGACGGATCGATCACGGCGGGCCTGGAGTACGCGACCGAACTGTTCGACCGCTCGACGATCGAGGGCCTCGCCGACGGCATCCTGACCCTGCTCGACCGGCTCACTGGACGCCCGAACACGCCCCTGCGCGAGTTGTCGATGCTCCCGGACGCCCGGCTCGCCGACCGCGTAGCCGAACTGTCCCGCGCGCAACCGCACACCGGCGACGACGCGTGCCTGCACCACCTGGTGGAACGCTCAGCACGCCGCACCCCCGACGCCATCGCCGTGGTCGACGGAGAAGAGCGGCTCACCTACCGCGACCTCGACGACAGGGCCGACCGCGTGGCGGCGCTGCTGCGCGAGCGGGGGATCGGACCGGAGCAGCTCGTCGGGGTCTTCCTCGGCCGCTCGGCCACGATGGTCGTCGCCCTGTTGGCCGTACTGAAGGCGGGCGGCGCCTATCTGCCGCTGGACCCGGAGTACCCGCGGGCCCGCGTCCAGGACATGCTTCAGGACAGCGGGGCGAGGGTGGTGGTGACCGCGTCCGACGTCGTCGACCGGCTGGAGCGGCCCGCGGCCGAACTCCTCCTGATCGACGAGCCGTTCACGGTCTCCGCCGAGTACGCCGACCCTGGTGTCTCTGGTGTTACTGGTGTGACGCCGGACAACGCGGCGTACTGCCTGTACACCTCCGGATCCACGGGCCGCCCCAAGGGCGTCGTGCTGCGCCACGAGAACGCCGTCGCGTTCGTGCGCTGGGCAGCCACGTCTTTCACCGGGGAGGAGCTCGCCCGGGTGCTGTTCAGCACGTCGATCTCCTTCGACCTCTCCGTCTTCGAGCTGTTCGCACCGCTGTCGGTCGGGGGCACGGCGATCCTGGCGGACAACGCTCTGGACCTGCTGGAGTCGGACGCCGGGGACACCACGGTCGCCTCGGGCGCTCCCACGGACGTGAGCATGCTCAACATCGTGCCGTCGGTGGGCCGGGTCCTCTCCGAAGCGGGCCGCATACCGCCGGACGTCCGGGTGATCAACCTGGCGGGGGAGGCGCTGCGGGCCGAGATCGTGGCCCAGCTGCGCCGACTCGCGCCGCGGGCGCGGATCAACAACCTGTACGGCCCCACGGAGTACACGACCTACGCCACGGGCCGCGAGGTGACCACCGCCGAACGGATCACGATAGGCGGCCCGCTGCCGGGCACCCAGGCCCTCGTACTGGACGATGCGCTGTCCCCGGTCCCCGTCGGCGTCGTGGGCGAGCTGTACCTCGCGGGCCCAGGTCTTGCCAGGGGCTACTGGCACCGGCCCGGCATGACCGCGGAGAAGTTCCTGCCCAACCCCTACGGCCCGCCGGGCAGCCGCATGTACCGCACCGGAGACCTGGTCCGGTCACTGCCCGGTGGCGAGCTGGACTTCCGCGGCCGTCTCGACCACCAGGTGAAAGTACGCGGATACCGCGTCGAGCCGGGCGAGATCGAGACGGTGCTGCTCTCGTCGCCGCAGGTCAAGGACGCGGTGGTCGTCGTCGACTCCGCCGGCACCGAGGAGGCGCGCCTGATCGCCTATGTGGTGGCGGCCCCGGACGCCGAGCCCGACCTCGCCCGCCGCATGGCGGAACGACTGCCCGCCTTCATGGCCGCGTCCACGATCGTCTTCCTCGACCGGCTCCCGCTGACGGCCAACGGCAAGGTGGACCGCCGCTCCCTGCCCGCCCCGCAGGCGCACCCCGCAGAGACATCCACCGACGACCTCCCTCGGGACGAGGTGGAGGCGGCGCTCCTCGACATCTGGAGCGACGTCCTCGGGGGCGTACGGATCGGGATCAGGGACAGCTTCTTCGAAGCGGGCGGTCACTCCCTCCTGGCCACCCAGACGCTGTCGCGCATCCGCCGCACCCTGGGCATACGCCTGTCACTGACCGACATCCTGACGGCGCCGACCGTGGACCAACTGGCCGCCGTACTACGGGACAAGGGCGCCGCGGCCCCCGGCACACCGTTGCGGCCGGACACCTCGCAGGACCCCTTCGCACCAGTGCTGCCGATCAACCCTTCCGGCTCCCGGCCGCCGCTGTTCTGCTTCCACCCCGCTCTCGGCCTGAGCCTTCCCTACGCGGGCCTGGCCACGCACCTGGGCCCCGACCGGCCCGTCCTCGGCCTCCAGTCACCCGACATCGACGCCTCCTCCTCGCGGTTCCCGACCTCGGTCGAGGAGGTGGCCGAGGAATACGTCGGCCGCATCAGGGAAATCCGCCCGCACGGCCCCTACCACCTGCTCGGCTGGTCGTTCGGCGGGCTCCTTGCCTTCGAAGCGGCGGTACGGCTGCAAGCCGCGGGCGAGGCGGTCACCTCGCTGACGGTGGTGGACAGCCGCCCCGCCGTGGCGGGGGAGCAGCCTCCTTCCGAGAGCCAACTCCTGACGGCCTTCTTGGATCATGCGGGGGTCGTCCGTTCTGATGCCGCGCTGACGCCGGAAGTCGCGCTCGCCCTGGCACGAGGCGAGGGCAGCAGGCTCGCCGGCATAGGTGAACGGCACCTGGAGCGGATGCTCGCCGTGATGCGCAACAACGCGGCGCTGGCCCAGCGTTATGTCCCCGGGTGTTTCACGGGATCTATCCGATTGTTCGTCGGCACGAAGGGCGCGACCGAAGACGAACTCCAGGCACGGGCACAGGCATGGGCACCCCATGTCGGGGACGCCGTACGGGTGTCCCGGATCGCTTTCCGCCACGAGGAACTGATGGACCCGCAGCCGCGGTCGGAGATCGCGGCCGTACTGCTGACCGACCTGGAGGCGGCGGAGCGGGGCCGGTGGTCGGGCAGCGCCCTGGCGTGAACGCCGAGGGCCGGAGTGGGCACTACGCCTTACGTCGGTTGCCCCTCCCGACATCGCCGGGAGGGGCGTTCCTGTGTGGGATTGCGTTCATCAGAGAGAGCAGTGGTGTTCGGGCGCGCGGCCGATGCCGCCCTGCTGCGCCCGGACCAACCGCGCGCGTCCTGGTGACCATGCACCAGGGGGGATCTTTGGGCCGGGGTCAGAGGGCGGGTGCCCTCGGTACGCAGGGGGCCGTGAGGGCTGAGGGGTCCAGGGCTCGTTTGACCAGTCCGATCGCGCGTGGGCTGTAGGACAGGCTCAGATGGGCCGAGAGGTCGACGAAGCATCCTTGCTGCAAGGTGATGTTCTGCACCGTTGCTCCGGGGCCTGCCGTCATGAAGGTGTTCTGCCAGGGGGTGCTGATCTCGTCGTACTTCGTGCCGATGACGGTGTAGTCGACCCCGGGAACGGTGTCGCCGTCGGCGTTGAGTTCCTTGATGAAGTCGGATTTCTCGTACTGCTGGATGCTTGCCTTGCCGAAGGTCTTCTCGCCGAGTTGGAGTATGTGGAGCTTGTCGGCGAGCGTCTCGATGCCGCTGAGGGTGGTGCCGTGGTTGGTGGCGGCGAGTTGGACGACCTTCTTGACCTTGTTCTTGGAGGGGTCGGCCGTGTTCGCGCCTCCGTCGGCCTTGAGGTACCAGCGGGCCAGGGTCCCGCCCTGGGAGTGGCCGACCAGGTCCACCTGGCCGGAGCCGCTGGCAGCGCGCACCTTGTCCACGAAGGCGGCCAGCTCCTTGGAGGACTTCTTGATGTCTCCGTAGCCCTTGACGGCGGGGGCGATGCCCGCTCCGGCGTCGTCGGTGTCGCCGTAGTCGAGGGCGTAGACGCAGTAGCCCTGGGCCTTCAGCTCGGGGGACATCCGGGCCCAGTTGTTGTAGCGGTTCTCGTAGGTGCCGTGTACCAGGACGACCGGACGCGGGTGGGTGGCGCTGGGACGGCAGGTCCAGTCGTTGGCGCCCGGCGGATCGATGTCGAGGTGGAGTATGGAATGAGCCAGGGCGGGAAGGAAGTTGTCCTGCTGAGGTCCGGTGGTCGCTGCCGCGGACGTGGAGGTGGCCAGGACCGTCGCAGCGGCGGCGGCACAGACGGCGGTGACGTATCTGGGTATGTGCAAGACGGCTCCTGGGAAGTGGGGAACTCGGGCCACGCGCGATGTTTCGCCTGAGTGCCGCCCGAGGCGATCTCACCCGGGAGCTTCTGGATCTGCGCATCCTTGAGGTCGTTGAGCGGCGGCTCGTCGGCACTCGGCATGGCGGTGACGCTACCGACCCGCCCGTGGCCGCCACACCGATTCCCTGAGATCGGCTCAGAGGGGAGGTTGCCGTACGACGTAGCGTTGCCTTCCTCGCGAGGTACGTCGTGGGCCTGGGAGCGCTGGGTGGCGGCGGCCCGTTTGTGCCCGAGGGCTCCGTACACCGACTGCTTCCGGAGCGCTGGCGGCGACGCTTTCAGCAGCCGGACAAGACAGCCTCAGCCGTGGCTGTCAGTGCCGCTCAGCGGCTCACGAGCGCAGGAAGACGAGGTTGAGCGCTGTGCCGCCGGCGACAGAGGAGTTGAGGTTGAACGGGATCCTGTCCCAGCCCTTCTCCGGCGAGTCGGTGGCCTTGATGACGTCGATGTCGATGATCTCGCTGTCTCCCTCTTCGGCCTCCGTGGTGTACGCGAGGTAGAAGGGAACGGCGGGGCCACCGCCCGCTCCCGGGGAGCCCTCGTTGAGATTCAGAGCGGACTGCTCGGCCCGGTACACGCGTGACGGCTGCGCCCACGCCAAGTGGAGGACCAGATTCGTCAGCGCGGCCCCCTCTTCCCGCATGTAGGCGAGATACCTGCCCTTGCCCTTGTCATTGATGTTCAGGCGGCTGTGAACGAGGGTGTAGCCCGTAGGGACATCACTGACGGATTCGAAGACCCAAAGACCGGTGATTCCCTTTTGCGCGTTCGCGGCCATGTGCTCCTCCTTGGATTCAGGAACGGGGCTGGACGGTGAGGCGGATGTCCTTGCGTACGTCGGCACGTTCGGGCGAGGTGACCGTGACGGTGAAACCGCCCGGTGTGTCCCCGGCATACAGCGTCGTCGCAGGTGCCACCCCCTGGTCATCGGTTCGGGACGGGTACGCGGTCGCCCCGGTGTCGAACACGGAGTCGGTGGATCCATTGATGGTGAAGGTGATGGGCAGCATGCGCACAGCGACCTCGTTCTCGGTGATGTGCACGTCGAGCTTGTGCGTGAACGCGCAGTCGACCTGCTCTGCCTGCTGGTCGGCAAGTGGGTCCACCAGATCCACCGACACCGTTGGAGAAGGGGTCTGCACGGAGAAGTGGCGGGGGGCGGAGGCCGGTGAGTCCCGGCCGCTTCTGCGCGCGGTGGCGGTGACGGCGTGCGAGCCCGGGGCCCAGTCGGTCGTGGGGGTGTAGGTCCAGCTGGTGCCGGTTACGTGTGCCTCACCCGGCAGTGGGGTGCTCCCGTCGGCGAGAGTGACCTTGTCCACCCCGGGATCGGCCGTGCCGGTGACCTGCTGCCGCAACGCGGTCACCGTCGCACCCTCTCCTGGGGAGACGATCACCGGAGCGGCCAGCGCCGACAGCACGGAGAAGTGGCGGGGAGCGGACGGCGGTGATGTGAGAATGCCTCTGTGTGCGGTGGCGGTGAGGGTGTGCGGGCCCGGGGCCCAGTCGGTCGTGGGGGTGTAGGTCCAGGTGGTGCCGGTCACGCGTGCTTCACCCAGCAGCGGGGTGCTTCCCTCGGAGAGAGTGACCGTCTCAACGTCGGGGTCTGCTGTGCCGGTGACCTGCTGCCGCAACGCGGTCACCGTCGCACCCTCCCCCGGAGAGACGATCACCGGAGCGGCCACTCTCAGTGGTATAGCCGCCACGTCGAAGGCCACGTGGGTTGGCGTCGAATAGATGTCGCCATAGTGGTGATCGAACCGGGCACGGTACGAAGCAGTGGCGGAGACCCAGTGAGCGCCTTCCGTCCAGTCTGTTTCCGGAGTGTACGTCCAGGTATGGCCGAAGACTGGAGTGGTGCCCAGCAGGTTTGCCCCCTCCTGGATACTGACCTGCTCGGCCGGCGAGTCGGCCGTGCCGGTGATCGGCTCCCGCGGATCGGTCACCGTCGCTTTCTCGTGCGGGGAATCGATCACCGGGGCAGGGGGATTGGGCGGGTGGTGCATCGATTGCTCTTCCATGAGCGGTTTCCCTTGTCCGATGCTCCTGAGAGGGGCGGCGTTGGATGGTGGCGCCTTCTGGATTCAGCGGGGGTGCGCTGCCATCGGCTCGGCGGGTGGTGGCAAGGCGTGATCGCGGGCGATGGCCCGGTCGCGGCGCGGTTCTCGAAGCGCCGCCGCACGATGGATCGGCTCAGGTGCGGGCCGCGGCCGGTGTGCAGAACGGTTCGGGAGCCTTCGCAGACCACGGCCCCGGCCACATGACGCGGGGTGAGCATGCTCCTCGTCCCTGCGGGGACATGGCATGTCGCCTTGATGAAGGAACAAGGCTCGCGGGCAGGCCACTTCGCATCACCCATGACCGCAAACCATAGGCGCGCCCACCCCAAGTTGCTGAAGACTCAAGGGGTTTGGCCCATTCGGCCCCATGGCGGGCGCGTTTTGTGAGACACCCGGCGCCCCGGGCCGGAGGCCGCCGTAAAGCTGCGGGGCGCCGCGTCAGCGAGGACACAGGCAGCACGCCGGAACCGACCGCGGTGGTGATCGACACCCCAAGGGTCAAGACCTACAGCGCCTCGCGCTCCAACGCTTCGCCCTGCTCGTCCAGTTGCCCCGAGACCCGAGACCCGAGACCCGAGGGCTTCGGCGTCGGCGAGGGTCGCGGCGAGCGCGCGCCAGCCCGGTTCGGCGAGGGTCTGCCCGGCTAGCTCCGATACCGCCTGGCGCAGGTGAACCAGCTGCCGGTGTCGCGGCGGTTGGGCGAGGCGGCGGCCACGGTGGCGCAGGACGGCCATCGGCGGCTGCTGGGCCGCGGACTGGTAGGCGGAGCGCAGGTGTCCGGCGGCCTCGCGGGCAGCAGCGGTCTGCTGGGCGTGGTTCTACCTGTCGTGCCACTGGTAACTAGCAGGCCCGGCATGGGAGGTGAGCGGAGAAGTGGGGGCGACGACGCCCACTGGCAGGCGATATGGAAGGCAGGGCCCGCCCGCCACCAGCACCACCGCCCACCCCGCTGCTCACGCCAGCCCCATGACCAGCAATTCCACCCGGCCGAGCGCCCGCGGCATCGCCGTACCGGAAATTCAGCGCTCACGTCGCCCCGCTCCGGCTCGCCCTCGAGGATGCACGACCAGCTCCGAGGGCCGCGCGGCCTATTCGACGGTCAGGCGGCTTGGTTCCGCGCTGCCGCGACGGCCGCCACCGGCGGGGCGGGGAGCCTGATGGTCAACGGGGTCGCGTTGGCCGCGGGGGTGATCAGCGTGCAGGTCCTGTCCGAGCCCGCGACCAGCAGGCGTCCGTCGAGCCCGACCGCGAGGCAGGCTTCGTCCACCGCCGGGCAGGGCAGCTTGCCGACGGCGGCGAGTGTGGCGGCGTCCAGGATCTCGCCTTCGCGGTCCGCGTAGACCGCGTAGAGCCTGCTGCCGTCGCGGGCGACGGCCAGTGCGGTGGGTGAGGTGGCCCGCCCCGGGCTGTGATTGTCGATGACCGTCGTCGCGCCCGTGTCGTCCACGTCGACGACGGTGACCTGCGGCACCGCCCCGTTGGCGTTGCCGAGATCCACACGTCGGCCGATATTGCCGACCGCCGCCTCGACCCAGAATCCGTTCTCGACGGGGACGTCGATGGTCTCCACCGAAGCGGAGGAGGTGTCAATGCGCGCGACCTGCTCTTCCACGGTGTCGGTGTGGAGCGGAGCGATCAAAGTGCTTTCGCTGGGCGTGATATGCCGACGCCCTGTCGTTCGGTCCCCACCCGCCTCGCAGCTCGCTCACGGTATCGATTTCGTAGCGCACAGCCCAAGGGGCGTTCGAGGCGTTCCAGGGCCACGGGCGTTGGCGGTTGGGGCGGGCGCCACCTGACAGCGGCCAGTGCGGATTCGCCCACGTACGGCCAGTTGGCGCGTCAGCCCGCGTGGCAAGGGAGCGGCTCCGTTCCCCTTGTCCTCAACGAGTGCGTGGACAGGCGACCTTGAGGGATGGCCTCGTCAGTGCGGCTCGGAGGCTGCGCCGGGGGCGCTATGGTGCCGGTCGGCCAGGGCGGCGATTCCTGCTGCGGCCGCGGTGGCGAGGGCGGTGACCATCGCGTCGTCAACGGGCAGGTTGATGATGTACAGGGCGGACGCCAGGGGGCCGAGCAGCAGCAGGTGGGCCATCGCGGGATCGACGGGTCCGGCCAACTCGCCGCGGGCCACGGCCTGTTCGATGATCTCGGCGAAGATGGCCTGTTCGGCGGCCAGGAAAGTGTCCCGGAACCGCGTATCCAGACCGGGATTGACGGCGATTTCGCTGATCAGGGCCGGTGCCAGCTGTCGGGCTGCCGGAGTGGCCATGCGGATGTGGGACGCGCGGACCAGCGCCAGCAGGTCCCCGTGCAGCGAGCCGGTGCCGACCAGCGGCGGCAACTGCTGTTCGTACATGGTGGCAGCGAACGCCATCTCGGCCTTGGACGTGTAACGGCGGTAGATCGCCGCCTTGCCCACCCCCGCGCGCGCCGCGACCTGGTCGACGGTCAGTGCCGGGTAGCCGACTTCGTCGATCAGCTCACGGGCGGTCTGGAGGATCTTGTCATCTACGCGACTGTCGCGGGGGCGTCCACCCCGTTGCTTTCTCACCGTCATGCCCGCACTATACGGAACGAGAGTATCGAAACTGAAGTATCGGAACTAGGGTTCCGGAGACTGCGGGACCCCACTACGCAGAGACAACCGAGATGAAGCCGCACCGCGCGGCTTCGCGACGAGAACGGAGAACACGGATGATCAAGTGGGCTGGCTGGATCATCGCGTTACTCGGAGCCGCACACACCGTCCTCGCCCTGACCGTGGAGAAGGCCGCACGCCACGCCGGGACATGGTT
This sequence comes from Streptomyces sp. NRRL B-1347, assembly GCF_000720325.1. Classification (GTDB taxonomy): domain Bacteria; phylum Actinomycetota; class Actinomycetes; order Streptomycetales; family Streptomycetaceae; genus Streptomyces. The sequence continues at coordinate 169,962 of NZ_JOJM01000018.1, forward strand.
CAGCGGCGGCCTGTGGAGCGAGGACCTTGCCGACATGAGCCCGGCGGGCAGCGCGTACTGGCTGAGCCTGGAAAGCTTCGGCCCACCGCTCGTCCTGGTCGGCCTGACGGTGCTGTGGCTGGACCGCCGCGGCATCACCCCGCCGGCGTTCATCGCCTGGACGCTGGCGGCCTGGACCGCCGTCGACGCCGTGGTCCTCCCGTTCACGCCCTGGCCGCTCTTCGCGCTCGCGTGCGCCCTGCTGCTGATCGGAGCCCGCCGCGCCCACCACGCCAACCCCGCACCTGAGGCTGGGCTTGGACAAGCGTGAACATAGGCCAGGCCAGGGACAGATGGCATGTCGATGCGAGGCCGGACACCCATGCGGTCGAGCTGCTTCTCACGGCCGCCCCACGGTTCTGGGGGAGTGGGCGGCGCCAATACACGCACTGACCGCGCCTCCGGTGCCTCCGTTGCTGCCAGGACTATGCTCGCTCTTCCACTGGACGAAGCGTCGGTCCCTGCCCTCACGTGCGCGCGTCGAATGAGATCCATACGTCGGGCGGCAGGTCGGGGCGGCCTGGAACCGGCCTGCGATCCTCCGTCCAGGTGTCACCCGCGATCTCGGTCGCGACACTGCGCCAGAAACGCACGGCGCCCGCGTTGGCATCCTGGAAGGCGACTTCCCACGGCCCCGGGTGCCTGGCGACCACCTCCTGAACGGCACGCATCCCGATCCCGGATCTCCGCGCCCCACGCACCACGAAGAAGCCGTTGAGTACGCGCGTGTGTCCGACCAGCCCGCGGACGAGAGCGAGGCCGACGGGGTGTTCGCCGCTCATCAGCAGGTACGGTGCCCAATCGGTGTCGTCGAAGGCCGCCTGGAGCCATTCGCTTCGGAACGTCCCGTCCGGGTTGGGCAGCAGACCACCGAACTCGGACAGGTCGTGGCGGAACATCAGCCAGAGACGTTCCAGTACAGAACGGTCGGCATCGTTTGCCAGGCGCACAGATATGTCAGACATGAGACTCCATTACGGGACGGCGAGCAACGAGTGGGCCGCATGCCAAAAGGCGGATGTGCGGCGGCACGAAACATGACACACCCACCTGGGTGGGCGCACCACTGGCGCGATCGAAGTTTGGGCGATTGACTCTTCAGTGCCCACGAAGTGGGTTGCACGGTACGCAGGTTCGTCGCGATCCCAAGCCGTGACACCGCGCCCTCATCATCGCGGAGGCTGACCTTGCTCCACCGCGGGGCGGAAGCGGCGCGTGACAGGGCCAACCTCCGAGTTGATCCGCGTCGCCACGCCTCACGGCAGAGTGAATGCATGACGACAACATGGCACCCCGCCTGGAAGGCCGAAGCGACGGGCCCCGCACAACACAGCGTGCCCGCCTGGGCGGAGCGCGTCGCGCACGCCATCCCGCTCGTTGCGCTGCCCGTCGGCATCTGGCGGCTGCCCTTCGCCTTCGGGTACGGAATGGGCGGCGAGCCCCTGCCCCCTGCCTGGTACAACGCCCCTTACGTCTTCGGACTGACGATCCTCACCGAGATCCTCGCGCTGCTCAGCTTCGGATTGGTCCGCCGCTGGGGCGAGGTTGTTCCGCACCGGGTGCCGGGGCTGGGCGGGCGAAGCGTCCCACCGGCCGCCGCGATCATCCCCGCAACCGCAGGCGGCCTCGTCTTCACCGCGCTCGGCATTCACTGGCTGTACGAAGCCGCTACCGGCGGCACGGCGGCCTGGCCGTACGACGAGGGCTGGGATGTCCTCGCGATGGCGATGAGCGGGCTGTTGAACCTGTGGGGCCCGCTGCTTCTGGTTCTCACGTATGCGTACTACCGACGCCGCCGGACCTGATCCCAGTCTTCGGTGAGAACGCTCACCCGTCGCAGCGAAAGATCATTCATGTCTGATGCGTAGCTTGCCGACGGTAATGGCTGGGGCGGCCTTACTCCTCAGCCATGTCGTCCGCCTGCAGCGGCGGGTCTTCGGCAGCCGGGGCGGCGACGAGGGCGGCAGGCTCTGCTGGCCGTCCGTGCCGGGCGTGTACAGCGGCTGTCATACGCAGTGAGGGCGCCGGTCACACGGTGGGGGAGCGGCCGCCCCTCCTTGTGTGCTTCGTAGTGTTCCGACAGCTCCTTGATCGTGAATTCCTGCTGGAGGAACAGGTTGGGGTTCAACCCGTTCCGTTGGAGGGGCCAAAGGGCGTGTGGGGTCGCGGGCCGTTCACGTCCTTCGACGTCCTGGACCAGGTCGCCGACGTACTCGACGTTGACGTACCGGTCGCCCCTGTTCTCGATCCCGAGGCGAGCTTGGAGGACGATGCGGTCGTTCTCCTTCTCCGGGAAATGCCAGAGGCGTTCTTCTCGTCGGCGGTCCTGGGCTCGTCAACCCGAACTCACACCGCTCGGGCGCGGGTGGAGGCTTGGGCGGCTCATGTCGGGGACGCCATGCGGGTGTGTCGGATCGGTTTCCGTCACGAGGAACTGATGCACCCGGAGCTGCGGTCGGAGATTGCGGCTATGGTCGTCGTCCCGTATGGCCTGTCTGCCCGATTCAGCCGTCGCCGTGTATCGCGCGGCCGTACTGCTTGTTCAGGTGGGTTGGTCGAGGGGGCCGAGGAGTTGGTTTCCGGGGGCTTTGGGGTCGGTGCTGAGGTAGAACTCGGTGATGGCGGTCCTGAATTCGGCGTGGCTGAGTCGGCCGTCGTTGTCGCGGTCGAGGAGCCGGAAGGCGGCCTCGGAGTGTGTCGGGGGGACGCCGAGGGCGTCGTACATGCGGACGTACTCGGTCTGGCTGAGCGTTCCGTCCTGGTTGGTGTCCAGGGCGCGCATGAGGGCGTCGACGATGGCCAGGACGGCTTGTTCGAAGTGCTGGGGATGGGTGACCTGGGCCTCCATGACGGTGATGAACTCCTGCCGGGAGATCTCCCCGTTCTTGTCGGCGTCGCCGTGGGTGAGCAGGAGCTGCCACCACGTCTCGAAGGCGTCGCGCATGGCGGTGGCGTTCGCTGTGTCGTCCTCGCGTGCCAGCCCGGTGAACAGCTCGGCCATGCGGTGCAGGTCGTCGTGGGTGAGGCGGCCGTCGCCGTTCTGATCGAACCAGCGGAAGAGAGTGCTGAACTTCTGGGCTTTCACGTCCTCGCTCATGTTTGCTCCCTTCGCGTGCTGTCGCATCCTGTGCCGGGTGTGACGTTGCTGTCGGCGCGGGTGACCGCGCCGCTCTGCAGACGCTAGGAGCGGGGGAGGTGAAGGGCCAGGGCTGTTGAGGCCGTTCCTGTGCCGGTGCTCGTTCTGCCTGTCTCTCGCCCTGCTGCCGGTCCCCTGAGCTGGCCTTCGGTGGCCGTCTTAGAGGTAGGGGAGGACGAAGTCGTACCCGGCTTTGCGGTGGGAGGCACCGGCGGGACAGACGCCGTCGGTGGGGTAGCCGTAGAAGAACAGGCCATAGCACTTGTCGCAGAAGCGCCAGTTGCGCTGCGACTTGCCGTTCTCGGGGATGTCGTGCGGCAGGACGAAGTCGTACCCGGCCATGCGGTGGGCGTCACCGGTGGGGCAGCGGCCGTTGGTGGGGTAGCCGTAGAAGAAGAGGCCGTAGCACTTGTCGCAGAAGCGCCAGTTGCGCTGCGCGGTCGGTGTCTCCGGTACGCCGTGCGGCAGGTTGAAGTTGTAGCCGGCCGAGTCGTGTCCGCCCCCGGCGGGGCAGGCGCCGTCGGACGGATAGCCGCGGAAGAACAAGCCGTAGCACTTCACACAGAACCGCCAGTCCGCCTGGTTCGCGCGGGCTGACGTGGGGCCGCGTCGCGGTCCTGCGGCTGCGGCGGGGCCGGCGAGTGCCCCGGCTGTCGCGGCGGTGGCTGCCGCGCCTGCGGTCGCTTTGAGCACGGTGATGAGCATGGCGCGCCGGTCCGGGTTCTCGCCGTCGCCGCCGTCCTTGGGCGTTCCGGATTTGGGCTGTCTCAGGTCCATGTGTGCCTCCCCATTTTGTTCCGGCTGGCCCGCCGTCACGGGGCAAGGGAACGTGCGCCTGTGGGGCGGGTTTTGGAGGGTGCGCCTTTCGTGCACGAGGGGCTCTTGGTGCGCGGAAGGCGTCCTCACCTTGCCGCATGGCCCGGCTGGCTGCCAGTGCGGTTCCGGTCAGTGGAACTGGGTGCGTGGGGGCGGGTGTGCCGGGGCCCGTCAGGGTTTTGGGGTGTTGTCTGGGCGCTGTCTGGTCCAGTGGTAGAGGAGGAGTGAGGCGACTGCGGCGGTTGCGCACCAGGTGGAGATGAATTCCCGCTGCCACAGCACGGCGGAGACTGCGGCTCCGGTGGAGGTCAGGATGCCGAGAAGGGTGAGGGTGCGGTCGCCGGACAGGAGGAGGGAGCCGATGGTGGCGAGGAGGTAGCCGGTGAGGGTCAGTTCTGTGTGCGGCAGCCCCAGGGTGTAGCCGATGGTGTGCCCGCGGATCTCGGCGGTGACGGTGCGGGTGGCCAGCGCGTACGTGAGTGCTGCGGCTGTCGCGATGCCTGCGGTGAGAGGGATGAGCAGTCGGTGGTGGGTGTGGGGTGGGGTGGCGCAGAGGACGGCTGCTGGTACCCAGAGCGGAAGCAGGGGCAGGGCGATGACGGCCCAGGCGGTGGTGGCAGGTCCGGCGCCGCCGTTGTTGTGCCAGACGGCGGCTTCGGTGAGTTGGTGGGTTCCGAGGAGGAGGGGGAGTGCGGCCAGGGGCAGGTCGTGGGGGTGTCGGGTGGCGCGGGTGAGGGTGGCGAGTCCCACGGCGGTGATGGCCGTGCCTGCGGTGAGGTTGGCTGTGGCGCTCCAGCACATGGGGGTAACGGTACGGCCCTAGCTGTGCTGGAGCGCGGTGGATGGATGTTGTGTGCTTGGTGGGTGCCGGTGGTGGGGCTGGCCGCCGGTCGCCTCGGTTGTGGTGCGGGTGCGGGTTGCGGGTTCCTGGCTGTGTGGGTCTTGGTTGTCCGTCGTGGGGCTGTGGCTGTGGCTGTGTGGGGTGGTTAGGGGTGGGGTGTGGTGGTGATGGTGCTGGTGAAGGCGGTTTGGTTGTTCTGGGTTGCGGTGATGTGGGTGGTGGTGGCGCTGGTGGTGTGGGTG
>NZ_JOJM01000019.1 GCF_000720325.1 Streptomyces sp. NRRL B-1347
GGGGTGGTGGGGTGGGGGAGGGATGGCCGGTGGTGGGGTTCTTCTCCGCGGGGCGCCGTCCAACGGCTACGGTGAGCGTCGGAACGCGGGGCGGGGCACGTGCACGTCTGCTCGGGTGGAGGAGCCGATGGGCCAGCAAAGCGCGGGCGGCGGCCAGCAGTTGACGCGGCTGCGTCTCGACGAGCTGCTCGAGGAGCTCGCGGCACGCATCGGCGCGGTCCGCGGCACCCGCGACCGCCTGCACAGCCTCCTGGAGGCGGTCCTTTCGGTCGGGCGCGAGCTGGACCTGGCCCAGGTGCTCAGGCGGATCGTGGAGACGGCCGTCGCCCTCGTGGACGCCGAGTACGGCGCGCTCGGCGTGATCGGGCAGGGCCGCATGCTCGACGAGTTCCTGCCGGTGGGCATCAGCGACGAACTGCGCGCCCAGATCGGCGACCTGCCCTCCGGGCACGGACTGCTCGGGGAGCTGATCCGCAACCCCGAGCCGCTGCGGCTCGCGGAGCTGTCCGAACACCCGGCCTCCTCCGGGTTCCCGGCGCACCACCCGCCGATGCACTCGTTCCTCGGCGTACCGATCCGCGTACGGGACAAGGTCTTCGGCAATCTGTACCTGACGGAGAAGCACGGCGGCGCCGAGTTCGACGCCGAGGACGAGTCGGTCCTCTCCACGCTCGCCGTCGCCGCGGGCGTGGCCGTGGAGAACGCCCGCCTGTACGAGGAGGCCCGGCTGCGCGAGCGCTGGCTCCAGGCCAGCGCGGAGGTCACCAGCGCCCTGCTGTCGGGCGCGCCCCAGGCCCAGGTCCTGGAGCTGATGGCCGAGCGGGCCAGGGAGCTGACGTCGGCGGAGCTGGGGGTGATCGAACTGGTCGAGGGCGACGGCGAGTTGCGCGTCGTCATCGCCATCGGCGAGCGCGCGCAGGCCCACCAGGGCGCCACCCTGCCGCGCCGGGGCACCTTCGCGGGCGCCGCCCTCGACGCCCAGGCCCTGGTGTCCGCGACCGACGTGCGCAAGGACCCGCGGGTCACGTTCAAGGCGGACCGCTGGGAGGGCCTGGGGGCGGCCGTGGCCGTGCCCATGAGCACGCGCGACGACGTGCGGGGCGTCCTGCTCCTGGCCCGCAGCGCCGGGCGCCCCGGCTTCTCCGCGGCGGAGACCACACCCCTGACGGGCTTCGCCGGGCAGGCCGCGCTCGCCCTCGAACTGGCCGACCGGCGGCGCGACGCCGAGCAGATGAGCCTCCTGGAGGACCGCGACCGGATCGCCCGCGACCTGCACGACCTGGCCATCCAGCGGCTCTTCGCGACGGGCATGACGCTGCAGAGCGTGCAGCGGTTCGTCGAGCACCCCGGCGCCGCGGAACGGCTGCGCCGCGCCGTCGACGACCTGGACGCCACCATCAAGATCATCCGGTCCACCATCTTCGGCCTGCGCGACCACGAGGCGCCCGGCGGCGCGGCGGGCCTGCGCGTGCGCGTGGTGCGGGCCGTCGAGGACGCGGCCGGGGCGCTCGGCTTCACACCCGCCCTGCGGATGGAGGGCCTGCTCGACACGGACGTACCGCGCGAGGTCGCCGACGACGTGATCGCCGTACTGAACGAGGCGCTCGCCAACGTCGCGCGGCACGCCCGGGCGCACCGCGCGGAGGTCGCCCTCACGGTGCGCGACGGCGCGCTCGAACTCGCCGTCGTCGACGACGGCGTGGGCATCGCACGCCCCGGCGAGCCCGTGCCCGAGCCGCTGGACGCGGTGCACGGCGCGGGCCTGCGCAACCTCGCGGAGCGGGCCGGGAGGCTGGGCGGGGTGCTCGGGGTGCGGGCCGGGGAGCGGCGGGGGACGCGCCTGGAGTGGCGGGTGCCGCTGCGGCGCGCGTCCTAGCGCCCGTCCGTCAGCGCTCGCCGGCCCGCGGGGCCTTGGGGGGTGTCACCTGGGCCGCGAGGACCGCCGCCTGGACCCGGCGCTCCACGCCGAGTTTCGCCAGCATGCGGGAGATGTGGTTCTTGACGGTCTTCTCCGAGAGGTAGAGCCGCTCGCCTATCTGCCGGTTGGTGAGGCCCTCGCCGACGAGGGCGAGGATGGCGCGCTCCCGGTCGTTGAGGGCGGCGATGCGCGCGTCCTCGGGCGGCGGCGCGTCCTCGGGGCCGCGCAGGGACCGCATGAGCCGGGCCGTCGTCGCCGGGTCGAGCAGCGACTGCCCGGACGCGACGGTCCGTACGGCCGTGACGAGGTCGGAGCCCTTGATCTGCTTCAGTACGTACCCGGCGGCGCCCGCCATGATCGCGTCGAGCAGGGCGTCCTCGTCGTCGAACGACGTGAGCATCAGGCAGGCCAACTCCGGCATCAGCGAGCGCAGTTCGCGGCAGACCGTGATGCCGTCGCCGTCCGGGAGCCGGACGTCGAGCACCGCCACGTCCGGGCGCAGCGCGGGCCCGCGCACCAGTGCCTGCGCGCCGGTCCCGGCGTCGCCGACCACCTCGATGTCGGGTTCGCCCCCCAGGAGGTCGCGCAGCCCTCTGCGGACGACCTCGTGGTCGTCCAGGAGGAAGACCCTGATCGGGGCCTTCGGCTCCGCGGGCGGTCCGTCCGCCGCGGCGGGTGTGCTCATCACTGCCCCCTGCGTTCGCCGCGTTCGCCGCGATCTCCATGGTGTGGCCCTTACGAGGGTGACGGTAAGGGCTTACTCCTGCCAGGGGCCGAACGGCCCACCGCGGCGGCGAGAGGGGTACCGACCGGCCCCGGGAGAGGGCCGGTCGGCCCTCGCGGTACCCCTGCCCCGCAGGGCATCTTGGTGCCTGGGCAGCCCATGACCCGGTCCCGGCGCCCGAGGCGGCGACGCCGTTCCCGGGACCGTCATCAGGTGCGGCGACGGCTGAGGACGTGGCCAGCGAGCACCGCACCCCGCCTGCGCGGCCGCAGGGGAGCGGCCGCGCAGGCGCATGGCGCGCGCGGCTGTGCGACCGCGCGGGCGCCGCCCCCGGCCGTGTCAGGGCCCTCTGATAGCTTCCCGGAAAGGCAAAGGGAGGCAAGGCGTGGCATCGGGTTCCCTCCAGGAGCACAACTTCGTCTCCCTCATGGGCATCGTCCTCATCGCCCTGATCGCCGTCACGGCGCTGGTGGCGTACGCCTGGGTGTGCGTGGCCAGGCGCCGCCCGGCCCTGTCCGCCGCGCTGCGCGCCGCCGCCGCCCTGTGCGCGGCGGGCGCCACCGGCGTGTACGCCTGGGGGGCCGTCCAGCTGCTCCGCTTCGACATAACCGAGCACGACCAGGCCTGTCGGCAGGCCGTGGGCGCCGCCCGCGCGTCGCGCATCGACGGCTATGAAGCCACGTACTTCCCGCTGCGCTTCGGCTGCCACGTCGCGGGCGACGGCACGTACACCGCGGGGGTGCCCGGCTGGCTGAACCCCGCCGCCCTCGGCCTCGGCCTCGGGGCCGTCGCCCTCGCGATCGCCGCCGCGGCCGCGTCCCCCGACGTCCGCCGCGCCTGCGTCCGCCGCGTCCGCGCCCTCACCCGCCTCCCGGACGGCGCCCACACCTGAGGTGCCCTCGCGGGTGCGCCCCAGACCCGCCCCTTCCCGACCTGGGGCTCCGCCCCAGACCCCGCTCCTCAAACGCCGGAGAGGTTGAAATCTCTGCCGCAACCGGCGACGGTTTCAGCCCGTCCGGCGTTTGAGGACGAGGCGCGAAGCGCCGATTGACGGGGGTCCAAGGGGGCGGAGCCCCCTTGTTCGGGAAGCCCCGATGCTCGCTAGTAGGAGTTCTGAGGGTAGTGCCTGGTCAGAGCATGGAGAAGCCCCGTCCGGACCTTGGCCGAACGGGGCTGATCTCTGTCCTGATCAGTTGCAGAACGACGACCTGACGGCGGTCACGACCTGTCCGGCTTGCTCGTCGGTCAGGCTCGGCACGGTGCCCCCCTCGTAGCGAAGCTTCGCGTTCGCTCGCACCGTGGCCGTGCCCTTGTCCGCCTTGATGTCCGAGCACACGTTGCGGGCCCGGTCCACGGCGCGGTCTTCCTTAGCGACCAGGCCGGGCTCGATGGTCCGCAGAGCGCGTATCAGCCTCGCTGTCTGTGCGGGGTCTGGCGAGGGGATGCCACCGCCCGCAGCGGGCTTAGATGGCTTCTCCTCGGGCTTGCTCTCCTTCTTCACGGACTCCGTGACGGACGGCTTGGGCTTGGCTTCCGCCTCGCTGCTGTCGTCGTCCTGGAACAGCGACCCCACAGCACCGATGACGAACAGCGCTGCACCGCCGATCACCCAGTTACGCGTCTTTCGCTTCATGATCCCTCCCCTGATCTCAAGCAAGATCACTCATGCCTATCACGTGGCCTACACACCGTGAGCGCACTTCAGACACAAGACGGGCCCCGCCCGACAGAGCAGCCGAGCGGGGCCGAGTCCTGCGGCTAGGGGTGTCTAGTGCCGAGTCGTCCAGCGCGTTGCGGGCAGCTCGTCCCACTGCGCGAGCGGCTTGTACTCGTGCACGTGGTCCGGGCACACGTAGTGCGTGAACCAGGCTCCGCCGCTCGCCTTGGGGACCTCGCCGACGGGGATAGGGGCTGTGGTCCAGCATCCACAGACACAGTGCACGCGCTGTGCGGGGGTGGTGGGCTCGCTAGTGATGCCGTCGCGGGTCATGCGCACACCGCTCCGTACTCGTCGTGCCGCTCGGGGTTGGGGTAGTGGTAGCCCATGTCCGCGGCGACCAGGGCGACGCAACGTTGACGCTGCCGCTCTCGTTCGCGTTCTTGCTCCGTTTCAACCCAGGCGCGCATGTAGAGGGGGACGATGGGGCGGACATCGTCGGAGAACAGCGGCACGCCCGCGGGCTCCGCGAGGGGCGGCAGGAGGTACCGGGGTGCCGAGGTAGCGGGCTCGGGCTGGTCGGAGGGGGATGCGGCGCTGTGGCATGCGGGCTCGGGCCGGCGAGCCCAAGGAAGGTGGGCGAGCACCCAGATGAGTGCTCGGGCGATAGCATCGCGCATGGTCGTTTCAGCTCCTTGGAAGCTGTCTCGGCAAGCCCCGGTGGACCGGTCCTAAGCGGTCTGTCGGGGCGCTTTCATCTCTGACGGTAGAGAGCCTGTCCACCCCTGTCCACCCCTCGGGGCCCCTGTCGGTCATGCGGGGCGGCTCTCCGTAGTGGGTACTGTCCGGGCGTGGAATTCGACCCTCGGCGCCCGAAGTGGCAGCAGATCGCCGAAGTGATCCGGCAACGCATCCGGACGGGTGTGTACGTGCCCGATTTTCAGCTCTCCGAAGTACGGTTGGCTGACGAGTTCGGCGTGAACCGGGACACCATGCGCAAGGCCACTCGGGCGCTCCGCGAAGAGGGTTGGATCACGACCACGCCGAACATGGGCAGTTTCGTTGCGGGAGTCCCCGAGGGCGAGCCCCAGACCGACTAGCCCGCGTCGTCTGCGTCTCGGGCGAGGGAGCGGAGCCCCGCGCGCAGATCGGGGCACGGGGCGTACTCGTGGACGTCTACGGGGAGCGTCAGCCGCTGAGAGTTGGAGTCACTGCGGACGGTCCAGGGAAGTCCTCGGGCAACGCGTCCATCAACAGTTCGTCCACGGGCTTGCCAAGCCAGTACCCCGCCCCTCGGAGTCGACCTGACGGGCGGAACCCCGCCTTCTCGTACGCGGAGATTCCTGCCGCGTTGGGCTCCAGCACCTTCAGCCACACCATGCGCAGGTGGGCAAGGTGGAACGCCCAATCGAGGGTCAGACGTGCCGCTTCCGTGGCGTACCCCTTACCCCGTGCGTCCGGGGCGAGAACCATCACGAACTCCGCCGTGCGGACGTACGTGTTGACTTCGAGGATTGTCATTCCCACGGGTGTGCTGTCGTTCAGCCTCACCACCTCGAACTGTTGGAAGCGATCGTTACCGCGCTGCCGTTCGTATCCGGCGGCGCGTACCTCCCACGACTGTGGCCACTGGTTGCCGTACCCCAGGATGGTCCGGGCGTCGTTCTCCCACTTGTGGTACTCGGGCAGCATGTCTTGTCGGGGCATCCCGAGGGCGAGCGTTTCGCCGCTCAGGAGGATGTGCGGTTCACTCACGGTCGTACTCCTCTGGTGGCCCGTGCCGACCCGGGGCCGTCTGGTGTGTAGGTGGGGGTGTACAGGGCGGTGTCCGCCGGTTCCTCGACCGGAGCCCCGTCCGGGCCGGCTATCCAGGCGTGCAGCCGTACGGGGTCAAGGGCTACCCCGTGTCGCCATTCAGCGCGGCGTCGAGTGACCGTCAGCAGCAGTGCGGCAGCCGTTGAGTCCTCTAGGCACGCCCACCGCATCGGCAAGAGCTGTGCGGCCCAGCGAACCGCGCGCACAGCGTAGCGAGCCTGAGACAACGTGGCCGGGGGTAAATCGCGCCCCAAGCACGCGAGCCGAATGAGTCGAGAGAACCGCTCGTGGTGCTTTCCAGCGGCCCATGTGACAGCGGTGGCGAGCACGACAGGTACAGCAGCGATGCGCCACCCCATCGGGATAGGGCCGGGCTCGGGCGGGACCGTGGACTGTTCCACGGTCCCCCACGTTGGGACAGTGTCCGGAAGGGAAACGACGGTCGCGCCCATGGCGGTTACCGCGTCGGACGTGGGGCGTAGCTCGGTCGTGCCCGTGTCGTAGTCGATCACGACGGATACGTGAGAGGAACGGGCGACCACGGTGTTGGTTCGGCTCACCGTGCACCCGCCGGGGTTGGTGTGGTCTGCATCCATTCGGTTCCGGGCGCGCGCTCGATTGCCTCTAGCCACGCCTCGGCAGCGAGGGCGGACAGCAGTGGGGGCCAGATCGTCTCCGCGCCGAGGGCAGCCGCGTGAATCGTCGCTCGCAGCGGCGCGGGATTGACGAGCCCGAGGGCCGCTAGGCGCCCGTCCGCGAGGCCGAGCACGCGGCGCCGGTTCCTGCGTAGACCTAAGTGGAAGTCGCCGACCATGCGCCCTTTGGCGGCTCGTCTGCGGTGCGCGTCAGGTAGTAGATCGGCGAACGTGTCGGCGAGCATCGGCTTGTACCGTCGAGCCGAGTAGCGCTGTTTGACAGGGGCCGAGACCACCGCGTCCAAGACTGCCCCGTCGAAGTAGGGGTTGTGCAGCGCGAGGCCGAGCGCGTCCGCGAGTTGGATTTCTGCGTATGCCGACCGTGCCACCGTGTGCAGCCCGGCGGCTAACGCCATGTCCGCATCGGGGCCCGTGGGGACACTCACCTTCGGCACGGGCGCCGTGAGCCATTCGGGGCGGCCGGACTCCGACCGGCCGATGCGGGCGGCGTCTCCCCGAAGAGCGGCAGCGATCAACGGGCGGGGACTCTGCCGACGTAGCCGAGCCCAGTCCCGGGCGTCCCCGAGCAGCCGGAGCCAGTTCCCGCTACGGGCGAGGCTCGCCAGGTGCCCGGGGGTCGACAAGAACAGGTTGTCCCCTCCATCCCCGGTCAGGTGACAGACGGAGCCCGCGGCTGCCATCGCGCCGAGCTGGTCCGAGAACATCGACCACACCGCCGAGGACGGAGCCGGCTCGTCCGTCACGGGCAACGGCACGTCGGTCGCCGTGAATGGCAGATGCCGGATGTCGAGCGGGAAGGGTGCTCGGGTCAGACCCGGGACGGTCAGGGCTTGCGCGTACTGCATGTCTCCGCCGCTGGTGACGCCCGTCGGGTGCGCGGTCACACCCGTAACCGGCCCGTACTGTGCCGCGAGCAACGTCACGGTCGTTGAGTCCATGCCCGCAAGATCGGTGGTCGCGGACACTCCCTCGACCCGCACTCGCACGCCCTCGCCGAGCGCGTGCCGAAGCACTGCCGACGCATCACGTGCTGTGCGCCGTCTCGGCGACCACCAGCGGGTGAGCGACGAACCGCCCTCGGCGTCGAGGGCCAGCAGATGCCCGGCGGGAACCGGTGCGACCCCTGCCCACGCGCTACGCCCCGTTGCGGGGCGGTGCTTGTCACGGAGGTACGCAGCGAGCCACCCGGTATCGACGCGCCCGCCGACGAGCGGGGCTAGCGCGAGGGAGCTAGACCCCCACACCGTTCCGTCCGGGGTGCTGACCGTGTAGAGGGGCGAGGCTGCCCCGGCGTCTGCGAGGACTTCCACACGGCGCCGCTCGGTCAGCCGAACAACAGTGTGCGAGCCCGCCCACGTCCGTGCGACCGTCGCAAGCCCGGGAGCCGACAGAGCACGGGCCATGTCGTGTTCGGTGGCCGAGCACGGGCCAAGCACGGCGATTCGCGCGCTGCCGAGTTCCACGGTCCGTACGTGCTCGGACAGCCAGTCTCCGCAGACCCATAACGCGGGGTCGCGCCAGAGCAGACGTGCACCCACGGGTGTTGCGGCGGGTCGGCCGCCGGGTGCGCTTCCGCCGTACCAGCGCGCTTTGCGTTCTTCCATCTCGTCACCTCTCCCGCCGCTGACACCGGGGGCGGCCCCCGTTGGGACTTTTCCCGCGGGGGGCTGCCCTTAGGGCTCGATTAGTCGTACGGCGTCTGTTTCGCCTCGACTCCCGAGTTTTCACCGCCCCGCGTCAGCGTGGCAGCGTTGCCCAGAATGATGACCGGCGGAACGTCGAACTCTTCGGGCGTGTCCGTGGTGTGCTTGTGATCCATGTGTCTCCCTCCTTTCGCATGCGATGGGGACATGGACCCCCGTACCGAGCGGGGTCATCCGTCCTTGCGGGCAGGAAGGGACCGGTCAGGTTCTTGCGCCCTCGGAGGGTGGCGTTACCTGGGGGCCGCGGACAGCCATCGCGGCAGTTCGGTCCCGGCGGGGAATGTCCCAGGCGTCGAGCTGGTCCGCGAGCCACTTTTCACCCACGTTCCCGAAGGAACGCGCCAGGGAAGCGGCGGACTCCCCTCCCAGGTACCTGGTGGTCACCTCTGAGCGGGCTGCGATCAACTTGTCTCGTGCCGCGCCGAGTTCGGCGCGAGAGCGTTTCGGCATCGGTACTCTCCACTGCTCTTGCTCGGATCGTTGTTGAGTTCGGGACAACGGGCCCGGTCCCAGGGGGGAGCCTGATGCGGGACCGGGCCCGTCGCTGGCTCGGCAGCCCGCACGGGGACGGGCCTTAGGGCCGAGCCATTCCGCGCCCTCGGGGACCTAGTCCGGAGCGCGGACCGTTCTCCCGTCACGAACCCGCGGGGTCTCGGCGGACGCGTTTGGCGGGGAACGGAGTCAGGTAGACGGGGGGCAACTCCGTGGGGTCCCTTACGCGGACGCCATCTCTCCGGCCAGCAGCAAGGGCAGCCGGATGCCGTTCTCAGACGCACGCACCGCCATGCGCACCCGCGCCGCTTCGTAGCAGCGCGCGGCATCGTCCAGGAGCGAGAGGGGTACCCACCTCAAGCCGCTTAGGTCTCCCCGCGCGACGTCTTCGATTCCGACCGCCGACGCGTCCGCAGCGGAGAGAGTTCCGCCGTGGCACACAAAGCTGTAGCTCTCCGCGGCGTTCCCCTCCTTGGGCATCTGGTCCATGCCAAGGAAGTGCGAGATAGGCAGTGTCAGCCCGGTCACTTCCTTGACCTCACGGGCCGCAGCGGCGGCAAGCGTCTCGCCCGGCTCCACCCACCGTTCCAACAGTTGCCACCCGAGCCGTTCCCCACGGTGCTTGTACGTCGGCTTGACCATCAGTACGTGCCCCTGGGGGTCCCGTACGAGGATCGTCACGCCGATGCGGCGGGGGTATGCCGCTGGATCAATGTCCGTGCCCATAGGAGATATCCCTTTCATCTTGGGGTCCCGCCACCGGTCGGGGGCGCCCTCGCCGGCCCGTCCGGAAGCGGGAAGATCAGCGGTGCGTGAGCGGCAGGACGAGCAGCCACCCGACCACGGCCCACGTAACGAGCGCGCAGACCGTCACGAGCGCCGTTCGGGCGGGTCTCACGAACGGTGTCCCGCGTTCGCACGCCCGCAGCGGGGGAGCCACCGCAGCGGCGTCCGGGCTTTGCGGTGGCGCTGCACTCGCGTGGGGGGATGCTCGGGCGCCCGTATCGGAGGTTCGTCGGGCCGCTCGTCTGCGGGTACGTCCACGGGCACGACCCACACCGTGTAGACACCCGTGTGATCGGCAGCACTGAGCATGAACGGCCACCCGGCGCGAAGTCGTTCGTACGCCTCTTGGCGTCTCGCCCGGTCTGCACACCATGCCCGCAGCTCTGCGGGCACGTCGGGGGCCCACTCCGGCAGAGGCAACGCTCGAATGGCCTTCGACTTCTTCTCGTTCTTCTTGTCCTTAAGCCACCAGACGTCAGGTGCGGGGTCCAGCCCATCGGCGATGCGGTGCGCTTGTGCGCCCACCCAACGCATCACGATGCCGAGATACGGGGTCTTGAGGGAGCCGAGCACGACGCGGACCGACTCACAGCCCTTTTGCGTCACGGGTCCCGTGCCGACCGCTTCGGCCTGGTACTCGCGGCGGGTCGGTGGCTCGTGGGGGCTCGTCTCCGTCGCCGCGTCGCCCGAAGCACCGGGGTCGTGCAGGGAGCCGGGCTGACCGTCAGTGAACTTGCCGCTAGACACGCCCACTCCTCTCCGTAGTGCTATCACTACCGGGGGGGTCAGCGTGGCCCACACCTGGGAACCATTCAACCTGTCGGATGAGAACGAAAGGTTGGCGAACGGGCCTTGAATCGCAAGGAGTTGAATCCGGACTCGTCGCCCCAAGCGGCGTATGGGGCACGCCTACGCAGCTTGCGGGAGACACACGGCTGGACACAAGATGATCTTGCAGCGCGTATGGGGTACTCCAGCGTGCATATTTCGGCGGTAGAAACTGGTCGGAAGCCTCCAACTCTCCGCTTCTCGCGGAGTGCGGATCGGGCTTTCGGCATTGAGGGCACCGCGGATACGTTCGAGCGTCAGCACCGCGAGATTGCGCACGGTGGCCTACTGGAGGGTTTCCCCGAGTACGTCAAGTACGAGGCTCGGGCCGTAGAGCTTCGGCTGTACGAAATCGGAATCGTTCCCGGCCTGTTGCAGACACCGCAATACGCGCGGGTTCTGGCCGATAGCGCCGTACGTCGTGGCGCCATCACGCCCGAACAGGCCGATGATCGCGTTGCGTTCCTGGCGGAGCGCCAGGCAGCTTTGGTCCGCGCCCGCCCTCCCATGATGTTCGTGGCCATGGACGAGAGCTGTATCCGCCGTACCGTCGGCGGGGCAGCCGTCATGGACGGCCAGCTAGCGCGCCTGGTCGAGTTCGCCGAGCTACCGAACACGCTCTTGCAGGTGGTGCCGTACGACATCGGCGAGCGTCGCACGTTTGACCTGCCCGTTAACCTCTTGACGCTGCCGGATCGATCCGTTCTCTGCTACGCGGAGTCTCAAGCGCAAGGCAACCTAGACCGAGAGAGCGCCTCCGTGGAGCCCATGTTGACGGCCTACCATCAGCTACAGGCCGAATCGCTGTCGCAGGCGGCATCTGTGGCCATGATCGAGCAGGTACGAAAGGGCAAATCGTGACGACCGAATCCCCCCGCTGGTTCAAGTCTTCGTACAGCAACAACGGTGGCAACTGTGTAGAGGTTGCCGCCAACCTTGTCGTCACGAGCGGTATCGTCCCCGTCCGTGACTCCAAGCGCCCGAACGGCCCGGCCCTGAACTTCCCGGCCGCCGCATACTCTTCCTTCGTGTCAGGCGTCAAGGAAGGTTGGTTCGACAACACCTGACCACTCGTCACGGCACCAACCGGAACTAGGCACACCATCACCAGACGCCCCGCCACTCCATCCCCTTCGGAGCGGCGGGGCACTCTGCTGTCAGACAGCGACACCAAAGGCCAGGGCCACGCCCCGAGCCCATCCGTCAGGCGGCCCCAACTCGGGTGTCCGGTCGGTCAGATAGACACCCCACGAGCTTGATCCCGGAACCCGGTGGGCGCTGACCCCGTATCTGCGCGTCATGCCCGAGCGGCGGAGTACCGAGGCAAGTCGGTGCATCTCGGCGGACGCACTCACCTGGTCCTCGCGGCCGAGGACGAACACGCGCGCGCTCATGCGGCGAGCACGGTCGTGGGGCAGTGCTGTCCGTAGGCGCACATGGTCACGGGCTCGTCCCACTGGACCCACAGCCCGGAGTCTCCGCGGACCCATTCGACGGAGCCGGCGAGGGTGTGCGACTTGTGGTCCCGCGCGAGCAGCCTGAACCCGGTGTGCTTGCCGATGGTCCGGAACAAGCGCGCGACGATGCCGCCTTGACTCTCAACGATCCTGTGCAGGTCGGCACATGACCGCACCGCCTCTTCGCTCAGCACGTCGGGCAGCTCGCAGCAAGCCCCCCATGCGCCGTCTGCGCCACCACGTACAGGCACGATGACGGTTGTTTGAACCCGAAACTCCTCGCTGTGCGTAACCATGCGGACACGCTAGTACAGGCATTCGATTTGCGGAAGCATCTTTCTTGGCCATTCAATGTAACACTTCCATAACGCGCCGAGGGTAGTGATATCCCGCTGGCCAGCCAAAGCCCGTTATGTCCATGCCGAGTTGTGCTCACCACGTGAAGGGTGGGGTTGACGATTCCACCCAACATCTTTGCCGCCCAGCAAATCGCAATGACTCTTCGTAAGCAGGTTACGTGCCCGCATGATGTCTGATTCCAGCCCGCCACCCCTCACGCTTGGGCTGCCGAGAGCACCCGAAGTGCGAGGGGGAGAGTTAGCAACTCCGCTTTTTCTAGGGGGAGTTCACAGCTCGATTACTGACGGGAGAACGCCCCGCGGGGCGTCACGACGCCAGCCGTTGCGGGTCGTCAGGGTCACCATGCCCGAGCCCCTGCCTGGTACAGCTCGCGGAAACGTTTCTGCCCCTTGGCGCGCGCCTCGTGGACCTGCTTGGGGGTGACACCCATGTCCTCGGCTAGTTCAGTGTCAGGGCGGTCGCTGAAGTCGGCGACGGGGGCTATGCCGTAGCTCGCCTTGAGGACGACGCGCTGTCGTTCCCCCAACAGCCCCAGCGTGCGGTGCACTTGCTCGTGCACGACCGTGCGCCTGGTGGTCTCGTAGTCGCGCGAGTCGAGTAGATCGACGGGAACCTCCGCAACGGCGGCAACTACGTCGCCGAGGGTCAATTCGTCGTCGTTCTCGTCCACGTCGTGCGGGCGGTCGAGCGAGTCCACACCGAGCCACGACAGCAATGCGGCGTACGCCCGATCCGGAGTCATCCTGCGAGGCCCCATTTCATCCGTGGTCGCGATCCGAGCCGCTGCGTACGGGTCACCGGAAGCGAGAGTGAGGGCGCTCGCAAAATCCTTCGTGGTCTGCGCGCTCACCCCAGGGTTAAGCGACTGTTGGCGAAGGTCACGCATGACGCTGTGCAACTCACGGTCTATGAATGCCATGAATTGCGCACCAGTCTCGCCGCTAAAGGCGGCAAGGCACTGCCAAACAGTTATCCGCCCCGCCTGGGTGAGGTCTTCTGCCAAGTGATGGTCGGTTCGGCTGGCTCCGGTTGCGTAGCTGCGGGCTCGCTGGGAAACAAACGTCTCGGTTTCTGCAATTACGGCCTGAACCGCATGAATGTTGTTTCCCTTTGCTGCCGAAATGATTTCTGCCGTAAGGTGCGTCATTGGGCATCGCTCCGTTGGTTTGGGGCTCTGCTCCCTGTGGGGAGCGGGGCTTGCCCGGAACGGAGCGCGCGGGACCAGAAAAGGCCCTGTGGCCCTAATGCAATGCGCCTTGAATAAGGGCACAAAAATGCCCCGTCCCGGAATGGCAGGACGGGGCTTGCGCATTGCCTTATCGCTGCGTGGTCGATGAATTTAGGTTCGGACCACGGGGCCAGCAATGCTGTTATTCAGGTCATGCAATATCAAATAGGTGGATGTCGCTTAGAACGGGACTTAGCCGAGACCTTGCCTACTGCGAACGCGGTAGGTGAGATCCCATCGGGGCCTGCCTCCTCCTCCGCCAGTAGGAGGGAGGTAGCCAGTTGTGCCCACCCTGTGATCAGAAGTGCGCAACTGGTGAAGGGCGAGAATGCGTCTATTTCAGAGGCTCATTTCAGGTTCACGCGGTGTGACCAGCGCTCCGAAGCGATCACCTGTGAGTGATCAGTAGTCCGCGCCATACAGCGAGCCCCACGAGCGCCCACCTATCTCCGCCTCAGCCACGATGGGCACCCCGTACAGGCTCATGGTCATGCAGCGTTCGAACTCGCGGGCTACGTCCGCCGCGTCCTCGCGCGGAGCCGATGCCAGGATTTCGTCATGGATCGGGAGCCGCATGTATTCGAGCAATCCCGCGCCTTCCATTTCGATCATGGCTTGCCCGAGGACATCCCTTGCCGCAGACTGGCACGCGTAATTCGTTACGGCGTAGGTGCGGTCCCGGTCCAGCGGCAGTCGGCGACCAGTCGCCGAGACGAACACCATGCCGTTTTGGAAAGCCTGACGCTGCCACCGCTTTCCCGCGCGCTTGATCTCCGGAAAGACTCGGTCGTACGCGGTGACCGCTTGGGAAATCTCTGCCTCGCTCGCACCGGTCTGCCTCGCGAGCGTCGTGATTCCTCCGCCGTAGACATTTCCGAACCCAGCACCCTTGAATAGCTTCCGGTCGCGCTTCGTGGCGCCCTCGCCCCGGATCAACTTGGCCGTGTACATGTGGATGTCGAATGCGTCGCCACCCCTGGCGAAGCCCTCTTTCATGCGGCGCACGTCGGCGAGGGCAGCCAAGACCCGCATTTCGATCGCTTGGAAATCGGTGCTGATCATGACGTGTCCGGGTTCGGCGAGGATGGCGCGGCGTACGACGTGATCGGAACTCGGGAGCTGGTGCAGTCCGTCCGTCACGGACATGCGCCCTGTTCTCGCGGCGAGGGGCGTGATCACGGGGTGGATGCGTCCCGCGGCGTCGAGCTTGTGCATGAACCCTGCGGCGTAGGTCTCGCCCCACTTGGCGGCGCGCTTCGCCCGCAGTACGGCGTCGGCGAGTGCGTTGGGCTCGCGGGCCCCGATGCGCTGCCAGTCCCGGTCGAGATCGGCGAGGGGCAGCAACACAGCCTTGTCTGTCTTCAGAGAGCCCGCGTCGGTGCGTTCGGTAAGCGCCTCGCCCATGCCCACGAGCGCCGCCGCCACCTGGCCCCCCGACCCCACCTTGGTCACGCCGTACCGGGCAGCGACCGCGCGGTACCGCTCGGCTTCCGCCGCGAGCCGGCTCGCGAGGGGGCCCGCGTAGTCCTGGTCGACGAGCAGCCCCCGCCGCTGCATCACTGCGCAGATGCGGGCTAGCTCGTGCTCGTACGCCACCAGCTCGTCACGCACACCGAGCCGGGACAGCTCGCGGCGTAGGGCCGGGGCAAGTCGAGCGGTCAGGATGACGTCGAGTCCCGCGTACAGGAGGTAGGTCGGGTGGTCCAGCGGGATGCCCGCCCATCCGGTCTCTTTCGTCAGCCCGAGCGAGCGGAACACCGCGGTGAGTCCGCTCTGTGTGTCCGGGGCCGCAGGGTCCACCCAACGGGCCGATAGCGGTTTGAGGGCGGTCCCTATCCCGCCCTCGGACGGTTGGCGCGGGTCGCAGAGCGCCGCGAGGGTGCGGGTATCGGTCGTCCACGGTGCGAGGTCTTCCAGCGGTATGCCCGCGCACCTGTCGAGTACGAGCCAGTCATAGGCAGCGTTGTGAATGAGAACGCGTCGTGTGCGCTGGACTGCCTCGCGTGCATAGGATTCGAAGTACCCGCCCCGCTCGTACTGGATCACCCATGCGTCGCGCTCGTCGCCGAATTGCACGGTGCGGAGCCGGAACGACGGGTTGAAGACATTCAAGCCCGTGGTCTCGGTATCGAGTGCGATAGGACCCCGTTCACGTGCCGCGTACAGCCACCGCCAGAACTCGTTAAGGTCTTCTGTGGTCTCAGGCACGTGCACCGTGATCAGTTCACCGGCTATCTCGTGCCGGAATTCCTTCACTGTCTCCCCCTATAGCAAAAGCGGGCCGCCCGCCCCGAGTTGGGGAGGACGACCCGCTTACGTGGTCTGCTAGTGGCCGAAGATTCCGGGGCCGACCGCATCGGGGCTTTCGTCGGCGAGGCGGAGCCCCGCGAGGGAAATCCCCTTGTTGGTCTTCTTGCGGACGGCTCCGCGTTCTTCCATGGCGTCATAGAAAGCGCGGCGGGTCCACCGTTCCTTTGCGGGAAGGTTCTCGGCCTCGCACCATTCCAAGTAGCTGTTAAACGCGTCGTTTCCGTTGATCACAATGGATTCGTCCGCGTAGTCGAGCACGCCCGGAAGGAAGCCGGCGAGGGGGTCCGAGGTTTCGCGGTACTCCTGACTCGCACCTGTGATGAGCTGCGGGTCTTGCAGTCCGCCCCGGTACCACTCGACCGCACCGCGCACGGCCCATGCGGCTATGCCCTCGGCTTCGGCGAGTAGCTTGCGGTCTAGGTCCGGGTCCCTCTCCTTGGGTGCAAACCACCGCTTGAAAGGCAGCAACTTGACGCGCCTCCACAAACCCTCGTCCTGCGAACGGAACTTGGGCTTATGGTTTGTGGCCAGAAGCAGCAAAAACGACGGCTTGAACTCGAAGAACTCTTGGCGCAAGAACCTTGCCGAGATCATGTCCTTGCCGGTCACTCGCTTGAGAATGGATTCCGACATGGACTTGCCCGACTCGCCCTCGGATGCCATGACTAGGCGAGCCCCGCGCAACGCAGCGATGTCATTCGGAATGCCACCGCTCTTGCGCTCCTCGAACGTGGCAAACGGGGTGGTCCGGGCGATGGCTCGGAACACCGTTGTCAGGGTGTCCACCAGCACGCTTTTCCCGTTAGCCCCCTTCCCCCACAGCACCCCGAAACTCTGCTCCGTGGTGTGCCCGGTGATGCCGTAGCCGACCAGCCGTTGAATGTAGGCGGGCATCTCTGGCATGCCAGGAAAGACCTCGGCGAGGAATGATTGCCACCGTGGGCACTGCGCATCGGGGTTGTAGTCGATATCGAGCGCGTACGTCAGTAGGTCCGCCTGGTCGTGCGGGCGGAGCCTGCCCGTGCGCAAGTCCACTGTGCCGTTGCGGAAGTTGAGGAAGTCCGGACGGTCGTCAAAGTCGGTTGCGGCAATGCTGACGTTGGGCACGGAACACAGCTCGGTCAGCAGCGCGTCGATCCGGCTCGTCATCGTGAAGCCGCGCGCTAGCTGGTTCTGTCCGGCGAGGACGAGGGCGGCGCCCATGCGGTGGATTTCCTGCCGGACCCGCATGTCTGAGCGGACCCACGTGCGACCGTTCCACGTGTAGAACCCGAGCCCTGCCGCGTAGCGGATGCGCCCCCCGGACCAGGCGACCAGTGCGTGAGCGTTCATCGCGTCGGACTCGCCGTACTGCGACACGAGCTTGGCGAGGATGTCCGCCGCTTCGGCTCCCTGGTCGCGGGACACCACATCCGCGCCGGTCCTGGTCGCCAACTCTGCCGTCCGGGCGTCCGCTTCCACCTCGGCAGAGGGGCGGACCGGACGAGCTGCCTTGACCGCACGGTGAAGCTCGGCCGCGAACCGCTCGGGGGCTGACTCGCGCCAGTCGGTCACGTCCCCCGCAGCGTTCGGGAGGTCGAGGCGGAACGCGTCTAGCCCGTGCTCGGCGAGCCCTGCGGCGAGGCGGGACGTAAAGCCGCTGCCCGCCTGGTCGTTGTCCCCGGCGAGGATGACGAGCGAGCCCCGTAGTCCCTCGGCGAGTTCGGCAACCAGCTCGGGCGAGCCGGCGAGGGACGCCCCGCGCACGGCCACGGCGTCATAGCCGCACGCCACCGCTGTGAGCGCGTCTCCGGGCCCCTCTGTGATCAGGACCGTGCCGTATCCGCCCCCGCCCCGGAACACGCCGTACGGCGCCCACCGGAGACCCTTCGGGTTGACCAGGGACAGCCACCGTGCGGGGCACTGCCCGCCGAGGTCTCGCCCCTGTAGGCCACGGGGCGTCCCGTCGAACCCGTTCAGGGGCACGGTCAGCCGAGGGTGTTCGCGGTAGAGCCGCGAGAGGTAGGGGAAGCCCTCGCCCTGGTCGCCGTGGTCCACGCCGAGCCCGAGTTCCGCGGCGGTCTCCAGGTCGAGGCCGAACCGGTCGGCGAGGTACGTCCGGGCCCGCTCGGACCACTCGGCCCCGTAGTCGCCGAGGGCGAGCGAGGTCCGGTCCACGTACGCGGCGAGCGCGGCAGTCTGCGCGACGGGCACCAGCTCGGGGCGCTCGGCGGACACGGTGGCCCCGGGGCCGCTCACGTCGAACAGGTCCGACCAGGACAGCCGCGCCGCTGCGATTACGTCCGCGGTGTCACACCCCGTGCGGCATGTGAGCCGTACTTTCAGGTCCTCGCCCCGCCATATGCGGAGCGAGGGGCGCGAGTCCGGATGTGCGGGGCACGCGGCGAGGTACCCGCCGTCCGCCTGGTCCGTCACCTGATCGAACCGGGCGAGCAGATCAGACAGCAGCATGCCCGCTCACCCCCGCCACGGTGCGGCGGTAGTCGGCGAGTAGGCGCCCGAGATCCCACACGGTGGTGGTCATGTACCAGCGCGAGGAGTCGAGCCCGCGCAGCGAGGCAGTCCAGCCGTACGCCGCGGCGAACTCCACGGCGGGCATGCCGAGGGCGAGCCGAACCCGGGTCCACGTCCGCACCGACATGTGCACGCGCCCGTTCCACACCGCCGAGCGCCGCACCTTGTGGACGACCACGCCGTACGGGAATCCCGCATGCTTGGCCTCGGCGTCGGCTTGCCGTAGCCATGTTGGGACCGCGCAGGACTTCACGTCCTTTGCTTCGATGATGAACGGGGCTGCGTGGATGTCGCCGACATCCTTCGCGCCCTCTTGTGCGGCTCGGCGGATGTTCTCGCCCGAGAGCGGGTTGCGGAATACTCCGGTCTCGTCCACCAGGCCGAGGTACCAATTCAGGTAGTCGCGTATTGCGCTTTCCCATGCCGTCCCGCGTCGCTTGTTCGGGTTAGCCATCGGCTTCCCCCTGCCGGATCATGCACCCGCGCCCCATCGCGTGTGCCGCAGCGGCGAGATAGCGAAGCCAGTCCGGGCGGGTCTTCCACCCGGGAAGTAGCCACAGTTCGTCACCCGCACTGAGTTCACGCACGTCCCCGATGGGCGGCGCGTAGTCGGCACTCAACTCGTAAATCACTGTCCCCCCAAACGAGAGGACCGGACCCCCTCATAGGGAAGTCCGGTCCTCTCTGGTCGTGCGTGTTACTGGTCTCGCTCGCCCGTCACATCAGGGATGATCAAGCGGACGTGTTCCGACGTGATCCATTCCTTCCGGAGAGACCGGCGCTTAGCGAAACCCGATTCAGTGCCGGTAGGGCGGATGCGCAGCATGGGCCTAAGGCGCCCGTCCACAAGGCGAGTTGTCACCCGGTCAACGATGGCGTCAGCCATACGCACCCGGTTTCCCTGCCGTGCCGCGTACGCGACCAAATCCCCCCGGTATAGCTCCTCGCCCCCGTAGTCGGTGACGACCCCCCGCTTACCCATCGTTGGCCTCTTCCTTGTAGTTGAGCAGATGCAGATACGCCGCGAATGCCTGTTGGCTGACGACCCCGTTTCCGGCTGCCTTGATCTGCCGCGACCGGTTGAGCCCGGGGATGTGAGTGATCCACCCCCGGGGCAGTCCCATTAGCCACTCGGCGAACACGGACGCGAGGCGGCGCCCGCCGCGGGGGCCGAACTCCACCGGGATCGGAGCCGGCGAGCCCATCAGGGTTTCCCAACGGTGCACAGCGGGCCCGTAGTCGGCCCACCATTCCGGCGGGCTGTGGAATGCTCCCGGGGTCTCCTCGGCAACGTCCGGGTCCACGGGCAACAGGAACGAAACCTCGTCATCGAGCGTCGGCCCATGCCCGCCCGCGCGCCGCTTATCCGGATGCTGCGGGGCGCCGTTGCTGCCGAGATTCGCGGTCGGCGTCTTGAACAGCTTGTGGGCACGTTCCTTGTCGAAGAGCCGCGCCACTGCGGTAACGAGATCCTGTCCGCCGCTTCCCTGCCGGTCGTCTCGTGCGAAGTCCGGGCCCTTAGTCGCGTCGGATGCCAGAGGAGTCGGCAGCAGGGGCGGCAACGAGGAACCATCTATCTCTGTGGTGGGCGGCTCCAACTGCGGACGCCCGATGGCAACACCACCGCGTGTCATACCGTGTCTCGGCCAGTCCCGCGAGTACGTGCGCGAGGCCCCTGTTTCGGATGGCGGATACGTTCTCCAGGAAAACGAACCGTGGTCGAAGAACGCGAACGGCCCCGAGAACGCTTTCCCAGATACCCGACCTCTCACCATGAATCCCTGCCCGTTTCCCCGCGTTACTGATGTCTTGACACGGGAACCCTGCCGTAACGATGTCCACCTCTCCCGCAATGGTGGACCAGTCGAATTGTGTAATGTCCCCGATGTTGCGCGCGTGCGGATATCGGGTGGCGAGGATCAGTGACGCGTACGGATCGATCTCCGCCACGATCTTGATTCTGTCCCCGGTCAGAGCCTCAACGGCCCTGCCGATGCCCCCGTATCCGGCGCACAGTTCCAGAATCGGAATGTGAGTACCCCCAGAAGGAAGGGGCCCGAGCATGCACCCGGGCCCCTCGCCGGCTAGAACGTCGGCGCGTCGCTCACAGCGTCGTTCCATGACTTCAGTACGCGAATGACCGGCTTGCGGTACGACACGTCCCGGCCCTTCTTCGTGGTGTACTCGACCAGCTCTAGCGACAGTTCGGCGAGGGCTTCCCCGCCGATGCGGTCCAGTGCGTTGCCGATCTCGTGCAGCGTCTCGGCCAACTTCCATGAGCCGGTCTGGAACCGGAAAAGGCCAAGGTCGTAGTCCTCGGCGAGGCGGAACGTTACTGCGATGCTCGGCGCGGGGCCGCGCTTGCTCTTCGCTGCCGCCTTACGGTCCTCCATCAGAGCCGGGCAGCCGCACGACTTGCCCCGGTCCTCATCCGGAGACAGGTACTCGACCCCATCGCAGTGGTGGATAAGGTTTGCGCCGTTCCACAGCTTCATATCCGAGGTCACCGCGTCAGCGCCCGAGAGCACAACCTTGACCTTGTTCTGAGCGGTCAGCACTTCGATGAAGTTCTCGGAAGTGGAGTCGGTCTCTTCGGGCTGCCCGCCCATGAGCTGGGCAATAGCCGCGGCAACCTCCGGGTCCCCGGTAGTCACCCGCCACTCACCAAGTGATTCCGGCACGCCGTTGACTTGTCGGCCCGAGTGAAAGCGCCCCACGGTGTCGTCGCTGAAAGTGTTCTTCGGCATGGCGTCCGGGTCGGTCTCGAAAATGCGGAGTCCCATACTGTGAATCCCCCTGGTTTTGGGCATGAAATAAGGGACTGCGCTCGTGCGCGGCCCCTGGTCTGCGGATGTGGTGTGTTATGCGGCTCGCCGCTGCGTTCCCGTGATGAGCCGGCGGACGCTCTCAGCGATCGGGCGGCCGAACACGGTCTTGGAAATCTCGCGGTCCCACTGGAACACGTGCCGCAGCGTCAGAAAGACGTTGAAGATCTCTTCATCAATGCGGACGGGCTTGAACACCCAGCCTTCCGGGGTGATGTGCAGAACGGCCGCGCCGTCCACCTTCGGCATGGGCTCGGACGTGCCGTCCGGGGCAATGATCCGGTCCGCGTGCGCGTACGCCGAGAGCTGTAGCGCAACGTCCGGGTACGCGCTCTTACTGGTCTTCCAGTCCACCAACAGCGTGTGCCACTCGCCGTTCTCGTGGTCGGGCTTTCCGTCCTCGCCGAGCCGCACGCGCACCAGGGCGTCAAACGACCCCGCGTAGCCGTGCTCGTCGGACCAACACACGTCCTCGGCGCGGACGAGCTGCGGACGCACAGCGGTAAGGAACTCTGCGAACCCGAGCCGGTACGGCTCCAAGTCCGGGTGTACGCGGCCGATTTCCTCAAGCCGCATCATGCGTTCAAACAGGTCGTGGGCATCGCTGCCCACCTTGGCTCGGAGTTTGGTGTACCGAGTGTGCGCGTTGCGCAGGAAGTCCACGGCGCCCGCGGGGTCGCGCTCTGCGATTGCCCGCACGGCGTCCATGTTCTCGACTGCCGTTTCCGCGGTCATGCGGGCCGCCCAGAAGGTGAGGAACGGTTTGGGCAGCATGCTCACGATGGACGTAACACCCGGGACCTTCTCGGCGGTCTCAGGGCTGATATAGAAGCGCGAGCCACCGCGCTTGATAGTCCGGATGGCTCCGGGCATGGCTTCCCCCTCGGGGTTGCTGGGGTGGGGTAGAGGGGTGGCGGAGTGACGGTTCTACCTGTCTTTTTTGAAGAACAAGAAAAACCAAGAAAGAAGAGGGTTCGGGGTCACTTCCGCCACCGCGTCACGCTGTCGTCAGCGCGGAACCGCGAGCCCGTCCGCCGCCTGGTACAGCTCGGCGAGCGTCCCGCCATTGGTCAGCACCGCATCCGCGGGGTACTCGTCTAGCGCGGTCTCGCTGACGTGCTCGCGCTCGGCTCGGCTCGCGGGCCCGTGGGCACCAGGGCGCACAACGCGGACGAGCGCGAACCCCCGCGTGCGGAGTGCGTCAGCCTCGTTGACGTGCCGCACGTCAGTGATCACGACGGGGATGTTCCAGCGGTCTGCGGTGTCCACCTTGGCGAGGGCGAGGCGTAGCCAGTGCTCGGGGTCGTGCTCGCGCACCGCTTCCCCGAGCCGCTGCAACGTGCGCCGTACCTCGGGAAAGATCTTCGCTGCGTCCCATCCATGGCGGCGCACCACGTCCGACAGACGGATGGGCAGCGCTCCGAGCCCGGTCGGTTCGGTACCCACGATGGGGTCAAGGTCCAGCGCCGTTGTCCGCAGCGGGTCCGCGAACGCGACCCTCACGAACTGGTGGCGCAGGACAAGCCGGGCCCCCGCGGTGTCCTTGCCACTGCGCGCCCGACCCATCAACGCGACGTGCCGGAACGTCACGCGAGCGTCCCGCCGTCCGCCTGGTCCTGGTGCTCGCCCTCGCCGGCTGCAGTGGTCCCGGCGGTCTTGGCGTTCTCGGCGCGCTGGACAGCCTCACCGGTACCGAGCACCGCGGCGACCAGGCCGAGGACGAGCGCGCTCGGCAGCTCGGGGACGTAGTGCGCCACCAGGGCGAGAGCGGCCACCGCCACGGCGTAGATGCGGGCCGGATGGGTGCGAATGAACGTGATCAAGGGTCCCCCTTGTCGGTGACTGTGTGTAGATCGAATGAGCAGCTGCACGACCGGGCGATACGTGGGCATGGCGGGCACCCGGTCGATACGCTGAGTAATGGGTGTGGGCTCGTCGGCCCCGAGCTGGTCCCGGCAAATCGGACCAGGACTACGGGCCGTGGTCAGCCGCGCGGAACCTTGAGGGCGTCCCACGTCGTGCGACCGGGCCACCCATCCGCGTCGGCCCCGGTAAACCCGCGCTTGCGCTGCCACGCGGCGTACGACTTGCGGTCTGCGTCGGTCCACTGCGGCCCCGGGCCCTCGGCGTACCGCCCGCATCCCTCGGCGACCAGGCGCCGCCCCATGGCAGTGATCAGGGGCGAGCGGGGCGAGGACTTGAAGAACTCGGCACCGGGGAACTCGGCGTACGGGGACGGCTTGGGCGGCTTGCCCCCGGCAGCCTTGACGATCCCGGGGAACACCAGCTCCCGGAACTGCCGCTGTCGTGCGTCACCCGGGCACGCGGTCCCGCCGTTCGACCAGGCCGCGAACATGCGGTGCGTGCCGAACCCGGGGTCGGTCGCACTGCGGCAGATGCGCAGCGGCACCCCGTGCGTGTGGTGCATCCATACGCCGAGCTTGATCAGTGCGGAGATCTGCGAACTCGTCCACGGGTCGGTGTGCTTCAGATTGGACGCGGTCTCGACGGACACCGCGCCCGTTCCGTCGCCGCGCTTGTTGGCGTGCATGTTGGCGTCCGCTCGGGTCTGCGTCCCGATGTACTGGAACACGCCCCCGCCGAACTCAACAAAGAAGTGGGACTCAAGATTGGTGGAGTCCCGCCAGTACTCGTACGTGCGGCGACCGGTCCACGGCGCGGCAATGCTGTGGAAGATCATCTGAGTTGGGCGGATGGCGGGCTGTGCGTTCCCCTCGGGCTGCACTTCCATCCGCTTGGCATTCGGGTACCAGGCCATGAATTCCCCCTGTGTCTGGGCATGAAAAAGCCCCGCCCGGTCGAGCCCGGACGGGGCTGGTGTGTGCTGTGGTGGCTACTCGGCGAACGTCAGCCGGCTACCTTCGCCACGGTGAGACCCGCAGCAACTACGGTTGCCACAGCGGTAATCAGAGCGACGGGCAAGACGAACTTGCCGCGCTCACCCTCAAGGCTCCGTATGCGCGTCTCATGGTCCTCTAGCGTCTCGTCCACGCTTTCCCCTTGCTGCCCGAGCGACCGCACGTCCTCGCGGAGCCCAACAACCTCGTCGTAGATCTCGCGGGCCCCGATTCGCACGCCTAGCGTCTCGTCCTGGTCGTGCATCCCGTCGCCCTCGCTCACCATGGCGTCAAGGTCGGATCGGTGGGCCTGTCCGGGGTAAGTCCCGCATCCTTCGGAGGACCGTTGGCGGTCGTTCCGCGGAGTGTGAGGGTCTGCCGTATCTCTCCATTCTCCGCGGAGAGTTTGATGCCGATAACCCAGGCTAGGGTGTCCAGTTGGGCGCCCGTTGAGTCGACCACGCGCACGGCGTCGCCGAGTTCAATGCGCGGGTCCGGCAGGATCTCGACATCCCCGAGGAGCGGGATGGGGTAGGCGCCCGCGGATTTCAGGATCTCGGCTATACGCTGTGCAGGCTCTTCCTGCTGAATCCACCCCTGCGCGTCGTGCTCGTATTGCTGCACGCCGTAGTAACGCTGACTCGTCGCGTCCTGCGAGACCTCCCAATGATCTGTTGGCGAGGCGCCGCTATCCATGGTTGGAGTCACCAGCGACAGGGACAAGCCGTTGAGCGCGTTGCCCCGTAGCCACACCGTTTCGCTACTGCGGTTGCGCATGGACAGGACGAGCTTCCCGTCCTCACGGTGAGTCCCTACTTCAACCGCCCCGTGCACAACGGGAGTTCTGCCGATCTGCGCCGAGCCGAACCGGATGGTGTCGGGTACCACGGTCTCCGCTGTTGCCGGGGGCGTGGTGTCGAGTTCATCGTTCCCGACCGTCCACGCAATGCTTCTCGTCTGCCCCGGGTTGATCTGAATGACGTTAATGGCCTCTTTGACGTTGGCCATGTTGGCCTTGACCCGATACCAGCTCGCCCACCGGACAGAGCAGTGATTCCGGCAAGCGTCAATCTCCTCCGTCAGCGTGAGCGACGCTAGTTCTCGCTCGGACGTCACGGTAAGGTCGGGCTTTTCCGGCGGTGTCTGCCACCTCTCCGGGCCGCGCCACCGGAACACCCCCGCACTATCAAATTCAGCAGTCGAAAGAGTGGCCCGTGCTATCTGCGTGATCGCATCCCAAGCGCTTCCCGAAACCGCGGGCAGCATACGGACGGGAATCTTGGGCACATCAAGCGTCGCCGACTTGTCCCACATGCCTTCCTGCATCCGGGCGGCAACGGAACTCGGTTTAGCGGCCAGCTGTGAGAGTTGCAGCCCCTCCACCTGAATCGAGCTGATATCGATCGTCAGATCCGCCATAGCGCCAGGCGGAATGTCCATCGTCGGTATCGTCTTACGGCTGATCTCAATGAGCGGGTCACGCGGGGACACCAGATGCCCCGTAATAGCCGCGGTTCCACCCGAGGAAACCGTGAGCCAGAAACCAAGATGCCACCGCCCGAAATCACTTTTGAGAGCGTCAACATAGGTCTCAACGGGGCCGTAGTCCTGCGGAGGGTTCAACTGCCGCCCCGAGTAGGTGACTGCCCCTTCCCGGAAGTCGACCTTAATGTCCACGGTGTGCATGACACCCTTACCCGCATCCCAAGACAACGAGAACTTGATCGACGAGTCCACCGTGGCGGGAACCCGGGAAGGGTTCTTCGCCCATATTTCCAGCCACAGCCCATCCGAGTGGTTCCGGTTGACCGGGCGCATCTGCGGGATGTACTTGGCCCACGTGCCACCTGTGCGGTTTCCGCTCGCCGAGCATTCCCACGGCGCATCCTTCTTGGACCACTTTTCCCAGTTGCCGCTCAGCGTCTTGAGGTAGCCGACGTTGGCGGCAGCCCCGCCGTGCATCGACGCGTACAGGATGCAGCCGGCCCGCGGGGGCGGAGCGGTGTGTACCCCGCTTCTCATCAACAGGTGGTCGACGCACCACACATCCGATGCAACCCAGTTGGTCGCGTCCCCGTAGGGGGTCGCGGGGTCAATGCCGCCCGCGGGGCGAGGGAGCTGTGCGGGCGTCCGCAGACGCTCGGCGCCGTCGAGGGCGGACAGCCTGACCGTGTCTTCTCCCGACTGTGCCGAGCGAGACCGCACCGTTCCCCGGAAGGTGGGGAGCGTCCCCATTTCATGCGTGCCAAGTCCCCAGGAGTGGACGACCGACTGACGCGGCCGG
Source organism: Streptomyces sp. NRRL B-1347 (assembly GCF_000720325.1). GTDB lineage: Bacteria > Actinomycetota > Actinomycetes > Streptomycetales > Streptomycetaceae > Streptomyces. The sequence continues at coordinate 26,416 of NZ_JOJM01000019.1, forward strand.
GCCACGTCCCCGCTCGCGCGAGGGGCCCACGGCCCGTACAGCGCGGGGGCCGACGCACCCCCCTTGCCACTCAGCGCGATGTCCGCTTGGGCGCTGGCCGAGCCGCTGAATGCGCGCATGGCCTCCGGTAGGTCGGTGCTGTACGCACGGTCCAGCGCCCACGACTGCACCTGAGTGGACATGTCGTGCCCCCCGAGCCGAATCACGTGCGCGGCTATCCGCTCGCGTGCGGCGAGAGCTGCTGTCAGCGTCGCGTTGCCGGGCTTCATCAGGTCACCTCCACCAGGTCCAGGCTGATATCCCGGAACGCTCCGTCTCCGGCCGTAGCCGCGTGGCTGTAGCCCGTGATGCTGTAGGCGGGGGTCCCCTCGCCATACGGGCGCGCACCAGCGACCAGGGCCGCGGACACGTCGCCGAGACAGAGCATGGATTGCCCCATCGGCCAATCACCCCCTCGCGTGCCATCGAACCTGACGGCAGGGCGCACGTATGCCGCCTTTTCCGGTGCCGTGCGCACAATCGGAACCGCCACATTTGGCGTTGACGACGTGAAGAACAGCTTTCCTGACACGTCGTACCATTCCATCCGCCACTGCACTACAGGGGCCCCAGATGCCAGAAGACCAGGCGCCCACCATGTGTAAACCATTCCCGGATGGGCGGGGTACCCCACCCAATTCGGATGCTGCCAATACAACTCCGGTCCGCCCTCGCCGACAGTGACGACGCCCACTCGATTTTCAACGTAGGGACTCCACACCCCGCCAAAGAGTGCAAGTTCCTTGGTGTAGGCCCATTTCGCAGGGTCGCCGAGCGCGAGTCCTTGAGACGACGACAGGACGTTTCGCGCGAGGGGGTCAATGACCGCTACCGGTCCGGCCTCATCAATGCGACGGGCGAGCCGGTCCAAATGCACCACGTCGTCTCGCTCCATGGCCGACCACTCCAGGCGGAGCCGGCGAGGGCGGATGGGGGGTATCCACGTGGTGACACCCCCGCTGAGAGCCCGGAACTCCTTCACGCCGAGATCGGGCGAACGGTCGAACTTCACGGCGCCGTCAGTGACTTCGCGGAGCGCTCCGGGGCGTCCGATCCATAGCCCCACGTGCTCACCTCCTAGCTAGCTGACGCTGTCCGTACGCCACCGCGCGGGCAATCTCGGTCTCTCCGATGCGCACCACGATGTCCCGCCCCCGTTCGCGCTCCAGCGAGCGCAGCAGAGCATTGATGGCGCCCTCCCACGAGCCCGTTGATTGCGGCTGCACTACGGCAGCAGAGGCACGCACAGGCCTCATTTCAGGCACGCGGACCATGGCTCGAAGGCGGGTGTCCAAGGTGCGCTGTTCGGCGTCGATACCTTCGACGACACCCGCAGGAATCCATCGGCCGATCTCATCGCGCATGAGCCGCGAGGGACTGTTGATCCCGAGGGCTTTAGCAATGGGACCGGGGATGATCTTCTTCGCCCACCCGGTGAGCTTGTCCTTAAGCCATCCTCCCAATTCGCGCACGCCATCCCAAATTCCGCGGACTAGGTCTCTTCCCTTGCCCACGAGTAGTTCTCGGAAGTCTCCGAGCTTCCGCCGGATACTGCGGGGAAGTCCGCCCATCCAGTCGACGAAATCGCCCACGCGCCGCTTGGAAGCACTCACGAACTCGCCGACACCACGAATCGCCGAGACAAAAGCTTGAGCAAGCTTGCCAACGATCCGGATCACGTCACCGATCCCGGAAAGAGCCACTCCGAGAGCCCAGATGAGCCCGGAGAATACAGGTCCGGCCAGCCGTACTATGACGGGTATGGCGGTGCCTAGAATCTCCGCTGCAAGTCGCCCGAGCCATTTAGCGACGGTCGACAAAGCCTGAATCAGGGGCTGCGAATCCTGAACGAGCTTCTGGAATTTCGCGCCTATGCTCCGCAGCGCAGGGGAAAAGTGCACAGAAATAAAATCTGCCACAGACGACAGGATCGGCCGCACGTTCTCGTACAGGGCGGTGTACACCGATATCGCCGCTGGCGCCACGGTGCCCGTGAGGATCTGTGCCAGGCCGGTAAAGGCTGGCCCCACCGTCCCGGATACTGCCGAGAACAGCCCGCGCACCGAAGGGGCAAGCTGCGTGGATATAACCGCCCAGACACCACGGGCAGCCGGAAGGAAAGACGTCGTGAAACGCTCGGACAGCGCGCCCACACTGGGGGACAGTTCATCTCGCGCTGAACTCGCAAGCCCCCGTACTTCCTGGCCGATGCCAGAAATCACCCCTCGGACCCCGCCCGAGGAGAAATAACCGAAGAACCCCCCGACAACTCCCTTGGCCCGGTTGAACGCGGGCGCTACTACATCCGCGGCGGCGGAGCCGAGAGACAGCATCGGGGGAAGAACCTGATTCCCGATAAAGTTCGTGAGCTTGACTTCGGCGGTGCGCTTGAATTGCTCAATGCGTGCCCCGGCACCGCTGTGCAGTGCCTTGCCCATCTTGTCGGCAGCACCCGCGGTCTTGCCCAATGCCTTTACGGCATTGGTCGGGTCCATGGCATAAAGTGCCTTGCCGAGGTCTTCGCTTTGCGTGCCGAAAAGATTGACCGCAGCCTGGTTCTGTTCAACCGGGTCTTTCATGGCCCGGAGCCGGTCAATGGTCAGATCCAGTGCCCCGGCAGCGGTCTTTCCCCCCTTTCCGAAACGGGCAGCCATGTCCTCGGCGTTGAGGCCGAGAGATTTGAATCCGTCCGCGGTGGTCTTGGAACCGTCCACCACACGGATGGAGAATTCCTTAAGCGCATCGGCCGCAACGTCGGAGTCGCGGGCGCCCGCTTGGACCATCTGTGAAATGAGCCCAAGTGATGTCTTTCCGTCCAGCCCCAGTTTCCTGAATTGAGTGGAGTACTCATTCATCGTGTCCAACAGGTCGTCAGCCTTGTTGGAACCGTTCTGGAAACCGCGGGTCAGAACGTCAAAAGCCTCGTCCGCGGACTTGGCCATGCCGGTGCGGAGCATCTGCGAGACAGCCCGCGTGACCCCGCCTACGTCCTGGTCAAATACCTTCGCCAGGTTTCCGGCTTTGGAGGCAATGCTTTCAATCTGGTGGTTCGTGGCGTCCGGCGGAGCGATTCCGGCTTCCATGACGGAGCGGATGACGTTGGCCGCGTCCTGCACGTTGTCGGTGACCCCGTGCGCGTAAAGCTGCCCGGCGACCTCGCCGTAGCGCTTGGCGTCCTTCGGCGTGCTGCCGAGCTGTGCCTGAATCCGGTTGTTGATCGACTGCTGATCTAGCGCATTCTGGAATCCCTTTACCAGCACCGCACCAGCGGCCACACCGATACCGGCCAGTCCTGCCTTAAGGACTCCGCCCATCTTGGACTTGAAACCCTCGCCGGCTGCCCCGCCCGCACCCTGCCCCGCCGCATCCGCGGGGCCGGTGACTTCCTGCTGTAGGCGCTGCCCAAACCCCTGCACTTCCGGGACCACGGACACATAGCCCACGCCGACCTCAACGGCCATCGGTCACCCCCTCGCGGGTCGACTGAAACCGCGCGAGATAGGCGGCAACGTGCTCGGGGCTCCGGTCAGTCCGCCCGATCCGATCGGCCCGGAAACCCGGGCGAGGAATCGGCGAGGGACGTCGGCTCGGCGTCTTCGAACCCGCGTTACCGCGCTGCCAATTCGCCTCGCTCAGACGGTCATGCACCGCGGCAAGCAACTGCGTTTGCAGGGTCCAAACGGCGTCCTCGCCACCCATCGACCGGTGCAGGGAAGATTCCGCGGGCAACCCCATGATCAGAGCCCGCAACCGGCGCCACGTCAGCCCCGAACCGGACCTGAAAAGGTCCCGAATATCGAGACCGTAGAAACGCTGTAGGTCTGCCTCTATGGCCTCCCCGTGCTCACTCAGGAGCCGGAAGAGGCCCCGGATTCCCCCACCGGAGCACCCTCGTGCTTCTGCCACTGACGGAACAGCTCGCCGAGAGCAGCAAGCGGAACCGGTATCTCATCAAAGAGAGTCCACTGATCACCGAGCCCGGACCTGAGCAGTGCCTCAATGTCCCGGGCACTCGGATTGTCAACGTTGACCGCGTTAAGAATCGACTTGTCCAGCTCACCCGCAGCGGGCATCGTGAAAATGTTGCCCGCGAGCGTGAACCTAAAAGGCTCTCGACGGGCTTCCTTAACCCAAACATCAAGGTCAAAAGGCGCACTCATGGTAATACCTCAATCAAAGAAGGAACGATTCAGCTAAAGAATCAAGCGGCAGGCGTAGCCACCCACGCAGGGTCATCGGAGTACTTGTAAGCGACCGTTCCGTCAGCGCCCGGATAGGCGGTAATGGTCAACTCGTAGGCAATGGCTTCGTCGCCCTTGTACGTGATATCTCCGGTCTCGGTAACCTCTCCGTCCGGCACAACGATGCGGATATGAGAGTTACCGTCGATCACGTCGAATCCGAAACTGCGGCGGTCCGGTCCCGGCGCCTTGATGGCAAGGACGCTCTTACCGCTCGCCGACGTGACCTTAGAGCCCTTGTGGTACAACTCTAGGACCGTCTTGTTGGTCTCGATGGCCGTGAACTGAAACGTCATCTCGGACGAGCTGATGACCTTGCGGACGGTCTGACCGCCCTGCCACCCCTTGATCTCGCTCGCGTCCGTCGAGTTCGCTTCGGTAATCCCGTCATCCGAGATCCACCCAATATCGACAAAGGCGGCATCCCAACCACTCGTGGAATCAGTCGGGAGCTTGGACTTGGGTGGAGCCACGTACGCAGCGCCTGTGATAGCGACACGTACGGCATTAGCGTTTAGAGTCATAGTTTCACTCCTTTGGAGCAGGCGTGTTTCGGTGCTCGAAAAGAAACCGACGGTAGGTTTGCCGCATGACAGACGGACTGGTCGGAGCGCTCATTGGTGGAGGGGTTGCGATCGTTGCGCAACTAATCGTCCTGCGATGGCAGCGTCAGATGCATAGGGAGAACATTCAGGCTCGCATTAACGAGTACAGACACGACGGGCGCCTCAATGCCTTTGCGGATCTTGTAAATGCCTGTAAGTCGGCGATTAGCGCCTACGAGGATGTTCACCACCCTGATAGACTTCCCGTTGGATATACCAATTGGCGCGACGCCGCCATGGGAATCATGCGACGAATCGATGACGCCGTTTCCCGGATCAATATTGTCGGGCCACTCGAACTAGCTGAACCCGCCAAGAAATGCCAGTCCTCTTCCCAAGGGCTGATCGAACATGTCTGGGATACGTCCCATCTGAACCTCGCTCCCAAAGACCTGGTTGAGCAAGCAGAATCGGCCCTACAGCGGTTCACTGAGCAAGCCAGAGAAGCCCTAGAGCGTTCGCCCGCGTAGGTGCACCTCGGCCGCGAACGCGTACCGGGGCTGTCCGGACTCGGAATCGGGGAGCCACTGCGGGCCCCCCACCTCGGTCACGCTGTAGACCGTGACCCCGCCGCGGACTCCGGGAATCGCGCCGAGCAGACCGCGCACCAGCGCGCACAAGTCGTGCGCCTGGTCCTCGCGCGTCGCCCACGCGTGGAAGTCGAGTCGGGCTCGGTCCGTGACCGGAGTTGGCGAGGACCCGCCGAGCCGTTCCATCCGAACGAACCGGTGCGGGCGGGGAGTTGGGATGCGGGATACGACCGGGACGGGTTCGCCGGCTGCCGCGAGGGCAGAGCGGAGATAGCTCGTCACCACGGCCACCGCGTCGGGCATGACGATGATGGGTCGGCTCACTCGCCACCCCCGCCGAGCCCGCGCAACAGGTCCCGACGCGAGCCCGCTGCACCCCCGGATTTCGACCAGTTGTAGTTACCGATCACAGCGGCACGCCATCGGCGCGCGCCCAACGCTGCGTCGGTGCGAAAGTCGCCCTCGGACCCCGCGGCAGCCGACGCGATGCGCTCGGCAATGCGCCGGACCTCGGCGCCCGTCTCGGGGGTCTTCATCAGGCTGTTGATCCCTTCCCTGTTGGGCCGGAACCTCACCCGTTCACCTCCTTCAGGCGGGCTTCTGTGTGGTGGTGTCGGCCCCCGAGCGTCCAGCGGGCAACGTCTCCGTCCACGTCGAGCAACCGCCCGAGCGCAACCACGCGGTCCCCGGGAGTCAGGTCTATGTCCGCCCCGGTCCGCGTGACCAGGCGCCACCCGGTGACGACAACCGGACGGTCCCCGGTGTCCTCGGCGGACGTGTCGGGCTGCACGGACACACGGCGGACCGTGGTCTTGGCGGCCCGATCCCAGTCACGTTCGCTCGTGGTGTTGCCGTACCGGTCCGTGACGTACGGAGCCCGCAGGATCACGACTGTCTGTGTGTAGTGGAGCGTCACCGCAGACCCACCACCGCGACGCGTCGCCGGTACCGGGCGAGTAGGTCCCGGTCCGCGGGGGCGAGGGACGCCCCGATGGTCTCGGCGGAGTAGGTGACGGACACGCTGCCCACGGACTCTTGCCGAAGATCGGACGGGTTCGTGAGCACTCGGGACGCGAGCGTCAGCACCACGGCGAGCACGTCCGCGGGGACGCTCGCGTATCCGTGGGTGTAGGTGACGGTCACGGCCTGGTCGCCGCCGAGGACGCGCACCCGGTCCCGGACGAGCTGCCACCGGTCCGCGGGGACGAGCTGCCCGCCGCGCCGAACCTCCGCAACCGAGATCACGGGACGCTGCGGCAGCACCGCCCACCCCTCGCGGGGGTAGAGCGTCGCCGAGCTGTTGCCCCGTGTGAAGTTCTGCCGAGCCTCGCGGCGAACGATCGTGGACGCCACATCGAGGACCAGGGCAGCGCCCTCGGGCAGCTCGGCCCGCTCGCGCTGCATCCACGCGGCGAGCTGGTCCGTGGTGGCCAATGCGGGCAGAGCCATAGCGTGCCCTCCCGCTACTTCACTGTCTGAGCGCCGCACGCCAGACACCGCGTCACCGTGCGCGAGGTTCCGTCCGAGTCGAGAACTGGGAAGCTCTCGATTCGGTCCGGGACCGTGCACGCATCGGTGTGCGGCACCTTCGGGGCGGACGCTGCACGCTTACGCGGCGGCAATTCCGTGCCCCTCTCGGCTACTTGGCGAGGACGCCGTTAAGGCGCGCGGCAGCCTTGCCGCCGAAGAGGGCGAGACCGGTGTAGAACTCAATCCGCGTGCGATATGCGGGCTTGGTCTCCAACTCGCCGAGGTCGTACGCCTGAACGCCGCCGTTGGTCAGCCCCGTCACGGCCCGGTCATCCTCGGACTGACCGAACTTCACGGCGTAGATGCTGGACGCGTCGGTTGCCGTGCCCTGCGTCTCGGTCTGCGGCAGGATGTCCGCGCCCGCGGCAGTCTGGCCCGGGTCGAGCAGTGGAATCCCGTTGTAGGTCGAGACGAGCTTGCCAGTAATGGCCTCGCGGACCATTTCAAAACCGCCGATCCGGCGGGCAGCGCTGCGAATCTTCGCGATCACCTGCCGGTTGGCGTAGATCGCGCCGTTGGCGCTGTTCAGCCCCGGCACCTGTGCAACGAGCTGGTCCAGCAGATCAAAGAACTTATGTGAGTCATCGGCACCAGCGCCCACGATCGGAGCGCCATCCTTGCCCGCGCTGATGACCTGCGAGCCCGTCAGACGCTTCCGCAGACCATCAAACGACTTGGGGTCGGTCGCCACGTCGCCGTTAAAGAACGTCTCCGCGAACTTGTACGAAGCGGCCTTGACCTTCATGCGCGTCTGAATCGCACGCTGATCATTGAGGTTCCCGCGGGTCTGGACAATGAACCGGTCCACGTCAGCGTCACCACCGAGAATCACAAGAGACTCGCTCTTCTGGTTCACGGCACCCGTGGACTCCGGGTACGCCTCATTCACGGAACGGAACGAGACACCCGGCAGCGCCGCTTCCTCGTTGTAGGCGTACGAATTACCCTCAATCGTCAGCAGCGGAATCCGGTCAAGAATGCTGGACTCCTGAACGAACGTCTCCACAACGCCCCGCTGAAGATCAGTCGTGGAAAGCTTCGCCGCCTCGGCCAGAGTAAGAGCCATTTAAGAAATCTCCCTGATTTTGGGCATGAAAAAGGGACGACCCTCGGCGGGTGCGCCCCTCGAAAAGGAAAAAGAAGTGGGTGGTCAGCTTGTGCCGAACGCGCGCCGTAGCCGCTCGTGCGGGGTGGCGGGCTCGGGCTCGCCCGGGTCCTCGCGCTGCCCGCTGCCCACGTCGCCCCACGGGGCCGTGGTCGAGCCCGCGCCCGACTCCGCGGCGAGGTACGGCTTTGCCTTCAACAGCTCGTCCACAGCCTTATTGATGGCCACGCTGTCTACGTCGCCCCCGTCGCCGGCTAGAGCCGCAACGTCCACCAGGGCGAGCGCGTCCGCGGGGTCACGGAGCCGACCAGCGGCAGCCGCGCGCACCTCGGCACGCACGAGCTGGTGCGTGAACTCCGAGCGAATCTCCGCCCGCAGCGCGTCAAGGTCCGTGCCCTTGACCGCAGCGTTGGCACGGCGGAGCCGAGCCGCTTCCTTCTCGGCAGCCTCACGCGCCGCGCGCTCCGCGGACAGCTCGTCCGCCTGGTCCTGGTGCTCGTCCTCGCCCTGGTCCTGGTCGCCGCTCTCGCCCTCGGGCTTGGCAGTGCCGCCCGGGTCCTGGTGCTCATGCTTGGCGTCGTCCTGGACGCCCTCGGGCTCGCTGCCCGGGGTGGTCTCCGGCTCGTCTGCCATGTGTCCCCCTACGTGATGTATCCGTGCTTTCGCAGCATCGCTATTTGGTGCTCGCGGGAGTCCCCTGCGAGGTCGAAGATGGTTTCCGGCATAAGCCGCGACTCTTTCGAGCGCTCGTATCGGTTGCCGGGGTTCTTCTGGAAACCGGCGTTCAGTGCCTTGCCGCCGATTCCGCGTTTGGTGGTGCCCTCGGTCGTGACCTTGACCGGCCCGCGTCCCGTGGCGGCCGTGGCCAGTCCACGGCGGGCATTGACGAGCTGCCCGAGGTCCGCCCCCGCCTCAAGTGCCTTGAGCGCAGCGGGCCCGAGACGCTTCCGCTGTTCTTCGGGGCTCATCTGCCGGAATAGGTCCTCGGGCGTCTTGGTCTGCCGCCACTCGGAATCCGTCATCGGCTGCATGCCACAGTCACAGCGCGGATGACGCTTGAACCCGGTCGAGTACGAATACTGACGACCGGACAGGATGATGCAGCGGGCACACGCGGGCAGCCGCACCACCCGCACGTACGAGACACAGCGGGGCTCGGCAGCCATGGCGACCGACGTAGCCGCACGCGCGGTGTCCGTAATCTGCGTGCCCACCAACATGGACAGCTGGTTCAGCCCCGCGAGCGACGCGGCTTCCGCGGACTGGCCGAGTGCGAGAGCTTGCGCGGTGCGGATCGCCGGAAGGTACAGCAGCGAGGCAAGCGGACGCGCGTCCGACGCGAGCCCCACGAATGCCGCAGGGTCCACCATGCCGAGCGGCCCAAATCCCGCGCCCGCAGCGAGGATTGAAGCGCTGACGAAAGCCTGAGCGCCCGCAGCGGCAGACATCTGACCCGCCATGACAGCAGCGAGGATCTGCCGCCCGGTCTCACCCTGCATCGCAGACAGAATCCGGTCCGGAATCACGTCCCGCCACAAGGCTTGCACCGCCTCAACGACGCTCCGAGAAACGCTCTGCACGTCCGCGTAGCGGGCTTGCGCGAGCGTCCCGGGCTCTGCCATCAGGCAGCCTCTGCAAGCTCGTCTGCGGGCTCGTCGGGCTCGCTCTCAGGCTTGGGGCCGAACAGCTCGGCCACGTTCCCGCCGAGGATCGCGCTCGCCTGGTCGTTGCGCATGGACTTCCACCGGGCTATCTCGTCCGGAGTCACACCCGGGATGCGCTCCCAGAGCGCTTCGTCCGGTACGCCAATGGCCTTGAGCTTGACGAGTGCGTCCGAGTACTGCGAGTCCGAACGGAACTGCGGGTCCCGCCACACCACGGAGCCGAGGGAGAGGGATTCCGCCCGAGCGCCCTCGCCGGCTGCCAGTGCCTCAAGGCGCATGACTTCCCGCAGCGCGGCCCCGAAGTGCCGTTGCCTCTCGGTCACCTTGGCGACGAGCCCCGCCTCACTCGCGGCGAGTGCATCGGCGCTGACGTTGACCAACTGCCCGATCAGGTAATGCGGGGGTGTACGGGTCTGTGCGGCGATGTGCTGCACTGCGGCCTCAATCACCTTGAGGTAGTTCCCGAGGTCACCCGCGGAGAACTCGGCAATGCGCGCGGTGTCCTTCTCCAGCCACAGCAGACGGTCCGAGCGGAACCGGTCTAGGGGCAAGTCCTCTTCGCCGACGACTTCCCCCGAATCGGGGTCCACGATTTCCCGAACGGGCCGGTCCATGCCGAGAACGGCACGCGCCGGAAGCGCAAGGTAGTCGCTTCCCGTCATCAAGTGAGCCCAAAGGGTATTCACGGCGTCCTGTAGCGGCAACACCGTTGCAAGCTCACTGCGCGGACTCCCATGCAGCCGCGACCGGTTGGGCAACTCGACCAGCGGCACCACGCCGAGCGGGTTCGGGATGTGGCTCGGCTCGCCGCGGGAAAGTCCCGCCGTACGCCCGGTCCACGCACCACCGTTCCGGGTCGGGCGCTGCCACCGGTACACCATGTCCGGAGTGAACAGCGTCGCAAACTCAACCCCCGAGTCCCGCCACACCATGAGCCCCGCCTTACGGAGCCGTCGGCGACCAGGCACGTACTCCACCACGGCATTGGACGCGTGCTGAAACGTGATCTCGGTATTGAGCCCGTCGGGCTTCCACACCAGCGCGTACGAGCGGCCCGTGATCAGAGCCTCTAGCAGAGCGAGGCCAATTTCTACGTCACACTCGCTCTTGCGCCACGCTCGCCCCGCCGCCTGGTCAATGCTCCCGTCCTCAAGTCGGAACCCGATCGGCATAAGCCGTTCAACGGTCGCGTCCGGAACCGTGGCACACCAGTTGTCCGAGAAATCGGCGAACAGATCCCCGGTCTGCGTGCTGAACTCAGGGCTTGCGAACATCAGGGGCCGTTCCCCCTCGTACGCATCCGACCAGCGCTTAGCCCGCGCCTTGCGTTGTTCGATCTTGGCCCGTAGACGGACCGTCATCTGTAGCGGAGATTCCGCCATGCTCCCCCCTCCGGGCATGGAAAAGCCCCGGTCGGCAGTAACGCGAACGGGGCGGTCTAAGCACTCGCAGCGCGAGCACGTTTCAGCGGGCGGCGCACGTATCCGTCAAGCGCCATCACAGCAGCGGCTATCCCGTCGATACGAGCGGACGACTTGTCCCGGTCCGGTTTCACCGGGCGCATGTTGTCGTTGCCGTCCCGGTAGACCTCCACGACAGAGGCATGCCACCGCAACACCGGATTGCCGCCGTGGCGTATCCGGCCCTCGCGTAGCAACCGTTCAAGTTCCTTGCTCCCCGGGCTCATCCCTAGATAGGTCTGCGCGACCGGAACCACATCAACGCCCCTGGTTTTGGCGTCGATTCGCTGGACTAGCTGCCCGGCAAACATCCGGTCGTACGAAATCCGCTGCACGTCCAGCCGACGACAGTCCGCCACTATCTGCCGCTCGATGGCGTCATAGTCGATGGCGTCGCCCTCGGTCAGCGTCAGCAGACCATCCCGAGCCCATTGCCTAAGCGGCACCTGTAGCTGTTGCTCTAGCTCGTCCACCCGTTCTTCCGGCAGCCAGAACCGCGAGATCAGTTCCAACTCGACACCGGGCACCCGGGATTCAACCGCAATGACCCACGCGGAAAGGTCCGAGACCGCGGAGAGGTCCACCCCGCCCCACGCGCGCCGGTACCGGAACCGCTTCTCGTCCACCGTGCCGTTGTTCTCGTCCCACAGCGGAAGCGTCAGCCACCGCGAGGACGAGCGCATTCGCCTGTTCAGAGACAAGCGGCAGAACGTAGGGAAGTAGGAAGGCGTGGACTTGGCCTTTGCCGCCTCGCGCCGCATGTACGCAAGCGAGGGCGACACTCCGAGCCCCGGATTCGCCTTACGCCACGTGGACTCGGCGAAAGGGTCGTCCGATTCCTCGGCCGCCCAAATCACGCCGTAATGCGCGGGGTCATCAACGATCCCGTCCGCACAGCGGCGCGTGTACGTGTGCTTCTCGTCGTAGATGCTGCCCTCTTGCCCCTCGTCGGCAGTCGTAATGAACACGACTAGGGGTTGGTCACGGGCTCCGGTGCCAGTCTCGATAGCGTCGATAAGGTCCCGGCGCTTGTGTACGTGGACCTCATCCACAATCGCGCCGCTGACGTTCAACCCGTGTGCGGTTTCAGCAATCTTGGACAGCGCGCGGAACACGCCACCAGTCCTCGGCACTCGGATGAGCCCCCGCAGAACCTCCACGCGGCCCCGTACGGCCCTACTGGTGAGCGCCATACGCTTAGCGTCATCAAAGACGCGTTCGGCCTGCGGAAGCGAGCCAGCAGCCGCGTACACCTCGGCGCCAATCTCGCGGTCTGCGAGCAACAACACCAGGCCGATACCGCTGGAGAGCGTGGACTTGCCCGCCTTACGGGGAACCTCAATCCACACCGTACGAGCCACCCGCACGGCACGGCCCAACTCCGGGTCATGCCACAGCCACCCGAAGATGGGTGCGATGATCCACACCTTTTGCCACGGCGCGAGCTTGAGCGCAGTCCCGCCCCAACGGCCTTTCGTGTGCCGCATGGACTCGATAGCTGCAATGGCTCGGCGAGCGGCGGGCACATCGAAATAGGCACCCTCACGCTTCGACGCCTGGTGGGCGAGGACGAGCGGACGGGACTCGGCCGCGTCGGCTATCTCGTCCTGGGTAAGCCCGAGTTCGTACAGCGCGTCCGGCGGTACGGGCAGATCGTCAGTCGAATATGTCTCCATCATCGTCCCCGCTCTCAGGCGGGGTGACCCGGGTTGCAGACGCGGGGCTAAGCCCCAACTCGCCAACCAGCGAGCGGAAGTGACTCCGGTACTGGTGGGCAATCGTCACCCATGGACTCTTGACGTTCCCGCGCTCCGTCTCGACAACCAGGCCGGTCCGAGATAGCTCCCGCTCTGCCTGCCAAAGGCGAGCAACTGTCACGCAATACTCAATAGCGGTTTCCCGCTGTGGGTCGGTCAAGCCTGCCGACACCACCAGGGCGGGAATCGTCCGTGCCCACACGTCAGCGGCCTTGTCCCGCACGTCCTCGGCGGAGTCGCCCGGCAGTAGCTCGGACCAATCCGGCTCGGTGGGGATCTCGGGGGCGAACCGCGCCCCCTCGGAATTCCGGTCGGGGCGGAACGTTCCCTCACGGACAGCCTGAATGTGCGGCTTCGGTTTCTGGCCCGGAACGGCCACGGCTCATCACCTCCATAGGAACGCTCAAATGAGCCATGCGAGTTTTTTGCCTCCCTGCCGATCTGGCAGCGGAGCGGTCGGGGAGTACCCCCCTGGTCGCCGAGTCAGGACCGGCGAGGCTGGACGCGCTCGGCAGCCCAACCGCCCGGCTGATGCTTCGCGGTCTCACGGTTGTGGCACGACGTGCACAGCGGACGCAGACGCGACCACGCGTCCGGATCGGCGACACCACGAGCCACCAGCGACCGACGCGACTCCGGGAAGTGATCCGCCACGGTCGCGATGCGCGAGCACAGCACGCACCACGGATGCGCGTACAAGTAGCGGCGCCGGACGCTCTGCCAGCGGGTGTCATAGCCCCGCTCGGCTGTCGTGCCTCGCTGTTGCTGTGCCTCACGCTCGTGCTTCGGGCAGCGTCCCCCGCTCGTCAGCTCGGGACACCCGGGGATCGTGCAGGGGGTACGGGGCTTACGGGGCACGGGGGATCACCTCCCGAGGGGTGGGGTTTGCGGGGCAGGTGGACTCGATCGCCACTGCCGCCCGGGAGCAACCGGGCGCTTACCAGGGCAGGGCGTACGCCTGCACCGCACCTCTTCAGCTCCCGTACCGTTCCGGAAATCGGTAATCCGCTATTTGTGTAGCAAGCAATGGAGTCAAGGCCCCGTAGGAGTGAAGCGGAAGCGTTCGCAGAAAGCCGTATTCCCCTTTGCCTCACTTACTGGAATGTGCGCCTCCGCACCTCTGGGGTGCGGGTGCGATCGTGAGTTCCGTCGGACCGCGTGTTTCCCCTCGTGTTCACTCGGCACGGCATGCGGCCCCGGGCAAGGAGGAAGAACTTGAAGCGTCGTCTCGCCCTCGCCATCGCCACGCTCTTGCTGGCAGGTGCCACCACAGCAGTCACGGCAAGTCCGGCAGCAGCAGCGCCCCCGGAGCTGTGCACCGCGGAACAGGAAGCACAGGGAGCAGTCAACGACGCCGTCGCAAAGGGCTGCCATGCCGACCGAGCCAACAGCGCTGCCGCGCGCGGCTCCAAGTACCTTGAGCGGGCGTACAGCATCAAGGATGGCAGCCACGAAGAGGAACACCTCATCAATGAGCTTGACCAGCTTTCAGAGGTCGCTGGCACAGCCGCCGGGGACGCCGACAACGCGGAAACTGCCGCTGATGCCGCCGAGTACGCTCGGAAGGCTGCCAGCGTGGTCAATGGGATGGCCAAGGCTGTCTCTGACATGACGAACCACACTCAGCAGGACACCGCCCGCGCACTGGCCGCCGAAACCGCATACCAGGCAGCCAGGCAAATCAGCGAAGAGGGCACGGGCCGAAACGCAGCGCTGAACGTGGCAGCGGACACGGCAGAAAAGGGAGCCCAGGCCGGAATCGACTGGTAAGGCTGACCGCCAACACGTCACCTGACCTCCGGGCCGCACCGCTCAGCGCCCGGAGGCCAGGACCCCCGCACCAGCCGCCCCGAACTCCGTCGCGGTCTTCAACCCGTGGCACCCCCGGCACAGCACCTGAACGTTGCCCGCCGTGTCCGTCCCGCCCATCGCGAGGGGCCGCACATGGTCTACGTCCACCGCTTCCGCGGGGAAGTCGTGCAGGCACCAGTCACACCAGGCGTGACCGCGCTCCTGTATCCGTGCGCGGAGCCGCGCCGCCGCATCATGGCGTCTCGCCCTGCGCCTACCGCGTGCACGTCGGGCACGAACCGAGGGAAGCGCTTGGTGCTGTGCGTCGTGAACGTCGCAGCGTCCGCGGCGAGTTGCCGTGTCGGGGCACTCAATGCATGGGGTCATGGGTCACCGCCTGGTCGTCGTTGTCGTGGAGTGCCCGCCCCCGGACTCGAACCGGGGAACTCTGCGGGTTGCTTCCGGGTCTCCCCGAGGGGGCCGGTACCGCGCACCTCTAGCCGTTGGGTCAGCGGGCATGGTCGTCCGAGCCGGCGAACCGGTCCGGACGTTGTGGGGGGCCGTACGGGCTTCCAACCCCGTTCGGCGCACTCGCGGACGAGTGGGTTACTGATGGGCGGTACGGCCCCCGCGCGCTGTCTCACGACCCCCGCGGCCACCCCGAGTAACGCGGGATGCGTGGTGCATGAACAGCGCTTGTCGCCGAGAGCGGACACTCAGACCGCCGTGTGTCCCCCTGTAGGGCGGGTGCGCGGTAATCCCGCTCCCGGCAAGTTGGTGAGGGAGGGTGGCACTCGCCCCGAGCGCCCTGCCCGTTCCCCCCTCCTACTTTCTGTGGGGAGCGGACCTTGCTCGGTGTCGCTGCGCACGAGCGAGCGGGCTGTTTCGCCCTCCTACTTTCTGTGGGGAGCAGACCTTGCCCAAGGGGTCGACTGGTGGCGGAGTGCCGTTTGAGGTACCGGGCTCTCTTTTCTTGGATTTTTTCTATGCGTTCCAAAAAAGTGGTGTAAACCGTCACTCCATCACCCCTCGCCCCGCTGTCGAGCTGCCCCGAGCGCGCGAGGGGACCGGGGGCGGGTAGCGGAAAGCCCCGGGCAGTCTCGGGGACCGACCGGGGCTCTCGCGGCTAGCTGTACTGCACCGCATACAACCGGATACCTAGCCGCTCAGGGACTGTACCGGGGCAGCCGAGGGCCCCGACGGTCGGCAGGGACCGCCGGGACCGTTCCGGGCCTATGGCACGGCTACGCGGCTACCAGTGCCCGTGCGGGCTCGGCGGGGGCAGGATCGGGCTCGGGGTGCACCCGCACGGTGCTTGTGGCGGGCTCGGCGAGGGTGTGCACGGGCTCGGGCTCGGCGAGGCGTACCGCGCTGCCCGGAGCCGGGGGCGCGTCGTTGCGGGCTTCGGCTTCCGCATCCCCGGTGACGGTCGCAAGCTCGGCAATGGCGGGGTCCAGTTCTCCGGTGATGGTGAAGTCGACGCGGCGTGGGTCGAGCCGTCGCCATCCGCCCTTGCTGCCCGGCTTGACCATCAGGCGTGCTCCCGCGGCTATGAGCATGGCGCGCTGTGCCGCCGTGTCGGCGTCGTTCCAGTCGTCGGCGTACGTGCGCCCGGTGGGGACCACCTCTCGGCGAGGCTCGCGCTTCTCTCGGGATTCCAGCTCGGCCAACCGGGCGTCAAGGGCGTCTGCGCGACGCTGCCACTCGGCCTTCGCGGTCTTGGACTTCTGGCGTCCCTTGTCCTGCTGGTGCTCGGCGAACTCTGCTGCTGTCGCGTCTATCTCGGGCTGCGGGTCATAGCCCGGTATCTCGATGACGCGGTTGATCTGCACCTGACCGGCCGCCTTCAGGAACTGTTCGGTGACGTACTCATCGACCCACTCAGCCCGCACTGTGCAGGGGGCGGGGCAGTGTGTCCCGTACTTGTACGACGAGCACCGGTAGGTACCGCTGGACCGGTTCAGGTACATCCGCTCGTCGCATCCGTTGCAGTGGATGACCCGCAGCAACAGCGCGGTGGAGTCGGTGCGCTCGGGCGCCTTCTCCGCCACGGGCTTGGGGGTGAGCAGTGCGGCAACCTGGTCGAACTCTTCGCGGCTGAAGATGGGGGATGTGGTGGCCATGACGGGGTTGCCCGCGTCGTCGCGCACGGGCTTGCCGCGGTGCATCTTCCAGCCCATGAGCGCGGGGTTGGCCAGCATCTTCTCGATGGTCTGCGCACGCCACTGCGCGGGCTTCTTCACGGGCTGGTCCGTGGCCACGGCGGTGCGCTTCTTGGTGCGCGCCTGGTAGGCAGTCCAGTGCGCGGACGGGGACAGCACGCCATCCGCGTTGAGGGCGCGCGCGATGGTGTGCAGTCCTCGGCCGTCCATCAGCTCGGCAATGATCCGCTCAATGATCTTCACCGCGTCCGGGTCGGGTACGAGGGTCCAGCCGATTCCGCCGTGCTCGGCGGGCATCTCGGCGGGCAGGTAGCCGTATGCGGGCTTGCCGCCGCCCCGCCAGCGAAGCGGCATCTTCCGCATGGCTGCCTGTGCCCCGGTGACGCGGTCCTTGATGCTCTGCGACTCGACCTGAGCGGCAAAGGCCAGCATGAGCATCATGAGTTCGCTCATGGGGTCCATGGGGTTGCGGAAGTCGAACGTCAGACGGCCCCCGCCGATGCCCTCGGCGAACACGATGAGCTTGCGGTGTTCGCGGGCCCACTTGGCAAGCTCGTGCATGTCGCCCATGTCCCGGATGGCGCGGTCGAAGCGCCAGAACACCAGGGCGTCAAAGAGTGCGCCTCCGTTGCCCCCGAGTGCCGAGGTACCGCTCAGTGACCCGCCCCCGTCCCGCCCCGCCCGCCCCCGTCACCGTCGTAGGGCTCGGTGCCGACGGCTGGGCAGGAGTGCCGGACGCGGCCAGGGACGAGCTGCGCGCGGCGGACGTGCTGATCGGCGGCCCCCGCCAACTCGCACTGCTGCCACCGGACTGCCGCGGGGAGCGGATCGCCTGGCCCGCGCCGCTGCGCCCCGCGGTGCCGGGGCTTCTCGCCGCGCACGCGGGCCGCAGGATCGCCGTCCTCGCGAGCGGCGACCCGATGTTCTACGGCATCGGCCGCGCCCTCACCGAGGAGCTGGGGCCCGGCGCGCTGCGCGTCCTGCCGCACCCCTCCTCCGTGTCGTACGCCTGCGCCCGGCTCGGCTGGCCCGTGGAGGACGTCGAGGTCGTCACGCTCGTGGGGCGCCCGGCCGGACGGCTCGCCGCGGCCCTGCACGACGGGCGCCGGCTGCTCGTCCTCAGCGCGGGCGCCGCGACCCCCGCCGAGGTCGCCGCGCTGCTGCGGGACCGCGGCTTCGGGCCCAGCCGGATGCGGGTCCTGGAGCAACTCGGCGGCCCGGCGGAGCGGATGACCGACGCGGCCGCCGCCGACGCCTGGGCGCTGCCGCCCGGCGACCCCCTCAACGTCGTCGCCGTCGAGTGCCGCCGCGCCCCGGACGCCCTGCGGCTCGGCGCGGTGCCCGGCCTGCCAGACGCGGCGTACGAGAGCGACGGGCAGCTCACCAAGCGGCACGTCCGCGCCGCCACGCTCGGCGCGCTCGCGCCCGCCCCCGGCGAACTCCTGTGGGACGTCGGCGGCGGCTCCGGCTCGATCGCCGTGGAGTGGCTGCGCACCCATCCGTCGTGCCGGGCCGTCACCGTCGAGCGCGACCCCGTACGGGCCGGGCGCATCGGCCGCAACGCCGACCGGCTCGGCGTGCCGGGCCTGAAGGTCGTCACGGGTGCCGCGCCCGCCGCGCTCGGCGGACTGCCGCGGCCCGACGCCGTGTTCATCGGCGGCGGGCTCACCGCCCCCGGACTGCTCGACGCCTGCTGGCGGGCGCTGCCCGTGGGGGGCCGCCTCGTCGCCAACACCGTGACACTGGAGTCCGAGGCGCTGCTCGCCGACGCCTACCGGCGCCACGGCGGCGACCTGGTGCGGCTCGCCGTCGCCCACGCCGTGCCCGTCGGCGGCTTCACCGGCTGGCGCCAGGCCATGCCGGTGACCCAGTGGGCCGTACAGAAGACAGCAGACGCAGCACACGCAGTGGACGCAGCAGGAACAGCGGGAGCAGAGCTATGACCGTGTACTTCATCGGCGCCGGACCCGGTGCCGCCGACCTCATCACGGTGCGCGGCGCCCGGACGCTCGCCGCCTGCCGGGTCTGTCTGTACGCGGGCAGCCTGGTGCCGCGCGAACTGCTCGCCGAATGCCCGCCGGACGCCCGCCTGGTGGACACCGCGCAGCTCAACCTGGACGAGATCGTCGCCGAGCTGACCCGCGCCCATGAGGAGGGGCACGACGTCGCCCGGCTGCACTCCGGGGACCCGTCGGTGTTCAGCGCGGTCGCCGAGCAGATGCGGCGGCTCGACGCGGCCGGTGTGCCCTACGAGGTCGTCCCGGGCGTGCCCGCCTTCGCCGCGGCGGCCGCGGCCCTGAAGCGGGAGCTGACCGTGCCGACCGTCGGCCAGACCGTGATCCTGACCCGGATCGCGCAGCGCGCCACGGCCATGCCCGAGGGCGAGGACCTGGCGACGCTCGGCCGCAGCGGCGCGCTGATCGTGCTGCACCTGGCCGCCGGTTACGTGGACCGCGTGGTCGAGGAGCTGCTGCCGCACTACGGCGCCGACTGCCCCGCCGCCGTCGTCGCGTACGCCTCGCGCCCCGAGGAGCTGGTCCTGCGCGGCACGCTCGACGAGATCGCGGGGAAGGTGAAGGCCGCGGGGGTCGTGCGGACTGCCGTGATCATGGTGGGGCGGACGCTCGGGGCCGAGCAGTTCCGTGACAGCCACCTGTACTCCGCGGAGCGCGACCGGCACATCTGCTGAGCGCCTGCCGGGGTGCCCAGTGGTGACGTCTGGCGTCTGCGGGTTCGTCGTGGCTTGTCGCGCAGTTCCCCGCGCCCCTTAGGGTGCTTCGGCTGGGCCCGACCTTCCCACCACCGTGCCCGCTCGGTCGATGCAGATGACGTCCACCGTCACCGGCGCCCCGCGCAGCACCGCCAGGGCCTGGTCGCGGGCCTCCACGGCCACCAGGTCGCCGAGGGGGACCCCGGCCGCCGCGCACAGCTGGAGCGCGGCGAGCCCGGTGTTGGCTTCCGCCACCTGTGCGGCGAGGGCCTCGTCCGCGCCGCCGCGGCGGGCCAGGGCGGCGAGGAAGCCCTTGTCGACCTGGGAGCGGGCGGAGTGCAGGTCGAGGTGTCCGGCGGCGAGCTTGGAGAGCTTCGCGAAGCCGCCGCAGACGGTCAGCCGTTCCACCGGGTGACGGCGGACGTACTTCAGGACGGCGCCCGCGAAATCGCCCATGTCGAGCAGGGCGTCCTCGGGCAGGTCGTACTCGGCGACGACCGTACGCTCCGACGTCGACCCGGTGCACCCGGCGACGTGCGTGCGCCCGGCCGCCCGCGCCACGTCCACGCCCCGCCGGATGGAGTCGATCCACGCCGAGCAGGAGTACGGCACGACGATGCCGGTGGTGCCGAGGATGGACAGGCCGCCGAGGATGCCGAGCCGCGGGTTCCAGGTGGAGCGGGCGATCTCCTCGCCGTGGTCGACGGAGACGGTGATCTCGACGTCGCCGCTGCCGCCGTGCGCCGCCGCGACCCGCGCCACGTGGTCCCGCATCATCTGCCGGGGCACCGGGTTCACGGCCGGTTCGCCGACGGGCAGGGGAAGCCCGGGGCGCGTGACCGTGCCCACGCCGGGGCCCGCCCTGAAGACGACCCCGCTCCCGGCGGGCAGCCGCCGCACGGTGGCCCGGACGAGCGCGCCGTGCGTGACGTCCGGGTCGTCGCCCGCGTCCTTCACGACCCCCGCCATCGCGCGCCCCTCCCCGAGCTCCTCGGCCGCGAGCGCGAAGGACGGCGTCTGCCCCTTGGGCAGCGTGATCGTCACCGGGTCGGGGAACGCGCCGGTCAGGAGCGCGGTGTACGCGGCCGTCGTGGCCGCCGTCGCACAGGAACCGGTGGTCCAGCCGGGCCGCAGACCGGTGTGCTTGAGTTGGGCGCCGCGGCCGCCCTTGGCCTCGCTGCTCATGCCTCGCTCTTTTGAAGGGAACCGGACTTCGTGCACATCCTCATCCTCGGCGGGACCACCGAGGCCCGGCGCCTCGCCGAGCGTCTGGCGGAGCAGGCGCCGGGGCTGCGCGTGACAAACTCCCTGGCCGGACGCGTCGCCGCGCCCCGGCTTCCGCCCGGCGAGGTGCGCGTGGGCGGCTTCGGCGGGGCCGAGGGCCTGGCCGCGTGGCTGCGCGCGCACGCGGTGGACGCGCTCATCGACGCCACCCACCCCTTCGCCGGGACCATCAGTTTCAACGCGGCGCGGGCCGCCGCCGACGCCCATGTTCCCCTGCTGGCGCTGCGCCGCCCCGGCTGGGTGCCGGTGGCGGGCGACGACTGGCGCGAGGCGGGCTCCCTGACGGAGGCCGCCGAGCTGCTGCCCGCGCTCGGCTCCCGGGTGTTCCTGACCACGGGCCGGATGGGCCTCGCGGCGTTCGCGGCCCTGGACGCGCAGTGGTTCCTGGTTCGGTCCGTGGACGCGCCCGAGGCACCGCACCCGCCCCGCATGGAGGTGCTCCTGGACCGCGGCCCCTTCACCCTCGAAGGGGAGCGGGAGCTGCTGCGCCGCCACCGCGTCGACGTGGTGGTCAGCAAGGACAGCGGCGGAGCCGCCACCGCGCCGAAGCTGACGGCCGCCCGCGAGGCCGGGCTGCCCGTGGTCGTGGTCCGCAGGCCGCCGGTGCCCGAGGGGGTGCCGGTGGTGGCGGAGCCCGCGGCGGCGGTCCGCTGGATCACGGACCGCATCGGCGGGCGCTGACCGGCTCCCGAGGGCCTACGCCTCCGGGTAGCGGCGCGGCGTCCAGACGATCTCCTCGCCGTCCCCGCGCCGCACGGCCCGCGTCTGCGAGGAGCCGACCAGCAGGATCGTGCGCATGTCGACCTCGGTCGGGTCCAGGTCCGCGAGGCGGACGATCCGCACGCGCTCGCCGGAGCCGCCGACGTCCCGGGCGACCACGACCGGGGTGTCCGGCGCCCGGTGCTCCAGGAGCAGCTCGCGGGCCTTGCCCACCTGCCAGGTGCGGCTGTGCGAGCCGGGGTTGTACAGGGCGAGCACCAGGTCGGCGGAGGCCGCGGCGCGCAGCCGCCCGGCTATGACCTCCCACGGCTTGAGCCGGTCCGACAGGGACAGCGTCGCGTAGTCGTGGCCGAGCGGGGCGCCCGCGCGGGCCGCGGCCGCGTTGGCGGCGGTCACGCCCGGCAGGACCCGTACGCGCACGTCCGCGTACGCGGCGTCCGACGCGGCCTCCAGGACGGCGGTGGCCATCGCGAAGACGCCCGGGTCGCCGCCCGAGACGACGGCGACGCGCCGCCCCCGCTGGGCGAGCTGGAGCGCGAACTCGGCGCGCTCGGCCTCGACCCGGTTGTCGGAGCCGTGCCGCAGCTGGCCGGGGCGCACGGGCACCCGGTCCAGGTAGGTGGTGTAGCCGACCAGGTCGTCGGCGGCGGCGAGCGCGCCGCGCGACTCGGGCGTCAGCCACAGCGGTCCCGCGGGCCCGGTGCCCACGACGACGACCTCGCCACGAGCCGGAGCCGGAGCCGGATCAGGACCCGTAACCTCCGCTTCCGCGCGAGCGGTTGAGCCCGTCGGGTCCGTCGGCCCCGGCTGCCCCGGCACCGGCAGCGCGGCCACCCGGCTCGGAAGCACCGCCACCGAGAAGTACGGCACCGAGTCCTCGGTCACGTCCGCGAGGTCGGCCAGGCGCTCCCCGGCCATGGTGGCCCGCTCGACGTACCGGGCCCCGTCCAGGCGCTCCGCGCTCCGCAGGGCGCGCCGCACCTTGGGGAAGGTGCGGCCCAGCTTCATCACCACGGCCGCGTCGGTCGCGGCGAGCCGGGCGGTCAGCTCCTCCTCGGGCAGGGTGCCCGGCAGGATGGTCAGGACCTCCTCGCCCTCCGCGAGCGGCGTGCCGAGCCGGGCCGCGGCGGCGGACACCGACGTGACGCCGGGGATGACCTCGGTGTCGTAGCGGTCGGCGAGCCGCTTGTGCATGTGCATGTAGGAGCCGTAGAAGAGCGGGTCGCCCTCGGCGAGGACCGCGACGGTGCGCCCCGCGTCCAGGTGCGCGGCGAGCCGGGCCGCCGACTCGGCGTAGAACTCCTCCATGGCGCCCTGGTAGCCGCCCGGGTGGTCGGTGGTCTCCGTGGTGACCGGGTAGACCAGCGGCTCCTCGACGTGGTCGGCGCGCAGGTGCTTCGCCGCGATCGAGCGCGCGATGGACCGGCCGTGCCGGGCGCTGTGGTACGCCACCACGTCGGCCTCGGCGATGACCTCGACGGCCCGCAGCGTCATCAGGGACGGGTCGCCGGGTCCGAGCCCGACGCCGTACAGCTTGCCGTTCACTCTTCCTCACTCGCGATCGCGTTGAGCGCGGCGGCGGCCATGGCGCTGCCTCCGCGACGGCCGCGCACGACCAGGTGCTCCAGGCCCGAAGGGTGCGCGGCGAGCGCGTCCTTGGACTCGGCCGCGCCGATGAAGCCGACCGGGACGCCGATGACGGCGGCGGGGCGCGGGGCGCCCTCCTCGATCATCTCCAGGAGCCGGAACAGGGCCGTGGGCGCGTTGCCGACGGCCACCACGGAGCCTTCGAGGCGGTCGCGCCACAGCTCCAGGGCGGCCGCGCTGCGCGTCGTGCCGAGCTTCGCCGCGAGCTCCGGCACGGCCGGGTCGGAGAGCGTGCACAGCACGTCGTTGGCGGCGGGCAGCCGCTTGCGCGTGACGCCGCTCGCCACCATCTGGACGTCGCAGAAGATCGGCGCCCCGGCGCGCAGCGCCTCCCGGGCGCGGGCCACCACGCCGGGCGTGTGCGCGAGGTCCCGTACGAGGTCGACCATCCCGCAGGCGTGGATCATCCGGACCGCGACCTGGCTGACGTCGGCGGGCAGGGCCGCGAGGTCGGCCTCCGCGCGGATGGTGGCGAAGGACTGGCGGTAGATGGCCGCGCCGTCCTTCTCGTAGTCGTACGTGGTCACGGTCTTGTTCTCGCTGCTCTCGGTCGTCATGCGGGGGGAAACGCCGCCAGGGCGGTGGCGAGGTGGGCGGGGTCGGCGATCCGGGCGCCGGGTGCTGGGTGTCCGCCGGTCACGGCGGAGAGGTCGTAGCCGCCGTCCGGCGCGGCGACCACGTCGATCCGGTCGCCCCGCGGGTGGCCGCAGCGCCGCTCGCAGCCGGACCAGTACAGCGGCAGTGCCGCCGTCCCGGCGGCGGCGAGGGCGCGGGCCGCGTCCGCCCGTACGTCGGCACGGGACTTGGCACAGCCGGGACGGCCCGCGCAGGCGCCGACGCGCAGCCAGGGCGAGCCCGGCTCGGTGACGAGGCCGGTGGCGGAGAGCCGGGCGAGCGCGGCGGCGGCGTCCGCCGCGCCGAGCCCCGGGGCGGGCACGACGGCGCCGCGCCAGGGGGTCAGGCGCAGCTCACCGGGTCCCGCGGCGGCGGCGACGTGCGTCAACTCCCGCCACTGGAGGCCGGAGAGGCGGCCGAGGGGGATGTGCACGGACAGGGCGGAACCGACAACTCCGGGCGGCGGCCCGGCGGGGCGTGAGCCCGCGGTCGCGGCAGCCCCGGCGGTCCGGGCAGTTCCGGCGGCCCCGGAGGGCCCGGCAGTCCGCGCAGCCCCAGCAGCCCCAGCAGCCCCGGTGGTCCCGACAGCCCCGGCGGTCCGGACAGTCCCAGCAGCCCCGGCAGTCCCGGAGGTCCCGGTGGCCCCGGCGGTCCGGACAATCCCGGCAGCCCCGGCAGCCCCAGCAGTCCGCGCAGCCCCGGCAGCCCCGGCGGGCTCCGCGGGCTCCGTCGGCTCGGCCGTGATGCCCTCGGTCGCCAGGCGCCGCCGCACCTCGGCCGTCAACGCGCCGGGAGGCAGCGGCAGTTCGCTGATCCGCCAGGCCTTCGTACCGCTCTCCCTGACCTCGTGCAGAAACGCTTCAGCCGCCACGAGCGCCGCTCGGGGCGCGTCCGCCGCGGCGACCGACAAGGCCGCGCCCGCCGCGCCGAGACCGAGCACGGCCCGGCCGTCCGCGGCCGCCCGTACGGTCACGTCCGCGTCGAGCCCCGCCACGTCCCCGCGCCCGTCGTCGAGCGCGAACAGGAACCGGCCCGAGAGGGCCCGCGCCGCCGCGCTCGCGCACAGCGCCGCGTCGAGGGCGGTGAGCCAGGGCCTGACGTCGCGGGCGCCCCGGCCGTCGAGGCCGGACAGCGGTGAGGCGACGACGTTGCGGACCCGCTCGTGCCCCGGCGACGGCAGCAGGCCCGCGGCGTCGAGCAGCGCGGCGAGATCCGCGCCACAGCCGTCCGCGAGACCCCGCAGCTGGACGTTGCCGCGCGAGGTCAGATGCAGGTCGCCGTCGCCCAGGTCCCGGGCCGCCGCGGCGAGCGCCTCGGCCTGCCGGACGGTCAGCACGCCGCCGGGAAGCCGCACGCGCGCCAGCGCCCCGTCGTCCGCCGCGTGCAGCCGCAGACTGCCGGGGCAGGCGTCGCCGCGGTCCCGTGGGGCCGCTGTGGCCTGCGGGGACGGGCGGAGGGGAGCCGTGGACATGGCGGCGAGCATACCGACCATCACACTGCGGGAACGCCCTGCCTCAAACCGCCGCCGCTTACTATGCTCCACAGTGGATCACCCGATCCGCCATCGCCATGACGGCGACAGGGGAGGAAGCCCGGTGCGATTCCGGCGCGGTCCCGCCACTGTGAGCCCGACCCCGTGAGGGGCCGGGCGAGCCAGGAACTCCCTTCTCCGCACGCCCGGCTCCGGCCGGGCAGGAGAGACCCACACACCACCCGGGGCGCGGACACCCCGAGGAAGGCCGACGCCGCATGCAGCACACGACCGGGCCCCGCATCCTGCTTCTGTCGACGTCCGACACCGACCTCCTCAGCGCCCGCGCCGCCGCGGGCCCCGTGGCCTACCGCTTCGCGAACCCCTCCCGGCTTCCGCTGGACGACCTGCCCGGCCTGCTGGACGGCGCCGACCTGGTCGTCGTACGCCTCCTCGGCGGCATCCGCGCCTGGCAGGAGGGCCTCGACCTGCTGCTCGCCGACGGCCGCCCCGTGGTGGTCCTCAGCGGGGAACAGGCGCCTGACGCCCAGCTGATGGCCGCCTCCACCGTCCCGGTCGGCATCGCCGCCGAGGCGCACGCCTACCTCGCGCACGGCGGCCCCGCCAACCTGGAGCAGCTCGCCCGCTTCCTCAGCGACACCGTCCTGCTCACCGGCCACGGCTTCGAGGCGCCCGCGCCCGCGCCGACGTGGGGCCCCCTGGAGCGGCAGGCCCCGGCGGGCGAGGGCCCGACCGTCGCCGTGCTCTACTACCGCGCCCACCACATGAGCGGCAACACCGCCTTCGTGCACGCCCTGTGCGACGCCGTCGAGGCGGCGGGCGGCCGCCCGCTGCCGCTGTACGTGGCCTCGCTGCGCGCCCCCGAGACCGGGCTGATCGACGAGCTGCGGGCCGCCGACGCCATCGTCACCACGGTCCTCGCCGCGGGCGGCACCAAGCCCGCCGAGGCCTCCGCGGGCGGCGACGACGAGTCCTGGGACGCGGGCGCGCTCACCGCCCTCGACGTGCCGATCCTCCAGGCCCTGTGCCTGACCGGCTCGCGCGCCGCCTGGGAGGAGAACGACGAGGGCGTGTCCCCGCTGGACGCCGCGAGCCAGATCGCGGTGCCGGAGTTCGACGGCCGCCTGATCACGGTGCCGTTCTCCTTCAAGGAGATCGACGAGGACGGCCTCCCGGCGTACGTCGCCGACCCCGAGCGCGCGGCCCGCGTCGCCGGGATCGCCGTGCGCCACGCCCGCCTCAAGCACATCCCGGCCGCCGACAAGCGGATCGCGCTCGTCCTGTCCGCGTACCCGACGAAGCACTCCCGGATCGGCAACGCGGTCGGCCTCGACACCCCCGCGAGCGCCGTGGAGCTGCTGCGCCGACTGCGTACGGAGGGCTACGACTTCGGCGGCGCCGAGATCCCCGGCCTGGCCTCCGGCGACGGCGACGAACTGATCCGCGCGCTCATCGAGGCGGGCGGCCACGACCAGGACTGGCTCACCGAGGAGCAGCTGGCGAAGAACCCGGTGCGCATCCCGGCCGCCGACTACCGGCGCTGGTACGCCACGCTCCCCGAGGAGCTGCGCTCGGCCGTCGAGGAGCACTGGGGCCCGGCGCCCGGCGAGATGTTCGTGGACCGCAGCAGCAACCCGGAGGGCGACATCGTCCTCGCCGCGCTGCGGTTCGAGAACCTGCTGATCCTCATCCAGCCGCCGCGCGGCTTCGGCGAGAACCCCATCGCGATCTACCACGACCCGGACCTGCCGCCCTCGCACCACTACCTGGCGGCGTACCGCTGGATCGCGGCGGCCGCGGCCGACGGCGGCTTCGGCGCCGACGCGATGATCCACCTCGGCAAGCACGGCAACCTGGAGTGGCTGCCCGGCAAGAACGCGGGCCTGTCCGCCGCCTGCGCCCCCGACGCCGCCCTCGGCGACATCCCGCTCGTCTACCCGTTCCTGGTCAACGACCCGGGCGAGGGCACCCAGGCCAAGCGCCGCGTGCACGCCACCCTCATCGACCACCTCGTCCCGCCGATGGCGCGCGCCGACTCCTACGGCGACATCGCGCGCCTGGAGCAGCTCCTCGACGAGTACGCGCAGATCAGCTCGATGGACCCGGCGAAGCTCCCGGCCATCCGCGCCCAGATCTGGACCCTCATCCAGGCCGCGAAGCTCGACCACGACCTGGGTCTGGAGGACCGCCCGGACGACGACGGCTTCGACGACTTCCTGCTGCACGTCGACGGCTGGCTGTGCGAGGTCAAGGACGCCCAGATCCGCGACGGCCTGCACGTTCTCGGCGCCCCGCCGGCGGGCGACGACCGCGTCAACCTGGTCCTCGCGATCCTGCGCGCCCGC
The DNA here is from genome assembly GCF_000720325.1 of Streptomyces sp. NRRL B-1347. Classification (GTDB taxonomy): domain Bacteria; phylum Actinomycetota; class Actinomycetes; order Streptomycetales; family Streptomycetaceae; genus Streptomyces. The sequence goes on from NZ_JOJM01000019.1 coordinate 54,113, forward strand.
CAGATCTGGGGCGGTACCACGGCCCTGCCCGGCCTGCGCGAGGCCCTCGGCCTCGACGAGTCGGCGGCGACGCGCACGACCGCCGACGCGGCGGAGGAGCAGGCCCGCGCCCTGGTCGTGGCGATGGAGGCGGCGGACTGGGACCCGGCCGCCGTACCCGCGGTGGCGGCGGCGGTCGCCGATGACCGCCGCGACCAGGTGACGGCCATCCTGGAGTTCGCGGCCCGCGAGGTCGTCCCGCGCCTGTCGGCGACCACGGCCGAGCTGGACCACGCCGTGCACGCCCTGAACGGCGGCTTCGTCCCCGCGGGCCCCTCGGGCTCCCCGCTGCGCGGCCTGGTCAACGTCCTGCCGACGGGCCGCAACTTCTACTCCGTCGACCCCAAGGCGGTCCCCTCGCGGCTCGCCTGGGAGACGGGCCAGGCCCTGGCCGACTCCCTCCTGGAGCGCTACCGCGCGGACAACGGCGAGTGGCCCACCTCGGTCGGCCTCTCCCTGTGGGGCACCAGCGCGATGCGCACCGCGGGCGACGACGTGGCCGAGGCCCTGGCCCTGCTCGGCGTCCGCCCGGTCTGGGACGACGCGTCCCGCCGGGTGACGGGCCTGGAAGCCATCCCGTACGACGAACTGAACCGCCCCCGCATCGACGTCACCCTCCGCATCTCCGGCTTCTTCCGCGACGCCTTCCCGCACACGATCGGCCTCCTGGACGACGCGGTGCGCCTGGCCGCCTCGCTCGACGAGCCCGCCGAGGCCAACCACGTGCGGGCGCACGTCCAGGCCGACCTCGCCGAGCACGGCGACGAACGCCGGGCCACCACCCGCATCTTCGGCTCCCGCCCCGGCACGTACGGCGCGGGCCTGCTCCAGCTGATCGACTCGCGCGACTGGCGCACCGACGCGGACCTCGCCGAGGTCTACACGGTCTGGGGCGGCTACGCCTACGGCCGCGGCCTCGAGGGCCGCTCGGCCCGCACCGAGATGGAGACGGCGTACAAGCGCATCGCGGTCGCGGCCAAGAACACCGACACCCGCGAGCACGACATCGCCGACTCCGACGACTACTTCCAGTACCACGGCGGCATGGTCGCCACCGTGAAGGCCCTGCGCGGCGGCCGGGCGCCCGAGGCGTACATCGGCGACTCCACACGGCCCGAGACGATCCGCACCCGCACCCTGGTCGAGGAGACGAGCCGCGTCTTCCGCGCCCGCGTGGTGAACCCCAAGTGGATCGAGGCGATGCGCCGCCACGGCTACAAGGGCGCCTTCGAACTCGCCGCCACCGTCGACTACCTCTTCGGCTACGACGCCACCACCGGCGTGGTCGCCGACTGGATGTACGACAAGCTCACCGAGACCTACGTCCTGGACCCCACCAACCGCGACTTCCTCAAGGAAGCCAACCCCTGGGCCCTCCACGGCATCGCCGAACGCCTCCTGGAAGCCGAATCCCGAGGCATGTGGTCCAACCCGGACCCCGCGACCCTGGAAGCCCTCCGCCAGGCCTACTTGGAGACAGAGGGCAACTTGGAGGACAACGGGGCCTGAGCCACCGGCCCGCCCGGGGCGCTAGCGGGCACGTGCCTCCCCGGTCCAGCCCGCCTCCGCCGCTGTCGCCACGGCCCTCTCCTCGGTCGCGTCGGCCCTCTCCGTCAGGGTCTCGTCGCGGCCCGGGCGGGGGCCGCCGGCCGTTTCGGCGGCTGTGTGGGAGGCCGTCAGGGCGGCCTTGAGGGCGGTGGTCGTGAGGGTGTCGGGGGTGTGGGCGTGGGCCGTCTGGGCGGCGATCGCCGCGGCCGCCGACGCGTTGCGTGCGCAGCGGGCGTCGGCCGCGGGGTCGGGGGTGCGGCCCGCGCGTTCGGCGATCGACCGGGCGGCCAGGCGCACCGCGTTCGCGGCCCGGGCGGCCGGTCCCGTCGGCACGGCCTCCGCCCGGTCCGGCTCGATGCCCGCGGCGCGGCAGGCGGCGACGGCCCGTGCGTACGCGCTCCTGGCGCGGGCCAGGTGCCGGTCCTGGAGGGCCTGCTCGCCGGTGGCGGGCTCCGGCTGGTCACTGCGGACGGGCGCGTTCATGGCCACCTCCGGGAAGCGGTGCAGCGGGACGCTGGTGCTGCGGCAGGGTGGCACGCCGTCGGCGAAGTAGCCAGGGGTGTGGTGATGGGGCGTCAGATTTGCGCCCCGGCCCCGGCCCCGGCCCCGGCCCCGGCCCCGGCCCCGGCCCCGGCCCCGGCCCCGGCCCTGGCCCTGGCCCCGGCTCCGGCCGTCGCGGCCGCCGCGAGGCGCCTATCCGAACAGCCCCAGCGCCTCGTCCAGCGACCACGTCTGCCAGCCCATGCCGAAGAAGGCCGTGGCGGAGATCAGGGCCATCATCAGGTTCTGCCCCTGCTCCGCCCAGTCGTGGATCATCAGGACGAGGTAGACCAGGTTGAGCACCAGTCCCGCGGCCAGGGCGATCGGGGTGAGGAAGCCGAGGATCAGGCCCAGGCCCAGGGCCAGTTCCGCGTGGGCGACGACATGGGCCATGAGGCGCGGGCGCGGTCCGACCAGGCCGTCGAAGCCGCGCCGGACGACGGGCCAGCGGTGTCGCTCGGCGATGCCCGCGGCCCAGGCGATGCCGCCCCCGGAGAACCAGCTCTTCTTGTCCTTGTGCCGCCAGCTTTCCAGCCACCACAGGCCCAGGCCGATCCTGAGGACCGCGAACCACTCGGCGCCGCCGAGCCAGATCGTCTGCATCGATGGTTCCCTTCCCGCTCCGCGCCAGCAGATCTGATGGGGCGTCAGTTCAGCGGAAGGGCGCACAACCCGCAAGGGCCCGCGCCCGCTTGCCGTCCGGCCGCGCGCCGACCTACCATCTATCTGATGGGTCGTCAGATATGGTGACCCGGCCGAACCGGCGGGCAGGGGGCTGCGGCATGAGCGGCAATGAGTCCGGCACGAAGGGCATTTCCGAGGGCGTACCCGAGGGCGTTCCCAAGGACGTGCCCGAGGACATTCCCAAGGTCATCAGCGTGGACGATCACGTGATCGAGCCCGCGCACCTCTTCGAGACCTGGCTTCCGGGCAAGTACCGCGACAAGGGCCCCCAGCCCTTCACCGCCGGGATCGGAGAGCTGGAGTACGTGGGCGGGAAGTACCGCTTCACCACCGATCCGGACGGCCAGATCACCGACTGGTGGCGGTACGAGGGCGAGGTCTTCCCGTACAAGCGGATCATCGCCGCCGTCGGCTTCTCCCGGGACGAGATGACGCTCGACGGCATCACGCGGGAGCAGATGCGGCGCGGCTGCTGGGACCCCAAGGCGCGCCTCGCGGACATGGACCTCAACCACGTCGAGGCCTCGCTGTGCTTCCCCACCTTCCCGCGGTTCTGCGGCCAGACGTTCGCGGAGGCGAGGGACAAGGAGGTCGCCCTGGCCTGCGTGCGCGCGTACAACGACTGGATGGTGGAGGAGTGGTGCGGGGACAGCGGCGGGCGCCTGATCCCACTGTGTCTCATCCCGCTGTGGGACGTGGAGCTGGCCGTGGCGGAGATCCGGCGGAACGCGGCGCGCGGGGTGCGGGCGGTGACGTTCTCCGAGATCCCGACCTATCTGGGATTGCCGTCGATCCACTCCGGGTACTGGGACCCGTTCTTCGCCGCGTGCGAGGAGACGGGCACGGTGGTGAACATGCACATCGGCAGCAGCTCCCAGATGCCCGCCGCGTCGCCGGACGCCCCGCCCGCCGTGCAGGCCGCGCTGTCCTTCAACAACGCGATGGCCTCGATGATGGACTTCCTGTTCTCGGGCGTCCTGGTGAAGTTCCCGCGGCTCAAACTCGCCTACAGCGAAGGCCAGATGGGCTGGATCCCGTACGCCCTGGAGCGCGCGGACGACGTGTGGGAGGAGCACCGCGCCTGGGGCGGGGTGCGGGACCTGGTCCCGGAGCCGCCGTCGTCGTACTACTACCGGCAGATCTTCTGCTGCTTCTTCCGCGACCGGCACGGCATCGAGGCCATCGAGACCGTGGGCGTCGACAACGCGACGTTCGAGACGGACTACCCGCACGTCGACTCGACATGGCCGGACACGAAGCGGGTGGCCGCCGAGCACGTCGGCGGGCTCTCCGCGGAGGTGGCCTACAAACTGCTGCGCGGGAACGCGATTCGTATGCTGGACCTGCCGTTCGATCAGGATCGGACGGTCGCGGCCACCGCCTGACCCCGGTCCCGGGAGCGGCCCGCCGCGGTTCGCGTGGCCCCCGTGGGAGAGGCGAGTGCAATGAACAGCGGCAGCGCGGTGTCGGATGCCCTGTCGGAGGTCCTGGCCACGCTCGGCCGCCGGTACGTGCGCGACGCGCCCGGGACCTTCGGCAAGGCCGCGCTCGCGACCCGGTATCTGAACCCCTGGCTGCGGGAGCACCCCCGCGAGCGGGTGGTCGACACGGTCTTCGGCGCCCGGTTCGCGGTCGACACCCGGGACCTCATCCAGCGCTACCTCTATCTGTTCGGCGTCTGGGAGCCGCACATGTCGCGCTGGCTCCGGGGCCGCCTTCGCCCCGGCGACGTCTTCGTGGACGTCGGCGCGAACATCGGCTACTTGAGCGTCCTCGGGGCCCAACTGGTCGGCGCCGGGGGCCGCGTGGTCGCCGTCGAGGCCTCGCCCGAGTTCCACCGGCGGGTGCTGCTCCACCGGGAGCTGAACGGCTGCGACAACATCCGGGCGGTCAACGCCGCCGTGTCGGACCGCAGGCAGAAGCTCACCTTCGTCCTCGCCAGCGCGCACAACATGGGCGCGAACAGCGTCGTCCCGTGGGACGGCCCGGTCGCGTCCCGCTTCGAGACGGACGCCGTGCCGCTGCCCGAGCTCCTGGAGCCGGACGAGATCGCACGGGCCAGGGTCATCAAGGTGGACGTCGAGGGGGCGGAGGGAAGCGTCGTGCGCGGCCTCGCTCCCGTCCTCGACCGGCTCCGGCCGGACGCGGAGATCGCCGTGGAGGTCACCCCGGAGCGGATGGCGCAGCTCGGCGACAGCGTGGAGGAACTCCTGGACACGATGCGCGCGCACGGCTTCCACACCTACCGCCTGCTCAACGACTATGCGCCGGGCAGCTATCCGGCGGCCGTCCGGTACGCGGGCGAAGGCCCGGCCCGATGGCGCGGGCCGGTGCGCGGCGAGACCGACCTGATCTTCTCGCGCGTCGACGCCGAAGCCCTGGAGTGAGGCCGGGGCCCGCGGGTCCGGTGGACCTCTCCGGCTCAGCGGGTGCCCGTGGCGGCGCGGGCCGCTACGCGCTCGCCGCCCCGGCCCCGGCCGGGGTGCTCCGCCGCAGCCGCCGCACCTGGGTCGTGTAGAGCCCGGCCGACCACCAGTACAGGGCCGCGCCCCACAGCGCGAGCGCCCAGCCGCAGACGCGCGCCCCGTCGGCGACCGCGCCGTCCCCGCTCGCCAGGAGCAGCAGCGGGAAGGCGTACATCAGATTGAAGGTGGCCGCCTTCCCCATGAAGTTCACCTGGAGCGGGCCGTATCCCCTCCTGCGCAGGGCGGCGACGTTGAACGTCATGAAGACGTCGCGCGCGAGGAGCAGGACCAGGAACCACCAGGGAATGATGTCCCGCAGCAGCAGGGCGAGCAGCGTGGACGCCGTGTAGAGCCGGTCCGCCGCGGGGTCGAGGACCTGGCCGAGGCGTGTGATCTGGTTCCATCTGCGGGCCAGCTTGCCGTCGAGGTAATCGGTCGCGCCGCTGAGCGCGAGCAGGGCGACGGCCCAGCCGTCGCGATTCGGATTTCCGAAGTACGGCTGGAGCACGAGCCAGAGGAATACCGGAACTCCGGCGACTCGCAGGGCGCTCAGCGCGTTGGGGATCGTGAGTACCCTGTCGAATCCGTCACGCGCCACCGACGTGCCTCCCGAAATCCTTCGCCCGGATCGTTTTGTCCTGATCCTGTTGATCGGCCGATCGGGGATCCTATCAGGGGCGACGCCGCCACCCGCCGGGGGCGAAAGACGGAAAACCCAAGCTCAGAGGCCATGTCGGCGGTGGCGCCCCGGCGGCGCTCGCCCGGCGAATCGGTGCATACTGCATCTTGTGTTGCATAAGGCGATAATTCAGCGAGGCGGCTGATGGCGGGCCAGGGCCGTTCCCTGTCGGTTTGACGCCCGCATTGCCCGACAGGCAAAACGTTGATTTCCTCGCCCGGCATGACCGAAGGGGCCCTCTGTCGGACCCTCTGCGGGATCCTCAAGTGGCGTGCGGCGAAGTGCCTTTTGCGAACCGGCGCCGGAAGCCGACTTGAAGGGCTCAGCCCGAGCCGAGCGCGTACTGCCACCGGAAATGGGACAGGGCCCTGGCCCGGGACTCCACGACCGCCATGCGCGCGGCGTGCTCGGCCGTCTCGGTGTGCGCGGCCTGGCCCGTGACCTGGCCCTCCCACTTGCGGTAGAGCAGCCCGACCTCGGCGGAGAACCAGCCGCGTGCCACCGCGTTGAGGGCGAGCAGGAGGCCGGTGTCCTCCGAGGCGGGCAGCGCCATCCAGCCGCCCAGGGCGACGAGCAGGTCGCGGCGCACGCAGAGCGTCGCGGGGTGGACCGGGGCGCGGAAGCCGTCCGCCTTCCAGCGGTCGAGGACGGCCGCGCGCTCGATCGGGCCGTGGTCGGGGTCGCCGGGGAAGCCCGCAGTCGACCCGTCGGGCAGCAGGTCGAGCACGCGCGACGTCGCCCAGCCGATGGTGTCGTCCGCCTCTAAGGCCGCCAGGTCGCGGGCGAGCGCGCCCGGCTCCAGCTGGTCGTCGGCGTCGAGGACCTTCACGTACGCGCCGTCGGCGTGGGCGAGCGCCATGGTGCGGGCGACTCCGGGCCCGCCGGCGCGCCCCTGCCGGAAGGTCACCCGCTCGTCGTCGGGCACGTGGGGGGCGACCAGGCCGCTCCTGCCGTCCTCCTGGATCAGCCAGCGCCACTCCCAGCCGTGGGGGAGCTCCTGCTCGCGGATCGACGCGTACGCGTCCGGCAGGAAGCGGGCGGACGGGGCGTGCACGGCGGTGATGACGGTGACGCGCTGACGCATGGCACTCACCTACGACTCCTCGATGGGCGGCGACGGAACGATGGGGGGGCGGCGACGGGACGGTGGCGGTGGCGGGACTGCGGCCGGGCTGCGGCGGGACTGCGATGGGGCTGCGACGGGGCTGCGGCGGCCGTTCGGAAATCCACGGCCGGTGAATTCGAAGGAAACGTCCACACCTTGGCGGCCGAACGGCGCGTCGGTTCGGAGAAAGGCGCCGCACTTGCTAGGGCCGCGGATACGGCTGCGGATACCGGTCCGTACCGGGTCGGCCGCGAACCGCCGTTGTGGATGGCGCAACGACGTCGTTGTTGAGGGCGCAACGGATCCTGGGGCCGCTGTTGCGCGAGTTCGTCGCGACAGTGTTGCATGTAACGGGAAAGTATCTTTTGCCCGAGCCCCGGGTGCCAGCTGTGGCCAGTGAAATGCGCTGGGTAATTAGGGGTCTTGTAGGGGGTGCGCGCGGCGCCCGCGGGGCCCGCCGGATATGGAAGAACCCGATCGCTGGCGACGGGGGATGCACCAGCGATCGGGTTGTTCCCAACCTTAACAAGGGAGCCTCCGTATGGGGAGTGAACTTCCCGGCAAAGATGCCGAGTTGTGATCGGGATCACGCGCGCGATCCACAAGCGAGAAGCGGCGGGGCGTTACTCCGCGCACGGCGGCTCATACGAGAGCCGGGGCAGATACTCGCGCCAATTCTCCGGCGTCAGGACGCCCCGAGTGGTCGCGCAGATACGGCGAATTGCCGTGTCGGCGTCCAGATTCCACAGCCGGACGGTATCGGGGCCGCTCGAAACTCCGAGCATGCGTCCTTGAGGGCTGAACGACAGGAAACTTCCCGTCTTGGCGTTCGGGCTCATCGACTGCCCGATGGGGGCGGCGTCGGACGGGTGGGTGAGGTCCCAGAGCCGGACCGTGTTGTCGTTGCCGCCGCTGGCCAGGGTGCGGCCGTCCCGGCTGAACGTCAGGGACACGAGCGCGTCGGTGTGCCCGGTCAGCGGGGCGCCGCGGGGGGTCGCGTCGCGGGGGTCCGTGACGTCCCAGAGCCGGACCGTGCCGTCGTCGCTGCCGCTGGCCAGGGTGCGGCCGTCCGGGCTGTGGGCGAGCGTGTTGATGGGCCCCAGATGGCCCGTCAGCGGCTTGCCCATCGGTGCGGCGCGCCGCGGATCGGCCACGTTCCAGAGCCGGATGGTGCCGTCGGAGCTGGCGCTGGCGAGCGTGCGCCCGTCCTTGCCGAAGGCCAGGTCGTTGACGTAGCCCTTGTGGCCGGTGAGCGGGGTGCCGAGCCGCCGCAGGCGCTGCGGGTCGCCGACGTTCCACAGCTGGATGGTGCGGTCCTCGTAGGCGGTCGCGAGCGTGCGCCCGTCCCTGCTGAAGGCGAGCGCGGCCGCGAACCGCGTCCGCAGCTCGACCGGATCCCCGTACGGCACGGGCCGCGAGGGGTCGGAGACGTCCCACAGCTGCACCGCGCGGCTGCCCGTGAGCACCGCGAGGGTACGGCCGTCGGGGGAGAACGCGGGCGCGCGCACGGCGCCTTCGGCGGGCTTGATCGGGGCGCCCAGGGCCATCGGGCGGGTGGGCCGCTCCACGTTCCACAGCCGGAGCTTCTCGTCGCGGGCGGCCGTGACGAGCACCTTCCCGTCGGGCCGGAACGCCCCGATGCGGCCGATCATGTCCGAGGTCGGGATCGACCACAGCCGGACCTTGTTGTCGCCGCTCCCCGTGGCCAGGGTGCGGCCGTCCGGGCTGAAGCCGAGCGCGTACATCTCCCCGCTGCTGCCCGCGAGCGGTTCGCCGACCTGCGAGGGGTGCGCCGCGTCACGGACGTTCCACAGGCTCGCCGTGCTGTCCGCGCTGGCGGCCGCGAGCATCGACCCGTCGCGGTTGAAGGCCACGGACCACACGGGTCCCGTGTGCCCGGCGAGCGGCGGGCCGAGCGGGCGCGCGCGGCGCGGCTCCGCGACGTCCCAGAGCCGGATCGTGTTGTCCGAGCTGCCGCTGGCCAGCGTCTTCCCGTCGGGGTTGAAGGCCACGGAGTGCACCGTGTCCTTGTGGCCGGTCAGCACCTTGCCGATCCGCTGCGGGCGGCGCGGGTCCGCCGTCCGCCACAGCCGGACGGCGCCGTTGTCGCTGCCCGCCGCGAGGGTCTTCCCGTCGGGGCTGAACGCCACGGAACGCACCGGCGCGGTGTGCCCGGTCAGGGTGGCGAGCGGCTTCGGGCGCCCCGGGTCCCGCACGTCCCACAGCCGTACGCTGCGGTCCTCGCTCGCGGACGCGAGCGTGCGGCCGTCCGGGCTGAAGGCCACCAGGTAGATCGTGCCGCCGTGACCGGCCAGGGGAGCGCCGAGGGAGCGCGGCCGCCGCGGGTCCGTGACGTCCCACAGCCGGACGGTGCCGTCGTCCGCCGCGCTGGCGAGGGTCTTGCCGTCCGGGCTGAAGACCGCGCTGCTCACCCAACTCGTGTGCCCGGTCAGGGGTTTGCCGAGCGGCTTCGGCCGGGACCGGTCCGACACGTCCCACAGGCGGACCGTCCGGTCGTAGCTCGCGGTGGCGAGCAGCCGCCCGCCCGGATGGAACGAGGTGAGGTAGACGGCGCCGGTGTGGCCCGCGAGCGGAGTGGCCAGGGGCGCGTTGACGATCGAGATCAGCCGGTTCATCGTGCCCTGGTCGTCGGGCCGCAAGCGGTGGGCCACCAGGTCGAGTTGGGCGGAGAGCGAGGGGTCCGTGCTCTGCGCGCGGTCGGCCGCGGCGGTCACCTGCGCGAAGATCGCGTCGTTCCGCTCGGACACCGCGTCGTCCCGCTGCTGCCAGGCGACCACCGCCGAGACGGCGGCGAGCAGGGCGAGGACGAGCAGCGTCGACACGGCGCCGCGCCGGATGCGGACCGTGCGCTTGCGGAGCCCGGTCGACGCGGCGAGGAAGTCCACGGCGCTGCGCGTCAGGAAGGTGTCCTCCGCGGACTCCGCCCAGGTGCGCGCCTGCTCCAGGCGGGAGCCGCGGTACAGCAGCGACGCGTCGCGCTCGCAGTCCTCCCAGGTCCTGCTGTCCTCTTCGAGCCGCTGCCGCAGCAGATGGTCGTTGCGGTCCTCGTCGATCCAGTCGCGAAGCCGCGGCCAGGCGTGCAGCAGCGCCTCGTGCGTGATCTCCACGGTCTCCGCGTCGAGCGTCACCAGTCGGGCGCGGGCCAGCGCCTCGAGGGACTCCTCCGTCTTGTTGGGGTTGGTCGACTCCTCCGCCAGCTGGCGCCGCGTGCCCCGTCTGCGGGTGGCCTGGGTGTCCTCGCCGAGCCTGACCAGGCGCAGCAGGAGCAGCCGCGCGGCCGTGCGCGCCGCCGTGTCGAGGTCGGACCAGGCGCGCTCGGCGGTCGCCGCCACCGCTCCCTGGATCCCGCCGGCCGCGCGGTAGCCGGCCAGGGTGAGGCGTCCCGCCTTCCGCCGCTGCCAGGTGGCGAGCAGGGCGTGGGAGAGCAGCGGGAGCACGCCCGTGTCGTGGGACCCGCGCGGGCCGTCCGTACTCACTTCCCGGACGATGAGCTCCGCGAGTCCCGGTTCGAGTTCGAGGCCCACGGCCTTGGCCGGGCCGGTCACCGCGTGGCGCAGCTCGGCGGTGGTCAGCGGCCCGAGCACCATGTGCCGGTGCTGGAGCGCGTCGGCCAGCTCCGGGTGGGCGAGGCACTCCTCGTAGAAGTCGGCGCGGACGCCGAGGACCACGAGGGCGGGCGCGGGGTCGGGTCCTTCGGCCGAGCAGGCGGCGTGCAGGAGCTGGACGAAGGTGCGCCGGGCCGACTCGTCGGCGCAGAGGGTGAACGCCTCCTCGAACTGGTCGACGATGACGACGGGCCGGGCGTCCGAAGCCGTCCCGCGCCGCGCCCACGTCGTGACGCACTCCCTGACCGCGTCCGCGAACTCGGGGGTGCCGGGCGCGCCCGGGCTCTCCTCGCCCGACTCCGCGGCCCGCTCCTCCGCGGCGGCGACGGCGGGCGCGAGCTCGGGTATGAGGCCGGTCAGCTCGGCGAGGGGGTCGGCGCCGGGGACGAGGTGCAGCACCTGGGCGGCCCGGCCGCTGCCGTCGCCGAGCGCGCCGCCGCGCAGGGTGGGCACGAGCCCGGCGTTCAGGAGCGACGACTTGCCCGCGCCCGACGCGCCCACGAGCATCACGAGGCCGCCGGTCTTCTCCGCCGCGCGGAGCTGGGCGAGCAGCGCGTCCGTGCTCCGCTCCCGGCCGAAGAACCACTGCGCGTCCTGCTGACGGTACGAAGCGAGCCCGCGGTAGGGGCACACACTGGGGACCGGGGCGTCGGCGGGGGCGCGTTCCTCCTCGCCCGCGGCCGCCGCGGCGGCGTCGCCCGCGACCGGGTCGGCCACCGCGCGCTCCCACAGGCGCTGCCACTGGGCGAGGTCGTACAGGCCCGGGGAGACCGGCGTCGTACGGACGCGGCGCGCTTCGGGGACCAGGACGTGCAGGACGGCGGCGAGGGCGGTGAACTGGGCGGGGACGTTCTTGGCCCGCCGCCAGTCGCTGATCCGTTGCGCGGACACCCGCACGGGGCGGCCTCGCTCATCGACCCGTTGCAGTCGGGCAACCGCCTCGGCAACGCGTTTCAGGGGAGGGTTTCCGGCCTCCTGGTACAGCAGCGCGAGACGTTCCGCGAAGGCTGTGCGTGCCCCTGAGTCGGAGCTCAAGGCCTCCACCCCTTTACTTCCGCCGCACCTGGACTTCCGGACCGGAAAACTCACTCTATACGGCTGACCTGCGGCTCAGCGGACCGGACGGAACCGGATCCTCCTCAGCGGCCGCCGCAGTTGGCAGGATCGCGGCAGGGGCGAAGCAATCACGCGGCGTCAGGGCAGGCCACCGGCCCTGCGCCTGGAGAGGCGACTGATGGCGCTGCAACTTCCTGGCTGGATTTTGCTGGAGTTACGGAGCGGTGGCGAGGCTCTCGCCATGCCCTGTCGGACGTCGTGCGCGGCCGGTCCCATCCGGACCGCCGCAGCGCCGGCCGCGGGCCCCGGCTCTCTCCGATCCGCGCCGTCACGGCGCGGGGCGACATCGCCCGTGTCGTTTGGTACCGGTCCCCACGAGGGGAGGGACCGGTACCGAAACGACCTTCCGCCCCCGGGGCCCTCCCACCCCCGCACCCACGCCGCGGCCCCCGCTACTCCCGCAGGCACCGAGCCCCGCACAGCCCTCAGCGACTCCGGCTGGGGCCCTTGCCGCCCCCGCCCGAACCACCGCCGCCCGCAGACGGTGAGCCGGCTCAGGCGGCGATGGGGCGTGGGCTGCCGCGGAAGACTTGACCGGTGTGCCAGGAACGGTGAGCCGCCGCTACGGGCCGGGTGCCGGGTTGGGGACCTGCGAGGTGACGTCCCGCGAGTGCCGTGACCTGCTCGCGGGCAGTCTGGCCGCGGCCGATGAAATGCTGCGACACCAGGATGCGGTGGTCGTCGCCCAGACCGAGGACGCCCTTGTCGAAGAGCTTGTGGTGGAGCGAGCACAGGCACAGCCCGTTGTCGACGTCGTCCGGACCGTCGAACGCCCACCAGCGCACGTGCGCGGCTTCCAGCCCGACGGGCACCGTGCCGATCATGCCGTCGTAGCCGCAGAAGGCGCACTGGTACTCATAAGCGGTCAGCACCATCTCCCGCATCCGCCGGTTTCGCGGACGTCTGCCGGGCGCGGCCGCCAGAGCGCCGGGCTCCGACAGCTCCATGTCCAGGCCGACCGCATCGCACAGGTCCTGGTGCAGCGACGCCGGGAAGTGCAGATCCAGCAGCACCCTTGCCATGCGGCCCAGCAGCGAAGGTTCCCGCCGGAGCGCTACCTGAAGGTCCGGTGCCAGCCGCCCAGTGGCTCGGCTGGCTCGTAGTTCCCCCACGCCAGTGCCTGGGCTGCCGACGCCGCGAGCGGTTCGCACTTCCCACACTCCGTCGCTGACCAGGTGGTGGAAGGGGTAGGCGGGCGTGGTCCCACGCGACGGACCGTACTCGATCAGGAGTTGCTTCAGGTCCGCCTCCACCGCGGTGTACGGCAACTCGTCCGCGGCATTCGCCTGAAAACGGCCCAGGGCGTACAACAGCAGCAATGGCTTGTGCGGCGCCCGCACTCCGTCCCGGCTCCACTGCCTCAGCTTCGCGGCACGCTCCAGCCAATCCATGGCGGTGATCATAATGATGCTTCGCCGAGCGGCGTCCGTCAGGTGAGGTGCTCGCGCACCCAGTTATGGCGAACGTCCAGTGCCGGGGCCAACTGGCCTGGCTCAATGGGTACATGGAGCTTGCTGAGCACTGGGCACACCGCGCACGGCCGAAGGAGCTGGGTGGTGCGCGTTGGCTGCCCGGCTCCGCGCGTCACGACCTGATCATGATCGGGCCCGGTCGCATCCGACGGGTCCGTGCCACGATCCTTGATGCGGAGGCCGCCTTCGGCGGCTGGGTCACAACGTCGGCAGCGGGTTCGGTCGGCTGCTCGTGGATGGCGGGGCCGGTTCCGCCGGGCTGGACCGGCGCTCACCTCAGGCCGTGGTCGTAGGGTCGGAGGATTCGGCGGCCCGTCGGTACTCGGCGTTGATGCGTTGCGCTTCTTCGAGCTGGTCTTCGAGGATGACGATCCGGCACGCGGCCTCGATCGGGGTGCCCTGGTCGACGAGCTCACGCGCGCGGGCTGCGATCCGCAGCTGATAGCGGGAGTAGCGGCGGTGCCCACCCTCTGAGCGCAGGGGCGTGATCAGCCGTGCCTCGCCGATGGCGCGCAGGAAGCCAGGGGTAGCGCCGATCATCTCGGCGGCTCGGCCCATGGTGTAGGCGGGGTAGTCGTCGTCATCGAGACGGCCCAGCGAGTTGTCTGCTGTCATTGCACCTCTCTGCGGAACGCGTTGAGGGGCCTTGGTGCCGTACGGCACCAAGGCCCCGAAGGAACTACTACACCATCTGCCGACCATGATGCCGCGTCGGCCTTCTGTTTCCGCATGACCGTCCTGAATGCCGACGGGAGTGCGGGGATCGCGGATGCGTGACCGGAGACCACCTGCCTAACGATGTCCTGCGGTACCCGGGCTCAGTCTCGTGCCCGGGCGATCCTGATGGCGCTGGATTCCTCCGTTCTTTCCTCTGGGTCATTCACTCTCTTGCTGTGGCGGCCCCTTGTCACCGCGGGCCACCGGCCCGGTGGTCAGCCCCGTCGCCGTCGTGGAACAACCCTGGCTTCGAAACTCCACCACCGCACCTTGATGCGTGCACTGCTGCCCGGCAGTTCGTGTCTGCCGGGCCCTGCTCGATGCTCGATCTCGGCTACACCAGAAACCTTAGCCGCACGAGCGGCTAAAGTCTACTCCAGCAAGGATAGATTTTGTGATGTCTGCGAGTGGGGTAATCCTCTCCGGCGGCATATGGATGGCTGGAGGGGCCGACCCGGGCCGGAAGCGGCATGACCACGGCCCGGCAGCAGTGAGGGCCCGACCGGTCGTGCCGGTCGGGCCCTCACTGCTGTTCCGGTGTCGTCGCGCGGCGCTCAGGCCATGCTGGTCCCCAGCATGGCGGAAGCCCTCTGGAGCGGGCTGGGAGTGAGTGCGGGCGGGGCCGTGGGGGCCGTACGGCAGGTGAAGCCGAGTCGTGTCATGGCCCGGACGACCTCGCCGGCACTGAAGTCGCGGCGGTCCTGGCGGGTGATCGCTTGGCCGACCTGCTTGACGGGGTACTGGCGCCGCCCGATGGCCACCGATTCACCGGTGACCGGCTCGGGCTTGACGCCTTTCATCGTCTCCAACACGTCGGCTTTGGTCAGGTCGAACGGGAAGCGGGCGATGACACAGCGCATGAGACCTCACGAGGAGAGGGGGAGGGGGCCGACCGTGGGGAGCTGACTCAGTGGGCGGGGCCGAGGACGGCCGGGGCACTGCCGCGTCCGTCATCCACGGGCAGGGTGCCGGGCAGGTCGCAGCGCTCCGAGCGCTTGGCTTCGGCCGCTGCCCGCGGCGGGGTGAAGGGTCCGCTGCCCCCGCTGATGTCACGCAGGCGGATCCTGTCCGTGTATCCGGAGCCGTCACGGACGGCGGTGAGCCGGGCCAGGGTGATCAAGCCGGTGCGCATGCCGTCCTCGTCGTAGACGAGCAGGTGCCCGACTCCGGCGCTGACCATGACGGACAGTGCCACCTCGACCGTCATGTCGTCCCAGACCTGCGGTCCGGGTTCTTTCGCGGTATCGACCACCGCCGTGCGCGGGGCGTCGGCGCCCGTCGGGTGGAGCTGCATCTGAACGAGCGTCAAAAGATGTCTCCTGCAGAAAGGGGTCAGGTTCCTGATTGCTGAGGTGCTAGGCCGCCTTCTCGACGGGGCGCTGCTGCACGGACGCGCGCCGGCTCGCCGAAGCGGGACGGCGACGGCCACGGGAGGCGGCGCCGCGCTCGGGGCGTTCGGCCACCGGCGCGGTGATGACGACCGGAATGCCGGAGGGAGTCCGGGCGCCGGTGATGCGGTGCAGTTCCGGCTCGCCGGAGCGGACCCGGGTGACCTGCGGCCGGACTCCGGCGTCCGACATGAGGCGGATCACGCCGCGGCGCTGATTCGGCGTGACGAGGGTGACGACGCTGCCGGATTCGCCCGCGCGGGCGGTGCGGCCGCCGCGGTGGAGGTAGTCCTTGTGGTCGGTCGGCGGGTCGACGTTGACGACGAGGTCGAGGTTGTCGACGTGGATGCCACGGGCGGCGACGTTCGTGGCGACGAGCACGGTGACGTGTCCGGTCTTGAACTGATTCAGGGTGCGGGTGCGCTGGGGCTGTGACTTCCCGCCGTGCAGCGCCGCGGCGCGCACGCCGCTGTTCAGCAGGTCCTGGGTCAGCCGGTCCACGGCGTGTTTGGTGCCCAGAAACATGATCACGCGCCCGTCACGGGCAGCGATCTCGGTGGTGGCGGTGTGCTTGTCGGCGCCTTGGACGTGCAGGACGTGGTGCTCCATCGTCGTGACGGCACCGGCCGACGGGTCGACCGAGTGGACGACGGGGTCGGTCAGATAGCGGCGCACCAGGAGATCGACGTTGCGGTCCAGCGTGGCGGAGAACAGCATGCGCTGCCCCTCGGGGCGCACCTGCTCGAGCAGCGCGGTGACCTGTGGCATGAAGCCCATGTCCGCCATCTGGTCGGCTTCGTCCAGCACGATGACGCCGACTTGGTTCAGTCGGCACTGGCCACGGTCGATGAGGTCCTTGAGGCGGCCCGGGGTCGCCACCACGACCTCGGTTCCGTCGCGCAGCGCGCCGGCTTGCCGGCCGATCGACACCCCGCCGACGACCGCGGTCAAGCGGAGCCTGACGGAGCGGGCGTAGGGGGTGAGCGCGTCGGTCACCTGCTGGGCGAGCTCGCGGGTGGGGACGAGGACCAGCCCCAGTGGTTGGCGGGGCTCGGCGCGCTGTCCTGCGATGCGCGACAGCAGGGCGAGCCCGAAGGCGAGGGTCTTGCCGGATCCGGTTCGCCCGCGGCCCAGGATGTCACGGCCTGCGAGGGAGTTCGGCAGCGTCGCGCCCTGGATCGGGAACGGCACGGTGACGCCCTGCCTGCGGAGTTCGGCCAGCAACTGCGCGGGCATGTCGAGATCAGCGAAGTCCGCCGCGGCGGGAAGCGCGGGAGTGCCCGCCGCGGGGAGCGCGAACTCACCCTGCGGCGCAGCCGCCCTACGGCCGTGACCGCCGGACCGAGAGGGCCCGCCGGAGCGGCCCGGGGCAGGCGAACCGAAGCGCCGCCCGCCCTTTCCGGCATCGGTACTGCCGCCACGGGTGCGACGGGAACGGTCGTTCGTACGTGTGCGGTTCATGCGGAAACCCTCCTCGATGCGGCGCATATCAAGGAATTCCCGCCGGAACGAACGGCGCAGAGAATTACAAGAATGTACCGACGGAAAACGACAGTGGAGCTGACCGGCGAATGGAGTGCGCGGATGCAGGCACTGAAGTGCGCGGCGTGACGGGGTGTGATATCTGGGGGGCAGATATGGAGACAGGTATGGGGGAGTCAGGGGAGGCGCCCCCGTTCCCCCCTGACCATCCGCTGGCGCTGAGGCTGCGAATCTCGCCACGTGGGGCCCCGCCGATGTGGCCACCGCGGAAAAATCATGCAGCTGGGGCCCGCACCCCGAAGGATGCGGGCCCCAGCTGCGAACTGTGCTTCAGTGTCAGGCCAGAACGATGTTCTCGGCCGTCGGGCCCTTCTGGCCCTGCGCGATGTCGAAGGTCACCTTCTGGCCTTCGAGGAGCTCGCGGAAGCCCTGGGCGGCAATGTTCGAGTAGTGGGCGAACACGTCGGCGCCGCCGCCCTCCTGCTCGATGAAGCCGAATCCCTTTTCCGCGTTGAACCACTTCACGGTGCCGTTGGCCATGTCGATCTCCTTTGGGGCAGTGCATCGGGATCCACACTCTGCGGATGCCGCGTCGCCGCGATGATCACCCCGCCGGAAATTACCGGTCAACACGAAAGCGCTCCCGCCCTGACTTTCGATCGGAGGCGCTTGAAGTTTTGGGAACCACAACTGCAACTGAGAAGACAGTAGCACGTCTCGGGTCCGTGAGTGGGAATTATTTTTACTCGGTTCGGTGGGCGAAAAACCCTCACCAGGCGGCCCGTTAAACTCTCCCTTCGCGGACGTAGAAATTCGCTCTCCGGAAGTCCAACGTTTTCTGGGCGAGCGTTGTGCGGCTGTTGGTGCCGTACGGGCGCTTGCCGGATGCAGACGGATCCCGTTCCACTCGGTGCCAGAGCGCGCAGGCGGCGCGCTTCCAGCAGTAGCGGTCCGTCGTCCGTGGGGAACACTCCGGAGGGCCCGCCGACGAGGGTTCGTGCGGTCTTGACGGGCCCGAGCTCTTCAAGCTGCGACGCCATGTTGTCGCTGTCATCCTCCGGCAGCGACAACATGGCGTCCGCGAAGTCGCCCGTCTACGCAGTGGCTCGGATTCCCTGGGACCGACTTGTACCGCCGGAGCAGCAAGCGGGACAGCTGCGGGTCACTTCCGAGGCCGCTGGCACTCGCGAGGGTGAGTGGCCCCGAACGCACATCAGGCCCGGTACTGATCTCTCAGTACCGGGCCTGACATGCTGTTTCAGCTGTCGGGGTGGCGGGATTTGAACCCACGACCTCTTCGTCCCGAACGAAGCGCGCTGCCAAGCTGCGCCACACCCCGATGTCGATGCTCCGCTGCCTGTCAGCTCTGCTGTGCAGGTCGCGGCGACATCGATTACTTTAGCGGACCGGCGCCCGGAGACGAAATCCGGTTTCCCGGAGGGCCTGGGTCAGGGTCGGGCGGGGCGCTCCGTGAGGGTCAGGAGCGTCGCCTCGGGCGGGCAGGCGAAGCGGAACGGGGTGTAGCGGTTGGCGCCGCAGCCGGCGGAGACGTGGAGGTAGGAGGTGTGGCCTCCGGCCTCGTGCGTGGAGAGGCCCTTCACGCGGTCCGTGTCCAGGTCGCAGTTGGTGACGAGGGCCCCGTAGAAGGGGACGCAGACCTGGCCGCCGTGGGTGTGGCCCGCGAGGACCAGCGGGTAGCCGTCCGCGGTGAAGGCGTCCAGGGAGCGGAGGTACGGGGCGTGGACGACGGCCATGGAGAAGTCGGCGCTCGTGTCGGGGCCGCCCGCTACCTGCGCGTACCGGTCCCGCTTGATGTGCGGGTCGTCCAGGCCGGTGAGTGCGATCTCGTAGCCGTCGATCTTGAGGGTGCCCCGGGTGTTCGTGAGGTTGACCCAGCCCGCCGCGTCGAAGCCGTCGCGCAGGTCCTCCCACTGGATGTGGACGACGCCCACGGCGGGCGGGTTGCCGTTCAGACCGTGGCGGCCCTGCACCTTCTCCAGCAAGTAGCGGGCGGGGTTGCGGGGCTTGGGTCCGTAGTAGTCGTTGGAGCCGAAGACGTACGCCCCGGGGAAGTCCATCAGCGGGCCGAGCGCGTCCAGGACCTCGGGGATGCCCTCGGGGTCCGACAGGTTGTCGCCCGTGTTGACCACGAAGTCCGGGCGCAGGCCCGCGAGCGAACGCAGCCAGCGCTGCTTCTTGCGCTGCCCGGAGACCATGTGGATGTCGGAGACCTGGAGTATGCGCAGGGGCCGCATCCCCGGCGGCAGCACGGGGACCGTCACCCGTCGGAGCCGGAAGGAGCGGGCTTCGATGCCCACGGAGTAGGCGATACCGGCCGCGGCCGTCGCCGTGATTCCCAGAGGTACTGCGTATCGCGCGCGCATGCCTCCATCGTGTCAGACCCCGTACGCCCGTTGGACGCCCCGTGGCCCCCGGGCGGCCGCCCTCGGAAATGAAGGGGCCGTGCGCGCGGTCCACCTGCCACAATTGCCCCATGACCACGCTCAAGTCGAAGCTTCAGGACGACCTCAACGCCGCGATCAAGGGGCGCGACGAGCTGCGCTCCTCGACGCTGCGGATGACCCTCGCCGCCGTCACGAAGGAGGAGGTCGCGGGCAAGGAGAAGCGCGTCCTCTCCGACGACGAGGTGCAGAAGGTGATCACCCGCGAGGCGAAGAAGCGCCGCGAGGCGGCCGACGCCTTCGCCCAGGGAAACCGCCCCGAGCAGGCCGAGCGCGAGAAGGCGGAGGGCGAGGTGCTCGCCGAGTACCTGCCCAAGCAGCTCTCCGACGACGACCTGGCGCGGATCGTCGCCGAGGCCGTCGCCGAGGCGAAGGCCGCGGGCGCGGAGGGCCCGAAGGCCATGGGCCAGGTCATGAAGATCGTGAACCCGAAGGTGGCGGGCCAGGCCGAGGGCGGCCGCGTCGCCGCCACGGTCAAGCGCCTGCTCGCGGGCGGCTGATCACCGCCGTTGCCGGACCGCACGGGGGCGGCCCCTGAGCTCGACGCTCAGGGGCCGCCCCCGTCTTTGTGCCGCGTGGCGCGGGCCGTCGGCCTCAGTCGTCCCCGCCGTCGTCGTCCCCGTCGTCGCCCCGGCCGCCGTTGCCGTTGCCGCCGCCGATGACGCCCGACCAGGGGTCCCCGCCGTTGCCGTCGCCCGGCTTGCCGTCGTCGCCGTTGCCGCCGCCGTCGTTGCCGTCACCGTCGTGGTCGTCGCGGTCCCGGTCGCCCGGCAGGCGGACCGTGTCGAAGCGCGGGTCGGGCTTGCCCGAGAGGGCGCCGCTCATGGCGTCGCGCCAGATCGGTCCCGGGACCTCGCCACCGAAGACCTTGCCGTAGCCGCGGCCGCCGATGGAGATGTCGATCATCCTGCGCTCGTGGGCCGGGTCGCCGACCCAGACCGCGCCCGACATGTTCGGGGTGTAGCCCGCGAACCAGGCCGCGTACCGGTAGTCCGTCGTACCCGTCTTGCCCGCGCTGTCGCGGGCGCCGAGGCCCGCCTGCTTGCCGGTGCCGTCCTCGACCACGCCCTTCAGGAGGGTGTTGACGGTGTCGGCGGTCCGCTCCGACATGGCCCGGGAGCACTGCGACTTCGGCACCGGCAGGGACTTCCCCGCGATCGTGCTGATCGACTCGATGGCGATCGGCGTGCAGTACCTGCCGCGCGCCGCGAACGTCGCGTACGCGCTCGCCATCGTCAGCGGCGACACCTCCTGGGTGCCGAGCGCGATCGACGGGGCCTGGTCCATCGGCTTGCCGTTGGCCCGCTCGACGCCCATCTTCCCGGCCATCTCGGTGACCGGGCAGATGCCGAGCTCGCCGATCATCTGCACGAAGTAGGTGTTGACCGACTTCGCGGTGGCCTCGCGCAGGCGGTAGGGGCCGACCTCGGACTCGTTCTCGTTGGTGAGCTTCGCGGGCAGCCTGGGGTCGTTCCGCCACGTCTTGCCGTCACAGGCGGCGACGCTCGACGGGTACGGCATCTCGTACGGGGCCGAGTAGCGCTTGCCCGGCGACATGCCGCGCTCCAGGGCGGCGGCGGCCACGATCGGCTTGAACGTCGAACCGGGCTGGTAGCCCGCGCCGCCGCCCATCGACTCGTCCACGGACAGGTTGATCTCGGTCTCGTTCTTGCCGTAGCCGAAGGGGCGCGACTGGCCCATGCCGAGGATCTTGCCGGTGCCCGGCTCGACGATGGTCGCGGCCGTCGCCACCTCGTCGGTCTGGTAGACGTGATCCTTTATCGAGTCCTGCACCGAACGCTGGGTCTGCGGGTCGAGGGTCGTCCTGATCCGCAGGCCGCCGCGGTTCCAGAGCTTGGCGCGGGCCTCCTTGGTCTTGCCGAACGTCGGGTCGTTCTTGAAGACCTTCTCGACGTACTTGCAGAAGAACCCGGCGCCCTTCACGGCGGTGATGCAGCCGTTCTTGGGACGGCTCACGTCCAGGCCGAGCCGGGTCTTCTTGGCGCGGTCGGCCTCGGCCTGCGAGATGTCGTGGGTGTCGGCCATGCGCTGGAGCACGATGTTGCGCCGCTGCTTGGCCTCCGTCGCGTCGTTCACCGGGTCGTAGCGGCTCGGGGACTGCACGATGCCCGCAAGGAGCGCGGCCTCCTGCAGCTTCAGGTCCTTGGCCGGCTTGGAGAAGTACCGCTGGGACGCGGCCTCGACGCCGTACGCCGCCTGACCGAAGTACGTGATGTTCAGGTAGTTCTTGAGGATGCGCTTCTTGCCGAGCTCCTCCTCGACCTGAATCGCGTACTTCAGCTCGCGGATCTTGCGGCCGAGCGTCTGCTGGGTGGCCTCGGCGACCTTCGCGGGGTCGTCGCCCGCCTCCTCCACGAAGACGTTCTTCACGTACTGCTGGGTGAGCGTCGAGGCGCCCTGGGCGACGCCGCCGCTCTGCGCGTTCTGGTTCAGCGCGCGCAGGATGCCCTTGAGGTCCACCGCGCCGTGCTCGTAGAACCGGGCGTCCTCGATGGCGACGATCGCCTTCTGCATGTACGGGGAGATGCGCTTGAGCGGGACCACGGTGCGGTCGCGCGAGTAGACCGTGGCGATCGGGCCTCCCGCGGAGTCCAGGATCGTGGTGCGCTGGCTCAGCGGCGGCTGCTTGAGGTTCGCCGGGATCTCGTCGAAGCCCTCGACCGACCCCTTGGCCGCGAGCCCGATCACCCCGACGGCGGGCAGCGCGATCCCGGCGAGCACCGCGCCCGCGAGCACGCTGACGCCCAGGAACTTGGCGGCCTGCTGCGCAGGGGACAGACCACCGCCCGATCGCTTGTTTCCCATGGGGGCAGCCTACGTTCTGATTCGCCGGACAGGCGTATATGCCTTGGCCTAAGCTGCTCTCAACTGTCACAGCAGTGCGGTCCCGCACCAAGTTCTACGTCGGCCTTTCCCCGTTCGTTCAGCATTTCTCGAATGTGGCCCGGTTACAGCCCGTATCCGGCCGTTCCGGCGGGACTCTGTCCGG
Organism: Streptomyces sp. NRRL B-1347; assembly: GCF_000720325.1. Classification (GTDB taxonomy): domain Bacteria; phylum Actinomycetota; class Actinomycetes; order Streptomycetales; family Streptomycetaceae; genus Streptomyces. Next base: position 76,446 of record NZ_JOJM01000019.1, read on the forward strand.
AACCGCCTCATGCGTCGCCCCGTGTCCGCTGTGGCTCAACTGAACTGCCCGTGTTTGCCGGGTTGGTCACGCATGTCGCCAGCTCACTCCGTCGGGTGATCTGCCGCTTACGCATAGTCCGTTCGGGCCATTCAAGATTGGGCCCGAAGGGGGTGTTGCGCTGTGCCCACCTTCCGTAACGTCCTCAACTGGCGGCGGTGAATATGCCGCTGCCGCCGTGGGGGAGCCTCGATTCGGGAGAGGACGGCGCCGGTATGGGCTGGGTAACCGACTGGAGTGCGCAGGCCGCCTGCCGCACTACCGATCCGGATGAACTGTTCGTACAAGGAGCAGCGCAGAACAGGGCCAAGGCGGTGTGCACCGGCTGCCCGGTGCGGACCGAGTGCCTGGCCGACGCGCTGGACAATCGCGTCGAGTTCGGCGTGTGGGGCGGCATGACGGAGCGGGAGCGCCGCGCACTGCTGCGCAGGCGCCCCACGGTCACCTCATGGCGCAGGCTCCTTGAGACAGCGCGCTCCGAGTACGAGCGCGGCGCGGGCCTGCTGCCCGTGGACTTGGACGACGAGGAGACGTACGAGAGCTACGCGGCCGTGGGCTGACCCCGCGCACGCACATCCTGCTACCGGCTCCCAGGGGTGCCGCCTCGCTCTCGGGCGGCCCCGGAGCCGTGCCGGGTCGCCGGTGCCTTCGGGGTGCCGCGAGGGCACCGAGGGCGCACGGCCCCGGGCTCACGCCGCCCCGGCCGGTCCTTCCGTGCCGCGCGCCGCCGCGAGCTGGTCGCCGATGGTGCGCAGGCCCGCGAGGTCGTGCACATCACCCGGCAGCGCGGCCACCTCGGCCACCGCCACCTCCGGGTGGAGCGCGGTGAAGCGGTCACGCGTGTGCTGCTCCCGGGCGATCAGACGCATCCGCTCCGCGTGCAGCCGCAGCAGGCCGACGGTCAGCCGCTCGACGGACGCGTCGGCGACAGGCGTGCCGGACGTGTCGGACGCATCGGCGACAGGAGTGTCGGACGTGGCTGCTGACGGGGCAGGACCGGACGCGGACGCGGGCTCGGACCCTTCGGACGGAGTGCCGGTGGATGCTGAACTGCCGGGAGCCTCAGGAGATGTGGGAGCCGCTGAGGTGGGGGCCTCGGAGGAGGGAGCCTCGGAGGAGCTACGCCCTGCAATCTTCCCGTCCTCCTGATCCACAATGCCGCGCTCCTCAAGATTTTCCGCCGCCGCGAGCGCCCGCTCCGCCGAGAGCCCCGCCGCCCCGCTGCCGTGCACCCGGTTGAGCACGAGGCCGGCCAGCGGCATGTCGTCCGCCGCGAGCCGCTCCACGAAGTACGCCGCCTCCCGCAGCGCGTCCCGCTCCGGCGACGCCACCACCAGGAACGCCGTGCCCGGCGCCTGCAGGAGCCGGTACGTCGCGTCCGCGCGCTTGCGGAAGCCGCCGAACATCGTGTCCATCGCCGCCACGAAGGTCTGCACGTCCCGCAGCAGCTGGCCGCCGAGCAGCTTGCCGAGGGCGCCCGTCATCATCGACATCCCGACGTTCAGGAACTTCATCCCGGCCCGGCCGCCCACCTTCGCCGGGGCCATCAGGAGCCGGATCAGCTTGCCGTCGAGGAAGGACCCGAGCCGCTTGGGCGCGTCCAGGAAGTCCAGGGCCGAGCGCGAGGGCGGCGTGTCCACCACGATCAGGTCCCAGTCGTCCCGGGCCCGCAGCTGCCCCAGCTTCTCCATCGCCATGTACTCCTGCGTGCCCGCGAAGCCCGCCGAGAGCGACTGGTAGAAGGGGTTGGACAGGATCGCCCTCGCGCGCTCCTTGTCCGCGTGCGCCTCGACGATCTCGTCGAAGGTGCGCTTCATGTCGAGCATCATGGCGCACAGCTCGCCGTCGCCCTTGATGTCCTCCACGCGCCGCGGCACGTTGTCCAGCGAGTCGATGCCCATGGACTGCGCCAGCCTGCGCGCGGGGTCGATCGTCAACACGACGACGGAGCGCCCCCGTTCGGCGGCGCGCAGGCCGAGCGCCGCCGCCGTCGTGGTCTTGCCGACGCCCCCCGAGCCGCAGCACACCACGATGCGCGTCTTGCGGTCGTCGAGCAGCGCGTCTACGTCGAGCGGGTCACGTGCCGGATCGAGGCTCATGAGTTCCTTGGCTTCCGGGTGTGTGCTTCCGGGCGGGCTGGTGCCGGACGGCGGGAGGTCACGCGACCCCCTGGTGGCGCAGCTCCTTGGCGAGCTCGTACAGGCCGCCCAGGTCCATCCCGTCGGCCAGCAGCGGCAGTTCGTGCGTGGGCAGGTCGAGATCGGCGAGGACGGCCCGCTGGGAGCCCTCAAGAGCGTGTCGCGCGGCGTACTCCGCGGCCTGGTCCAGGAGCGGGTCCACGAGCCGCGCGGCGGCCCCGCGGGCGCCGCCGAGGCCGGTGGCCGCCAGGGACTTGGCGATGGCGGCGCGGGGCGCGCGCTCGAGGCCGAGGTCGAGCGCCGCCTCGTCGAGCAGCGCCGGACGCACCATGTTCACGATCACGCGGCCCACCGGCAGGCCCGCGGCGCGCAGCTCGGCGATGCCGTCGGCCGTCTCCTGGACGGGCATTTCCTCCAGGAGAGTCACCAAGTGGACTTCCGTCTCGGGGGACTTGAGGACCCGCATCACGGCCTGGGCCTGGTTGTGTATCGGGCCGATCTTCGCCAGCCCGGCGACCTCGTCGTTCACGTTCAGGAAGCGCGTGATGCGGCCCGTGGGCGGCGCGTCCATGATCACGCAGTCGTACGCGTACCGCCCGTTCTTGTCCTTGCGGCGGACGGCCTCGCAGGCCTTGCCGGTGAGGAGCACGTCCCGCAGGCCCGGCGCGATCGTCGTCGCGAAGTCCACGGCGCCGAGCTTCTTCAGGGCCCGGCCCGCGCCGCCGAGCTTGTAGAACATCTGGAGGTAGTCGAGCAGCGCCAGTTCCGCGTCGATGGCGAGGGCGTACACCTCCCCGCCGCCGGGTGCCACCGCGATCTTGCGCTCCTCGTACGGAAGCGCTTCCGCCTCGAAGAGCTGCGCGATGCCCTGTCTGCCCTCGACCTCCACGAGGAGGGTGCGTCTGCCCTCGGTCGCGAGGGCGAGCGCGAGGGCCGCGGCGACCGTGGTCTTGCCGGTACCGCCCTTGCCGCTGACGACCTGGAGCCTGCTCACGTCTTCGAGCCTAACCAGTCCCCTCGCGGGCTACGCATGAGGCTGTCCATAGCAGGCCGGTCCCAGGCATTACAGTCGCCGTATGACCAAGTGGGAATACGCAACCGTGCCGCTGCTCGTCCATGCCACGAAGCAGATCCTGGACACCTGGGGCGAGGACGGCTGGGAGCTCGTCCAGGTCGTCCCGGGCCCGAACAACCCGGAGCAGCTGGTGGCCTATCTGAAGCGCGAGAAGCAGGCATGAGCGCCGTAGAGGCGAAGCTGGCGGAGCTCGGGCACACGCTGCCCGCGGTCGTCCCGCCGCTCGCGGCCTACCAGCCGGCCGTGCAGTCCGGGGTGTACGTGTACACGGCCGGGCAGCTGCCCATGGTGGAGGGCAAGCTGCCCGTCACCGGCAAGGTCGGCGCCGAGGTCACGCCCGAGGAGGCCAAGGACCTGGCCCGCCTTTGCGCGCTCAACGCCCTGGCGGCCGTGAAGTCCGTCGCGGGCGACCTGGACCGGATCGCCCGGGTCGTGAAGGTCACCGGCTTCGTCGCGTCGGCCCCCGACTTCACCGGCCAGCCCGGCGTGCTGAACGGCGCGAGCGAGCTGCTCGGCGCGGCCCTCGGCGACGCGGGCGTGCACGCGCGCAGCGCGGTGGGCGTGGCGGTGCTCCCGCTGGACGCCCCGGTCGAGGTCGAGATCCAGGTCGAGCTCAAGCCGTAACCCCGCGGGTGGCCGGGCGGCGGTCCGCTTCCGCCCGCCCACCCCCACGGGCGCCGCAGGTGACCCTCGAACATCCGCTCCACCTCGGATAGCCTCCGCCCATGGCAAATGGGCAGTGGTACCCACCGGAGTGGCCCGACCGCATCCGCGCCCTCGCGAGCGGTGACCTGACCCCGGCGCCCCCACGCCCCGCCGCGACGGTGATGCTCCTGCGGGACACCCCCCAGGGCCCGGAGGTGCACATGCTCCGGCGCCGCACCTCGATGCCCTTCGCGGCGGGCGCGTACGCCTACCCGGGCGGCGGTGTCGACCCCCGCGACGACGAGCGCGCCGTCCGCTGGGCGGGCCCGCCGCGCGCCGCCTGGGCGGCCCGCCTGGGCGTCGACGAGGCCGCGGCCCAGGCCACGGTCTGCGCGGCCGTCCGCGAGACGTACGAGGAAGCGGGCGTCCTGCTCGCGGGCCCGAGCCCGGACTCGGTCGTCGGTGACACCACGGGCGACGACTGGGAGGCCGACCGCCGGGCCCTCGTGGCCCGCGACCTGTCCTTCGCCGAGTTCCTCGACCGCCGCGGCCTGGTGCTGCGCAGCGACCTCCTGGGCGCGTGGGCCCGCTGGATCACCCCGGAGTTCGAGCCGCGCCGCTACGACACGTTCTTCTTCGTGGCCGCGCTCCCGGCGGGCCAGCGCACCCGCAACGCCTCTACGGAGGCCGACCGCACCGAGTGGATCGATCCCGCGGCCGCCGCCGCCCGCTACGACCGCGGCGAACTCGTCATGATGCCGCCCACCATCGCCACCCTGCGCCAGCTCGCCCCGCACCGCGCCGCCGCCGACGCCGTGGCCGCGGCCGCCGGGCACGACCTCACCCCGGTCCTGGCCCGGGCCCGCCTGGAGGACGGCGAGTTGGTGCTCTCCTGGCCGGGCCACGAGGAGTTCACCAAGCACATCCCCTCCGGCGGCACGGCATGACCCCGCCGCCCGCGCCCACCGCCCCGAGTCCGACGGGAGCCATCCCCGCATGACCGAAGCAGCGGCCCTGCCGGGCCAGCCCCGTGGCGGGGTGCTCAGCGGCCCCGCCACCGACCGCGCCGTCAACGTCCTGGCGCCGAACCCGTCCGCGATGACCCTGGACGGCACCAACACCTGGATCGTCGCCGAGCCGGACTCCGACCTCGCGGTCGTCATCGACCCGGGCCCCCTGCACGAGGCGCACCTCGCCGAGGTCGTCGCGACCGCCGAGCGGGCCGGGAAGCGCGTCGCGCTCACCCTCCTCACGCACGGCCACTCCGACCACTCCGAGGGCGCCGCCCGCTTCGCCGAGCTGACCGGCAGCAGGGTCCGCGCCCTCGACCCGGCGCTGCGCCTGGGCGACGAGGGCCTCGCCGCCGGTGACGTCATCACGACCGGCGGCCTGGAGCTGCGCGTCGTACCGACGCCCGGCCACACCGCCGACTCGCTCTGCTTCCACCTCCCGGCCGACCGTGCCGTCCTGACGGGCGACACGATCCTGGGGCGCGGCACCACGATGGTCGCCCACCCCGACGGCCGGCTCGGCGACTACCTGGACTCGCTGCGCCGGCTGCGGTCGCTGACCGTCGACGACGGCGTGCACACGGTCCTGCCGGGCCACGGCCCGGTCCTGGAGGACGCCCAGGGCGCGGTCGAGTTCTATCTGGCGCACCGCGCCCACCGCCTGGCCCAGGTGGAGACCGCCGTCGAGAACGGCCACGCGACGGCGTCCGACGTCGTGGCGCACGTGTACGCGGACGTGGACCGCTCCCTGTGGCCCGCCGCGGAGCTGTCGGTGCGCGCGCAGCTGGAGTACCTCAAGGAGCACGGCCTGATCTAGCCCCAGGGCCCGGGCGTCCTGACGCCGTGCCGCGCGGTGTGCTCCCGCGCGAGCCACGGCCCGAGCACGTCCGTGAGCTCGCGCAGCACCGCGGGGTCGGCGACCGGCTCGTACGCCACGGCGGCGGCCGCGCGCATCCGGTCGGCCCACTCGGGGCAGTACCGCCCGAACACCTCCGCCATCTCGTCGAGTTCGCCGGTCCAGCCGTTCCAGAGGGGCATGACGAGCGTGAAGCCGGTGCGCACGAGGCGCCGGGAGACCGTCCGGCACAGGGCCCGCAGGGCCGCGTCGTCGCCCGCGGCCACGGCCGCGCCGAGGCGCTCGCGCCAGGGCGGGAGGAGGGCGGCCAGATCGCCGTTGGTCTGCCGGGCGAGCCGGGCGTCGGGCCGGTAGCGGGGCAGGAATTCGGCCAGGTCCTCGCCGAGCAGCGGCGTACACAGGCAGGCGAGGAACCAGCCGTGGTCGTACGTCTCGTGGTCGCTCAGGACGCGGGCGCGGCTCAGGAGCAGGACGCCGACGCCGTCGACCTCCGCGAACTCCTTGTCGACTGCGGCGGCCACGGCGCGCGCGTCGGCGCGGTCGGCGGCGCCGGGCTCCTCGCGCAGGACGAGGAGGAGGTCCAGGTCGGAGCGGTGGACGCGGGCGGTGCCGCGCGGCACGGAGCCGTACAGATAGGCGCTGTCGAGCCGCTTGCCGAAGACGTCCGCGACCCGGTCGCGCGCGGCGGCGACGACGGGCCGGAAGGTGTCCTGGATCCGTCCCAGGGAGCCGTCGCGCTCGATGTACCCCTGACTGTCGAGCCCACGTCTGACGGTAGTCATGGGGCCACTGTGCAGGGTGGGTGCCCGCCGGGCACCCACTTTTCCCGGGCGGCACGTCGGGACGTACACCGTCGGGACGTACGTCGCCGGGGCGCGGGCGGGGCTTGAGCACGCCGGGAGTACGCCGCGAGTACGCCGAACGCACCGGGCCCGGTGGGCGCGGTGCGTTCGGTGAGCGGGGTGGGTCAGCGCGACCGCTTGGCCAGGCGCTCCACGTCCAGGAGGATCACGGCGCGGGCCTCAAGGCGCAGCCAGCCGCGGCCCGCGAAGTCCGCGAGGGCCTTGTTGACCGTCTCGCGGGAGGCGCCGACCAGCTGGGCCAGCTCTTCCTGCGTGAGGTCGTGCACCACGTGGATGCCCTCTTCGGACTGCACGCCGAAGCGGCGGGACAGGTCGAGCAGGGCGCGGGCCACGCGGCCGGGGACGTCGGAGAACACGAGGTCCGACATCTGGTCGTTGGTCTTGCGCAGGCGCCGGGCGACGGCGCGCAGCAGGGCGGCGGCCACCTCCGGGCGGGCGTTGAGCCACGGCTGGAGGTCGCCGTGGCCGAGGCCGAGCAGCTTGACCTCGGTGAGGGCGGTGGCGGTGGCGGTGCGGGGGCCCGGGTCGAAGAGCGAGAGCTCACCGATGAGCTCGCCGGGGCCGAGGACGGCGAGCATGTTCTCGCGGCCGTCGGGGGAGGTGCGGTGGAGCTTCACCTTGCCTTCGGTGACCACGTACAGGCGGTCTCCGGGGTCGCCCTCATGGAAGAGCGCGTCCCCGCGTGCGAGCGTCACCTCACTCATGGAGGCGCGGAGCTCCGCGGCCTGCTCGTCATCGAGCGCCGCGAAGAGCGGGGCGCGCCGCAGAACGTCGTCCACGAGTTCTCTCCTTGTCGACCTGCATCAGGGGACGGGTGCCCCAGTTTGCCGGACGGTTCAAACAGTGTGATCAGTCACTCAAGTCTGCCGCACTTGTGACGGAGGCAATGCGGAAGGGGGCCAATTGGGGGCTGATCCGGGGGATCGGCGCCGGACGCGGCCACCCGGTCGGGGACCGGACACCCGCCTCCGGGCCCGTGAGAGCACAGGCCACGGCGGCGCGAAGCACCGCTGTGCAGGACAATTCTGCTGTGGGCGAACACGCTTCCGCCACCGGTGAGAATCGGACAAATCGGTCCGGTGTGGCGCACTCGGGGAGGGCGCGGGGGTGCACGGAGGAGGGCGCGCTCCGGCGTGCGCCCGCATCGGCGCCTGTGGCCCGGTCGCCGCGCCCGGCGTCGATGCCTGCGGTCCGTCGCTGTGTCCGGTGTCGATGTCCGCCGCCGGTCGTCGTGCCGGGCGTCGATGCCTGTGGCCGGTCGTCGTGTCCGGTGTCGATGTCCGCGGGCCGTCGTCGTGCCCGGCGTCGATGCCCGCAGGCCGTCGCCGTGCCGGGCGCCCGTGGCCAGTCGCCGTGCTGGGCGTCGATGCCTGCGGCCCGTCGCCGTGCCGGGCGTCGATGCCCGTCGCCGGTGCCCGCGGCTGATGTCCGCCGCGTGACAAGTGCGCATCTCCGCCGCCCCTGTCGGTGGGGGCCCGTACGCTGGCCGCATGGCGAATCAAGGCGCTTCACGGGCCGCTCGGCCCCCGGCGAAGAAGGTGTCGGCCGCGGAGACCCCCGCGAAGAAGGCCGCGGCCAAGAAGGCTCCGGCGAAGAAGGCCCCCGCGAAGAAGGCGGCGGCCGCGAAGGCGCCCGCCAAGAGCGCGAAGGCGCCCGCCGGGGCCGTGAAGGCCGTCGCCGCGCCCAAGTCGCACACGGCTCTCGTCCGCCAGGCCCGCCGCATCAACCGCGAGCTCGCCGACGTGTATCCGTATGCGCACCCGGAGCTCGATTTCGAAAATCCGTTCCAATTGCTCGTGGCGACCGTCCTCTCCGCGCAGACGACGGACCTGCGGGTCAATCAGACGACGCCGGCCCTCTTCGCCAAGTACCCGACCCCGGAGGACCTCGCCGCCGCGAACCCCGAAGAGGTCGAGGAGGTGATCCGGCCGACCGGGTTCTTCCGCGCCAAGACCCGGTCGATCATGGGCCTCTCCGCCGCCCTGCGGGACGACTTCGGCGGTGAGGTGCCCGGCCGCCTCGAAGACCTGGTGAAGCTGCCCGGCGTGGGCCGCAAGACCGCCTTCGTCGTCCTCGGCAACGCCTTCGGAGTCCCCGGCATCACCGTGGACACCCACTTCGGCCGCCTCGTGCGCCGCTGGAAGTGGACGGAGGAGACCGACCCGGACAAGGTCGAGGCCGTCGTCGGCGCCCTCTTCCCCAAGAGCGACTGGACGATGCTGTCGCACCGCGTGATCTTCCACGGCCGCCGCATCTGCCACTCCCGCAAGCCCGCCTGCGGCGCCTGCCCGATCGCCCCCCTCTGTCCGTCGTACGGAGAGGGCGAGACGGACCCGGAGAAGGCCGAGAAGCTCCTGAAGTACGAGAAGGGCGGTCTGCCGGGCCAGCGCCTCAAGCCCCCGCCGGACTACCCGGGCAGGGCCGCGCCGCCCCTGGGCACCGCGGGGTGATCGAGGAACCATCGGCGGGGCCGGTGGCGTTGTGGAGAGATGGAGGGACGGACGGGGGATCGCGGGGGGACCGGGGTTCCGATGACGCACGCGAGTGACACGCACACAGGCGGCAGGGACATGAGCGACGACGGCGAGAAGCACGGCACGGACTCCCACGGGGCGCGGGGCCCCCACATCCACGAGACCCCGGGCGCGGCCCGGCCGCACCCGCCCGGCGGCGCGCAGACGCACCCGGCCCCGGGCGCCCCGCGAGCGCGGCAGCCGTACGCTCCCCGCGCACAGGCCGTCGGCGCCGCCCGCGCGCAGGGCGCCACCGCCCCCCTGGACACCCACGGGCGGGGCACCTCCGCCCCTCATCACCACGGCCGGACCACCCTCACCACCGATGGCCTGCCTTCCTGGCTCGACCCGGTCGTGCGGGCGGCCGCCACCGTGCGGCCCGATCAGCTGAGCCGGTTCCTGCCGCCGGAGGGCGGCGGTGGGCGCCAGTCCGCCGTGCTCGTCCTCTTCGGAGAGGGCGAGCAGGGGCCCGAGCTGCTGCTCATGGAGCGGGCCGGCTCGCTGCGCTCGCACGCCGGGCAGCCGTCGTTCCCCGGCGGCGCCCTGGACCCGGAGGACGGGGACCCGCAGGGCGAGGGGCCGCTGCGCGCCGCCCTCAGGGAGGCCGAGGAGGAGACCGGGCTCGACCCGCGCGGGGTCCAGCTCTTCGGGGTGCTGCCGAGCCTGTTCATCCCCGTGAGCGATTTCGTCGTGACGCCCGTGCTCGGCTGGTGGCGCGCGCCGAGCCCCGTGGGCGTCGTCGACCCGGCCGAGACCGCCCGGGTCTTCACCGTGCCCGTGGCCGACCTCACGGACCCGGCGAACCGCGCGATGGCGGTGCACCCCCGCGGCCACCAGGGCCCCGCCTTCCTCGTGGAGTCCGCCCTGGTCTGGGGGTTCACCGCCGGAGTCATCGACAGGATCCTGCACTTCGCCGGGTGGGAGCGCCCGTGGGACAGGGACCGCCGCGTCCCGCTCGACTGGGGCTCATGACAAGGTTGCGGGGACCGAGGCCACCGGGGCCGAGGACGGCGCGGACCACGCGGGGCGTGGCGGGCGCCGGCGACCGCGAGGCGGCGATTCATGCGAGGCGAGGACTGAATCGGTGAACGTGCTGGACATCCTGCTGCTGCTCGCCGCGGTGTGGTTCGCGATCGTCGGCTACCGCCAGGGCTTCGTCGTCGGCATCCTGTCCGTGATCGGCTTCCTCGGCGGCGGCCTCGTCGCCGTGTATCTGCTGCCCGTCGTCTGGGACGCCATGACCGACGAGGGCGCGAAGGTCACGACGACCGCGGCGGTGATCGCCGTCGTGGTGGTGATCGTCTGCGCCTCCGTGGGCCAGGCCTTCACCACCCACCTGGGCAACAAGCTGCGGCGGTACATCACCTGGCAGCCCGCCAGAGCCCTGGACGCCACCGGCGGCGCCCTGGTCAACGTGGTCGCGATGCTCCTGGTCGCCTGGCTGATCGGCTCCCTCCTCGCGGGCACGACGCTGCCGACGCTCGGCAAGGAGGTCCGCAACTCCAAGGTGCTGCTCGGCATCGACCGGGCCCTGCCCGGCCAGGCCGACACCTGGTTCACGGACTTCTCCTCGGTCCTCGCGAGGAACGGCTTCCCGCAGGTCTTCAGCCCGTTCTCGAACGAGCCGATCAAGGAGGTCCCGCCCCCGGACCCCAAGCTCGCCCGCAGCCAGGTCGCCGTCAACGCCAAGCGCTCCATCGTGAAGGTCAGCGGCGACGCGCACAGCTGCGGCAAGGCCCTCGAAGGCACCGGCTTCGTCTTCGCTCCGCGCCGCGTCATGACGAACGCGCACGTGGTCGGCGGCGTGGACGAGCCCAGGGTGCAGATAGGCGGTGAGGCCGAGAAGTACGACGCCAAGGTCGTGCTCTACGACTGGGAGCGCGACATCGCCGTGCTCGACGTGCCGTCGCTGCCCGCCCCCGCCCTGAAGTTCGCCTCCGGCGACGCCGTGAGCGGCAACAGCGCCATCGTGGCGGGCTTCCCCGAGGACGGCCCGTACGACGTGCGCGCCGCGCGCGTCCGCGGCCGCATCACGGCCAAGGGCCCGGACATCTACCACCGGGGCACGGTCCGCCGCGATGTGTACTCGCTGTACGCCACGGTCCGCCAGGGCAACTCCGGCGGCCCGCTGCTCACCCCCAAGGGCGAGGTCTACGGCGTCGTGTTCGCCAAGTCGCTCGACGACCCCGACACCGGCTACGCCCTGACGGCGGACGAGGTCCGCGAGGACATCGAGCGCGGCCGCACGGCCAACCAGGAGGTCGACAGCCAGGGGTGCGCCCTGTGAGGTAGCGGTGCGGAAGCGCCCCGAGGGGGCGCGCGGCGGCGTCGATGTGCGGCTCCGCCGCGTGGGCGCGACCAGCCGCGACGGATTCGCGGACGAACGACGGGGAACGTCCGGCGGAACGCCTAGTCGCGCGTGTGCCGCAACCGCGCTGAGACCCAGCGCGCGCGGCGCCGCAGGATGCGCGGGATGCCGATGGCCTGTGCGGATGCCGAGTGCTCCGGGTAGCCCTGTTCGCGCGGGTCGCCGCCCCTCTCGTGGCCGTTCACCACGGTGGCCGTGCGGCGCTTGCGTGCTACGTCACTGTAGTCGTGCGTCCAGCCCATACCCGGACGTGTGCCCGTGCCTCAAGGTCGGTAACCGCGCACAGGGGCCCCAATTGGCCTATGCGCCAGGCAATTGGCGTTCGTAGGACTGGCGTTCCCGCGTTCGGGTGACGCCGCGGCCGCCAGGGGGTGTCAGCGGTCCGGCTCGGGGTCCTTCAGCCAGCTCACCAGCTCGTTGGAGAAGGCCACCGGGTCCTCCTCGTGGGGGAAGTGCCCCAGGCCGTCGAACAGCCGCCAGCGGTACGGCGCTTCGACGTACTCGCCGGAACCGGCCGCGCTGCGGGTGCGCATCACCGGGTCGAGGGATCCGTGCACGTGGAGCGTGGGCACGCGCACCGGCCGCTTCATGCGCCGGTTGAACTGGATCCCGTCGGGGCGCGCCATGGACCGCACCATCCAGCGGTACGGCTCGATCGAGCAGTGCGCCGTCGAGGGGATGCACATCGCGCGCCGGTACGTCTCCACGGCGTCGTCGTCCGGAAGGCGCGGCCCGGACCAGTCCCGCATCAGCCGGCCGACGAGGGCGCCGTCGTCCGCGACGAGCTGACGCTCCGGAACCCACGGCCGCTGGAAGCCCCACACGTACGACCCGGCGGCGGTCTGCTTCATGTCCCGCAGCATCGCGGAGCGCCAGCGCCGGGGGTGCGGCATGGAGGTGACGGCGAGGCGGCGCACCAGCTTGGGCCGCATCACGGCGGCCGTCCAGGCGAGATAGCCGCCCAGGTCGTGGCCGACGAGCGCGGCGTCGGGCTCGCCGAGGGAGCGCACCACGCCGGTGATGTCGAGGGCCAGGTTGGCCGGGTCGTAGCCGCGCGGGGTGCGGTCGCTGCCGCCGACGCCCCGCAGGTCCATCGCCACCGCGCGGAAGCCCGCGTCGGCGAGCGCGACGAGCTGGTGCCGCCAGGCCCACCAGAACTGCGGGAAGCCGTGGAGCAGCAGCACCAGCGGCCCGTCACCGAGCTCCGCGATGTGGAAGCGGGCGCCGTTGGCGGCGACGTCCCGGTGCGTCCAGGGGCCGTCGATGCGTACGGCCGACGCGGTCGCGGAGGCGTGCTGAGGGGGATTGGCGGGGTCCGTCATGAAGTCGAGCGTGCCACAGCGTCGGCCCGCTCACCCTTCTCGAGCTCAAGAGCGCTCTTCACGGGGGTCACGGGGCGCGGATGCGGCTTGACGTTCTGCAGCACGGCGGCCGTCTCCTTGGCCGCGGCGGCGGCCTTCTGCGGGCCCTTGCCCTTGGCGGCCTTCTTGGCGAAGATCACGCCGATCCAGGCGAGCACGCCCGCCACCAGGACGTTCGCCGCGAAGGAGAGCACGAAGCAGATCGCGAGGTTCCAGCCGCTCCAGGTGCGGATGCCGTAGGCCAGGGCGAAGCTCAGCATCGGCAGCGAGAAGATGAGGACGGCAATGGCCGCGATGAACGCGGCACTGCCGATCGCACCGCGCTTGACGTCCTGCGTCAGCTGGGCTTTGACCAGCGCGATCTCGTCGTGCACGAGCTCCGACATCTCTTTGCTCGCCGCGGAGACGAGCTGGCCGAGGCTGCGTTCGGTGCCGACGGGACCGTCGGGTGCGCTCATCGCGTACTCCTCATTTCTCTGTCTGCCGGTCAGCGTGCGCAATCCTTCCGCGCGGGGACCGGCACCGCGCGGAAGGTTCTGGACAGATCATGCCGGACCGTGGTCCGGATCGCCCGATCCGGCCGACATTTCCGCCCGCCTGCGGTGCTCGGCGGCCTTCTTCTCGTAGATCTCCGCCATCCGCAAGTGGTAATCGGGATTGTCCTGTTCGTAGATGTCCGGGATGCCGTCGAGGTCTTCGTCACGCTCCTCGTCCTCGCACATCGCCCGGTACTTGCGGTTGCGGAGCTTCAGCAGGACGGTGGCGATCACGGCCGCGATCAGGGAGCCGACGAGGACCGCCGCCTTGACCTCGTCGGTGAGGGCCGCGTCGCCGCTGAAGGCGAGTTCGCCGATGAGCAGCGAGACGGTGAAGCCGATGCCGGCGAGCGAGGCGACCGCGAAGACGTCGGGCCAGGCCAGGTCGTCGTTCAGCTCGGCGCGGGTGAAGCGGGCGGCGAGCCAGGTGCCGCCGAAGATGCCGACCGCCTTGCCGACGACCAGGCCGAGGACCACGCCGAGCGTCTCGGGCCGTGTGAAGACGTCGCCGAGGGCGCCGCCGGAGACCGCGACCCCGGCGCTGAACAGGGCGAACAGCGGCACCGCGAGGCCCGCGGAGACGGGGCGTACGAGGTGCTCGATGTGCTCGCCGGGGGAGTGCTTCTCGCCGTCCTCGCGGTGGCAGCGCAGCATCAGGCCCATGGCGACACCGGCGATGGTGGCGTGGACGCCGCTGTTGTACATCAGGCCCCAGATGACCAGGGCGAGCGGCACGTAGACGTACCAGCCGCGCACGCCCTTGCGCAGGAGCAGCCAGAAGACGGCGAGGCCGATGACGGCGCCGCCGAGCGCGGCGAAGTTCAGGTCACTGGTGAAGAAGATCGCGATGATCATGATCGCGAAGAGGTCGTCGACCACGGCGAGCGTGAGCAGGAAGGCGCGCAGCGCCGACGGCAGCGAGGTGCCGATGACCGCGAGGACCGCGAGCGCGAAGGCGATGTCGGTCGCGGTGGGCACGGCCCAGCCGTCCGTGGAGCCGCCGCCGACGGTGTTGACGAGGGTGTAGACGAGCGCCGGTACGGCCATGCCGCAGATCGCGGCGATGACGGGCAGCGCGGCCGCCTTGGGGTCGCGCAGATCGCCCGCGACCAGCTCGCGCTTGAGCTCGATCCCGGCGACGAAGAAGAAGACCGCGAGCAGCCCGTCGGCGGCCCAGTGCTGGAGGGACAGGTCGAGACCGAGCGAGCCGGGGCCCAGATGGAAGTCCCGTACGCTCTCGTAGCTCTCCTTGAGCGGGGTGTTCGCCCAGATCAGGGCCGCGACGGCGGCGACGAGCAGCAGGACGCCGCCGACGGTCTCGGTGCGCAGCGCGTCCGCGACGAAGGTGCGCTCGGGCAGGGAGAGGCGTCCGAGGAACTTGCGGTTGCTGGGAGTGGGCGCGGCCACGGGAGTCGACCTCCGGTCGGGTAGGCAGGGCTGAGCACATGCCGACCAGACTTCCCGGCGCACCTGGTGATTCTTGTCGTGTTGTTGACGTTGATCCTTAGCTTACCTAATCGCTTGGACGCGTGTGCGGCGGGGGTGTCCGGCGAAAGCCACTTTAAGGACAAATGGCTTGTCTGGCAGACGCGAAAAGGCACCCGGCGCGCGGGGCGCCGGGTGCCTTTTCGCGCCCCAACGGGGCGCGGGACGTGTCATTTGCGGCTTCGCCGCGTGGGCGCGGCCAGCCACGGAGAACCCGCGGCCGACCGGCGAGGGGATCAGTCCTCGCTGGCAGCAGCCGGAAGCTTGGACTGAATGAGGTCCATCACGGACGAGTCGGTCAGCGTGGTGACATCACCCAGCTGACGGTTCTCGGCCACGTCCCGAAGGAGCCGCCGCATGATCTTCCCGGAACGGGTCTTGGGCAGCTCGGCCACCGGCAGGATCCGCTTGGGCTTGGCGATCGGGCCGAGCGTCGTGCCCACGTGGTTGCGCAGCTCGCCGACCAGGTCGGCGGACTCCGACGCCGTGCCGCGCAGGATCACGAACGCCACGATCGCCTGACCGGTGGTCTCGTCGGCCGCGCCCACGACCGCCGCCTCGGCGACCGACGGGTGCGAGACGAGCGCCGACTCCACCTCGGTGGTGGAGATGTTGTGCCCGGACACGAGCATGACGTCGTCGACCCGGCCGAGCAGCCAGATGTCGCCGTCCTCGTCCTTCTTGGCGCCGTCCCCGGCGAAGTACTTGCCCTCGAAGCGCGACCAGTACGTGTCGATGAACCGCTGGTCGTCACCCCAGATGGTGCGCAGCATCGACGGCCACGGCTCGGTGAGGACCAGATAGCCACCGCCCCCGTCGGGCACCTCGTTCGCCTCGTCGTCGACGACGGTCGCGGCGATGCCCGGCAGCGCGCGCTGGGCGGAGCCCGGCTTGGTCTCGGTCACGCCCGGCAGCGGCGAGATCATCATCGCGCCGGTCTCGGTCTGCCACCAGGTGTCCACGATCGGGCAGTTGTCGCCGCCGATGTGCTTGCGGTACCAGACCCACGCCTCGGGGTTGATCGGCTCGCCGACCGAACCGAGCACCCGGAGGCTGCTGAGGTCGAACTTCGCGGGGATGTCGTCCCCCCACTTCATGAACGTACGGATCGCCGTGGGCGCCGTGTACAGGATCGTCACCCCGTACTTCTGCACGATCTCCCAGAAGCGGCCCTGGTGCGGGGTGTCCGGGGTGCCCTCGTAGATCACCTGCGTCGCGCCGTTCGACAGCGGTCCGTACGTGATGTACGAGTGGCCGGTCACCCAGCCGATGTCGGCCGTGCACCAGTAGACGTCGGTCTCCGGCTTGAGGTCGAAGACGGCGTGGTGGGTGTACGACGCCTGCGTGAGGTAGCCGCCCGACGTGTGCAGGATGCCCTTCGGCTTCCCCGTCGTGCCCGAGGTGTAGAGGATGAACAGCGGCTGCTCGGCCTCGAACGCCTCCGGGGTGTGCTCGGCCGACTGCCGCGCGACCACGTCGTGCCACCACACGTCGCGGCCCTCGGTCCAGGCCACCTCCTGCTCCGTGCGCCGCACGACGAGGACCTTCTCGACGCCCTCCGCGCGGCCCAGGGCCTCGTCCACCGCGGGCTTCAGCGCGGACGGCTTGCCCCGGCGGTAGCCGCCGTCGGCGGTGATGACGAGCTTGGCGTCGGCGTCCTTGATGCGGGCGGCGATCGCGTCGGCGGAGAAGCCGCCGAAGACCACGGAGTGCGCGGCGCCGATGCGGGCGCACGCCAGCATGGCCACGACCGCCTCGGGGATCATCGGCAGATAGACGGCGACCCGGTCGCCCTTGCCGACGCCCAGCTCCGTCAGGGCGTTGGCGGCGCGGCTGACCTCGTCCTTCAGCTGGGCATAGGTGATGGCCCGGCTGTCGCCGGGCTCGCCCTCGAAGTGGATGGCCACCCGGTCGCCGTGGCCCGCCTCGACGTGGCGGTCCACGCAGTTGTACGCGACGTTGAGCTTGCCGTCCTCGAACCACTTCGCGAACGGCGGGTTCGACCAGTCGAGTGTCTTGGTCGGTTCGGTGGCCCAGGTCAGCCGACGGGCCTGCTCGGCCCAGAAGCCGAGCCTGTCAGCCTTGGCCTGCTCGTACGCTTCCGCGCTGACGTTGGCCCGCGCGGCCAGATCGGCCGGCGGCGCGAAGCGACGCTCCTCCTTCAAGAGGTTGGCCAGGCTTTCGTTGCTCACGACATCTCCCTTTCTCAGGGTGTCCGTTGTGTCCCAAGCCACAGCTCATCAGACACCCGGCCCTGGTGACAAGGGCTTGCCGAAAATTGGTTTAGACCTGTAAAGGGTGGCAGGTGGGTAGCGGTCGACATAGGCGGCGCGCCGGGGCGGGCGCGATCTGGTGCGCCCCCGCAGCGCAGAGCGGCGGGCCTCCCGCAGGGGAGACCCACCGCTGTCGGCCGGTCGGCGTGTTTCAGCCCGTCGGCGTGGCCTCCGCGCGGGGCGAGGGCCGCACCTGGCTGAACACCTCGTGCGGCAGGGGTTGTCCGCCGCCGACCGCGCTCCCCCCGTTGCCATGGGCGCCGCCGCGGGTGCCGTGTGCGCCGCGGGGGCCCTCGGCCAGCAGATAGGCCTGGGCCTCGCCGACGTGGAAGTACATCCCGTGCAGCTCCAAGGTCCCCTCGGCCAGGCGCCGCGCGACCGCGTCGTGAGCCCGCAGGTGCTCCAGCTGCTGGACCACATTGGTCAGACACAGCTGCTCCACCGCGTCCGCGGGCGCCCGCCCGGCGAGGCGCGGGGCGATCCTGCCGGGCGGCTCGGCGGTGCTGGACGCCGCCATCCGCTCCAGGCTCGGCAGGCCGTGCCGCAGCCACCGCTTCAGCGGCGTCTGCGCCCCGGACGGCGGGGAGCTGAGCAGCGCCTGCATCGCCCCGCACCCCGAATGCCCGCACACGGTGATGGACTTGACCTGCAAGACGTCCACCGCGTACTCGATCGCGGCGGCGACCGAGTCGTCGCCGCTCTCAGCACCGGGCAGGGGCACCAGATTGCCCACGTTCCGTACGACGAAGAGGTCGCCCGGGCCGCTGGACGTGATCATGGAAGTGACGACCCGGGAGTCGGCGCACGTCAGGAACAGCTGCACGGGCTGCTGGCCCTCGCGCGCGAGCCGGGCCAGCTCGCCGCGCACGCGCGGGGCCGTGTGCTGCTGGAAGGCGCTGATGCCCTGGGCCAGTTCGTGCTGGTGGTGGGGGTGGTCGTGGTGGTCCGTCGAAGCGGGCTGCGGGGGCGCCTCGCAGTTGTGGTTGCGCCACGGCGTCCAGGGGCGGCAGCTGCAGTGGGCGATCCTCGCGGGCTCGGCGATCCGCTGCCCGCCCCGGCCGGTGATCTCGGCCGTGCCGCCGTGCGCGGCGTGCGCGTCCTGCCAGCTCTGCAGCGTCTCGTACGCCGCGTGGTCCATGAAGGAGCCGTCCAGCTCCACCACGGCGTGGGCCCGGTGGGGGATGTGGTGCAGACAGCGGCTGAGTCGGGGCACGGCGAGGAACGTCAACTGGCCCCTGACGTGGATGTGGTGGACTCCCTCCGTGTCCTCGTCGCAGGTGATGCGGGTGCGGGCGAGCCGGTGCAGGGCGACGGCCACGGCCGCTGCGACGCCGAGCGCGACCCCTTCGAGGACGCCGAGCACGACCACGCCGAGGGTGGTGACCGCGTAGACCAGGATCTCGCGGTGACGGGTGACGGTACGGATGTGGTTCAGGCTGACCATCTGGATGCCGACGGCCATGACGAGGGCGGCGAGGGCGGCGAGCGGGATCAGCTCCAGGACGGGCACCAGCAGCAGGGCGGCTACTACTACCCAAACGCCGTGCAGCATCGTGGAGTTCCGGCTGACGGCGCCCGCGCGGACGTTCGCCACGCTGCGCACCGCGACTCCGGCGACGGGGAGGCCGCCGAGCGCGCCGGAGACGATGTTCGACACGCCCTGGCTGCGCAGCTCGCGGTCGAGGTCGGAACGGCCCACGCCAGGGGGCGAGTCCGGACGGCCGGACGTGAGCTTGTCGATGGCGACCGCGCCGAGCAGCGACTGCACGCTGCACACCAGCGTGATGGTGAGCACGGCCGCCACCAGGCCGAGCGCGGGCCCTTCGGGCAGCCCGGCGAGCGCGTGGCTGCGCCAGGACGGCAGGTCGACCTTGTCCAGCTGCAGCGCGGCGAAGCCCGCGAGCCCCGTGGCGGCGGCCACGGCCACCAGCGGCGCGGGCAGGACACGCGCGGCGCGCCCCGCGCGTCCGGGAATGCGCGGCCAGAGCAGCAGCAGGAGGAGCGTCAGGAGGCTGATCGACAGGGCCGCCGGGCGCAGCTCGGTCAACTGGGCGGGCAGTGCGCGGAGGTTGTCGATCACGGCGCTCTGCGGGGTGCCGCCGAGGACGATGTGCAGCTGGGCGATGGCGATGGTGACGCCGATCCCGGCGAGCATGCCGTGCACGACGGCGGGGCTGACGGCGAGGGCCGTGCGGGCCACGTGCAGACAGCCGAGGCCCACCTGGGTGATGCCGGCGAGGACGGTGATCGCGCAGGTGGTGCGCCAGCCGTAGCGCTGGATGAGGTCGGCGGTGACGACGGTGAGTCCGGCGGCGGGGCCGCTGACCTGGAGCGGGGAGCCGGCGAGGCGGCCTCCGACGATGCCGCCGACGGCCGCGGCGACGAGGCCGGCCTGGAGGGGCGCCCCGGTGGCGAGGGCGATGCCCAGTGACAGGGGCAGCGCGATGAGGAACACGGCGATCGACGCGGAGAGGTCGGCGCCCGCGATGCGGAAGGCTCGGCGCGGCGGTGGCGCGTGCGGTTGCCGGGCGCTTGCGGCTTGGGCCGAGTCGGTGGCGCGTGGGGGGACGCTGGCAGACATTTTCCCGTCTCCTCCGGGGCGGCGCGGTCGCGGAACAGGTGGGCCTCCGACGGGCTGCCGGAGGGCGGATCGCGGCCGTGGGTCACGGCGTTGCAGCGGCGGGATGACTCAACTCTCGGTAAACGAATCGTAATGCAGAGTAAAGGTCACGGCAGGATTTTCGACGCAAATGGGGCAACTGATCACTCTGATGAGTGAATAACCCTATTCGTCGGCTTGTCGTAACACGGCTTCCGTACCTCTGTGCGAAGTTGCTCGGGTTCTGTCCCGATTCGTACGGAAGTAGGTGGGCGGATGGCCGCCAACCAGAGGACTGCCGCCGCGGCTGGGCTCGCCGCCCTCATGGTCTGCGTCGCGGCTCTGGCCGGGTGCGGGAGTGGCGCGTCCGACACGAAGAAGAGCGCGCGCGAGGGCGCGCACGGCGCGAAGAAGCCGCCCGGTGCCGCCGCGCCCAAGTCGCCGGTCCGGCTGATCGGCGACGGGTCCACCGCGTTCACCGGCAAGCAGCCGCTGCTGCCCCGGCCGGAACGCCTTGCACCGGGGCAGAAGCCACCGCAGTTCGTGGTCTTCTCCTGGGACGGCGCGGGCGAGGACGGCCAGAAGCTCTTCTCGCACTTCCGCAAGGTCGCCAAGCGCAACAACGCGACGATGACCTACTTCCTCAGCGGCGTGTACATGCTCCCGCAGGAGAAGCGCGCTCTCTACAAGCCGCCGCAGCACCTGGCCGGCAGCTCGGACATCGGCTTCAACGACCGCCAGGGAATCAAGGACACCGTGGACCAGCTCCGCGGCGCCTGGCTCGAGGGCAACGAGATCGGCACCCACTTCAACGGCCACTTCTGCGGCGAGGGCCGGGGCGTCGGCGAATGGTCCGTCACCGACTGGAAGAGCGAGATCCAGCAGGCCAAGTCCTTCGTGAAGGCCTGGAAGACGAACACGGGCCTGAAGAGCGCGCTGCCGCTGCCCTTCGACTACGACAAGGAGCTCATCGGCGCCCGCACCCCCTGCCTCGAAGGCCGGACGAACTTCATGCGGGCGGCGCGCGAACTGGGCTTCCGCTACGACACCAGTGGCGTGAACAACCAGCTCTGGCCCGAGAAGAAGGAGGGCCTGTGGGACCTGTCGATGCAGCTCGTCCCCGTCCCCGGGCGCGGCTTCGAGACGCTCACCATGGACTACAACTTCATGGTGAACCAGTCCGGTTCGACCTCCCAGGGCGATCCGTCCCGGCATGAGCACTGGGGCGACCAGATGCGCGACGGCCTGCTGAAGGGCTTCGACCGCGCCTACTACGGCAACCGCGCGCCCCTGATCATCGGCAACCACTTCGAGTCCTGGAACGGCGGCACGTACATGCGCGCCATCGAGGAGACCATCGAGCGGGTCTGCACCAAGAGGGACGTGCGGTGTGTGTCCTTCCGGCAGCTCGCCGACTGGCTGGACGCCCAGGACCCGCAGGTCCTCGCCAAGCTCACCGAGCTCGGCGTCGGCAAGGCCCCCAAGGAGGGCTGGCCCGCCTTCCTCTCGGCCCGCCCGGCCCCGGCACCCAAGGGGGTCCCGGGGGCTGAACCGGCCAAGAGGTAGCGGCCTGCGGGTCGCGCGGCCCGCACGCCGCGCGGGTGGTGGCCGTGCGGACGGTGGTGGCCGCGCGGGCGGTGGCGGCCGCGTGGGCCCCTCAAGCCGTGGCGACCGCTTCCTCGCGCAGGACGAAGTCGGGGTCGACCTGGGACGCCAGGTCGGCTCCGGTCCTGGCGTTGCCCCAGCTCTGCGCGTTCTTCAGATGGAAGTGGACCATCTGGCGCGTGTACCGCTCCCAGTCGCGGTGCTCGTACCGGGCGTCGACGGCGTCCTGAAGCGTCCGCAGGGCGCTGCGGTTGACGTCCTCCAGGAGGGCGAACCGGGGCGGGCGGCCCTTCTCCATGGCGCGCACCCAGTCCGAGTGCCCGACGGTCACCAGGAGGTCGTCGCCGACCTGCTCGCGCAGGAAGTCGATGTCGTCCTGGCCCTGGACCTTGTTGCCCACGACCTTCAGGGCCACGCCGAAGTCGTGTGCGTAGTCCCGGTACTGGCGGTAGACGGAGACTCCCTTCCGGGTCGGCTCGGCGACGAGGAACGTCATGTCGAAGCGGGTGAACATCCCGGAGGCGAAGGAGTCCGAGCCCGCGGTCATGTCGACGACGGCGTACTCGTCACGGCCGTCGACCAGGTGGTTCAGACACAGCTCCACCGCTCCGGTCTTGGAGTGGTAGCAGGCGACACCGAGGTCGGCTTCGGTGAACGGCCCGGTGACCATCAAACGCACGGCGCCGCCGTCGAGTTCCACCGGCCGCGCGCAGGCGTCGTACACCGGGTTCTGCTCGCGGAGCCGCAGCAGCCGGGAGCCGTCGCCGGGCGGTGTCGTCTTGATCATCGTCTCGGCGGAGGCGATGCGCGGGTTGGCGCCGCGCAGATAGTCCTTGATCAGCGGCAGGCGCGCGCCCATCGCGGGCAGCTCGGCGGCCTGCTCGTCGTCGAGGCCGAGCGCGGGGCCGAGGTGCTGGTTGATGTCGGCGTCCACCGCGACGACGGGTGCGCCGATCGCGGCGAGGTGTCGGATGAAGAGCGAGGACAGCGTGGTCTTGCCGCTGCCGCCCTTCCCCACGAAAGCGATTTTCATGGTCGGTTAGCGTAGTGGCGAACCTCGCGGCGGACCGGCCCTTGAGTGAAGAAGACCACTCCTTCGTGGGGCGGCGGCCGCGAGTGCGTAGGGTCGTACTCATGAGTACGACACCTGATCCGCTGGCTCCCCTGGGCGCCCTGCCCGGCGTCCCGGAGGCCGTGGACTCCGTGCGCAAGGCCGTGGACCGCGTCTACGGGCACCGGATCATGCGCCGCCGCAGCAACGAGATCACCTCGGAGGCCGCGCTGCGCGGAGCCCGTGGCTCCGCCGTGCTGTCCGGTGCCGAGTGGGCGCTCGAAGAGGTGCGCAGGCGCAGCGACTTCAGCGGTGACGCCGAGGCGCGCGTCATGGGCGCCGCGCTGCGGCTCACGGCCGAGGCGGGGCAGCTGCTGTCCATCTGGCGGCAGTCGCCGCTGCGGGTCCTCGCGCGGCTGCACCTGGTCGCCGCGGCCGACTCGGACGAGGCGGCGGGCCGCCCGCGGCTCGCGGGTGAACCGGTCGACGAGCCCCTGGACGGGCCCCTGTCCGCGCTGGCGCTGCCGGACGCCGACGAGGTGGCGGGGCGCCTGGAGGGGCTCTCGCGCATCGTCGTCGCGGGCAGTTCGGCGCCCGCCCTGGTGATGGCGTCCGTCGTGCACGGCGAACTCGCGGTGCTTCGGCCCTTCGGCTCGCACAACGGCCTGGTCGCGCGCGCGGCCGAGCGCGTCGTCCTGGTGGGCAGCGGGCTCGACCCGAAGTCCGTCTGCCCGGCCGAGGCGGGCCACGCGGAGCTGGGGCGCGACGCCTACGCGGCGGCGCTCGCGGGTTACGCGTCCGGGACGGCGGAGGGAGTCGCTGCCTGGATCGCCCACTGCGGCAAGGCCGTTGAGCTGGGCGTCAGGGAGTCGACGGCGGTGTGCGAGGCGCTCCAGCGGGGCGCCGCTTAGGGCGTGGCCCGGGGGAGTGTGTGATCGAGCCTGAACAGGGTTGCGGCGGTACGAGAATTCGTACCGCCGCTGGCATGTTCACCGGGTTACCAAGCGTCCTCGAATCATGTGCCCATCAGGTCGGGAACTTTGCCCGTCACCTGGTGTGGCTGGCCCGTAATCGACGGGTCGACGTCGCGTGGGTGCTCGATGTCCATGCTTCGGTCCGTGGGGCCAATTCTGCGGTTGAAGGTAATCCTCTCGGATGTCCTTGGTCTCGCGGGCCGTTGACTCCTTTGTACTACTGTCCTCCGGGAAGTGGAAGCCCTGACCGCACTTCTTTACTTTTAGGTTCAAACAAGGGTGAATCGGGCGCGGCTTTCCGGCCGCCCCTCGGAGCCCGGCCGTACCCCTACGCGCGCGTGCCCGTCGCGCCCCTTGGAGAGCGCGTGTCGCCTGCGGCGCGGTCGGGTCAGCCCGCTGCCGCGGTGCGGCGGCGGGTGGCGAACCAGACCAGGCCCGCGGTGGCCGCCGCGGCTCCCACGGCCGCCGCGGCGACGAGCGCGGGGCGCGGCGGCGCGGGCAGCCGCTGCTTGAGCCGCACCGGGCGGTGGAAATCGAGGATCGGCCACTCGCGCGCGAGTGCCTCACGGCGCAGCGCCCGGTCGGGGTTGACGGCGTAGGGGTGGCCCACGGACTCCAGCATCGGCATGTCGGTGAACGAGTCGCTGTAGGCGTAGCAGCGCTCCAGGTCGTACCCCTCCGACTCGGCGAGCTCCTTGATCGCCTCCGCCTTCGTCGGCCCGTACGCGTAGTACTCCACCTCGCCCGTGAAGCAGCCGTCGGGCCCGACGACCATCCGGGTGGCCACCACCCGGTCCGCGCCGAGCAGTTCGCCGATCGGCTCGACCACCTCGGCGCCCGAGGTGGAGACGATGACGACGTCCCGCCCGGCGGTGTGGTGCTGCTCGATGAGCGAGGCGGCCTCGTCGTAGATGATCGGGTCGATCAGGTCGTGCAGGGTCTCGGCGACGATCTCCTTGACCTGCTGCACGTTCCACCCGCGGCAGAGCGCGGACAGGTACTCGCGCATGCGCTCCATCTGGTCGTGGTCCGCGCCACCGGCGAGGAACACGAACTGGGCATATGCGGTACGCAGTACCGCTCTGCGGTTGATCAGGCCGCCTTGGTAGAACGACTTGCTGAAGGTGAGGGTGCTCGACTTCGCAATGACCGTCTTGTCCAGGTCAAAGAAGGCGGCTGTGCGAGGCAAGGAGTGGTTTTCCACGAGCCCGAGCATAGGCGCCCACCATTCGGCGTAAGCTGAGGCGCGTGGGTTTGCCTGAGAAGGCTCTCGGGTACACCATGGAAGTCACGGATCGTTCGCGACCGTGCTAACCCGGTCTGGCTCCTCCCCCCCCCCCGAGTCGGACCGAGGGGACGACCCCCGCTCTCCCCCCCGGCGGGGGTCGTCGCATGTCCGGATGGGTTTTCTCCCCCGTTTTCCGATCTTGAATGATCGCCTCGCGCCGTCATGGGCCGTTGTGGCGGCGTCGAGCCGTGCCCAAGATTCATCACTGTGCGTAGTCGTAGCGCTGCGCTGCGGAAGTCGTTCGGGGCCTCACCGGTATGGGTGACGGAGATATTCACAGCCAGCGTCTTCTCCACAGTTATTGACCAAGATCCACACGATTTCCGGGATCGCAGCACGCTGATTCCGCTCGTGAAGTTCATGGCCGGATTCCACTGGCCGGTCTTCGCGGGCTGGGATCCGGATGCGCACAGGAGCGCATTCGAGGACTTGCAGCGAGAGGGGGCTGGAGATCGTGGCCGGAGTCATTACGGGCGACGCGTCGCCGCCGTCCGACGGGCGGCCCGGCGCACCACTGATCGTCACCGAGGACGCGGACCTGCTGGATGACCTGCTGCGGCTGTGCGCCGCCGCGGGTGCGCGACCAGAGGTGCACCACGGCGTGCCGGAGCGCGGGGGCGGCAGGGACACCTGGAAATCGGCCCCGCTCGTCCTGGTCGGGGACGACGCGGCGGACCGGGTGCGCGGGGCCGCGCGGCGGCGCGGGGTGGTGCTGGTTGGGCGGGATCAGGACGATTCCGACGTATGGCGGCGGGCGGTGGAGATCGGCGCGGAGCAGGTCCTCGTCCTGCCGGACGGCGAGCAGTGGCTGGTGGACCGCATCGCGGACGTGGCCGAGGGCGTGGGGCGGCCCGCGCTCACCATCGGCGTGATCGGGGGCCGGGGCGGTGCCGGAGCCTCCACCCTGGCCTGTGCCCTCGCCGTCACGGCGGCGCGCGCCCGGCGCCGCACCATGCTCATCGACGCCGACCCGCTGGGCGGCGGGCTCGACGTCCTGCTCGGCGGCGAGGCCGCGGACGGGCTGCGCTGGCCCGCCTTCGCCCAGTCGCGCGGCCGGGTCGGCGGCGGCGCCCTGGAGGAGTCGCTGCCCCAGCTGCACGACCTGCGGGTGCTCAGCTGGGATCGCGGCGACACCGTGGCCGTGGCCCCGCAGGCGATGCGGGCCGTCCTCGCCGCGGCCCGAAGGCGCGGCGGCGTGGTGGTCGTGGACCTGCCGCGCCGCGTGGACGAGACGGTGGGGGAGGCGCTGGCCCAGCTCGACCTGGGCCTCCTGGTGGTGCCGCGCGAGCTGCGCGCGGTGGCCGGGGCCCGCCGAGTCGCGTCGGCCGTGGGCATGGTGCTGCGGGACCTGCGGGCGGTGGCCGCCACAGGCCGGTCCGGGCGCGGCGCGCTCGACGGCGGTGACGGCCTCGACGCGGGCGAGATCGCACGCCTCCTCCAGCTGCCGCTCGTCGGTGAGCTGCCCTGGGAGCACGGCCTCGCGGCGGCCCTGGACGGCGGACGGCCACCCGGCGGCCTGGCACGCGGACCGCTTGCCCGGTTCTGCGCCGCCTTCTGGCAGCAGCTTCCGGTCGACGCCACCGGAGGGCGCGTATGAACGCGGTCGTGGGCGCGCGCATGCTGGACGGCGTACGCCAGTGGCTCGCGGCGAACGGCACGGAGCCGACCCCGGCCCGGGTCGCCGAAGCACTGCGGGCGCAGGCAGGCGTCCTGGGGGACGCCGAAGTCCTGGGGGCGGCAGAGCAGCTGCGCTCCGAGCTCGTGGGCGCGGGCCCGCTGGAGCCCCTGCTCGCGGACCCTTCGGTGACCGATGTGCTGGTGTCCGCGCCCGACCGGGTGTGGGTGGACCGGGGCGGCGGCCTGGAGCTCACAGACGTGGCCTTCCGGGACGCGGCGGCCGTGCGGCGGCTCGCCCAGCGCCTCGCGGCGGTCGCGGGACGGCGCCTGGACGACGCGCGGCCCTGGGCGGACGCCCGCCTTCCGGACGGCACCCGGCTGCACGCCGTCCTGCCCCCGGTTGCCGTCGGCTCGGCGTGCCTGTCGCTGCGGGTCGTGCGGCCGCGGGCTTTCACCCTCGCGGAGCTGACCGCGGCGGGCACGGTGCCGCCCGGCGGCGAGCGCTTCCTGCGCGCCCTGCTCGACGCCCGCCTGTCGTACGTGATCAGCGGCGGCACGGGCAGCGGCAAGACCACGCTCCTGAGCACCCTCCTCGGCCTGGTCGGCCCGGGGGAGCGGATCGTGCTCGCCGAGGACTCCGCCGAGCTGCGCCCCGAGCACCCCCATGTGGTGCGCTTGGAGACCCGGCAGGCGAACCAGGAGGGCGCGGGCTCCGTCGGCCTCGACGACTTGGTCCGCCAAGCCCTGCGGATGCGACCCGACCGGCTCGTCGTGGGCGAGGTGCGAGGCCCGGAGGTGGTGCATCTGCTGGCCGCGCTCAATACGGGCCACGAGGGCGGCTGCGGCACGCTGCACGCGAACGCCGCGGCGGACGTCCCGGCCCGTCTGGAGGCCCTGGGCACGGCTGCCGGGCTCGACCGCGCGGCCCTGCACAGCCAGGTGGCGGCCGCGCTCTCGGTGGTCATCCATCTCGCGCGGGACCGGGCCGGGCGCCGCCGCGTTGCCGAGGTGCACGTCCTGGAGCGGGACGCCACGGGGCTTGTGGCGACGGTGCCCGCGCTGCGGTGGGGCGAGCGCGGCTTC
The DNA here is from genome assembly GCF_000720325.1 of Streptomyces sp. NRRL B-1347. GTDB lineage: Bacteria > Actinomycetota > Actinomycetes > Streptomycetales > Streptomycetaceae > Streptomyces. Next base: position 103,825 of record NZ_JOJM01000019.1, read on the forward strand.
GTCCAGGAGCGCGGCTGGCGGCGGTTGAGCGCCCTGCTCGGGAGCCGGGGTGAGACCGCATGAGCGCGGCGATGGCCTGGGGCGCGGCACTGTGCGCGGGCGGGTCGGTATGGCTCCTGGGCGGACGATCCCGGGCCCGGGAGCTGAGGCGGGCCAGGGCGGCGCTCGCGGCGCCCGGGTCGGTGGTCCCCGGGTCGGCTTGGCGCCGGGCTGCCGCCGGGGCGCGCGAGCGGCTCGCCGGCCGCGTGGGACCTGAAGCGTGGGTCCTGGTGGGCGGATTGGCCGTCGCGATCCTGGGCGAATCGGTGGTGCCGCTCGTCGCGGGGGCGGTCGGCGTGCCACTGGCCGGGCGGCTGCGCAGAGCCCGGGAGGCCCGCCGGGAGCGGGAGCGGCGGGCGGACGCGGTGATCGCCTTGTGCGGGGCGCTCGCGGGCGAGGTGCGCGCGGGACGGCAGCCGGGGGAGGCGCTGCGGACGGCCACGGAAGCCACGGAGCCCATGGCCATCGGTCGGGCCACAGGCCGGGAGCTCGGCGGGGAGCGGGCCGGGGTGCTCGCGGCGGCGCGGTTCGGCGGGGATGTGCCCGGGGCGCTGCGGGAGGCCGCGCGGGAACCCGGCGGGGAGGGGCTCCTGGGGCTCGCGGCCTGCTGGCGGGTCGCCGTCGACCGGGGCGCGGGCCTCGCGACGGGCCTGGAGCGCCTGGAAGGCGCCCTGCGCGCCGAGCGAGATCAACGGTCCGATCTTCGAGCCCAGTTGGCGGGCGCCCGCTCGACGGCCGTACTGCTAGCCGGACTTCCCGCACTCGGCCTGCTGATGGGCGCCGCGCTCGGCGCCCGGCCGCTGCGGGTGCTGCTGCACACGGGAGCGGGGTTCGGGTGCCTCCTCGTGGGCGGACTCCTGGAGGGCGCGGGCGCCTGGTGGGCGCTGCGGATCATGCGGAAGGCGGAGGGGTGATGGGCGAGGCCGAGGTTTTCCACAGGCTGGGGGTGGCCCTGTGGTCGGCGGTGGCGGTGTGGTGGCTGGTCCTCGTGACAGCGATGGCCCGACGCGAACGGGCCCTGGGCGGAAGGGTGGTGGCGGTTCTGGGGGAGCGCGGACGGCCGGGCCGGTCCTGGCTGTGGAAGCCCGAGTGGCGCGGGCGGTGGCGTGGCGGGCTGTCCGGGCGGCGGGACGAGCTCCGCGTGCGGCTCGCCGTGGTCGGAGCGGTCGGAGTCGGCTGGGCGCTGATCGGCGGGGTGACGGGGCTCCTGGTCGGCGCGGGCCTCGGCTGTGCCGTGGCCCGGATAGGGCGGGGCGGCGGCTTGGAGGCGGAGTTCGACACGGCTGAGGCGGCACGTCAACTGCCCTTGGCGGCCGACCTGGTGGCGGCGTGCGTGGCCGCCGGGGCCGGGCCGGTCGTGGCGGCCCAGGCCGTCGGGGAGTCACTGCGCGGGCCGGTCGGCGAGCGGCTCGCGTGGGGCGCGGCGCAGGTGCGGCTCGGCGGGGCGCCCGCGGACGCCTGGCGCCAGTTGAGTGCCGTACCGGGCGCCGGGGCGCTGGCCCGACTCCTGGAGCGGGCGGGTGAGTCCGGGGCGCCCGCGGCCGACCCCGTGGCCCGCCTCGCGGCGGACTGCCGGGCCGAGAGAGCACGCGAGGCGACCGCCCGGGCGCGCCGGGCCGCGGTCTCGATGACGGCACCGGTGGGGCTGTGCTTCCTTCCAGCGTTCATCGCCCTCGGAGTGGTGCCGGTGGTCGTGGGCCTCGGGGGAGCACTGCTGAGCGCCCGGTGAAGGGGCGCCGTCGACCGCACCGACAGGAAGGGCGGAGGTGAGCAAGGACAGGAATCTCGAATCTCAACGACACGAATCTCAACGACACGAATCTGAACGGCTCGGAACTCAACGACTCGGGCTCAACGAGTCGACATCTCATGGGGGTTGTCATGTGGGGACGGGGACAAGGCCAGGGAATCGTCCGTGGCTGCGAGCAGGAGCAGGAGCAGGAGCAGGAGCAGGAGCAGGAGCAGGGGCGCGGGCAGGGTTTGGCGCGGGCCTGGGTGTCACGGCGATGGACAGGGATGCGTACCGGCACGAGGGACGCCGGGATGGCGACTTCCGAGTACGCGATGGGGCTGATCGCGGCTGTGGGCTTCGCCGGGCTGCTCTACAAGGTGGTGACGAGCGGGCCCGTCCGCGCGGGGCTGCAGGCGGTGGTGGAGAGGGCGCTCCATGTGCAGTTCTGAGGCCGGGACGGACGGAGACGGCGTCACGGGCCTGGCTGACGGAGGGCCCGGGAAGCGGGGCGACGCCGGGTTCGTGACGGCGGAGGCGGCCGTGGTCCTGCCGACCCTGGTGCTGTTCACGATGGGGCTCTTGTGGGTCCTCATGACCGCGTCCGCGCAGATCCAGTGCGTGGACGCGGCCCGGGCCGGGGCCCGTGCGATGGCGCGCCAGGACCCGCAGGGCACGGCCGTGGCGGCGGCCCGGCAGGCGGCGCCACGCGGGGCACAGGTCGCAGTGCGCAGGGACGGGGACTTGGTGCGGGTCGAGGTGGTGGCGCCGTCACCGGGGCCGCGGCCCTTGGGGCTCGGAGTGCGGCTGCGCGCGGAGGCCGTGGCGCTGGCGGAGGACGCGGTGGGGGCGGGCACTGTGGGGGTGGGCACGTGAGACGGGCCGGATCGTGGGCGGACCGCAGCGGTGCCCCGGCGGTCCGAGGGGGCGCGTGGGCGGACCGGGGTGCGGCCACGGTGTGGGTGGTGGTCGTCCTGGCCGTGCTGTGCGTGGTCACCGGTGCCGTCCTGGCGATGGGCCAGGTGGTGGTCGCCCGGCACCGGGCGGGCGGCGCCGCCGACTTGGCCGCGCTCGCGGCGGCGGACCACTGGATGTCTGGTCCCGACGACGCCTGCGCACGGGCCGGCCGGGTGGCGCGGGCGCAGGGCACGCGGATCGTGCGGTGCGAGGTCCGGGGCCAGGTGTCGGACGTGACGGCGGCGGCGGAGCTCGGGCCGTTCACGACGGAGGTCAGGTCGCGGGCAGGGCCTGCGATGCCGACGGGACTCACGAGGCCCACAGGGGCTGGGGGCCTCACAGGCCCTGTGAGGCCCCCGGGGCCCATGAGGCCTCCCGGGGCGCCTGGGCACGGCTCGGCCGACGCACCTCGGAAGGACCCAGCTGATGGACCCGGGCAGGGCCCATACGACGCATCCGGGCCCCGCTCAGTCGGCGGGCGCGTCCTTCAGGAGGGTGGTGAGCAGGCGGATCGCACCGCGCTTGTGCAGGGGGTCGTTGCCGTTGCCGCACTTGGGGGACTGGATGCACGACGGGCACCCGGCCTCGCACTCGCAGGAGGCGATGGCCTCGCGGGTGGCGGTGAGCCAGGCGCGGGCGGTGTGGAAGGCGCGCTCGGCGAACCCGGCACCCCCGGGATGGCCGTCGTAGACGAAGACCGTGGGGAGCAGGGTGTCCGGGTGCAGCGGCACGGAGACGCCGCCGATGTCCCAGCGGTCACAGGTGGCGAACAGCGGCAGCATGCCGATGGAGGCGTGCTCGGCGGCGTGCAGGGCGCCGCCGAGGATCTCCGGGTTGATCCGGGCCGCGTCGAGCTGGTCCTCGGTGACCGTCCACCACACCGCGCGGGTACGCAGGGTGCGCGGCGGCAGGTCCAGCTTGGTCTCGCCGAGCACCTCGCCCGTGATGAGCTTGCGGCGCAGGAAGGAGACGACCTGGTTGGTGACTTCGACGGAGCCGTAGCAGAGGCGGCCGGGGCCCCAGGGGATCTCGGTGTCGGTGTCGAGGACGGAGATGGCGGTGGTGTCGCGGGCGGTCGTCGAGTAGGGCGGGACGGCCTCCTCGACGAGCGCGACGGAGTCCTCCAGGTCCAGGTGGCGCACGAGATACGTACGGCCCTGATGGAGGTGGACCGCGCCCTCGTGGACGGTCGTGTGCGCGGCGGAGGCGTCGACGGTGCCGAGCAGCCGTCCCGTGCCCTCCTCGACGATCTGGACGGGGCGGCCGCCCCCGCCGCGGATGTCCGCGAGGTCGGCGGCGCGCTCGCGCCGGGTCCAGTGCCAGGCCTTCGTGCGGCGGCGCAGCAGCTTCGCGGCCTCCAGCTGCGGAAGCAGCTCCTCGGCGGCCGGACCGAAGAGCGGGAAGTCCTCCTCGGTAAGGGGAAGTTCCGCCGCGGCGGCGCACAGGTGGGGCGCGAGGACGTACGGATTGTCGGGGTCGAGGACGGTCGACTCGACGGGCTGGCGGAACAACGCGTCGGGGTGGTGGACGAGATACGTGTCCAGAGGATCGTCGCGGGCCACCAGCACCGCCAGGGAGCCCTGCCCGGAGCGTCCGGCGCGGCCCGCCTGCTGCCACAGCGAGGCCCGGGTCCCCGGGTAGCCCGCGATGAGGACGGCGTCCAGACCCGACACGTCCACGCCGAGTTCGAGGGCGGTGGTGGCGGCGAGGCCGAGGAGTTCGCCGGAGTGCAGGGCCTGCTCCAGGGCGCGGCGTTCCTCGGGGAGATAGCCGCCCCGGTAGGCGGCGACGCGGCGGGCCAGGGAGCGGTCGACCTCGCTGAGGCGCTCCTGGGCGATCACGGAGATCAGCTCGGCGCCGCGCCGGGAGCGCACGAAGGCGACGGAGCGGACGCCTTGGACCGTCAGGTCGGTGAGCAGGTCGGCCGTCTCGGCGGTGGCGGTGCGGCGCACCGGGGCGCCCTTCTCGCCGTGGAGCTCGGTGAGCGGCGGCTCCCAGAGGGCGAAGACGACCTCGCCGCGGGGCGAGCCGTCGTCGGCGACCTCGGTGACGGGCAGGCCGGTCAGGCGCCGCGCGGCCACGGCGGGCTCCGCGGCGGTGGCGGAGGCGAGGAGGAAGACGGGCTCGGAGCCGTAGCGGGCGCACAAGCGACGCAGGCGACGCAGGACTTGGGCGACGTGCGAGCCGAAGACGCCGCGGTAGGTGTGGCACTCGTCGATGACGACGTAGCGCAGGGCCCGCAGGAAGGAGGACCAGCGGGGGTGGGACGGGAGGATGCCGCGGTGCAGCATGTCGGGGTTGGTCAGGACGTAGTTGGCGTACTGGCGCACCCACTCGCGTTCCTCGACGGGGGTGTCGCCGTCGTACACGGCGGCCCTGACGGCGGTGCCGAGCGGTTCAGCCAGGGCGCGCACGGCGCGGCGCTGGTCGGCGGCGAGGGCCTTGGTGGGGGCCAGGTACAGGGCGGTCGTGCCGCGCCCGTTCGCGGCCTCGGAGCCGTCCAGGAGGGCGGAGAGCACCGGTGTGAGATATGCCAATGACTTGCCGGACGCGGTGCCGGTGGCGACGACGACGGATTCGCCGTCCAGCGCGTGTTCGGCGGCCCGTGCCTGGTGGGCCCAGGGGTGCTCGATTCCGGCCTTCCGGACGGCGGCGACGACCTCGGAGCGGATGCGATCGGGCCAGACGGCATACCGGGCCGCCCTCGGGGGCAGGTGCTCCGTATGAGTGACGCGCGCAGCTCGGCTCGGCCCCGTGGTCAGTCGGTCCAGGACCGACCGCGGGGAGACGCGGGCCGGGGTGTCCGCCGAGGGTCTTCCGGAAGGGGAAATGTTGGCCATCGGCATCGAGTGTGTCACTGGCGGGATGGACAATGGTCCGAAGGCGTCGTGCACGCCTGCCCGTAAGTGATTGAATGCCATCGCGGCTGGCGATCCGTCCCGGGGGCGTGGGCCGAGGTGTCCCGAGGGGCGACCGCTCGATAGCAAGGTGCTGGAGGATCCGTGGACCTGTCTCTGTCGACCCGTACCGTCGGCGATCGTACGGTCGTCGAGGTCGGTGGCGAAATCGATGTTTATACCGCGCCCAAGCTGCGCGAGCAGTTGGTCGAGTTGGTGAACGACGGCAGTTTCCATCTCGTCGTCGACATGGAGCGCGTGGACTTCCTCGACTCCACCGGACTCGGCGTGCTGGTCGGTGGCCTGAAGCGGGTGCGTGCCCATGAGGGCTCGCTGCGCCTGGTGTGCAACCAGGAGCGCATTCTCAAGATCTTCCGCATCACCGGCCTGACCAAGGTGTTCCCGATCCACACCTCGGTCGACGAAGCGGTCGCGGCCACCGACTGAGCTGGCAGCCCCGGCAGGTCCGGGGTTCCGGGCTCCGTCCCGGAGTGGCAGTACGGCGGGGGGCCGGGCCGACGGCCCGGCCCTTCGACAGCACGCGTGTATGTCCGAGGGGGATGCATGGCCACCGTTGAACTCCGCTTCAGCGCGCTGCCCGAGCACGTCAGGACCGCCCGACTGGTGGCGGCCGCGGTGGCGCGACGGGCCGGAGTGGACGAGGCCGTTCTCGACGAGGTCAGGCTCGCGGTCGGCGAGGCCTGCACCCGTGCCGTGGGTCTGCATCAGGCTGCCGGGATCACCGCGCCCGTGCGCGTCGCGCTGGTCGAGGAGGAGAAGCAGTTCTCCATCGAGGTCGGTGACGAGGCGCCCCGCGTCGTGCCCGCGGCCGTGGCGGGCGGTCGGCCCGGCGCCGAGGACCCGGAGGCCGAGGGCGAGGACGAGATGGGGCTCGCGGTGATCAGCGGCCTCGTCGACGACGTGGAAGTCACGGCCGACGAGGCCGGCGGCCTGATCCGCATGAGCTGGCCCACGACGCCCTAGCGTCCCCGCGACTCCCTAGCGCCCCCACGCCGCCCTAGCGTCCCGCGCCGCAACCGCACCGTCGGCGACGACGGGGCGCCGCCGAGGGCGCACGGCGCCCCCGCACCCCACCACCCCACAGACGCCTCCTGGATACCCCAGCGGGGCCTCTTGGCATGGGCTGGCAGCCACCAAGCCAGGGTTCTTTGCCGTAGACCGCCCCAGCGGGGCCTCGCGGCCGTGGACTGGCCCAGTCGGTCCCCCTCAGCCCAAGCGGCCCCCATCCAGCCACCCGAGCGGCCCCCGGCCAGCCTCCGCTCCGCTCCCCCGACCGGCCCTCAACCGTCTCCCGAGTTACATAAATCTGTTCGCCGTATGCGTGCGCGCAGTTTCTGTTTGTGTGACAAGTGAGGAAATTGGTGAGCGAGGGGAGCGTGATCAATGGAGGTGGGGGCGGCGAAGTCGGGGCCACCTTCGGCGTCAATGGTTTTGGGGCATTACCGCTTTCGGGGTCAATCGTCGGGCGCGATCTTTTGAAGATACGCACCTGCGCGCCAATTCCGTTGGCGGCGCACTGTTTTGATCAGGTCCGGCTCCCTACAATCCGTCCACATCTTGAGCTCAGCCCAAGCGTCAAGGAGGACGAATGGCGGGGCTTTCTACCCCTCATCAGCTCGACCACCCCTCAATCCTCGCGGGTCCGGTACTGACCGACGACAACCGTCTCATCGTGATGGTCATCGCGGCCGTCGCGATCGCGGCCCTGGCGGTCGCCTGGGTGCTCGTGCGCCAAGTGCTCGCGGCCGGCGAGGGCACCGACAGCATGAAGAAGATCGCAGCGGCGGTGCAGGAAGGCGCGAATGCCTATCTGTGGCGGCAGTTGCGGACCCTCGGCGTTTTCGCCGTCGTGGTGTTCTTCCTGCTCATGCTGCTGCCCGCGGACGACTGGAATCAGCGCATCGGCCGGTCGGTGTTCTTCCTGATCGGAGCGGCCTTCTCGGCGACCACCGGCTATATCGGTATGTGGCTCGCCGTGCGCAGCAATGTGCGCGTGGCCGCCGCGGCCCGGGAAGCGACACCGGCGGAAGGCGAGCCGGAAAAGGATCTCACCGCCGTCTCGCACAAAGCGATGAAGATCGCTTTCCGTACGGGCGGCGTCGTCGGCATGTTCACGGTGGGGCTCGGTCTGCTCGGCGCCTCCTGTGTCGTGCTCGTATACGCGGCCGACGCACCGAAGGTGCTCGAAGGCTTCGGCCTCGGCGCCGCGCTGATCGCGATGTTCATGCGTGTCGGAGGCGGCATCTTCACCAAGGCCGCCGACGTCGGCGCCGACCTGGTCGGCAAGGTCGAACAGGGCATTCCGGAGGACGATCCGCGCAATGCCGCGACCATCGCCGACAACGTGGGCGACAACGTCGGCGACTGCGCAGGGATGGCCGCCGACCTCTTCGAGTCGTACGCCGTCACGCTCGTCGCCGCGCTGATCCTCGGCAAGGCCGCGTTCGGTGACTCCGGGCTCGCCTTCCCGCTGATCGTGCCCGCGATTGGCGTGGTCACCGCGATGATCGGCATCTTCGCGGTGGCGCCCCGGCGCTCCGACCGCAGCGGTATGACCGCCATCAACCGCGGCTTCTTCATCTCGGCGTTCATCTCGCTCGCGCTCGTCGCGGTGGCCGTCTTCGTCTACCTCCCGTCGTCGTACGCGGATTTGGACGGGGTCGAGGACGCCGTGATCCTGGCGAAGAGCGGCGACCCGCGGGTCCTCGCGGTCGTGGCGGTCGCCATCGGCATCGTCCTCGCCGCGCTGATCCAGCAGCTCACCGGCTACTTCACCGAGACCAACCGGCGGCCGGTCAAGGACATCGGCAAGACCTCGCTCACGGGCCCGGCCACCGTCGTCCTCGCGGGCATCTCCGTGGGTCTGGAATCGGCCGTCTACACGGCGCTGTTGATCGGCCTCGGCGTGTACGGGGCGTTCCTGCTCGGCGGTACGTCGATCATGCTCGCCCTGTTCGCGGTGGCGCTCGCCGGGACCGGCCTGCTCACCACGGTCGGCGTCATCGTCGCCATGGACACCTTCGGACCGGTCTCCGACAACGCGCAGGGCATCGCCGAGATGTCCGGCGACGTCCAGGGCGCGGGTGCGCAGGTGCTCACCGACCTGGACGCCGTGGGCAACACCACCAAGGCCATCACCAAGGGCATCGCCATCGCCACGGCCGTCCTGGCGGCCTCGGCGCTGTTCGGCTCGTACCGGGACGCGATCGCCGAGGCGGCCGACGATGTCGGCCAGAAACTCGGCGACGGCGCACCGATGAACCTGGTGATGGACATCTCCCAGCCCAACAACCTGGTGGGCCTGATCCTCGGCGCCGCGGTCGTCTTCCTCTTCTCGGGGCTCGCGATCAACGCGGTGTCGCGGTCGGCCGGGGCCGTGGTCTACGAGGTGCGGCGGCAGTTCCGCGAGCGCCCCGGGATCATGGACTACACGGAGCAGCCCGAGTACGGGCGCGTCGTCGACATCTGCACCAAGGACGCGCTGCGCGAGCTGGCCACACCCGGTCTGATCGCCGTGCTCACGCCGATCGCGGTCGGCTTCACGTTCGGCGTCGGCGCGCTCGGCGCGTTCCTCGCGGGCGCGATCGGCACCGGCACGCTGATGGCGGTGTTCCTCGCCAACTCCGGTGGCGCGTGGGACAACGCGAAGAAGCTCGTCGAGGACGGCCACCACGGCGGCAAGGGCAGCGAGGCCCACGCCGCGACGGTGATCGGCGACACGGTCGGCGACCCGTTCAAGGACACCGCGGGCCCGGCGATCAACCCGCTGCTGAAGGTGATGAACCTGGTGGCGCTGCTCATCGCGCCCGCCGTCGTCAAGTTCAGCTACGGAGAGGACAAGAGCGTCACGATGCGCGTCCTGATCGCGGTCCTGTCCATCGCGGTCATCGTCGTAGCGGTGTACGTCTCCAAGCGGCGCGGCATCGCCGTCGGTGACGAGGAGAACCAGGGGAAGGTCGCCAGCTCGGCCGACCCCGCGATCGTCTCGTAGCCGGTCCTTACGTCCCAACACGGGGGCGGATGGCGCTTTTTGAGGCGCCGTCCGCCCCTCGTGCGTGCCGGTGGGCGCCCCGGAGGGTCTCGTGAGCCTTCTCTCGCCTCATGCCCCTTGGTGCAAATGGCTGCAATAGCGGTGGTATCGGACGCCCGGCGTGTGGTCATCGCCCGGTCGGCGTGTAAGTTCCGGGGCCGAGAGCCATGGAAGGGACCAATCCGGTGAACAAGAAGCTCGCGGCCGCGCTGTCCGGCGGTGCGGTACTGGTACTGGCGCTGTCGGGGTGCTCGGACGACGACGGCAACAAGAAGCTGGACGACTGGGCCAAGAAGGTCTGCGACACGGCCGTACAGGCACAGTCGAAGAAGATCGCGGACGCCAACGCGGCGATCAAGAAGCAGACCGCGGACAACAGCTCGCCGGAGGAAGTGAAGAAGACCGACTCGCAGGCGTTCCAGGACATCTCCGACGCCTACAGCGAGCGCAGCGCCGCCCTGAAGAAGGCGGGCGCGCCACCGGTCGACGACGGCGAGAAGAAGCTGAACGCCGCCGTGAAGGAGCTGGACGGCCTCTCCAAGTCGTACGCGGGCCTCAAGACGCAGACCGACAAGCTCGACACGAAGAACCAGTCGGCCTTCGCGGACGACCTCGCGAAGGTCGCCGAGGAGCTGGGCAAGCTCAGCAAGAGCGAGAACACGGCCCAGAAGCAGCTGGAGGCCGGGGACGTCGGCAAGGCCATGCGCGAGCAGGACAGCTGCAAGGCAGGAAGCTCGCCTTCGGCGACCTGACGGCTCGGCAGGCCGCGGGGCCCACCGGCGTGTAGGGCTCACCGGCGTGTGGTGCTCACCGGCGTGTAGTGCTCACCGGTGTGTAGGGCTCGGCGACGCGCAGGGCGCGGTGGCCCGTAAGGCTCGGCGACGCCCGGTCCGCGAAGTGTGATGAGGGTGCCTCCTGGGAAGGAGGCACCCTTTTCGTGTCCTGCGTCCTGTGTCCTGCGTCCTGCGTACGCGCCGCCGCTCGGCTTCTAGGCGCGGACCGCCGTGGCAGCCACCGTCGTGTACCGCATCGTGAAGCCGCCCCCGGCCGCGTCCACGGCGGCTCCGACGCCCGCGAGGACCTCCTCCAGGTGGGCCGCCGGGAGGCCGGTGTGGCCTCCGGTCGTGGGCAGCTGGTCCAGCCACTCGTCCCGGGTGTAGTGCCGCTCCCAGGTGAAGCGCCACTGCTCCGGCGCGCCGAACGCGCCCGCCGCCCGCATCCCGTCGGCGGCCTTCCGGGCGAGGGTCGCGTACGCGTCCACGGCGGACATCGTCCACTGGCGGGCGGCGAGCGAGTCGGGCAGCAGGCGGCGGTAGACCCCGACGAAGGCCTCCACGAGGCCGGCCGGGGGCTCGCCCGCGTTCCAGAACACCGCGAGGCGGCCGCCGGGCCGCAGCGCGCGGGCCGCCTGCCCCGCGCCCGCGACCGGGTCCACCCAGTGCCATGCCTGGCCGGAGACGACCGTGTCGAAGGTCCGCCCGGCCGGGTCCCACTCCTCGAACGCCGTGACCTCGACCGTGAGGCCGCGCCGTCGTGCCAGGGCGGCCATCCGCGCGTCCACCTCGACCCCGAGCACCCGGCACCCGGCCGCCTGGAACTGGCGGGCGGCGATGCCGGTCCCCGTGCCAACGTCGACGACGGCGGGGCCGGGGCTCGCGGCCACGACGCGGGCCACCAGGGCCCGGGGGTAGTGGGGACGGGCCCGGTCGTAGCGGGCGGCGTCCGTGCCGAACGACTCGGCCACGTGGCGGTGTTGATGGGGCGTCGGCTCGCCGAGGGGGCCCTGTGCCGCGGGCCCCGGCGGTAAAGTGGGCATGCGCCCACTATGAGTGGGCGATCGCCCACTCGTCAACGGGCCGGCGGCCGCAAGGTCGCAAGGCCACAGAACCGCAGAACCGCAGAACCAACGGCCACAGGGGCCGCAGAAACAGAAGGGAGAGACCCGGTGCCCACAGGAGTCGCCATCCGCGACGCGCGCGAGCAGCTCTTCGACGCCGCCGAGCGCGTCCTGCTCCGGGACGGGCCGAGCGCCCTGACCAGCCGGGCGGTCACCGCGGAGGCGGGCTGCGCCAAGGGCGTGCTGCACCGGCACTTCGCCGACTTCGACGCCTTCCTCACCGAACTGGTCCTGGACCGCGTCGCCCGGGTCGACCGCCAGGCCGCGGAGCTGTGCGCGGCCGCCGGGACCGGCACCGTCGTCGGCAACCTCGCCGACGCCCTGACGGAGCTGTTCGGATCGGTCGCCGTGGCGGTGGTCGGCCTCGTCACCTCGCGGGACGAGCTGCGCGCCCGGCTGCGCCGGACGCGGCCCACCGGGGTCCCGGTGCTCGCGGAGGCCACCGCCATGGTCGCCGCGTACCTCTGCGCCGAGCGCGAACGGGGCCGGCTCGCGGCCTACGCCGACGTCGACACGCTCGCACCCACGCTGATCGGCGCGGGTCACCTGCTGTTCGCCGACCGCAAGGGCGCCGCGCCGGAGGCCCAGGCCGTCGAGAAGGTCGTGCGTACGGTCGTCGCGGGCGTCGTGCGCGGACCGCTGGCCTGAGAACGGGTCACAATGTGGGCGTGAGCCATGCCCTGCCTTTGTCTGATCGTTCCGATGTCACCGCGCGCCTCAGGGAAGCCCTCCTGGAGGCCGACTTCACCGCGGACGGACTCCTCGAACTCCTGGGGGCGTCCGCGTACGCCGCGCTCGCGCGCAGCGAGACCGTGCCCGCGCTGCGCGCCACCCGGGGCGACGGCGACCTGGAGACGCTCGTACGGCTCTTCCTGTTGCAGCGTTCCGTGCCGCACACACGCGTGGAGCGCGTTCTGCCCGTCGGCCCTCTCCTGGAGTGCGGTTGGCTCGCGGAGGACCGGGCGCCGGGCGAGGACGGCGCCCTCAAGGCCACCGTCGACGTACGCCCGTACGGGGGGCCCGCCGGTGAGGACTGGTTCATCGTCTCGGACCTGGGGTGCGCGGTCGGCGGGGCCGGGGGCATCGGCAGCCGCGACGAAGGCGTGGTGCTCGGTGTCGGCGGTGCCTCCACCACGCTCGCCGGGGTCACCGTGCGCACACCCGTGGCCAGCGCCCTCGACGTCGGTACGGGCTCCGGCATTCAGGCGCTGCACGCTGCCCAGCACGCCACCCGGGTCACCGCGACCGACCTCAACCCCCGTGCCCTGCACATCACCCGGCTCACGCTCGCGCTCTCCGGAGCGCCGGACGCGGACCTGCGGGAGGGCTCGCTGTACGAGCCGGTCGAGGGCGAGACGTACGACCTCATCGTGTCCAACCCGCCGTTCGTGATCTCGCCGGGCGCGCGGCTCACGTACCGCGACGGCGGCATGGGCGGGGACGATCTGTGCCGCTCGATCGTTCAGCAAGCGGGGGACAGGCTGAACGAAGGGGGGTACGCGCACTTCCTCGCCAACTGGCAGCACGTGGAAGGCGAGGAGTGGACCGAGCGCGTCCGCTCCTGGGTGCCGCGCGGCTGTGACGCGTGGATCGTGCAGCGCGAGGTGCAGGACATCACGCAGTACGCGGAGCTGTGGCTGCGCGACGCCGGGGACCACCGCACCGACCCGGCGGAGTACGCGGCGCTGTACGACGCGTGGCTCGACGAGTTCGAGGCCCGCAAGACCAAGGGCGTCGGCTTCGGCTGGATCACGCTGCGCAAGTCGGGCGCCGCGGAGCCGTCCGTGACCATCGAGGAGTGGCCGCACCCCGTCGAGCAGCCCCTCGGCGAGACGGTCCGGGCCCACTTCGCCCGCCAGGACTACCTGCGCGCCCACGACGACGCCGCGCTGCTCGCCGACCACTTCAAGCTCGCCGCCGACGTGGTGCAGGAGCAGGTCGGCATGCCGGGCGCCGAGGACCCGGAGCACGTCGTGCTGCGCCAGCACCGCGGCATGCGGCGGGCGACCCGCGTGGACACCGTGGGCGCGGGCTTCGCCGGCGTGTGTGACGGCACGCTCGGCGCCGGCCGCATCCTGGACGCCATCGCCCAGCTGATGGGCGAGGACCCGGTGGCGCTCAGGGACCGCACCCCGGCCCAGATCCGGCTCCTGGTGGAGCAGGGATTCCTGGAGCCGGTGGGGCAGTAGGGGCGGCCGTGCCGACCGGGGGCGCGTCTCGTACGGGCCCCGGTCGGTCACGTACGCGGCGTGAGCAACTTCTGTACGCAACGTGACGAGGGCCTGTCACCACGGGGAGCCGATCCTCCTACCCACCCGGAGCCAGCCCTTCCGCGTATGGAACCGGCCATTGTCGTCCCGCCCCGCCGCCCGTCGTTCACCCGGATTTCGTGGTTCCGCCGCCTGGGCGTGCCAGCGTCCCCAGCCGGGGCATCCCACAGGTGCCACGCAGGGGACGGCACGGGGAGGCCAGGCCATGGAGAGCGGACCAGCGATCTTCGCCGGGACGGTGTTCGCGCTGTTCGGCGCCGCACTGCTGCTGTGGACCGGCACCCGGGTCGCCCATCGCGCCCCCGTGGCGCACGGCGTGCAGCAGACCGCCGCCGCCACGCTGGCCTCGCTCGCGGGCCTCGGCGCCCTGGCCCTTGCGGTGTGGTCCTTCACACGCGTGTGAGGCCGGGCGGGCGGCGCGTCGGCCTCCGGCCCCTCGCCGGGCGCCCCGCCGTGTCCCTCCGCGTGCTCCGCGCGCGGGTGCCCCTTCCCGGAACTGGGGCTCCGCCCCCGGACCCCGGAAGCGGCCTGCGGCCGAGCGCGTAGCACGAGCGGCGGCCACTGGGCGGTCGGCGCCCGCCGGGCCGGGGCACAGTGCACGGTTCACGGCCCCGGGGCCAGCCCAGGCGGCAGGAATGGCGGTAGTCGGGTTACCGTTCGAGTGGCCGTTGCGGGCTTTTCCCGTTTGACACGGGGGCGGGATGTACCGTCACACTCCGCAGCGACAGCGCAACCGCAAGCGCAGTCGCGGCGACCCCCCAGGGGGCGCCGGGCACCGCACTGCCAACCGAGCGTCGACCGGAGAGAAGAGCGAAGTTGTCCCCGACCAGCGAGACCGCACAGGGCGGCCGCCGACTCGTCATCGTCGAGTCGCCTGCCAAGGCGAAGACGATCAAGGGCTACCTCGGCCCCGGCTACACCGTCGAGGCGAGCGTCGGGCACATCCGTGACCTTCCCAACGGCGCCGCCGAGGTCCCCGAGAAGTACACGGGCGAGGTCCGCCGCCTCGGCGTGGACGTCGAGCACGACTTCCAGCCCATCTACGTCGTCAACGCCGACAAGAAGGCCCAGGTCAAGAAGCTCAAGGACCTCCTCAAGGAGTCCGACGAACTCTTCCTCGCCACCGATGAGGACCGCGAGGGCGAAGCCATCGCGTGGCACCTCCTCGAGGTCCTGAAGCCCAAGGTCCCGGTCAAGCGCATGGTGTTCCACGAGATCACCAAGGACGCGATCCAGGGCGCCGTCCGCAACCCGCGCGAGCTCAACCAGCGCATGGTCGACGCCCAGGAGACCCGCCGCATCCTCGACCGCCTGTACGGCTACGAGGTCTCGCCGGTGCTGTGGAAGAAGGTCATGCCGCGCCTCTCGGCGGGCCGCGTGCAGTCCGTGGCGACCCGGCTCGTCGTCGAGCGCGAGCGCATCGCCTTCCGCTCCGCCGAGTACTGGGACCTGACGGGCACCTTCGGCACCGGCCGCGCCGGTGACCCGAGCGACCCCTCGCAGCTGGTGGCCCGCCTCACCACGGTCGACGGCAGGCGCGTCGCCCAGGGCCGCGACTTCGACTCCCTCGGGCAGCTGAAGAGCCAGAACACGCTGCACCTGGACGAGGCCAACGCCCGCGCCCTCGCCGCCGCCCTGGAGAACACCGATTTCTCCGTACGCTCCGTAGAGTCCAAGCCGTACCGCCGCTCTCCGTACGCCCCGTTCCGTACGACGACGATGCAGCAGGAGGCCTCGCGCAAGCTCGGCTTCGGCGCGAAGGCCACCATGCAGGTGGCCCAGAAGCTGTATGAGAACGGCTTCATCACCTATATGCGTACGGACTCCACGACCCTGTCCGACACGGCGGTCACGGCGGCCCGCAAGCAGGTCACGCAGCTGTACGGCAGCGACTACCTGCCGGACAAGCCGCGCACGTACGCCGGGAAGGTCAAGAACGCGCAGGAGGCGCACGAGGCGATCCGACCGTCGGGTGATCGTTTCCGCACGCCCGCCGAGACCGGTCTGACCGGTGACCAGTTCCGGCTCTACGAGCTGATCTGGAAGCGGACCGTCGCCTCCCAGATGAAGGACGCGACGGGCAACTCGGTCACCGTGAAGATCGCCGGCCGCACCGCCGACGGCCGCGACGCCGAGTTCAGCGCGTCCGGCAAGACCATCACCTTCCACGGCTTCCTCAAGGCCTACGTAGAGGGCGCCGACGACCCGAACGCCGAGCTGGACGACCGCGAGCGCCGCCTGCCGCAGGTCTCCGAGGGCGACGCGCTGTCCGCCGACGACATGTCCGTCGACGGCCACGCCACCAAGCCCCCGGCCCGCTACACCGAGGCCTCCCTGGTCAAGGAGCTCGAAGAGCGCGAGATCGGCCGCCCGTCGACGTACGCGTCGATCATCGGCACGATCCTCGACCGCGGCTACGTCTTCAAGAAGGGCACGGCCCTGGTGCCGTCCTTCCTCTCCTTCGCCGTGGTGAACCTCCTGGAGAAGCACTTCGGGCGGCTCGTCGACTACGACTTCACCGCCCGCATGGAGGACGACCTCGACCGCATCGCGCGCGGCGAGGCCCAGGCCGTGCCGTGGCTGCGGCGCTTCTACTTCGGCGAGGGCGAGGGCACGGGCGGTGCCGCCGACGCCGGGAACGGCGACGGGGACCACCTCGGCGGCCTCAAGGAGCTCGTCACCGACCTGGGCGCGATCGACGCCCGCGAGGTGTCGTCGTTCCCCGTGGACCAGGGCATCGTGCTCCGCGTCGGCCGCTACGGCCCGTACATCGAGCGCGGCGAGAAGGACTCCGAGAACCACCAGCGCGCCGACATCCCGGACGACCTGGCGCCCGACGAGCTGACCGTCGAGTACGCGGAGGAGCTGCTCGCCAAGCCGAGCGGCGACTTCCAGCTCGGCACGGACCCGGAGACGGGCCGCGAGATCGTCGCCAAGGACGGCCGCTACGGCCCGTACGTCACCGAGATCCTCCCCGAGGGCACCCCGAAGACCGGCAAGAACGCGGTCAAGCCGCGCACGGCCTCGCTCTTCAAGACGATGTCCCTGGACACGGTGACGCTCGCGGACGCGCTCAAGCTGATGTCGCTGCCGCGCGTCGTCGGCACCGACGCCGAGGGCGTCGAGATCACCGCCCAGAACGGCCGCTACGGCCCGTATCTGAAGAAGGGCACGGACTCGCGCTCCCTGGAGACCGAGGACCAGCTCTTCACCATCACCCTCGACGAGGCCCTGGAGATCTACTCCAAGCCGAAGCAGCGCGGCCGCGCCGCCGCCAAGCCGCCGCTCAAGGAGCTCGGCGAGGACCCGGTCAGCGGCAAGCCCGTCGTCGTCAAGGACGGCCGCTTCGGCCCGTACGTGACGGACGGCGAGACCAACGCGACGCTGCGGGCGGCCGACTCCGTGGAGGACATCACCCCCGAGCGCGGCTACGAGCTGCTCGCGGAGAAGCGGGCCAAGGGCCCGGCGAAGAAGACCGCCAAGAAGGCGCCCGCGAAGAAGGCCACCGCGAAGAAGACGGCGGCAAAGAAGACCGCCGCCAAGAAAACGACGGCAAAGAAGACGGCCGCCAAGAAGACGACGACTACGAAGAAGGCCGTCGCCAAGAAGACGGCCGCCGTGGAGAGCACCGACTAACCGTCCGGTTCGACGAGCACCGACTGACCGTCGGTTCGGCGAGTACCGACTGATCGTCGGTTCGACGCGTACCGACTGACCGTCGGTTCGACCGTTGGCCCACGCCTGCCGAGCCCCTGACCGTTCACGGCCAGGGGCTCGCGTGGTGCCGAGCGCCCCGGCGGCCTTCCGGTACTCCCCATGGGCGACGCCCGTATGTTCGGGCGTCGCCGCTGCGAAGGCCTGGCCTCCAGATAGGCTGGACGGATGACGCGTGCCGAGCAGCCACCCGCCATGACCACGGTTCCCGACGACTCCCTGGCAGCGGATTCCCGCGAACGCGCGGTGCGTGCCCTGCTGCGCGTACCGCAGCTGAAGCGGTTGTGGAGCGCGCACCTCGTCGGGAGCGTCGGTGACGCCCTGGCGCTGCTCGTCCTCGTCGTCCTCGGGCTCCAGGCGGCCATCGCCGAAGGGGCCTTCGGCGGCGGCTACCGTGGCGTCGCGATCGCCGTGACCGCCGTCTTCGGAGCCCGCGTCCTCGCGACGCTGCTCTTCGGGGCGGTCCTGCTCGGCCCGCTGACGACCCTCACCTCGCCCGACGGGCCCCTCGACCGCCGCTGGACCATGATCGGCGCCGACGGCGTGCGTGCCGCGCTCCTCATCTGCGCCCCCCTGTGGATCGTCTGGACGCCGGCCAACGCGCTCGCGCTGCTCCTGGTGACGTCCTTCGTCGTCGGCGTCAGCGAGCGCTTCTGGACCGTCGCCCGCGAGAGCGCCGCGCCCGCGCTGCTGCCCAACCCGCCGCCGGAGGGCGCCGCCGTGCGCCCGCTGCCCGACCACCTGGACGCGCTGCGGCGCCTGTCGCTGCGCACGGGGTTCGTGGCGCTGCCCCTGGCCGCCGTCGCCCTCGTCGCGGTCGGGCTCGTCAGCAACCTCCTCGGCTCGGGCGTCGACTGGTTCGAGCGGCACCAGGTGGGCCTTGCCGCGTTCGTCGCCGCCGGGCTGTTCGCCGCGTCCGGCTCGGTCGTGTACGCCATCCGGCTGCCCGGCACGCAGACGCCGCGCCCGCGCAGCCCCCTGGAGGGCCTGCGCAGGCCCCGAACGGGCACCGGCACCGACAAGGGCCGCACCGGCGCGATCCCGCTGCTCGTCGCCGCCT
This sequence comes from Streptomyces sp. NRRL B-1347, assembly GCF_000720325.1. GTDB lineage: Bacteria > Actinomycetota > Actinomycetes > Streptomycetales > Streptomycetaceae > Streptomyces. The sequence continues at coordinate 122,439 of NZ_JOJM01000019.1, forward strand.
GCACCGCCGTCGCCGGGGCGGTCGCCGCGGCCGTCGCGGTCACCGTGCTGCACGCCAAGGACCTCCAGGGCGGGCCGGTCACGTACGGCCTGTTCGTCTTCGCGCTGACCGGTGGCACGGTCGCAGGCATCCGCCTCGCGCCCGCGCTGCTGCCCTCGCTCTCGCGCCGCCGGCTGCTCGCCCTCGCCATCGCCGTGACCGGCGTCGCGCTCCTCGCCGCCGGGCTCGTGCCGGACGTGACGAGCGTGCTGCTGATCCTGCTGCTCGCGGGCGTCGCGGCGGGCGTCGCCGCGAACACCGGGCACGCGCTCCTCGACCAGGAGGTCGAGGACTACCGCAAGGCCCGCACCACCGAGCACCTTCAGGCGGCCGTACGCCTCTTCGTGGCGCTCGCCGTACTGGTGGCGCCGCTGCTCGCGGCCGTCATCGGGCCGCACCGGATGGTCAACGGCAAGTTCGTCTTCGACCACGGCGGCGCCTCCTTCACGCTGATGCTGGTCGGCGCGCTGCTCCTGCCGGTGGCCGCGCTCGTCCTCGCCAAGGCCGACGACCGGCAGGGCGTACCGCTGCGCCACGACCTGCGGGACGCGCTGCGTGGCGGCGACGACCCGGTGCAGACGCCCGCCGACTCCGGCTTCTTCATCGCCCTGGAGGGCGGCGACGGCGCGGGCAAGTCCACCCAGGCCGAGGCGCTCGCCGACTGGATCAGGGCCAAGGGCCACGAGGTCGTCGTCACGCGCGAGCCGGGCGCCACGCCCGTCGGCAAGCGGCTGCGGTCGATCCTCCTCGACGTGTCGTCGGCCGGTCTCTCGCACCGCGCCGAGGCACTGCTGTACGCCGCCGACCGCGCGGAGCACGTCGACACCGTCGTACGGCCCGCCCTCGCGCGCGGGGCCGTGGTGATCTCCGACCGGTACATCGACTCGTCCGTGGCGTACCAGGGCGCGGGCCGCGACCTGTCGCCCACCGAGGTGGCCCGCATCAACCGCTGGGCCACGGGCGGCCTGGTCCCGCATCTGACGGTCCTGCTCGACGTGGCCCCCGAGGCCGCGCGCGAGCGCTTCACCGAGGCGCCCGACCGCCTGGAGTCCGAGCCCGCCGAGTTCCACGCGCGCGTGCGGTCCGGCTTCCTCACGCTTGCCGCCGCCGACCCCGGGCGCTACCTGGTCGTCGACGCCGCCCAGGAGCCGGAGGCCGTCACGACGGTCATCCGGCACCGGCTCGACGTCGTCCTGCCGCTCTCCGAAGCCGAGATCAAGGCCCAGGAGGAGGCCCGCCGCAAGGCGGAGGAGGAGGCCCGGCGCCGCGCCGAGGAAGAGGCGGCCCGCAAGGCCGAGGAGGAGCGCAAGGAGCGCGAGCGCCAGGAGCAGCTCGCCAAGCTGCGCGCCGAGGAGGAGGAGCGCAAGCGGCGCGAGCTGGAGGAGGCCCAGCGCCGCGAGGCCGAGCGCCAGGCGGAGGAGGCTCGGCAGCGCGCCGAGGAGGCCCGCCGCAAGGCCGAGGAGGAGGCCAGGCGCCGCGCCGAGGAGGAGGCGGCCCGCAAGGCAGCGGAGGAAGCGCGGCTGCGCGCCGAGGAAGAGGCCCGGCGCAAGGCCGAGGAAGAAGCCCGGCTGCGGGCCGAGGCGGAGGCCCGGCGCCTGGAGAAGCAGCGCAAGGCGGAGGAGGCGCTGCGGCGGGCCGAGGAGGCCCGGCGGCTCGCGGAGGCGGCCGCTTCCGCGGCGGCGTCCGCGGCGGTGACGGCCACGGCCGCGGAGGCGCCTCCGGTTCCGGCCGCGCCGCCCGCGCGTCCTGCCCCGGCGCCGAAGCCGGACAAGCGGTCCCCGTCCGCAGACCGGTCCTCTTCGGCCGGGCAGTCCTCCGCGGTGGATTCCGGCAGGCCGACCTCGCCCGACAACGAGACCACCGTGGCGACGCCGGTCGTGGACCCGAAGACGCTGGGCGCCGCCGACGAGACGGCGAAGCTGCCGCAGGCCACGCAGGGCCCGGTAGCGGGCTCCGCCGACGAGACCACCGTGCTGCCGCAGGTGACCGTGGACGGCGCCGCGGACGAGACGACCGTCCTGCCCGCCTTCCGGGACGACGCGCCTGCACGGCACGAGGCGGGCGTACGGGACGACGCGGCAGTCCGGGATGACACGGGCGTACAGGGCGAAGCAGGCGTACAGGACGAAGCAGACGTACGGGGCGACGTGTCGGACCGGGTGCCGCCCGGCTACTTCCGCGACGAGCGCGCGCACCACGCCGAGCCGGACGACCTCGGCCCGAACGACCGTACGCGCGAGCTGCCGCAGGTCGACGAGAACGGCGCCCCGCGGCGCCAGCGCTCCGAGTGGGCGGAGGAGACGCCGATGGACGACCTGCCGTCGCTCGCCGACGAGCTCCTCGGGTCGCGCGAAGGCGCGCATGAGGGGGCGCACGAGGGCGCGTACGAGGACGAGCCGGAGGACCGGGGCAAGCGCCGCCGCCGTTGACCGTGCGGCGGGGCATAAGCGCAGGTCAGCGAGTGCGCGGCCGGGGTTGTCAGTGCCGTGCCCCACAATGAGTTCCGACAGCGCGACGTGCGTTGTGACGGCGACCGCGTTCCACGGTGACGTGCGTGCGACGGCAAGGCGAAGGCGGTGACCCATGCCGGTATGGGACGACCTGGTGGGCCAGGAGAAGGTGAGCGTCCAGCTTGCGGCCGCCGCGCGCGACGCCGACGCCCTGGTCACCGCCGCCGACACCGGCGCCCCCGCACCCGAGTCGTCGAAGATGACGCACGCCTGGCTGTTCACGGGCCCGCCCGGCTCCGGCCGCGCCGACGCCGCCCGGGCCTTCGCCGCCGCCCTGCAGTGCGTGAGCCCGGACCGCGCGCTCGGCGGCGAGCCCGGCTGCGGCTTCTGCGACGGCTGCCACACGAGCCTGATCGGCACGCACGCGGACGTGGAGGTGGTCCGCACCGACCTCCTCTCCATCGGCGTCAAGGAGACCCGCGAGCTGGTCCGCCGCGCCCAGCTCTCACCCGCCGTGGGCCGCTGGCAGGTCATCGTCCTGGAGGACGCCGACCGCCTCACCGAGGGCGCGGGGAACGTCCTGCTGAAGGCCGTGGAGGAGCCCGCCCCCCGCACCGTGTGGCTGCTCTGCGCGCCCTCCCTCGAAGACGTGCTGCCCACGATCCGCTCCCGCTGCCGCCATCTGACGCTGCGTACGCCGTCGGTGGCGGCGGTCGCCGACATGCTCGTGCGCCGTGACGGCATCGAGCCCGACGCCGCCGCGGCCGCCGCCCGCGCCACCCAGGGGCACATCGACCGGGCCCGCAGCCTCGCGACGGACGAGCGCGCGCGCCAGCGCCGGGCCGCCGTGCTCAAGCTGCCGTTGCGCGTCGAGGACATCGGCGGCTGTCTGCGGGCCGCGCAGGAGCTCATCGACACGGCCGCCGACGAGGCCAAGCAGGTCGCCGAGGACGTCGACGCCAAGGAGACCGAGGACCTGAAGGCGGCGCTCGGCGCGGCCCAGGGCGGCCGGATGCCGCGCGGCACGGCGGGCGCGATGAAGGAGCTGGAGGACAAGCAGAAGCGCCGCAGGACCCGTACGCAGCGCGACAGCCTCGACCTGGCCCTGATCGACCTGGCCGGGGTCTATCGGGACGTCCTCGCGCTCCAGCTGGGCTCCCGGGTGCCGCTGGCCAACACGGAGGTGCAGGACATGCTGGAGCGCCTGGCGCGCGGCACCTCGCCGGAGTCCACGCTGCGCCGCATCGAGGCGATCGGCGCCTGCCGCACGGCGCTGGACCGCAATGTGGCACCGCTGCTCGCGGTGGAGGCGATGACGGTGGCGCTGCGGGCGGGGTGACTGTCCGCTGCCGGTGGGCAACCGCCGCCGGGAGCCGGGAGCCGGGAGCCGGGAGCCGGGAGCCGCGAGTCGCGGGTCGCGAGTCGCGAGTCGCGGGTCGCGAGTCGGGAGGCCGGGGTCGGGGCCCGTGCCGGGGCCGGGGAACCTCGCGCCGGACGGCCGACGGTCACCCAAAAGGGCACGCATGGTGATCGCGCGACACCGGAGCGTTACTCTCGCGTGATGGGAACCACCAGCCGCGCCCGACACCCCCGCCCCCCAGGTCGCCCTCGGGCGCCCCGCCGTCGCCGCGGTGCCCTCGCGCTGCTGGCCGCCGCGCTGCTCATCTCCGGCTGCTCGTCGGGCGGTTCGGGCGATCCCACGGCGAACGTCGCCCTGGCCGCGCTGCCCCGTGCCACGCCCAAGCAACTGGCGTCGTACTACGAGCAGAAGCCGCGCTGGCGCGACTGCGGAGTGCCCGACTTCGCGTGCGCGACGCTGCGCGTGCCACGCGACTACGCCGCCCCGGACGCGGGCGACCTGCGCCTCGCCGTGTCCCGCAAGCGGGCGACGGGCAAGCCCGGCGACCGCCTGGGCTCGCTCCTGGTCAACCCGGGCGGCCCCGGCGGCTCGGCGATCGACTACCTCCAGTCGTACGCGGCGCTCGGCTACCCCGACAAGGTCCGCGCCCGCTACGACATGGTGGCGGTCGACCCGCGCGGCGTGGCCCGCAGCGAGCCCGTCACGTGCCTGGACGACCGCCAGATGGACACGTACACGCAGACGGACGTGACGCCCGACGACAAGGCCGAGACGGCCGGGCTCACCGCGTCCTACCGGAAGTTCACGGCGGGCTGCGAGCAGCGGGCGGGCGGCCTCCTGAAGCACGTCTCCACGGTCGAGACGGCCCGGGACATGGACATCGTGCGCGCCGCCCTGGGCGACCGGAAGCTGACGTACGTGGGGGCGTCGTACGGCACGTTCCTCGGCGCGACGTACGCCGGGCTCTTCCCCGACCGGGTGGGCCGCCTGGTCCTGGACGGGGCGATGGACCCCTCGCTCACGGCCCGCCGGATGAACGAGGACCAGACGGCGGGCTTCGAGACGGCCTTCCAGTCGTTCGCGAAGGACTGCGTGGCGCGCGCCGAATGCCCCCTCGGCCGCAAGAGCCCCGCGGACGCGGGCCGCCGCCTGAAGGCCTTCTTCACGGACCTGGACCGCGCCCCGATCCCCGCGGGCGACCCGGGCCCGGCCGGCGGCCGCACGCTCGGCGAGGCGCTCGCCACCACGGGCGTGATCGCCGCGATGTACGACGAGTCGGCGTGGCCCCAGCTGCGCGACGCCCTGGACGCGGCGATGCGCGACCGCGACGGCTCGGCCCTGCTCGCCCTCTCCGACAGCTACTACGAGCGCGACGGCGACGGCGCGTACTCGAACCTGATGTACGCCAACGCCGCCGTGAACTGCCTGGACCTCCCCCCGTCCTTCGCCTCCCCCCAGGACGTGAAGGCCGCGCTCCCTGCCTTCAGGAAGGCCTCGCCCGTCTTCGGCGAGGGCCTCGCGTGGTCGGCCCTGAACTGCGCGTACTGGCCCGTGAAGGCCACCGGCGAGCCCCACCGCATCGAGGCGAAGGGCGCCGCCCCGATCCTCGTCGCCGGCACCACCCGCGACCCCGCCACCCCCTACCGCTGGGCCAAGGCTCTCGCCTCCCAGCTCTCCTCGGGCCGCCTCCTCACCTACGAGGGCGACGGCCACACGGCGTACGGCCGGGGCAGCCGCTGCGTCGACGACACGATCAACGCCTACCTCCTGGAGGGCCGCGCCCCCCGCACCACCAAGCGCTGCGCGTAACCCCAGCTCACACCCCTCCGCCCACCCGCGCGGAGGGGTGTACGGAGCACCCCCGGAAACTGTGTAGACTTGCTGACGTTGCTGATCGCACCATAGGTGCGGGACGCGCGCCGCCTTAGCTCAGATGGCCAGAGCAACGCACTCGTAATGCGTAGGTCTCGGGTTCGAATCCCGAAGGCGGCTCCGCTGGGACCCCAGGTCGTGTAGATCACGGCCTGGGGTTCTTTTGTGTTTGCGGGTGTAGCGCACGTGCTCGGTGGGTGGGGGTGTGTGCAGTGGACAGATCCGGGGCCTGATCCGTGTGCTGTGGCGTCATGTACGGCGGCTGTGGGGGTCTGCCTACGATGCGCCGACGACGAGAGGTGGCGCGGGATGGGTGTGGGTGGGCGCGGGGAGAGGGCGGGCGTCGGGTTCTGGGCCGTGGCTGCGGAGTGGCCGGAGCGGGTCGCGGTGGTGGACGTCGATGGCGCCACGATGACGTACGGGGAGCTGGAGCGGCGTGCGCACCGGCTGACGCGGGCGCTCGCGCGGCTCGGGGTGCGGGCGGGGGAGTGCGTCGCCGCGATGCTGCCCAACAGCCGCGCCTTCTTCGAACTGCGGCTCGCCACCGGGCAGTCGGGGCTCTACTTCACGCCGTTCAGCCATCACTTCACCGTTCCCGAGGCCGAGCACGTGCTCGTGGACAGCGGGGCCCGGGTCGTGGTGGTGGACGCGGGGCTGCTCGATGTCGCCGGGCCCGCGCTCGACGCGGCGGGGGTGCCGCCCGAGCGGCGGATCGTGTGGGGCGGCGTGGCGCCGGGCTGGGTGGCGTACGAGGAGCTGCTCGCCGCCGAGCCCGCCACGCCCCCGGCCGAGCGGCGCGCGGGCGGCGTCATGCTCTACACCTCCGGCACGACCGGCCGCCCCAAGGCCGTGCGCAGGCAGCTGTCGGCGGCGCCGCCCGGGCCCAGCCCGTACGAGCTGGACTTCATGACGCGGTGCGGTGTCGGGCCCGGGCCGTTCACGCAGCTGTGCGCTGCGCCGCTGTACCACGCGGCGCCCGGCCTGTTCGCGAACATGGCGCTCCAGCTCGGCCACACCGTCGTCCTCGCGGAGCGCCCGTGCACCGAGGACTGGCTGCGGCTCGTCGACCGGCACGGTGTGGACTTCCTGTTCACCGTACCTACCGTTCTGCACCGGCTGCTGCGGCTGCCCGCCGCTGTCCGCGAGTCGTACGACACGTCCAGTCTGCGCGCCGTCGTGCACGGGGCCGCGCCCTGTCCTGAGGACGTGAAGCGGCGCGCCATCGACTGGTTCGGGCCCGTGCTGTACGAGTTCTACGCGGCCACGGAGGGCGGGGTGACCGCCGTGACCAGTGCGGACTGGCTGGCCAGGCCCGGCACGGTCGGCCTGCCGATGGCCGACGTCGACATCCGCGTCCTCGACGAGGACGGGCGGCCGCTGCCCGCGGGGGAGACGGGCGGGGTGTACTTCCGGCCGGTGGTGCCGTTCGCGTACCACCAGGACCCGGACAAGACCCGGCGGTCTATGCGCGAGGAGTACTTCACGGCGGGGGACCACGGGTACCTGGACGCCGACGGCTGGCTCTACCTGCGCGACCGGCGCACCGACCTCATCGTCTCCGGGGGCGTGAACGTGTACCCGGCCGAGGTCGAGGCCGTGCTGCTCGCGCACCCCGAGGTCGCCGACGCGGCCGTCGTGGGCGTGCCGGACGAGGAGTGGGGGCAGCGGGTCGCGGCCGTCGTGCGGCCCGAGGCCGGTGCGGCCGCCGCCGACGGGCTCGTGGAGCGGCTCGTCACGCACTGCCGGGGCGCGCTCGCGGGGTTCAAGGTGCCGCGGGTGATCGAGGTGCGGGCGGAGGTGCCCCGGTCGGAGGCCGGAAAGGTGCTGCGGCGGGAGATCCGGATCACCGCCGAGGGGTTGTAGGTCCGGATCGCCGTCGAGGGGTTGTGGGTCCGGATCGCCGCCGAGGGGCTGTAGGTCCGGATTACCGTCGAGCGGCCGTAGGTCCGGATCGCCGTCGGGCGGTCGTAGGTCCGGATCGCCGGCGGGCGGCCGCAGTCACGTCCCCGTCGACGTCAACCACGCCGCGACGTCCGTGAGTTCGTCGCGGTACAGCCGCTCCGGGTCCGTGATCTGGGGGCGGAGCAGGCCGTCGATCTCCAGTGTGACCAGGCCGTGCAGGCGGCCCCACAGGCGCAGTGAGCGGGCGAGCGTCGCGGGGGTGAGGTCCGGGAAGGCGGCGCGCGCCACCTCCGTGAAGGCCGGGTCGAAGTCGTCCCAGGAGTACGGGGATCCGGCGTCGGCCCGCGCGGTCGCGGCGATCTCCACGATGCCCAGGCACAGTTCGTACTCGGCCTCCGTGCTGTCCGGCGTCTGCGCGTGCGGGCTGCGGCCGCTGAAGAGCAGCCGGAACTCCTGCGGGTGCGCGAGGGCCCACGCGCGGTAGGCGAGCCCGTGCGCCAGGGCGCGCCCGGCGGGCTCCCGCGCCCCCTCGCGGGCCGTGCGCAGATGTGCGGCGAGCGCGCGGTAGGCGTCGGCGGCGAGCGCCGCGAGGAGGGCCTCGCGGGTGTCGAAGTAGCTGTAGAAGGTGCCGGGCGCCATGCCCATGTCCCGCGCGATCCCGCGCAGTGCGACGGCGTCCGTACCGCCCTCCACCAGGTGTTTCAGCGCGGTGGCCTTGATCTCGGCGGTGGTCTGGGCACGGTGGCGCGCACGTCTGCTGGCGCCTTCCTTCGGGCTGGTCATGGACACCATGGTACGGCGGGCAAAGATTGAACACTGTTTGGAGTTTGGTCGGTGTTCGGCATACGGTCGTGGCGTACGGCGACGGCGCGACCCGCGCCGGCCGCCGCGTACCCACCCATGCCTTAAGGAGTGCCATGACCACGCACGCGTACGGACCCGGCCCGATCAAGGGCTACGACGTCGGCCCCCTCTCCATGGAGGCCGCGTTCACCTCGGACTTCCCGCTCGCGGACGGCGTCGGCGTGCAGGAGATCGTCGACAAGCAGGAGGTGGAGCGGCGCGTGATGGACGCGCGGCCCGGCATGTACGCGAAGTACATGCCGAGCCGGTTCGACCCGTTCGGCGGGCGGCACTTCACCGGCGGCCGGTACCTCTTCGAGACGTGGGCCGACGTGCTCGACTACGAGCGGTTCACCAGCCAGGAGCTGGAGTTCGAGCCGGGCGTGAAGTTCTGGAGCCGCCCGTTCTTCCTGGACGTGGAGCGGTACGTGTGGCGGGTCGCGGGCGCCCACAACTTCGCGCCGCTCGACGCGCACCGCGTCAGCCGCTTCGAGCGGTTCCGGTACGAGGGCGACGCCGAGGCCGCCCTCGACCGCGTCTGGGCGCGCGTGCGGGACGAGGCCGGGGCCCGGGGTCTCGGCGGCGCCTGGCTGCTGCATCAGCCCGAGCACCGCCTGATCGGCCTGCACACGATCGCCGCCGGGGCCGACGAGCTGGCGGGCCCGTCCCTGCTGGGCCCGCTGCTGCCCGCGGCCCTGCCCGCCGAGCCCGTCTTCGACCGGGTCAGCGCGGTGCTCTCGCTGTGGCTGCCGAAGTCCCGGCACGCGGGCGGCGCGCCCTCGGCGTACCCGATGTCGCCGCCGCTGCCGCTGCCCACGGTGGCTCCGCAGGAGGTGTAGCCCGCCCGCGTGCCCGCCGCGCCGCCCTCGCGGGGCCTACATCCACACCCCGGTGAGGAAGGAGTAGGCGTCCGTCAGCTTGGCCGGGCCCTGCACGAGCTTGCCCTCGCTCACGATGACGAACTCCTCGCCCTTGACGAGGAAGAAGTGCATCTCGTCCTCGACGGAGACGGCGGTGGCCGTGTCGAGGTCCGTCCGGAAGGCGTCCGGCGCGTGCGGCAGGCGGAGTTCACCGGTGGGGCGCAGGGAGCCGTCGGTGACCACGATCGTCTCGCCGGTGAAGAACGCGACCGTCTCGCCCTTGGCGTCGGCGATGGTGGCCGCCTTCACCGGAAGGCGTTCGCGCAGCTCCCGCGGCAGGATGCGCGGCGTGTCGCTCGCCGACCGCTCGGAGAACTCCAGGAGTTCGTCGCGGATGAGGGCCGCGTGGGTGTGGCCGCTGCCCCGGCGCGCGGGCAGGACGTCCTCGTAGTCGGTGCGGAAGCCCCGGGGCGGCCGGGTGAACTGCTCGCTGATCTTCTTGGGGCCCGCCTCGATGCCGTGGCGCTGGGAGAAGCGGATGAACTCGTCCCCGCGGAAGCCGTCGAAGCGCAGATAGGGGGCCTTGGGGTCGGTGACGACCTTCGCCATCGTCTCGAAGACGCCGCCGCCCGCGTCCAGGACGCCCTTGGCGAGGCCCGTCAGGCCGCTGAGGGTGGCGCCGATGGCGCCGCCGTAGCCGGAGACGACCGACGCGGTCAGCGCGTCGAAGCCCTTCGGCTCGCCGCGCGCGGGCACCCGTTCCAGGCGCCACGCCTGCGTGCCGCGGTCCTCGCCCTGCCGCGGCTCCGCCTGCTCCAGGGTCGCGTTCGCCTCGTGGCTCTCGCCCTTCACGGCGAGCACCTTGTCGCTGTAGCCGTTCGTCAGCGCGTACACGTCCTCGCTGACCTGCTGCGGGCGCCACAGCTGCGAGGCCAGCAGGTCGTCGCGCGACTCCGCCGCGCACTGCTGGATCGCCGAGCCCGCGCGGCCGCGGCCCGCCATCACGTCCATCAGGTACGTGCTGTGCACGTTCCGCAGGGTCCACGCGCCCTCGCGCGCGCTGTGCGGCCGCGCGTGCCACAGCTGGCCGTGCCGCGCCGCGCCTTCGCCGTGCAGTTCCTCAAGGACGACCTTGGCGCTCTGCTTGGCCCCGGCCCCGGGCTGCACGGTCGCGTACAGCCCGCTCGCCTCGTTCTTGATGAGGTAGATGCCCTCGGATAACGCTGCCACGTCGGCCTCCTGGTACGTCGGGCTGATACGTCGGGGAGGGTGCGCGAGCCAGCCTAGAAGCGGGCACCGTGATCCCGATACGGCACGGTTTCGGACGTTATTGACCCCGCAACCAGGGCACGCGCCCGCGCGGTCGCGCCCCGGGCCCGCGCGGGGCGCGGCGTCAGCGGTTCAGGTAGGCCAGGGCGGCCAGGACCCGGCGGTTGGCCGTTTCCGACGGGGGGAGGTTCAGCTTGGTGAAGATGTTGCTGATGTGTTTGGCGACGGCCTTCTCCGTGATGAACAGGGCTTCCGCCGAGCCCGCGTTGGAGAGGCCCTGGGCCAGGCACTCCAGGACCTCGCGCTCGCGGGGGGTGAGGGAGGCGAAGGGCTCGTCGCGGGACTTGCCCGTGACGAGCTTGGAGACGACCTCCGGGTCCAGGGCCGTGCCGCCGGCCGCGACGCGCTCGATCGTCGCGATGAACTCGGCGCCGTTGGAGACCCGTTCCTTCAGGACGTAGCCGACGCCCTCCGAACCCGTCGTCAGCAACTCGTGGGCGTACAAAGGCTCCACGTACTGGGACAGGAGCAGTACCGGCAGGCCCGGGACCTCGGTGCGGGCGGCGACCGCGGCCCGCAGGCCCTCGTCGGAGAACGTGGGCGGGAGGCGGACGTCCACCACCGCCACGTCGGGGCGCAGGCCGGTGAGCGCGTCGAGCAGGCCGGGGCCGTTGTCGACGGCGGCGACGACCTCGTGGCCGAAGGCCCGCAGGAGGCGGGTGACGCCGTCCCTCAGCAGGAAGTGGTCTTCGGCGAGGACAACGCGCACGGGACCTCCAGGGTCATCAGGGTGGGGCCGCCGACGGGGCTGCTGATGGCGAGGACGCCGTCGAAGTGGGCGAGGCGGCGCTCGATGCCGCGCAGGCCTGTGCCGAGGGCGGCGTCCGCGCCGCCGTGGCCGTCGTCGGTGACCGTGACCCGCAGGGAGCCGTCCTCGTACCGCAGGTCGATCCAGGCGCGCTCGGCACCGCCGTGCTTGGCGGCGTTGGTGAGCAGCTCGGAGACCGCGAAGTAGACGGCGGACTCGACCGAGGGTTCGGGGCGGGCCGTCAGGTCGACGGCCACCTCGGTCCGCAGCGGGCTGATCATCGCCAGGGAGCGTACGGCATCCGCGAGGCCGCGGTCGGCGAGGACCGGCGGGTGGATGCCCTTGACCAGGTCGCGCAGCTCCTTGAGGGCGGCCGTGGAGGACTGCCGGGCCTCCACGAGCAGGTCGCGCACGGCGTCGGGGTTGGACTCCAGGAGGTGTTCGGCGGCGTCGAGGGTCATGCCCATCGCGACGAGGCGGGCCTGCGCGCCGTCGTGGAGGTCCCGCTCGATGCGGCGGATCTCGGCCAGCTGGGTGTCGGCGGCGTCGGAGCGGGTCGTCCGCAGGTGCTCGACGCGGGCCGCGAGCAGCGCCGCCTCGTCGGGCGCGAGCATGACGCGCAGATAGCGGGCGTGCTGGCGCACGACGCGCGGGCCCGCCCAGAACAGGGCCAGCGGGAAGGCGAGCGCGGCGAGCACGCCCGCGAGGCCCGCCGTCGCCGTGTCGTAGACGGGGATGAAGAGGTACCAGACGCTGCCCCAGTCGTCGGAGAGCCGCGGTCCGAACACGGCGGTGAGCAGCCCCCACACCCCGCTGAGCAGGCACAGCGTCGGCACGAAGGCCAGCGCCCCGCCGACGTACGGGTCGACGGCGACCCAGCGCCAGTCCCGGCGGACCTGGCTGCCCCGGTCAAGGAGCTGTGCGCGCAGGTCCGCGGCCGTCTCCGCCGGCGGGTACGCGACGGGGATCTCGACGCCCGACCACTCCAGGGCGAGCGCGCGCTGGCGGTCCGCGAGCCCGCGGGTGGCGCGCACGGTGCCGGGCAGCAGCCGCAGGCCGAGCCGGGTGGTGAGCGCGCCGTACACGAAGCCCAGCCACAGCGACAGGCAGAAGGCGCGCAGCGACAGGCGCCAGAGAGTGAGGGAGCGGCGGAAGCCGGTGGGGCCTATGGGGGTCATGGCGGCCATTATCGAAGGCGGGATGGCCCGAAGTCGGTGGTAAAAACTCCCCTCTTCGGGCCGTGGGCCGGTCTTCGGGCCGCGGGCCGACGGCATCGCCGCCCACGCCGGACGCATCGCCGTCTACGCCGGACTCAGCGCCGCAGCAGCTCGCGGATCGCCTCCGTGACCGTGGCCGGGGACTCCTCCGCCATGAAGTGGCCGCAGTCCACCGTCCGGTGGTCGAGGTCCGGCGCCCACGCGCGCCACAGGCCCGCCGCGTCGAAGCCGAGCGCCGCGCCCCAGTCCTGCTGGAGGACCGTCACCGGCATGCGCAGCCGCCGTCCGGCGACGCGGTCGGCCGTGTCGTGCTCGACGTCCGCGAAGGACGACGCCCGGAAGTCGGCCACGATGGAGGGGACGGCCGCCCGGCACGCCGTCAGGTACGCGGCCCGCACGTCGGCGGGGAGCGCGCCCGGGGCCTTGGCCCACAGGTCGAGGAAGTGCCCGAAGAAGCCGTCCGGGTCGGCCGCGATCATCCGCTCCGGGAGCCCGGGCGGCTGCGCCATCAGGTACAGGTGGAAGCCGACGGCCGCGCTCGTGCCGCGCAGCACGTCCCACATGTCGAGCGTCGGCACCACGTCGAGGGACGCGAGGTGGGTGACCGCGTCCGGGTGGTCGAGTCCCGCCCGGATCGCCACGAGGGCGCCCCGGTCGTGGCCCGCGAGCGCGAACCGCTCGTGCCCGAGCGCTCGGGCCAGGGCCACGACGTCCGCCGCCATGGTCCGCTTCGCGTACGTCTGTCCGTCTGCGGCCTCGGCCGGTTTGTCGCTGGCGCCGTAGCCGCGCAGGTCCGGGACGATGACGGCGTGGTCGGCCGCGAGATCGGCCGCCACGTGCCGCCACATGAGGTGGGTCTGCGGGAAGCCGTGCAGCAGGACGACGGGCGCAGCGGCCGGATCGCCGCCGACGGCCGCGTTCAGGTGGACGCCGTCGGCGACGGGGACGCGGTGCTGGGCGAAGCCCTCGATGCGGGGTGCGGTGGACGCGCTGTGCGTGCTGGGGTTCATGCGGCCAGCGTGCGGGGCGCGAATCAGCGGTGGATCAGCGTGCGCTGAGCGGCCGGGCCCCCGCGGGTACGTTGAGGGGGTGCCGGAGGAGGAAAGAGCGACGTCGGAGGCGGTGCCGGGGCCGGTGGACTTCCAGGTGCTCGGGCCGCTCGGCGCCCGCGACGACCAGGGGCGCGCCCTCGACCTGAAGGGGCCGCGGCACCGTGCCGTGCTCGCCCGGCTGCTCGTCGCCCGGCGCAGGACGGTCCCCGTGAGCTGGCTCGTCGACGACCTGTGGGACGAGCCGCCGCCGACCGCCGTCGGCACGATCCGCACGTTCGTGGGGGCGCTGCGCAAGGCCGTCGAACCCGGGCGGGCCCGGCGGGCGCCCGCCCGCCTCCTGGTGACGGCCGGGCCCGGCTACGCGCTCCTCGCCGCGCCGGACGCGGTGGACGCCTGGCGGTTCGAGACGGCCGTACGGGACGCGGGCCTGCTCCTCGACGGCGGCGGCCCGGTGCCGGGGGAGGCGCTCGCCGCCCTGGACGGGGCGCTCGCCCTGTGGCGCGGCCCCGCCTACGCCGAGTGGGCCGACGCCGACTGGGCCCGCGCCGAGGTGGCCCGCCTGGACGGCCTGCGCCTGCTCGCCGTGGAGCGCCGCGCCCGCCTCGCCCTCGCCCTCGGCCGGGCCGCGGAGGCGGCCCTGGACCTGGAGTCCCACGCCGCGGCCCACCCCTGGCGGGAGGAGGCGTGGGGCCTCCTCGCCCTCGCGCTGTACCGGGCGGGGCGCCAGGGGGACGCCCTCGCCGCGCTGCGCCGGGCGCGCGCGACGCTCGCCGGGGAGCTGGGCGTGGACCCGGGCGAGGGGCTGCGGCGCCTGGAGGCGGAGATCCTGGCGCAGACGGTGCCCGCCGTACGGGAAACGGCTGCCCCCGGCCTACGGGACACGGCGGCCCCCGCCGCACCCGACCCGAGCGACGCGGCCGCGCGGGACACGACCGCCCTCGCCGCGCGGGACGCGGCCGCCCTGCTCGGCCGGGCCGCCGAGACCGCCGCTCTCGAAGCCGCCGCGCACACCGCCGCGCGCACCGGCCGGTTCACCCTCGCCCTGCTCTCCGGCGAGGCGGGCGCGGGCAAGACCGCTCTGGCCCGGGACCTCACGGACCGCCTGGGCGCGGCGGCCTGGACGGCGGCCTGGGGGCGGGTGCCGGAGGGCGAGGCCGTCCCTGCCGGGTGGCCCTGGGCGGAGGCCCTGGGGGAACTCGGCATGCCCGTGGGGGAGTTGACTGCTGTCCCGGACGGGCCCGGCGGCGGTGACCCGGCCGCGCGGCGGCTGCGGCGGCGCCGGTGGGTGGGCGAGCGGCTTGCCTCCCTCGCCGCGCGCGGGCGGCCGCTGCTGCTCGTCCTCGACGATCTGCACTGGGCCGACGAGGAGTCCCTCGACCTGCTCGCCGGGCTCGCGGCGGCGCCGCCCGCGGCGCCCGTGCTCGTCGTCGGCACGTACCGCGACACCGAAGTCCCGCCCGTGCTCGCCGCGTTCCTGGGGCGCGCGGCGCGGGCCGAGCCGGTGCGGGTGCGCGTGGCCGGGCTCGCCGAAGGCCCCGTACGGGACCTGGTGGCGGCTGTCTCCGGGCGGGACGTCGACGCCGCGACCGCCCGCGCCGTGCGCCGCCGCAGCGGCGGCAACCCCTTCTTCGTGCGCGAACTCGCCCGCCTGTACGCCGCCGACGGCGCCGCGGCCCTGTCCCGGGTCCCCGTCGGCGTACGGGACCTCGTGCGCGCCCGCCTCGGCACCCTCGGGCCGGAGGCGCGCACGGTGCTGCGGCTCGCCGCCGTCGTCGGGGCGGAGGCCGACCTGGACGTGCTGTGCGCCCTCGCCGGTGCCGAGGAGGTCGTCCTGGACGCGGTGGAGGCGGCGACCGCGGCCGGGTTCCTCGTCGCGCCCGACGAGGGACGGCTCGCCGCCGAACAGGTGAGGTTCGCGCACGCGCTGGTCCACGAGACGGTGTACGACGACCTGTCGCGGCCGCGCCGCGCCCGGCTGCACACGGCGGTCGCCGAGACCCTGGAGCGGCTGCGGCCCGAGGCTTCCGACGCCCTCGCCCACCACTACGTCAGCGCGGGCACGCGCGCGACGGCCGCCCGCGCCGTCACCCACGCGAGCCGCGCCGCCCGCCGCGCCGAGGCCGCGGGGGCGCCGCACCGGGCCCGGCGGCTGTGGGGCGCGGCCCTCGACGCGTACGACCGCGGCGCGCCGGAGCGGGACCCCGCCGCACGCCTCACCCTGCTCATGGGCCTCGTCCGCGGCCTCGCCGTCACCGGCGGTCTCGCCGCGGCCCGGCGGTACCGGGCGGAGGCGCTGGACGCCGCCGAGGCCGCCGGCGACCCGGAGCTCACGGCCCGCGTCATCGGCGCCTTCGATGTGCCCGGCATCTGGGCCCGCAACGACGACGAGGAGCTGTCCCGGCGCGTCGTGGCCGCCGCCCGGCACGCCCTCGGCGCGCTGCCCGACGACGGGACGCGGGCCCGCCGGACCACCCGCTGCCGCCTCCTGGCGGGCGTCGCCATGGAGACCCGCGGGGACACCACGGGCGCGGGCGCCGACGCGGCCCGCGCGGCGGAGGCCCTCGCGCGGGAGCTCGCCGCCGAGGCCGGGGACGAACACCCCGACCAGGACGCCGCGTTGCTCGCGTACGCGCTCAACGGCCGCTTCCTGCACACCTTCCAGCGCCCCGGACACGCCCCCGAGCGCGCCCGCGTCGGCGCGGAGCTGGTCGCCCTCGCCGCCCGCCACGGGCTCGTCGGCTTCGAGGTCCTCGGCCACCTCATGCTGATCCAGGCCCACAGCGCCCGCGCCGACTTCGTCCGCGCCGACGCCGCGGCGGCCGCCGCGGACCGGCTCGCCGAGCGGTACGGGCTGCCGCTCGTGGGCGTGTTCACGTCCTGGTACGCCGCGCTGCGCGCCGCCGTCGCCGGGCGCGCCGACGAGGCGGAGGCCGCGTACCGGAGCGCCGCGGCGCGGCTGCGCGGCAGCGGGATGAGCGGTATGCCGGAGGACGGGCTGCTGCGCCTCGCCCTGGCGTGCCTGGGCGCGACGGCCGACGCCGACGTGCCCGAGTCGGGGCAGCTCCTCGACGTACGGCTCTGTCTGCGGGCCCGTGCCGCCGCGCGCTCGGGGGACACGGCGGCCATGGCGGACGCGTACCGGCTGCTGCTGCCCGCCGAGGACGAGCTGGCGGGCGCGGGCAGCGGCCTCGTCGCGCTCGGGCCCGTCGCCCAGGAGCTCGGGGACCTGGCCGTGGCCCTGGGGCGGCCCGCCGCCGCCCACTACCGGGCCGCCCTCGCCGTCGCCGAACGCGCCGGGGCCCCGCACTGGGCGGCCGCCGCACGGACCGCGCTCGCGGCGGTGCGAGGATGCGGCGGTGAACTCTGAAGAGACGTGCGCGTACGTACGCTTCGAGTCGCCCCGGCGTCACGAACGCGGCCACTTCCCGGGCGTGTTCGCCCTGGCCAACGGGCTCGCCAGGGACGGGCGGCTGACCGCGGCGCAGCAGCGCTTCTGGCGCGCGGGCAACGACTGGTACGACGCCGCGTACACGACGCCCGACGCGTCCTTCTACGACCCCGAGCGGTACCCCGGCGCCGTCTCCTGGTTCAAGGCCACCGCCACCCACCTCATCGAGCGGGTCCCCGGCTATCTGGAGCTGCTCGCCGCGCACGGCGTGCCGTGCCGGGAGGTGCGGTCCGCCGATCCCGGGCGGGTGATCTACGAGGACGACGTCCAGGTCGTCGTCGTACCGCACGGCTGAGAGGCGCGTACCGCGCTGTCGAAGCCTTCGTACGAAAGGTTCGTACGAAGGGCGCGTACGAAGGGTGCGTATCGCCCGTCCGCGGGTTATGAGGATCCTGTCAGGGCGCGGACGCGGCGACCGGAATCGGGCGGCCGCCGCCTATGCTCGGGCGCATGTGCGCATTTGTCCTGGTCGCGGAGGACGACGAGAAGCAGGCCGACCTCATCCGCCGCTATCTGGAGCGCGAGGGGCACACCGTCGGCGTGGCCCACGACGGGCGCACCGCGCTGGAGCGGGTCCGGCTGCACGACCCCGACCTGCTGATCCTCGACGTGATGATGCCGGAGATCGACGGGCTCGGCGTGACCCGCGTGCTGCGGTCGGACCCGGCGCCCGGAACGCAGGGGCCCGGGCGCGGCACCGGCACGCTGCCCATCCTCATGCTCACCGCCCGCTCCACGGAGGACGACCTGCTGCTCGGCCTCGACCTGGGCGCCGACGACTACCTCACCAAGCCGTACAGCCCCCGCGAGCTGATGGCCCGCGTCCGCACCCTGCTGCGCCGGGCCAGCGGGGCCGCGCACCGGCCGCCGCCCGAGGCGGACCCGATGGTGCTGCGCGCGGGCGGCCTCGTCGTGGACGCGCTGCGGCACGAGGTGACCGTGGACGGGCAGCGGGTGGAGTGCACCCCGGGCGAGTTCGAGCTGCTCGCCGCGATGGCGGCGGAGCCGGAGCGGGTGTTCACGCGCCCACAGCTGCTCGACCGGATCCACGGCTCGTCGGGGTACATATCGGTCCGCACCGTGGACGTGCACGTACTGAATCTGCGCAAGAAGATCGAGGACAATCCGCGCACGCCGCAGCGGCTCGTCACGGTCTTCGGGGTGGGGTACAAGCTGGTCGCGTACCGGGATCCGGGCGCGGCCGCGGGCGGGGCGGCGGGCCGTCGTGGGGCGTAAGGCCTGGCGGCGCGGCGAACGGCCGCCGGCGGGCGGGGGCCCGGCCGGGGACGCCCTGACCGGGGACGCCCTGACCGGGGACGCCCTGACCGGGGACGCCCGGACCGGTGAGGCCCGGACCGGTGAGGCCCGGACCGGTGAGGCCCCGGTCCGCACCCGGATACCCGTGCGCAAGAGCCTCCTCACCCGGCTGCTCGCGGTGTCCGTGCTCGTGTCCGTGCTGTCCATCGCCGCCACCGCCTGGCTCGCCGCGCAGACCACGTCCGGGGCCATCCGGCAGGAGCAGGGGCAGGTGCTCGCCGACGACGCGCGGATCTACGACCGGCTCCTCGGCCTCGCCGCGGGCACGCCCAACTGGCGCGGCGCCGACCGCACGGTCCGCGAGCTCTCCGCGGAGACCGGCCGGCGCATCGCCCTGACCACCCAGGACCGCGAGGTCATCGCCGACTCGGCGGCGGGCGAGAAGGGCGCGGCGGCCGGCTCCCGGCTGCCCGCGCGGGCGTCGGCGGTCGTCGACCCGCTGGCCGTGGACTCCACCCTCGCCGCGGGGCGCGACGACGACACGGCGATCGGCCTCGGCGCGGGCCGGGCCCTCGGCACCGGCACCGGCAAGGGCGCCGGTGCCGTGGACCGCATCGACCCGCGCGCCGTGGGGCCGTTCCGGCTGCCCGCCGAGGAGCGGGCGCGCCTGCGGGCGATGGCGGAGAAGTTCGTCGGCTGCGCCCAGGACACCGGCGTGTCCGCCAAGAGCGTGGAGGGGCCGAGCGGACGCACGTACCTGGAGACGGCGGGCGACAGCGACGAGGTCATCGACTACCGGTGCGGGGCCATCGCCCTGAACGAGCCGACGAAGACCGAGCGCAAGGCGCTCGAAAAGGTCAGCGAGCTGGCCGGCGCGTGCATGCGCCGCAAGGGCACCAAGCCCGTGAAGCTGGGCCTGACCATGTCGCGCGGCGGCTCCCCGTGGCTGTACGCGGTCTCGCCTCCCGGCGGCGTTTCGCAGCCGCCGCGGGAGGGGGGCACCAAGGCGCCCGCGCCCGGCGGGGACGTGGTGGCGTCCCCCGCGCCGTCGGTCACCGGCCCCGCCGCGGCCGCCGACCCCGTCGAGGCGCTCGCCGCCAACTGCGTGGACAGCGCGCGCCGCGAGCAGCTCGGCCCGTACGTCTCCTCGCCCGCGCTGCTCTTCATCACCAGCCCGGACGGCAGCCGCCCCTCCGAGAGCGGCTTCCGGCTCTCCGGCGCCAACACCGCGCGGCTCGTCGGGCTCGCCGCGGCCGTGCTCGCCCTGACCGTCGCCGTCACCGCGTTCGCCGCCACCCGCCTCACCCGGCCGCTGCGGGCGCTCACCACGGCCACGCAGCGCATGAAGACCGGCGAGGCCACCGAGCCGGTGCCCGCGCGCTCGGCGGGCGAGATCAGCCAGCTCGCCGCCGCCTTCAACGACATGGCCGCGCACCGCAAGGCCCTGGAGGAGCAGCGCAAGGCCATGGTCAGCGACGTCGCGCACGAGCTGCGTACGCCCCTTTCGAACATCCGGGGGTGGCTGGAGGCCGCCGAGGACGGTGTCGTCGCCACCGATCCCGAGCTGGTCACCTCGCTCCTGGAGGAGGCGCTGCTCCTCCAGCACATCGTGAACGACCTCCAGGACCTCGCCGCCGCCGACGCCGGGACGCTGCGGCTGCACCGGGAGCCCGCGTGCGCGGCCGACCTCGCCGAGCAGGTCGTGGCCGCGCACCAGGCGCGGGCCGACGCGGCGGGCGTACGGCTCTCCGCCCGCGCGGAGGGCGACCCGTGGCTGACCGCCGACCCGCTGCGGCTGCGGCAGGCCATCGGGAACCTCGTCTCCAACGCGGTCCGGCACACGCCCGCCGGGGGCAGCGTCACGGTCACCTCCCGCGTCGTCTCGGGGCGGGTGGCCATCGAGGTCGCCGACACGGGGACGGGGATCGCCGCCGCGGATCTCCCGCACGTCTTCGACCGGTTCTGGCGGGCGGACAAGTCGCGTACGCGGGCCACGGGAGGGAGCGGGCTCGGGCTCGCGATCGTACGGAACCTCGTGCAGGCGCACGGCGGCACGGTCACGGCCCGAAGCCTCCCCGGCCACGGCACGACCTTCACCCTCGACCTCCCCATCACCTAGGCCCCGGCCGATGAGATCCAGCCCGTCCGGCGTTTGAGGACAAGCGCGTCAGCGCGGGGTTTGAGGCGGAGCCGACGATCCGGGAGAGGGGAGGGAGGCCCGGCCGCTCAGGGGCCGTGGGGGCTCGGCCCCGGCCGCCGGGGGCCGGGGGCGGCGGAGGTTTGGGCGGACCCGGCCGCGGCGGCGACACTCCCCCGAGCCACGCGCCAAGCGCATGCACCGGCGGGGCCAGGTCCGATGCAGGGATCAGATCAGGCCGCGCCAACAGATGGCTAACATGGGCCCAACGGCCCCCGTTTTGGCGTGGCCGCGACAGCCAACGGGGGCTGCGGGCACTGGGGGAGTAGGGCACGCATGGCAGGCGGACTGCGGTTCGGGCTCCTCGGCGTGCCCGCCGTGTACGACGCCGAAGGCGAACCCCACCCGCTCCGCAGCCCCAAGGCCCGCGCCCTGCTGACCGCCCTGCTCCTGGAACCGGGCCGCGTGGTCTCCGCCGACGCGCTCAAGGAGGCGCTGTGGGGCGCGGAACCGCCCGCCTCGGCCCACGCCTCGCTCCAGAACCACGTCACCCGCCTGCGCCGCCTCCTCGACGACCCCGCCCGGCTGCACGCCGTACCACCGGGCTACCGGCTGCGCGTGGCCGACGGCGAACTCGACGTCCGCGTCTTCGAACGGCACGCCGCCGGGGCCCGCGCCGCGCACGCCGCCCGCGACTGGGACGCCGCCGAACGCGCCGCCGTCGCCGCCCTCCGCCTGTGGCGCGGCGCCCCGCTCTCCGGCCTGGCCACGACCACCGCGGGTGACGCCCTGGTGCAGCGCCTGGAGGAGGCCCGCCTGCTCCTCCTGGAGTGGCGCTACGACGCGGCCCTGGAGCGCGCCCCCGGACAGGGGGCGGAACTGGCGGCGCTCGTACCGGAGTTGACGTCGCTCGTCACCGAGCACCCGCTCCGCGAGTCGTTCCACCGCCAGCTGATGCTCCTCCTGCACCGCACCGGCCGCCAGGCCGAGGCCCTGGCCGTGCACCGCGCGCTCCGCCGCAGGCTGGTCGAGGAGCTGGGCGTCGAGCCGGGCGACGGCGTGCGCGCGGCCCACCGGGAGATCCTCAGCGGCCCCGAGCCCCACGCCGCCGCCGCACCCCCGGCCGCGCAGCCGACCCGTGCCGTCCTCGCGGGCGGCCGCCCCACCACGTCCCCGCCCGGCCGCGCGCCCCGGCCCGCCCAGCTCCCGCCCGCGCCCTCGCACTTCACCGGCCGCGAGGACACGGCCCGTGAGCTGCGCGGACGGCTCACGGGCGGCGGCGAGGGCGGACCGACCGTGGTCGTCGTCTCGGGCATGGCGGGCGTGGGCAAGAGCGCGCTCGCGCTGCACGTCGCGCACGGCCTTCGGGAGCACTTCCCCGACGGCCAGCTCTACGTCAACCTGCACGGCGCCACCCCGGGCGTCGCCCCGCTCACGCCGGGGCAGGCCCTCGCCGCACTCCTGCGCGACCTGGGCGCCGAGGCCCGGCACGCGCCCGAAGACCCGGACGCGGCGGCCGCGTTGCTGCGCTCGCTCCTCGCGCCCACCCGTACGCTGCTCGTCCTCGACGGGGCCGCGAGCGCCGCGCAGGTGCGGCCGCTGCTGCCCGGAGGGCCCGGCTGCGGCACCCTCGTGACCAGCCGCTCCCCGCTCACCGCCCTCGACGGCGCCGCCCGCTTCCCGCTGCCGCCGCTGTCCGCCGACGCCAGCACGGCGCTCCTGCGCGCCGCGTCGGGCCGGGACGACCTCGGCGCGGGCCACCCGCTGGTGCGGCTCACGGGCCGCCTCCCGCTCGCGCTGCGCATCGTCGCGGCCCGGCTCGCCGCCCGCCGCGCCCTCACCCCGGACGCCCTCGCGGGCCTCCTGACGGACTGCGAGGGCCGCCTCCGGCACCTGGAGTACGACGACTTGAGCGTGCGGCGCTCCCTCGACGTCGCCCTGGAGGCGCTGCGCACCTCCGACCGCGAGAGCGACCGGGACGCCGCCCGCGCCCTCGGCGTCATCGGCGCGCTCGACCTGCCCGCCTACGGCGGGCCGCTGCTGGCCCGGCTGCTGCCCGCGCCGCGCTGCCGCGCCCAGGCCGCCCTGGACCGCCTCGTCGACGTCGCCCTCCTCGAAGAGACGGCGTACGGCCGCTACGCCCCGCACGACCTCGTACGGGACTTCGCCCGCGCCCACCGGAAGGCCGTCGGCGCGGACGCCGGGACCGTCGGCGAGACGGCCCTGCGCTGGTACGGCGACACCGCCCGCGCGGCGCTGCTCGCGATCGCTCCGGACGGCCGGGACCGCGAGGACCGCCTCGCCGTGCCCGCGCCCGCCCCCGACGCCCCCTCCCGCGACGGCTTCGGCTCCTTGGACGCGGCCTTCGCCTGGGCCGACGAGGAGCTGGACAACATCGTCGCGCTGGCCGAACGGCACCCCGGCGACACCACCGGGCTCGTCCCCGCCCTGGTGCGCCACCTCTTCCCGTATCTGCAACGCCGCGGCCGCCTCACCGAGTTGGGCACCCTCGCCGCGATCGCCGTGGACACCGCGCGGCTGCACGGCGACCCGGCCGTGACGGCCCAGGCGCTCACCGACCTCGCGGGCCACCGCTTCATGACGGGCCGCGCGGGCGAGGCCCTGGCCCTGAACGACGAGGCGCTCGCCCTGTGGCACGCCATCGGCCGCGCGTCCTGCGTGCGCCGCGGCCTGAACCACCGGGGCCTGCTGCTCGACGGCCTCGGCCGCCGCGCCGAGGCCGTGGACGCCCTGACCCGGGCCCTGGATCTGGCCCGGTCCCTGGACGACCCGCTCAGCGAGGCCATCACGTTCAGCCACCTCGGCAACCTCTACGAGCACAGCGACGCCCGTCTCGCCATCGTCCACCACGAGCGCAGCCTCGCCATCGGCGAGCGCATCGGCCACGCCGTCGTCCGCCAGTCCGCGCACTGCAACATCGGCTACGCCCGGCTCACCCTCGGCGAACCGGCCGCCGCCCTCGGCCACTTCGAGGTCAGCCTGCGCGTCCACGGCGAGTACGAGGACTGGCACGGCGAGTCCCACACCCGCCTCGGCCTGGTCCGCGCCCTGCGCGCCCTGGGCCGCACCGCCGACGCGGACCGCGCCTGCGCCCTCCTCCTGGAGCGCGCCGCGCACCGCGGCGACACCCACATGACGGGCCTGGCCCGCCACCAGCACGGCCTGCTCCTGCACGCCCGGGGCCGAACCCAGGAGGCCCACGCGCAGTGGCGGTCGGCCCTCACCGCCCTGGAGTCCCTGGACGGGGCGAGCCCGAAGGTGGTGGCGGAGCTGCGAGAGCTCACGGGCGGGGCAGCAAGCCCGTCCGGCGCTTGAGGACGAGCGCGCAGCGCGAAGAAGGCCCGGTCTGAGGCGCGCCGCACCCCTCACTTGGCATCGGCATAGCACCGTACGACCGCCGTGGTGAACGGAAACCGCACCGGGGTCTCGCCGAACGCGATCCGGCCCGCCAGGTCCCCGGCCTCGCGCACCGCGGCCGCGACCTCCTCCGCCTCCTCGGCCGGGCAGTGCACGATCACCTCGTCGTGCTGGAAGAAGACCAGCTCGGCGCGGAGGTGGGCGGTGGCCCGGCGCAGCGCGGCGAGCATGAGCAGGGCCCATTCGGCGGCGCTGCCCTGCACCACGAAGTTCCGCGTGAAGCGGCCGCGCGCGCGGGCGTTGGTCGAGGCGTACCCGGGGGTGAACGCGTCCTCGCGCGGGGCGTCGTCGGGCTCGGCGGCGTCCTCCTGCGGCAGGCCCGCTTCGCCGAGGGCGTCCTCGCCGGAGCCCGCGGCGGGCGGGCTGGTCCGGCCGAGCCAGGTCCGGACGAGCCGGCCCTCCTCGCCCGCGCGCGCCGCGTCGTCGACGTACGCGACGGCCTGCGGGAAGCGGCGGCGCAGCGCCGCCAGGTTCTTCAGGCCGTCGCCCGACGTCTGGCCGTAGACCGCGCCGAGCAGCGCCAGTTTGGCGTGCTCGCGGTCGCCGGAGAACGCGCGGTCCGACAGGCGCGTGTACAGGTCGTCGGGGCTGCCCGCGACGTCCATCAGGCCCCGGTCGCGCGAGATGGCGGCCAGGACGCGCGGCTCCAGCTGGTCCGCGTCGGCGACGACGAGCCGCCAGCCCGGGTCCGCGACCACCGCGCGGCGGATGACCTTGGGGATCTGCAGGGCGCCGCCGCCGTTCGTGGTCCAGCGGCCGGTGACGGTGCCGCCCGGGGTGTACTCCGGCCGGAAGCGGCCGTCGCGCACCCAGTCCTGGAGCCAGGACCAGCCGTGCGCGGTCCACACGCGGTACAGCGACTTGTACTCCAGGAGCGGGCGCACGGCGGGGTGGTCGAGCTCCTCCAGCTCCCAGCGCCGGGTCGAGCGGACCTTGACGCCCGCCCGCGCGAACGCCTTGATCACGTCGGCGGGCAGGTCGGGGCGCACCCGGTGCCCGAACGCCGCCGACACCTCGTCGGCCAGCTCGGCCAGGCGCCGGGGCTCGCCACCGCCGCCGTACCGCTCGCCGAGCAGCTCGGTGAGGACGTCGCGGTGGACGTCCGCGCGCCACGGCAGCCCCGCCCCGTTCATCTCGGCGGCCACGAGCATGCCCGCCGACTCGGCGGCGGTGAGCAGCCGCATCCGCCCCGGGTGCGCGGTCGCCCCATGCCGCCTCAGCTGCTCCGCGTACACCTCCAGGAGGGCGTCGAAGGGCAGCGGGGCCGCCGCCGACGGCTCGAACAGCGAGTCCTGCGCGCCGGGCACCGCGGCGCGGGGCGGCGGGTCCGGGGGCACGGGTCTTCGCTCCATGCGCGCCCAGGCGGCCGCCGCCGAACGGGGCTCGCCGAGCCGCCCCTCGTGCGCGAGCAGCAGGGCCTCGGCGATCTCCACGTCGTAGCACCGCTCGACGCGGACGCCCGCCGCGAGCAGCCGGGGATAGACGCCCGCGGTGGAGCGCCACACCCACCGGCCCACCCCGGCCCGCCGCCGCACCGCGTCGACGAGATCGCCCTCGCGCACGACGGGCCCGACGGGCAGCCCGTCGTCCCCCAGCGGTGCCACGAGCACCCCCGGCCCGTCCTCCGCGATGGCCCACCGTTCAGCTTCCACGACTCGACGATCGCACCCGCCACTGACAATCGGGCCCCGGACCTGGGGCGCCGTCCGGCAGGACCTCGCATGGCCCACCCCGCATGCCGCCCCCGCGCACCCCTGCCACGCTCGGTGCCATGCGCGTCGCCCTGGCCCAGACCGACTGCGTGCTCGGCGCGGTGGACGAGAACCTGGAGGTCGCCCGCGAGTGCGTGGCCCAGGCGCGGGCCCAGTCCGCCGACCTCGTGGTGTTCCCCGAGCTGAGCCTGCACGGCTACCACCTGGGCGCCCTGAAGCGGGACACCTCGCTGCCCGCCGACGACCCGCGCCTGCTCGGCCTGTCCCTGCTCGGCCCCGACGTCCTGGTCGGCCTGCACGAGCACACCAGCCTGCGCGCGTACAACACGTCGGGCTACTACGCGGCGGGCGCCCTGCGGCACGCGCACCGCAAGCTGTACCTGCCGAACTACCTGGCCTGGGAGGAGCGCAAGCACGTCAGCCCCGGCCAGCACCTGCGCGCCTACGACCTGCCCGGCGGGCACGGCCGCGCGGCCACCCTGATCTGCAACGACGCCTGGCAGCCGGTGCTTCCTTGGCTCGCGGTGCAGGACGGCGCCGAGGTCATCGTCATCCCCACCAACAGCGCGGCGAGCCTCGACCCGGAGGCGATGGACACGGGCCTGTACTGGGACACCCTGCTGTCGTACACGGCCCGCATGCTCCAGTGCTGGGTGGTGTTCGTGAACCGCGTCGGGAACGAGAACGGGGCCACGTTCTGGGGCGGTTCGCGGGTCGTCGACCCGCGCGGCACGGTGGTCGCGCAGGCCCCCAAGTGGGAGCCGGGCCTGGTCACGGTCGACATCGACCTGCACGAGGCCCGACGCCAGCGCCGCGCGGTCCCGCTGGTGGCGGAGGCCCGCCTGGGCCTCGTCGACCGAGAGGTCCGCCGCCTGATCGACGAGGGCGGCGACTCTTGAGTCCGTTCGCCGCGGGCCATCGTCCCGCAGGGCCTCAGCCGTCCGAGGCCCGATGGGCCCGCGGCACCCGCCACGCCCCCGCCACGACGGCCACCACCCCGCACACCCCCGCGCACAGGCCCATCACCGCCCAAGGAACCACCACGTGCCCCGGCACCGAAAGCCGCGCAAGGGCCAGCGCGAGCCCGCCGAGCCCGACCGCCGTCACCGCGAGCCCGAGCACCGCCCCCACCGCCACCGCGAGCGCCGCCTCCCCGGCCGCGACGAGCCGCAGCTGACCGGGGGTGGCGCCCACGAGCCGCAGGGACCGCAGCTCGGGCGCGCGGACGGGCGCGGTCATCAGCAGGGTGCCGGCCAGCGAGATCGCCGCGTACGCGAGGCAGAGCGCGAGCAGCATCAGCAGCCCGAGCCGGGTCTGCTGCCGCATGCCCGGGTAGGCGGCGGCGAGCCAGTCGTCGACCGGCCGCACCTCGCCGCCGCTCGCGCGCAGCGCCCGCGCCACGGCGGCGCGGTCGGCCCCGGCGCGGAGCCGCACGTCGAGGCGGTCCACGGGCGCGGCCGGCGCGTTCCGGGCGGTCACGTACGCGCCGTTGTCGCCGGTGCCGCGCGCGAGGACGGCCACGATCCGCAGCCGGGCCCGCCGCCCGTCGCCGAGCCACACGGCCACCCGGTCGCCGACGCGGTGCCGCTGCCACTCCTCGTCGACGACGATCGACCGGTCGTCGAGGTCGCGCACGTCGCCCGCCACGACCGGCAGCCGGGTCACCGCCGCGAACGCCGCGGGGTCGGCCACCGCCCGCGCCTCGGACCGTACGACCGCCGATCCGTCGTCCTCGCGTACGAACACGGCGGTGGTCGCGGACGCGGCGACGGTGGCGCCCGGCACCGGGCCCACGGGCCGCAGCCCCGAGCCGGTGCCCGCGCCCGTGACGACCAGGTCGGCGGCGGTGCGCTGCCGGGCCTCCGCCGCCTTCGCCGCGCCGACCGTCGCGGCCGAGCCGAACAGACAGCCCGCGAGCGCGACGGTGACGAGGACGGGCGCGGCGACGGCGGCGGTCCTGCGCACCCCGGCGCCGCTGTTGGCGCGGACGACCCGGGCGAGGGCGGCCGCGCGGCGGGCCCGGCCGGGCCGCGCGGGCACGGGCCAGCGGAAGAGGGCCACGACGTGCCGCACGAGGAGCGGCGCGAGCGCGGCGACCGCCGTCGCCAGGATCATCGGCTGGGTGGTGTACGTCTTGCGCTTGAGCAGCTCCGAAGGCTCCGACCAGAGCGTCCAGCCGAGCAGCCCGAGCGCCCCCGCGAGCAGCGCGGCGCCCATCACGCGGCGGCCGCGCGGCATGACGCCGGTGTCGAGCGACGCCTCGCGCAGCGCCTCCACGGGGCTGACCCGGGCGGCGCGGCGCGCCGCGCTCCAGGCCCCGGCGACGGCGACCAGGAGCCCGGTCCAGAAGGCGAGTTGATACGGCCACCAGGTCCAGCGCAGGCCCTTGGCCACCGTGAACCACGGCGGCGCGACCTCCGCGTCCACCAGCGCCCGTGCCAGGTGCGGCGCGCCCCAGGCCCCGAGTCCGCAACCGGCGGCGGCCGCCGCGGCCCCGACCACCAGGGCCTCGCCGAGCAGCCACCGCCGCACCTGCCCGCGGCTCGCCCCCGCCGCCCGCAGCAGCCCCAGCTCCCGGCGGCGCAGCGCCACCACGAACGCGAACGTGGACGCGGTCACGAACGCCGACACGAACACGGCGACGCCGCCCGCCGTGCCGAGGAACGCGTTCACGGCCACGAGCGCCCGCCCGTCCCGCTCGGCGCCGGGGTCGACGCGGGCGCGGTCGGCGCCGGTCAGGACGCGGGCCCCGGTGCGCGACGCGGCGACGGCGGCCCGCACCTCGCCGACGGGCGCGGTCACGCCGACGGCGTCCGGCCCCCCGGTGACCCGCACCGGGCCGAGCCGCCGCAGGGTCGCGAGCAGATCCTTGTCCACAGGGTGTGGATGAGCGAGCCGCTTGCTGACGCGCTCGGTCCCGGGCCCCCGGCGCACCGGCACGCTCAGCGTGTCCTGCCCGGCCACGACGACGGGCGACCCGGCGAACCGCCGAGGCTCCCGCTCCGCGCCGCCCGTGCTCGCCGCGAGGCCCACCCCCGTCGCGGCGGTCAGCGCGACGCCCAGGGCGAGGGCGACGAAGGCGCCGAGGAACCCGGCCCAGCGAGAACGGAGCGAAGCAAAGATCATGCCTCAAGCGAACCGTCCCGGGGCCGCCGCCTCACGCCCCCTGGCGGGCGGATCGGAGGTAGGGCCAGACCTACCCTTAGGGGTATGGACTCGGTGATCGACAAGGCGTTCGCGGCAGCACTGTACGCGGGCGCGGCGGCCTCCGGGACCTCCGGAACCGGCGACGGCGACCAGCAGGCCGGGGGAGCGAAGCGCCGGGACGGCCGCAGGCGCCGCGGCCGCGCGTCCGCCCGGGACGGCCGCGGCCCCGCCCGCGAGGCCCTCGTCGACGACGCCCTCGACACCGCCGCTTCCCTCCTCGCCGCCGCCCCATCGGCCGACGCCGAAGTGGCGCGCCGCGGCGAGGAGTTCGTGCGCCGCGCCTGGGAGCGCGGCTGGCAGCCCGCCGACGTGGTCCGGCTCGTGCGCCGCGACCTCGACGAGGACCACGTACGCCTCGCCGCCGAGCTGATCCGCGCCGAGACCCGCCGCTACGCTCCGGGCCAGCTGCCCGCCCGCTGGCCCGCGCAGCTCGCCGAACTCGACGCGCTCGCCCCGTGGCGCGCCCCCGACCGCTTCACGCGCGCCACCGCCCTCCTCACGCTCTACCGCCTCCTGCTCCGCCTGCCGCCCGTCGAGCCGGTCGGCCCGCCCCCGGGCGCCCGCACCCCGCTGGACACCCCGCCCGCGCACGACGAGCCGCGCGCCCTCACCCGGATCCGCGCCCTGCTCGCCAAGGCCGAGGCGACCGGATACCCCGAGGAGGCGGAGGCCCTGACGGCGAAGGCGCAGGAGCTGATGGCCCGGTACAGCGTCGACGAGGCGCTGCTCGCCGCGCGCACGCATGCCGCCGGCACGCCCGCCGCCTGCCGCGTCGGCGTCGACGCCCCGTACGAGACCGCGAAGGCGATCCTCCTCGACTCCGTCGCCACCGCGAACCGCTGCCGCGCCGTGTGGAACGAGGCCTTCGCCTTCACCACCGTCGTCGGCTTCGAACCCGACCTGGACGTCGTCGAGTTGCTGTACGCCTCCCTCCTGGTCCAGGGCACGGCGGCCATGACCAGGGCGGAGGCCGACCAGCGCGCGGGCGGCCGCAACCGCACCAAGACCTTCCGCCAGGCCTTCTGGATGGCGTACGCCCAGCGCGTCGGCGCCCGCCTTGAGGCCGCGGCCGCGCCCGTCACACACGAGGGCGGGGACGGCGCGCTGCTCCCGGTGCTCGTGGCGCGGGACGTCTCCGTCACCGACCGCACGGAGCGGATGTTCCCGGAGACCACCACGACCCGCGTACGGGGCGTGCACGACGGCGCGGGCTGGGCCGAGGGCGCCGCCGCGGCGTCGACCGCTAACCTTCACGCACGTGTGAGGCTTCCGAACAAGAGGGACTGACATGCGCATCGGAGAACTGTCGGAACGCACCGGCACGTCCCGCAGACTGCTGCGCTACTACGAGGAACAGGGCCTGATCGTCGCCGATCGGACCCCCAACGGCTACCGCGACTACGACCCGTTCTACGTAGACCGCGTCCTGCAGATCCGCGGCCTCCTGGAGGCCGGGCTGCCCACCCGCATCATCAAGCAGATCCTGCCCTGCCTGAACAAGCCCCGGACCATCCACTTCCCGGACGCGACCCCGGAGATGCTCGCCACCCTGGAGCACGAACGCGACCGCATGACGGAACGCGTCGAATGCCTGACCCGCAACCGAGACGCAATCGCGGACTACTTGGCAGCAGTAAGAGAAACCCGAGCAGAACAACCCGCCTGACGACCCCCCTCCCTGTGGGCGCCCGCCCCGCCCCCTCCCTGCGCCCGCCCCGCCCCCTCCCTGTGGGCGGCTGGTCCGCCCAGGGGGCGAGTGGGGCATCCCCTGCTCGAGCGAAGCCGAGAGCTTGGGGAGGGGCGGGCACAGGGGCGGAGCGCTGCCGCAACCCTCATCCGCTTTGACCCGCACCACAGCGGCCGCGCACCGAGCCACAGCACAGAAACCCCCAAACCCCTGCGTACCATCACGGAGTGACCTGGTGGCGAGCCCTGAGACAAACGGCCCACACAGGCCTGTCCGTGGAGCGCCGCCGCCTGGAACCCCTCGTGGCCCTCCGCGGAGCCACCGGCCTGGCCATCGTCATCGGCGCGAGCCTCGCCCTGTTCGGCCCCGCCGTGGCGGCCAGCTCCGCGTTCGGCGCGTACCAGGCGGCCATCGCCACGTTCCAGCGCAGCTGGCGCCCGCGCCCCGAACTGGCCATCGCCTCCGGCACGAGCCTCGCCGTCTCCACCTTCCTCGGCTACGCGACGGCCTCCCACCAGCCCCTGTTCCTGGCCCTGCTCGCCCTGTGGACCTGCCTCGCGGGCCTGAGCTGGGCGGCGGGCCCCACGATCGGCCTCATCGCCACGTCCAACGTCGCGATCATGCTGGTGACGATCACCCTCCCCACCTCGATCGAGGCGGCCGCGGGCCACGCGGCGATGATGGTGGCGGGCGGCCTGGTCCAGGCGGCCCTGGTGGTCCTCTTCCCGGTGCGCCGCTGGGGCGCGCACCGCGACGCCCTCGCCGACGCGCTGGCCGCCGAGGCCGACTACGCGCGGCGCCTGCGCCACGACCCGGTGGCGCCCTTCGACCCGGTCCCGCTGATGGCGGCCCGCGACGCGGCGACGATCACCCCGCGCCAGGCCCGCACCCGGCCCGCCGAACTCCACGGCGCCCGCGGCCTCGCCGAACGCATCCGCCCGGTGCTCGCATCGCTTGCCGACCCGGCGATGGGCGTCCCCGAAGAGGGCCCCGAACGCGCCCGCGCCCGTGAACTCCTCGCCGCGGCGGCCGACATCCTCGACGCCGCGGCCCGGGCCATCCGCCACGGCACCCCCGTCCACCTCCCGCCCCCGGCCGTGGCCGCCTTCCAGACCCCCGACACCGGCGCCATCCTCCAGGGCCCGCCCCACAGAGCGGCGACCCGCCTGGGAGCCCTGCTGAAGGACGTGGTGGAAGTAGCGGGCGGCCGCGCGGCAGCTTCCGTTTCCGCTGTGGGCAATCGTCCCGCAGGGCGAGTGGGGCATCCCCTGCTCGAGCGAAGCCGAGAGCTTGGGGAAGGGCGGGCACAGCCCGAGGTGCCGAGCAACCGTGCCACCAAGGCACCGGACAAGAACCTCCTCCGCCCCGGCCTGGCAGCCCTCGTCCCCGCCGCCGCCAAGGCCATGCGCACAGAGCTCCACAAGCGCGACTCCCCCGTCACCCGCCACGCCCTCCGCGTCACCACGGTCACCACCGCGAGCTACGCCCTGGGCACCTACCTCCCCCTCGGTCACGCCTACTGGGCCCCCATGGCCTCGGTCATGGTGATGCGCCCGGACTTCTCCCAGACGTACTCCCGCGCGGTCGCCCGCTTCGCGGGCACCCTCGTGGGCGTGGCCCTGGCCACGGGCCTGGTCCAGCTCACCCACCCCGGCACCTGCCTCTCCGCGGCCCTCGCCGTCGCGTCGGCCGGATTCATGTACCTGCTGATGCGCACGGGCCAGTTCGCCGCCCAGGCCTGCGTCGCCGCGTACGTCGTGTTCCTGCTCGGCATGGGCGGCGAGGAGTGGACGCAGACGGTCCCGGAGCGCGTCTTCCTGACGCTGCTCGGCGGCGCCCTCGCGATGCTCGCGTACGCCTTCTACCCGGCCTGGGAGACCCCGCGGCTTCGCACCCGCCTCGCGGACTGGCTGGCGGCGGACGGCCGGTACGCCGCCGCCGTCGTCGGCCACTACGCCGAACCGGCGGGCAAGTCCTGCCCGGACGTCCGCGAGGCGCTGCTCGCCGCCCGCGACGCCCGCGTCGCCTGGCAGGAGGCGGCCGAGCGCGCCCAGCGGGAACCCGTGCGCCACCGAGGCCTGTCCCGCGCCGCCGCGCAGGACGCCGAGCACGCCCTGGTGCAGATCGGCCGCGTCGCCATGCTGATGGAGGCGCACCTCCCGGAGCGCGGCGCGCCCCCGGTCCCGGCCGCGGCCCGCTTCGCCCAGGCCCTGCGCACCGCGACGGCGCAGGGCGCGAAGGCCGTGCGCGAACGCCGCGTACCCGCCTGGGACCCGGTGCGCGAGGCCCTGGCCGCCTGGGACGGCGAGGGCGTCCCCGACCGCGTCGTCCGCCGGGGCACGAAGCTGTTGCTCCAGGCCCTCGACGAACTCTCCGACGCCCTGGCCACCACGCCCCCGCCGATGCTGGTGGACGGCACCGACAGCGGCGTACGCACGACCCAGCGGGAGCCCGTCGAACCCGGAGAGCCCGGAGAGCCCGGAGAACCCGGAAAGCCGAACGGGCCGCAGGACCCGAAAGCCCCACGACCCGAAAACGCCGAAGACACCAAAGACACCAAAGACGCCAAAGGCGCTGAAAACGGCAAAGACGGCAGCAGCCGCTAGCCGTTCACCCGCTCACCCCGCTCGCGTCAGCCCTGCGGAAGACCGGCCGTCGGCAGCCCTTCGGGCAGCTTCCCGCCCTCGGCCTTCACGAACTCGTCCTTGCCGTGGCCCTCCCAGAGGACCTTCAGGGTCGTACTGCTCACGGACTCGACACGGCCCTCGGAGCGTTCCGTACCGCCGTCGCTGCACTTCAGCTTGATCGTCCGCTGGCCCCGCTCGTTCCCCGCGGTGCCGTCGCACACCTGCCCGGTGCCGATCAGTGAGGCCCGGCCGCCGCTGATGACGAGCCCGACCGGCTTGCCACCGGACTGGGAGACCCAACTGCCCTCCAGGCTGCCGCCCTTGGTGCCGGAGTCCCCGGTTCCGCCGGAGTCGGCCGCTCCGGACGAGCCGCCGGAAGCGGCCCCCTTGTCCTTGCGGCCCTTGCCGCCGCCGTCGTCGCTGTCGCTGCTGCACCCCGTCAGGACGAGCGCGGCGGCGAGCCCCGCCACCGTCGCACCGACCGCCGCTCCGCGGACGCGCCTACGCACCGAAGTCCCCCAAGTCAGATACGGATCGAGCCCTGTTCCCTGCCGGTCGGCCGGGAAGCGCGCGCCAAGCTACCAGGAGGACTTGCGCACGCCGGGCAGGAATCCGGCGTGCGCCTGCTCCCGCAGCCGCACCCGGGAGAGCCCGAACGTCCGCAGGTATCCGCGGGGGCGCCCGTCCACGCTGTCGCGGTTGCGCACGCGCGTGGCGCTGGCGTCGCGCGGCTGGCGCGCCAATTCCCGCCGGGCCGCGAGCCGTTCGGCGTCCGGCGTGGACGGGCGGCGGATGATCTCCTTCAGCTCGGCCCGCCGCTCGGCGTACCGGGCGACGACCTCGCGCCGCTTCTCGTTCCTCGCGACCTTGCTCTTCTTGGCCATCAGACCTTCACCCCGCGCGCACGGATCCTGGCGACGGCGGCCTCGACGCCGATCACGTCGACGGTCTTGATGCCCCTGGCGCTCAGCCGCAGGCGCACGTACCGGCGCTCGCTCTGAAGCCAGTAGCGCTTGCTCTGGACGTTCGGGTCGAAGCGGCGCGACGTGCGCCGGTGGGAGTGGGAGACGTTCTTGCCGAAGCCGGGCTTCGCGCCGGTCAGCTGGCAGTGGGCGGACAAGGTGACGCACCTCTCGGTCGGTCTCGCTCCCGTCCATTTGGAAACGGGATTCATTTTCATATACTAGCCGTCATGGCTCGCAACGAACTCCGCCCGGTCATCAAGCTCCGGTCCACCGCCGGCACTGGCTACACCTACGTGACCCGCAAGAACCGCCGTAACGACCCCGACCGCCTGACCCTGCGCAAGTACGACCCGGTGGCAGGCCGCCACGTCGACTTCCGAGAGGAGCGCTGATCCCCGTGCGTCCCGACATCCACCCGCCGTACGGCCCCGTCGTCTTCCGCGACAAGGCCGCGGGCTTCGCCTTCCTCACCCGCTCGACGGCGACCAGCGACAAGACGGTCACCTGGGAGGACGGCCACACGTACCCCGTCATCGACGTCGAGATCTCCTCCGCGAGCCACCCCTTCTACACGGGCCAGCAACGCGTCCTCGACACGGCGGGCCGAGTGGAACGCTTCGAGCGGCGCTACGGGGACGCGACCCGGCCGCCCCGCCCCGCCGAAGGCAAGGCCCGCTGATGGGCGGCCCCATGGCGGTGGCCGTCGTGGCCGGGCTGCACTCGGAGGCCCGGGCCGCGGCCGTGGCGCGGCTCCTGGCCACCGTCCCCGACAGCGTCGCCCTGCACCACGACCTCTCCACCGCCACGACCGGCCGGGTCGTACGGACCGTGCGCGACGCCACCGGCCTCCTCTCCACCGGCGAGGCCCCCCTCGTCAACGACTGCGCCTGCTGCGCCCTCCGCGAGGACCTCGTGCCGGAGCTGGAGCGCCTCGCCGCGGGCGGCCTGACCCGGCTCGCGGTCGTCGAACTGTGGGACTCCGTGGAGCCGAAGGCGATGGCCGAGGTCATCGCCGGGTACGGCTCGCGGGCGCTGCGCCTGAGCGGCGTCATGACGGCCGTCGACCCGGGCCTGCTCCTGCCCTGCCTCGCCAACGGCGACGACCTCGTCGAAGCGGGGCTCGCCGCGGCCCCCGGCGACCAGCGCACGGTCGCCGACACCTGGGCGCGCCAGCTGGAGTACCCGCCGGTGCTCGCCGTCCTGGACACCGCGGCCGCCGACGCCGAGGACCGCGCGCTCCTCGCCCAGCTCCACCCGACGGCCCGCCAGGTCCCGATCGGCCACGGCGACCTGGCGGGCGCCGCGCTCGCGGGCTTCGACGTGGAGGCCGCGGCCGCCGCACAGCACCCGGCGTGCGCGCTGCTGCCCGCCGAGGCCGACGACAGCGGCGTCACCACGTTCGTGTGGCACCGCGACCGGCCCTTCCACCCCGAGCGCCTGTACGCGGCCCTGGAGGACCTCACCTGCGCCGCCGCCCGCAGCCGGGGTCGGTTCTGGCTCGCGGACCGGCCGGACACGCTGCTCGCCTGGGACGCGGCGGGCGGCGCGCTGTGCGTCGAGAACGCGGGGCCGTGGCTGGCGTCCCTGCCGGACGCCGCCTGGGAGCTGGTCCCGCCGGTGCGCCGCGCGGCCGCCGCGCTCGACTGGCACCCGGAGCACGGCGACTGCTGCCAGCACCTCGTGTTCACCTCGCCGGGCCTCGACCGCGACGCGCTCGCCCAGGTCCTGGAGTCCTGCCTGCTCACGGACGACGAGTACGCCGCCGGGCGCACCGCCTGGAAGGACCTGCCGCCCGCCTTCGACACCCTCCTGGAGGTCTGACCCCGTGTCCCCCCGCCGCCCCGACCGCATCCCTACGAAGCCCCGCCCCAACCCGCTGGACCGGGAGGGCATCACGTACATCGACTACAAGGACACCGAACTCCTGCGGAGGTTCCTCTCCGACCGCGGCAAGATCCGCTCCCGCCGCATCACCCGCGTCACGTCCCAGCAGCAGCGCCAACTGTCCCGGGCCATCAAGAACGCCCGGGAAATGGCACTGCTCCCGTACGCGTCGCGCTAGCGGCCCTCCGTCTCCGCCCGGGGCCACCGGGCCGCCGGGCCGTCGAGCTACCGGGCCGCCGGGGCGCCCGTGGTCGCGAGGGCGCCCCGGCGGTCACGAGGGGGCGCACGTGCAGCCCACACGCTTCGGTCCGGCCAGGGCCACGGCCCCGCGGGGAACCCCCCGGCGGATCATGCTCGTCCCCCCGGACGGCCCTTCCTGCCACCGGGCAGGACCCGCGGGCCCCGAAGCCAAGGAGAGGCGGCGCCCACCATGGTCAGCACCGGCGAACACGAGGACCGGCTGTTCGCCGCGCTGGCCAACGGCACGCGCCGCGAGGTCCTGCGCCTGCTGCGCGAGGGCGGACCGCAGCCCGTACAGGCGCTCGCCGTGCACTTCGACATGCGCAGGCCCAGCCTCTCGGAGCACCTGAGGGTGCTGCGGGAGGCCGGTCTCGTCTCCGGGGAGCGGGCGGGCCGCCAGCGCATCTACCGGCTCGAAGCGTTTCGGCTCGCCGAGGTGCGGGACTGGCTCGGCCCGTACGAGCGGCTCTGGCCCGAACGCACGTGTCGACGCACGTGCGAGCGCACGAGCGAGGGTCCGGAGTAACCCGCACCGCCCCCGGACCGTCCCCCGGGCCGCCCCCCCCTGGACCCCGCC
>NZ_JOJM01000020.1 GCF_000720325.1 Streptomyces sp. NRRL B-1347
CAGGGCCCGGCGGGGGCACCAGGGCCCGGCGGGGGCACCAGGGCCCGGCGGGGGCACCAGGGCCCGGCGGGGGCGCCAGGGGCCCGGGCGGGGCAGGGCCCCGGGGTCAGCCCGCCCGGACGAGGGTCAGTACGCGGGAGCCCAGTTCCAGCGCCTCCTCAGGCCCCCGTACACACTGCTGGAAGTCCACGAAACACCC
Organism: Streptomyces sp. NRRL B-1347; assembly: GCF_000720325.1. Classification (GTDB taxonomy): domain Bacteria; phylum Actinomycetota; class Actinomycetes; order Streptomycetales; family Streptomycetaceae; genus Streptomyces. Next base: position 200 of record NZ_JOJM01000020.1, read on the forward strand.
CTCCACCCCGGCCCCCCGGACCCCGCGCAGCACCCCCGCGATCTCCTCCGCCGAAGCCCCCGGCTTGGGGTTGTGGCGGAGTTCGCGGCGCAACGCGTCGGGGTCGCGCCCGGCGCCCTCCGCCGCGCGGCGTGCGACGGTCCACAGCCCCGCGAGGGCCTCGGGCGGCAGCGTGACCCCGACCCAGCCGGCGGCGCGGCGGCCGACGCGGGCCATCGCGGCGGGGCTGAAGCCGCCCAAGTACACCGGAGGACCGGCCTGTTGGACCGGCCGCAGGCCGACGTAGGAACGGGGTATGCGCCAGTGCGGCCCGTCGTGCCCGAAGGTCTCCTCGGTCCAGATGCCCGCGAAGACGTCCAGGATCTCGTCGAGCCGCGCCCCGCGCTTGCCGAAGTCCGCATTCACGGCCGTGTACTCGTCGCGCAGCCAGCCGATGCCGAGCCCCACGTCCAGGCGGCCGCCGCTGACGCGGTCGAGCGTGGTCAGGGAGCGGGCGAGCAGCAGCGGCGGGTACCAGGGGGCGTTGAGGGTGCTGGTGCCGAGCCGTACGCGGGTGGTCGCGGCGGCGGCGACGGTGAGGACCGTCAGGGGGTCCATGAAGGTCTTGTACTCGGGCGGGTACGGGTTCTCCGGAGTGTGGCCCGGGTACAGGTCGCTGGGCGCGACCGGCGTGAGCGAGCGGTCCCCGACCCAGAGCGAGTCGAACCCGGCGGCCTCCGCGTCCCGGGCGAAGGGGGCGACGGACTCTTCCCGGGCATGGGTGCCGTACTGCGGCAGGGCGATACCTATGTGCATGCGCCCATCCTGGGTGCGGGGAAGGCCCCGGACCGCGTAGCCCCACGTGTGACCCGCGCCACCAGCCACGCAAGCACCACCGGCCGCACCACCCGCCACCCGCCACCCGCCACCCGGAGGAGGCTTTGCCGTTTAACGGCTGTTGACCGGTTCCGTACCGGTCCCCGCCACAGTCTCCCCATGACCAACCGCACCCTGGCCCCCGCCCCCGACCTGACCGGCATCCGCCTCGCCCACCGCGCGCTGACCGGCGACATCGAGCGCCTGGCCGCGCTGGCCGACGGCATCGCCGAGTCCGGCCGCCCGGTGTCCGGCGCGTGGGCCCGCTCCATCGCCGCGTACGTGCACCGCTACAACGTCGGCGTCCGGCACCACCACGAGAACGAGGACGCCATCCTGTGGCCGGTGATCGCGGCCGCCGTCGAACAGGCCCTGACGGACGGCTCCTTCGTCGAGGGCCTCTCCGCCGAGGGTGTCGCCGACCTCGCCTCGCTCACCGAGGACCACACGGCCCTCGACCCGCTCCAGGACGCCTGCGACTGGGCCGCCACGCTGTTCGGCGAGGACCCCGCGCGGCACGCCCGCCGCCTCGCCGACGCCCTCGACGCGCAGCGCGTGGCCCTCGTGGAGCACATCGCCGCTGAGGAGCGTGAGCTGTTCCCGGTCATCACGCGGCACGTCAGCGCCGCTGCCTACGCCGCCGCCGAGGCCAGGATCCGCGCGGCCACGCCCCTCGAGCACGCGCCGTGGCTGCGGGCCTGGCTGCTGTCGTTCGCCACGGTCGACGACCTGCGCGTCCTCACCCCGGGCGGCACGGCGTCCGCCCTGGCCGACACGGTGTTCCGGGTGTACGCCGAGCACGAGGTGGAGGTCTTCGGCCCGACCTCCTGACGGCCGGGCGGCGGCGCCGCTTTCACGACAGGGCGGGCCACGCCCGGCGGCGGGCGTACTCCCGCCGGATTGCCCGTATTCCTTACGGTTGTCGAGTGGCGCTCGACTTGAGGAAACAGGAAGCACGGCGCTCCGCGCGTCGCGACCGCGAACAGCGTGCCCACCGGCTGCTGCTCGCCGTCTGCGCGCTGTTCGCCCTCACCTCGCTCGTCCTCGTCCCGCTCGGCCTGCGGCTCGGCTGGGACGAGCTCGTCTACGCGAGCCGCTTCGGCCCGTTCGCGGGACCCGGCGCCGGGGTGCCGTTCAGCGCGCCCCGCACCCGCGGCGTGCCGCTGCTCCTCGCCCCCGTCGCCACCTGGAGCGACTCGGTCGTCCTGCTGCGCGCCTGGCTGACGCTGCTCGCGAGCGCCGCGCTCTACCTCGGCTTCCGCCCCTGGGTGCGGGCCGCGCCGGACCGCCCGGAGGCCGCCCCGGTGGCCGCGGGCCTGTACGGCAGCCTGTGGATCGCGCTGTTCTACGCGAACGCCGCGATGCCGAACCACTACACCGCCATGGGCGCCACCGGCGCGGTCGGCCTCTTCCTGCACCGCCGCCCCACCGCGCGCACCTGCGCGGGCGTCGCGGGCGGCCTCGCCCTCGCGACCCTCATGCGGCCCAACGACGGGGCCGCCGTCGCCGGACCGCTGCTGCTCGCCACGGCCCTGGTGCCGCGGTGGCGCTCGTACGCCCGCGCGGCCGCGGCCCTCACCGGCTTCGCGGCGGGCTTCCTGCCCTGGGCGATCGAGGCCCACGTTCGCTTCGGTGGCGTGCGCGAACGTCTCAGCTCCGCGAGCGAAGTCCAGGGCGGGCTCCGGCTCACCGACTCCGCGCTGCACCTGTTCACCGTCATCGACGGGCCGCTGCTGTGCCGCCCGTGCTCCGGCGACGGGGTGCGGCCGACCGCCCTGGAGTGGTGGCTGCTGCTCGCCGTCCTGGTGCCGCTCGGCCTGTGGTCGGTGCGCGGGCTTCGGCGCACGGCCGCCGGGGGGCTGCTCGCCGTGGCCGTCGGGGTCTCGGTCGCGCTGCCGTACGTGCTCGTCGTGCCGTACACCGCGCCGCGGTTCCTGCTGCCCACGCACGCGCTGTTCGCGGTGCCCGCCGCCTTCGGGGTGCTCGCGGCGGTCCGGGTGGCGCGGCGCGCGCGGCTGCGGGAGCTCGCCGTGGGCGCGCTCGTCCTGGCCCTGGCGGCCCATCTGACCGTGCAGTTGACCACGGTCGCCGCCAACCACCGCGTCCAGGAGTCCGCGCGGCGCGACTGGGCGCGGGTCGCCGGGGTCCTGCACGAGCAGGGCGTACGGGCGCCCTGTCTGCTCGGCGGCAACACGTCCGTGATTCCGCTCGCGTACGCCGCGGACTGCGAGCCCTCGCCCCGCGGAGCCGAACGACGGCCAGATGCCCTGGTCATGAGGTCGGCCCCGGCACCGGCCTGGGCCCGGTCCTGGACCCGGGTGCCGGTTCCGGATACGTACTCGTCCGGCTGGGTCGTGTACGTACGGCCCTGACGGCTGCCCCGTACCGGCCGTCGGGCGCGCCCCCGCGGATCCCCCCACACGCACCCGAAGAGCGCACGGAATGCGGAACTACGCGTCCGGATCCCGCTCTTGACGTGAACTCAACACGCCTCCACCATCGGGCACTCCAGGCTCATTCGAAATTCAACTCGGGATGTGCGCCCCGGGAATCCACCCGGGGTTCACCACACAGAAGCCGGAGCCCCCCACATGAGACTCTCCGTACCCGGACGCGGCGCGACGGCGGCCGCCATCGCCGTCGCCGCGCTCCTGACGACCAGCGCGATATCCACCGCGGCCACCGGGACCACGGCGCCGACGCGCGCCGCCGCCCCCGACATCCCCGTGGCCAACGTCAAGGCCCACCTCTCGCAGCTGCAGTCCATCGCCTCCGCCAACGGCGGCAACCGCGCGCACGGCAGCGCGGGCTACAAGGCCTCGCTCGACTACATCAAGGGCAAGCTGGACGCCGCCGGATTCACCACGACCGTCCAGCAGTTCACGTCCAGCGGGCGCACCGGCTACAACCTGATCGCCGACTGGCCCGGCGGCGACCCCAACCAGGTCATCATGTCGGGCTCGCACCTCGACAGCGTCAGCCGCGGCGCGGGCATCAACGACAACGGCTCGGGCTCCGCGGCCGTCCTGGAGACCGCCCTCGCCGTGTCCCGTGAGCAGTACAAGCCCACCAAGCACCTGCGGTTCGCCTGGTGGGGCGCGGAGGAGCTGGGCCTCGTCGGCTCCTCGTACCACGTGCGGAACCTGCCCGCCGCCGAGCGCTCGAAGATCAAGGGCTATCTGAACTTCGACATGATCGGCTCGCCGAACCCGGGCTACTTCGTCTACGACGACGACCCGGCCATCGAGCGGACCTTCAAGAGCTACTACGCGGGTCTGAACATCGGCACCGAGCCCGAGCGCGAGGGCGACGGCCGCTCCGACCACACCCCGTTCAAGAACGCGGGCGTCCCGGTCGGCGGCGTCTTCACGGGCGCCAGCACCGCCAAGACCTCGGCCCAGGCCCAGAAGTGGGGCGGCACGGCCGGGCAGGCCTTCGACCGCTGCTACCACTCGTCGTGCGACACCACGGCGAACATCAACAACACGGCGCTCGACCGCAACAGCGACGCCGTCGCGTACGCGGTGTGGGGCCTGTCGCAGTAGCTCCCGGCGGGAGCGGGGCACCCTCGCCCCGTAGGCGATGACCATCCCTGGACGGAGATCCTTGCGCGTGCATATAGTGCACGCGCAAGGATTCGTCGCACTGCCCAGGGGGCCCCATGACCCGCACGTTCCTGTTCGTCCTCGGCAGCGCCCGCCCCGAGGGCAACACCGAGCTCCTGGCCCGCAGGGCCGCCGAGCAGCTGCCCCCGGACGTCGAGCAGCGCTGGCTCAGCCTCGCCGACCACCCGCTCCCCGACTTCCAGGACCTGCGCCACCACGCGTCGCACGAGCGCGCCCGCCCGCTGCCCGTCGGCGACACCGAGGCCCTGCTCCTGGAGGCCACGCTCGACGCCACGGACATCGTCATCGTGTCCCCGCTGTACTGGTACTCGGTCTCGGCCTCCGTCAAGCGCTACCTCGACTACTGGGACGCCTGGCTGGAGGTCCCGGAGCTCGGCTTCCAGGACACCATGAAGGGCCGCACCCTGTGGGGCGTGACCACGCTCGCGCACCGCGAGGAGGAGGTCGCGGAGCCGCTGATCGGCACGCTGCGCTACTCGGCCGCGTACTTCCCGATGCGCTTCGGCGGCGTCCTGCTCGGCAACGGCACCCGGCCCGGGCAGGTGCTCGACGACACCGAGGCGCTGGCCCGCGCCAAGACGTTCTTCGCCCAGGAGCCGCCGCTCGCGCGCTACCCGTACGACACCGAGTGACCGGCGCCGGTCAGCTCGCGATGTCCTTCGCCCCGAACCGCGCCCACGCCGCCGAGCCGAACACGCCCGCGTACAGCGCCTGAAGGCCGAGGTTCTTCACCAGGTCGTCCCAGTAGACCGGGTCGCGCACGAGGTCGGCGAAGGACAGCCAGTAGTGCGGGAACAGGTACGGGTGGACAGCGTGCAGCTGCGGGATCTGGTCGACGATCTGGACGGTGATGAGCAGGCCCACCGTCGTCGCCATCGCGGCGATGCCGCTGCTCGTCAGCGTCGACACGAAGAGCCCGAGCGCCGCCACGCCGATCAGTGAGGCGGCGACCACGAGCGCGATGAGCAGCGCCCGCAACAGCCCGTCGGTGAAGCTGATGCGCGTGCCGGAGATCGTCGTGACCTCCCCCAGCGGGAAGAGCAGGGCGCCGACCGCGAGCGCCGACACGGCCACGACCAGGGTCGCGACCACGCAGAAGGCCAGCGTGGTCGCGTACTTGGCGAGCAGCAGCCGGGTGCGGCCCGCGGGCGCGACCAGGAGGTAGCGCAGCGTGCCCGCGCTGGCCTCGCCCGCGATCGCGTCGCCCGCGACGACGCCGACCGCCATCGGCAGGAAGAACGGCAGCGTCGCGGCGAGCGCCGTGAAGACCAGGAACAGACCGTTGTTGGTGACCTGCGCGATGAACGCGGGGCCCTCGCCGTCCGGGCCGCCCGCGCCGACCGAACCGCCGTCGCTGGTCTCGATCTTCACCGCGATGCCCACGAGGATCGGCACGGCGGCCAGGACCGCGAGCAGCGCGAGGGTGCGCCAGCGCCGGAAGGTCACGGACAGCTCGCTGCGGAACAGGCCGAGGCTCCACAGGAGGCTGGGCGTGCGGGGCGCGCCGCCCGCCTTTCCCTTCCCCTTCCCCGTGTGGCTCCCGCCCGTCACGCCGGTCTCTGGTGTCATACCGGTCCCTGATGTCATACCGGCCTCTGCTGTCGTGCCGTTCCCTGGTGTCACTTCAGCCCGCGACATCGAATCCCTCTCCCGTCAGCGCCACGAACGCGTCCTCCAGGGAGGCCCGTTCGACGCCGAAGCCGCGGACGCGGACGCCCGCGTCGACCAATGCGGCGGTCACGTCGGCGAGCTCCGGGACGCGGTCCGTACCCGGTGGCTCGCCCGTCACCCGGTCCTCCTCGACGACGACGTCCGCGACGCCGTGCTCCTTCAGGACCCGGGCGGCGTCGGCGGTGTCCGGCGTCGTCACGACGAGCCGTCCCCGCGCGCCCGCGGCGAGGTCGGCCACCGGGCCCTGGGTGATCAGACGGCCCTGCGCCATCACCGCGGCGTGCGTGCACACCTGCTCGATCTCGTCGAGCAGGTGCGAGGACAGGAAGACCGTCGTGCCGTCGGACGCCAGCTCCCGCACCAGCGAGCGGATCTCCCGCATGCCCTGCGGGTCGAGGCCGTTCGTCGGCTCGTCGAGCACCAGCAGCTCGCGCGGCTGGAGCAGCGCCGTGGCCAGGCCGAGCCGCTGCTTCATGCCCAGCGAGTACGCCTTGGCCTTCTTGCCCGCGGCGGCGGTCAGGCCGACCCGGTCGAGCGCGGCCTCGGCGCGGGCGCTGCGGGTGCGGGGGTCCGCCGTCGGGTCGGCGGCGTCGTACCTGCGGAGGTTCTCGCGCCCCGAGAGGAAGCCGTAGAGGGCCGGGCCCTCGATGAGCGCGCCCACGCGCGGGAGCACGGTGCGCTGCGCGCGCGGCATGGGCCTGCCGAGCACCGAAGCCCGGCCCGACGTCGGCTCGATGAGGCCCATCAGCATGCGGATGGTCGTGGTCTTGCCCGAGCCGTTGGGCCCGAGGAAGCCGAAGACGCTGCCGCGCGGCACGACGAGGCTCAGTCTGTCCACGGCGAGGTGCTTGCCGTACCGCTTCGTCAGCGCGGAGGTCTCGATCACGCTGTCGCCGCGTGCGCTGCCGCGCGGGTCCCCGTCGGTGCTCGGCACCCGTTTCCTCCTGTCGTCCGGCCGCCGGCCGGTGGTCGTGCCGGGCTCGGCGCCGCCGGTGGGGTCAGGGGCCGAGCACCGCCGCGGCGGACCGGGGGGTGTCGCCCCCCCGGCCCGCCGCCCTGTCGTCCGTCAATGGCCCACGCTCAGCGGTTCGCCGCCTTCACCAGGGCGTCCTTCGTCACCGCGCCCACGTACACCTTGCCGTCGTCGGTGACCAGGGCGTTGATCAGGCGGGTCTTGAAGACCGTGCCCGAGCCGAAGTCGCCGCTGACCTTGTCGCCGAGCGAGTCGAGGAACCGCTGGGCGTCCGCGGGGACGTCGGCGGAGCCGGACGCGGGCAGGCCCTGGCCGCCGGGCAGCTTCAGCTCGGCGACGGACGTCCAGCCCTCGCCGATGACGTTGACCTCGGGCTCCGCGCCCTTGAAGGCACCGGCTCCGGGCTTGCCCGCCTTGCCGTCCGCCTCGGTGACCTTCGTGCCCTTCGCGGGCTTGAAGTCGAAGGTGGCCGCGGACGGCTTGGCGAAGTCGACCTTGGTGAAGCCGACGTCGACGACCGCCGCGCCGCCGCTCGCCGGGGTGAGCGTGAACTTCAGCGGCGTACCCGTCTTGGCGTCGACCGCGATGGTGATCTGGCCGACCGTGGTGCCGGAGTCCTTCGGCTTGAGCACCAGGCGGTACGCGTCGCGGCCCGCGACCTTCGCGCTGCCGTCGACCTTCACCGACGTCGTCTTGTCGGCCGCCTTCAGGGCCTCCCGCGCGAACTCCTTGGGCGTCGACGGGACGTCCTTCGGCAGGTCGCCCTTCTCGCCGGCCCGGTCGCCGTGCTTTCCGGTGTCCTTCGTGTGGTGCGCCTCGTTCGACGCGCTGTCGTACGCCCATACGTCGTCGCCGTTGCGGATCACGCTGTACTCGGCGGCGTCGTCCAGGACGGAGACCTTCTGCTTGTCGGGGCCGTCCGCCGCGACGCGCAGCGTGTGCGAGCCGGACGCCAGCTCCATCAGCTTGGCCGCCGGGTCGGCGGCCGAGCCCTCGCCGTCCGCCCCGCCGCCACCGCCCGCGCCGCCCGGCGCGAAGGCGCCGCCGCCGAAGGACGGCAGGCCCAGATCCGTGTTGATCTTCACGGTGCCGGACAGCTGCTCGGTGTCCGACGCGGCGATCTTCTCGATGAGTTCCTGTGCGGTCAGCTTCGGCAGGTCCGGGTCGCCGCCGGACGCGAGCGCCGGGACCAGCCCGATGGTCGCCGCCGCCACCCCCGCCACCGCGACCGGGACGAGGTAGCGCGCCGCCTTGCGGCGACCCGCGCTCAGCTCCTCGGCGTCGGTCGTGCCCTGCTCCGGTTCGTACGGTGCCATTGTGTGCCTTACCTCCGTGGTCGGCGGCGGCTTTCCGTTTCGTACACGCGCTCGTCCACCCCGCGCCGCCATTCTCACCCGAATTGGTCAGGAGTGGTGGTCCCTGTTCGCCTTTCGACTGTCTCCATCCGACCAAATCGGCCAGCGGGAAGCGTCAGACCGCGGGAGCAACTCCGCGTACTGCTACGGGATGACAAAAGAGGGCGGCGCCTCCCCCGTCCCGTAAGGGGAGGCGCCGCCCTGGAGGTGACGACCGGCCCGCCGGGGGTCTGCCGGGTCGGTCGTCCGCACAGTGGTTCAAGGGGCCCCGCGCCGGGTCAGCGCTGGACGAACACGTAGTCCGCCCCGTACGGCACGGAGACGATCGCGCCGGGCCTGCACGCGCCGGCGGGCTGGACGCCGCCCACGGTGTTCAGGCGCAGGATCTCGACGGTGTGGGCGAGGAGGCCGCTGTGCCGCCCGGCCTGCTCGGCCTTGAGGTCGAGCTCGGGGATGTTCTTCGCGCCGTTCGGCGTCTTGGAGATCAGCTTTCCGGTGACGGCGCTGCGGTCCGGGGCCCGCCAGCGCGGCGTACCGGAGTTGGGGGCGACGAAGTCGTGCGCGATGCGGCCGCCGAGCGTCGCGCGCACGTCGCGCTGGGCGAAGGCGAACTTCCCGTCCGCACCCTTGGCGCACTGGTAGATCTGCTTGCCCTTGACGACGGAGGCCTGGAAGCCGCGCGCCGCCGCGCCCGCGCCGACCTTCGCGGTGACCTTGTGCAGCTGCCCGCGGACGGCTCCGCCGGGGAACTCCGCTGTGTGCAGATTGGCGTAGAAGCCCTTGGGGTCCGCCTTCAGACGCTTGAGCAGGGCCGCGTCGCGCACCTTGACGGTGCCGGTGACCCGCCGGTGCTCCGCGTTCGCCAGGAGCTGGGTGAAGTCGACCTTGACGCCGCCGTTCGTGCCCCTGCCGCCCTGGTGGATGTGGAGCGCGGTCGGCCTGTCCGTGCCGCGCCACGTGGCGGTGACGGTGACCTTGTCGCCCTTGATCCGTACGAACTGGAGCGCGGCGCCGTCCTTGTCGCCGACGGCGGGGCCGCCCGGCACGGGCACCTCGTTGGCGCCGTTCAAGCTCGCGACGAGGAGGGATCCGCCGGAGCCACCGCTGCGGCCGTCCGCCGCCGCCGGAGGCACGGCCGTGACCACGGCGCCCGCGGCGGCCACCGCGATCACGGAGGCGAGCAGCGTCCGCCGACGGTTCTTCGCAGAAGTGGTGATACTGCCCATGACGTGAAATCTCCCCGTTCCATAGCCAACGCCCCCTGCGTCAGCTTCTGGGCATGAGTACGGAACGGATCCGAGCCTGGACTCAATCCAGGCTCGGGAATTCCCTGTGACGCCCGTCACACCCCGGGCGGGGGTCGGAGCGGGGTCGGGCGGGGATCACCCCGCCCGGTGCACCACCAGGTCGCAGAGCTCGACGAGGGCGGACTTGGCGTCCCCCTCGGGCAGCGGAGCCAGCGTGGCCCGCGCCTCCTGCGCGTACCGCACGGTGTCCCGCCGGGCCTGTTCGAGCGCGGGGTGGGCCCGCAGCAGCGAGAGCGCCTCGGCGTGCCGGGCGTCGTCCGTGAGGTCGGAGTCGAGCAGCTCGCTCAGTGCGACGTCCTCCGCGAGCCCGAGCCGCTCCACCCGCTCCCGCAGCCGCAGCACCGGCAGCGTGGGGATGCCCTCGCGCAGGTCCGTGCCGGGCGTCTTGCCGGACTCGGTGGAGTCGGAGGCGATGTCGAGCACGTCGTCGGCGAGCTGGAAGGCGACCCCGAGCCGCTCCCCGTACTGGGTCAGGACGTCCACGACCGTCTCGTCCGCGCCGGACATCATCGCGCCGAAACGGCCCGCCACGGCGATCAGCGAGCCGGTCTTGCCGCCGATGACGTCCAGGTAGTGCTCGACCGGGTCGCGCCCGTCGCGCGGCCCCGCCGTCTCCAGGATCTGCCCGGTGACGAGGCGCTCGAAGGCCTCGGCCTGGATGCGGACGGCCTCGGGGCCGAGGTCGGCCAGGATGTGCGAGGCGCGCGCGAACAGGAAGTCGCCGGTGAGGACGGCCACGGAGTTGCCCCAGCGCTGGTTGGCGCTGGGCACGCCACGGCGCACATCGGCCTCGTCCATCACGTCGTCGTGGTAGAGCGTCGCGAGGTGCGTGAGCTCCACGACCACGGCGGACGGCACGATGCCGGGCGCATACGGGTCGCCGAACTGGGCCGCCAGCATCACCAGGAGTGGCCGAAAACGTTTGCCCCCCGCGCGGACGAGGTGCTGCGCGGCCTCGGTGATGAAGGGCACTTCGCTCTTGGTGGCCTCGAGCAGGCCCTCCTCGACAGCCGTCAATCCGGCCTGGACATCGGCTTCGAGAGCCTGGTCCCGCACGCTCAGCCCGAAGGGCCCGACGACGGTCACGAGGGGTTCTCCTGTCTGCTGACGATCACAAGTCGATCACTCGGTCGATCATTCGTCGATGACACGGTTTGTCGATGTGTCGCTGCCATCACTCAAGTCAGCGTATCCGGTCGCCTTTCGATCACAGCCAGCGCCTGCCCGACCAGAGGGGACCAGCCTGCCCGATAGACAGGAAATGACCGATTTACCACCTGGCGGGCGAAGCGCCCCACATGCCAATCGGCCTCCGCACGACCTGCCGATCATCCTCCGCGCGACCGTCGCCGCCGCCCCGTGGCGCGGCCCACGACGGCCCGCGACGCCGGACCGCGCCACCTGAGCGGACGGCCGCCCGGCACCCTGCCGGGTACCCTTACGCGCGCTGCCTGCCACCCACCGCTTTCCGGCCATCGGCACCCAGCATCCGCTCCAGAACGGCGGCGATCCCGTCCTCCTCGTTGGACAGCGTCAATTCGTCCGCCACCGCCTTGAGTTCGTGGTGGGCGTTGGCCATCGCCACGCCGTGCGCGGCCCAGGCGAACATGGGGATGTCGTTCGGCATGTCACCGAACGCGATCGTGTCGGCGGCCCGCAGGCCGAGCCGCTCCGCCGCGAGGGCGAGCCCGGTCGCCTTGGTGACCCCGCAGGGCTGGAGCTCCACCGTGCCGGGCCCGGACATCGTCACCGTGGCGAGCGACCCGACGACCCCCCGGGCGACCGCCGCCAACTCGTCGTCCGCCAGCGTGGGGTGCCGCAGCAGCACCTTGCTGATCGGCTCCTCCCACAGCACGCTCCGGCCGGGCACCCGCATCGCGGGCAGCGTCGGGTGCGGCATCTCGTACCCGGGCTCGATCAGGGTCAGGCCCTCGGCGCCGTCCTGGTCGACCGCCGCGAAGACCTGGCCGACCTCCGCCTCGATCTTGCCGAGCGCCACCTCGGCCAGCTCCCGGTCCAGGGTCACCGACCACACCATGCGGTCGGCCCCGGCGTCGTACAGCTGCGCCCCCTGCCCGCACACGGCGAGCCCGTCGTACCCGAGGTCGTCGAAGAGCGGGCGCACGCGGGGCGCGGGGCGTCCGGTGACGACGAGGTGCCGCGCTCCGCCCTCGCTCGCGGCGGCCAGCGCCCGGCGGGAGCGGTCGGAGACCGTGTCGTCGCCGCGCAGCAGCGTTCCGTCCAGGTCAGTAGCGATGAGGGAATATGCGAGGGGAGCGGCCATGATCCGAAGAATACGGATCTGAGCCCGACCGGTAAGCCGTGTCACAGGACCTGTGACGCTTTGGGTGCGCCCGGCGCACTCCCGGCATGCACCAGGTCGTGCGGCCGACGTCCCCTGCTCGTACGCGCCGGGGGCGCAGAGGCGCGCCGAGCGTGACCGCCCGCTCCCGGTTCACCGGAACGAGGCGGGCCGTACGGCGGTCACGACGACGCGGGCAGCGGCCCCGAACCTCCTTGTGGACGCGGCGCCTTGGCCCGGCCCCCGCGCCCGCTGCGCGCTCCGCGCACCGGAACTTCCGCAGGTGGCGGAACCTCCCGGCGCCCGGCCACGTCACAGGAGTATCGATACGCCCGGAACGAAGACTGAGGCAAGGAACGACATGGCCCTCCCGCAGAACCGCAAGCTCGCCCTCGCCACCGCGACCGCCCTCGCGCTGCTCACCGCGGGCCTCGCCTGGCAGGCCTCGGCCGCGGACGCCGACGGGAGCGGCCGCCCGGCCGCGCCCGGGGCGGGGGCGAAGTCGGACACCGTACGCAGCGAGCCCGCCGAGCACGCCCCGGGCGCGGCCGGGGCGTACTGGACCCCGGAGCGCATGCGCGCGGCCGAGCCGGCCCCGATGCCGGTGGTCCCTGGCGAGTGACCACCCGCGGCGGCGGCACGGCGCCCGAGCCCGGCGCTCAGCCGTACGCGGCTGCCAGGTGCCGGGCCAGCCGCGGTGACGCGAACTCCGTGCCGCACACGAACCGCATCACCGGCCCGTACGACGACCCGGCCAGCATGCCCGTGAAGTAGAGCCCCGGCACCGAGGAGGCGTAGCCCTCGCCGAGCCGGGGCGTGCCGCGGCTGACGGCCATGTGGGCCCGCAGGCCGTGGCCGAGGAAGCTCAGGGCCGCGAGGTCGACGCGGTAGCCCGTGGCGGCGATGACGTGGTCGGCGGTGAGCTCCCGGGTCCGGCCGCCGAGTGACTCCACCGTCAGGACGGGGCGGCCGTCGTGGGTCTCGGCCCGCACCACGCGTCGCATCTCGCGGGCGTCGACCCGGTCCTGGAAGCGCTCGCGCAGCCACCAGGCGCCGAGCGGGCCGAGGACGCGGCGGGTGAGGAAGTGCCGGGTCACCGGCGGGAGATGGCGGTACAGGTCGGCGTGGTAGCTCAGCGCGTACAGCGTCCAGGCGCGGCCGAAGGGGGACTCCGGGCGCAGCCTGGGCTGCTCCCACGGGGGCGCGCCGAAGCCGATGGCGCCCCTGCCGCGGGCCACGAGCCGGACCCGGGCGCCCGCCTCGGCGGCGAGCACGGCCGTCTCCAGGGCGGACTGGCCCGCGCCGACGACGAGGAGGTCGGTGTCCGCGTACCGCGACAGGTCGTGGTGCTGGGCGCTGTGCGAGAGGGGGCCCGCGGGCGAGGGCCCGTCGGGCACGGCGGCGGCCAGGGCGGGCGGGAGCTGCGAGAGGCCCGTCAGACCGCTGGCGACGACGACGGCGGGGGCGGTGAACTGCTCCCCCGAGTCGAGCTTGAGCTCGAAGCCGCCGCGCTCGCCGCGCTCGACGGACACCACCCGCACCCGCTCGAGGCCGGGCACGAGCTTCTCCTGGAACCACTGTCCGTACTGGGAGAACGTTTCGACCGGGATGATGTCCTCGTCCGTGAGCAGCCGTGGGATGCCCGCGTCGGCGCAGTAGTCGGCGAGGGTGTGGCCCGGCTGCGGGGCGTCGATGCTGGACGCCGCCGGGGTCGACTTCAGGAGCATGCCCGCGGGCATGTGGGAGCGCCAGCTGACCATGGGGTCGCCGAAGACGCGTACCGGTATGCCGCGGGCGCGGAGGTGGGCTGCGGTGGACAGGCCGTAGGGGCCCGCCCCGATGACTGCTACTGGTTGCTTCACGAAGTCCCTCCCCAGGACATCGCATGCGCCGCGCCGTCGCACGGCACACGGTCTTACCTCGTGGGTATTCCTTTGTCCCCCGCTGTGCCCCCGCCGTGTCCCCCTGCCGCATCCCCCTGTGGGCTCCCCTGTGCTGTCCCCGCCGGGATGCCTTCGCCGCCGTGCCCCTGGTCGGGCGGGCGGGCGGTGGTCATCTCGCCGTCGTGCCGCCCCGCCGGCTGGTCCGCCACAGCTGGTACAGGTGGATCGCACCTGGTCGTACGAAGCGCGCCAGCATCGTGAAGAACGGCTTCATGTCGTCGGCGGCGAGCCAGGCGAACTCCGTGCCGCTGGCCCGGGCGGGGGCGTGGGGCGTGAGGTACCCGCTGCGGCGGTAGGCGATGAGCGCGGGCAGGTCGATGTTCTCCACCACATAGCGGTGGCCGGTGCGCTGGTCGCCCTCGGGGACCTCGCGGCCTGTCAGGTGCAGGTGCATGGCCCGGACGACGTCGATGCCCGTCTCGCTCTCGAAGAGACGGAACTGGGCGCCCATGCGCGGGTTGAAGTCGAGCAGTTTGTACTGACCGTCGCGCCGGTCGAAGCGCAGGTCCAGGTCGATGATGCCGGTGAAGCCGATCTCTTTGATGAAACGCGCGGCGAGGTCGGCGAGTTCCGGGTTGTCGACGACGTACGCGTTGGCCGTCATGCCCGCGTGCGGCGGCCAGGAGCGGACCTTCACCCCGGTGAACAGCGCGAGGGGCGAGGAGTTGTCGTCGAAGTAGGCGTGCACCACCCAGTCCTCGGCCTGCTCGCGCGGCAGGTACTCCTGGAGGATCACCCCGGGTCGCTCACCCCAGTCCCGGGCCAGCTCGCGCAGGCCGGTGGCGGTGTCGATGCGGGTGGTGCCGTGCACGGCGGGCCGCTCGCGGCGCTGGAACGCCTCGCGGTTCTTCGCCACCACCGGGAAGGTCGCCGTCGCGGCGAACTTCTCGATGTCGTCCTGGCTCTGCGGGCACGCCGACGCGGGCGAGCTGAGGCCGTGCTCCACGCACAGTTCGTGCAGTCCCTGCTTGCTGGCGAGGCGGCGCGGCAGGGCGGCGTCGACACGCGGGAACAGGAAGCCCCCGAAGTCCGTTTCGCTCAGCTCCCGCTGGTGCTCGGCGATGAGGACGGCCGCTTCCTCATCGGTCGGGATGAGCACCGTCGGCCTGCCGATGCGCCGCCCTATCCGCAGCAGTCCGTCGATCAGATGTCCCGGATCTTCCGCTCCGGTGGTGCGCCACGGAAAGGCGCCGGTGAGATAGCGGGACACGGCCGCGGGCGTGTGCCGGTCCTCGGTGATCGCGTACATCGGCACGCCGATGCGGCCGAGGCTCCGGATCGCCCCCACGCCGCCGTGGTGCAGTGGATAGTCGCCGAACTTCACGATCAGTCCGGGCACTTCACGGTCAGGCGTGCATGGCACACCACCGCTGGAATTGGTCACGGGTCCCCCCATGCGTCCGCATCGCACTGACCCGGACCCACCCCGTCCGCGTCCCCCCGAGGAACCTAAGCCGGAACTGAACACTCCATGCGCGGTTTATCCGGACATTGCTAACTCTTTAGGCACTGCCCGAATACAGAGCTTCCACGTAACGTGTGGGGCACTCAGATTGGAAAGCGAGGCAGGAACGCATGTCCGAGCAGAATCCGCTCGACCTCCCCGAGGGCGACCCCTTCGGCCCGCACAATCTTCCGTACGGAGTCTTCTCCCCAGCGGGATCCGCCGCCCCCGCGCCCGGTTCCGCTTCCGGCGCCGCGGCCGGGTCCGCGCCCGTCAGCGAGGGCCGTCGCGTCGGTGTCCGGCTCGGCTCGTACGTCCTCGACGCGGGGGCCGCCGCGGCCGCGCTCGGCTCGCCCTACGTGTCCCTGCTCGCCCAGCCCACGCTGAACCCGCTGCTCGCCGCGGGCCGCCGGACGTGGAGCGACGTCCGCCGCGCCCTGACCGCCTGGGTGACGGTGCCCGCCCACCGCGACGCCATCCGCCCGCTGCTGCACCCCCTCTCCGACGTCACCCTGCACCTGCCCTTCGACGTCGCCGACTACGTGGACTTCTACGCGTCCGAGCACCACGCGTCGAACCTGGGCCGCATGTTCCGCCCCGACGCACCGGCCCCGCTCACCCCCAACTGGAAGCACCTGCCCATCGGTTACCACGGCCGGTCGGGCACCGTCGTGGTCTCCGGGACGGACGTGATCCGCCCCACCGGGCAGCGCAAGACACCCGCCGACGCCGCCCCGGTCTTCGGCCCGTCCGCCAAGCTCGACATCGAGGCGGAGGTCGGCTTCGTCGTCGGCACGCCCTCCACGCTCGGCACGCCGGTGCCGCTCGCCGACTTCCGCGAGCACGTCTTCGGCCTGTGCCTGCTCAACGACTGGTCCGCCCGTGACATCCAGGCCTGGGAGTACGTGCCGCTCGGGCCGTTCCTCGGCAAGTCCTTCGCCACCTCCGTCTCGGCCTGGGTCACGCCTCTCGAAGCCCTGGACGCGGCCCGGGTGGCCCCGCCGGAGCGCACCGAGCCGCTCCTGCCCTACCTGGACGACTCCGCCGGATCCGCCGGATCCGCCGAGTCCGCGTCCGACGGGCTCGGCGGTTACGACCTCCGCATCACCGTCACCCTGAACGGCGAGGTCGTCTCCAACCCGCCCTTCTCCACCGTCTACTGGACCGCCGCCCAGCAGCTCGCCCATATGACGGTCAACGGCGCCTCCTTGCGCACCGGCGACTTCTACGGCTCCGGCACCGTGAGCGGGCCCTCGCCCGACCAGTTCGGCTCCCTCATCGAGCTCACCTGGAACGGCCGCGACCCCCTCGAACTGCCCTCCGGCAAGCGGACGTTCCTGGAGGACGGTGACGTGGTGACCCTCTCGGCCTGGGCCCCGGGCCCGGACGGCACCCGGGTGGGCCTGGGTGAGGTGACGGGCCGCGTGGCCGCCGCGCGCTGAGCGCCCGCCTGGCTCGCGCCGCCGCCCATCCGCCCCCTCTTCGGGAGCGGGTGGGCGGCCCCGCGCGGGCCGAGGTCCTGCTCTGCCCGCGCGGGCCGAGGCCCTACTCCCCCTCCCCCGCCAGCACCTCCAGCACCCCTTCCCCATAGGTCGCCAGCTTCTTCTCGCCGACCCCGCTGATCCCACCCAGCTCGTCGACGGAGGCCGGCCGCGCCGCCGCGATCTCCCGCAGCGTCGCGTCGTGGAAGATCACATACGCGGGCACGCCCTGCTCCTTGGCCTGCGCCGCCCGCCACGCCCGCAGCGCCTCGAAGACCGGCACCGCCTCCTCCGGCAGCTCGGCCACGGCCGCCGCGGCCTTGGCCTTGCGCTCGCCCCGCGGAGTGGACCGCGCCGACCCCGCGGGCTTCTTGGGCTCCTTGCGCAGCGGCACCTCCCGCTGCTGGCCGAGGACCGAGGCGCTGTCCTCGGTGAGCACCAGCGTGCCGTACTCCCCCTCGACGGCGATGAGGCCCTGCGCGAGGAGCTGGCGCACCACGCCCCGCCATTCGGCCTCGCTCAGCTCTTCGCCGATGCCGAAGACGGAGAGCTGGTCGTGGTCGAACTGGATGACCTTGGCGGTCTTGCGGCCGAGCAGGATGTCCACGATCTGGCCCGTGCCGAACTTCTGGCCGCGCTCCCGCTTCAGGCGCACCACCGTGGACAGCACCTTCTGCGCGGCGACCGTGCCGTCCCAGGTCTCCGGGGGCGTCAGACACGTGTCGCAGTTTCCGCAGCCGGTGGCCGTCGGGTCCTGGCCGAAGTACTTCAGGAGCTGGGCGCGGCGGCAGGAGGCCGTCTCGCACAGCGCCAGCATCGCGTCCAGATGGGCCGCCGAGCGGCGCCGGAAGGCCTCGTCGCCCTCGCCGGACTGGATGAGCTTGCGCTGCTGCACGACGTCCTGGAGGCCGTACGCCATCCAGGCCGTGGAGGGGAGGCCGTCGCGGCCCGCCCGGCCCGTTTCCTGGTAGTACCCCTCCACCGACTTGGGCAGGTCGAGGTGGGCCACGAAGCGGACGTCCGGCTTGTCGATGCCCATGCCGAAGGCGATCGTGGCGACCACGACCAGGCCGTCCTCCCGGAGGAAGCGCGACTGGTGGCGGGCGCGGGTGCCGCCGTCCAGGCCCGCGTGGTACGGAACGGCCTCGACGCCGTGGGCGCTGAGGAAGTCGGCGACCTGCTCCACCGACTTGCGCGAGAGGCAGTAGACGATGCCCGCGTCGCCGTCGTGCTCCTCCTTAAGGAAGGTGAGGAGCTGCTTCTTGGGGTCGGACTTCGGCACGATCCGGTACTGGATGTTCGGCCGGTCGAAGCTGGCGACGAAGTGCTTGGCGTCCGGCATGGCCAGGCGCTGGGTGATCTCGCGGTGCGTGGCGTCGGTGGCCGTGGCCGTCAGCGCGATCCGGGGGACGTCCGGCCAGCGCTCGCCGAGGACGGACAGGGCCAGATAGTCGGGCCGGAAGTCGTGGCCCCACTGGGCCACGCAGTGCGCCTCGTCGATCGCGAAGACGGAGATCTTCGCGCGCGAGAGCAGATTGAGCGTGGTGTCCAGACGCAGCCGCTCCGGCGCCAGATACAGCACGTCCAGCTCGCCCGCGAGCAGTTCGGCCTCGACGACGCGGCGCTCGTCGAAGTCCTGCGTCGAATTCATGAACCCGGCGCGCACGCCGAGCGCCCGCAGCGCATCGACCTGGTCCTGCATGAGCGCGATCAGCGGTGAGACCACCACGCCCGTGCCGGGTCTGACCAGGGCCGGGATCTGATAGCACAGCGACTTTCCGCCGCCGGTCGGCATGAGGACGACCGCGTCGCCGCCCGCCACCACGTGCTCGATGATCGACTCTTGCTCGCCCCGGAAGGCGTCGTACCCGAACACCCGGTGGAGCGTCCGCAGCGCGTCGCTCTCCACCACCTCTGTCATGCCGACCCCACTGCTCCCGCTCATCGCCGTGCCCCCGCCTGTCGCACCTCGACCACTGCCTCCACGATAGGCGCCCGCGCCGACACCCAGGGAAGTTATCCACAGGCTCGTCGGGCGCTCCTCGGTCAGTCCAATGGCCCAGGCGTTCTGGCCCCCGGGTCCGCCCGGGGTGATCCTGCTCCTTGTGGCGGCTCGGGGGCTGAGCCCGCCCCAGGTCATGGCGCCCCAGCGCGCCGCACCTCCCGAGGAGCCCCTCCATGCCTCTGCCCCGTACCGCCCAGGCCGCCCTCGCGCTGGCCGCGGCCGCCGGTCTGGCCCTGTCCGTGGCGCCCGCGCGAGCGGCCGCACCCGCGCCTCCGCCGCTCCCGCAGCATGCGCAGTTGGCCAAGGTCAAAGCCGCGACCGCCAAGTACGTGTACGAGCCGCTCGCGATCAAGGACGGCTTCGTCCGCACCGACGAGTGCGTCTCCGACCCGGACCTCGGCGGCATGGGCTACCACTACATCAACCCCGCGAACTACGGATCCGTCGATCCGGCGAAGCCCGCCGCGCTGCTCTACGAGGACACGGCCGACGGGAAGCGCAAGCTCATAGCCGTCGAGTGGATCGTCGACGACGCCGACCAGGACAAGAGCACCGACGACGACCGCCCGTCCCTGTTCGGACAGCCCTTCGACGGCCCGATGGACGGGCACTTCCCGGGCATGCCGATCCACTACGACCTGCACGCCTGGATCTACAAGGACAACCCGAGCGGCAAGCTCTCCCCCTGGAACCCGACCGTCCACTGCCCCGCGCACCCCTGACGGCGCACGCGAAGGGCCCCGGCCCTCCCGAAGGAGAGCCGGGGCCCCGCGCGGACGCGGACGAGCCGGGTCAGCGCACGAACACGCCGGCCTGGTTCGCCAGGTCCAGGAAGTACTGCGGCGCCACACCGAGCACCAGCGTCACGGCGACGCCGACGCCGATCGCCGCCGTCGTCAGCGGCGAGGGCACGGCGACCGACGGGCCGTCCGCCTTGGGCTCGCTGAAGAACATCAGCACGATCACCCGGATGTAGAAGAACGCCGCGATCGCCGACGAGATCACACCGACCACCACGAGCGCGCCCGCGCCGCCCTCGGCCGCCGCCTTGAAGACGGCGAACTTCCCGGAGAACCCGGAGGTCAGCGGGATGCCCGCGAAGGCGAGCAGGAACACCGCGAAGACCGCGGCGACCAGCGGCGAGCGGCGCCCGAGCCCCGCCCACTTCGACAGGTGCGTCGCCTCGCCGCCCGCGTCCCGCACGAGCGTCACGACGGCGAACGCGCCGATCGTCACGAACGAGTACGCGCCCAGGTAGAAGAGCACCGACGAGACGCCCTCCTCCGTGGTGGCGATGACACCCGCGAGGATGAAGCCCGCGTGGGCGATCGACGAGTACGCGAGGAGCCGCTTGATGTCGGTCTGGGTGATCGCGACGATCGCGCCGCCCAGCATCGTGATGATCGCGACGCCCCACATCACGGGCCGCCAGTCCCAGCGCAGCCCCGGAAGCACCACGTACAGCAGGCGCAGCAGCGCGCCGAACGCGGCCACCTTCGTCGCCGCCGCCATGAAGCCGGTGACCGGCGTCGGCGCGCCCTGGTAGACGTCCGGCGTCCACATGTGGAACGGCACCGCGCCCACCTTGAACAGCAGGCCCATCAGGATCATCGCGGCGCCGATCAGGAGCAGCGCGTCGTTGCCCATGGTGTTCGCGAGCGCCGGGTCGACCGTCTGGACCGTGCCGTCGACGACGTCGGCGATCGTGCCGTACGACACCGAGCCCGCGTAGCCGTAGATCAGCGCGATGCCGAAGAGGGTGAACGCGGACGCGAAGGCGCCGAGCAGGAAGTACTTCACGGCCGCTTCCTGCGACATGAGGCGCTTGCGGCGGGCGAGCGCGCACAGCAGGTAGAGCGGGAGCGAGAAGACCTCCAGGGCGATGAACAGCGTCAGGAGGTCGTTCGCCGCGGGGAAGACGAGCATGCCGCCGATCGCGAAGAGGGCGAGCGGGAACACCTCGGTGGTGGTGAAACCGGCCTTCACCGCGGCCTGCTCGCCCGCGCCGCCGGGCACGGCCCCGGCCTGGGCCACGAAGGAGTCGACGCGGTTGCCGTGCGCCTCCGGGTCGAGGCGCCGCTCCGCGAAGGTGAAGATCGCGACCAGGCCCGCGAGGAGAATGGTGCCCTGGAGGAACAGCGCGGGCCCGTCGACCGCGATGGCTCCCATCGCGGCGATGCGTGCCTTCGTGGTGCCGTACCCGCCGGAGGCGAGCGCGACGACCGCGGCGAAGGCGGCGGCGAGCGCCACGACCGACACGAACAGCTGGGCGTAGTAACGGGACTTGCGCGGCACGAAGGCTTCGATGAGCACTCCGATGACGGCGGCACCGATGACGATGAGGGTCGGCGCGAGCTGGCCGTACTCGATCTTCGGCGCGTCGATCTTGTCGATCGGCTCTGCCGCCACTGTCCACAGGCTGTGGACGGCTGTCGCACTCACTTGGCGGCCTCCACCTCGGGCTTGGGGTCTGTCTTCTGTACGTCGGACATGGTGTGCTCGACCGCCGGGTTCACCAGGTCGGCCACCGGCTTCGGATACACGCCGAGGCCGATGAGGAGCGCGATCAGCGGGGCCACCACGACCAGCTCACGCACCCGCAGGTCCGGCATCTTCGCGAGCTCCGGCTTCACCGGGCCCGTCATCGTCCGCTGGTAGAGGACGAGGGTGTAGAGCGCGGCCAGCACGATGCCGAGCGTCGCGATGATCCCGACCGCCGGATAGCGCGCGAACGCGCCGACCAGGACCAGGAACTCGCTGACGAACGGCGCGAGCCCCGGCAGCGAGAGCGTGGCCAGACCGCCGACGAGGAAGGTGCCCGCGAGCACCGGGGCGACCTTCTGCACCCCTCCGTAGTCCGCGATCAGACGCGAGCCGCGGCGCGAGATCAGGAAGCCGGCGACCAGCATCAGGGCGGCCGTCGACAGACCGTGGTTGACCATGTAGAGCGTGGCGCCGGACTGTCCCTGGGACGTCATCGCGAAGATGCCGAGGACGATGAACCCGAAGTGCGAGATCGACGCGTACGCCACCAGGCGCTTGATGTCGCGCTGGCCGACGGCCAGCAGCGCGCCGTAGATGATGCTGATCAGGGCGAGCACCAGGATGACCGGGGTCGCCCACTTCGAGGCCTCCGGGAACAGCTGGAGGCAGAAGCGCAGCATCGCGAACGTGCCGACCTTGTCGACCACCGCCGTGATCAGTACGGCGACGGGGGCGGTGGCCTCCCCCATCGCGTTCGGCAGCCAGGTGTGCAGCGGCCACAGCGGGGCCTTCACCGCGAAGGCGAAGAAGAAGCCGAGGAACAGCAGCCGTTCGGTGTTGGTCGCCATGTCCAGCGAGCCGTTGGCCCGCGCCTCGGCGATCTCCTGGACCGAGAAGTTCCCCGCGACCACATAGAGCCCGATCACGGCGGCGAGCATGATCAGACCGCCGACCAGGTTGTACAGCAGGAACTTCACGGCCGCGTACGAGCGCTGCGCCGACGCGTTCTCGTCGCTGCCCGCGTGGGCGCGGTCTCCGAAGCCGCCGATGAGGAAGTACATCGGGATGAGCATGGCTTCGAAGAAGATGTAGAACAGGAAGACGTCGGTGGCCTCGAAGGAGATGATCACCATCGCCTCGACGGCGAGGATCAGGGCGAAGAAGCCCTGAGTCGGGCGCCAGCGCGACGACTTGGTCTCCAAGGGGTCGGCGTCGTGCCAGCCCGCGAGGATGATGAAGGGCAGCAGCAGGGCGGTCAGCGCGATCAAGGAGACCGCGATGCCGTCCACGCCCAGTTCGTACCGCACCCCGAAGTCCTTGATCCAGGAGTGCGACTCGGTCAGTTGGTACCGGTCGCCGTCCGGGTCGAACCGGACGACCACCGTGACGGCCAAGGCGAGGGTGGCCAGCGAGAAGAGCAGCGCGAGCCACTTGGCGGCGGTGCGCCGTGCGGCCGGTACGGCCGCCGTGGCGATCGCGCCCACCGCGGGCACCACGGCCGTCGCTGTCAGCAGAGGAAAGGACATCGGTATCAGACCGCCCTCATCAGCAGCGTCGCGGCGATGAGGACCGCCGCGCCGCCGAACATCGAGACCGCGTAACTACGGGCGTAGCCGTTCTGGAGCTTGCGCAGGCGCCCGGAGAGCCCGCCGACCGAGGCCGCCGTGCCGTTGACCACTCCGTCGACCAAGGTGTGGTCGACGTACACCAGGGAGCGCGTGAGGTGCTCGCCGCCGCGCACCAGGACCACGTGGTTGAAGTCGTCCTGGAGCAGGTCGCGGCGGGCCGCGCGGGTGAGCAGCGAGCCGCGCGGGGCGACCACCGGGACCGGCCTGCGCCCGTACTGCGCCCAGGCCAGGGCCACGCCGACGACCAGGACGACCACGGTGGCGCCGGTGACCGTGGCGGCGCTCAGCGGGGAGTCGCCGTGGTCGTGGTGCGTGACCGGCTCAAGCCAGTTCAGGAAGCGGTCGCCGATGCTGAAGAAGCCGCCGGCGAACACCGACCCGAAGGCCAGCAGGATCATCGGGATCGTCATGGTCTTGGGCGACTCGTGCGGGTGCGGCTCGTCGTGCGCGCCCTCCGTCGCGGCCGCCGGCTCCACGCCGGGCTCCTGCGGGGACGCCGTCGCCCGGTGGCGCCAGCGCTCCTCGCCGAAGAAGGTCAGGAGCATCACGCGCGTCATGTAGTACGCCGTGATGGCCGCGCCGAGCAGCGCCACCGAGCCGAGGATCCAGCCCTCCGTGCCGCCCTTGGCGAACGCCGCCTCGATGATCTTGTCCTTGGAGAAGAAGCCGGAGAGCCCCGGGAAGCCGATGATCGCGAGATAGCCGAGCCCGAAGGTCACGAACGTGACCGGCATGTACTTCCTGAGGCCGCCGTACTTCCGCATGTCCACCTCGTCGTTCATGCCGTGCATGACCGAACCGGCGCCGAGGAAGAGCCCGGCCTTGAAGAAGCCGTGCGTCACCAGGTGCATGATCGCGAAGACGTAGCCGATCGGGCCGAGGCCCGCGGCCAGGATCATGTAGCCGATCTGCGACATCGTGGACCCGGCGAGGGCCTTCTTGATGTCGTCCTTCGCGCAACCGACGATCGCACCGAAGATCAGCGTGACCGCGCCGACCACCGCGACCGCCAGCTGCGCGTCCGGCGCGGCGTTGAAGATCTCCCCGGAGCGCACGATCAGGTACACGCCCGCGGTCACCATCGTCGCCGCGTGGATCAGGGCGGAGACCGGGGTCGGGCCCTCCATCGCGTCCCCGAGCCAGGACTGCAGCGGCACCTGCGCGGACTTGCCGCACGCCGCGAGCAGCAGCATCAGGCCGATCGCCGTGAGCTTGCCCTCGCCGGTCTCGTCCGCGGCCTCCAGGACGGACCCGAAGGCGAACGTCCCGAAGGTGGTGAACATCAGCATGATGGCGATCGAGAGGCCCATGTCGCCGACGCGGTTGACCAGGAAGGCCTTCTTCGCCGCGGTGGCCGCGCTCGGCTTGTGCTGCCAGAACCCGATCAGGAGGTACGAGGCGAGGCCGACGCCCTCCCAGCCGACGTACAGGAGCAGGTAGTTGTCGGCGAGGACGAGCAGGAGCATCGCCGCCAGGAACAGGTTCAGATAGCCGAAGAAGCGGCGGCGGCGCTCGTCGTGCTCCATGTACCCGACCGAGTACAGGTGGATCAGCGTGCCGACGCTGGTGATCAGCAGGACGAACGTCATCGACAGCTGGTCGAGCTGGAAGGCGACGTCGGCCTTGAAGCCCTCGACCGGGATCCAGCTGAACAGGTGCTGGTGCAGGCCCCGTTCCTCGGCGTTCTTGCCGAGCATGTCGGTGAAGAGCACCGCGGCGATGACGAAGGAGACGGCCGAGAGCAAGGTGCCGAGCCAGTGGCCGACGCGGTCGAGCAGACGCCCGCCGCACAGCAGGACGGCCGCTCCGAGCAGAGGCGCCGCGACGAGCAGCGCAATCAGTTTCTCCACGATTCAGCGACCCCTTAGAGCTTCATCAGACTGGCGTCGTCGACCGAGGCCGAGTGGCGGGAGCGGAACAGCGACACGATGATCGCGAGCCCCACCACGACCTCGGCCGCGGCGACGACCATCGTGAAGAAGGCGATGATCTGGCCGTCCAGATTGCCGTGCAGCCGGGAGAACGCGACGAACGCGAGGTTGCAGGCGTTGAGCATCAGCTCGATGCACATGAAGACGACGATCACGTTCCGCCTGATCAGCACGCCGGTGGCGCCGATGGCGAACAACAGGGCCGCCAGGTAGAGGTAGTTGACCGGATTCACTTCGACGCCTCCTCGGTCTGCTCGGCCCGGTCGCCGCCCGCGCCGCTCCCGGTGTCCGTGCGGCGCAGGTCGGGGCGCTCCAGGCGGTCCGTGGAGCGCTGCTCCAGGGCCCGCAGGTCCTCCAGGGCCTCGGTGGAGACGTCGCGGATCTGGCCGCGCTCCCGGAGGGTCTTGTTGACCGTGAGCTCCGAGGGCGTGCCGTCGGGGAGCAGGCCCGCGATGTCCACGGCGTTGTGCCGGGCGTAGACGCCCGGGGCCGGGAGCGGCGGCAGGTGCTTGCCCGCGCGCACCCGCTCCTCGGCGAGCTCGCGCTGGGTCTTGGCGCGCTCCGTGCGCTCGCGGTGGGTGAGCACCATCGCGCCGACGGTCGCCGTGATCAGCAGGGCGCCGGTGATCTCGAAGGCGAAGACGTACTTCGTGAAGATGAGGGCGGCCAGGCCCTCCACGTTGCCGCCCTCATTGGCCTTGCCCAGGCCGTTGAAGTCCTTCACCGAGGCGTTGCCGATGCCCGCGAACAGCAGGACGGCGAAGCCGAGTCCGCACAGGGCGGCCAGCCAGCGCTGCCCCTTGATGGTCTCCGTCAGGGAGTCCGCCGCGGTGACGCCGACGAGCATCACGACGAACAGGAAGAGCATCATGATCGCGCCGGTGTAGACGACGATCTGGACGATGCCCAGGAAGTACGCGCCGTTGGCCAGGTAGAAGACCGCCAGGATGATCATGGTCCCGGCCAGGCAGAGGGCGCTGTGCACCGCCCTCTTCATGAGGATCGTGCTCAGCGCGCCGATCACGGCGACCGTGCCGAGCACCCAGAACTGGAAGGCCTCGCCCGTGGAGGTGGTGTAGGCCGCGACGGAGGTCACGCGTCCACCTCCTCGGCCCTGGACTCCGGCGCCTGCTCGCCCTTGGAGGCGGCGACCTGGCGCTCCGTGCCGGGGGCCGCCCGCGTCACCAGGCCGCGGTAGTAGTCCCCCTCGTCCGTGCCGGGGTAGATCGCGTGCGGCGCCTCGACCATGCCCTCGTCCAGGCCCGCGAGCAGCTGCTCCTTGGTGAAGATCAGGTTCTGGCGGCTGGTGTCGGCGAGCTCGAACTCGTTCGTCATCGTCAACGCGCGCGTGGGGCACGCCTCGATGCACAGGCCGCAGAAGATGCAGCGGGCGTAGTTGATCTGGTAGACGCGGCCGTACCGCTCGCCCGGGGAGTAGCGCTCCTCCTCGGTGTTGTCCGCGCCCTCCACATAGATGGCGTCCGCGGGGCAGGCCCAGGCGCACAGCTCGCAGCCGACGCACTTCTCCAGGCCGTCCGGATGGCGGTTGAGCTGGTGCCTGCCGTGGAAGCGGGGAGCGGTGGTCTTCTGCTGCTCCGGATACTGCTCGGTCAGCCGCTTCTTGAACATGGCCTTGAAGGTCACGGCGAAGCCCGCGACGGGGTTCTGGAACCCCTGATCCGACTGGTTCGCCTGTGCCGCTTCCTGGCTCTGCGGCTGCTCGGGCAGCTGCCCGCTCCGCCGCCGGTCCGGCGTGTTCGACTGCTCAGCCATCGGACGCCTCCTTTCCGTCACTTTGAGTATCCGGGCCACCACTGACAATCAACTCCCGCTCGTGGCGCGGGCGTCGGCGCGGCACGGGCGGCAGGGTCTGTCCGGGCAGCGGTGGCACCGGGAAGCCGCCCGCCATCGGGTCGAAGGCGCCGGATTCGGCGGGCTCGGCGGCGACCGCCGCCTCCTTCTCCCGCTTGTCCCTGAACAGGTCGAACAGGACGGAGAGCAGGAGCAGCGCGATGACTCCGCCGCCCACATAGAGCGCGATCTCGCTGAAGTCGTAGTCCTCGTTGCGCAGCGCGCGGACGGTGGCGACGAGCATCAGCCACACCACCGACACCGGGATGAGGACCTTCCAGCCGAGCTTCATCAGCTGGTCGTAGCGGACGCGGGGCAGCGTGCCGCGCAGCCAGATGAAGAAGAACAGCAACAGCTGCACCTTGAGTACGAACCAGGCCATCGGCCACCAGCCGTGGTTGGCCCCCTCCCAGAAGCCGCTGATGGGCCAGGGAGCCCGCCAGCCGCCGAGGAAGAGCGTCGCGGACACGGCCGAGACGGTGATCATGTTGATGTACTCGGCGAGCATGAAGATCGCGAACTTGATCGACGAGTACTCGGTGTTGAAGCCGCCGACAAGGTCGCCCTCGGACTCCGGCATGTCGAACGGCGCGCGGTTGGTCTCGCCGACCATCGTCACGATGTAGATCAGGAACGACACCGGCAGGAGCACCACGTACCAGCGGTCGTGCTGCGCCTCCACGATCGCCGACGTGGACATCGACCCGGAGTACAGGAAGACCGACGCGAACGCGGCGCCCATCGCGATCTCGTACGAGATCATCTGCGCGCACGAGCGCAGACCGCCCAGGAGCGGATAGGTGGAGCCGGAGCTCCAGCCCGCGAGCACGATGCCGTAGATGCCGACCGAGGCGACCGCGAGGATGTAGAGCATCGCGATCGGCAGGTCGGTGAGCTGCATCGTGGTGCGGTGCCCGAAGATCGAGACCTCGTTGCCCGCGGGCCCGAAGGGGATCACCGCGATCGCCATGAAGGCGGGGATGGCCGCGACGACCGGCGCCAGGATGTAGACCACCTTGTCGGCGCGCTTGACGATCAGGTCTTCCTTGAGCATCAGCTTGATGCCGTCCGCGAGGGACTGGAGGAAGCCCCAGGGGCCGTTGCGGTTGGGGCCGATGCGCAGCTGCATCCAGGCCACGACCTTGCGCTCCCACACGATGGCGAAGAGCACGGACACCACGAGGAACGCGAAGCAGAAGACCGCCTTGATGGCGACCAGCCACCACGGGTCGCGACCGAACATGGAGAGGTCTTCGGCGGCGAGCTGGGTCATGGGGCTCACGACTGCACCTCCTGGGCGCCCTGGGCGGGCTCGACGCGGACAGCGGGGCCGATCCTGACCAGCTCGCCCGGCCGCGCGCCCGTGTCGGAGGCGACGCCGCCGCCCACGGAGTTCAGCGGCAGCCACACCACGCGGTCGGGCATCTCCGTGACCGCGAGCGGGAGTTCCACCCGCCCCGCGGTGCCGGTGACGGCCAGCGTGTCGCCGCTCTTGACGCCCGCCTCGGCCGCGGTGGCCGCCGAGAGCCGGGCCACCGCCGCGTGCCGCGTACCGGCCAGCGCGTCGTCGCCCTCCTGGAGGCGGCCCCGGTCCAGCAGGAGCCGGTGCCCGGCGAGCACGGCCTCCCCCGCGGCGGGCCGCGGCAGCTGGACCGCGGTCTCCAGGGGCTCGGTCGCGCGCGGCCCGTCCCAGCCGCCGAGCCGGTCGAGCTCGCGCCGGACGGTCTGCAGGTCGGGAAGGCCGAGGTGGACGTCGCCCGCGTCGGCCAGCATGTGCAGGACGCGCGCGTCGGTGGGCGCGAGGCGGCGCGTCATCTGGTCCGGCTTGAGCGCCGCCTCGAAGAGCCGGGCCCTGCCTTCCCAGTTGAGGAAGGTGCCCGGCTTCTCGGCGACGGCGGCCACCGGAAGGACCACGTCGGCGCGCTCGGTCACCTCGCTCGGCCGCTGTTCGAGCGACACCAGGAAGCCGACCGCGTCGAGCGCCTCACGCGCGCGTGCCGGGTCGGGCAGGTCGGCGACCTCGACGCCCCCCACCAGGAGGGCGCTCAGCTCGCCGGTCGCGGCGGCCTCGACGATCTGGCCGGTGTCCCGGCCGTAGCGGTGCGGGAGTTCGGCCACGCCCCAGGCGGCCGCGACCTCGTCCCGCGCGCGCGGGTCGGTGGCCGGGCGGCCCCCGGGGAGCAGGGACGGCACCGCGCCGGCCTCGACGGCACCGCGCTCGCCCGCGCGGCGCGGGATCCACACCAGCGACGCGCCGGTCGCCGACGCGGCCCGCACGGCGGCGGTGAGCGCTCCTGGCACGGACGCGAGCCGCTCGCCCACGACGATGACCGCGCCCTCGGCGCGCAGCGCCTCGGCGGCCTTCGCGCCGTCGTCCTCGATGCCGACCCCGGCGGCGAGCGCGTCCAGCCACTCGGTCTCCGTGCCGGGCGCGGCGGCAAGGAGCGTGCCGCCCGCCTTCGCCAGGCCGCGCGTGGCGTGCGTGGCGACGGCGTACGTGCGCTGGCCGTGCTTGCGCCACGCCTTGCGGAGCCGCAGGAACACGCCGGGCGCCTCCTCCTCGGCCTCGATGCCGACGAGCAGGACGGCGGGCGCCTTCTCCAGCGCGGTGTACGTGACTCCGCTGCCGTCGAGGTCCCGGCCGCGCCCGGCGACCCGTGCCGCAAGGAAGTCGGCCTCCTCGCTGGAGTGCACCCGCGCGCGGAAGTCGATGTCGTTCGTGTCGAGCGCCACGCGTGCGTACTTGCTGTACGCGTAGGCGTCCTCAAGAGTGAGGCGTCCACCGGTGAGGACACCGGCCCGCCCGCGCGCGGCGGCGAGGCCGCGTGCGGCCGCCTCCAGCGCCTCGGGCCAGCTGGCCGGTTCGAGCTCGCCCGAGGACGCGTTCCGCACCAGCGGCGTGGTCAGGCGATCCGGCTTCTGCGCGTACCGGAAGCCGAAGCGGCCCTTGTCGCAGATCCACTCCTCGTTGACCTCGGGCTCGTCCTGGGCGAGCCGTCGCATGACCTTGCCGCGCCGGTGGTCGGTGCGGGTCGCGCAGCCGCCCGCGCAGTGCTCGCACACGGACGGCGTCGACACCAGGTCGAAGGGGCGCGACCGGAAGCGGTAGGCGTGCGACGTGAGCGCTCCCACCGGGCAGATCTGGATGGTGTTCCCGGAGAAGTACGACTCGAAGGGGTCGCCCTCTCCGGTGCCCACCTGCTGGAGCGCGCCCCGCTCGACCAGCTCGATCATGGGGTCGCCCGCGATCTGGTTGGAGAAGCGGGTGCAGCGGGCGCACAGGACGCACCGCTCGCGGTCGAGCAGCACCTGCGTGGAGATCGGCACCGGCTTCTCGTAGGTGCGCTTGCTGCCCTCGAAGCGGGACTCTGCGTTGCCGTGCGACATGGCCTGGTTCTGCAGCGGGCACTCGCCGCCCTTGTCGCAGACCGGGCAGTCCAGCGGGTGGTTGATGAGCAGCAGCTCCATCACGCCGTGCTGGGCCTTCTCGGCGACCGGCGACGTCAGCTGCGACTTGACGACCATGCCGTCGGTGCAGGTGATCGTGCAGGACGCCATCGGCTTGCGCTGGCCCTCGACCTCGACGATGCACTGGCGACAGGCGCCCGCGGGGTCGAGCAGCGGGTGGTCGCAGAAGCGCGGGATCTCGATGCCGAGGAGCTCGGCGGCACGGATGACCAGGGTCCCCTTGGGGACGCTGATCTCGATGCCGTCGATCGTCAGCGTGACCAGGTCTTCCGGCGGAACCGCCGCCTCCCCGCCTCCGGAGGGAGCGCTACTGGTGGTCACTGTCATGCGTTCACCTCCGTGCTCTCCAGGGGCCTGTCGGCCCAGAGCGTCGACTTGGCGGGGTCGAAGGGGCAGCCCCTGCCCGTGATGTGCTCCTCGTACTCCGCGCGGAAGTACTGGAGCGAGGAGAAGATCGGCGAGGCGGCGCCGTCGCCGAGGGCGCAGAAGGACTTGCCGTTGATGTTGTCGGCGATGTCGTTCAGCTTGTCGAGGTCGGCCAGCACGCCCTTGCCCGCCTCGATGTCGCGCAGCAACTGCACGAGCCAGTAAGTCCCTTCGCGGCAGGGCGTGCACTTGCCGCAGGACTCGTGGGCGTAGAACTCGGTCCAGCGCGTCACGGCGCGTACGACACAGGTCGTCTCGTCGAAGCACTGGAGGGCCTTGGTGCCGAGCATCGACCCGGCGGCGCCCACGCCCTCGTAGTCCAGCGGGACGTCGAGGTGCTCGTCGGTGAACATCGGCGTCGAAGAGCCGCCCGGCGTCCAGAACTTGAGGCGGTGCCCGGGCCGCATGCCGCCGCTCATGTCGAGCAGCTGGCGCAGCGTGATGCCGAGGGGCGCCTCGTACTGGCCGGGCGACGCGACGTGCCCGCTGAGCGAATACAGCGTGAAGCCGGGCGACTTCTCGCTGCCCATCGAGGTGAACCAGTCCTTGCCGCGTTGCAGGATCGCGGGAACCGATGCGATGGACTCGACGTTATTGACAACAGTGGGGCACGCGTAGAGACCCGCGACCGCAGGGAAAGGGGGACGGAGTCGCGGCTGGCCACGGCGGCCTTCGAGCGAGTCGAGCAGCGCGGTCTCCTCACCGCAGATGTACGCGCCCGCGCCCGCGTGCACGGTGAGTTCGAGGTCGAGTCCGCTGCCCAGGACGTTCTTGCCGAGGTAGCCCGCCGCGTATGCCTCGCGCACGGCCTCGTGCAGCCGCCGCAGTACGGGGACGACCTCACCACGCAGATAGATGAAGGCATGCGACGAACGGATCGCGTAGCAGGCGATCACGATGCCCTCGATGAGGGAATGCGGGTTCGCGAAGAGGAGCGGGATGTCCTTGCAGGTCCCGGGCTCCGACTCGTCGGCGTTGACAACTAGATAGTGCGGTTTGCCGTCGCCCTGCGGAATGAACTGCCACTTCATGCCCGTGGGGAAGCCCGCGCCGCCGCGGCCGCGGAGCCCGGATGCCTTCACATAGGCGATGAGGTCGTCCGGCTCCATCGCGAGGGCCTTGCGGAGCCCCTCGTAGCCCTCGTGACGCCGGTAGACGTCAAGCGTCCAGGACTTCTCCTGGTCCCAGAAGGCCGAGAGGACCGGGGCGAGCAGCTTCTCGGGGCTGGTCTCGTTGATCTCGGCGGCCAAGGTCATCACTCCCCCTCCTCGCGGTCCTCGCCGACCGGGCCCGCGGAGTGCGAGGGGTCGGATGCCGAGGTCCTCTGCGGCGCGTCGTGCGAGCTCAGGTGCTCGCTGGGCGACGGGTCGTGCGGCTGTGTGCCCTCCGGTCCGCCCGTGCGCGGATGGACCACGCGCGCGGGGGGCGCCTCGCCCTTGGCCAGGCGAAGGCCGATCAGGGAGGCCGGGCCCGCGCCGCCGGTGGCCTCGACGGCTCCGGGGCGCTCGTCGGGGAAGCCCGCGAGGATGCGGGCCGTCTCCTTGAAGGTGCACAGCGGGGCGCCGCGGGTCGGCTCGGCCTGGACGCCCGCGCGCAGGTCGTCGACGAGGCGCTTGGCGCTCCGCGGGGTCTGGTTGTCGAAGAACTCCCAGTTGACCATCACCACGGGCGCGAAGTCGCAGGCGGCGTTGCACTCGATGTGTTCGAGCGTCACCTTGCCGTCCTCGGTGGTCCCGCCGTTGCCGACGCCCAGGTGCTCCTGGAGGGCCTCGAAGATGGCGTCGCCGCCCATGACCGCGCAGAGCGTGTTGGTGCACACGCCGACCTGGTAGTCGCCGGAGGGCTTGCGCCGGTACATGGTGTAGAAGGTCGCGACGGCCGTGACCTCGGCGGTGGTCAGGTCGAGCACCTCCGCGCAGAACCGCATCCCGGTGCGCGTGACGTACCCCTCCTCCGACTGCACCAGGTGCAGCAGCGGCAGCAGGGCGGAGCGGGAGTCCGGATAGCGGGCGATGACCTCCTTGGCGTCCGCTTCGAGCCGGGCCCGTACGTCGGCCGGGTAGTCGGGGGCGGGGAGTTGGGGCATCCCCAGGCTCGTCGGCGATGCGTCTGTCACCGGTCGACGCCTCCCATCACGGGGTCGATGGACGCGACGGCGACGATGACGTCGGCGACCTGGCCGCCCTCGCACATCGCCGCCATGGCCTGCAGGTTGGTGAAGGACGGATCGCGGAAGTGCACCCGGTAGGGGCGGGTGCCGCCGTCGGAGACGACGTGCACGCCGAGTTCGCCCTTGGGGGACTCCACGGCGGCGTAGGCCTGTCCGGGCGGCACCCGGAAGCCCTCCGTCACCAGCTTGAAGTGGTGGATCAGGGCCTCCATGGAGGTGCCCATGATCTTCTTGATGTGGTCGAGCGAGTTGCCGAGGCCGTCCGGGCCGAGCGCGAGCTGGGCGGGCCAGGCGATCTTCTTGTCGGCGACCATGACCGGGCCCGGCCGCAGCCGGTCCAGGCACTGCTCGATGATCCGCAGCGACTGGCGCATCTCCTCCACGCGGATGAGGAAGCGCCCGTAGGAGTCGCAGGTGTCGGCGGTCGGGACGTCGAAGTCGAACGTCTCGTAGCCGCAGTACGGCTGGCTCTTGCGCAGGTCGTGCGGGAGCCCGGCGGAGCGCAGGACCGGGCCGGTGGCGCCGAGGGCCATGCAGCCGGTCAGATCGAGGTAGCCGACGTCCTGCATGCGGGCCTTGAAGATGGGGTTCCCGGTGGCGAGCTTGTCGTACTCGGGGAGGTTCTTCTTCATCTTCTTCACGAACTCGCGGATCTGGTCCACCGCGCCGGGCGGCAGGTCCTGGGCGAGTCCGCCGGGCCGGATGTACGCGTGATTCATGCGCAGGCCGGTGATCAGCTCGTAGATGTCGAGAATGAGTTCACGATCACGGAAGCCGTAGATCATGATCGTGGTGGCGCCCAGTTCCATGCCGCCGGTGGCGATGCACACCAGGTGCGAGGACATCCGGTTCAGCTCCATCAGGAGCACGCGGATGAGGGTGGCGCGGTCGGGGATCTCGTCCTCGATCCCGAGGAGCTTCTCGACGCCCAGGCAGTACGCCGTCTCGTTGAAGAACGGCGTCAGATAGTCCATGCGCGTGACGAACGTGGTGCCCTGGGTCCAGGTGCGGTACTCGAGGTTCTTCTCGATGCCGGTGTGGAGGTAGCCGATGCCGCAGCGGGCCTCGGAGACCGTCTCGCCCTCGATCTCCAGGATGAGCCGGAGCACGCCGTGCGTGGAGGGGTGCTGCGGGCCCATGTTCACGACGATGCGCTCGTCGTCGGCCTCGACCGCGGACTTGGCGACCTCGTCCCAGTCGCCACCGGTGACCGTGTAGACGGTGCCTTCGGTGGTCTCGCGCGCGGAGGCGGAGGAAGCGGATGCAAAGGGAGTGCTCATCAGCTGTACGACCTCCGCTGGTCCGGAGCCGGGATCTGGGCGCCCTTGTACTCGACGGGAATGCCGCCGAGCGGGTAATCCTTCCGCTGCGGGAAGCCCTGCCAGTCGTCCGGCATCATGATGCGCGTGAGCGCGGGATGGCCGTCGAAGACGAGGCCGAAGAAGTCGTAGGCCTCGCGCTCGTGCCAGTCGTTGGTCGGATAGACCTCGACGAGGGAGGGCACGTGCGGGTCGGCGTCCGGGGCGCTGACTTCCAGGCGGATCAGGCGGTTGTGGGTGAGCGAGCGCAGGTGGTAGACGGCGTGCAGCTCGCGTCCCTTGTCGCCGGGGAAGTGCACGCCGGACACGCCGGTGCACAGCTCGAAGCGCAGCGCCGGGTCGTCCCGCAGGGTCCGGGCCACCCGGGGGAGGTGCTCGCGCGCGATGTGGAAGGTGAGCTCGTCGCGGTCGACGACCGTCTTCTCGATGGCGTTCTCGGGGACGA
Source organism: Streptomyces sp. NRRL B-1347 (assembly GCF_000720325.1). Lineage (GTDB taxonomy): Bacteria > Actinomycetota > Actinomycetes > Streptomycetales > Streptomycetaceae > Streptomyces. The sequence goes on from NZ_JOJM01000020.1 coordinate 34,884, forward strand.
GGCCCTGTTCCTCCAGGGCGCCTTCCAGTTCGTCGGCCACTTCGTCGAACCAGCCGCCGTAGGGCCGGTTGGCCGCGCCCGGGAGCCGGATGGAGCGGACCAGGCCGCCGTAGCCCGAGGTGTCGCCGCCGTTGTCGGCGCCGAACATGCCGCGCTGGACGCGGACCTCCTCGCCGTGCTCGCCGCGCTGGCCGGGGAGGTTGGAGGCGCCGAGGTCCCGCTCGGGGTTGACCCCGTCGGTGCCCTTGGCGGCGTTGTCGTTCGCGTCGGTCACCGCAGCAGCCCCTTCATCTCGATGGTGGGGAGCGCCTTGAGGGCCGCTTCCTCCGCCTCGCGGGCCGCTTCCTCGGCGTTCACGCCGAGCTTGGTGTTCTGGATCTTGTGGTGCAGCTTCAGGATCGCGTCCAGGAGCATCTCGGGCCGGGGCGGACAGCCGGGCAGATAGATGTCGACCGGGACAACGTGGTCCACGCCCTGGACGATCGCGTAGTTGTTGAACATTCCGCCGGAAGACGCGCAAACCCCCATGGAGATCACCCACTTGGGGTTGGGCATCTGGTCATAGACCTGCCGCAGGACGGGCGCCATCTTCTGGCTCACGCGTCCGGCCACGATCATCAGATCCGCCTGCCGCGGCGAGCCGCGGAAGACCTCCATGCCGAAGCGCGCCAGGTCGTAGCGCCCGGCGCCGGTCGTCATCATCTCGATGGCGCAGCACGCGAGGCCGAACGTGGCGGGAAAGACGGATGCCTTGCGCACCCACCCGGCGGCCTGCTCGACGGTGGTCAGCAGGAATCCGCTCGGCAGTTTCTCTTCGAGTCCCATGCTCAGTGGCTCCTCTGTCCCCTTCCGGGGCTCAGTCCCATATCGGGGGTCAGTCCCTTGCCGGGGTCAGTCCCATTCCAGGCCGCCGCGCCGCCATACGTACGCGTACGCGACGAAGACGGTGAGCACGAAGAGCAGCATCTCCACGAGCCCGAAAATCCCCAGGGCGTCGAAGGTGACGGCCCAGGGGTAGAGAAAGACGATCTCGATGTCGAAGACGATGAAGAGCATCGCCGTCAGGTAGTACTTGATGGGGAAACGCCCGCCGCCGGCCGGCGTGGGGGTCGGCTCGATTCCGCACTCGTAGGCCTCGAGCTTCGCGCGGTTGTAGCGCTTGGGGCCGACAAGCGTGGCCATGACCACGGAGAAAATCGCAAAGCCTGCCCCGAGGGCTCCCAGTACGAGGATGGGCGCATACGCGTTCACCGCTCCTCGCTCCTCTCAGTCGGCACTGACTGCTGGCGGTTGCGTCGGACCCGCTCGCCGCCCCGCCCGTATGCGATCCCCGGGCCTTCGGAGCTCCTCGAAGATCGCTTACATGTGAAGCAGGTCACAAGCCCAACTGCCCCGCATCTTATGCCCGCCGGTCTGTGATCTGCGACACGGGGTACGACAACGGCTTTGTGATCTCCACCACCTGACGAAGGATCATGAAGTCGGATGAGCGGTGATCTTCGTACGCGAAGCACCTGAGTGATCACCAGAGGTGACATCTTGACGCGTCAGGGCTGGTCGGGGCGGTGTTGCATTATCAAGAGATGGCCACTACAGACAAATTGGCGCTGGACTTGATCACTTGATAGAGGGGCACGTTCACACGTTGGCGGCAGAAGTGTGGACGGCAGTGGACGCGCGCCCGTGAAGGCGGCGGGAAGGGGCGGGCGGCTCCGCCGTGTGCACGCGTTCACGAGACCGCCGCGAACTCGCGCGCGAAAGAGGGGGACAAAGAAGGGGAGGGGGGACCGCGCGGCGATCCGGAGGGAGCCCCTCAGATACCCGGGAGATATCAGCCAGATCTCAGCCAGGTCTCAGGCGGCGCTCACGCGACCCGGAAGGTGACCTGCGTCACACCTTCACCTCGGGTCGAACAACCGGGCTTGGCCAACGGCCTCAACGCGTGTTAGACCACGGGCAATTCGGACGTAACTCGAAAAACCCATGATCACAGGCGTGATCACCTCTGTCCACATTGCCCGTTACGGCGTCAATAAGGAGCGACACGCCCGGGATTCAAGCCCGCGCGGGGCAACTGTGGCGCAGCACACGTTTCTTGAAGGGAACCCCCACTCCTTGATAGCGGTTGTTCCCATGTCCCACACCGCTCACATACCCAGCCACCGGAAGCCCCGTCGCAGCGCGTCGAAGATGGCTCTGCGCGCCGGAGTTGCCGGTGGCGTCCTCAGCACCCTGGCAGTGGCCGGCGCCGCTGGTACGGCGAACGCCGCCGAGCCGGTGACCGAGACGATCGAGCTGCCCACCCTCACCGCCGATCTGTCCGCTCAGATCGCGCAGTCCGCGGACGCCACGCAGCAGACCGCCGACGGCTACGAGGCGCGCGCCCAGCAGGAGGCCGCCGCCGTCAAGGCCGCCAAGCAGGCCACCAAGGACCAGAAGGCCGCTGAGAAGAAGGCCGAGGCCGAGAAGAAGGCCAAGGCCGAGGCCGAGGCCAAGCGCAAGGAGGCCCAGGAGCGCGCCGCGCGGGCCACCGAGCGCACCCAGCTCAGCACCAACTCCACCCCCTCCGGCGGCTCCGGCGGCTCCGGCGGCGGTTCCTCCGCCTCCAACGCCTCCAATGCCTCCGCGCCCTCCAGCGGCAGCGTGGCGACCGTCATCAACTTCCTGAAGGCCCAGCTGGGCGACGCGTACGTGATGGGCGCCTCGGGCCCCAACGCGTGGGACTGCTCCAGCCTCGTGCAGGCCGCCTTCAAGCAGGTCAACGTGGACCTGCCGCGCGTCTCGCAGGCGCAGTCGACGGCCGGCACGCCGGTCTCGCTCTCCAACATCCAGCCTGGCGACATCCTGTACTGGGGTGGCGCGGGCTCCGCGTACCACGTGGGCGTCTACATCGGCAACGGCCAGTACCTGGACGCCGCGAACCCGAGCAAGGGCGTCGTGATCCAGGACCTGTCGGGCTACCCGGCCTCCGGAGCGGTACGAGTGCTCTGAGCTTGAACCACGAAGAAGGGCCGCCGCTCCTGTCAGGAGCGGCGGCCCTTTCGTGAGAGCCCCGCGGCCTTTCGGGGCGCACCCCTCAGGCCTTGGGGGCCACCTTGCTCAGGCCGTTGATGATGCGGTCCATCGCGTCGCCGCCCGTCGGGTCCGTCAGGTTGGCGAGCATCTTCAGGGTGAACTTCATCAGCAGCGGGTGCGTGAGGCCGCGCTGGGCGGCGATCTGCATCACCTTCGGGTTGCCGATGAGCTTCACGAAGGCGCGGCCGAGCGTGTAGTAGCCGCCGTAGGTGTCCTTGAGGACCTTCGGGTAGCGCTGGAGGGCCAGTTCGCGCTGGGCGGGCGTGGCGCGGGCGACGGCCTGCACGATGACGTCCGCGGCGATCTGCCCGGACTCCATGGCGTAGGCGATGCCCTCGCCGTTGAACGGGTTGACGAGGCCGCCCGCGTCGCCGACGAGCAGCAGGCCGCGGGTGTAGTGCGGCTGGCGGTTGAAGGCCATCGGCAGGGCGGCGCCGCGGATCGGGCCCGTCATGTTCTCCGGGGTGTAGCCCCAGTCCTCGGGCATCGAGGCGCACCAGGCCTTGAGGATCTCGCGCCAGTCGAGCTCCTTGAAGGCGGCGGAGGTGTTCAGGACGCCGAGGCCGACGTTCGACGTGCCGTCGCCCATGCCGAAGATCCAGCCGTAGCCGGGCAGCAGGCGGTCCTGGGCGCCGCGGCGGTCCCACAGCTCCAGCCAGGACTCCAGGTAGTCGTCGTCGTGGCGCGGCGACGTGAAGTACGTGCGCACCGCGACGCCCATCGGGCGGTCCTCCCGGCGGTGCAGACCCATCGCGAGCGAGAGGCGCGTGGAGTTGCCGTCGGCGGCGACCACCAGCGGCGCGTGGAAGGTGACCGGCGTCTTGTCCTCGCCGAGCTTGGCCTCCACGCCGGTGATGCGGCCGGTGCGGTCGTCGACGATCGGGGCGCCCACGTTGCACCGCTCGTAGAGCCGCGCGCCCGCCTTCTGGGCCTGGCGGGCGAGCTGCTCGTCGAAGTCATCGCGCTTGCGGACGAGTCCGTAGTCGGGGAAAGAGGCGAGATCCGGCCAATCCAGCTGGAGCCGCACCCCGCCTCCAATGATGCGGAGGCCCTTGTTCCGCAGCCAGCCGGCCTCTTCGGAGATGTCGATGCCCATGGACACCAACTGCTTCGTGGCACGCGGCGTCAGGCCGTCGCCGCAGACCTTCTCCCGCGGAAACGCGGTCTTCTCCAGGAGGAGCACGTCGAGCCCGGCCTTCGCCAGGTAGTACGCGGTGGTCGAACCGGCGGGACCCGCGCCGACGACGATGACGTCCGCGGAGTTGGCGGTGGTGTCGGAGAGCGGCTCGGTCACGGAGGGTTCTCCCCAAGGCTCGAAATCGGTGTGCCGACCGGCACGGGATGAGGGCAGTCTATGAGGCGGTACTGATCAATCACCCGAAGGGCCACTTGTGAGCGACGTGAGCGAGCTGAGCGACGCCCCCCGCCGGACCGGCACCGCCCCCTCCGTCGGCCTGCGCGTGCCGACCCACGAGGACGCCTTCGTCTGGCACCGGCTCTTCGACGACCCGGAGGTCATGGAGTACGTGGGCGCGGGCGTGCCCAACGAGCTCTCCGTGTACGAGGAGCTGACCGCGCGCCAGCGCCGCCACGACGCGGAACTGGGCTTCTGCCTGTGGACGTTGCTTGACCCGGCCGGCGAGCCCGTCGGCCTCGTCGGCGCCCAGCCGTGGCCGCGGGACTGGGGGCCCACGGGGGAGATCGAGATCGGCTGGCGGCTCGCGCGCCGGGCGTGGGGGCGCGGCTACGCGATGGCGGCGGGCCGCGCGACCCTGGACCGGCTGCGGGCGGCGGGCGTTCCGTCGGTGGTCGCCGTGATCGACGTGCGCAACGAACGGTCCATGGCGGTGGCCGAGCGCCTCGGCATGGAGCGCGCGGAGACGTACTCCGTGCCCGGCACCGACCGGCGCTCGTCCTGCTACCGCGTGGGGTTGTAGTCCGGCCCGGCCGGGCTACCCTTCCCCTACCGCCGGGGCCTCCCCTACCGCTGGGGGCTCGCGCCCCTGCCGCTGGGGAGTGACGCCTGTGCCGAGGACGCCGGGGGACGCCGGTCCGCTGGAAGTGCGTGTGCCGCGCTTCGTGGGCCTGATGGGGATGGACGCGCGCGAGAAGGCCGTCAAGCACGGCGTGCGCCTGGTGGCGGGCGACCGCTCCGAACTCCACGACGTGATCCTGGAGTACGTCGTGCGCCAGTACCCGCTGCCGGAGGCCGAGGTGCCGCGCGGCGCCGTCGTGACCGTGTGGTTCGACCTCGGTCCCGACGAGGGCGAGGGCGGCGCGGGCGTGCGCGAGCCGCGTCTCCCCGGCCCTTCGGACGGCGGCCTCCAGCGGGAGCTGGCCGAGCCGGGGCAGCCGGAGGTCGGCGTCGGCGGCTGAGGTCCGCGGCTGAGGTCCGCGGCCCCGGCCGACCGGCGGCCGGGGCGTGTCGCCCGCGCCGCCGGTCGGCCCGTGGTCAGCCCGTGGTCTGCCAGGTGTCGAGCGCCGTCCGGTGCGTCCGCGCGCCGTGCGCCGTTGACCACACCTTCGCGCGCCAGGAGAGCTGGATCGCGTACTCGGTGCCGTCGTCGGTGACGTAGCTCTGGTTGATCGCGTGGATCTTGCGGCCCGACTTGTCGGTGTACGTGTACTCCCACACCGCGCCCGCGCGGCCCTGGAAGGTGTTGTCCTCAAGGCGGATCCGCCGGTAGTCGGACTTGTCGGGGTCCTTCTCGGCGTGCTCCTCCATGTTCGTGAGGTTCTCGTACGAGGTGTAGCCGGCGTCCGGGATCACGCCGACCTGGAAGTGCTCCGCCCCGTTCGCGCCCGCGTACGTGGACTGCGTGGGGTTGTCACCGGCGCGGCTGCCCCAGCCTTCGGGGGCCGCGAACGAGAACCCCTTGGAGTCGGTGACGCGCTCGGAGCCCGGCGGCACTGCGGCGTCCCCCGCGGTCTCGCCGCCGCCGCTCTCCTCTTCGGAGGGGCGCGCCGGGTCGGTCGGCCGGTCCTGGGTCGGCTCGCCGGTGTGGCTGACGGCCGGGCCGTTCTCGCCGTCGTCCTCGGAGCCGGTCGAACCGTCGTCCGCCGTGCCGGCGCTCTCGTTCTCGCCCGCCTTGTCCGACGTGCTCCGGTTGTCCTGCCAGACGACGATGCCCGCCGTCGTGCCGCCGCCGACGAGCAGGGCGACGGCCAGCGTGACCGCCCAGACCCCGGCGCGGCCGCCGCGCCGGCGCGCGGGGACGGGCGGCGCGGCCAGCACGCCCTGGGTGGGGGCCGCGCTGGGGTCGTACGGGCCGGGCACCGCGTACGCCGCGGGCGCGCCGCCGGGGCCCGCCGCGCCGGGCGGCACCGGCGGCGCCTGCCCTACCGGCGGGCCCGGCGGAACCGGCGGCACCCCGCTCCCGCGCGCGGTGAACACCGCCACCACGAGCACCGCTCCGGCCACCCACAGCAGCCCGAACAGCAACAGGTCCGGCATGCTCACGCCCGCGTCGAACGAGCCGCTCGACGTCTCCCCGCCGAGCCCGCGCCGCTCGGCGGACGTCTCGACGCCGAGGCCGCCGACGGCGGCGAGCAGCAGGATCAGACCGAACGAGAGCCCCGCGGCCAGGATCTGCTCGCCGCGCCGGGCGCAGCGGCGCGCGCCCACGAGCGCGATCACGAGGGCGCACACCAGGCCGAGCGCCAACGCGCCGACGACAGCGCCTGAGTTGACCAGGTCGCCGAGTTTCGACAGGCCGAACGACGCGCTCTCGTAGTCGTCGCCGTACCGCGAGCCCCGGCCCGCCTCGGATTCGAGCGGCGCGCCCCAGCCGAGGCCGAGGGCGTGCAGGCCGAGGTTCGGCAGGAGAAGCAGCGCGACGAGGTGGGGCGAGACGCGGTCGTCCGACACGTCCGAGCCGGGCACGTCGGAGTCGCCGCTGAAGGCGTCGATCTGGGTGACGCTGAGGTACGCGGTGACGGAGCTGAGGACGAGCACGACGGCGAGGGCGCGCAGGGATGCGCCCAGGGCGCGGGTGAAGACCTGTGCGCCGGGGCGGGCGGCCAGCCAGGGCGCCGCTCCGTCGCGGTGCAGTACGGCGCCGCAGACGCCGAGGCTGAGCGCGAGCGCGCCGAGCATCGCGAGGAGCGGCCCGGACGACACCTCTACGCGCTGGATCTCGGGCTGCCCGAAGAGGGCGAGCACCAGCACGCCGAGCGCGGTGAGCAGCCCGACGCGGACGGCCGCTTCGAGCCCCGCCGTGCCGCCCGGCAGGCTCTGCCCGCGCAGCCGGAGGCGGTTCCTGAGGATGCGCGCGCCGACGACGAGCGCCCCGATGAACAGCGCCGTGACCGTCAGCGGTACGAGGTGCACGGCGAAGGTGCCGTCGACCGCCGTCTCCGTCGACGAGCCGTCGAGGCTGCTGCTCTCCTCGCTGCCCGAGAACTCCAGGCTGCCGCCCACCGCCTGGAGGACGAAGCCGAGTGCGATCCGCAGCCGGTCGCCGAAGCCGACGAAGTCCTCGTCATCCTGGCCGTACTTCGGGACGGCGCAGGCGAGCGCGGAGAGCAGCAGCGCCGCGAGCGGCCACAGCGCGGCCTGCGCGGACCCGGCCCAGTCACCGCGCGCGGTCCGCCCGAGGAAGGCACCGACGGGCGAGGGAGCGGCGGGGACGGGGGCGTATGCCGGGGTGGGCGGGGTTGCCAGGGAGAGTGGTGACGGTGGGGCCAGCGGTGTCGGTGGGGCTGCTGGTGGCGGTGCGGCTACCGGTGGCGGTGCGGCCGTCGGGGTGGGGGGAACCACCAGGGTCTTGGGGTGACTTGGACCTTCGGGGGCGCCCTCGGGAGCGCCCGCGGGAGCGTCCTGGAGCGCTTCTTGTGGCGCGTCTTGAGGCGCGGCGTCCGAGGCCTCCCCCGTCGGCTCCGGAAGGCGTTCACGCCCGCACTTCATGCAGAAACGGGCCTCGTCCGGGGATGGCGCCCCGCAGTGCGGGCAATACGACGACATCGGAACGCTCCGTCTTGAGGAGATCGTCAGGGGGACGGGTCGGTGAGCGCCGACCGTTATGCTCCGGCCACGCGGAGTGGCCGGTACATATCAACTGACACATCTTCCCCGGCGTGCGGTTCCCGTCAACCGCCGCGTCCGAAACGACCGTTCGACCTCTTGTCGAAACGACCGTTCAGTCCTTCTTGAACCCCCGGTGGAGCGCCACCACGCCGCCCGTCAGGTTGCGGTACGCCACCTTGGACCAGCCCGCGTCGGACAGGCGCGCCGCCAGCTGCGGCTGGTTCGGCCAGGAGCGGATGGACTCGGCGAGGTAGACGTACGCGTCCGGGTTCGAGCACACCGTGCGGGCCACCGGCGGCAGCGCGCGCATCAGGTACTCGATGTAGACCGTGCGGAACGGGCCCCACGTCGGCTCGGAGAACTCGCAGATCACCACGCGGCCGCCGGGGCGGGTCACGCGGAACAGCTCGCGCAGCGCGGCGTCGGTGTCCTGCACGTTGCGCAGGCCGAAGGAGATCGTGACGGCGTCGAAGGTGTCGTCCTTGAACGGCAGCTTCGTGGCGTCGCCCGCGGTGAACGGCATCCACGGGTGGCGCTGCTTGCCGACCCGCAGCATGCCGAGCGAGAAGTCGCACGGCACCACGTAGGCGCCCGCCTGCGCGAAGGGCTGCGAGGACGTGGCCGTCCCGGCAGCGAGGTCGAGGATCTTCTGCGCGGGCCGCGCGTCGACGGCCCTGGCGACCTCCTTGCGCCACAGCCGGGCCTGGCCGAGCGAGATCACGTCGTTCGTGAGGTCGTACCGTTCCGCGACGTCGTCGAACATCGAGGCGACTTCGTGCGGCTGCTTGTCCAGGGATGCGCGGGTCACCCGGCCTATTGTGTCAGGCCGGTCTTCTTCCTCGGCCGGGGCCTCTCGCCTGCGGCGGGCGGGCGCCCTCGCGTCTGCCCTCTTACCCTTTGCTGGCGAGTGCGGCGTCATCGTGGTTGCTCGCGCAGTTCCCCGCGCCCCTTTCGGGGCGCCTCGCCTCAGCGGCGGCGGAAGAGGAGGCGGCCCTCGATGGCCGTGGCCAGGCAGGTCTCGTCGTCGGTGAAGATCGCGAAGTCCGCGGGTGACGACGGGGTCAGGGCGGTTCGGAGCGGAGCTTCGGTGACGACCCTGATGCCTGAACGGGTGACGGCCGTGCGGACCGGAGGGTGGGTGAAGGGGCCCGTCAGGGTGGTGGTGCCGGTGGCCAGGAGTCGCTGGAGGCCGCGGCGGGCGCTGTGGCCCCAGCGGGTGTCCGTCATGCCGAGCCGGTCCAGGTCCGCGCCGGTCAGCGGGGCCGTGCCGAGCTCGTCGGCCTCGCGCGGGTCGGGCCAGTACGCGGACTCCAGGAGGGCCGCGGCGTCGGGCTCGTGGCGGCCGGGGGTCAGGACGCCGTCCCAGCGCCGGACCCGGGCGCGCTCGCCGTACGCCGCGAGCAGCTCCTCGTACGGGCCGACGGCCGCGATCCGGGCGCCGTCGACGACGACGGCGTCCGCCCCCGCGGGGGCGGGCCGGACCGCGCGTACGTGGTGCAGTGTCAGCAACTGGCCCTCGCGCGGCCCTAGTTGGCGGTGAGGAGCTTCAGCTCCGGGTGGGCCGTGCCGCCCTCGATGGCGGTGGAGGAGATGTGCGAGGCGACGCGCTCGTCGACCGGGTCGTTCGCCGGGTCGTCGTGCACGACCAGGTGCTCGTACGTCGTGGCGCGCTGGGCGGGGACGCGGTCGGCTGTGCGGATCATGTCGATCATCTCGCGCAGGTTGGAGCGGTGCTTGGCGCCCGCGGAGGAGACCACGTTCTCCTCCAGCATCACCGAGCCGAGGTCGTCCGCGCCGTAGTGCAGCGTCATCTGGCCCGCCTCCTTGCCGGTGGTCAGCCAGGAGCCCTGGATGTGCGCGACGTTGTCCAGGAAGATCCGCGCGATCGCGATCATCCGCAGGTACTCGAAGAGCGAGGCCTGCGTACGGCCCTTGAGGTGGTTGTTCTCCGGCTGGTACGTGTACGGGATGAAGGCCCGGAAGCCGCCCGTCCGGTCCTGTACGTCGCGGATCATGCGCAGGTGCTCGATGCGCTCGGCGTTCGTCTCGCCCGTGCCCATGAGCATCGTGGAGGTGGACTCCACGCCCAGGTTGTGCGCGGCCTCCATGATCTCCAGCCAGCGCTCGCCGGACTCCTTCAGCGGGGCGATGGCCTTGCGCGGCCGCGCCGGGAGCAGCTCGGCGCCCGCGCCCGCGAAGGAGTCGAGCCCGGCGGCGTTGATCCGCTGGATGGCCTCCTCGACGGACACCTTCGAGATCCGGGCCATGTGCTCGACCTCGCTCGCCCCCAGGCTGTGGATGACGAGCTGCGGGAACTCCTTCTTGATGGCCGCGAAGTGCTTCTCGTAGTACTCCACGCCGAAGTCCGGGTGGTGGCCGCCCTGGAACATGATCTGCGTGCCGCCCAGCTCCACGGTCTCCGCGCAGCGGCGCAGGATGTCGTCGAGGTCCCGGGTCCAGCCCTTCTTGGTGTCCTTCGGGGCGGCGTAGAAGGCGCAGAACTTGCACGCCGTCACGCAGACGTTCGTGTAGTTGATGTTCCGCTCGATGATGTACGTCGCGATGTGCTCGGTGCCCGCGTACCGGCGGCGGCGCACGGCGTCGGCCGCCGAGCCGAGCGCGTGCAGCGGGGCGTCCCGGTACAGGGCGAGCGCCTCTTCGGCGCTGATCCGTCCGCCCGCCGCGGCACGGTCGAGGACGGCTGTGACATCAGAGGACGTGAGGTCGGCCTTCTCGGTCACCGGGGCGTCCCTTCCGTAAGGGGGTTGGACAGATCGCTCTTCAGCGTACGCCAGCGCTCCGGGGCCCCCGCGTCCGGTGGTCGGCGCCCCGGCGTCAGGCCGCGTACGCGCCGAGCAGGACGCCCGTGAGCCCGCCCGCCAGCAGGAACGGGCCGAAGGCTATGGCCGTCCTGCGGCCCGCCCCGCGCACCACGACGAGCCAGCCGCCGTACAGCGCGGCGCACACGAACCCGGCGAACGTGCCGAGCAGCAGCATGCCCCAGCCGTACCAGCCAAGGACCGCGCCCAGCGCGAGCGCGAGCTTGACGTCGCCGAACGCCATCCCGTTCGGATTGATCAGGAACAGCACGAAGTAGCCGCCGCTGAGCACGAGCGCGCCGAGGGCCGCCTTCGCCCAGTCGCCGCCGTGCTCGGGCAGCGCGGCCGCCACCCCGAGGAGCGCGAGCGCCGCCCCCGCGAGCGGCAGGGTCAGCACGTCCGGCAGCCGCATCACGGCGCGGTCGACCCAGGCCAGGACGAGGGCGGGCGGCACGCACAGCAGCCACACCACGAGCTCCGGGCGCGGGCCCGTCGCCAGGCCGAGCAGCGCGCAGACCGCCGCCGCGACGAGCGCGAGGACGGGGCCCCGGGGGCCGTACCGCTCCCCGTCCGGGCAGCGGCCCGGGCCCAGCCAGCCCCGCACCTCGTGCGCGCCGCTCGGGCAGCGGTCGCGCCAGGGCTCGCCCGCCGGGGCCGAGAAGCGGTACACGGCGCGCGGCAGCGCGAGTCCGGCCAGGGCGCCCCACAGCGCGCCGCCGAGCACGAGCGGCAGTTCCACCACGGTCACCCCACCGCCGTGAGTCCGTCGCGCCACGCCGGAAGCAGCTCGTCGAGCAGCGCCTCCGTGCGCGGCGGGAGGCCGCGCGCGCCGCTGCGCGCAACCAGGTCGGCGGCCAGGGCCTGGAGCCGGGCGGGGTCATCCGTGGCGTGCGTGGCCCGCAGCAGTTCGTTCCACAGCCGTTCGTCGGCGGGGGCCGAGGCGCGGGCGGAGGTCAGCGCCTCGATGGCCTGCTCGGCGCGCCCCTTCTCCAGGTGGAACTCGCTGAGCGCGAGCCCGATGTCCGCCACCAGCAGCGGCAGCTGCGCGTCGACGATCTCGTGCGTCAGCCAGCCGTAGCGCCCCTGGGGGCGGTCGGCGAGCAGCGGGCCGCGGACGAGGACCAGCGCGTCCGTGAGCATGCGGCCGCGCACCGCGCGGTTGCCGGCGCCGCGCCCCTGCGTCGCCTCGTGGTACAGCGAGCGCAGCACGTCCAGGTCGGAGACCACGGACGGGGCGAGCGTGAGCCGGCCCGACTCGTCGGCGCGCAGCCGGGGCGCGCCGTCCGGATCGCTGCCGAGCCACTCCCGGACCCGGTCGACGAGCGCGTCCCGCACGTCCTCGGTCACGCCGCGCGGCCACAGCGCGGAGGCGAGCACGCGCGGGTGCACCCCTTCGCGGTGGAGCAGCAGCAGCGCGAGCGCCTCGTGGAGCAGCGGGCTGCGCTCGCCGTCGGGCGTCTCCAGGCCGATGATCTCGTACGACCCGACCAGGCGCGCGTACACCGCGGGGCGGCCCTGCTCGCTGACGTCGACGAGGAAGGGGGGTGCGGCCGCGCCGCCGGTGGAGTCGTCGTCGCCGTCGCCGCCGTCGGGGTCCACCGCGGTGAACAGCTCGACCACCGCCCGCTGGAGCGCGTCCGGCAGCTGCTGCGCCGCCAGTTCGAGGCCGAGCAGCGGGGCCAGCAGCTTGCCGTCGGCGGTGATCTCCATTTCCCAGGCGGCACCGGGCAGTTCGCCGGAGTCCGTGCCGACGAGATAGCCGATGCCGAGGCGGCTGGCGTCGGCGGCCAGCTCGGCGAGCTTGACGGCCTCGTCCGCTGCGGGCCGGTCCGCGAGCAGCACCAGGTGGGGCGCCCAGCGGGTGTGCTGGGCGGGGCCGGTGCGGCCGGTGAGGACCGAGTCGTGCCCGGCGGCGCCGAGTGCGCCGCGCCGCTGCCGCGTCTCGGCCTCCATGGTCTCGATGAGCGCCTCGACGTCCTCCAGGTGCCGCAGCCGGTTCGGCGCGAGCGGGGTGAGGTCGCGGCCGAAGCCGACCAGCGTGATCGTCATGCGGTCCGACCAGCCGTTGGTGGCCAGCTCGGCGGCGACGGACGCGAACACGGCGGCCCGGTCGGCGACGGCACCGCTCAGCGAGACGATGCCCGGCACCGCTTCGAGGTTGAGCAGCAGCCGCGAGTCGTCCATGGTGCCGAGGCAGACCAGGCCGGGATAGGGCGCCGCCGCGTCCACGTCCTCGTACGCCTCGGCGTCGGTGCGCGCGAGCGTCCAGAACGTCTGGTCCTGGCCCAACCGCCAGGGCGCGGGCGGCCGTCCCGCGGGCTGTGCGAGCTGGAGGTGCAGGTCGCCGTTGCTCAGCCAGGCCGCGTACACCGTCGGCAGCGGGCGGGACTCGGCGGTGAGCGCGGCGGCGAGGCCGCGCAGGCCGCGGTCCAGGAGCCGGACGCCCTCGGGGTCGGCGCCCACGAGCAGCGCGTCCTGCGCATCGGCCGCGGTGCCGGTCGGCGTGGGCGGCTCCATGCCGCGGCGCCCGCCGACGGCGCCCATCGCCGACTGCCACAGCGCGTGGCGGCGGCGCCTGCCGAGCGCGCCGAGCAGCCCGGCCGCGAGCAGCGGTGCCCCGACGAGCGCCTCGGGGAGCCCGAAGGAGAAGCCGTCGGACTCGGCCGCCGTGCCCTGGTCGCCCGCGGCGGGCGCGGCGGGTTCGCCGGTGCCCCGGCCGCCACCCCGCTCCGCGCCGCCCGGACGCTGCTCGGGGATCGTGATGTGCGCCGTGTCCCGGTCGACGGATCCGCCGCCCTTGCGGTCAGCGCCCTGCCGGTCGCCGCCCTGGTGGGCGCCGCCGCCCCGGCGCTCGTCCCCGGTCTTCGCGTAGTCGGAGATCTGCTCGCGGACCTCCTTCGGCACCTCGGGCGCCTCGTCGGGCATCTCGACGAGCTCGCCGCCGTGGGCGTCGGCGGGCATCTCCATGATCCAGCCGGGCCGGATCAGACTGGCCTCGGAGAGGCGGGAGCCGTCGGGCTGCTCGCGGTCCTTGTTGAGCTGGTAGATCTCCTTGTACCTGCGGCCGTCGCCCAGGTGCCGCTCCGCTATCTCCCACAGGGAGTCGTGGTGGCGGCCCTCGGGCGGCTGGATGCGGTAGAACTTCGTGTCGCCGTCCTCGCCGGTGCCCGCGCGGTCGGCGGCCTGCGCCGCCTGGTCCGCGACCGCGTTCGCCGCGGCCGCCGCGCCCTGGTGCTCCTGCGCGAAGAGGCCCGGCGTCCGCTGGGCGGCCGCCGCCGCGGGCTTCTGGTTCCCCTCGGGGGACTGCCCGAACTGCGAGAGCCCGGGCGCGAAGCTGGCCGCCGTGGCGCCGATGAGCAGCACCGCGGCGACCAGCTGCCGCGCGAGCACCTGGCTCGGTCCCGCGCCCGGCACCCGCCCCGGCATGCCGACCCCGGACAGGGCGGCCTTCACCTCGACGAGCACACAGGCGGTGAACTGGGCCCAGGCCAGCCACACGACCACCGTCAGCACATTGACGAACGTGCCGACCGTGATCTCCTGCTGGAGCCAGTCGAGGGACGGTGCCCCGCCGGGCAGCGGCCAGCCCACGAAGTACGCGAGCGCCCCGGGCACGCCGACGAGCAGCGCGGCGAGGGCGACGAAGGCGAGGAACGCCTTGACGAAGTCCCCGGCCGAACGCCGTCGCGTCGGCAGCGGCTGCGGCGTCCTGTTCCGCGGCGTCGCCGGGGTGCCCGACGAGCCGTTCGAGGAGCGGGTGTTGCGTCGCGCCATGGCGGGTGTCCTGGTCCTGGTCCTGTGAATGGGGGCCTGTGGGTGGGTGCTTGTGGGTGGGTGCTTGTGGATGGGGGTCTGTGGGTGGGGATCTGTGGATGGCTGCCAGCGAGTGGGTGCCTGTGGTGCCGGAGCACGTACTGCCGCTCGTATGACAGCGATCGTACGGACGGCGCGTCCGGCCGGGAGCGGCCTGTGGATAACCCTCGGCTTGTGGATATCCCCCGGCCGGACCGCGGCTCAGGTGCGGGTCTGGAACCTGTCGACGACCCAGTGGTTGCCGCCGCGCTTGGTGTAGACCTCGAAGTTCACCCGGCCGCTGCCGAAGCTGAAGTCACAGGTACGCGTCTTGCCCTTGCCGCCCACGAGGCAGTGCCCGCCCCTGCCTTCCGTGGCCGGGCCGAAGACCACCACGCCGAAGGAACGGCCGTCCTGCTTGAGGTCCTTGACCTTCACCACGTCGTTGGCCGGGTTGTACGAGACCGAGCCCGCGGAGTACCCCTCGTAGAGGTTGGGGTGGACCGCCGCCGAACTGGGGCTCGTGCCCAGGGCGAGCGCCGCGGCGGCCGATACGGACACCACGGCCAGGGAACGGCGTATGTGCTGACGCACTCTTTCTCTCCTCATGTCGAACTGTCGAACTGTCGAGACGTAGAACTACTGAACTCTGATCGCCGGGCGGCGGGCGGCGGGCGGCGGGCGGCGGGAACCGTCGGCTCACCCGACCTGGTTCTCCGCCGTCGCCCGGCCGTGGACGACGACGTCCCCGCCGTAGAACATCCCGGTGAAGACGGGGCTGTACGTCATCTGCACCTCGACCTCCACCTGCTGGGCGTCGGCGCTCACGCAGTGCGTGGCCGCCACGTCCGCGCCGCGCAGGCCCATCTCCCGGGCGAACTTCTGCACGCGGGCCCCGCAGTTCTCGTATCTGATGGGTGCTTCCTCACCCGCGTACAGGCCCTCGCGGTCGATGTCCTGCGCCGCGTAGCGCGCCGCCTGTTCGGCGATGTCCGCGGCGCGTTCGCGCTTCGAGATGGACATGCCGCCGTCGATCACGAACGCGGCCAGGGTCAGGAAGACGATCGCGAAGACGATGACCGCGCCCGCGCCCGAGCCCCGGTCGTCCAGGCGGGCGCGGCGGTCGTCGAGCCAGGCCCGCGCCCGCACCGCGTACGCGCGGTGGACTCCTGTCCTCATGTCTCGGCCCTCCGCAGCGGGTCGAGCGGCGAGCTGAACGTGGACTTCAGCGTGGTCGGCACGTCGAGGCCGAGCATCCCGAGGCCCCGCACCTCGCAGCTCACCTCGACCGTGAAGAGGGAGTCCGCCCGGAAGCCCGCGCTCTTCTGGACGACGTTCACCGGGCCCGAGCAGACGTCCGCCAGGTTCGCCATCGCGGCCCTGCGCGCCTCGATCATCGCCGTGCCCTGGTCCTTCTGGATGGAGCCCGCGCGGGCCGCGTCCCGCGCCGCCCCGTCGACGGCGCCGCGCCCGTCCACGAGCTGGCCGAAGGCCACCAGGACGAGGATGAACAGGATCATGACCGGCGCGAGGATGACGACTTCGACCGTGGAAAGACCGCTGTCCGCGCCCTGTCCGCCATCCACGCCCTGTACGCGGTCCGCACCCGCGCGCAGTGGGCCCGTCGGCCCCTCCGACCCCGCCGAACCCTCCGTACGCATCAGCCGCCGGAGCCGACGGCCTGGTTCGGGCCGTCTCATCCGTCCTCCTCCACGAACCGCTCGACCGGACCCGCGGAGCGCGCGTGCACGGTCAGATCGAGGCCCGGGAAGACCGACGGCACATGGGCGGTGATCTCCACGCCGACCGTGTTCTGCTCGGGCTGGATCATCTTGACGTCGGGGCCGAGCACCAGCTCGGGGCCCAGTTGGCTGATGTAGTCCTCGACGACGTCGTTCGCCTCGCCGCGCCAGCCGCCCGGGTTCTCGTCAGCCGTGGCACGGGCCTTGCGCGCGCCCGCCTGGGCCGCGGCCTGGGCGACGTGGTCCGCGAAGAAGTAGAGCGCGAACTGCACCGTCGCGAAGATCATGAAGAACAGCACCGGGGTGAGCAGCACGAACTCGATCGCGGTCATGCCGGACTCGCCGCGGGTGGAGGCGGCCTCCACTCGACGGCGTACGAATCCGGGCATCCGGTCGCGGTGCGGCGCTGCTGCGCCCCGGCCCCCGTGGCCCCACATGGTCGTAGGTGACCCGTCGCTCAGCAGGTCTTGCCCGCGTCGGCGCCCTCGATGCAGTCGCCGACCTTGTCGGCACCGCCCTTGAGGGCGTTGTTGATGATCGCGGCGACCACGCCGACGATCGCCACGACGACTGCCGAGATGATCACCCACTCGACCGCCGACGCGCCCCGGTCGAGCTCGCCGGAGCGGGCGCGCCGCACCCGGGTCTGCAGGAAGGTGACGAGGAAGTCGACCGCCGGGATCCCGGTGCTGACGTTCCGTCCGTTCATGGTGAGTTGTCCTCTCGGGAAGCAGGATGGTGGAGGGGCTCGGAAGGGCCCGCCCGTGAAGGGGGCCGGAGGATGGAGGGTCAGACCTGGAACACGCGCATCGCCGCCGGGAAGATGAGGAAGACCAGGAACCCCGCGCACAGCAGCAGCTGGGCCACCAGCATCGACTGGGACTTCTCGCCCGCGCTGCCCTCGATCTCGGCGAGTTCGCGGTGGCGCATCGTCTCGGCGCGGGAGGCGAGCGACTCGCGCACCTTCGCGCCGTCGTCGGCCACGAGTGCCAGGGACGCGGAGAGGTCCTTGAGCTCTTCGACGCCCAGCTCCTCGCCGAGCGAACCGAGCGCCTGCCACTGGCTGATGCCGGTGATGCGGGCGTCCGCCAGGGCGTTCCTGATGCGCTGCGTGGCCCAGCCGTCGGAGACCTCGGCGGCGGCCATCAGCGCCTCGGGCAGGCCGCGGCCGCCCGCGAGGCTCATGGACACCAGGTCCAGATAGGCGCCGATCACCCGGCGCAGGTCGCGCCGCTTCTCCTGCGCGTCCCGCCGCACCTCCAGGTCCGGCAGGAAGAAGAAGAGCACCCCGAACATCAGGGCCAGCCAGACCGGGATGATCGGGCTGCGGCCGAAGCCGAACGTCCAGACGACGGCGAACAGGAACGGTCCGAAGAACACGCCCGCCACCGCGAGCAGCACCTTCGTCGCGAGGAACTTCTCCCAGCTGCGGTCGAGCACCGCCAGGTCGGCCCGCATGGACCGCAGTTCCCAGCCCTGCTGGACGTAGAACTCGGCGACGCGGGCACCCACCCGCGCGCGCAGCGTGCCCAGACGCCCCGTGTGGTCCGCGTCCGCCGTGCGGTGCGTGGACTCGTACGCGGCGCCGCGCGCCCGCATCGCGTCGATCCGGGCGACGGTGGCGACGGCGCTGCGCTTGCTCGGCAGCAGCGCCCGGACCAGGGCGAAGACGCCGAGGCCGAGCGTGGCGCCGATGAGGATCGGCAGGGTCAGACTCATCGGCGTACCCCCTCGGTGGGCGTGTTCGCGTGCGGCGGCAGCGTCTGGGACTGGCCCGTGCCGCCCTCGCCGCCCGTCGGCCGGGGGCGCACGAACTGCACGCCCGGCTCGTCACGGACGAGGAACCGGTCCGGCGTCTCGACGGTCGACAGCTTGCGCAGCCACCAGAAGCCGAGCGCGAACAGGCCGCACACACAGGCGAGGACGAGCTGGCCGACGGCCGTGCCGTACGGCGAGACGAACTCGCGGTTGAAGATCGAAAGGCCCAGGACGAAGGCGATCGAGACGGCGACGACGATCTGCACGGAGCGGCGTGTGGACGCGCGCTGCGCCATCACGCGCTGCCGCATGTCGACCTCCTCGCGCGCCGACTTGGCGAGCGCGCCGAGGACCTGGCGCAGACCGGGGCCGCGAAGCCGGGCGTTGAGGATCAGCGCGGCGACGATGATGTCGGCGGAGGCGTCGTCGATCTCGTCGGCGAGCACCTGGAGGGCGTCCGGCAGCGGTGTCCGCGCGCGCAGCCGGTCCACGAGCGCGTCCAGATGCGGCCTGAGCACCGGCGCCGCGGCCCGCGCGGAGGCCGGGATGGCCTGCTCCAGGCCGACCGCGCCCGCGATGGTGTCGCGCAGCGACTCGGTCCAGGCGGCGAGCGCCTCGACCCGCTTCATCTGCGCCCGCTCCTCGGCGGCCCCGCCGAACAGCTTGTCCCAGAAGAAGACGAGGATGCCGGAGGCGATGCCCGCCACCGCCCACCGCGTGAGCAGCAGTACGACGAGGCCGACGCCGACCGCGAGCGAGCCGCGCTGCCCGGCGAACCGGACGAGTTCGCTCATCCGCTCGCTGGCCTGCCGCTTCTCGTGCTCCGGCTTGGCGGGCAGACCGCGCAGCGCGACGACGAGCAGGGCGAGGCCGCCGCCGACGGCGACGCCGCAGGCGAGGCCGTAGAGCACGGTCAGCGAGAACAGACCGCCCATGGATCCCAGCGAGTTCATGTGCTCACCCCCACTGTCCGGCGGGCCGGTAGCCGTACGCGATGAGGTCGTCCAGGCACGCGATCGGGGCGTGCGCGACGACGCGCCCGTCCTGGGTCTGAGCGAACACCTCGCTGGACAGCACCCGGCCGTCGACGCCGTTGACCTCGCGGACGGAGGTCACCACGCGCTGCAGCTTGCCGCCGGACTGGTAGTCGTTGCGCCGCTGGATGAAGACGACGAAGTTCACCGCGCCCGCGACGAGCATCTGGCTCGCCTCGATCGGCAGCCGCTCGGCGGCCTGGAGCGCGTACGTGGAGATCCTGTTGAAGACCTCGCTCGAGCTGTTGGCGTGGATCGTGGACAGCGAACCGTCGTTGCCCTGCGACATGGCGTTGAGCATGGTGACGATCTCGTCGCCGAGGACCTCGCCGACGATGACGCGCGAGGGGTTCATGCGCAGCGAGCGGCGCACCAGCTCGGCCATGGCGATGGCGCCCTGCCCCTCGGAGTTGGGAAGGCGTTCCTCGAAGGCGACGACGTTCGGGTGCAGGTCGGCGAAGGTGTCGAGGCCGAGTTCCAGGGCGCGTTCGACGGTGATGAGGCGCTCGTGCGGGGGGATCTCGTTGGCGAGGGCGCGCAGGAGCGTCGTCTTCCCCGCGTTGGTGGCGCCCGCGATCATGATGTTCTTGCGCGCCCGTACGGCGCAGGCCAGGAAGTGCGCGACCTCGGGCGTGAGCGTGCCGTTGCCGACGAGGTCGGACATGAACACCTTGCCCATGCGCGCGCGGCGGATGGACAGGGCGGGCCGCCGGGTCACGTCCATGACGGCCGAGAGCCGGGAGCCGTCGGGAAGGCGCAGGTCGAGCTGGGGATTGGCGGAGTCGAAGGGGCGCGAGGAGAGGCCGGAGTAGGCGCCGAGCACCTGGATGAGCTCGATCAGCTCCTCGTCGGTCTCGGCGACCGGCTCCCCGGTGACCTCGCGCCCGTCGGCGTACCCGACGAAGACCTGGTCGCAGCCGTTGATGTCGATGTTCTCGACCTCGGGGTCGTCGAGCAGCGGCTGGAGCCTGCCGACGCCGAAGAGCGCGGCGTGCACGGCGGCCGCGTACTGCTCCTCGGTCTCCGCGTCGAGGGGGGTGCGCCCGGTGTTGATCTCCGCGCGGGCGTACTCCTCCAGTATCTGCGCGATGACGGCGCGGGCGTACTGCCGCTCGTCCTCGTTCGACATCGGGGTGACGCCCGAGACCTGGTCGAGGCGGCGCTGCTCGGCGATGCGGTCGCCCGCGTCCTGCCGGAACCGCTTGACCAGCTGGTGGTCGACCGCGCTCACCGCCCGGCCCCCGCGGCTCCGGCGACGGGCCCGGACCAGGCGGCGCCGTACTGCTGGTAGAGGTCGACGGTCACCTTCCGCGCGGAGCGGATGAGCATCGACTTGTCGAGCCGCCCGCGCCTGCGCCCGGCCAACTGGTCGGCGCCCGTGGGGTCGTCGGCGAGCGTGCCGACGACGCGGGCGCCGGTCTGCGCGGCCGCCAGCATGTCGTCGACCTGGTGGACGAGCTTGGCGGAGTTCGCCGGGTCGGCGACGAGGAGGACGCCGATGAGGGGCGTCGCGAGCGCGGCGGCGCCCCGCGGCCCGCCGTGCAGCTTGGCGGCCAGGGCGGCGGCGCGGTCCCGCACCCGGGCGAGGGACTCCGGCTCCGCGCGCGCCACCAGGAGCACGAGCGCGGCCTGCGGGAACAGCTCGACCACCGGGCTGTCCCCGCTGATCCGGCCGCAGTCGGCGATGACGTCGGCGGGCGCGTGCGGCGAGTCGGCGAGCTGGGCGAAGGCCCGGCCGAGCGTCGGCCAGATCCCGGCGAGCCCGGCGGCCTGCTCGGAGATGCCGAGCCCCACCAGGACGTCGAGGCCGCCCGAGAGCGGCTGGGTGTGGTCCCACAGCTGGTCGGGGACCAGGCCGCGGCGCGCGGTCGCGGCGATCGACAGCATGCCGGTGTTCGGGTTGAGCGGCCCGCCGTGCGCGGCGGCGCTGCGGTAGACCAGGTCGCCGCCCGCGGGGTCGGTCTCCGCGACGAGCACGCGGCGCGGCCAGACGGCCGCGAGCGCGACGGACGCGGTGGTGACGCCGGGCGACCCCTTGTCGGCGGCGAGGGCGATGAGAGCCATGGGTGGTCCTCTCGCCCTCTAGTTGCCGGAGTCGCCGGGCACGACGACCAGGGACACCTCACCGGCGGACGCGGCGGCGGTGAGGGACGCGGCGTCGTCGGAGTCCACGAGGAGGGTGACGCTGAGGTTGCCCGTGCTGATCGTCGAGTCGTTCTTGCTGGCGACGGTGTTCACGCGCGCGTCGGCGACGATGGGCGTGCTCCCGCCCGCGCCGCCGCGCTCCGAACCCTTGCCGCTGCCGGAGCCGTTGGTGGCCACGCGGTACGCGGCGACGGTGTCGCCCTGCTTCAGGGTCGAGGGGTACTGCCCCTCCTTGAGCGAGAGGCCGACCGTGGACTTGCCCGACGGCACGCCGCCGTCCTCGGCGAACATCTGGCCCACGACGACGGAGCCGGCCGGGATGGTGCTCTTGGCCTCGTAGTCCTCAAGTGCCTTGCGCTGGGACCACTTCACGTACTTGATCCCGGTGTCCTCGGCGACCAGGACGGACGTGATGTTCACGCCCTCCTTCGGGGATTCGCCCGCGGGGATCTCCTTGGTGGCCTTCACGACCTCGATCCGGTCACCGGCGCGCAGGACGAGCACGGTGGCGCCGAGCGCGCCCACGAGGATCAGCAGGACGGCCAGCGCGGCCAGCGCCGGTTTGCGCTCGCGAGGTGCTGTGGGAAGTCGTTCGCCGACTCCGCCCTGAGCCGATACGCCGGTACGGTTTCCGCCCGCCCCCGTACGCTCTTGGATCTTCACGCAACCGCTCCCCGTACACCCAAGAAAAACACGTCATTTGGACACTATTGAGGCACTTCGGCCCCGCCTCGGCCGGGGTTCCCTTGACCCGTCAGCCACAGGCGCAGTGTCAAGCCATCGCACCGTATCAGCAGCACATAAGCCCCTCAAGGCGCGTTATGGATCGCGAAGCCCACACGATCCATCGTTATTCACGCGCAATACGAGGTGCGCGGTTCCCCTTTTATGGACACACGTTCCCCGCGCTTTGAATGTGCACATGCGAACTAAGCCCCGCCACGGGGCGGAGAGTTCACACCAGCACGAGAGGACGTCCCGCGAACCGTCAGCCACAAGAGGGACGCCGCAGGCCGGGGCGGCGGTTCCCGCGCCAGACGGCGGCGATTTGAGGGATATGGACGTCAATGCACCGTCCCTGGAACGCCCTTGACCCGGCCATCACACCAAACGAGCGCGAATCCTTCGCACAACCCGCCCCGATGAAGACACGACCGGGCAATGAACCTCCTGTGTCCCTAGGGCATCTGACTGATCGGTGTGCGCAGTCCGCGCGCCGAAGCCCAAAGGGTTCAAAAGTTCAAAAGCTCGACGAAAGAGAAATTCGACCCCCATGAGACTTTCCTTTCCCTCCCGTCCGAAGCGGGCCGCGGCCGCCGGTCTCGCCGGCGCCGCAGCCCTCGCCATGGTCGCCACCGGCGCCCCCGCCGCCCACGCCATCGTCGGCGGCACCGAGGTCTCCAACGACGCGTACCCGTTCATGGTCGCCGTCCTCGACAAGGGCCCCGGCAGCGTCAAGGACCGCCAGTTCTGCGGCGGCAGCCTGGTCGCGCCCGACACCGTGATGACGGCCGCGCACTGCCTGGTCGACGACGCGGGCAAGCCGGTCAAGCCGAAGACCATCCAGGCGGCCGTCGGCCGCACGGTCCTGTCCAACTCCAAGCAGGGCCAGATACGCAACGTCGCCAAGGGCGGCATCCTCGTCCACCCCCGCTACCTCCAGGGGAAGGACGCCTACGACGTGGCGTTCATCCAGCTGAGCAAGCCGGTGCGGGGCATCAGCGCCGTCAAGCTCCCCACCCAGGGCACCGACTCCCTGCTGCGCCCCGGCCAGAAGGCCACCGTGGCGGGCTGGGGCAACACGGACACCGAGCTGACGCACCAGCCGGACCGGCTGCGCCAGGTGCGCGTGCCGATCCTGTCGCACGCCGAGTGCAAGACGAGCTACGGCGAGTACGACACGAAGGTCAACTTCTGCGCCGGGGTCGAGGGCAAGGACTCCTGCCAGGGCGACAGCGGCGGCCCCATCTTCCGCAAGGTCCCCGGCCGCGAGGCCCCCCTCCTCATCGGCGTGGTCTCGTACGGCGACGGCTGCGGCGACCAGGGCGCGCCCGGCGTGTACACCTCGACGAGCTCGGCGAAGCTGTGGAAGACGCTCGGCGACACGGCCGAGGCCAAGCGCGTGAAGCGCAGCCTGCGGCGCGGCTGACCCGCGGCGCGGTCCTGACTCGGCGTGCCGGTGCCCTTGCGGCAGGGGGCACCGGCACGCCGTATCGTTTCCGCCCGCTTCGGGGCGGCCGGGACCACCATCGAGGCCCCCGGCCGCCAAGGCCGGCTACTCCCCCGTGACCCCGTCGATCCGCTCGCGCAGGAGATCGGCCTGGCCGTTGTGCCGGGCGTACTCCTCGATCATGTGAATGAGGATGTGCCGGAGCGAGTACGCCGTGCCGCCGTGCTCGCCGGTGGCCTCCAGGGACGGCGCGGCCGCCACCGTCGCCCGGGAGCGGTCGCACTCCGTGCGCCACACGCGGAACGCCTCGTCGGGGTCGGCGGCGTCGACGTCCCACTGCGCGGAGCCGTCGTCCGCGGGCCCCGACCAGTGCGGCTTGTCGGGCTCTCCCAGGAACACGCACTGGAACCAGCCGCGCTCGACCTCGGCGAGGTGCCGCACCAGGCCGAGCAGGCTCAACGAGGACGGCGGCACGGCCCACCGCCGCAGCCGGTCCGGGGTCAGCCCCGCGCACTTGAGTACGAGGGTCTCGCGCTGGTAGTCGAGGAAGGCACTGAGCATCGCGCGTTCGTCGGCGACACCGGGCGGCTCAGTCCGGGCATCTGTGTGACCGTCATCACTGGGCATCGCCCCATCATGCCGAGTCCGCCCCTCCCCCACCAGTACGCGCGCACGCCCCCGTGCCACGGGTCCCGCACAGCCGAACCCACGGGTGCTTCAGCCTGGTCAGAGCCCGGCCCGGCGCCGGACGGCGGCCGTCCGCACCCGCCCGGCGAACCCGGGGCCACGCGGCCGTTCCAGGCGCGGCTCTCCGGCTCGCGTACGCGGTCCGCGTCCTGCCGCCGCCGAAAGGGCGGTTGAGCCGGAGAAGCGTACGGCGGGAATACGTCGGAGGACGCTGCAATTCCGCCCGCTTTCTCAGCATTCCGCCTTGCTGTAAGACAGTTCACTCTGGCGAAACCACACACCCCACCGTTAGCGTCATGGCCCTTGACCGCACGCCTGTCTCATTCGGGAGCCGACCGTGAAGCGCCGCACTTTGCCCGTTGTCGCCGCATTCGCCGCGGCCGCGTCCCTCTTCCTCACGGCATGCGGCGGCGGAGACGACGGCTCCGGGAGTTCCGAGGACGGCGGCAAAATCGCGGGGGCGGACGAGGGCGGCGGAAAGACGAAGGATTCGCCGTCGCCCACCGCGTCGCAGGACGGCTCGGCCGACCATCCGGCGGTCGAGCTCCCGGCCGACGTGAAGAACGTCTTCGAGAGCTGGAAGACCGGCGATCCGGTGAAGGACGCGGCACTCGCCGACGCCCGGCGCCGCATCGACGCGACCGACGCGGCGATCGCCGACGGCGAATCCGAATCCAAGGCGATTCCCTTCTACTACAAGGGAGAAGCCCTCGTCGGGGCCGCCGAGTGGATCTCCGGATTCAAGAAGGAAGGCCTGTCCGTCACGGGCACCACACGCTATTACGCGCCGCAGGTCACCAAGCACAACGCCACCGCCGTCGGCATTCTGTACTGCGCCGACGAAAGCAAGGCGTACACCAAGAACCGAAAGACCGGAAAGACCGACAAGACGCCTGTCACCGACAAGTCGTACGTGCTCTACAACACCCGTCTCGACAAGAACAAGCAAGGCGTCTGGCAGACCACGATGCTCAGCTCGGAGAGAGGGAACGCGAAGTGCACGCCATGATCACACGCAGGTCGTGGGCGCTGGCCGGAGCGACCGCCGCCGCCACGCTGCTGCTGATGCCGGGCCCCGCGCACGCGGACAAGTCCCCCGGCAGCGGTTCCCAGGGGAGCTCCAGCGCGGACGGCAAGCGCGAGGGCCAGGACATCGTGTCCGTCATCCGTTTCTCGGGCGCGACGCGCGGCGGCGGTGACGACGGAGGCGGTGGCGCCCTCAAGCCCGTCGGCAACTGGTCCCCGCCCGCCTGCTGGTACGAGCCGCGCACGGCCGAGCAGTTCCGGGACCAGGTCGAGCGGAACTACGAGAACACCGTCAACTTCCCCGGCCAGCACAGCTACGCGAAGGCGGCCGTCGGGCAGTTCCGCGACAAGTACAAGGACGGCGACTACAAGAACTACAACATCAAGGAGAAGGACAAGGGCAACTGGTGGGTCGCCGTCCGCGACGAGGACCGGTGGATGGAGGAAGCCGCGCAGAAGTGCGACAAGGAGCCCTTCTGGGTCGAGAACGGCGACACGCCCCCGGTGGAGAACGCCCTCACCCCCGAGCTCCTCGCCGAACTGGCCTACAACCGGCTGCGGCTTCCCGACACGAAGGTCAGCCTCGCGCCCGAGGACACCACCAAGGTCAACCTGCCGACGTGGGCGTGGCTCGACGAGGCCGAGTTCAAGCCGGTGTCGGTGACGGCCTCCGTCGACGTGCCAGGCCTCGACCTGCGGGCCACCACCACGGCCCGGCCCGACGCGCTGAAGCTCGACCCGGGCACGGCCGACGCGCGGACGCACCCCTCCTCCGGCGAGTGCGCGCCCAACGGCGACGGCTCCATCGGCGCGCCCTACAAGAAGGGCAAGGCCGACGAGACACCGCCGTGCGGCCTCACGTACCTGCGGTCCTCAGGCAAGGGGACGTTCAAGCTCCAGGCCACCATCACCTGGAAGATCAGCTGGTCGGGAACGGGCAACGAGGGACCCAACGACCTGCCGAGCGGCACCTTCGGCGCCGACCAGCCGGTGACGGTGGAGGAGGTCCAGTCGGTCAACCGCTGAGGCCCTGCTCCACCGCGGCCCGGACGCACGGGTTCCGCCCGCTTTCGCGTTGCGGAACCCGTCCGCGCGTCCCCCGAACACGCCGCCTTCATCCCCCTGCTTGACGTACCTGGACCCCAACACCGCGCTGCGGACGCGATGTTCACGCCAGCGAATCCGCTGGTAACGTCGGATGCTCCGCCGCGGGGACTCCCGTACGCCGGCTGAAGGGGCCTGTACCGAAGCATGAGCGACTTACGCCTGGACGGCACGGTCTTCGAAGACCTGCGAAAGACCTTCACCACGATCAGCGACCGCATGGACGCGGCCCGCCGCACGCTGCGCGGCACCGACGCGACGGCCGTCGGCGCGGGCAAACTCGTGGAGGAGGTCCACGACTTCGCCGACGAGTGGGGCTACGGCATCAAGCAGCTCCGCAAGCACACCGGCGGCGCGGTCAAGATGATCGACAAGATCGACGAGGAGTTCGGCAAGCTGGACCTGGCGCTCGCCGCATCCCTGAGGTCCGCCCGCGGGAAGGGCCGCTAGCGTGCCGGGCAGGCGCCCCGCCTTTCCGCACATCGGCTGGGACCCGACGCCCGGAGACGTCCAGGACACCCGGGACCTCGCCAGGAAGCTGGGCGGCCTCGCGACCGAACTCGGCATCTCTGTGCGGGAGTTGGAGCGGATCGAGTGCGGGGCCTGGAAGGGCGACGCCGCGCGGGCGTTCGTCGAGTACGTCGGTGAGGACGTGGCCCCGCTCATCCGCAAGAGCCACGAGTCCTTCCGGAAGGCCTCGCGGGCGCTGTACCGCTGGGCCGGGGAGCTCCAGGACTTCCAGGACGAGGCCGACCGTCTGGAGAAGTCCGCCGGGGAGAAGCTCGAAGCCCGCGGCAAGGCGCAGGCGGCGGCCGGGAGCGGGGGCAGCAAGGACCTGGCCAAGGCCTCCGGCGACGTCACCCACGTCACCGGCCAGGTCCACGACCTGGAGGACCGCTACGCACGCGCCGCCGAATCCATCACCAAGGAGCTCGACAAGGCAGGCGACATCGCCCCCGACGAGCCCGGCTTCTGGGACCGGCTCACCAAGGGAATAGCGGACGCGTGGGACGCCACGGGGAAGTGGCTGAAGGACCACGCGGACACCATCAAGCTGATCGGGGACCTGCTGAGCGACCTCAGCGGTGTGCTGGGGATGCTCGCGATCATCACCGCGCCCTTCGAGCCCGTGGGCGCCGTCTTCGCGACCGCCGCGGTCCTGACGAGCGGTCTCGCGCTGGTCACGCACATCACGGCCAAAGCCGCTGGTGCCGACGTGAACTGGCTGTCCATCGGGTTTGACGCCCTGGGGACGATCCCCGGAGTCAGCGCCTTCACCAGAGGAGTCAAGGTCGCGAGCCGCGCGCAAGCGGCGACACGTGCCAGACGACTCGGCCCCGGCTTCCAGAGCGCGGGGACCGTCGGGCGGAACGTCGTGGGAATGGGTGACAACGTCATCGGCGGTATGACGCGCACCGTCCGGGGACGCCGGATCACGATCGGTGGCCACAAGCTCGGTGGTGTGATCAAGACCGACGGTGGCCTCATGAACCGTATGAACCTGCTCACGGAGCAGACCATCCGTGGCGGACAGCTGGTCGGCACCAAGGGAATCCCCGGTCTGCGGAACATCGACTCCATGAGCAACTTGGGCAGGGGCATCGACGCCGGGATCAAAATCGGCCTCAAGGCGGTTCCCATGTCCCTTCACGTTCAAGAGCTGATGAACCCTGGAGATCGGCTTGAGGAATCAGCGAAGGCACACTGAGAGGACCGCCGCTGTGGACTGGCAACTGCCCCACGGAGAGACCCTGCACACTCGGCACGAGGTCGCCTTCGCTACCGGGGTGGCTCCTAAGGTCGCTGGACTGCGTTCCTTCCGGGACCCCGAGGGGCGGGACATCGAAGCCGAACTGACGGCCGCCGGGTGGCCGCCAGGACCCGGCTTCCAGCTCCGGGGCCGGGGTGAGCAATCGGGCGTGCGGGTCATGGACATCGTTCTGCTGGGGATCCCCCGGCTGGTCAACGCGATCTCGAACGCCACGGGCCCCGGCGGCTCCCTGGTGCAGGAGTCAAAAGGGCTTGGGCAGCCCCAGGAACCGCATTTCGAAGCAGACGACTTTCCCGTGGTGTACGCCGCCGCGGATGCCGCGGCACGCACTCTTCCCTGGCAACTCGACCCCGCACGGCGGCCCAAGGGATACCGCACCGAGCTTCTGCTGACCGACCGGCGTCTGGTGATCCTCGCCCTGCCCGGCGGGAGCGATGCGGCTCCCTCGCAAGAACTGTGGAGCCTGCCACGGGACGCCGTGGCCAGTGCCGAACTGATGCGATTCTCCCAAGGACCGTCCGATGTCCGGCTGCGCTTCACCGACGGGTCCTGGACCCGCTGGTACGTCCGCGATGCCGCCAGGTTCGTGAGCCATGTCCGTGGCGAGAGAAGTCCCGTGTCGCGCGACCGCCTCACGCCTCAGCAGCGTGCGCGCATCGACGAGTTGATGTCAGATCCCCCCTTGGACATTCCCCGTTCCATGGGCAAGGCACTCCCCGTCGAGAAGGAGCCGCAAATGGAACTGCTGGCCGGTGGAGTCGTCGCCGTCCGCCTCCAGGTCCCGCTCTCGAACGGCAGCCACATCCCGGTCACCGAACACCTGGATCCTTCCGGTGCCGACGCGGCCCCCGAGGGGGCGAACCCATGACCGCTCCACACCCGTCGGCCGAGGAACTCGCTCCCCTCGTTCTTCCGCCGCTGTCCTTCGTGGTGCCGGAAGGATTCCACAGCCTGCCCGTTGACGCCTCGGCCGACGAGCTCCCGGCGTCCACTGCCGAGTTCGTGCGGGGCCTCTATCCTTCCGGGGACGCCGAGCTCTGGGGTTCAGCGACCCCTTACTACGAACGGGTCGCCACGCTGCTGTCGACCGCCGGACTGCTCTATTCCGGCCTGGGCATCTTCGGCCTGGGTGACGAAGGCGTGGCTCACTGCTCCTTGTCGGTGGCCGTGTGCGCATCGCACCACGCTGATACGGAATCGGCGGCACAAGGAACTCTGGCCGTGCTCTCCAGCGACCCGCTGAATGACGCCCGCTGGCTGGAGCTTCCGTGCGGCCCGGCCATTTCGTGCGTATCGATGCGCGAGCTCTCCGTAGACGCGGAGAAGACGGAGTCATCCGAAGAGCAGCCCAGGATCATAACTGGCCAGATCCAGATATATCTGCCGTTCCCCACCGGCCCCTACATGGCGGTCTTCACGCTCAGCACCGCCTCCATGCGGTGCTGGGGAGAGTTCTGCGACATGCTCACCGCCATCCTTCAAACGGTGTCGTTCACGGATCCCGGCGACTCCGACGACATCTGAGCGGCACAGGCGCGGCGGTCCCCGGCAACGGCCAAGCGCGCCCACGCCGGGGCAGCGGCCTGGCACCGCCCCCGCAAACACCCCGCCCCCGACCGCAATTGTCCGAACCCGTCCCCGGTGGGAAACAAATTGGCGACAGAGCTGTCCGGTTCGGGAGAGTAAGTCAGGGCATATCGCGCCCTGTTGTGCAAGGCGTGTCTGGCGAGATCTCGATGCTCGCGGATACCTTGATTTCTCTTGTCCGGGCCTCGTACCACCGCACGGGCGCGGAGCCCGGTCCTGAGGTCCGCGAGCGCATACGGGACGAACAGCACGGGGGAGCCGATGAGTGACAGAACGAGGGCGGATCTCGGGATGATCCGGGACTGCTCGGACGCGTTGTTCCGGATTCACCGGGAGTTCAAGAACAACAGCAACCCGGCGGACGAGTACGGCGACGCACTCGGCAGCAAGAAGCTCCGTGACGTCTTCGACGACTTCTCCGGCACGTGGAAGAAGACGCGCAAGAAGCTGATGGAGGACATCGAGAAGCTCGCCAAGTTCACGGACACCGCGGCCGACACCTACGACAAGGTCGACCACGAACTGGCCGAGGCCCTCCGCAACGCCCGCAAGGAAGCCAAGGGGAAGAAGTGACGCGCCCGACCGACTGGGAGCCGCTGCACGACGGCGACCCCGTTCCCGGTGATCCGTACGAGGTCGCGCGGCTCGGCAAGGAGCTGCGCGGCATGGCCGACGAGATCGACAAGCAGGCCCGGAACATCAAGGCCCTGTCGTCGGTGGAGAGCTGGGACAGCGACGCGGGGCGCGCCTTCCACGAGATCGCCGACGGCACGTCGGGGCGGCTGAAGCGTTCCTTCGAACGGTACGACGAGGCCGCCAAGGCCCTGGGCACGAAGGTCGTCGAGGGCGACACCGAGTCCAAGGAGTACGCCAGCGAGCTGTACCGCGCCCAGAAGGTGGCCGACAAGGCCCTGGAGAAGTACCGCGAGGCCCGCTCCGACCAGAAGACCGCGGTCGGCGACCTGGACAAGTACAAGGGCACCGTGCCGAGCAAGGACGACGTCGGGGACCGTACGCGCCTGGAGAAGAAGCGCGACGAGGCGATGAACGTCATCCGTGACTGCCACGGCGAGATCGCGCGCGCGAAGAGCATCCGTGACGACGCCGCGAGCGCGGCGGCGAAGCACATCAAGAACATCATCCACCACGACGGCGTCCGCGATCCGGGCGGCTTCATGAACTGGCTGGCCGACTGGGCCGACCGGTTCTCGAACCTGTCCGCGATCTTCGCGATCCTGGCGGTGATCTGTACGTTCGTGCCACCGCTCCAGGTGCTCGCCCCGGTCTTCGCCGCCCTGTCCGTGGTGTGCAGCGCGGCGGCGCTCGCGGGGCACGCGTACGACATGTTCAAGCGCGGCGGGAAGCTCAACCTGCTGAAGCTGGGCCTGGACGTGCTCGGCGTCATGCCGGGCCTCGGCGTCCTGAAGGGGTTCAGCGCGCTCAAGGGCCTGAAGGGCCTGTCGAAGCTGGGCGGCATCCGCTTCAGCGGCCTGGGCGCGCTCAAGGGGGTCGGGTTCAAGTTCAACAACGGCATCGCCGTGAACCTCACCAACAAGATCCTCACCAAGGCGAAGCTGCCGACCATCGCGGGCGAGAAGATCACCGCCGGGATCAAGGCGGCCGGGTTCGGCAGCGCCCTGTACAAGATCTTCACCGGCAAGGACGGCGCGCGCACCGGCGACCCGGGCGACCCCGTGAAGCCGGTGAACGTGCCGCGGCCCTCGCCGCGCCCCGCGCCCACGCCGTCGCCGACCCCGTTCCGCACCGCGATGGCGCAGTAGCGATGCCGGCGCCCCACGACGAGCGGCCCCTCGGGCCCGGCGAGTACCGGGCCCGGGGGGACACCGTCCGGTCGCTGGTCCCGGGGGCCGTGCTCGCCGCGGTGCCCGAGGCCCGCGCGGCCGCCGAGGCCGAGGGGCGCGGGCTGCGGTTCGACTTCCTCGACGACGCGGCCGTCCTGGAACTGCTGCGCCTTCGCCACCTCGACGAGGCGGCCCTGCACCGGGCCGGCATGCGCCTCGGCATCCCGACCGCGCTCGTCGCCTTCGCGCTGTTCGCGGGCTGGGGTGCCTACGTTCAGCACTGGGAGCCGGGCCGGGACCAGTACCTGTACTACGGCCTGTGCGGCGCGGCCTGCGTCCTCGTCGTCGCGCTGTACGCCGTCACGCTGACCCGGCACTGGGGCAGCCGCCCGCGCCAGAAGGTGCGCGCGCGGGCCGCCGCGTACCGCAGGATCGCGCACCTCGCCCGGGACCGCGGGGCCGAGCTGCCGGACGCGTACCCGCACTACGGCCCCTATCCGTTCGCGGCCGCCTTCCACCCCGAAGCCGAAGACCTGGAATTGCCCGCAGACCTGGAATTGCCCGCAGACCGGCGCGGAGGACCGCCCGGCGCGCCCGATGGGAAAGGCCCCTGATGAGTTCCGTGGTGTCCGAGACGACCGGGGTCGCGACCGCGGCCGACGGCGAGTCGTTC
Source organism: Streptomyces sp. NRRL B-1347 (assembly GCF_000720325.1). Classification (GTDB taxonomy): domain Bacteria; phylum Actinomycetota; class Actinomycetes; order Streptomycetales; family Streptomycetaceae; genus Streptomyces. The sequence continues at coordinate 67,095 of NZ_JOJM01000020.1, forward strand.
CACGTCCGCTGGATCATGCCGGAAGGGTTCTTCGAACTCCCCACGGAGGCCGCTGACATCGACGAGCTCGCCGACAAGCTGATCGACCTGGCCAAGGAGATCCAGCCCAAGTCCACGCCGGAGATGCAGTACCTGTGGGCCGCCATGGTCGGTTCCACCTACGACGAACTGGTGGACGCCGGTGTGCAGTACGCCGGGTTCGTCGTCACCGAGGTCGACGACGCCCGCTGCACGGCCAACGTGTCCATCGCCCTCGCCGACCTGCCGGACGAGGCCCGTTTCAGCCCGGTGGAGGGCACCGCGCGGGCGCTGCGCGCGCTCGGCCGTGGCGACGTGGAGGAGCTGTCGCTCCCGTGCGGGCCCGCCGTGTCGTGGATCGGCGCGCGGCGCGCGGCCGTGGACGGGTCCCTCACGCCGTCCGGCGAGGAGGAGCCGTTCTGGTCGTCCTTCATCAACGTCCAGGTGCCGCTGGCCAACGGCACCGTCGTGGTCCTGGAGATGTCCACGCCGACGATGGAGGGCTGGGACGTCTTCTCCAGCATGTTCGCGGGCGTCTGCCGGAGCCTCCAGCTCTTCGACGCCGTCGGCAACCCGGTGGACAGCAAGGGCCGCCCCGTCGCCATAGCGGAGACGGCGGAGGCAGCGGAGTGAGCGGAGTGAGCGGTACGGACGCCCGAAAGGACCCGGCCCGGGACGACGTGCCGCCCGAGGACTACCGGCTGCTCGTCCCCCGCGACTGGTTCCGCATCGATCTCACCCTGGAGCGCTGGCGGCCGCAGCTGAAGACGTTCGTCGACCGGCAGGCGGCCGCGCGCCGCCTGTCCGCGCGCGCCGCGCAGGGGCTGTGGGCCACCCTGCGCAACACCGCGGAGAGCGGCGTGTCCCAGGGCGCCATCGAGCTGTTCCTGCGCGCGGAGGCCGACGAGGCGGGCGCGACACCGGCCACGCTGCTGGTGTCGCTGCTGCCCATGTCGGGGGAGCTGTACGCCGCGCCGGACGACCTCGCGCGCAGTATCGCCGAGCGCCGGGGAGCGGGCACGGAGGTCACGGTGACGAGCCTTCCGGCGGGCGACGCGGTCCGCGTCACGACGGCGACGACGCTCGACCTGTACGTCAACATGCCGGGAAAGGCAGGGTATTTGCTGCTCGCGTTCTCCGTGCCGCTGAGCGGGGTGGAGAGCCCCATGGGCGGTCTGTGCGAGGCGATCGCGTCCTCACTGCGCTGGCTCTGAGGCCGGGGCGGCGGGCGGGCGACAGCCGGAGTGCTGGCCGGGGCGGCGGCCGAAAAGGGGTGGGGCGAGGGGCAGTTGCCCCTCGCCCCACTCCTTGCGCGGCCGTTGCCGGCGCGAGCCCGGTGACTAGCCGCGGGCGGCCTTGCCCAGCTCGTCGTCGATCTGCTCGAACTTGTCCGCGGCGGTCGTCAGGTAGTCGCCCATGCCGTCGAGGCCGTCGAGCATGTCCTTGGCGCCGCGCACGAACTCGTCGAAGTTCTCGTCGAACGCCTTCGAGGAGCTCTTGGTGACATAGCCCGTCTCGACGAGGTTCGCGATGTACTTGCGGAGGGCGTCGAGCTTCTCCTTGAGCTTGTCCTTCTCCTTGACGACATGCTTGGCCGCATCCCGCATGTCCTGATATGTGACATCAAGGTCCTTGGCCATGAAGCCCACTCCCTATCCAACACGCCGCAGGGCCAACCCCCGTGGCTCCACTGATTGGTGCGAATCGCACCTGAAACGGTGCGAATCACGCTGCTGGCACTGCGGATCCGCCCGAACACGGCCGGTGCGATCGTCCGCTTGTGCGCCAGCAGCTTACGGGTGTGGTCATGGAGGGAATACCTCAGTTGAGTCACAGCTCTGCTATGAGCCGGTGCGCGGGACAGTGGCGTCGTACGTGCGAGTCGTTGCCTGTGGAAAGCGTGCTGCGCCGGGCCGTTGCCCCCGACCGGGAGTGAGCGGTTATCGTCGCTTCCACTGGGGGCCGTGGTCCGGAAGCGGTCACGGGGGGCCGTGGGAGGACGAGCGTGCGCCTGACACTGACCGTCGTCGATCCGATCGGCGGCGGCTCCGCCGACGTCGTGCTCGACGCCGATCCCGAATCCTCCGTCAGGGACATAGCCGCCGAACTGGCCCGCACGGCGGGCCGGGGCGGCGCGCAGGTCATCCCGCTCGGCCAGCACCAGCAGCCGCCCGACGGCGCCCCGGTGATCTACGTCGACGGGTACGCCGTCGACCCGGACGCCACGGTCGTCGGCTCGCCCCTGCGCGAGGGCGCCGTCGTCAGCCTCCACGACCCCGCGGGGTGCGTCCCCGGCGAGCCGACCGGCCTGGTCGAGCTGCGCGTGGTGGGCGGCCCCGCCGCGGGCGCCGTGCACCGGCTCGGCATCGGCCGCTACGACATCGGCAGCGGACCGGCCGCGTACGTCCGCGTCGACGACTCGGAACTCGCCGCGCGCGCCCTGACGTTGTCCGTCGCCACGGACGGCACCTGCCAGGTCGCCGTCCACGGGGACGACGAGGAGAAGGGCGAAGTCACCCTCGACGGCCGGAAGTTCACCGAGGTGGAGGGCGACGCCTGGCCCCTCGGCGCACAGATCGCGACCGGGAACACGCTGTTCGAGCTGGCGCGGTACGCGCCGCCGAACGCGGCCCTCAAGTGGTCCGAGGACGGCGCGGGCCTCGACTACAACCGGCCGCCGCGCCTTCGCCCGCCGGAGCGGCAGACCACCTTCCGCCTGCCGTCGCCGCCACGGGACTTCGAGGCCCGGCCGCTGCCCTGGCTGATGGCGCTGTTCCCGCTGGTCGGCGCCGTGATCGCCGCGATGATCTTCAATCGCTGGTACTACCTCATCATCGCCGGGCTCAGCCCGATCATGCTGTTCGGCAACTACTTCCTGGACAAGAAGCACGGCCGCAAGTCCCACGCCAAGCAGGTCAAGGAGTACAAGGAGACCAAGGAGCGCATCGAGAAGGACGCGCAGGACGCCCTGGTCGCCGAGCGGCTCGACCGGCGCCACGCGATCCCCGACCCGGCGACCGTCCTCGCCCTCGGCACCGGGCCGCGCACCCGTCTGTGGGAGCGGCGCCGCACCGACGCCGACCATCTGCTGCTGCGCTTCGGCACCGGGCGGCTGCCGTCGGACGTCGTCCTCGACGACCCCGAGCAGGACGAGCACAAGCGGCAGGTCACCTGGAAGATCGAGGACGCGCCGGTGGCCCTGCCGCTGAAGCAGCTCGGCGTCATCGGCCTGGCCGGGCCCGGCGACTCGGCGGCGGCGCTCGGCCGCTGGGCCGTCGCCCAGACCGCCGCCCTGCACAGCCCGATGGACGTCCAGTTCTACGTCCTGACGGAGAACTCCGCCTGGGAGACCTGGGACTGGCTGCGCTGGCTGCCGCACGCACGGCCCGGCAGCGGCCAGGAGGTCAACGTGCTGATCGGCACGGACGCCGAGACCGTCGGCGCCCGCGTCGGCGAGCTGACGCAGGTCCTCGACGCGCGCGAGAAGGTCAAGCAGGAGAGCCGGGGCCAGACCGGCGGGTTCACTGACCCGGACATCGTCGTCGTCTGGGACGGCTCGCGACGCCTTCGGTCGCTGCCCGGCGTCGTCCGGATCCTGCGCGACGGCCCGGCCGTGGGCCTGTACGCGCTGTGCCTCGACACCGAGCAGCGGTTCCTGCCCGGCGAGTGCCAGGCCTTCGTCGTGGCCGAGCCCAAGGCCCGGGAGCTCGCCGGACCGGCCGCGGGGGCCGCGCCCGTGGCGGGCGGCATCCCGCCCCGGCCCGCCACCGCACCGGCGGGCGGCGGCTTCCCGTCCTTCCACGCCTGGCACACCACGGACACCGCCGCCGACCGGGCGGGCGCCACCGACGAGCTGCGCCTGCGCGTGGAGCAGACCGGCGCCCAGCGCCTGCTCGACGTACGCCCCGACTTCGTGTCGCCCGCGTGGTGCCTGCGCCTCGCGCGCGCCCTGTCGCCGCTGCGCGACATCAGCGGCGAGACCGAGGACTCGGCGCTGCCCGGCGCCAGCCGGCTGCTCGACGTGCTCCAGCTGGAGCCGCCGTCCCGCGAGGCGATCACCGCGCGCTGGCAGTCGGGCGGACAGTCCACGACGGCCGTCATCGGCGAGTCGTACGACGGCCCGTTCGGCATCGACCTGCGCAAGGACGGGCCGCACGGCCTGATCGCGGGCACCACGGGCTCCGGCAAGTCGGAGCTCCTGCAGACCATCGTGGCCGCGCTCGCCGTGGCCAACACGCCCGAGAACATGACGTTCGTCCTCGTCGACTACAAGGGCGGCTCGGCGTTCAAGGACTGCGTGAAACTGCCGCACACCGTCGGCATGGTCACCGACCTCGACGCGCACCTCGTCGAGCGCGCCCTGGAGTCCCTGGGCGCCGAGCTGAAGCGGCGCGAGCACATCCTCGCCGACGCCGACGCCAAGGACATCGAGGACTACCAGGACCTGGTGCGCCGCGACCCCACGCGCGCGCCGGTGCCCCGGCTCCTCATCGTCATCGACGAGTTCGCCTCCATGGTCCGTGACCTGCCCGACTTCGTCACCGGCCTGGTCAACATCGCCCAGCGCGGCCGCTCCCTCGGCATCCACCTGCTCCTCGCGACGCAGCGGCCGAGCGGTGTCGTGTCGCCCGAGATCCGCGCCAACACCAACCTGCGCATCGCCCTGCGCGTCACCGACGGCGGCGAGTCCTCCGACGTCATCGACGCGCCCGACGCCGGGCACATCTCCAAGAGCACGCCCGGCCGCGCCTACGTCCGCCTCGGCCACGCGTCCCTCGTGCCCTTCCAGTCCGGCCGGGTCGGCGGCCGCCGCCCCGGCGCCGCCGACCCGCGGGCGCTCGCGCCCTGGGTCGACGAGCTCACCTGGCCGGGCCTCGGGCGCGCCGCGGCCACCCGGCCCAAGGCCCAGGCCCGCGAGGACGAGGAGATCACCGATCTGAAGGTCCTCGTCGACGCGGTCCGCGAGGCCAACACGGCGCTCGCCATCCCCGCCCAGCACAGCCCGTGGCTGCCCGCGCTCGACGAGACCCTGCTGCTCGACGCCATCGTGTCCCCGCCCGCCCCCGCCGGGGCACTGCCGGCCGCCCCGTACGGCGTCGAGGACCTGCCCGCCGACCAGGCGCGCCGCCCCGTCGCCGTGGACTTCGCGACCTTCGGGCACCTGATGATCGGCGGCGCCCCGCGCAGCGGCCGCTCCCAGGTCCTGCGCACCATCGCGGGCTCCCTGGCGCGCACGCACTCGTGCGCCGACGTCCACCTGTACGGCATCGACTGCGGCAACGGCGCGCTCAACGCCCTGACCCGGCTCCCGCACTGCGGCGCCGTCGTCAGCCGCAACCAGACCGAGCGCGTGGTCCGCCTCGTCAACCGGCTCAAGGGCGAACTCACCCGCCGCCAGGACCTCCTCGCCGAGAAGGGCTACGCCGACATCGGCGAGCAGCGGGCCGGTTCCGCGGCCGACGAGCGCCTGCCGCACCTCGTGGTCCTGCTCGACCGCTGGGAGGGCTGGCTGCCCACGCTCGGCGAGATCGACCACGGCAGCCTGACCGACGAGGTCACCACGGTCATGCGCGAGGGCGCGAGCGTCGGCATCCACATGGTCCTCACCGGCGACCGCCAGCTCCTCGTCGGCCGCGTCTCGTCCCTCACCGAGGACAAGTACGGCCTCCGCCTCGCCGACCGCTCCGACTTCTCCATGCTCGGCATCCCCGCCCGCAAGGTCCCCGAGGAGATCCCTCCGGGCCGCGCCTTCCGCAACGAGAGCGGTACGGAGACCCAGTTCGCGCTGCTCTCCGAGGACGCCACCGGGCAGGGCCAGGCCGCCGCGCTCGCCGCCATCGGCGAGGCCGCCACGGTCCGCGACGCCGACGTGCCACGCCGCCTGCGTCCGTTCCGCGTCGACACGCTGCCCGGCCGGATCTCCTTCGACGAGGCCTGGGAGCTGCGCGACCCCGAGGCCTCGCGCTCCCCGCTGTGGGCCCTGGTCGGCGTCGGCGGCGACGAACTCATGGGCCACGGACCCGACCTGGCCGAGGGCGTGCCCGCCTTCGTCATCGCGGGCCCCGCCAAGTCCGGCCGCTCCACGGTCCTCATGAACGTCGCCCGCTCCTTCCTCGCGCAAGGCGTACGCCTCGTCGTCGCCGCGCCCCGGCAGTCCCCGCTGCGCGGGCTCGACGGCACCGAGGGCGTCCTGAAGGTCTTCACCGGCGACGACATCGACGAGGACGACCTCGAAGAGGCCATCGAGTCGGCGGCCCCCCAGTCCCCGATCGCCGTCCTCGTCGACGACGGCGAGATCCTGGAGGACTGCGACGCCGCGAGCCAGTTCAAGCGGATCATCCAACGGGGCGCCGACGAGGGCCTGGCCCTCGTGCTCGCCGGGGACGAGGAGGACGTGTGCAGCGGCTTCTCCGGCTGGCAGGTCGACGCGAAGAAGGGACGGCGCGGGATCCTGCTCTCCCCGCAGGACTCCTCCAGCGGCGACCTCATCGGCGTCCGCATCTCCCGCAGCATGATCGGCGGCCCGGTGACCCCCGGCAAGGGGATGCTCCACCTGGGCACGGGCGAACCGGCAACGGTGACGACTCCCTCGTAAGGGAGATTTCAGCCCGTCCGGCGTTTGAGGACGAGGCGCGGAGCGCCGATTGACGGGGGTCCAAGGGGGCGGAGCCCCCTTGTTCGGGAAGGGGCGCCCGCGCGCGGAGCGCGCTAATGGACACAGCGGGGCGCACCGCGAGGTTCAACCCCGGACGCGCCGCAGCCTGGCCGCAGGATCCCCCGCGTCCGGATCCCGGGAGGTGTACTGGAGCTCCGCGCCCACGGGCCGAAGCCACACCGTGTGAGCGGCCTGCGAGCACCCGCCGCCGTTGGACTTCGCCCCGACCCCCTTCACCACCAGCTCCTTCTCCGTGGCCGACTTGAGCGTGAGCACATCGACGCACGTGCCGCCGATGAGGTCCGTCTGCGTCACCGTGCCGACCCGCTGCCCCGCCTTCGTGGCCTGGCGGATCGTCACGTCGAAGGTGCCCAGGGCGACGAGGCCGTCCTGCGCGGAGGCCTTGCCGCGCCACTTGCCGAGGTACCGCTTGGGCACGAGGCCCTTGGACTGGGGGCTGTCGCTCTCCGAGGTGTCGCCGGACGCGGCGGGCGGGCGCTGCCCCGTGTCGCTGGAGCCGTCCGTGCCGGAACCGGGCAGCACGTCGAACAGGACCGCCGACCCCACAAGCACCGCCGCGAGCGCCCCGGCCACGGCGAGCGCGACCGTGCAACTCACCTTCCGCCCCCGGCCGTCCGGCGTCCCGGGCGCGGACGTCGCCGCGACGGAGAGGGAGACCCGGCCCGGGGATGTCGTGGGCGGGGAGTCCGGGGACGGCGGCCGCGCGTCGGCAGGCCCGCCCTGCGGAGGCACCACCGCGCCCCCGGCCCCCGCCGGAACCGGGTCCTCCGTCCCGTACGAGGCGTCCGGCGGCCCGAACACCCCCACCGTGGGCCCCGCGAACGACACCGGCCCGGACGCCGCGACCGCGCTCCCCGCGCTGTCCTCCCGCGCCTCCAGGTCGAGCAGCCGCACCGCCCTCCGGCTCACGCGCTCCACCAGCGGTCCCGGCAGCCAGCCCGCGGCCACCAGCGGGGCCGCCCCTGCGGGGGCGAGACGGCGGGCGACCTCGGCCGGGCCGGGGCGCGCCGCCGCGTCCTTCGCGAGGCACGCCGCGGCCACGTCCCGCAACTCGCCGTCCAGGGCGCCGAGGTCGGGCTCCTCGTGAACGACCTTGTAGAGCAGCGCCGCCGAGGTGTCACCGGCGAAGGGAGGCGTCCCCGTCGCCGCGTACACGAGTGACGCGCCGAGGGAGAAGACGTCCGCCGCGCCCGTGACGCCCTTGCCGAGGATCTGCTCGGGCGCCATGTAGCCGGGCGAGCCGATGGACACGCCGGTGGAGGTGAGCGAGGCCGTGCCGTCCGTCGCGCGGGCGATGCCGAAGTCGATCAGGCGCGGGCCGTCGAGGGTCAGCAGGACGTTCGAGGGCTTCACGTCGCGGTGGACCAGGCCGAGGCCGTGGACGTGCGCGAGCGCCTCCGCGAGGCCCGCGCCGAGGACGCGTACGGAGTGCTCGGGCAGCGGCCCCGCGTCCCGTACGGCCTCCGTGAGGGACGGGCCCGCCGCGTATCCGGTCGCCACCCAGGGCTGGGCGGCCTCGGGGTCGGCGTCCAGGACCGGGGCCGTCCACTCGCCGCCGACCCGCCGGGCCGCGTCGACCTCGCGGCGGAAGCGGGCGCGGAACTCCTCGTCGAGGGCGAAGTGCGGGTGCACGACCTTCACCGCGACCGTACGGCCGCCCGCGCTGCGGCCCACGTACACGCGGCCCATGCCGCCGGAGCCGAGCCTGCCGAGGAGCCGGTAGGGCCCGACGGCCGCGGGCTCGTCCGGTTCTAGCGGGTGCATCGCGAGGGCCTCCCCCTGGTGCGCCGTACGCGTACCACTGGCACGGATCAGCCTACGGCCCCGGGAACCCGCGCCCCGGTTTCTCCCTCTACCCAGAAGGAATTGACCGTATTGCCGTCCTTGTCCCCAGGTCCGTCGAGGTCACATGAACGTCCGCCGCACCCCCGTCCCCCTGGCCGCCGCCGCGCTCGTCGCCGTCGCGGCCCTCCTCACCGGCTGCTCGTCCGACGAGGACGAGCCCATGAGCTTCGACGGCCCGAGCGCCTCCGCCCCCGCGCCCGCCAAGGGTCACGACGGCAAGGCCTCGGGGACCCGGCTCCCCACCGGCCCCCGCGCCTCCTTCACCACCGAGAGCACCCTCGACGACGGCACCAAGATCGGCGTCACCACGCTGCGCGGAAAGAAGTCGGGATTCACCGGAAAGGTCTGGGTCTGGGCGCCGAAACAGTATTTCGACCCGAAGTACTCCCACAGCGGCTTTCCCGTACTCATCGCGCTGCCCGGCGGCCCCGGTTACCCCAATAACTACTGGATGGGCACGGACCTGAAGCTGGAGAGTTCCATCGCCAAGTGGTCGAAGGAGGGAAAGAGCCTGCCGTTCATCGTGGTGATGCCGGTGCTCAACCCGGACGACAAGTTCTATTACGACGGCAGTGACATACCGGGCCAGCCGAAAATGGGCACCTGGATGACCGAGGACGTACCGGATTTCGTCCGGGCGAATTTCCGCACCTTCACGTCCCGCGACGGATGGGGCTTCATGGGGTCGTCGTCGGGCGGCTTCGTGGGCCTGAAGTCCGTCCTGAAGCACCCGGAGAAGTTCAAGGCCGTCATCGCCTCCGGCCCGGACACCGTGCCCGACTCGCCGCTCTGGCGCGGACACGAGGCGCAGCGGCTCGCCAACGACCCGGGGCGCCTCGCCGAGCGCCTCATCCGGCGCGGGGGCCCCGAGGTCGACATCGCCTTCCAGGTCGGCACCGCGGAGTCCGGGCAGCCGAACCTGCGGGCGTTCATGGAGAAGTACGGCAAGGGACCGGTCAAGACCCGGCTCAACGTCATCCAGGGCGGCACGCACAGCGCCCGCTCCTACGTCCCCGCCATGGACGACGGGCCGATCCAGTGGATCAGCAAGAAGATGCGGGGCCCGGTCCCCAGCAGCTGAGGCCCGGACCCCGCGCGGCCGCCGCGGCTACGGCCGCAGCAGCTCCACCCGCACGTCCCCGGCGAAGCCCGTCGTCGGCCCCACCCGGCGCGCGAACTCCTCGACGCCCGCCAGCTGCGCGCCGCCGAAGCGGAAGTCGAGCGTCGTGAAGTACCGCTCCAGGACGCCCGCGTCGAAGGACTCCCAGCGCGAGGCCTGCTCCGCGACCTTCGTGACCTCTTCGAGGGACAGGTCACGGGAGGCCAGGAACGCCTTGTGCACCTCGCGGACCACCTCGGGCTCGCGGGCGAGGTAGTCGCGGCGCGCCGCCCACACCGCGAAGACGAACGGCAGGCCCGTCCAGTCCTTCCACATCTGCCCGAGGTCGTGGACCTCCAGGCCGAGCCTGGGGGCGTCGATCAGGTTCGCGCGCAGCGCCGCGTCCCCGATCAGGACGGCCGCGTCGGCCTCCCGCATCATCAGACCGAGGTCGGGCGGGCAGGTGTAGTAGTCGGGGCGCACGCCGTGGCGCTCGGCTAGCAGCAGCTGCGCCAGGCGCACGGAGGTGCGCGAGGTGGAGCCGAGCGCCACCCGCGCCCCGTCCAGGCGGTCGAGCGGCACCTGCGAGACGATCACGCACGACATGACCGGACCGTCGCAGCCCACGGCCAGGTCAGGGAAGGCCACCAGCTCGTCGGCGTTGCGCAGGAACTCGACCAGGGTGACCGGCGCGACGTCGAGCTCACCGCGCACGAGCTGCTCGCTGAGCTTCTCCGGGGTGTCCTTGGTGAGCTCGAAGTCGAGGAGGGTGCCGGTCCGCGCGAGGCCCCAGTACAGGGGCATGCAGTTCAGGAACTGGATGTGGCCGACGCGCGGCCGTGCGGTGCGGCGGGAGCTGGGAAGCGGGTCGGCTTCCGCCCCGCCCGAGGTGTCAGCGGGAGAATTGTCCACATCCGCGAGGCTAGCCCTCGTGCGATACGGTCCGAGCGCCGGGTCCCGGCGCGGCCCGCACGGGACCGCCTCCGGGGCCTACGTCAACCCGGCGCGAGGCATCATCAAACCTCTGAGTGACGTGATCTTGATCCCTATTGCTTCCGGGTGCCTGCGTGCTAAGCTCGGCGCAAGTTGCAGTTTGGTTTCCCTTGCAGTACAGAGCCTGCGGAGCATGTAACCCGCAGGCTCTCGTCGTTTTCAGACTTTTGCAGTTGTTTCAACAATCGCAGGTTCTGGAGCAGGGCAACCCTTTGGCCCAAGGAGGGCTTATGGCTACCGGAACCGTGAAGTGGTTCAACGCCGAAAAGGGCTTTGGTTTCATCGCCCAGGAAGGCGGCGGCCCCGACGTCTTCGTTCACTACTCCGCGATCAACGCCAGCGGTTTCCGTTCCCTCGAGGAGAACCAGGCCGTGACCTTCGACGTCACGCAGGGCCCGAAGGGTCCGCAGGCGGAGAACGTCACCCCCGCCTAAGGGGCGGCTTGCCTCCCATAAGGGCGGCTTGATCCGGACGGAAGCAGTACCCAAGGGGCCCCGCACCCTCGCTTCGGCGAGACCGCGGGGCCCCTGCCTTTTTCTGGCGGGGGCGCCCTGGGCGGGGTTCGTCGGCCTGCGGCCTCGTCCTCAAACGCCGGACGGGCTGGAAATCTCCGGTGCGGGCTGCGTCTCGTCTGCGGCCCGCAGCGGCACCATCCAGCCCGTCCGGCGTTTGAGGACGAGGCGCGGAGCGCCGACAAACGGGGGCGCGGGGGCGGAGCCCCCGGATCGGGAAGGGGCGGGCCTGGGGCGCACCCGCGAGGGCTAGAGCCGGGTGCGTTCGGGGGTCCAGCCCTCGCTGGGGACGCTGGCCAGGAGCAGGCGGGTGTAGGCGTGCTCCGGGGCCGCGAGGACCAGTGGCGTCGGCCCCCGCTCCACCACCACGCCCCGGCGCATCACCAGGACCTCGTCCGTGACGTGCCGCACCACCGCCAGGTCGTGGCTGACGAAGACCAGGGCCACGCCCGTCTCCTCCCGGATCTCCCGGAGGAGCAGGAGTATCTGCGCCTGGATCGACACGTCAAGGGCGGCGACGGCCTCGTCCAGGACCAGGACCCGCGGATCCACCGCCAGCGCCCGGGCGATCGCGAGACGCTGGCGCTGACCGCCCGAGAGGTCCCGGGGGCGCGCGTCCGCCTCGCGTGCGCCGAGGCCCACGCGGTCCAGGAGATCGCGGGCCGCCGCACCGCCCTTCTCGTCCTTGCCGTGCAGGCGCAGCGCCGTACGGAGGCACTGCGTGGCGGTGAGCCTCGGGTCCAGGGAGACGTACGGGTCCTGGAAGACCATCTGGATCTCCCGTGCCCTGGCCAGGCGGGCCCGGGAGGTGCGCGGAGTGCGGGGCGCGCGCGGGCGGCCCGCCACGGCGATCTCCCCCCGGTCCGGCGGGACGAGGCCCACCAGCATCCTGGCCACGGTCGTCTTGCCGGAGCCCGATTCGCCGACGATGCCGAGGGATCCGCCCTCGGGGACCGTGAAGCTCACGTCGTCCGCGGCCCGGTGGGTGCCGCCCCCGGGCAGGGGGTACGTCTTGCTCAGCCCGGTGGCCTGGAGCAGGGCGGTCGTGGTCACGGCTTCACCTCGGTCTCAAGAGTGCTGCCTGCGGCGAGGCAGGCGGACGCGCCCCCGTCCGGCAGGGGCACCGGCGCCGGGGTCCACGTCCCGCACTCCGGCAGCGCCTGATCGCACCGCTCCACGAACGCGCACCCCTCGAACACGTCCGAAAGGGACGGCGGGCGGCCCGGGATCGGGCGCAGGGGGACGTCCAGGGCGTCCAGGGTCGGGGAACAGGACAGCAGGCCGCGGGTGTAGGGGTGGGCGGGGGTCGCGAACAGGGACTTCGCCGTGCGCTCCTCCACCACGCGGCCCGCGTACATCACGTACACGCGGTCGCAGTACGCCGCCGCCAGGTGCAGGTCGTGGGTGATGAACAGCAGGCCGAGGCCGTGCTCGGCGCGCAGGGTGCGCAGGAGGGCGAGGATGTCGGCCTGCGTGGTGACGTCCAGGGCACTGGTGGCCTCGTCCGCCAGGAGCAGCCGCGGGCGGGCGGCGAGGGCGCCCGCGATGACGACGCGCTGGAGCATGCCCCCGGACAGCTCGTGCGGACGCTGGCGCGCGCGGCGCCCGGGGTCGGGCAGGCCGACGGAGGCGAGGAGTTCGACGGCCTCGGCGCGGGTGGCGCCCCGCTCGGTGAGGAAGTCGCCGACGCGGCGCACCGGGTTGAGGGCCGCGCGCGGGTCCTGGTGGACCAGGGCGACCGACCCGGCGCGGTGGGCGCGCAGGGGCTCGCCGGTCAGGGTGAGGATCTCGGTGCCGTCGAAGCGCACGGAACCGGAGACCGCCGCCCCGTCCGGCAGCAGGCCGAGCGCCGTCCGCGCGGTCGTCGACTTGCCCGAGCCCGACTCGCCGACCAGGGCCACCACCTCGCCCTCGGCGACCCGCAGGGACACGGAGTCGAGGAGCGGGCGGGCGGCGCCCGGCACGGTCACGGTCACGTCGTCGATGTCGAGCAGCATCACTGCCTCCCCAGGCGGTCGGCGGCCCAGACGCCGACGACGTTGAAACAGACCACGACCAGGGCGATCGCGGTGCCGGGCACCAGGGCGGGGAGCATCGCGCCCTGGACGATCGCCGCCTGCCCCTCCTGCACCATCAGGCCCCAGTCCGAGGACGGCGGTTGGGCACCGAAGCCCAGGTAGGAGAGCGTCGCCAGGGACATCAGGGCCTCGCCGAAGAGGACCACGAGATAGCCGAGGACGGACCGGCCCAGGTTCGGTATGAGGTAGCAGGCGCAGATGCGGGCGCCGCCCATGCCCTGCACGCGGTACGCGTCGACGTACGGCTTGCGGGCCTCGGACAGGGCGAGGGAGCGGGTGTACTTGGCGATGGTGGGGGTGAAGGCCAGGCCGAGGGCGAGGACGGACGTCGTCGTGCCGGTGCCGAAGACGGCGATGATCAGCACGGTGAACAGCAGGCCGGGGAAGGCGTACATCACGTCCGTGAGGCGGGAGACGAGCGTGTCGACCCAGCCGCCGCACCAGGCCGCGAGCACCCCGAGCGTGACGCCGAGCACCCCGGCGACGGCGAGCAGCAGGAGCGGCGCGACCAGGCTGGTCCGCGCGCCGTACAGGGCGCGGGAGAGCAGGTCCTGGCCGGAGGAGTCGGTGCCCAGGAGGTGCTCGCGGCCGGTGCCCACCAGGGAGGAGGACAGGTCGATGGCGTCCGGGGCGTAGGGCGCGAGGAGGGGCGCGAGGACGGCCGCGAGGACGACGAGGCCGAGCAGCGCGCCCGCGGCCATGACGCCGACGGGGCGCCGTCCCCCGGCCGCCTTCACGGCGTTCGTACCGCTCAGGGTGAGGGTCATGAGCGCACCTCCTTCACGCGCGGGTCGAGCAGCGGGTGGACGGCGTCCACGGCCGTGGTGACGACGATGTAGCCGGTGACCATCAGGAGCAGGACGGCCTGGGCCACGGGGAAGTCGTGGGTGTTGATGGCGCCGACGAGCAGGGAGCCGATGCCGCTGAGGCCGAAGGCGGTCTCGACGACGACGGTGCCGGCGAGCATGCCCGCCATGACGAGGCCGCACATGGTGACGATGGGCCCCAGCGCGTTGCGCAGCACGTGGCGGCGGACTATCTCGCGCTCGGGCACGCCGGACGCGCGGGCCGCCGCCACGTGGTCGGAGGCCGCCGCGTCCGCCATCGCCTGCCGGGTCACGCGGCTGACCAGGGCGAGCGCGCCGAGCGCCAGCGACAGGGCGGGCAGCGTGAGGTGGTGCACGGTGCCGAGGAAGCCGGAGCCGCTGCCGGTCACCGGGAACCAGCCGAGCCGCACCCCGAAGAACGACACCAGGGCGATCGCCGCGACGAACGACGGCACCGAGGCGGCGAGCGTGGTGATCCCGACCACCGCGGAGTCCACCCAGGTGGACCGCTTCACGGCGGCGAGGACCCCGGCGCCCACGCCGAGGACCACGAACAGGACGGTGGCGTACAGGACGAGTTGGAGCGTCGTCGGGAAGCGGGCCGCCACCAGGTCGGACACCTGGTCGCTGTACTTGAAGGACCGGCCGAGGTCGAGGTGCAGGCAGTCCCACAGCCAGCGGCCGTACTGGGCGGCCAGCGGCTCGTCCAGGTGGTACTCGGCGCGCACCTGGGCCAGGCGCTCGGGGGTCAGCTTGTCGCGGCCGCCCGCGAGGAAGACGGCGGGGTCGCCGGGCGCGGCGTACACGGCGGCGAAGATGACGAAGGACGCGGCGAGGAGCGTGGCGAGCACGCCCGCGAGGCGCCGGACGAGGCGGACGGCGATGCCCTTTCCCATTCCCATGGCGGCCTAGCCTTTCCGCGCGCCCAGCAGGGCGGCCCACGGGTAGTAGAGGTACGACTGGGAGGCGGGCGGTCCGGTCAGCCGGTCGCTGAGGACGAGGGCCGTCGGCACCTGGGCGAGGGGGATCCACACGGCGGCGTCCACGAACCGCCGCTGGGCCTCGGTCGTGAGCCGGGCCCGCTCGGTGTCGTCGAGCGTGGCGAGGGCCTTGCGCACGAGGCGGTCGTACGCCGCGTCCTTGAAGCCGACCCAATTGTTGGAGGAGTCGGACAGGCCGTTGTCGTAGAAGCCCATGGGGTCGGCCTTGGAGATGTACCAGTCGCCGACGAGGACGTCGATGTCGGCGCGGGCCTGGGGGTCGCTGTAGAACTCCTCGAACTGCGCGGGCGGCACGGTCTTGATCTGCGCCCGCACCCCGATCCGCTGGAGCGCGGCACGGGTGGCGTTGGCGACGACGGTGCGGCCCTGGCTGCTGTCGGTGCCGATGACGACGGGGTCGCCGGGGGCGCCGGCCTCCTTGACCAGCTTCTTGGCCTCGGCGAGGTCGGCGGCGGTCGGGGTCGCGGGGGCGGTGGCGCCCAGCTTCTTCTGGGCGGCGGCGAACAGGGGCCGCTCATAGCCCCAGGCCCCGGCGCCGACGGGGGCGGCCCAGGGCTGCACCAGGCCGCCGTAACCGGAGTTGGCGATGCCCTTGCGGTCCAGGGAGAGGGACAGGGCGCGGCGGATCGCGGGGTCCTTGAGGCCGCCGCGCGCGGTGGGGATGAGGACGAGCGAGGCGGTGGAGGGGCCGTAGTACTGCCGGAGGCTCTTCGTGCGGCGCAGTGCCGCGGCCGTGTTCGGCGACTCGGCGTAGGTGCCGTCGGCGGCGCCCGTCCGCAGGGCGTTGACCAGTGCGCTGTCGGAGGCCCAGCGGAAGACGACGCGGCGGGTCAGGGGCTTCTTGCCCCAGTAGTCCGCGTACGCCTCGATGGTGAGCGAGTCGCCGGACTTCCACTCCTTGAGGCGGTACGGGCCCGAGCAGGCGTCCTCCTGGCCGGGGGTGCCGAACTCCTTGCCCGCGTCGGTGACCCGGCGGGGGTTCCACACGATGCCCGCGTCGCCGGCGAGGGCCTTGGTGAACAGGGCGTCGGGCTCCTTGAAGCGGATCGTCAGCTCGCGGGGTCCTGTCCTGCGCATCGAGGCCACGTTGCCGAACTCGTCCGACTGCTCCATGTCCTTCGCGGCGTGCCGCTTGAGGCTCCACAGCACGTCGGCGGCGGTGAGCTTCGAGCCGTCGTGGAAGGTGACGCCGTCGCGGACGGTCAGGACGAGCGTGCGGTCGTCCGGCGTGCGGGCCTTCTCGGCGAGGAACGGCTTGACGCTCATGTCGGGCTGGAGCTGGTAGAGCCGCTCGCAGATGTTGGTGAGGACCACGCGTCCGGCGCTGCCGCCCTGGCGGTCCAGGTCGAGCGAGTCGGGCTCGTCCTCCAGGAGCCAGTCGGCCTTCTCCAGGCGGCCCTGCGCGGGCGGGGTGGTGGCGCGCAGGGTCAGCTTCGCGGCGTCCGCGGGGGCGCCGCCGAGGGCGTTGGTGTCGGCTCCCGCGCAGCCCGCGGCGAGCAGGGACGCCGCGACGAGCCCGGCGGCGGCGCGCGCCGCACGGCGCGGCACGGCCGCGGCCCTGCCCGGTGGTTCCGTCGGTCGGTGCGTCATCTGGCGTCTCCGAACGGGCCGTCGTACAGGTTCCAGGGAAGGTGCTGGTAGTCGCGGTCGCAGGGGGTGCCCGCCGTGACGCGGTAGTCGCCGGTGGTCAGGTCCACGCAGGAGGAGACGAGGGTGGCCCACTGCCTCAGCTCGGCGCGGCGCGGGTCGGGGTGGGTGCACAGGGACTCGGGGTGGCCCAGGTGGTCGGACATCGCCTGCTTGATGATCTTGAGTGATTCGTCGGGCCCGGTGGCGCCGCGCAGGGCGGCCAGGCCCTCCTCCGCGCGCGGGACGCGGACCAGGGAGTCCGGGGACAGGGGGCGGTAGCCGGGGGCCAGGGCCGCGGGGACCCCCGCCTGGTAGTGGTTGCCGTGCACGAGCAGGCCGTCCTTCGGATACATCCAGCCGTGCCCCGCGGGGGTCGTCTCCAGGTCGATGGCGAAGCCCTCGCGGCAGGTGAGCAGCGCGTTCGACGCGATGTGGGCGCGGGTGCGGCAGAGCACGTCCACGGCGTCGGTGACGGCGTGCTGGTCGAGCACGCTGCGGCGCACCACGGTCTGCGGCAGGCCCACCGCGTCGCTGAAGCGCCCGCCGAGGCCGTTCGCGTTCAGGGCGATGCCCGCCGAATTGGCCCCCTGGCGGCCGATCTGGCCCGCCTCGACCTGCATGATCAGGGTGGGCTTCGGGGGCTGCACGATGCGCAGCATCACGACGGTGTCGGCCACGCCCGCGCGCCAGTCCCAGTTCTGTCCCGCGTACACATGGCCGTCGCCGCTGGCCGGGCCGTA
Source organism: Streptomyces sp. NRRL B-1347 (assembly GCF_000720325.1). Classification (GTDB taxonomy): domain Bacteria; phylum Actinomycetota; class Actinomycetes; order Streptomycetales; family Streptomycetaceae; genus Streptomyces. The sequence continues at coordinate 84,513 of NZ_JOJM01000020.1, forward strand.
CGCCGCGAAGGAGGTGCAGCCGTCGGAGGCCGCTTCGGCGTCCGCGCCCTCCGCCCGCTCGCCCTCCACCGGCTCGCCCGTCACGGGCTCGCCCGCCACCGGCCCGTCCGCCGCCATCCGCTTGAAGGATCTGTCGTAGATCACCTCACCGCGCGCGTTCAGCGCGAGGACGTCGAGCAGGTCCACTCCCGCGCCGTCCGCGATGCCGGCCATCTCCTCCTCCAGGTACGGCGCGTACTCCCGGACGGGCTTGAGCCAGCGGGCGGCCCGGGCGGTCACCTGCTCCCAGGTCAGGCCCGCCGACTGGCCGAACGCGGCCGCGTAGTACCCGAGTGCCGCGTGCAGTTGGGGGCGGACGGCCTCGCCGTACTGACGGCCGCGCTCGGTCGGCGTGCCGGAGATCTCGACCACGGGAAGGACCCGGGCGGATCGGTCGGAGGTGGTGCGCGGCGCCATTCTTCTCCTGTAACGTCGATTACGAAAAGCTCGATGCTTGGAACGTACCATCCAGCATGTAACGTCCATCACACGGGAGTCAAGACCTGTAATGAAGATTTCAGAGCCGCCGGAGGGCGGAGCGGTGGACGGGTCCGGCGGAACGACGGACGAGACAGGCAGGGCAGGCGGCGCAGGCGCAGCAGCCGGAGCCGCCAGGCCCGGCACGCCGGGCGCGACCGGCGGGGCGGCGGACGCACCGGACGACGCGGACGACGCCGGCGGTGCCGCGCGGCTGCGCGCCGCCGTGCGCGGCCATTGGGAGACCCTGTCCGCATCCGAGCGCGCCGTCGCCCAGTACCTGGCGAGCGTGCCCGCCGAGTCCCTGCTCTTCGCCTCCGCGCAGGAGCTGGGCACGGCCAGCGGGACCAGCAACGCCACGGTCGTGCGCGCCCTGCAGCGCCTCGGATACGCGGGCCTGCCCGCGCTCAAGCGCGACCTCGCCACGGACTTCACGGCGGCGGTCGCGCCCGAGGTGCGGCTCGCCAAGCGCATCGCGCACGTCGGCCGGGACCTCGGCGGCATCTGGGACGAGGTCTTCGACGAGGCTCAGGAGCGCATCGAGCACGCCCGCCGCCTGACCCCCGACGACGCGCTGCGCACGGCCGTCGGCGTCCTCGCCGACGCGGGCGAGATCCACGCGTACGGAGTCGCCGCGTCCGAGCTGGCCGCGCGGCACCTGGCCCTCACCCTCGGCCGCGTGGGGCGGCGCGCGCGCTATGTGGGAGCGACCGGGTTCGCCCTCGCCGACCACCTGCTCGCGCTGCGCCAGGGCGACGCGGTGGTGATCTTCCAGCCGGGGCGGGACCTGGCGGAGCTCTCCGTGTTCATCGAGCGGGCGCGGGCCGTCGGGGCGCGGGTCCTGCTGGTGACGGACGAGCTCGCCGAGCGGTACGGGGGCCGCGTGGACGCGGTGCTCACCGCGCCGCACACTCCCACGGGGATCACCACCGAGGCGCTGACCGCGCTCGTCGTGGCGGACGTGCTGCTGCTCGCGCTGGCCACGCTCGACGAGGCCCGGGCCGTGGACACGTCACACCAGCTGACGGCACTGCGCGAGCAGCTGCTGGCCCCCAGACCGCGCAAGGCGTAGCCCTCCTCGGGGAGTCCCTGACCCAGGGCCCCACCCTTCTACACGTGCTGCATGACCAGCACGAACGTCGTCCCCGGCAGCAACGCCTCGTACGCGTGCGGCACATCGCCCCGGTACGACATGTAGTCCCCGGGGAACAGCTCCACCGGCTCGTCGCGCGGCCCCGCGAGGAGGTGGCCGGTGGAGACGATCAGATGCTCCACGGTGCCGGGGTTGTGCGGGTCGGACTCGCGCGCCGGGCCGGGCTCCATCGCGCCGTGGTAGATGTCGCGGCGGATGCCGGACGGTCCCCGGGAGAGCAGCGTGCCCGCGTACGAGGAGCGCTCCGCGTGCATGACCGGGCCCTCGCCCGCGCGGATCACGGTGACGGCCGGAGCGGGCGACTCCATCAGCGCGCTGAACGGCACTCCGAGCGCCACGGCGAGCGCCCAGACCGTCTCGATGCCCGGATTTCCGGTCGCCGCCTCCAGCTGGGACAGCGTGGACTTGGCGATTCCGGCGCGCTTGGCCAGCTCGGAGAGGGAGAGTCCGGCGCGCGCCCGCTCCCGGCGCAGCGCCTCGGCGACCCATTCACGCGGGGCGCGGGGGGCGCGAGGAGCACCAGAGCCGCCAGGGCCCCCAGCGGCCCCAGGGACCTGCGCGCCGCTTCCGGCACCTTCGCTGTTCTGGTCCGTCCTCACCCTTACGACTCCCGACCGTTCGGCATACCAGTCCAATCGTTCGCCTTGACGAACATGATCCCCCTGAACCATCCTACGACGCATGCGTTCGACACACCGAACGGATGACCCGACAGAACGAACACCCGGGTTCGTCCGCTTCTCCGACCTGCCCTCCGACGTGCTCCGCGGCATCGCCCTCGTCCTGCTCGCCGACCTCGTCGTCGGGGTGTCCTTCGGCGCGATCGCCGTGGCGGGCGGCCTGCCGGTGTGGCTGCCGGTCACCATGTCGCTGCTCGTGTACGCGGGCTCCGCCCAGTTCAGCGCGGTCGCCGTGCTCACGTCGGGCGGCGGCGCCGCGGCCGCCGCCGCGACCGGCCTGCTGCTCAACACCCGCACCGCGGCCTTCAGCCTGGCCGTGGCCGACAGCATGGGCCGCTCCTGGGCCGCGCGGCTCGTGGGCGCGCACCTGGTCACCGACGAGACGGCGGCGTTCGTCCTGGCCCAGCCCGACCCGCGGCGGCGCAGGGCCGCGTTCTGGATATCCGGGATCGGCCTGTTCATCGCCTGGAACGTGAGCGTGCTCGCGGGCGCCCTCGCCGGCTCCGCGCTCGGCGACACCGCGCGGTTCGGGCTCGACGCCGCGTTCCCCGCCGTGCTCGTGGCCCTCGTCCTGCCCGTCCTGCGGGACGCCGACGGCGGCGCGCGCCGGGCGGCCGCCGTCGGCGCCGTGCTCGCGGTGGCGGCGACACCGGTCCTGCCCGCGGGCCTGCCGGTGCTGCTCGCGCTCCTCGGCCTGCTCGCGACGGGCCGCCGTCCCGCCGGAGGCGCCGCATGAACGCCCAGCTCGTCTGCGTCCTGGCCCTGGCCGCCGGGACCTACGTCTTCCGGCTCGCCGGACCGCTGCTCCAGGGCCGGGTGGAACTGCCCGTACGCATGCAGGAGTTGCTGACCGTCGGGGCCACCGTGATCCTCGTGGCGCTCCTGGCGACCGGCGCCTTCACCGAGGGGCACGACTTCGCGGGCTGGTCGCGCCCGGCGGGAGTGCTCGTGGGGGCGGCGCTCGCCTGGCGCCGCGCGCCGTTCGTGATGGTGGTCCTGGGCGCGGCGGGCGCCACGGCGCTGCTACGCCTCGTCGGGCTTTCGTAGGCCACCGTGCAGCGCCCGCAACGCCTCGCCGGGCTTCCGCGACCCGGCGTACAGCGCCCGCCCCGCCTCGCCGCCCTGCCGTAGGCCGCCGTACAACGCCCGCTACGCCTCTCCACCCTGTCGCAACCCGCCGTACAGCGCCTCCACCACCGACCCGTACCGCTCGGCCACCGCCTGCCGCCGCACCTTCAGGCTCGGTGTCAGAAGCCCGGAATCGATCGTGAAGTCCTCGTCCAGGACGGCGAATCCGCGGATCCGGGCCGGGCGCGAGAGGCTCGCGTTCGCCTCGTCGACGGCCTCCTTGACGAGGGCGCGGACCGTCGGATCGGCCGACAGCGGCTCGGTGAGGGTGACTCCCGCGCGCCCCGCCCACCCCGTGACCTCCTGCGCGTCGAGCGTGATCAGCGCGACGGGGTAGGGCCGCCGGTCGCCGACAAGGACCGTGCGCGAGACGAACCGCGATGCCTGCACGGCGAGTTCGACGAGTGACGGCGTCAGGTTCTTGCCGCCCGAGGTGATGATGAGGTCCTTCTTGCGCCCGGTGATGGTCAGATAGCCGTCCTCGTCGAACGCGCCCAGGTCACCGGTGTGCAGCCAGCCGTCGGCGTCGAGCGCCGCCCGGGTCGCGGCCGGGTCGCCGTGGTAGCCGGGGAACACGTTGGCCCCGCGCGCGAGGACCTCGCCGTCGTCCGCGATCCGCACCTCGCAGCCCTCGATGGGCCGCCCCACCGTGCCGTACTTGACCGCGCCGGGGTGGTTGAGACTGATGAGGCCCCCGGACTCCGTCATCCCGTACCCCTCGAAGACCTGGATGCCGCAGGCCCGCAGGAAGTCCAGGACATGCGGGGCGATCGGCGCGCCGCCGGTGAGGGCCCACCGCAGCCGCCCCCCGAGCGCCTGCCGGACCCGGCCGAACAGCGCCTCGTCCGCGGCCTGGTGCGCCTCCCTGAGCTCCGGCGGCAGCGCCCCGTCCGCCGCGAGGACGCCCACGCGCACCGCCTCCGCGAAGCGCTCGCGCCCGCCCTCCTGGGACTCGGCGAGCGAGAGCACCGTCGCGTACACCTTCTCGAACAGGCGCGGCACCGACGGCAGATGCGTCGGCCGGGCCTCGGCCAGCTCGGCGACGACGTCCTCGATCCGGCCGCCGAAGTACACGATGGTGCCGCCGTCGATGAGCGTCGTGAACTCGATGAGCTGCGCGAGCAGGTGCGCGAGCGGCAGATAGAGGTACGTCGCGTCGCCGGGACCGCCCTCGATGAGCGGCAGCGACGCGTCCTGCACGGCCCCGAGGTTGCCGTGGGTGAGCACACAGCCCTTGGGCGGTCCCGTGGTGCCGGAGGTGTAGATGATGGTCGCGGGGTCCGCGGGCCCGCGGCCGCCCGCCCGGTCGAGCAGCACCTCGTCCGTGACCCCGGCGGCGTCCGCGTACGCCTGCGGGTCGGTCATCGCCACGAGGTGACGGAGGCCCGGCAGCTCGGCGCGCAGCCGCTCCACGTCGGCGACGCGCGCCGCGTCCTCGCACAGCACCACCGAGGCGCCGGAGTCCCCCAGCACCCAGACCGTCTCGTCCGCGCCCGCCGTCGGATAGACGGGCACGACGACCGCGCCCGCCGCGAGCGCGCCGAGGTGCGCGTACGTCCACTCGGCGCGGGTCTCGGCGAGCACCGCGACGCGGTCGCCGGGCGCCACGCCCATGCCGACGAGCGCCCGGCCCACCCGCCGCGCCTCGTCGCGCAGGGCCCGGTAGGACACCTCCCGCCATCCCCCGGCGCGTTTGAACCGCAGCGCGGGCAGCTCGCCGTGGCGGTCCGCCGCCCACTCCGCGAGCACGGACAGGGTCGGGGGCCGGTGCGTCAGCCGTTCCGTCGTGCGCACGCGTTCCGTCATGCGCACGACGCTAAGGACGCGGACCGACCGGACGGCATGACGCGAAACGTCACCACGGCTGACCCCCGCGCTCACCACCGCGCGCCCCCGCGGTGAATCAGCCAACCCCGCGCACGCCCGCGAGCGCTCCCTTCTTGAGCAGGTGCCCGGCGACTAACGTCATGGTCATGGCCAGGCGGACGATCACCGTGCACCACGTGCGGGCCGTGTTGCGCGGCGCCGAGCGGCGCGGCATCGACACCGTGCCGCTGCTCCAGAGCGCACAGATCCCGCCCCTGCTGCTCGGCGACGACCGCGCCCGGATCACGGCGCCCCAGTTCGCCCGGCTCTTCCGGGAGTTGTACCGCTCGACGCAGGACGAGTTCCTCGGCCTCGGCTCCTCGCCCAGCAGGCCCGGCACCTTCGCGATGATGTGCTACGCCGCGCTCGGCTGCCGCGACCTGGGCGCGGCCATGGAGCGCGGGGTCACCTTCTACGGGCTCTTCCCCGGCGGCCCCGACCTCGTGCTCACCCGCACCCGGGACGCCGCCGTCTTCACCGTGCGCAACGACCTGGAGCAGGACTTCTTCCTCGCCGAGTGCCTCGTCATCATCTGGCACCGGCTGTGCAGCTGGCTGATCGGCCGCCGCATCCCGCTGCGCTGGGCCGACTTCGGGCATCCGCCGCCCCCGCACAAGGACGAGTACGAGCTGCTCTTCGGCTGCCCCGTGCGCTTCGGCGCCGAGCACACCGGCGCCGGGCTCGCCCCGCACTGGCTGAACGCGCCGCTGGTGCGCGACGAGGACGCGCTCTCCGCGATGCTGCGCCGCGCCCCCTTCGACCTGCTCTCGCGGCGCGAGTACGGCACCACGGTCGCCGAGCAGGTGCGCCTGACCCTCGCCACCGCGCTGCGCGCCTCGCCGCGCCTGCCCTCGCTCGGCGAGATCGCGGCGCGCCTCGCGCTCAGCCCGTCGACGCTGCGCCGCCGCCTCGCCCAGGAGTCCACGTCGTACCAGGAGCTGAAGGACGCGGTGCGCAGGGACGCGGCGATCGCGGGCCTGGCGGAGGGCCGGGAGCCGATCGCGGACCTCGCGGCGCGGCTCGGCTTCTCGGAGGACACGGCGTTCCACCGGGCGTTCCGGCGGTGGACGGGGACGACGCCGGGGGCGTACCGGTACGCGTACCGCGATGGTCCCGGCGGTCAACGAAGCTGAGCGTTCCCGTCAGCCCCGTCCTTACTCGCGAGTCACTACGGTCGTCGGCGTCTGGGCGACCAACGACCCAGCCCCCCACGCACAGTTGGGAGACCCGCATGCACGTACGTACGTCCCTCAGATGGCTGGCGGTGACGGCGGCGGCGGGCCTGGCGGCCGCGACGCTCGCCACCACCCCCGCGCACGCGGACGACGCGAACACCCCTGGTGGCACGGAGACTTCGGACGGCGCACCGGGAGCCGCGAGCGCCCCCGGTGACATCGTCACAACCGAGCCCAGCGCCTTCCACCCCCTGCCCGGCCAGCCCACGCACACCAAGGCCTGGAAGATCCACTACCGCTCGACGACGGCGAAGGGCGAGCCGAACACCGTCTCCGGCACGGTCATCGTGCCGCAGGACGGGCGCACGGGCCCGCGCCCGCTGATCACGTACGCCGTCGGCACGGTCGGCGTCGGCGACCACTGCGCGCCGAGCGCGGGCTTCCCCCGGGGCACCACCCTCGAAGCCAACCTCATCCAGCAGCTCACCCTGCGCGGCTGGGCCGTCGCCGTCACCGACTACGAGGGCCTCGGCACGCCCGGCGACCACACGTACACGGTCGGCCGCGCGGCGGGGCACGCCGTCCTCGACGCGGCCCGCGCCGCGATCCGGCTGCCCGGGGCGGGTCTCTCCAAGGACTCGCCGGTGGGCATCATGGGCTACTCGCAGGGCGGCCAGGCCACCTCCTGGGCGGCGGAGCTGCACGGCTCGTACGCCCCCGAACTGAAGGTGAAGGGCACGGCGACCGGCGGCGTGCCCGGCGACCTGCTGAAGGTGGCCGCCTTCAACGACGGCTCGTACGGCGCGGGCCTGATCTTCATGGCGGCGATCGGCCAGAACGCCGCGTTCCCCGAGCTGGACCTGGAGACGTACCTCAACCCGCTGGGCACCTCCCTCATCGGCAAGCTGCGGGACAGCTGCGTGGCCGACGGCTCGGTGCTCGGCGCCTTCAAGAAGATCAGCGACGTGACGACCAGGAACCCCCTGGAGCAGCCCGACTGGCGCCAGCGCCTGCGCGAGTCCCAGGTCGGCACCCGCGCCCCCGACGCACCCGTGTACCTCTACCACGCGCTCGCCGACGAACTGATCCCGTACGGCACCGGCAAGCAGGTCCGCGCGGACTGGTGCGCGAAGGGCGCGCAGGTCGAGTGGCACACGATCCCGCTCGGCGAACACGTCAGCGGCGTCATCACCCAGTCCCCCCTGGCCACCCAGTGGCTGGCCGACCGCTTCGCCGGCAAACCGGCCCGGAGCAACTGCTGACCCCCACCCGCACCACGCGCCGCCCGGGCCGGGACCCCGCCCGCGCGGCGCCCCCGTGACGTCGCCCCGGAAGTCAGGACCTGCCGTCCGGGAAGTGCCGTCCGGGGGCCGCGTGTCCGGGGTCGCCGGGCGCGTGCCGCGCCGTGCCGGGACGGCCCGGCTCCGGGAACTCCCGCACGCGCAGCCGCCGCACCGGCGCCCCCTCGGTGTCCGGGTGCCCCGTGCCGCGAGTGGGGCCGAGGTCTTCGCCGTAGGCAAGGCCGCGCGGGGTGCCCGACGGGCTCTCCGGGCGCGCGGGATCCTCGCCGTACGCGGTGCCGAACGGGGCCCGCTCCGGGTAGGCGCGGTCAGCGCCGGACCGGGCCCCTGCGGGTGCCTCCTGTCCGGAGCACGCGCACGCCGTGTTCCCCGCGCCGGGCTCCCGGCCCCGCTCCTGCCAGCCCGCGCGGAACCAGGCCGCGCGGTCCCTCTCGACCTCCTCCTCGGTGACGACGCGCACGCGCTCCGCGCCGACCTCGCGCACCTTGTCACCGAGTTCGGCGAGGAGCTCGACCACGAGCCGCTGGCCCGCGTCCCGCGCACCGTGCGCCGACCCCTCCGGCCCGTCCCCCGCGTTGACCATCTCCATATCCCTCCTCAACGCCCCGAAGGCATCTGGCCGTTACCCACCGCCGCCGCCCTCCGGCAGGAACTGCCTCACCACCCTCACGAACAACTCCTGTAGTTCCACAGGGACTTCCATTCTCCGTGCGGCCTCCTCCGGACTCATCCGGTAATCCGCCGCCCCTCCGTCCGACCGCTGGTTTCCGGACAGCGGAAGATCCTCCTCCGTGAGCCGCCCCGACCGGATGAGCATGTCCCGCAGCGGCACGTCGAGCACCGCGGCCAGGCGCCGCATCGTCTCCAGGTCAGGCATGCTCTGCCGCTGCAACAGCCTGCTGACGCCCGCCCGGTGCACCCCGGCGTCGTCCGCGAGTTTGGACTTGCCGCCGCCGCGCGGACTGTCGATGTCGTAGCCCCGGCGGCGCATCAGGTCCTCGATCCAGCCGGCGAACTCGTCAAGCCCGTCGGTACGGTCCCTCCCGGCGTCCCCGTCGACGTCCTGGCCCCTGCGTGCGGTAGCCCCCGAACTCGGACGCATGTGATCGCTCTCCCCTCGTCGCGAGGTGGGCAGCGTATCGAGCGTGCGCGCACCGCCGTGTGTGCGTGCACGCACGCATTCGTGGAGATTCCGTCAACCCACGCACTGCACATGCGAGTTCGACCATCGACGCACCCTTCCCGCCAGACCCATGACAGCTTGCGTGCGCACACGCACCATGCGACGCTGAGAGCTCGTTCGTCACGCTCGAACGAATGTTCCCACATCTTGGGAGGGCTTACACGTGCCTGCTTCAACGATGTCGCCACAACCCGCCCCGACCAGCCCGGACTTCATCCGACCCGGCACCGGGGGCGAGCACCTCGACTGGCGCAGGTCGGCCGCCTGCGCCGATCTTCCACAACACTCCGTGTTCACCAGAATCCCCTCCGAAGCCGCCGCGGTATTGCGAGCCTGCAACCAGTGCCCCATCCGTAAGGAGTGCGAAGCCGTGGTCGACCCCGCGCACACCTGGTTCGACGGCGTCAGCGGGGGCCGGTTATGGCGCAACGGCCGGGAGGTGGCGGCATGAGCGCCGCGACCGCGCCCTCGCTCCTGGACAGCGACGGCCCCGCCGTGTGGCTGGGCGCCCTCGCGCGGCGCTTCCCCGACCTGCTCGCCGAGCTGACCCCGAGCACGTCCCGCACCCTGCGCGAGCGCCCCGGGCCGACCCGCGTCGGCGGCACGGCCGCGCCCGTCCGCCTGTACGTCTCGGACGCGATCCGCGACATCACCGACGGCGTGGTGGAGTTGGAGGATGCGGTCCGTGACCGGCTCGGCCTGCGCCGGGTGGCGCCCGCGCCCGTACCCGTACGTCTGCGGCGCGTCGCCGGGCTGCTGGGCCGTGTGGCGGACCACCCCGACCTGGCCGCGCACATCGCGGACGAGGCCCGCCGCATGACGTACCGCTGCGCGCGGGCGCTCGGCGACCCCGAGCAGCTGCTGCGCGTCGCGGGGCGCTGCCCCGCCTGCGACTCGGTGTCCTTGCGGGCGTTTCCGGAGCGGGCGGTGGTGATGTGCGTGAACCCCGTGTGCCGCCATGTCCTCGAGGGCGCGGAGGCCGGTACCGGATGAGTGCGGCACGGGGTGACGGCGGCCCCCTCATCACCGGAGAGCTGGCCGCGGCCGAAGTGAGCGTGTCGGCCGCGACCATCCGCAAGTGGGTGCAGCTCGGGCACCTCGCGGCGGCGGGGCGCCAGGGACGGCGGCATCTGTACCGCCTGGAGGACGTGTTCGCGGCGGAGCGGACGGCACGACGGCGGGCCGGATAGCGACAGCGGGCCGGATAGCGACGGCGGGCCGGATAGCGGCGGAGAAGACAGGGCGGGCCTCACTGCGAGGCCCGCCCTTTCCGCGTCCGAAGCACCGCGCACGAGCCCCGCCGACCCGCGCACGAGCCGCACCCCGCTGGGCGACCGATCCACAACGTCCCAGCTCAGGTACGTGAGTTGCGACCCGGAGCCCCCTCGCTCACACTTGGAGCAGCGGCAGAGCTGCGCCCCGGACCGGGGCGGCGGACCTGCCGCTTTTCGCTGCCCAGCGAAGGGAGCATTCATGTGAGCGTCCTGGACTTCCCCGACGCGGAACGCCTGATCGTCGACTTCCTGAAGAACCGCCCCGAGCTGGCCGGTGCGACGGTCGACAACCGTCCGCCCGCCGGATTCGACGGCACCCAGAAGGCCGTCCTCGTCTCCCGCGTCGGCGGCGCCTGGGTCGACGACCAGCACCTGGACCAGCCGCTGCTGGACCTGGAGGCGTACGGCCCGGACAAGACGGCGGCGCACGCCGTCGCCCTCGCGGCCCGGGCCTGCGTCCTCGGACTGGCCGGGACGGCCCACGGCAGCGCCGTCGTCACCGACGTCGCCGAGTCCGACGGGCCGCGCTGGCTGCCGGACTACAACCGTCCACGGGGCAACCGCTACCTCACGACGGTCCAGCTGCGACTGCGCCTGGCCTGAGCCCGTGCCTGCCCGGCCACGGCCCCGCCTGCTCCGGCGGGGCCTTCTTCATGCCCGAAACACCTTTCGCACCCGAGGAGTTCCCATGCCCAACCCCTCCGCCAACAACGGTGGCCAGATCCGCGTCGCGGGCACCGGCCGCATCCTGGTCGCCCCGGTCACCCTGCCGGCCGCCGGGTCCGCCGACCCGCTCCCGGTCCCGGTCCCCCGTACGACCACCGACGACTGGCCGCTCCCGCACTGGCAGGACCTGGGCTTCACCACGACCGACGGGATCAAGTTCAACAAGAAGGAGAAGATCGATCCCGTCGACACCTGGCAGTCGGCGACGCCGGCCCGGTTCATCTACTCCGACCGCGACCTCACGGTGAAGTTCCAGCTCCTGCAGATGAACAAGCAGACCCTCGCCTTCTTCATGGGCATCCCGGCGTCGGAGATCAAGCCGACCAAGATCCCCGAGGGCACGCCCCCGCAGGACAAGGTGGTCGACGGCACCTACGAGTTCCAGCTGCCGAGCAATCCGCAGAAGGACGAGCGCGCCCTGGGCATCGAGTTCAAGGACGGCTCGGACATCACGTACCGCTTCATCATTCCGCGCGGCCAGGTCACCGAGACCGAGGAGCTGGGGCTGACCCGGACCGGGGCGCTGAAGCTCGGCGTGACCTTCACGGCCCTCGAGGGGCCGAACGGCGAGCTGGCCAAGTGGATCATGAAGGACAAGTCCTACGCGTAGGCCGCAGGCCCGGGCGGGGTGGCCGGCCCCGGCCGCCCCGCCCGGGCACCCCACCCCGTCACCCCTCATCGGAGACTGGAGACCCATGCCCGCCTTCAACGTCAACGCCGCCCGTGCCCAGCGCCTCGAAGCGCTCGGCCGGACCTGGGCCTTCGAGCTCGACGGCGACACTTTCGAACTCCCCACCGAGCTGACGCGCGCGGTGGCGCACCAGCTCCGCGCCCTCGACGACAACGACGTCGACGGCCTGCTCGCGCTCCTCCTGGGCGAGCAGCAGTTCGCGCGCTTCGCCCGGCACGAGACGACCATGCAGGACATCGCCGCGATCCTCGAGGCCTACGGCAAGGAGACGGGGCTCGGCCTGGGGGAAGACTGAGCCTCGGCGAGCTCGTCGACGAACACGCCGAGGCCCTCGAGGCGGACCTCCTCCGCCACTACGGCGTCGACCTCCTGGACTGGCACCGCGGCCGCCTCACCTCCCGTCGGCTCGCGGTCCTGATCCGCCACCTGCCACGCGACAGCGCCCTGCACCGCGAGCTCCACGGGGAGGCGGCGGAGTGGGCGGTGACGGACCATCTCCTGGCCCACGCGGTGGACCAACTGGCCGAGGCGAACTGGATGTTCGCAATGGTCAACCGGGACGAGGAGGCGGAGCCGCCGGCACCGCCACAGCCTCTGCCCAGGCCGGGTTCCGCCGCCACCGACGCCGCCGCGTCCGATGCCCCATCGCACCAAGGGCCGGATCCGGCCCGGCTGGCCGCGTTCTTCGCCGGGTGACCGGCTCCCGGAGACACCCGACACGATGGCCGACTTCAAAAGCGGGACCGTCAGCCGCGCAGCTTGACTTCCCAGCGCCCCACGTCCCCCCAGCCCCAACCGGCCCTGGCTGCGCTCACCACGATCAGTCCTGGCTTCCGCGGAAGAGTGATGGTCCCGTGGAATTTGTCGTCGTGAGAGATCAGCACACCCTTTTCCTTCCCCTCCAGGTCGAACAGCGTCACACAGCCACGATTCGAAAACGTGACGTCCGCCTGTCGCGAACCTCCGGAATAGGAAAAGACTCGCGAGGCTTCCGCGGTCTCGACCTCTCCCAGGCGAGGCGCGTCCGTCACCTCGCTCAGGGCGACGTTCCACGTTCGTACGATGTGCACGCCGCCGGTAATTCCGAGCCGACCGTACTCGGCGGGTATGAAGAGATGGGACTTTCTCTTTCCCATCGCCGAACCGCCTACCTTCTCTCTTCGCACGGAGTTCTTCGTCGCCTTTTGCCCGGTGACGTAGAACCCCTTCCCCAGGAGCCCTCCCCATAACTCCGCGAGCAGCACACGACCGGAGAGATCCTCCGGAACATCGAATTCGGACTCCCCGCGCCCGGAGAACAAGCGCCTGGATTCTGTGTGCATCGACCAATCCTCCGAGGTGAGGGATAGACATGAGCAACGATGAAGTAAAGGACCTCAAGGACAGACTGTCAGACGTCGAGAAGGAGTTCCAGACCTTCAAATGGAAGCTGGAAACCGGCTGGCTGAAGGGGGAGGCGGTCGGCGCGTCCGCCGCCGCGACAGGAGTTTCCGGTTCCGCCTCGGCTGTATCGGGCGAGTTCACCGCTCTCAGCGGCGGCCTCAAGCTCTGGAACTTCGAGTACGACATGCTCGCGGAGCGGGAGAAGAGGCGCCTCAAGGCCGCGAAGAAGGATCCGGACTCCCTGTCCGATCGCATCACCGAGGTGGACGGGCGAGCGGACCGGCGCCTCAGAGCCATGAACCGCGACCTGAATCAGAAGCTTCGGCTCAAGGCCGACCGGTCCGCCGTCGGGGACGCCAACACCCGGCAGAACAGCCAGATTCAGAACCTCCAGCTGACGGCCGGGCGCGCGATCGAGGAAGTACGTCGGCTGTACGGCGAGATCGAGCGCCTCGACGGCCGGTTCTGACGTCGGCCCCGCACCCCGGGAGGAGCATCCATGGCACTGAACACATCCCTCAGAACAGCCGTCACACAGCTCGGCCGCATGCGCACGTCCGTGGGCCAGGCGGCGACGGGCCTCACCCGGCTCCGCACGTCAACGGGCGACGCCTCCAAGGCCGTCGACGGGATCAAGAAGTCGGCGGGACAGGCCGGCACCTCCGTCGGCAAGCTCCGCACCGCCGCCGGCGACGGGAACACGGCCCTCGGCAAACTCCGTACCGGAGCACGGAGCGGAAGCAACGCCCTCGGCACGTTCCGCACATCCGCCAACCGAAGCGACACCGCCGTCCGGAAGCTGCGGTCCGGGCTACGCACCGCCGATGGAGCCCTGGACAAGGCGAAAGGCGGTTCCGACAAGCTCAAGTCCTCGCTCGACCGGCTCCGGGGGTCCGCGGGCAAGGCCGAGGGCGCGCTGCGGGACGTCAAGCGGCAGGCCGACGCCGTGGAGCGGTCCGTCGGCAAGGCCGGGCGGAACGCCGACCGGGGCGGGAAGTCCATGGGACGGCTCGGCAAGGGGCTCAAGGGCGCGTCCCTGGCGCAGCGGGGGCTGAACCTCGCGATGGCCGCGAACCCGTTCGGGCTCGTCATGGCGCTGCTCGCCCCGCTCATCACGAAGTTCGTCGACATGGACAAGGTCGCCAAGCTGCTGCGCCGCGGCGTCTCCGCCGCCTGGAGCGGGATCAAGGAAGCGTCCTCGTCCGCCTCGCGGTTCCTCAAGCCGCTGTTCACCGGGGTCGTCAACGCCTTCCGGTCGCCCGTGGTGCAACTGGTGAGAGGGCTCAACATCCTCATCGGCGCCATGAACCGGATCAAGTTCAAGGTCCCGGGCTGGGTGCCGGGGCTCGGCGGCAAGGGGTTCGGATTCGACCTGCCGCGCATCCCCGTGCCGCATCTCGCCGAGGGCGGCATCGTACGGGCCCGGCCCGGCGGCACGCTCGCGCTCGTCGCGGAGCGCGGGGAGAGCGAGGCCGTGATCCCGCTGAACAGGCTGGAGCGGATGCTCGGCAGCCGGCACGACGGCGCGGGCCTGCGCCGCCTCGCGGATGCCGTGGAGCGCCTCGCCGAACGGCCGGTGCACGTGAACGTCGACGCCCAGACCATCGCCCGCGCCGTGTGGACCGGGCAGCGACAGCTCGCCCGCCGGTAGCACCCGCCGACGGGACACAGCAGCAAGGAGGGACGACAGTCATGCCACGAAACCTGTGGATCGGACACCCCGGCCGCCTTCGGGAGATAACGCAGGCGGCGACGGGCTGGGAGCGTGGAGCGGATCTGGGGGTGGGCCAGTTCACCGCGCTGGGCGGGCAGGTGACCACACACGCCCCCCGCCGCTCGGCACGCAAACTGAAGCTGACCTTCGACCGCCTGCCCGAGGCGGACGCCACGCACCTGGACCGCCTGGCGCGCCGCGTCGACGGGCCCGGCCCCCTCGCCGTACTCGACCCCGTGACCCGGAACCTGCTCGACCCGCTCCAGGCGGCGGGGCGCGGAGACGGCGGCGCGAGCGCCCACTGGCGGGTGGTGTCCGGCAGCGGGACCGTGGTGCGCGACACCGGCGCCGGAGCCCTCCCGGACACCTGGTCCTGGCGCCCGGCGGCCGACAGCGACCGGCTTGCCTGGGCCGCGCGGCAATGGCCCGGCTTCCCGGTGCCGCCGGGAGCCTCCGTGCGGTTCACCGTGCCGACGGCGTGGCGGGTGACGACCAGCAAGACCCAGCTCGACTGGAAGGACGCGGCGGGCGAGCCGCTCGCCACGACGAGCGCGTCCCGGCAGACCGTCGTCGGCACCGCCCCCGCGGGCGCCGCCTTCGTCACCCCGTCGGCCAGCGTCGCGGTCGACGGGAACCCCATCGGGCTCGCCGGTGCGGTCCTCACCCTGGACGACCCCTACGTACCCGCGTCCCCGCAGGAGTTGCTGGCCGACGACCAGGCGGCGGGCAAGGGCGACCTCGCCCAGTGGCAGGCCGACAGGGCGACGCTGAGCGCGGACGGCAGCGGCTACGCCGTGCTCGACATCCCCGCGAACGTCGACGCCGTGCTGCGCTGGCGGAGGCCGGGCGCGGTCGGCTTCCCCGTGGCCCCGGGCCAGTCGGTGGACCTCACCGTGTCGAGCGTCCTGCGCGGGCGGGCCTCGGCCTGCTTCCTCACCTGGTACGACCGGGCGGGCGCCTTCGCCGGGGTCGTCGACGCCTGGGCACCGGGGACCGCGCCGGCCAGGGCCGCGTTCGTGGAACCGGCCCTCCAGTTCATCGCGAACGCCGCCGCGTTCACCGGCCGGATCGGCACGTCGAAGCTGCGTGCCATGGCCCCGGACGGCGAACTCCCGGGCGACGGCTGCCCGCCGATGGCGATCACCGCGTACACCGACACACCGGGCAGGCCGCTGCCTCACCGCGGCCTCTCCCTCGACCTCACGGAGGTGACCAGTGCAGCAGGCTGACGAGGACCTCACCCGGGCCCTGAACTCCGGGTCCCGCGTCACCGCCCACGAGTCCCGGTTCGGCGGACGCGACCTCAGCGACCAGGTCCAGAGCTGGTCCCTGGAGCGCTCGTACGCCACGGACCTGCCGGAGGCGATGCGGGCCTTCTCCGGCAGCTCGGCCGCGCAGCTGACCGTCCAGGCGGGCGGCGCGAACGGCGTGTCCGCGCCCGCGCTCTACTCGCCCTGGGCCAAGCGCGCCACCGGCGACGTCGTGCGGCCCGGCCAGTCGGTCGTGCACAGCGCCGGGCTCGACGCCGGGGTGCTGCCCGCCTTCCGGGGCCGGGTGCGCTCCCGCTCGGCGGGCTCCGGCACGGACACCGTGACGGTCACCGCGCTCGACGGCTCGGAGCGGCTCCAGGGGCGCGCGGTGCTGCCCCGGCCGAACATCGGATTCCGTACCAACCGGCCCGTGGCGACCGCGACCTGGTGCGTCGACGAGCTCCTGCGGCAGGCGGGCCTGCACTCCTGCCCGCCGCCGCGCGGGCCCGAGTTCACGGACATCGACAGCCCGCTGACCGTGCTCTACGCCTCCCTGCACGGCGGGTTCGCAGCCACCTACGGCACACCGCTCTCGTTCCCCGACGACGACGCCTACAGCTGGGTCCGCGGCGGCGCCCCGCACTCGATGGCACTGCTGCCCAAGGCGGCCCCGGTCAAGGCCGTGTGGGCGCCGCGCAGCCGCATCACCGTGCCCGGCACCAAGCTGTTCGTCGAGGCGTGGGTGAACACCGCCATGGGCGGGATGAACCAGGACATCAAGCTCCTCTTCGACCGGGCCGGCGCCGCACAGGGGTACATCACCTTCAAGGTGGAGGCCCATTCCGGCCGGGTGAGCGTCTTCTCCGGCACGGAGGGCGGCGCCGGAAAGGGCCTCGTCTGGGTGTTCAACCAGCTCAGCGACATGCTGAACGCGGGCCGGTGGCACTTCGGCCTCTGGATCGACACGGGCGCGGGCGGCGCGTCCAAGGCGCGCCCCACCGTGCAGCCCGTGATCAGCCATGGCGGCACGCCCCTCGTGGGAACCGTGGCCACCATCGACGAACCCGAGGCCGAGCAGTCCCTCGCCGAGCTGTACAAGGTCGAACTGGTCACCGAGATGGCCGTCGAGGCCCTCCAGGTGACCGCCGACGTGAACGCCACGCCCAAGGGAGCCGACTTCGACCAGCAGGGCATGTGGACGCGCGCCGTCCAGCTCGACGACGCGACCCTGCCGCTGGTCTCCATCCCCCGCGTGTCCGGGTCGCAGTGGGAGGTCGTCACGCAGATCGCCAAAGCGGCCATGGCCACCGCCGAGTTCGACGAGAAGGGCGTCTTCCACTGGCGCAACCACCTGCGCTTCAAGACCGCGCCCAGCAAGCCCGACCTGACGCTGACCACGCAGCGGGAGATCGCGGCCCTGACGGTCAGCGAGGAGATCGACGCCTGCCGCAACCACGTCGAAGTCCCCTACCGGGACTGGTCCGACGTCGGCAAGGAGGACAAGGCGCACCTCGTGGCGGCGTCCCAGATCACCATCCCCAAATCGGCGACCGTGACCCGGCACTGGGCGATCGCCGAGGAGGAGTACGACATCCTGCCGCCGGTCACCGACGACGACCAGGTGAGCATGACGGAGACGGCGATCCGGTTCGCCACGTCCACCGCGTCCGGGAACAAGGCGCTGAAGGGCGCCGTGGAGGTCGAGGCCCGCCGCGTGGCCGGCGTCCTCACCCTGCGGATGTCCAACCGTCTGAAGGTGCCCGTCTACACCTGCCTGCCCAACGGCACCCCGCTGTCGCTCTACCTGACGACGTCCAAGCCCGCGAAGGAGCCCGCCGAGCGCCGGGCCACCGCCCGGGACACCGTCAGCCAGCGCCACTACGGCGTGCAGAGCTACGTCGCCGAGGCCTCCGACTGGGTCCAGGACAAGGCGGCCGCCGAGTCGCTCGCCACGACGCTGATCGCCTCGGGCCGCTACCCGGTGCCGCTCATCGGCGACGTGGAAGTCCTGTACGACCCGAGGGTCCAGCTCGGCGACGTCGTCCGGCTGCGGGACGGCAGCGGTGCCGAACTGGACACCTTGTGCTGGGTCATCGGCATCAAAACCTCCAGCGGTCCCGGCGGCGCCGTCCAGCAGACGCTCACGCTGCGCGGCACCACGTACAACGGCGTGCCCGCCGACACCGGGCTCACCCCCGACCCGCCGGTCGTCTGACCCGGCGCGCCCGGGCCGCGCCCTCGCCCGCGCCCTCCACGCACGTACGACCACCAGGAGCAGACCATGGCCGACATCCCCACGACCGTCACCCTCACCGAGGCGCAGCTCGCGGCGCTCGCGGACACCGTGGCCGCGCGCCTCGCCGTGTACCTCGTGCGCCGGGACCCCGTGCAGGTCACCGTCGACGACCCGCTGAGCGCCCTGGGCACCGAGGTGATCCGGACCGAGGACCCCGTACCGCCGCAGCCGGACGGTGAGGCCGCGTGAGCACTCCCCTCACCCCCGCCGCCTACCTGCGAGCCCTCCACCACGAAGGCACCCGCACCCGAGAGCACCCCGGCTGGCGCTCCCACAACCGCAATCACAAGGGCCCCTGGGGCCCCGTCCACGGCGTGATGCTGCACCACACGGCGGGCAGCGACAGCCTCTCCGCCTGCCGGAACGGGCTGCCCGACCTCCCGGGCCCGCTGTGCCTCGGCCTCATCACCAAGGACGGCACCGTCCACCTGCTCGGCCACGGCCGCACCAACCACGCGGGCCCCGGCTCGGCCGCCGCGCTCGCGGCCGTGCGCGCCGAGCAGGCCCCGCCCGCGCGGCCGGGCCCCGACGCCGTTGACGGCAACGCCCGCTTCTACGGCTTCGAGATCGAGAACCTCGGCAATGGCCGCGACCCCTATCCGGGCGCCCAACTGGACGCCGTGGAGCGGCTCTCGGCCGCCCTCTGCCGGGCCCACGGCTGGTCGGCGGCCAGTGTCATCGGCCACAAGGAGTGGACCCGCCGCAAGATCGACCCGTCGTTCTCGATGGCTTCGATGCGGACGCGGATCGCCCGGCGGCTCGGCACGCGCCCGCCCGGCGGGCCCGACCGGCCCGGTCCCGCGTACGCGGTCTTCCCCGGCGCCGCGTTCTTCGTGCCGGGCCGCCGCAGCCCGCTGATCACCGCCGTCGGCCGCCGTCTGGTCGCCGAGGGCTGCGGGCGGTACGCGGTGGGGCCGGGCCCCGAGTGGACCGCTGCCGACGTGCTCTCGTACGCGGCCTGGCAGCGCGAGCTCGGGTACTCCGGCGCGGACGCCGACGGCATACCGGGACGCGCCAGCTGGGACCGGCTGCGCGTGCCGCAGGCATGAGGGAGACCGCCATGACCGACCCCGGCCGCCGCGCCCTGCGCACCCTGGTCCAGACCCTGTTCGGCCTGGTCACCGCCCTGCCGCTGCTCGCGGGCGACCCCGCGGCACACGGCCTTCCCGGCGTGGCCGTCGCGGTGGCGGTGGCCGGGGCGCTCAGCCGGCTGATGTCCGCCCCGGCCGTGCAGCGGCTGCTCCCGGAGTGGCTGCGCGTCCGCACGGGTCCGCCGCCCCGGAAGGAGGCGGACCATGGCCGGCTCTGACACCGACGGCATCGCCCTGGAGCTGGAGCGCCTGCACCGCTCGGTCGACGTGGGGTTCGCCACCACCCGCGGCGATCTGGCCCTGCTGCTGCAGCGCGCCGACCAGACCGACAAGGCCATCGGCGAGCACGAGGAGCGGTTGGACGCCCTGGAGCGGACCAGGTGGCCGCTGCCCTCGCTCGCCGCCGTCACGTCCTGCACGGCGCTCGCGCTCACGCTGTGGCAGCAGTCCGGCCGCTGACCCGCGGCCGGTGTACGTCGCCGTGCTCCGGCGGGCCCCGCCGGTCCCCCGGAGCACGGCGCCCCTGGGCCCCCAGCACTAAGCCCAACGCCCCCGCCCCCTCGGCCCCCGGGCCGATGTGGTGGGCGGGGTTCGTGGGGAGGATGGTGTCGTCACCATCCAGCAGGGGCAGGCAGAAGGAGCCGATCATGTCCTACCCGGATCCCCGGTACTTCTCCGACGAGGGCGAAGTCAGCGCGGTGTACCGCCCGGCCGACACCCCGCCCGATTACTCCACGCCCACGCAGGACTACCACTACCTCGCCACCACCCTGTCCACGCAGGGCGAGTATGGCCTCTACAAGGTCGACATGGGGCCGCGGGCGGGTGGGCCCAGCACGCATTTCCACAAGGGGATCTCGGAGTCGTTCTACGTCCTCGACGGGGAGCTGGAGCTCTACGACGGCGACAAGTGGCGCACCGGCGGGCCCGGTGACTTCCTGTACGTACCGGTCGGCGGGCTGCACGCGTTCCGGAACGTGTCCGACGCGCCGACGTCGATGCTGATGCTGTTCTCGCCGGGCGCCCCGCGCGAGGAGTACTTCGAGAACGTGGCGGAGGCGGCGCAGCGCGGGGGCGACGCGTTCGGGCGGTTCCTCGTGGAGCACGACAGCTTCTTCGTGGACCAGGGCCACTGAGGAGCCGGGGCGGCCGGCCCTCAGCGGCCGCCGCCCCGGGGCAGCCGCCACGCCGAGAGCGCCGCCGTGGCGAGGAGCACGAGGCCCACCACCACGAGGCCCTGCCGCATGCCGCTCACCGCATAGCCGCCGTCGCTGCCGATGAGCGCGCCGAACAGGGCCACCGACAGCGCGCCGCCCGTCTGGCGAAGGGAGTTGAGGAGGCCGGACGCCGTGCCCGCCCGGTGGCCGGGGACCGCGTCCATCAGCAGGGCCGTCAGCGCGGGCACCGCCAGCGCGCCGCCGATGCCGGTCGGCACCAGCAGGACCAGGACCAGCCACATCGGGGTGTCCGCCGCGAGCGGGAGCAGCGCGAACATGGCCACGGCCAGGATCAGTTGGCCGGTCACGATCACCGGGCGGCGGCCCGCCCGCTCCGCGAACCGGGGCGAGACGAGGTTCGTCGACGTGATCAGCACCGCGAGGGGCACGAACATCAGGCCCGCGGCCACCGCCGACATGCCCCGCAGCTGCTGGAGGTACAGGCCGAGCAGGAACACCACCCCGTAGAAGCCCGCGTTGACCGCGAAGCCGACCGCGAGCGAGACGCCGACCTCGCGCTGGCGCAGCAGCGGCAGCGGCACCATCGGCGCCGGGTGCCGCCGCTCGGCCGCGCGGAAGGCGAAGGCCGCGGCCACCGCGAGGCCCGCGGCGACAAGGACCGAGGGGCTCGTCGGGCCCGCGTGCCCGCCCTCGATGACGGCGTACGCGAGCGCGCCGAGGCCGAGCACGGCGGTGAGCTGCCCCGGCACGTCCAGGGGCGCCGGGCGGCGCGGGGACGGCGCGGTGCGGGCGAGCAGCGCCAGGATCAGGGCGCCGATCGGCAGGTTGAGCAGGAAGACCGCGCGCCAGCCGACCGTCTGGGTCAGGACGCCGCCGAGCACCGGGCCCGCCGCCATCGCGGCGGAGCCGCCCACGGTCCACAGCGCGATGGCGCGGGCGCGCCGCCTCGGGTCGTCGTACGCCTGCCGGATCAGCGCGAGCGAGGCGGGCATCACGACCGCGGCGGCGGCCCCCTGGCCGATCCGGGCGGCGATGAGCGCGCCGATGCCGGGCGCGAGGGCGCAGGCCAGCGAGGCGAGCGTGAACAGGGCGGTGCCCCAGGCGTAGGCGCGCCGCGCCCCCGCCCGGTCGGCGAGCGCCCCCGCGGAGATCATCAGCGCCGCGAACATCAGCGTGTACGCGTCCACGACCCACTGCAGGCCCGTCATGCCGCCGTGCAGGGAGGAGCGGATGTCGGGCAGGGCGATGTTGACGGCGGAGACGTCGACGGTGATGACGGTGAAGCCGAGGAGGGAGGCGAGGAGGGCGGTGGTGGCTCGGGGGGTGGG
>NZ_JOJM01000021.1 GCF_000720325.1 Streptomyces sp. NRRL B-1347
GAAACGCCCGGTTACATTCCGAACCCGGAAGCTAAGCCTTACAGCGCCGATGGTACTGCAGGGGGGACCCTGTGGGAGAGTAGGACGCCGCCGAACTAAATTTAGGGAAAGCCGTGTTCCTTGAGTCGAAAGACTCGGGGAGCACGGCTTTCTTGCGTTGTCCGTCGAGACCCCTCCGCACTGCGACCCGACAGCTGACGGTAAGGTCTGGGGGCATCATCGGCTCGTTCACAGGAGGCCCCCGGGTGGAGGTCCAAGAGACCCGTGTCCAGACGGACCGGGTCCTCACCATCCCCAACATCCTCAGCATGGCGCGCCTCGTCGGCGTGCCCCTCTTCCTGTGGCTGATCCTCAGGCCGGAGTTCGGCGGACCGAAGAGCGACGGCTGGGCGCTGCTCGTCCTGGCGTTCAGCGGCGTCAGCGACTACCTCGACGGGAAGCTCGCCCGCCGGTGGAACCAGATCAGCAGCCTCGGCCGGATCCTCGACCCCGCGGCCGACCGGCTCTACATCCTGTCGACACTGGTGGGCCTGACATGGCGGGAGATTCTCCCGCTATGGCTGACCGCAGCGCTCCTGCTGCGCGAGCTGGTTCTGCTGGTGATGGTCGGGATCCTCAGGCGACACGGCTATCCGCCGCCGCAGGTGAACTTCCTGGGCAAGGCCGCCACCTTCAACCTGATGTACGCCTTTCCGCTGCTTCTCCTCAGCGACGGAACTGGCTGGTTCTACACGCTCGCTGGTATTTTCGGATGGGCGTTCGCCGGATGGGGTACAACGCTGTACTGGTGGGCAGGGATCCTCTACGTGGTTCAAGTCCGCCGACTTGTCAAGGCGGATGCCATGGCCGATTGAGCTCGCCAGTAAGGCAGCTGTAGCGGCTTGCGGGCCCGAAAGACACCTGAACGGGTCAATATCGGCGGGCTGAGTCGGCTAGATCGTCACCTATCAAGGAGGACGTTTCCGACATGAAGGCCGTCGTGATGGCCGGAGGCGAAGGCACACGCCTGCGCCCCATGACCTCGAGCATGCCCAAGCCGCTCCTGCCGGTGGCCAACCGGCCGATCATGGAGCATGTGCTGCGCCTGCTGAAAAGGCACGGGCTCACCGAGACCGTAGTGACAGTGCAGTTCCTGGCATCTCTCGTCAAGAACTACTTCGGCGACGGTGAAGAGCTCGGAATGGAGCTCACCTATGCCAATGAGGAGAAGCCACTCGGCACCGCCGGCAGTGTGAAGAACGCCGAGGAAGCACTGAAGGACGACGCCTTCCTCGTCATCTCCGGTGACGCTCTGACCGACTTCGACCTCACCGACCTGATCAGCTTTCACAAGGAGAAGGGCGCGCTCGTCACCGTCTGCCTGACGCGCGTCCCCAATCCGCTGGAATTCGGCATCACCATCGTCGACGAAGAGGGCAAGGTCGAGCGCTTCCTGGAGAAGCCGACCTGGGGCCAGGTCTTCTCCGACACGGTGAACACGGGCATCTACGTCATGGAGCCCGAGGTCTTCGACTACGTCGAGGCCGATGTGCCCGTCGACTGGTCCGGGGACGTGTTCCCGCAGCTCATGAAGGAAGGCAAGCCGATCTACGGCTATGTCGCCGAGGGCTACTGGGAAGACGTCGGCACCCACGAAAGCTACGTCAAGGCGCAGGCCGACGTCCTCGAAGGCAAGGTCGACGTCGAACTCGACGGCTTCGAGATCTCACCCGGAGTATGGGTCGCCGAAGGAGCCGAGGTGCACCCCGACGCCGTCCTCCGCGGCCCGCTCTACGTCGGTGACTACGCGAAGATCGAAGCAGACGTCGAGATCCGTGAGCACACCGTCGTGGGCTCGAACGTCGTCGTGAAGAGCGGCGCCTTCCTGCACAAGGCCGTAGTCCACGACAACGTGTACATCGGGCAGCACAGCAACCTCCGCGGCTGCGTCGTCGGCAAGAACACCGACATCATGCGAGCCGCCCGCATCGAGGACGGAGCCGTCATCGGCGACGAGTGCCTCGTCGGTGAGGAATCGATTGTCCAAGGGAACGTACGCGTCTACCCGTTCAAGACGATCGAAGCCGGTGCCTTCGTCAACACCTCGGTCATCTGGGAGTCCCGAGGCCAGGCGCACCTCTTCGGCGCCCGCGGGGTGTCCGGCATCCTCAATGTGGAGATCACGCCGGAGCTCGCGGTGCGGCTCGCCGGAGCGTATGCGACGACCCTGAAGAAGGGCTCCACGGTCACCACGGCCCGTGACCACTCCCGCGGCGCGCGGGCGCTCAAGCGGGCGGTCATCTCCGCGCTGCAGGCCAGCGCCATCGACGTACGGGACCTGGAGAACGTGCCGCTGCCGGTGGCGCGGCAGCAGACGGCGCGGGGGAGCGCCGGCGGGATCATGATCCGGACGACGACCGGGGTGCCGGACTCCGTCGACATCATGTTCTTCGACGGCGAGGGAGCCGACCTCTCCCAGGCGAAGCAGCGCAAGCTCGACCGGGTGTACGCACGCCAGGAGTACCGGCGGGCCTTCCCCGGGGAGATCGGTGACCTGCACTTCCCCTCCAGCGTCTTCGACTCGTACACCGGGTCGCTGTTGCGGAACGTGGACACGACGGGCATCGCGGAGGCGGAGCTGAAGGTCGTCGTCGACGCTTCCAACGGCAGCGCCGGGCTCGTCCTGCCCAGCCTGCTCGGCAAGCTCGGCGTCGACGCGCTGACGATCAACCCCGGCCTCGACGAGTCGCGGCCCACTGAGTCGTCCGACGCGCGCAGGTCCGGGCTCGTCCGGCTCGGAGAGATCGTGGCGTCGGCGCGCGCCGCCTTCGGGGTGCGGTTCGACCCCGTCGGCGAGCGTCTCTCGCTCGTGGACGAGAAGGGGCGGATCGTCGAGGACGACCGGGCGCTCCTGGTGATGCTGGACCTGGTGGCGGCGGAGCGGCGCAGCGGACGGGTGGCGCTGCCGGTGACGACGACGCGCATCGCCGAGCAGGTGGCGGCGTACCACGGCACGCAGGTCGACTGGACGACCACTTCGCCGGACGACCTGACCCGGGTCGGGCGCGGTGATTCGACGATCTTCGGTGGGGACGGGCGCGGCGGCTTCATCGTGCCGGAGTTCAGCAGCGTGTTCGACGGCACGGCGGCGTTCGTACGGCTCATCGGTCTGGTGGCGCGCACACAGCTCACTCTCAGCCAGATCGACGCCCGCATTCCGCGCGCGCACGTGCAGCGCCGTGACATCCCCACGCCGTGGGCGGTCAAGGGCCTGGTGATGCGGAGCGTGGTGGAGGCCGCGGGCGACCGGTCCGTGGACACCACCGACGGCGTACGGGTCGTGGAGGCGGACGGGCGCTGGGTCCTGGTGCTGCCGGACCCGGCGGAAGCGGTCACTCATCTGTGGGCCGAGGGGCCCGACGACGCTTCGGCTCAAGCCCTGCTTGACGAGTGGTCGGCGATTGTGGACGGCGCCGGGCGCTGACGTGCGGGTGTGCCGGGCCGCACCCGTAAGTGGTGCTGTCCGGCACACCGGTGGGGCCATTCGGAGGTAGCGCCCGCGACGTGCGACGATGTGCGGCATGCCGCAGCAGCCCCCCGTTCGGAGCACCGTCTCGCGACCCCCGCGCCCGGACGCCTCCATGTCGCTGCTCACCACCGTCATGGACCACAGCCTGGACGAGGGATACGCGGAGGCCGCCGCCCGCAAGAGGGAATCCGGCACGGGTGGAGTGCCGAAGACCCTCCGGGCGAAGCTGGGGCTCGCGGCGGGTCTCGTCCTGGCCGCGCTCGTCGTGACCGTAGGGGCCGCCCAGGCGCGGATAGCGGCACCCGTCCTCGCCAAGGAGCGCGCCGAGCTGATCGACCGGGTCGAGTCGGCGACGGCGGACGCGGACGACCTCGAGGACGACGTCGACGACCTGCGCAACGACGTGAGCGCGCGGCAGCGTGCCGCGCTGCGGAAACACGGCGGCGGCCAGGCCGAGTTGGTGTCCCTGCTCTCCGGCGCCACGCCCGTGCGCGGGCCGGGCGTACGACTCGTCGTCAACGACAAGAAGCAGGCCGACCAGGGCGGTGGCGGGCCCCGGGACAGTGCCGGGTTCTCCGACACCGGCCGGGTGCGTGACCGCGACATGCAGCGCGTCGTCAACGGACTGTGGCAGTCCGGCGCCGAGGCGATCGCCATCAACGACCAGCGGCTGACCGCGCTGTCGGCGATCAGGGCGGCCGGTGACGCGATACTGGTCGACAACAAGCCGCTGGTGCCTCCGTATACGGTGCTGGCGGTGGGCCAGGGGCAACAGCTGAGCACCAGGTTCCAGAACAGCCCCGACGGTCAGTATCTGCATGCTCTGCAGGAGAACTTCGGCATCCGGACCAGCATCTCCGTGGCCGACGGCCTCCGGCTGCCGGCAGCCCCCAGTGTGACCGTACGTACAGCAGAGCCGAAGGCAGGAAAGGGCACATCGTGATCGCCGTACTGGGCCTCGTCGTGGGAGTCGTGGCCGGATTGTTGGTCCGGCCCGAGGTTCCCGCGGTGGTGGAGCCTTATCTTCCGATCGCCGTGGTGGCGGCGCTCGACGCGGTGTTCGGAGGCCTGCGGGCGATGCTCGACGGGATCTTCGACGACAAGGTCTTCGTGGTGTCGTTCCTGTCCAACGTGGTGGTGGCCGCGCTGATCGTCTTCCTGGGGGACAAGCTCGGCGTGGGCGCCCAGCTGTCGACGGGCGTTGTCGTGGTCCTCGGGATCCGTATCTTCTCCAACGCCGCGGCCATCCGCCGGCACGTCTTCCGGGCGTGACGCCGATGAGCCCGACGAGCCCCGCGAACGGGGACGACACGCCCGGAGACGGCCGGCGCAGGGAACTGCCTCCCGAGGTCCCGGTGACGCCTGGGAAGGCCGGGGAGGGAGCGCCGGGCGCAGCGGGCCCCGCGCCGCTGACCGGCCGCCAGCGGCTCGTACAGGGGCTGTGGCCACCGCGCCTGACACGTGCTCAACTCATCGTGGCCCTGCTGCTCTTCGTCCTCGGCCTGGGCCTTGCGATCCAGGTGCGGTCCACCAACGACAGCAGCGACGCGCTGCGCGGGGCGCGACAAGAAGATCTTGTTCGCATCCTCGATGAACTGGATGACCGTACTCAGCGTCTGGAAGATGAGAAGCGGCGCCTCGAAGAACAGCGCACCGGTCTCGAGAACAGCTCGGACCAGGCGGAGGAGGCCCGCAAGCAGACCGCCGAGAGGGAACGGCAACTCGGCATCCTCGCGGGTACGGTCGCCGCGCAGGGGCCGGGCATCACGCTGACGATCGACGACAAGAAGGGGACGGTGGAGGCACACATGCTGCTCGACGCCATCCAGGAGCTGCGCGCCGCGGGCGCCGAGGCCATCCAGGTCAATGACGTACGGGTGGTGGCCAGCACCCATCTGTCGGACGCGGCGGGCGGCGGTGTGCGTGTGGACGGCCAGAAGGTGGCCGAGCCCTACCGCTTCAAGGTCATCGGCAAGCCCCAGGACCTGGAGCCTGCGCTGAACATCCCGGGAGGGGTGGTGCAGACTCTGGAGAAGGAGCAGGCCACGGTCGTTGTCGCACGTACGGAGAAGATCGTCGTGGACGCCTTGCGACCGGCGAAGCGCCCTGACTACGCTCGGTCGTCCTCCCAGTGAGGCGGGGGTGCATGCGGGCCTCGGGTCCAGGGCATGAGGTTGCGGGGGGTCGCCGCACCCGGGACGGGGTGCGTGGTGGAAACTGTTTGGCGGATACGGACGTTGTGAAGATGTCCGTGTTGGCGATGCACGCCGGTGTGTGCAGTCAGGGTTCGTCCTGCCCCACGGGCGGGTCTGTTTCGGTCAAGGGGAATCGCCCGTGAAGTTGTTTGCGAAGTTGTTCGGCAAGAGTGCGCGTGAGGACGCGCGTCATCGTGCGCCGCGCCAGGGAGACGTGCCGGAGACCCAGGTGGGCGAGCGCCCGCTGTTCCGGGACCAGGTGGCTGGTCCGGGTGGTGACAATTCGGGCGGACAGGGCGCGTCGTCTGTTGACCCTGCTACTTCCGGCCGCATAGGTTTCGGGGATCCGTCGACCTCAGGTACGGGTGGAGGGTTTTCCGACCCGTACGCGTCCCACGCCCCAGCGGGGCAGCCGCGGCAGGAGGATCCGTCCATGTCGGCCCTGGTGTGTCAGAGGTGCGGTAACCGCAATGCGCAGGCGAGCCGGTTCTGTTCCAACTGCGGCGCGCCGCTGCGGCCCGGAGCGGTGAGCGAGCGCCCGTCCGAAACCACTTCGACGATCTCCATCTCCGGTCTTGAGGCCTACGACGCCGAGACCACGGGTCAGACGCTGTCCCCGGCGCTGTCGCCCGAGGCCCAGGCGGCCGTGGACGCGCTGCCGCTCGGCTCGGCGCTGCTCGTGGTCCGGCGCGGGCCGAACTCGGGCAGCCGCTTCCTGCTGGACGGCGACCTGACGACGGCGGGCCGTCACCCGCAGAGCGACATCTTCCTGGACGACGTGACCGTGTCGCGCCGCCACGTGGAGTTCCGTCGCGCCGCGGACGGCAGCTTCACCGTCGCCGACGTCGGCAGCCTCAACGGCACGTACGTGAACCGGGAGCGGATCGACTCCGTCGCCCTGTCCAACGGCGACGAGGTGCAGATCGGCAAGTACCGGCTGGTCTTCTACGCGAGCCAGCGGGGCATCTGACCCTCCCCCGGACACCGTCCGGGGGAACGCTGAGGGAAGGTCCATGCTGCACACACCGAGGGGCGGTGCCGGTCACGGCACCGCCGCTGCGGAACACCGGCTGATGAGCATCGGCGCCGTGCTGAACGTGCTGCGTGACGAGTTTCCCGAGGTCACCATCTCCAAGATCAGGTTCTTGGAGTCCGAGGGCCTCATCGAACCGCAGCGCACGCCGTCCGGGTACCGCAAGTTCAGCCCCGAGGACGTCGAGCGCCTGGCGCACGTCCTGCGGATGCAGCGTGACCACTATCTGCCCCTGAAGGTCATCCGCGAGCAGCTGGACGCGCTGGAGCGGGGCGAGCAGGTCACGCTGCCCTCGGTGGGCCAGCAGCGCGACGGGGGCGACGGTGACGGCACCCCGGCGGAGGACGAGCGCACCGCCGCCCGGGTGGGGCGCGAAGCCCTGCTCGCCGCCGTGGAGGCCGACGAGGGGCAATTGGCCGAGTGGGAGTCGTACGGCCTGATCGGCGCGCTGCCGGACGGCAGCTATGACGCGGACGCCGTGACCGTGGCCGCGCTCGTCGTCGAGCTCGGGCGGTTCGGTATCGAGCCGCGCCATCTGCGTGCCATGAAGGCCGCGGCGGAGCGGGACGCGGCGCTCGTCGACCAGGTCGTGGCGCCGCTGCGCAGGCACCGCAATCCGCAGACCAGGGCCCATGCGGAAGCGCGTACGAAGGAGCTCGCGGGGCTCGCGGGACGGCTGCACGCGGCGCTCGTGCACAGTGCGCTGGGCGTGCGGGCACGCTGACTCGACGGGTGCCCGACTACCCAAACCCGCCGGGCACGTCCTAGGGTTGCTGTGTGAACGAGCTCGACGTCGTAGGTGTCCGGGTCGAAATGCCCTCCAACCAGCCGATCGTGCTCCTGCGTGAAGTGGGAGGCGACCGGTACCTCCCCATCTGGATCGGACCAGGGGAGGCGACCGCCATCGCCTTCGCACAGCAGGGCATGGCACCCGCGCGGCCGCTGACCCACGACCTGTTCAAGGACGTGTTGGAGGCCGTCGGTCAGGAGCTCACCGAAGTGCGCATCACCGACCTGAGGGAAGGCGTGTTCTACGCCGAGCTGGTCTTCGCCAGCGGGGTCGAGGTGAGCGCCCGTCCCTCGGACGCCATAGCCCTCGCGCTGCGCACCGGGACGCCGATCTTCGGCAGCGACGGCGTGCTCGACGACGCGGGCATCGCGATCCCGGACGAGCAGGAGGACGAGGTGGAGAAGTTCCGCGAGTTCCTCGACCAGATCTCGCCCGAGGACTTCGGTACCAGCAGCCAGTGAGAGGTCGGAATCCGCTGAGCGGTGGCGGCCCGGTCCGTGGGAAGCGGGCCGGGTGCCGACGGCGGCGGACGGACGGCTGAGGGCCCCTGTGAGGGGCGGCCGAGGGGCCCGCTCCGGAGCATTCGGCTAGCCTTTCCCCGCAGTGTGGGACGGGAAACCACTCGCAGGGTGATTATCACTCGGCGTGCCGAGTGTGGCGATCGTTGACGAGCCCCTGGCGACTGCCTACCGTCGAGAAGGCAGGTCAAGGACGGAGGTCGGCGTGAGAAGCAGCGGCGACGGTACAGCGGTGGGCGGTTCGTATCCGCTGCACGGTGGCTCGGCCGAACCCTCGTTGAGGCGCCCGGTGCCGGTTCACGGTAGCGGCAGCCCCTTCGGACCGGAAGGCCAGGAGCAGCAGGGCGAGACCGACCGGATCGGTTATCGGGGCCCGACGGCGTGCGCGGCCGCGGGCATCACCTATCGACAGCTCGACTACTGGGCCCGCACCGGTCTCGTCGAGCCCAGCGTGCGCGCCGCGGGCGGCTCCGGCACTCAGCGGCTCTACAGCTTCCGCGACGTCGTCGTCCTGAAGATCGTGAAGCGTTTCCTCGACACGGGTGTGTCGTTGCAGAACATCCGCACCACGGTCCAGCACCTGCGGGACAGCGGCTTCCGGGACCTCGAACGCACGACGCTGATGAGCGACGGCGCGACGGTGTACGAGTGCACGTCGCCCGGCGAGGTGCACGAGCTGCTCCAGGGCGGCCAGGGCGTCTTCGGGATCGCGGTGGGCGTCGTCTGGCGCGACGTCGAGGCGGCCCTCTCGCAGCTGCACGGGGAGCGCGTCGACACGGGGGAGACCCTCGTCGGGAACCACCCGGGGGACGAGCTGGCGCAGCGCCGCAATCGCGCTGTGTGAGGCGCTGAGGGGCGAGCGGAGGCTCTGATGCCCTCCGCCCCTCCCTGCGCGCCCCAGGCGCGCACAGGCCCGTACACGCCCTTGGCGGGCGCCCGCCCGCGCCGCCACCGCACGGTCCCGCCCGCGCCGTCGCCGCAGGCCCCGCTCGTCGTCGCTGGTCACGGGCATTGTCAGTGGCGTAGGGCAGCATCAGTGGCGTGAGAACCGCGCCGACGATCCTGCATCTCGACATGGATGCCTTCTACGCGTCCGCCGAGCAGGCCGCGAAGCCGAGCCTGCGCGGCAAGGCCGTCGTGGTCGGCGGCCTGGGTCCGCGCGGTGTGGTCGCGACCGCGTCGTACGAGGCCCGGCGGTTCGGGGTGCACTCGGCGATGCCGATGGGGCAGGCGCGGCGCCTCGCGCCGAACGCCGCGTACCTCGTGCCCCGCTTCGGCCTGTACCGGGAGGTCAGCGAGCAGGTCATGGGGCTGCTGCGGCAGCTGTCGCCGCTGGTGGAGCCGCTCAGCCTCGACGAGGCCTTCGTGGACCTGGAGGCGGGCGGCGTCGCGGACGACGCGGCGTCCGCGCGGGCCGTGGGGGAGCGGCTGCGGGCGGACATCCGGCGGGTGACCGGGCTCACCGGGTCCGTGGGCCTGGCCGTGTCCAAGATGCTGGCGAAGATCGCCTCGGAGCAGGCGAAGCCCGACGGCCTCGTGCTGATAGCCCCCGGCACGGAGCGGGCGCTGCTCGGGCCGATGCCGGTGCGGGTGCTGCCCGGCGTGGGCCCCGCGACCGGTGACCATCTGCGGCGGGCCGGGATCACCACGGTGGCCGAGATCGCCGAGGCCGGGGAGGACGAGCTGGTGCGGCTCCTGGGCAAGGCCCACGGCGGGGCGCTGTACGCGATGGCGCTGGCGCGGGACGAGCGGTCCGTGGTGGCCGAGCGGGACACCAAGTCGGTCAGCGTCGAGGACACGTACGACGTGGACATCCACGACCGCGTGCGGGTGCGGATGGAGGTGGCGCGGCTCGCCGACCGGTGTGTGCAGCGGCTGCGGGCGGCCGGGCACTCGGGGCGGACCATCGTCCTGAAGGTGCGGAGGTTCGACTTCTCGACGCTGACGCGCTCCGAGACGCTGCGGGGGCCCACGGACGATCCGGCCGTGGTGCGGGAGGCGGCGGCGCGGCTTCTGGAGTCCGTGGACACGACGGGCGGGGTGCGGCTCCTCGGCGTAGGAGTGAGCGGTCTCGCGGACTTCACGCAGGAGGACCTGTTCGCGCAGGCCCACGCCGTGCTGCAGACCGAGTCCCTGGCGCCCGGGGCCGAGGGGGAGGACGCGGCGATGGTCCCGGTGGATGTCGCGGCTGGTGACGGCGGGCCCGACGCGGCTTCCGGGGCCGGGGAGGCGGCCGGGGAGCCGGTGGTGCCCGCCGAGCGGCGCTGGCCCGCGGGGCACGACGTGCGGCACGCGGAGTACGGGCCCGGATGGGTGCAGGGCAGTGGCCTGGGGCGGGTGACCGTGCGGTTCGAAACCCCGGATTCCGTGCCGGGGCGGGTGCGGACGTTCCGTACGGACGATCCGGAGCTGGAGCCTTCGGATCCGCTGCCGCTGGTGGCGGTGGAGGGGGACGGGACGGACGCGGGGGCGTCGGAGGACGGGGAGGCCCCAGGGGGTGAGAAGACAGTGCCGATGACGGGAGGAGCGGCCGGGTAGCCGCGGGGGAGTCCGGCGGGTAGGCGTCAGGCGCCCGTTCCGTCCGCCCGGTGGCCGAAGTCGTGGTCCGGCGGGGGCGGTGGCGTCACGTCCAGGCCGTAGTGGCGGTAGAGCTGGAGCTCCTGCTCGGGGGAGAGGTGGCGGCCCACGCCGAAGTCGGGGGCGTCCTTGATCAGAGCGCGCTCGAAGGGGACGCGCAGGGTGCCGTCCTTGATCAGCTCGCTGGGCTCAAGGGGGACGAACGCGTCACGGCTGAACAGACCGGTGCGTATGGCCGCCCACTCCGGGGCGCCCGTGGCGTCGTCGAGGTAGATCTCGTCGACCGTGCCGATCTTGGTGCCGTTGCGGTCGAACGCCTTGCGGCCGATGAGATTGCGGGGATCGATATCGGTCTGCACGTTCCCTCCACTTGGTCGCAAGTCATCCGGGCTCATCCGGATTTCGGTCGTCACCACTACGAAAGAGCACATCGGGACGGGCGGCCACTCGAGGGATCGGCCACGGACCGCGCTGGTAGGCTGGCAAGCGGCTGTTGACCCCGTGCGGGAGAGCTCTTCGGTGGCAGCACCGGAGGCGCCGAAGGAGCAACTCCTCCCCGGAATCTCTCAGGCCCCTGTACCGCACGGACGAGGCCACTCTGGAAAGCAGGGCGGGCGTCGGGCGGGCACGTTCGGAACCCTTCCTCACCGACGGTGAAAGCAGGACCGTTTTAGCGGTCCTGTGAAGCTCTCAGGTTGAGATGACAGAGGGGGAGGCCGTCCGGGTACCCGCGCCGTGGTGCCCCTCGCAGGTCGTGTCAGACCAGGAGGCCTCCGCAATGACAGCCACCCCTCGTACTCCGCTCACGCAGCTGGAGCAGGGAATTCCCTTCGAGCAGCGGCACATCGGACCCGATGCAGAAGCCCGCGCCAAGATGCTCGCCCAGGTCGGGTACGGCTCCCTGGACGAGCTCACGGCCGCCGCCGTGCCGGATGTGATCAAGAACGCCGAGGCGCTCGAGCTGCCCGGCGCGCGGACCGAGGCCGAGGTCCTGGCCGAGCTGCGCTCCCTCGCGGACCGCAACCAGGTGCTCGACTCGATGATCGGGCTCGGCTACTACGGGACGTTCACGCCGCCTGTGATCCTGCGGAACGTGATGGAGAACCCCTCCTGGTACACCGCGTACACGCCGTACCAGCCGGAGATCTCGCAGGGCCGCCTGGAGGCGCTCCTCAACTTCCAGACCGTCGTCGCCGACCTGACGGGGCTGCCCACCTCCGGTGCCTCGCTGCTCGACGAGGGCACCGCGGCCGCCGAGGCCATGGCCCTCTCCCGGCGCGTCGGCAAGGTCAAGAACGGCGTGTTCGTCGTCGACGCCGACGTGCTGCCGCAGACCGTCGCCGTCATCCAGACCCGGGCCGAGCCGACCGGTGTCGAGGTCGTCGTCACGGACCTCAGCGACGGCATCCCCGCCGACCTCGCCGCGCGCGAGATCAACGGCGTGCTGATCCAGTACCCGGGCGCCTCCGGCGCCGTGCGCGACATCAAGCCCGTCATCGAGCAGGCCCACGGCCTGGGCGCGGTCGTCACCGTCGCCGCCGACCTGCTCGCGCTCACGCTGCTCACCTCGCCCGGCGAGCTCGGCGCCGACATCGCGGTCGGCACCACGCAGCGCTTCGGCGTGCCGATGGGCTTCGGCGGCCCGCACGCCGGCTACATGGCGGTGCACGAGAAGTTCGCCCGCAGCCTGCCCGGCCGTCTTGTCGGCGTGTCCGTCGACGCCGACGGCAACAAGGCCTACCGCCTGGCCCTGCAGACCCGCGAGCAGCACATCCGCCGCGAGAAGGCGACCAGCAACATCTGTACGGCGCAGGTGCTGCTCGCCGTGATGGCCGGGATGTACGCGGTCTACCACGGCCCCGAGGGCCTGAAGACGATCGCCCGGCGCACCCACCGCTACGCCACGCTGCTCGCCGCGGGCCTCAAGGCCGGCGGCGTCGAGATCGTGCACGGCGCGTACTTCGACACGCTGACCGCGCGCGTGCCCGGCAAGGCCGCCGACGTGGTCGCCGCCGCGCGCGAGGGCGGGGTCAACATCCACCCGGTCGACGCCGACCACGTGTCGTTCGCCTGCGACGAGACCACCACGCGCGCCCAGCTCTCCGCGCTGTGGACGGCGTTCGGCGTCGAGGCCGACGTGGAGGCCCTGGACGCGAGCGTCGAGGAGGCGCTGCCCGCCGGGCTGCTGCGCTCCGACGAGTACCTGACCCACCCGGTCTTCCACCAGCACCGCTCCGAGACCGCGATGCTGCGCTATCTGCGCAAGCTGGCCGACCGCGACTACGCGCTCGACCGCGGCATGATCCCGCTGGGCTCCTGCACCATGAAGCTCAACGCGACCACGGAGATGGAGCCCGTCACCTGGCCGGAGTTCGGGCAGCTGCACCCGTTTGTGCCCGCCCAGCAGGCGCAGGGCTATCTGACCCTGATCCGGGAGCTGGAGGAACGTCTCGCCGAGGTCACCGGCTACGACAAGGTCTCGCTCCAGCCGAACGCGGGCTCCCAGGGCGAGCTGGCCGGTCTGCTCGCGGTGCGCGGCTACCACCGCGCCAACGGCGACGACCAGCGCACCGTCTGCCTGATCCCGTCCTCGGCGCACGGCACCAACGCCGCGAGCGCGGTCATGGCCGGGATGAAGGTCGTCGTGGTGAAGACCGCCGACGACGGCGAGATCGACGTCGAGGACCTGCGCGCCAAGATCGAGAAGCACCGCGACGAGCTGGCCGTGCTGATGATCACGTACCCGTCCACGCACGGCGTGTTCGAGGAGCACGTCGCCGACATCTGCGCGGCCGTGCACGAGGCGGGCGGCCAGGTGTACGTCGACGGCGCCAACCTCAACGCACTGGTGGGGCTCGCCAAGCCGGGGCACTTCGGCGGCGACGTCTCGCACCTGAACCTGCACAAGACCTTCTGCATCCCGCACGGCGGCGGCGGCCCCGGCGTCGGCCCGGTCGCGGTGCGCGAGCACCTCGCGCCGTACCTGCCGAACCACCCGCTGCAGCCCGCGGCCGGCCCCGAGACCGGCGTCGGTCCGATCTCCGCCGCGCCGTGGGGCTCGGCGGGCATCCTGCCGATCTCCTGGTCGTACGTCCGGCTGATGGGCGGCGAGGGCCTCAAGCGGGCCACGCAGGTGGCCGTGCTCTCGGCGAACTACATCGCCAAGCGCCTGGAGCCGCACTTCCCGGTGCTCTACACCGGCCCCGGCGGGCTCGTCGCGCACGAGTGCATCATCGACCTGCGGCCGCTGAGCAAGGCCACGGGCGTGAGCGTGGACGACATCGCCAAGCGGCTCATCGACTACGGCTTCCACGCGCCGACCATGTCCTTCCCGGTCGCGGGCACGCTGATGATCGAGCCGACGGAGAGCGAGGACCTGGTCGAGATCGACCGGTTCTGCGAGGCGATGATCGCCATTCGCGGGGAGATCGAGAAGGTCGCGAACGGCGAGTGGACCGCGGAGGACAACCCGCTGCGGAACGCGCCGCACACCGCGGCCGCCCTCGGCGGCGACTGGGAGCACGGCTACAGCCGCGACGAGGCCGTCTTCCCGGCCGGTGTGTCGGCCGCGGACAAGTACTGGCCGCCGGTGCGCCGCATCGACCAGGCGTACGGCGACCGCAACCTGGTCTGCTCCTGCCCGCCGCTGGACGCGTACGAGGACTGATCCACGGATTCGCTGATCCACTGATCCACGGCAGGAACCCACGGGCCGTGTGACCCGGGCACAAGTCAGGGCCGGTGCGGAGGACTTCGCGTCTTCCGGGCCGGCCCTGGGTTCTTTCTGGACTGTCTGTGGTGCGTCGTTTCCTTGTTCGCTTGCCTGTTCGCTTCCGTGCGGACGGCTCAGGCGGCCGTCATCACCTGGTTGGTGCCCAGCGGCCGGTGCGGCGCGATGATCTCGCCGCTCGGCAGCAGCTCACCGGTGTCCTCGAAGAGCAGGACGCCGTTGCACAGCAGGCTCCAGCCCTGCTCCGGGTGGTGCGCGATGAGGAGCGCGGCCTCCCGGTCGGCGGATTCGGCTGTCGGGCATGCGGGCTGGTGCTGGCACATGGAAGGGTTCTTTCGCTGCGAAGTGGTGGTTGTTGCGTCCGTGCTGCGGCTCGATGCGGTGGTCATGCCGCCCCCGTTCCCCCGTTGGTTTGGTCGGTCCAGTCCAGTGTTGCCCCACGGACGTGATTCCGCAGGGATTTTGCGGCAGCGCTCCCTACTGCCTTAAGGACGTATCACCCGCCCGGACGGTTCAGCCCAACTCCCCTGTCCCTTCGGGTGGTTCGACGTGGCCGAAGTGGGCTAGTCCGGATGGGCATTCCGGGCAGGGGCGTGCCCCGCGGCCCTGGGGGCGGCGGGGCACGGAAGCGGAATCGCGCCGCGTTCAGGCGGGCGAGCCGAGCAGCGGGGCCGGGGCCAGCCGGTGGGTGAGCACCGGCAGGAGGTCGGCGACGCGGTGCGGCCGGTGGGCGGCGATGCCCGGGGGCGCCGGTGAGAGCGGCACCAGGATGTCGGCGGGGGCGAGCGGTCCGCTCGCGGCGTCCGCTGCGCGGTCGCCGTGCAGCCACAGGGTGAGCATGTAGAGCTCCGGTACGGACAGCAGTCGCGGCTGGTACGGCTGCGGCATGGCCTCGGCGTGGCGCAGCGCGCGCTCGGCGGACGCGATGTACGGACCCTCGCAGAAGTGCGAGAACGCCCAGCCGTCGGGCGTGAGCATGGTCTCCGCCGCGGCCACCGCGCGCTCGTCGCAGCGGATCAGGAAGCGCCAGCCGATGAGCTTGGTGGCCGCTCCGGTTGCCGGTGCGGGCTCCGTCGCCGCGTGGTCCAACTCGTGCACGGGCAGCGGGACATCCGGGCTCACGGGGCCTTGGGCGGTGCGCAAGGAAGGTGTACGGGCCTCGCGGACGGCGGTGGGAGAGCTGAGGGCCGTGAGGACGCTGCGCAGTGCGGGCGCGGGAGCCGGGGGAACATGCAGCGGCATGGTGGGTCGCCTCTCTTATTCGACAGGCACAAGTGGAGCGGGGGGCAGGTGCGGACGGCGCTGTCTGCTCGGGGTCAGAGGGGGCGGGGGCAGGGGCCCCGGGGGACGGGGGACCGCGAGCGCCAACTCTCTGCCTCAACCCGGGAGTTTATACGACACGTGTTCAGGAAGTGTTTCTGCTAGCTGTCGCTCCTATGCCGGGCAAGTCGTCATTCGGTCGCACTTCTGGGGTATTTCTCCTGATTCCGGATCGTGTCCGGGCGTGTGACCTCGCGATTTTCCACGGCCGCGGTCGGCCGATTCTCGTCGGTTTTTTCGCCACAACCGGAGGAAGGGAAAGCGGCGACGCGTCCCTTGCCCCGCGAATGTGCCCCACGGCACATTCTGGAGCCTACCGGTCCACGGGCCCGCGCGGGGCGTTACGGATCACATCGTCGGGGCATCATCCTCCGTACACAGCGGCCGGGTTGCTGGCTGCCCATCCGGAGGAGGGACGCTTCGATGGGGGAAAAGGTCGAGGCGGGATCGTACGACCTGTCCGATCGCCAGCTGTACCGGATCAAGCATCGGCAGTGTCTCGCCGCGCTCGGGCGGATGCTCGAGGAGCGGCGCTTCGACCGGCCGAAGAACCTGCTGGGTCTGGAGATAGAGCTGAATCTCGCGGGACCCGACGGCACCCCGAGAATGATGAATACCGAAGTTCTCAGGCGTATCGCGAGCCGCGATTTCCAGACCGAACTCGGAATGTTCAATCTGGAAGTGAACATTGCCCCGCACCGCCTCGGCGGGCGTGTTCTCGACCAGCTCACCGAGGAGTTGCGCACGGCGCTCGCCTACGCCCACCGGAAAGCGAACGAGGTGGACGCGGGCATCGTGATGATCGGCATTCTGCCGACCCTGAGCCGTGCGGACCTGGTGTCCGCGAACCTCTCCGAGGACGACCGGTACGCGCTGCTCAACGACCAGATAGTGGCGGCCCGCGGCGAGCACTTCGCCCTGGACATCGAGGGTGTGGAGCGGCTGCGGTGCTCGTCCGCGTCCATCGCGCCGGAGGCCGCGTGCACGTCGGTGCAGCTCCACCTCCAGGTCACGCCGGGCAAGTTCGCCGACGTGTGGAACGCGG
The DNA here is from genome assembly GCF_000720325.1 of Streptomyces sp. NRRL B-1347. Taxonomy (GTDB): domain Bacteria; phylum Actinomycetota; class Actinomycetes; order Streptomycetales; family Streptomycetaceae; genus Streptomyces. Next base: position 16,717 of record NZ_JOJM01000021.1, read on the forward strand.
CGCAGTCGATCGCGGCCGCCCAGGTCGCGGTGGGCGCGAACGCGCCGTTCCTGTTCGGGCGCGAGCTGTGGCGCGAGTCGCGGCCGCCGCTGTTCCTGCAGTCCACGGACACGCGGCCGCCCGAGCTCCAGGCGCAGGGCGTGCGGCCGCGCAGCTGGTTCGGGGAGCGCTGGATCGACAGCGCGTACGACCTCTTCGAGGAGAACGTGCGCTACTTCCCCGCGCTGATCCCGCTGTGCGACCCCGAGGACCCGCAGCGCGTGCTCGACGACGGCGGGGTGCCGCAGCTGGCGGAACTGACGCTGCACAACGGCACGGTGTACCGCTGGAACCGCCCCGTGTACGGCATCGCCGACGGCGTGCCGCACCTGCGCGTGGAGAACCGGGTGCTGCCCGCGGGCCCGACCGTCACGGACGTCATCGCCAACGTCGCCTTCTACTACGGGGTGGTGCGCGCGCTCGCCGAGGAGGCGCGGCCCGTGTGGAGCAGGCTGCCGTTCGCGACGGCGGCCCGGAACTTCGACACCGCGTGTCGGTACGGCATCGAGGCGTCCCTGGAGTGGCCGCGTCGCGGTCGGTACGGCGGGCTCACGCAGGTGGCGGCCGTCGATCTCGTACGCGACGAGCTGCTGCCGCTGGCCGGGGCCGGGCTCGACGCGTGGGGCGTGGAGCCCGCCGACCGCGATCTGTACCTGGGCGTGATCGAGGAGCGGTGCAGGCGGCGGGTGAACGGCGCGTCGTGGCAGGCGGCGACGTTCCACCGGGCGCTCGAACGCGGCCTGGAGCGCGAGGCGGCCCTCGCCGCCACCACGCGCCGGTACTGCGAGCTGATGCACGCGGGCGAGCCGGTGCACACCTGGCCCGTGGGCCTTCCGGAGCCGGCGCTGCCGGTGCGGTGACGCGCCACGGCGCGGCGCGGCAGGGGCCTTGGCGGACGCGGGCCCCGCGCGCCCCCGCGCCGTGGCGTGCGTGATCTCGTGAGCGCGGGTCGCCCGACCGCCGTCGGCGGTCATCGGGCAAGCTTGACGACCCAGGCGCGGTCCCGTACCGATCGGTGCGACGGGCGGCGCGGTGAGCGACGAGGCGGGATCACGCAGTGGAGGCAGAAGTGCGAGCGGAGCCGGGGCCGACGGCTGGTGTCCTTCCCGAGGCGGGGCCCTCGCGGCGGTCCTTGCGGGACGAGACGCTGCTCGTCCTCGCCCTCTCGCTCGGCGCGAGCGGGGTGTCCGCGCTCATCAGCTTCATCGGCTCGGTCACCAAGCCGGGCGGTCTCAAGGACCAGGCGGCGACCCTCAACTCCTCGGCGGCTCCGGGGCGGCCCTGGCTGGACCTCGCGTGGCAGCTGTTCGGCATCACGACCGCGCTGGTGCCGGTCGCCCTGGTGGCCCACTTCCTGCTGCGGGAGGGCTCGGGCCTGCGGGCGCTCGGCTTCGACCGGACGCGGCCGTGGCCGGACCTGGGGCGCGGGACGGCGATCGCCGCGGTCATCGGCTCCACCGGCATCGCCTTCTATCTGGCGGCCCGCGGTCTCGGCTTCAATCTGACGGTGGTGCCGGAGGACCTGCCGGACGTGTGGTGGAAGTACCCGGTGCTCGTCCTGTCGGCGCTGCAGAACTCGATCCTCGAGGAAGTGATCGTCGTCGGCTATCTGCTGCGCAGGCTCGACCAGTTGGGGTGGTCGCCGATGGCAGCCCTGGGGGCGAGCTCGGTGCTGCGCGGCTCGTACCACCTGTACCAGGGCATCGGCGGGTTCATCGGCAACATGGCGATGGGCGTGGTCTTCGTCCTGCTCTACCGCAGGTGGGGCCGGGTCGGGCCGCTCGTCGTGGCCCACTCGCTCCTGGACATCGGGGCGTTCGTCGGATACGCGCTGCTCGCCGGGAAGGTGGGGTGGCTGCCCACCGCGTGATGCGACGCGGTGGGCGCTCGCACGTCAGGCCAGCAGGTCGCCCTCGATGACGGTGACCGCGCGGCCGGTCAGCAGGGTGCGGTCGCCGCGCAGATCGGTGCGCACCAGGCCGGAGCGGGGGGAGGCCTGCAGGCCCGTCAGCTCGGTGCGGCCGAGGCGCGCGGACCAGAAGGGGGCCAGGGCGGTGTGCGCGCTGCCCGTGACGGGGTCCTCGTCGATGCCCACGCGCGGGAAGAAGCCGCGCGAGACGAAGTCGTAGCCGCGGGCGGGGTCCTCGGCGAGCGCGGTCGCGATGATGCCGCGCTCGGAGTGCAGCGCCAGGGCCCGGTGGTCGGGGGCGAGCGCGCGGACCGTCTTCTCGTCGGCCAGCTCGACCACCAGGTCACCGGTGTGCGGACCCGCGTCGTACACCGAGAGCGGCTCGGCGCCGAGCGCTTCGGCGATGCCGTCCGGGGCGGGCGTCGCGGTGAGCGGGGCGGTGGGGAAGTCGAGCGTGATGCTGCCGTCCGCGTGGCTGGTGGAGACGAGCACCCCGGCCCGGGTGGCGAACCGCACCGTGCCCTCGGCCGTGCCCGTGGTGCGCAGTACGTGGGCGAGGGCCAGGGTGGCGTGCCCGCACAGGTCGACCTCGGTGGCGGGCGTGAACCAGCGCAGCGCCCAGTCGGCGTCGCCGCCCGGCGGCAGCGGGTGGGCGAAGGCGGTCTCGGCGTGGTTGACCTCGGCGGCCACGTGCTGGAGCCAGACGTCGTCCGGGAACGAGTCGAGCAGCAGGACGCCCGCGGGATTGCCGGTGAAGGGACGCTCGGCGAAGGCGTCGACGATGCGGATGCGCTTCCGTGGGGATGTCGTCATGGGCCGACGCTATGGGTCCACCTAAGGGCTTGGGTAAGGCCAATTCACTTCAACTGGACCTGTTTGGTGGTGGGTGGCGGATTTTTGGTCATGACGGGGATGCTTCGACGGTGGTGCCTGCTGTGGCGGCGGGGTTCGAGCGTGCGCTTTCGGGTCGTGGGTGGCGGCGTTGGGTCAGTCCGTCTCCAGGACGTAGGTTCCGCCGCCGAAAGTGACGATGGCCGGCTGGGCTTCGGCCTCCTCGCGGAGGTGTCCGCCGTATCCGGGATCTTCGACGTGGGGCGCCAGCAGGTCCAGGAGGGGGACGACCTCGCCGATCTCGTCATCGAGCCAGTAACTGCGGGTGAACAGGCCCCAGGCGTTCCAGTTGCCGCGCGACTGGTGGCGCAGGGACGCGGTGTCCCCTCCCGGCAAGTAGCTGTCCGGGTCCGGGATGAGCATGGGGCAGGGGTGTTCACTCGCGTCCATGCCTGCGGGCCGGTCGCTGATCTCGCCCATGTGCCAGCGCAGTGCGTCCAGGACGGTGTCGGGTGTGTCGTCCCGGAGGAAGCAGGCGAAGACGACTTCGTAATGAAGGCTCACGGGACGGATTGTGCCGGGCGGCACTGACACCGGATCGGAGCAGATGGACGGACCCTCTCGGCTCCGCCGTCCCGGGTGTGGCAGTCGGGCGGGCTGGTTTTCGTGCGGGTCTGATCGGTCGTCGATGGCGCGCGTGCCGGCGCGGGTCGGCGGGTGTCCCGTCCCAACTGATCTGGTCCGCGACGGCGACTGTGACCTGCGACGACCAGATCATGTGAGACGGAGTCGGCCCGGGACTCTCAGGCGATCTGGCCCCGGAGCGACGAACGCGCGGCGTGCGCTCTGCCGCTGGCCAGGGCGTCTCAACCGGCCTGGCCCAGCGGGACCAGATCGGTTGAGACGGGGACCGGGCCGACGGAGACGGGACAGCGGGTGCGGGACGCCATGGGGTTGTCAGGCGAACAGTTCCGATATATCGTTGAGGCATCGCGACTGATCAACGATGTCGCTGATCGATGATGTCACTGGTCAGCGGTGTCGCTGGTCGGCGATCGAGTAGCGAATTGAGCGACGAAAGGAATGATCGACATGCGTTCCCACGGTTTTGAGCACGAGCACCAGCGCGGCCGCGGACGTGGTCCGTTCGGCCCCGGCCCCGAGGGGCGCGGGGGATTCGGCGGCGGGTACGAAGGGCGGCGCGGAGCGTTCGGGCCCTTCGGGCCCGGCTTCGGGGGCCCCGGTCCCTGGGGTGGCCGCGGCGGGCGTGGCGGTCCGCGCGGCCGGGCCCGGCGCGGCGACGTACGCGCGTCCATCCTGGCCCTCCTGAAGGACCGGCCGATGCACGGCTACGAGATGATCCAGGAGATCGCCGAGCGCAGCGGCGGGGCGTGGAAGCCCAGCCCCGGCTCCGTCTACCCGACCCTCCAGCTCCTGGAGGACGAGGGCCTGATCGTCAATGAGAGCGAGGGCGGCAAGAAGCTCTTCTCGCTCACCGAGTCCGGCCGCGCCGCGGCCGACGAGGGCGCGGACGCGCCTTGGGAAGAGGCCGGGCGCGGCGTCGACCGGGAGGCCCTGAACGAGATCCGGCAGGCCGGGTTCGGCCTGATGGAGGCGTTCGGCCAGGTCTGGAAGACCGGCTCCAAGGAGCAGCGCGAGAAGGCGCTGACCGTCATCAACGACGCCCGCAAGAAGCTGTATCTGATCCTCGCCGATGAGGACTGAGGCAGCGCGGGCCGCGCCCTCCGCGCGGCCGTCGAGGCGCCCCGCACCCGTCGTGCGGGGCGCCTTCGTCGTCCGTGCCGCGTCCGGCGCGGCTCACTTCACCAGGTCGCCCAGCTTCCGCAGCGACTCGTTGAGCGCCGCCGTCACCGAGTCCTTGAGCTTGCCCGCCATCATCGACACCGCCGCGCCGCTGAACTCCCCGTTCGCGCGCACCGTCGTCGCCCCGCCGTCCGGCACCACCGTGTAGCGGGTGCCGACCGTGACGCCCATCGGGCCCTTGCCCTTGATCGCGAACGTACGGCCGGCCTCCAGGTCCACGACCGTCCAGGCGACCTCGGCGGGGAAGCCCATCAGCTTCATGTTCTCCGTGAACGTTCCGCCCAGTTCGAGCGAGGCGGGTGGGCCCTGCGGGAAGCCGGTGTGCGTCGCGTTCCACTTTCCGTACTGGGACAGGTCGGCGAGCTGCGCCCAGACCTGCTCCGCTGGTGCCTCGATCCGTGCCTCCGCGCTGACCTCGGGCACTGCGACCACCCCTTCTCGTCGGGCGCTGCGGCGGGCGCAGCGACGGTGTCGCGGAAAGTAGCCCCAGGCTCCTCAACATTCAAGACGGCCGAACCGGCCGCTCACGGTGGCCGGATAGGCTGGCCGCCTCCCTCCTCCGTACCGCCGGAACTCCGTACTGCCGGAAGGCTCCTTCATGTCAGCCCCCGCCCACTCCGCCGCCCGCCCCCCGGCCTCCGCCGCCGTCGTGGCGCGGCTGCGCGCGGCGGGCTGCGTGTTCGCCGAGGAGGAGGCGGACCTGCTCGCGGCCGCCGCCGCGAGCCCCGAGGAGCTCGACGCCATGGTGGCGCGGCGGGCGAGCGGCCTGCCGCTGGAACACGTCGTGGGCTGGGCCGAGTTCGCCGGTCTGCGCATCGCCGTGGACGCCGGGGTGTTCGTGCCGCGCCGCCGCACCGAGGCCCTCGTCCGGGAGGCGGCCGCGCTCTCGGTGCCCGGGGCCGTCGTCGTCGACCTGTGCTGCGGGTCCGGCGCCCTGGGGGCCGCCGTCGCGGCCGCGCTCGGCCGGGCCGAACTGCACGCCGCCGACATCGACCCGGCGGCCGTGGCCTGCGCGCGCCGCAACGTGCGCGACGCCGACGGCCGCGTGTACGAAGGCGACCTGTACGAGGCGCTGCCCGCCGGGCTCCGCGGCCGGGTCGACGTCCTGCTGGCCAACGTGCCGTACGTCCCCTCCGGCGAGGTCGCGCTGCTGCCCGTCGAGGCCCGTGAGCACGAGGCGCGCGTCGCCCTCGACGGCGGCGCCGACGGACTCGACGTGCTGCGGCGGGTGACGGCGGACGCGGCGCGCTGGCTGGCGCCCGGCGGCTGCCTGCTGTTCGAGACGAGCGAGCGGCAGGTGACCTCGGCGGTCGCGGCCGTCACGGACGCGGGCCTCGTACCGCGCGTCGTCACGGACGACGAGCTGTACGCGACGGTCGTGACCGGCCGGCGCCCCGAGAGGTAGACCCGGCCAGGACTCCGTGACGCGGCCTTGGCGCGGTCAGCCGACGCGCTGTATCTCGGCCGCGTCGAAGAGGTCGGAGGCCCGGGGGTAGGGGCCCTCGTCGTGGCAGTGCCACGCTTCCCAGAACAGATCGGCGGGCAGGGCTTCCTCCGGCGCGTACACGCGGTACACGTACAGTCGGCCGTCGACCGCCGGCAGGGTGACCAGCCAGCACCTGCTCTCCATGCCACAGACAGACGAGCGCCGGAGCGGACTGGTTGCGCGTCCGGCGCGAAGCATGAAGGCGCGCGCCCCACCTGCGAAAACAGCCGAAAGTCATCCGTAAGGAGGACAACCCGCCCGGCGGTGCCCAACTTGCGTGGGACGCGGAAATGCTTCCCGCCGCCGATGCCGGGAGCCGCGGGGGCTGATGGGGTGGGAGGTGTGCAAAGCCGTACCCCTCAGGGCGCCGAACCCGGCCCGACCCGAACCGACGTCGATTCCAGCCTGAGCGCGGCGCTGGCCTCGGTGCTGTCCGGTGCGCGCAGGCGGGCCGTGCGGGACGGGGACCGGCAGGTCGACACGGCCCATCTGCTGCACTCGCTCCTCGAGTACGAGCCGCAGGTCCGGGCGGTCTTCGACGGCGGGCCGCAGATCGCGCGGCTGCTCGGCTACCTCGTCCAGCGCAGCATCGGCTACGGCCTCCAGTGGCAGGGCACCGTCGAGGACTCCGGGGCCGTGCCGGTCGTGCCGTCCGCGAAGGAAACGGTTCTCTCGCCCGCCGCCGCCGGGGCCATGGAGGCCGCGCACGAGCGTGCCGTGCTGCGCGGCGAGCCCCTGGCCCACGGCGTCGACCTGCTCGCCGCCCTCGCCGCCGACCGGGAGTGCCGGGCCGTCGAGGTGCTGCGACGCGCGGGCGTCGACGCCGACGTGCTGCTCGCACGCCTGGAGAGCGACGGCGACACGGGGTGCGAACCGGCCTGGTGACGGCCCGCGCGCCCGGCGTGACCGGCGTGCACCGCACGGCGGCGTCCGCCGATTGAGACAGTGGTCATCAGGGGTGACGGTCATGACCTCGGCTGTCATCATGTGCCGGTGCGTGGGACTCAGAAGAAGCTTCGGGGCGCGGCGGCGGACGGCGGCAGAGGGCTCGGGCTCGGCCTCGCCCTGGTGTCGGCGGTCGCCTTCGGCGGCTCGGGGGTCGCGGCCAAGCCGCTGATCGAGGGCGGTCTCGACGCGCTGCACGTGGTGTGGCTGCGGGTCGCGGGCGCCGCGCTCGTGATGCTGCCCGTGGCCTGGCGGCACCGGGCGCTCGTGCGGCGCAGGCCCGCGCTGCTCGCCGGGTTCGGACTGCTCGCCGTCGCCGGCGTGCAGGCCTGCTACTTCGCCTCGATCTCCCGCATCCCGGTCGGCGTCGCGCTGCTCGTGGAGTACCTCGCGCCCGCGCTCGTGCTCGGCTGGGTGCGGTTCGTGCAGCGCAGGCCCGTGACGCGGGCCGCCGCGCTCGGCGTGGTGCTCGCCGTGGGCGGGCTCGCCTGCGTCGTCGAGGTCTGGTCGGGGCTCAGCTTCGACGCGGTCGGACTCCTGCTCGCGCTCGGCGCCGCCTGCTGCCAGGTCGGCTACTTCGTCCTGTCCGACCAGGGCAGCGACGCGGGCGCCGACGCCCCGGACCCGCTCGGCGTCATCGCGTACGGCCTGCTCGTCGGCGCGGCCGTGCTCACGGTGCTCGCCCGCCCCTGGGGCATGGACTGGGGCGTGCTCGCCCGCACCGCCGACATGGACGGCTCGCGCGTGCCCGCGTGGGTGCTCGTCGGCTGGATCGTGCTGATCGCCACGGTCGTCGCGTACGTCACCGGGGTGCTCTCGGTGCGCCGCCTCTCGCCGGCGGTCGCGGGCGTCGTGGCCTGCCTGGAAGCGGTCGTCGCCACCGTGCTCGCCTGGGTCCTGCTGGGGGAGCGGCTCTCGGCGCCGCAGCTCGTCGGGGGCGCCCTCGTCCTGGTGGGCGCGTTCATCGCCCAGTCGTCGGCGCCCGCGAAGCCCTCGCCCGACGACACCGCGGGCGCCGTCCCGGAATCCGAACAACGGTTGTCCCCGAGCGGGACCGCCGCATAAGGTGCCGATCATGCACGCACGAGCACTCGTTCTTCCGCCTCCGGCCGCCTGAGCGCGGGCCCCACACGGATCACGCCCGGCCCTCGGCCGGGCCGAGCGGTGCTGCCCGCAGACGACAAGTCCCAGACCTGCGTCCCAGCGGCCCGTGCGGGATGCCGTCCCCTTTCTTCTTCGGGGCGGCCCCTGTTGAGCCTGTGCCTGCGGGCACTCCTCGTCGCCACGCCCGGCCGTGACGCGGTCTCCTTCTCGAACCGCTGCGGAGATTCCACGTGTCGAGCGTGTCCAGCACGTCCCCCGCGTCCACGGACGCTACCCCCGTTCCCGTCACCGCCCTGCCCCGGCTTTCCGTGGGGCGCGGCCTCGTCTACCTAGGCATCGCCGGAGCCGCCTGGGGCACCGCGGGCGCCGCCGCCTCGCTGGTCTTCTCGGCCGGCGGGATGGGGCCCGTCACTTTGTCCTTCTGGCGTTGCGCCGGCGGGTTCCTGCTGCTGTTCGCCGTGCGTCTGGTGCGGTCGCGCGGCGGTGCCCGCAGCGTGCCCGTACGGCGCCCTTCGGCCCGCAGCGCCGGGCGCGTCGTCGCGATCGGTCTGGCCCTGACCGTGTTCCAGACCGCGTACTTCGCCGCCGTGGAGGCCACCGGACTCGCGGTCGGCACGGTCGTCACGCTCGGGGCGGGCCCCGTGCTCATCGCGCTCGGCGCCCGTCTGACCCTGGGCGAGCGCCTCGGGCTCGGCGGCCTGTGCGCGGTGGGCGGTGCCCTCGCAGGGCTCGGCGTCCTCTTCGTGGGCGGCGGCGAGTCGGCCGTACGCCCCTGGGGCGTCGTCTTCGCCCTGGCGTCCGCCGCCGGGTACGCCGTCATGACGCTCCTGACCCGCTGGTGGGGCCGGGACGGCGGAACCGACGCGTCCAGCACCACGGTGTGGTCGTTCGCGGTGGTGTCGCTGTGCCTGCTGCCGTTCGCCGTGGCCGAGGGGCTGTGGCCGCACACCGCCGACGCCGCCCGCGTGCTCGGCTGTCTGCTCTACATCGCCGCCGTGCCGACGGCCCTCGCGTACGCGCTGTACTTCGCCGGGGCCGCCGTCGTCCGCTCCGCGACCGTCTCCGTGATCATGCTCCTGGAGCCGGTGAGCGCTGCGGTCATCGCCGTCGCCCTGCTCGGTGAGGAGCTGAACGCCGCCACCGTCGCGGGCACCCTCCTGATGCTCGCGGCCGTCACGGGCCTCGCCGCGGCGGAGGCGCGCGCCTCCGCCCGTGCGCGCCGCGCGCCTCAGGGCTCGATCAGGTAGTCGGGGATCTCGATGCCGGGAGCCAGGTCGGCGGCCGGGACGACCGGGTCGTAGCCCTTGCGCAGCGGCACGACGCCCGCCCAGTGGGGCAGGTCCATGTCCTCCGGCTCGTCGCCCGGCCCGCCGGTGCGCACCTTCGCGGAGACCTCGGCGAGATCGAGGCTGAGCACGGCGGTCGCGGCCAGTTCCTTGGCGTTCGCGGGCCGCGAGTCGGCGGCGCGGCCGGGCACCACGTGCTCGACGAGCGCGTCGAGCGCGGTCCGCTTCTCCTCCGGGTCCGTGACCTGGCGCGCGATGCCGTGCACCACCACGGAGCGGTAGTTGATCGAGTGGTGGAAGGCCGAGCGGGCCAGCACGAGGCCGTCCACGTGCGTCACCGTCAGACACACCGGAAGGCCCGGGTCCGCGTGGTCGTCCGGCTGCGCGGCCCCGGCCATCCGCAGCGGGCGCGACCCCGTCGAACCGTGCACGTAGAGCCGCTCGCCGACCCTGCCGTACAGCGTCGGCAGCACGATCGGGGCGCCGTCGCGGACGAAGCCGAGGTGGCACACGTACGACTCGTCGAGTATCGCGTGCACCAGCGTGCGGTCGTACGCGGCGCGTTCGCGGGCCCGGGTGGGCACGGTGCGGTCGGTCGCCGCATAGGGGGCGCTGTCCGGCGTGGCCGAGTGCGTCGTCGTCTCCATGGCTTCTCCCTCGGGTGCGCGCCGCGCTCCGGCCTCCGTGGGCCGTGCGCGCCGCCGCTTTGCCTCATCGATTGCACTAGTGCATACTGTGCTTTGTGCTAGGAGAGTATCCGATCGCCGGGCGGGGCGCAGCCGAGATCGCCGCCAGTGTCGAGCGCGCCGTCGGGCGCGGTGACCTGGAGCCGGGGCAAGCGCTGCCCCCGATGCGGGAGTTGGCGCGCCAACTGGGGGTGAATCCCAACACGGTGGCGGCGGCCTACCGCACGCTGCGCGAGCGCGGCGTGATCGAGACGGCGGGGCGGCGCGGCAGCCGGGTGCGGAGCAAGCCCGCGACCACCGCGCGCGAGTACAGCCGCCTCGTCGTGCCGCCCGGGGTGCGGGACGTCGCGAGCGGCAATCCGGACACGGCGCTCCTGCCGCCGCTCGCCGGGGCCTTCGCGGCCGCCGCGGCGCACGCGGACCAGCACCCCGACCTGTACGGGGAGTCCGCCGTCGACCCCGCGTTCGGCCGCTGCGCGCGCGGGGTGCTCGACCGCGACGGGGTGCCCCAGGGTCCGCTGGCCGTCACCTCAGGAGCGCTCGACGCGATCGAGCGGGTGCTCGTCACCCGGCTGAAGGTCGGCGACGCGGTGGCGGTGGAGGACCCCGGATGGGGCAGTGTCCTGGACCTCGTGCCCGCGCTCGGCCTGCGGCCGGTCCCGGTCGGCGTCGACGACGAGGGGCCGCTGCCCGACGACGTCGAGCGGGCGCTGCGGGCCGGGGCCCGGGCGCTCGTCGTCACCGCCCGCGCCCAGAACCCGACCGGCGCGGCCGTGAGCGCCACGCGCGCGCGTGCCCTGCGGGAGGTCCTCACCGCGCACAAGGAGACGCTGGTCATCGAGGACGACCACGGCCACGGCATCGTCGACCTGCCGCTGCACACCCTGACCGGGGTGACCCACGCCTGGGCGTTCGTCCGCTCCACGGCCAAGGCGTACGGCCCCGACCTGCGCCTGGCCGTGCTCTCCGGTGACGTCGAGACCGTCGACCGGGTGCAGGGCCGGCTGCGGCTCGGGCCCGGCTGGGTCAGCAAGGTGCTCCAGCGGGCCGTCGTACACCTCTGGGAGGGCGGCGCGGTCGACGCGCGGGAGGTGGCGGCCGGGTACGGAAGCAGGCGCGACGCGCTGATCGCGGCGCTCGCGGGGCACGGCGTCACGGCGTACGGGCGCAGCGGGATGAACGTGTGGGTGCCGGTCCCCGACGAGACGGGGGTGGTGGCCCGGATGCTGCACGCGGGCTGGGCGGTCGCCCCGGGGGCGCGGTTCCGCCTGGGCGCGGCCCCAGGGGTGCGGATCACCGTCTCCGCACTCGAAGGAGAGGACATCGCGGCCGTGGCCGAGGCGCTGGCGGCGGCCACGGGGCCGGTGGTGGAGCGCCGCTACGGCTGACGGCCGTCGGCCGCCCGCGGGTGTGCCCCGGCCGGCCGCGTCGTTCCCCGCCCCGTCGAGGCGCTCACCTCGCCCTGCGCGGCTTGGACTGCGTGAGCGCGGCGCCCGCCAGGATGATCACCGCGCCGACCGGCGTGGTCCAGGCGAGGGACTCGCCGAGCACGGCCACGCCCGCCGCCGTCGCGATCACCGGAGTGAAGTACGTGACCATCTGGGCCGTCGTCGGGCCGACCTCGGCGACGATGTCGTACTGCAGCAGGAAGGCGAGGCCGGTGCCGACCGCGCCGAGGGCGACGACGGCGAGCAGCGGCACCACGGGGAAGTGCCGCGGCAGGGTCGTGAACAGCGGGGTCACGACGGCCAGTTCGACCGTGGCGACGAGGAGCTGGGCGCCGGTGAGGGCGAGGTTCGAGTGGCCGGAGCCCGCCAGGGTGCGGCGTACGTAGATCCAGCCGATCGGGTAGCACAGCGAGGCCAGCAGGGCCATGCCCGTGCCCCGGGCGTCCAGGCCGCTGAAGCCCTGCCAGGCGCCGAGGACGGTGAGCACGCCGAGGAAGCCGATGCCGAGGCCCGCGACCCGGCGGCGCGTGGGGCGGTCCTCGGAGAGCGCGACGAGGGACAGGGCCATGCCCCACAGCGGTGACGTCGCGTTGCAGATCCCCGCGAGCGTCGACGGGATCGTCAGCTCCGCGTACGCGAACAGGGAGAACGGCGCCGCGTTGAGCAGGAGCGCCGCCACCGCCAGATGCGCCCAGGTGCGCGGGGAGCGAGGGAGCCGCTCGCGCTTCACCACCAGGAAGACCGCGACCACCAGCGTGCCGAACAGCAGCCGCCCGAAGGTGACCTGGAACGGCGCGTACCCCTCCGTGCCGACCTTGATGAACAGGAAGCTGAAGCCCCACACCAGGGAGAGGAAGGCGAAGCGCAGGCGCCAGTCCAGCTTGCGGCGGCCGTCCGCGCGCGGGGACGCGCTCCGAGCGGCTTCGGCGGGTGCGGGTGCGGGAGCCGGTCGGGAGGCGGAAGCCGAGGCCGGGACGGCGGAGGTGGTCATGGTCGCCACGATGGATCACCACATGCCTTAGCACAAGCGAGTTTTTGTGCCCGGTATCGCGTAGCATTGCTTATACGTCGATTCTGGAGGAGCCATGTTGAACCTGGAACGGCCATGTTGAACCTGGAGCGTCTGCGGACCCTCGACGCGCTCGCCCGGCACGGATCGGTGAGCGGCGCGGCCGCCGGGCTGCACGTCACGACGTCCGCCGTCTCGCAGCAGATGACCAAGCTGGAGCGCGAGGTGGGCCAGCAGCTGCTCGCGAAGAACGGCCGGGGAGTGCGGCTCACCGACGCCGGACGGCTGCTGGCCGACCACGCCGCGCGCATCCTGTCCCAGGTGGAGCTGGCCCAGGCCGATCTGGAGCGGCAGCGCGGCAAGGCGGTCGGCGAGCTGCGGATCTCCGCGTTCCCGACGGCGATGCGCGGCCTTCTGCCCACCGCCCTCTCCTGGCTGCGGGCCCACCACCCGGGCCTGCGCGTGACGGCCGAGGAGCTGGAGCCGCAGGCCGGCGTCCAGAAGGTGGTGCGCGGCGACCTGGACCTGGCGGTCGTCCTCGACTGGTACAACAAGCCGCTGCCGCTGCCCGACGGGCTCCTCAAGGCCCCCGTGCTCGACGACCCCGCCGATGTGGCGATGCCCGTGGCGCACCCGCTGGCCGACCGCCCCGAAGTCGACCTGGAGGACTTCGCCGAGGACGAGTGGATCACCTGGACGGAGGGCGAGTTCTGCCACGAGTGGCTGATGTTCACCCTGCGCGGCCAGGGCTTCGAGCCGCGCATCGCGCACCGCGCGGAGGAGCACCACACCCAGCTCGCCCTGGTCGCGGCCGGGCTCGGCGTGTGCGTGGTGCCGCGGCTCGGCCGCGACCCGATGCCCGCGGGCGTGCGGACCGTGCCGGTGCGCCACCGGGTGCGGCGGCACGTGTACGTGGTGTGGCGCACGGACGCCGACCGCCGCCCGTCGATCCGCGCGGCGGTGGAGGCGCTGCGGGTGGCGGGCGCGGGGCTCGGCTGACGGCGGGGCGGCAGCCCCGGAAGGGGCGTGGCTTCCGGAGGCGCCGGGCGGACTGCGTCAGTCTGCGGAAGCCCGGGCTGACTGCGCCAGCTTGCGGAAGTCCCAGGACGCCACCGCGTCCGGGGTGAGCCGCAGCCACGCGTGCCGCCCGTCGTGCACCATCGCGTCCATGTCGAAGTTCTTGCGCGCGAACAGCCGCTCCACGGCGTCGAGTTCGGGGCAGGGCCCGCCGACGCGCGGTGCCTCGCCCACGCGCTCGACGGTGCCGGTCAGCTCGGCGCCGCGCAGTTCGCCGTACGTCTCGCCCGCGTCGACGACGACCGCGATCCGCGGGTCGCGCCCCAGGTCCGCCCAGCGCCTGCTGCGCGTGAGCGAGTACAGCCACAGGGACGTGCCGTCCCACACGAACCACAGCGGGCTCGCGTGCGGGGCGCCGTCGGCGGACACCGTCGCCACCCTGCAGGTCCGCTCGGCGGTCAGGAAGGCGTCAAGCTCGCCCGGGGTCATCATGATCCGGCGGCCGCGGCGCTGGGTGAGGGCCATGCGTCGTCTCCTCGTCCGGGGGCCGTCCGCGCGGTGGTCGCGGTCGCGCGGCCGTGTGTCCGCGCGGAGGCGCGGCCGTACGGCCGCGCGCTGCGGCGCCCATAACTGACAATGCGTCAGATGAGCATGGGGTCTCTTCCGCCGGGGCGCAATGCCGGTTAGCCTCCCGCGCACCGCGGCCACCGACGGCCACGGCCCGCGACCGGGCGCGCCACGCGCCGCGCGGCGGGCTCAGCCGAGGGGGACCATGCCCACGTACGAACAGCTCAGCCGCCTGCTCGACCCGGCCGCCACCGCCCTGCTCACGGTCGAGTGCCAGCAGGGCGTCGTCGGGCCGCAGAGCGCGCTGCCCGAACTCGCCGAAGCGGCCCGTGCGTCGGGGGCCCTCACCAATGTCGCGCGCCTGGTGGCCGCCGCCCACGTCGGCGGCGTCCAAGTCCTGCACGCCGTCGCCGAGCGGCGGCCCGACGGGCGCGGTGCCAGCCACAACGCGCGCCTCTTCAAGGCCGCGGCGAAGCTGCCCGTGCAGCAGCTGTCCGGCACGACGGCCGTGCGGATCGCGCCGCCGATCGAGGTCGCGGAGGAGGACTTCGTGGTCCGCAGGCTGCACGGCCTCTCGCCGATCGCGGGCACCGACGTCGACGCGCTGCTGCGCAACATCGGCTGCCGCACCCTCCTGGTGACCGGGGTCTCGGCCAACGTGGCGATCCCGAACGCCGTCTTCGACGCCGTGAACCTCGGCTACACCGCCGTCGTGCCCGCGGACGCCATCGCGGGGGTCCCCGCCGACTACACCCCCGCGATGGTCCGCAACACGCTCGCCCTGGTCGCCACCGTGACCTCCACCGAGGAGGTCCTCGCCGTGTGGCAGCGGCCGCGACGCCTGCGGCCCGCCTAGCGGCTCAGGCCAGTTTGATCGAGTCCCCCTCCACGCTGATCCCGGCCGGGGGCAGCGGGCTCGTCGCCGGGCTCCTCTTCACGCTGCCGTCGGCGATGTCGAACTTGCTGCCGTGGCACGTGCAGTTGATGGTGCCGCCCTCGACACTGGCGACCGGGCACTGCTTGTGGGTGCAGAGGTTCGAGAACGCCTTGAACCGGCCCTTCTCCGGCTGGGTGACCACCACGCCCTCGTCCTTGAAGATCTTCCCGCCGCCCACGGGGATGTCGGCCGTCCTGGCGAGCACGGCGGCCGCCGCGCCGCCCCCTTCCTTCCCCTTCTCTTTCTCCTCGCCCGCCGGTGCGGAGGAGTCCTTGTCGTCGTCGCCGGAGCCGCAGCCGACGAGGGCGGCGGCCAGGCCGGCGGCGCCCGCGGCGGTGACCACGGTGCGGCGGGTGAGGTGGTGGCCCGTGGGCAGGGGGGAATCGTCGCTTGAAGCAGTCATGTCGGGGGATACGGATGCGAGGGGCGGGTTGTTCAAGGTTTGAGCGAGGGCGCCCCGCGAGGGTTTGGTGAGGCCAGTAACCTGGGGCAATGCTCTCCGAAGTCACCGCCGTCCGGTACGTCACGCCGTTGCGTGAGGGCGGCTCGCTGCCCGGCCTCGTCGAGACCGACGACGGCCGCGGGGCGTACGGGACGTACGTCACGAAGTTCAGCGGCGCGGGCCAGGGCCGCAAGACGCTGGTCGCGGAGGTGATCTGCGGGCAGCTGGCGCGCCGCCTCGGCCTGCGCGTGCCGCGCCTCGTGGGCGTCGGCCTCGACCCCGTGCTCGGCCTCGCCGAACCGGACCAGGAGGTGCAGCAGCTGCTCAAGTCAAGCGGCGGGCTCAACCTCGGCATGGAGTACCTGTCGGGTGCCCTCGGCTTCGACCCGCTGGCCTTCGTGGTGGACCCGGCCGAGGCCGGCCGCGTCGTGTGGTTCGACGCGCTGATCAACAACGTGGACCGCTCCTGGCGCAACCCCAACCTCCTGGTGTGGCACGGCGACATCTGGCTCATCGACCACGGCGCGAGCATGATCTGGCACCACAACTGGCCCACCGCCCAGACCGCATCCGCCAGGGCGTACGACGCCTCCGATCACGCCCTCGCCCCGTACGGCCCCGACGTCGCCGCGGCCGCCGCCGAGCTGGCCCCGCTGGTCACCAAGGAACTGCTCGCCGAGGTGACCGCCGACGTGCCCGACGCGTGGCTGGACGGCGAGCCGGGCTTCGACGGCCCCGACGCGGTGCGGCAGGCGTACGCCGACGCGCTGCTCCCGCGCGCGGAGAGCATCCACGAGCGCATCACCCTGGAAGGCGGCGGCAAGTGACCGACACGACCGAGGCCCCCGCACGGGACGTCTACGAGTACGCCCTGCTGCGGGTCGTCCCGCGCGTCGAGCGCGGCGAGCAGTTCAACGCGGGCGTGGTGCTCTACTGCCGCGCCAAGTCCTACGTCGCGGCCCGCGTCCACCTCGACGAGGCCAAGCTCCGCGCCCTCGACCCGGAGGCCGACGCCGCCGGGGTGCGCGCGGCACTCGGCGCCGTCGCAGGGGTCTGCGCGGGCGGCGACGCCGCGGGTCAGGCCGCGCCGGACGACGCCGGGCGGCGCTTCCGCTGGCTGATCGCGCCGCGGTCGACCGTGGTCCAGCCGGGGCCCGTGCACACCGGCCTCACCGCCGACCCCGAGGCCGAGGTGGAGCGGCTCGTCGAGCTCCTGGTGCGCTGATCGCGGATCGCCCGCCGTGCTGATCCCGGGGGTGCCGTTGACACCGGGTGCCAGGGCTTCTAGCGTCTCGTCTGCTGAAGGTACTAAGCGGTCGCTCACCTGGGGGCGCACCGCGGAGCCGCATCCCAAGGGCGAGGAGAGCCAGCATGTCCACCACTGAGCAGCGCGTCGCGGTCGTGACCGGAGCGGCGCGAGGCATCGGCGCCGCCACCGCCGTACGCCTCGCCGCCGAGGGCCGCGCCGTCGCCGTGATCGACCTCGACGAGGCCGCCTGCAAGGACACCGTCGAGAAGATCACGGCCGCGGGCGGCCGGGCCCTCGCCGTGGGCTGCGACGTGTCCGACGAGGCCCAGGTCGAGGCCGCGGTCGCCCGGATCGCCCAGGAGCTCGGCGCGCCGACGATCCTGGTGAACAACGCGGGCGTGCTGCGCGACAACCTGCTGTTCAAGATGAGCGCGGACGACTGGGACACGGTCATGAACGTGCACCTGCGGGGCGCTTTCCTGATGTCCAAGGCCTGTCAGAAGCACATGGTCGACGCGGGCTTCGGCCGCATCGTGAACCTCTCCAGCTCCTCCGCGCTCGGCAACCGGGGCCAGGTCAACTACGCGGCGGCCAAGGCGGGCATGCAGGGCTTCACCAAGACCCTCGCCAAGGAGCTCGGCAAGTTCGGCATCACCGCCAACTCGGTCGCGCCCGGCTTCATCGCCACCGAGATGACCAAGGCCACCGCGGAACGCGTCGGGATGGGCTTCGAGGACTTCCAGGCCGCGGCCGCCACGCAGATCCCCGTGCAACGCGTCGGCGAGCCCGAGGACATCGCCAACGCCATCGCCTTCTTCACCGGCGACGCGGCGGGCTTCGTCTCCGGCCAGGTCCTGTACGTGGCCGGCGGCCCGCTCAACTAGCGCCTCCGCTCCCTCCCCGACGCAAAGGACAGCCCAGAATGGCAGTGCAGGACAGCGGCAAGGCGGCGCTCGTGACGGGTGCGAGCCGCGGCATCGGCTACGGCATCGCGGAGGCGCTCGTCGCCCGCGGCGACCGCGTGTGCATCACCGGGCGCAACGAGGACGCCCTCAAGGAGGCCGTCGAGAAGCTCGGCTCCGACCGCGTCATCGGCGTCGCGGGCAAGGCCCACGACGAGGCGCACCAGGCGATCGCCGTGGAGCGGGCCATGGAGGCCTTCGGGCGCGTCGACTTCCTGGTCAACAACGCCGGTACGAACCCGGTGTTCGGGCCCATGGCCGAGCTCGACCTGAACGTGGCGCGCAAGGTCTTCGAGACGAACGTGATCTCGGCCCTCGGCTTCGCGCAGCTGACGTGGAAGGCGTGGCAGGGCGAGCACGGCGGCGCGATCGTGAACATCGCCTCGATCGCGGGCGTGGCCGCGTCGCCGTTCGTCGGCGCGTACGGCATGAGCAAGGCCGCCATGGTCAATCTGACGCTCCAGCTGGCGCACGAGTTCGCCCCGAAGGTCCGGGTCAACGCGATCGCGCCCGCCGTGGTCAAGACCCAGTTCGCCCGGGCGCTGTACGAGGGCCGCGAGGAGGAGGTGACGTCGGCGTACCCGCTGGGGCGGCTCGGCGTGCCCTCCGACGTCGGCGGCGCGGCGGCGTTCCTCACCTCCGGGCAGTCCGACTGGATCACCGGCCAGACCCTCGTGGTCGATGGCGGCATCTTCCTGAACGCGGGCGTGGGCTGACCGGCCGCCGCGCCTCCGGCCGGTGCGGGCACCCCGCCGCACCGGCCGACACGCAGGAAGCGGCGCATCGTACAAACCTCAACAACCGCTCTTAGGTGACGTACGCGCGCAACAAGTACCCCCTCGGCGTGCCGGGTTGGACCGGCCGGACCTTGCGGTAGCGTCTGCCGCCCCATGGCACGGCAGATCGAGGAGCGCCCGCGTGTTCACTAGAGGTCAGCTGCGATGCCTGCGTCCGTTCGCGGTGTCGTTGTCCATATCCCTGCTCGCCGGCTGCGGGATGTTCTCGTCCGGGGACTCGGACGACGAGGACGTCATCACCGTGGGGACGACGAGCGCGCCGACCACGCTCGACCCCGCGGCGTCCTGGGACGGCTCCTGGGAGCTGTACCGGAACGTGTTCCAGACGCTGCTGAGCTTCCCGTCCGGCGCCACGCAGCCACAGGCGGACGCCGCGCGCTCGTGCCGGTTCCGCGACGCGACCAGCACGGTGTACACGTGTACGCTCCGCGAGGACCTGAGGTTCTCCAACGGCGACGTGCTGGACGCCGCGGCCGTCAAGCACTCCTTCGACCGGATCCGGCGCATCGACGTCAAGGGCGGCCCCGCGGGACTGCTCGGCTCCCTGGCGTCGGTCGACGTCGAGGGCGAGCGGACCGTGGTCTTCCGGCTGAAGAAGCCGGACGCGACCTTCCCCTTCGTGCTCGCCACGCCCGCCATGTCGATCGTCGCCCCGGCCGACTACCCGGCGGACAGGCTCCGCGAGGGCGACGAGGTCACCGGCTCAGGACCGTACGAGCTCGACGACTACCGCGTCGACGAGAAGGCGGTCCTGGTCAGGAACGACCGCTACGAAGGCGCCGCCGACCGCAAGAACGACGCCGTGACCATCCGCTACTTCGACGACTCCGCCGCCATGGTCGACGCGCTGCGCGAGAAGGAGCTCGACCTGACCTTCCGCGGGATCGCCGCCGAGGACGTCGTGGCGCAGCAGGGCGCCGACAAGGAGGAGCACCTCCGGCTCGTCGAGGGCGCGGGCGCCGAGATCCGCTACCTGGTGTTCAACCCCAAGGACCCGTGGGCGCGCAAGCCCGCGGTCCGCAAGGCGTTCGCGCAGGTCCTCGACCGGCCCGCGCTCGCGCACAAGGTGTACAAGGACACCGTCGAGCCGCTGTACTCGATGGTGCCGCGCGGGGTGAACGGGCACACCACGGGCTTCTTCGACGAGTACGGCGAGCCCAGCGCCGCCAAGGCCCGGCGCATCCTCAGGGCCGCGGGCATCACCGAGCGGGTGCCGCTCACCCTCTGGTACGCCACCGACCGCTACGGCTCCGTGACCGCGGCGGAGTTCGCCGAGCTCAAGCGGCAGCTGGAGGCCTCGGGCCTGTTCGAGATCACGATCAAGGGCCGCCCCTGGAAGGCCTTCGAGAAGGGCTACGAAGAGGGCCGGTACCCGGTCTTCGGGCGCGGCTGGTTCCCGGACTTCCCGGACGCGGAGAACTTCATCGCGCCCTTCGTGGGCGAGCGCAACGTCCTCAACACGCCCTACCCCTCGCCGACGATCACCAGGGACCTCCTGCCGCGCTCGCGCCGCGAGGCGGACCGGGGCAAGGTCGCCGACGAGTTCGAGGCGGCGCAGCGCGTGCTCCTCGACGACGTCCGGCTGCTGCCGCTGTGGCAGGGCAAGCAGTACATCATGGCCAGCGAGGAGATCGCGGGCGGCGAACGGGCCCTCGACCCGTCGGCGATCATGATGATGTGGGAGCTGAGCCGCAAGACGAGCTGGTAGCCGCCGGGGGGGGGCGGGCCGGGGCGGGGGCGGGGATGCCCGGCCGGGACCGGTTGTCAGTGGTCGCCGGTAGGTTCTGTGCTGAAGAACGGACCGCACCCCGGAGGTTGTTGACGTGACCGACATCGCCATGCTGCCCGCGTCCTGGCGCGGAGTCCTCGGCGAGGAGCTCCAGAAGCCCTACTTCAAGGAGCTCACCGAGTTCGTCGAGGAGGAGCGGGCGAAGGGACCGGTGTTCCCGCCGCGCGAGGAGGTCTTCGCCGCCCTGGACGCGACGCCGTACGACGACGTGAAGGTCCTCGTCCTCGGCCAGGACCCGTATCACGGCGAGGGCCAGGGCCACGGCCTGTGCTTCTCGGTGCGCCCCGGGGTGCGGACCCCGCCGTCGCTGCGGAACATCTACAAGGAAATGCACGCGGAGCTGGGCCTGCCCATTCCGGACAACGGCTATCTGATGCCCTGGGCCCGCCAGGGCGTCCTGCTCCTGAACGCGGTCCTGACAGTCCGCTCCGGCGAGGCCAACTCGCACAAGGGCCAGGGCTGGGAGAAGTTCACGGACGCGGTGATCAGGGCCGTCGCCGACCGCGCGGAGCCGGTGGTCTTCGTCCTGTGGGGGAACTACGCGCAGAAGAAGCTGCCGCTGATCGACCAGGAGCGGCACGTCGTGGTCAAGGGCGCGCACCCGTCCCCGCTGTCCGCCAGGAAGTTCTTCGGCTCGCACCCCTTCACGCAGATCAACGAGGCGGTGGCGGCCCAGGGCCACGCGCCGATCGACTGGCGCATCCCGGACGTGGGCTGACCTCCGGGTCCGCCCGGGGGGCCGGGCCGGTGTCCGTCACCGGCCTGGCGCAGCGGGCGGCCCCGGGCTGCCCGCGTCGCACCGCGCCTGACGGGGATTGTCAGTGGTGGCCGCTAGCGTCGGGACCGTTGGACGACCGAGGACGGACGGCGGACGTGGAGGGCGGCGCGGTGGTGGAGCGGCAGGAACGGACGGCGGACGGCGAGGACGCCGTGATGACCCGGATCGGGCAGGCGGTCATGCTCCAGCACGCCGGTGACCGCGAGGAGGCGAGGACCCGCTTCCTCGCCATCTGGTCGGAGATCGGCGAGGACGGCGACGCACTGCACCGCTGCACCCTCGCGCACTACATGGCGGACACCCAGGACGACCCGGCGGACGAACTGGCCTGGGACCTCAGGGCGTTGTCGGCGGCGGACGAGCTGACCGACGAGCGGGTCGGCGCCCACCACCGCTCGCTCGCGGTCCGCGGCTTCTACCCCTCGCTGCATCTGAACCTGGCGGCGGACTATGTGAAGCTCGCCCGCCCCGAGGCGGCCCGCAGCCAGCTGCGCCTCGCGCGCGGCGCGGTCGGCGCGCTCGGCGACGACAGCTATGGGGACGGCATCCGCGCGGCCCTGCACCGGCTGGAGGCGCAGGTGGGGGAGGGCGCCGTCGACGAGTGACGCTCAACTCCCGTAGACCTCCCGGCAGATGACCGCCTGCGGGCTGTCCGGATCCCAGTGGCCGTGCCGCTGCGCGAGGGCGCAGACCCCCGCCTCGCCCCGGGCGTGGGGAGGCGGACCGTGCGGGGTCTCGCGAGGGCGGTGCCCGTGCCGGGGCGGGCCGGGACGGGGCCGCTCGGGCCGGGGGCGCGGGCGCGCGGAGGGCTCGTCGGGCGTGGCCGCCCGGGGCGCGGGCACCGGAGCCGTGCGGGCGGGGGAGGGGGTGCGGGGCGGCAGCGCCGGTGGTGGCGCGGGCGTCGGCCCGGCCTCCTGCAGCCGGTCACGGGCCGGGGGCTGGGTGGCCCGCGGAGGCGGCCGTTCCCCGGCGCTGGGCGGGTGCTCGGCCGGTCCCGAGGGCGCCTTCGCCCGGTCGACGGCCGACCGGTCGACGCCGACGCAGCCGGAGACGGCCGAGACGGTCACGGAGACGAGCAGGGCCATGATGGTCGTCGTACGCCGCATCCCGGGCACTCTGCCGGGTGCCGGGCGGCGCGCGGCCGTGAAGGCGGGCCGGTCCGCCCGCACGGGCGAGGGCACGGGCGAACCGGCGGGGCGCGCCCGTCGCCGCACGCGCCCGGCCCGGTGAGGCGCGCCTCCCGGACGGCTATTCGTCAAGCATCCCGCGGAGCAACTCCCCGAACCCCGCCCGCAGTTCCTCCATCGTCGGGGTCGCGGCGCTGTACGAGCCCGCCACGCAGGAGAACATCAGGCCGTCGCACCACGCGACCAGGGACAGGGTGTGCCGGTCCGGGTCCGTGGAGCCGGCCGCGCGCACGAACGCGTGGAGGGGCTCGCGGAACCGGGCGCCCGTCGCGTCGTAGTACGCCCGCAGCTCCGGGCGTCGCGTGGCCTCCAGGGCCAGCTCGTAGCGGGACACGAGCAGGGCGCGGTGCTCGGCGCCGGAGAGGAAGCGGTGCAGGGCCGCGGAGAGCCCTTCGACCAGGGCCGCGCGGCCGTCCGCCGGGTCCGGTAGCTCGCCCGGGGTGAGGACGGCGGCCTCGCGCTGCGCCTGCCGCCGCACCGCCGCTTCGAGGAGCGCGAGCCGGGTGCGGGCGTGGTTCGACGTCGAGCCCGGGGGGAGCCCCGCCGCCTCGTCGACGGCCCGGTGGGTCAGGCCGCGCATGCCGCGCTCGGCGAGCAGGGCGAGGGCGGTGTCGGCGATCAGTTCGGGGCGCGATGAGCCCTTGGTGCGTACGGACATGGGAGGCACCCTACCCGTCTCACTATAGATGTAGTACGTTCTTCTCGCTGGCACTACACCTGTAGTGTCGCGGGTGTGTGACCGAGGAGAGAACATGGCCCCCACAGGCAAGCCCCTCAAGCCCCACGAGTCCGTCGGCCCCACCGGGCCCACCAGCCCCACCGGCCCCACTGGGCCCGCCAAGCCCCACGCGGTCGTCGTGGGCGGTGGCATCGGCGGGCTCACCAGCGCCATCGCCCTGCACCGGTCCGGCTGGCGCGTCACCGTCCTCGAACGGGCCGCGTCCCTGGAGCCCGTCGGCTCCGGCATCGGCCTCGCCCCGAACGCCCAGCGCGCCCTGGACGTCCTGGGCCTCGGCGACGGCGTGCGCGAGCTGGCCGCCTGGCGCGGCGCGGGCGGCCTGCGCGCACAGGACGGCCGCTGGCTGGTGCGCACCACGTCCGCCGCCACGGCGCGGGAGTTCGGCGGCGCCCTCGTCCTCGTGCACCGGGCGACGCTCGTCGACCTGCTCGTCGGCGCGCTGCCCGGCGACAGCCTGCGCACCGGCACGGCCGCGCGGCTCGCGGACCCGGGCGGGCCCGGCCGCCCCGCCGTCGTGAGCACCCCCGAAGGAGACATCGAGGCGGACCTGGTGGTCGGCGCCGACGGCATCAACTCCGCGGTGCGCAAGGAGCTGTTCCCGGCCCATCCCGGGCCCGTGTACACCGGGTTCACCGCCTGGCGGCTCGTCGTGCCCGCGCCGGAGCGGCCCTTCGAGCCGCACGAGACCTGGGGCCGCGGCGGCGTATGGGGCACGCAGCCGCTGAAGGACGGCAGGGTCTACGCGTACGGCACGGCGCTCGTGCCCCCGGGCACCCGCGCGCCCGACGACGAGAAGGCCGAGCTGGCGCGGCGCTTCTCCGACTGGCACGACCCGATCCCCGAGATCCTCGCCGCCGCCCGGCCCGAGGACGTCCTGCGCAACGACGTGTGGCACATGGCCACGCCGCTCGCCGCGTACCACCGCGGCCGCGTCGTGCTCGTCGGTGACGCGGCGCACGCCATGGCGCCCACCCTCGGCCAGGGCGGCAACCAGGCGATCGAGGACGGAGTCGTGCTCGCCCACCACGCCCGGCCCGGCGGCGACCTCTTCGCCGGGCTGGCCGCCTACAGCGCGGTCCGCGTGCCCCGGACGACCGCGATCGTGCGGCAGGCCGCCCGCACGGCCCGCCTCAACCACCTCTCCCACGGCGGGCTCATCGCCGCGCGCGACACCCTGCTGCGCGCGGCCCACAGGATCGGCCCGGACCTGATCGTGCGGGGCTTCGCCTCGATCGCCGACTGGCAGCCGCCGGGTCCCCCGTATGCTGCGGAGACGGACGCGGGGGCGCATGGGCGCGCACCCGCACGACGGTAGGGAGACAGTGGTGAAGGTCGGCTGCATCGGACTCGGT
This sequence comes from Streptomyces sp. NRRL B-1347, assembly GCF_000720325.1. GTDB lineage: Bacteria > Actinomycetota > Actinomycetes > Streptomycetales > Streptomycetaceae > Streptomyces. The sequence continues at coordinate 41,100 of NZ_JOJM01000021.1, forward strand.
GACATCGCGCAAAAGGCGTACCTGCCGGTGCTCACCACGCAGCCAGGCGTCGAGCTGCACCTCCAGACCCGCACGCCCGCCACCCTGGAGCGGATCGGCGAGATCCACCACGTCCCCGCCGGGCAGCGCCACACGGACCTGGACTCGCTGCTCGCCCAGGACCTCGACGCGGCCTTCGTGCACGCGCCGACCGGCGCGCACCCCGAGATCGTGGAGCGCCTCCTGGAGGCGGGCGTGGCGACGTACGTGGACAAGCCCATCGCGTACGAACTCGCCGACTCCGAGCGGCTCGTGGAGCTCGCCGAGCGGCGCGGGGTGAGCCTCACCGTCGGCTTCAACCGCCGCTACGCGCCCGGCTACGCCCAGTGCGCCGAGCACCCGCGCGAGCTGATCCTGATGCAGAAGAACCGCGTGGGCCTTCCCGAGGACCCGCGCACGATGGTGCTCGACGACTTCATCCACGTCGTGGACACGCTGCGGTTCCTGGTGCCGGGCGCCGTCGACCACGTGAGCGTGCGCGGCCGGGTCACGGACGGCCTCCTGGAGCACGTCGTGCTCCAGCTGGCGGGCGACGGCTTCACCGCGATCGGCGTGATGAACCGGCTCAGCGGCTCCACCGAGGAGGTCCTGGAGGTCTCCGGGCAGGACACCAAGCGGCAGGTCCTCAACCTCGCCGAGGTCGTGGACCACAAGGGCCAGCCCACCGTGCGGCGGCGCGGCGACTGGGTGCCGGTGGCCCGTCAGCGCGGCATCGAGCAGGTCACGCTCGCCTTCCTCGACGCCGTGCGCGCGGGCAAGGTGCTCAGCGCCCGGGACGCGCTGGCGACCCATGAGCTGTGCGAGCGGGTGGTACGCGCAGTGTGCGAGCAGGCCGCCTGAGCGCCCGCGCCCCCTCGACGACGGCGAGCGCGGCGAGGACCGTGAGCGCCGCGTACACCGGCCAGTCGCCGAACCTGACGTACGGCGTCGTGCCCGTGGCCAGCGGGATCTCGTACTCCGCCGTGCTCGACGCGGAGGTGCCGAGCGGCTCGCCGACGCGCTCGCCGCTCGGGCCGTAGACCGCGGAGACTCCGGTGAGCGTCGCGTGCACCATGGGGCGGCCGGTCTCGGCGGCCCGCAGGGCCGCGAGCGAGGCGTGCTGCTCGGGTGCCCAGCTGTGCTGGAACGTGGACGTGGCGGACTGTGCGAGCAGCAGCTGCGCGCCCTCGCGGGTGAGATGGCGGCTCATGTCGGGGAAGGCCGACTCGAAGCACACCAGGGGCCCGACGCGCAGGCCGTGCGCGAGGTCCATCACGACGGGCCGCTCGCCGCGCCTGCGGTCCTCGCCCGCGGCCTTGCCCACCGACGTGGCCCAGCCGAGCAGCGAGCGCGCCGGGACGTACTCGCCGAACGGGACCAGGCGCATCTTGTCGTAGCGGTCACCCGTCGGCCCGTCCGGGCCCACGAGCACCGAGCTCTTGAAGATGCCGGGCCGGTCCGAGCGGCGGGCGTCGACGTTCACCAGGATCTCGGCGCCCACCTGACGCGAGAGCGCGGCGATCCGCCGCGCCAGGTCGGGCCGGTCCGCCAGGTCGTGGCCCACGCTGCTCTCGCCCCACACGACGAGGTCGAGGCCCCGGCCCGCGAGGGCGCGGGTCAGCGCCTCCTCGCGGTCGAACCGCCGGTCGGGGGCGTCCGCCCCGTCAAGGACGCCGGGCTGCACCACGGCGACGCGGACGCTGCCCGCGGCCTCCGGGCGCGGGGACCAGGTCCACGCGGTGGTGGTCGCGGCGGCCACGGCGACGAGCCCGGCGACGGCGGGAGCGCGCGCCGACCGCCACGCGAGGAGCACCGCGACACCGGTGTTCACGGCCACGACGAGCCCGCTGACCAGCCACACACCGCCCACCGACGCAAGGCGCAGGGCGGGCTCCACCTTCCACTGGCTGGAGCCGAGCAGCCCCCACGGGCCGCCGAGACCCTCCCAGGACCGCACCAGCTCGACGAAGAGCCAGCCGGACGGCAGCACGAGCAGCGCGGCCACCGCCCGCCCCGGGCCGGGCGGCCCACCGAGGAAGCGGTGCGCGAGCCAGCCCCAGGGCGCCCACAGGAGCCCGAGGAGCGCGGCGATGACCAGCGTGAACACATGCAGGCTCGGCAGCAGCCAGTGGTGCACGGCCACCATGAAGCCGAGCCCGCCCAGCCACCCGTCGAGCGCGGCCCGCCGCCCCGAATCCGCCGACCGGGTGAGCAGGATCCACGGCACGAGCGCGACGTACGCGAACCACCACCACGACGGCTCGGGGAAGGCGAGCGCGGGCAGGGCGCCGCTCAGGGCGGCGAGGACGCCGCGCTGCCACCGCGAGGCGAGGGCGGCGTCCAGGCGGTGGCGCCACGAGGGGAAGGCCCGCCGGGACAGGGCCCGGCGGGGTGCCCACCGGTGTGGCCGCCTGCCGCTGAGTACGTCCATGCAGCGCGCCTCCTTGCCCCCGACTCGGCCCGACGCCCGGTCGTGCTCCCAGTGTGCGCGCCGGTGACGATCTAGGACAGGGGGCGGAGCCGCCCGGGTCACGGGGCGGTCCGGGGCCCGCTCAGCCGGGCTCGGTGAGGGGCGGCGTCCGCTGTCCGACGACGGCCTGGTCCCACGGCTTGCCGGTGGTGCGCGTGCTGCGCCACTTCTCCCGTACGACCACCTGGCGCAGCCGCCAGCCGCTGTGGGTGCGCAGCGCGGTGAACTCGTAGCGGCCGCCACAGGTGAAGTCGGGCGTGGTGGTGCCCTCGGCGTCCGGTTCCCCGGCGAACCGCATGGGGTTCACATAGTCGGCCCGCACGCGCGCGGTGTCGCCGACGTCCTGCTCGCGGACGCCGAAGCGGAGTCTGCGGTTGACGACGAGGTGCTGGCGCATGGCGAACATCCGCATCGTCTCGGCGAGCCACGCGGACACCTCCCCCGCGGAGCCCTCTATGCCGCCCGCCGACCGGTAGTCGGCGCGTCCTTCGGGGGTGAACAGCTGTCGGTACGCGTCCCAGTCGCCGTCGTCGACGGTGCCGGCGTAGTCGGTGATGAGGGTGTCGATGGCCAATCGGTCGATGAGGGCGGCGAGTTCCACGCGCTGCGTCATCGCCTCAGTGTTGGGCACCGCGGGGGCGGCGCCAAGAGGGAGGACGGCGAAGGACCCCCGTCGAACCGGAAGGAACCCCCGGGGACCGTGTCCCCGGGGGCGGGGAGCGCCATAGCGTCGGGGGAGGGAGAGTGTTGCCTAGGCGGCCTGGACGACCTCCGCGCGCACCGCCTCGGCCCACTCGGTCACCAGCTGCTCGTACTCCCGGCGCTGCTCGGCGGAGAGTCGGCCGCCGGCGCGCAGCCACAAGCCTCGTATCCGCTCGTTCAACTCGGTAGAAGACCGCACGGAACCATGGGGTTGAGGGGTTAAGGGCATGCACTCAGCCTAGGCGATGGCTCCGACAATCGGAACTGTCGGCTACCGCACACCTGCGGCACGTGATCACGCCCGGGTGGGATCCGGCGCGCGTCCCTCAGCGGTCCGCATCCTCGCTTCGCGCGGGGTGCGCGCCGTCGGACCGCCGCCCCGCGAACGGCAGTTGCACCACGAGGAGCGCAATGCCGCACAGCGTGACCACGCGGATCGCGGCGTCGAGTCCGTTCCAGTCCTCGGACTGCCACATCGCGAACCACTCGCCGCCGACGCCTATGAAGCCGCCGCCGAACAGCAGCACCAGCATCAGCAGTCCGGCGGTGCTCACCCGGCGCGCCCGGGCGAAGTCGGCACCCGGCCCGCGAAGCCCGGCGATCCACAGGACCGTCCCCGCGATGAGGACGAGCGCTGCCAGCGTCTCCCAGGCGATGATCGCGACGTACGCGGCGTCCTGGAGGGCGCGGGACTCGACGGCCCGCCACATCAGGTCCTCGTCCTTGAACGTCGTGTCCATCGACAGGACGTGCCGGACGAACTGCTGGTTGCTGTCGAAGTCGGTGATGTTCCCGAACGCGACGAGCGCGATGTAGAGCGCGACGACACCCGTGAGCACGGCCGCCGCGACGGCCGGTGTCCCGATGGCGGTCCCCTCGTGTCTCCTCGTCGTACGCTCGCCAGCATCTGTGGCCATGCCCAACTCCTCTCGCCCGCCTGTCCGTTCGCCCACTGCGGGCGGCTGAAGACCCGTGGCGCGGCAGTGCCGGGGCGGGCCAGGACCGGCTCGTCCCGTCACTCCCGCCACGGATCGGTACGCCATTCTCATGGATCGGCACGCGATTCCCGCGGGCCGGGTGCGCCATTTCCGCAAGGCGAATCCCGGCCCGCCGGTCGGATGTCGCGGGACCCGGCGGCGCTCAGGGCGTCGCGGGCCGGATGCGGTGGGCCGCCAGGACTCCGGCCGCCGCGAGGGCGGTGGTGAGCGCGAAGGTGGCCGTCAGGGCGACCGTCACCGTCGAGCCGTACGCCGAGGCGAGCGAGACGGCGGCGCCGCCGAGGCCGCTGAGCACCGCGACCGCCAGGGTCTGGGCGAGCTGCATGGCGCCGCTGGCCTCGCCCTGCCGGTCGGCGGGGGCCTGCTCCATGGCGTCCGTGGTGGCCGCGTTGAACGCCACGCCCATGCCCGCGCCGCCGATCGCCCAGCCCGCCACGGCGACCAGGGCGGGCACCGCGTCGACCAGGACGCCCAGCGCCATCACCACGATGCCCGCGAGCAGCACCGCGAACCCGGCCGCGATCGGCACGGCGCGCGAGCGCCCGCTCCAGCGGCCGTCGACCCGCCCCTGCCAGGCGGCGCCGAGCACCCAGGTGATCGCGCCCGCCGAGAGCCCGAGGCCGGCCTCGGACGCGCTCAGGTCCCGCAGCCGGACCAGGCCGAGCGGCAGGAAGGCCTCGCTGCCGAAGTACGCCCCGCACAGCAGGAAGCGCAGCACGACCCCCGTCGGCACCCCGCGCCGCACGGCGAGGGTGCCGGGCGGCGTGACCGTGCGCAGGGCGAGCACTCCGGCGACGCCGCCGGCCACGACCAGCGGGACCAGCAGGGCGAGCTGGCGCAGCTGGAGCCCGGCGAGCAGCACGCCGGTGCCCGCCGCAAGGAGCACGCTGCGCGCGACCGGCGTGGCCCACCAGCGGGCCGCCGGGGCGTCGGCCGGGGCGCTCGCGGCGCCTTCGGCCCGGTCCAGGCGGCGCAGCTGCGGCAGCGCGAGGGCGGCGGCGACGGCGATCAGGGGCAGCAGCAGGACGAAGACGCCGCGCCAGGAGACGTGGTCGGAGATCACGGCGGCGACGGTCGGGCCGACGAGGGACGGCACCGTCCAGCCGCCCGCGACGAGGGCGAACATCCGCGCCCGCAGGCGCTGGGGGTAGGCGAGCGAGATGGCCGCGTAGGCGAGCGCCATCACCGCGCCGACGCCGAGCCCCTGGAGGAAGCGGCCCGCGAGGAACACGGGCCAGTCGGGCGCGGACCCGGCGAGGGCGCAGCCGACCGCGAACACGACGAGCCCGACGGCGAGGGGGCGCGCCGGGCCGTGCCGGTCGGCGTCGCGGCCCGCGGCGACGGTGCCGATGAGGTTGGCGAGCATCAGCGCGGACAGGCCCCAGCCGTAGGCGTGCAGGCCGCCGAGCCGCTCCGCGATGTCGGGCAGGACCGTGGCCACGCCCATCGACTCGAACGCCACGAGGGCGACGGACAGGACGATGCCCCAGGTCAGGGCGGCATAGGGGGCGCGGAAGACGTTTTCGGCGGTGGGCGTGGGCGCGGGCGTGGGCGTGGTGTCGGGCGGCTCGCCCGCGGGGGACGTGGACGCGGCGGGACCGCGGTGGGCGGTCGCTTCCTGCTCTGACGGCAAGGCCGACCCCTCCTTTATATTTCGATCCGGAACGGAACGAAAGCACATGCTACCTATACTGATCCCCATGGCAACCCCGGATTCCGCAGCCCCGCCCGCCCGTTCGGCGGGCCGCCCGCGCGACACCCGGCTCGACGAGGCCATCGTCAAGGCGACGCTCGACCTCCTGGAGGAGTCCGGCTACCCGCACCTGACGCTCGAAGGGGTGGCCCGGCGAGCGGGCACCACCAAGCCGGCCATCCGCCGCCGCTGGCCGTCCCGGCAGCACCTCGTGATCGCCGCCCTCGCCGAGACCATGGGGACCGCGCCCACCCCCGACACCGGCTGTACGCACTGCGACCTCATCCTGGGCATCGAGACCCTCAGCCAGGCCTTCGGCGGCACCCTCGGGCGCCGGACGCTGCCCGCGCTCGTGGCCGAACTGGCCGACGACCCGGAGCTGGACCGCGTGTTCACCGAGACGGTCTTCCAGCCCCGCAGGGCCACGACCGAGGCGGCGCTTCGCCGGGGCATCGAGCGCGGCGACATCCGGGAGGACGCCGACATCGGCCTGCTCCTGGACATGCTCGGCGCCACCACCTACCACCGCGTGCTCTTCGGCCACCTGCCCGTGACGGAGTCACTCGCGCACGACGTGGTGATGACGGTCATGGGCGGCGCGGCGACACCGCGCTGGCGCGGGCACTACCAGCGGCACCACGAGCGCGCGGGCAGCACCGTCTGAGGCGGCCCGCCCACGGCCCGCCCACAGCCCGCCCACGGTCGCCACGCGGTCACCGCACGGTCACCGTGCGGGCAGTACCTCAAGCAGCCGCCGGAGCGCCGGACCCGGCGCGCCCGGACGCACCGCCACGTACGTCGTCACGGCCGGGGCGGCGAGCGGCCGCACGGCCACGCGGGGGAACGACGGCACCCCCGCCACCTCGTAGAAGACCGTCCACGACGGGGCGCCCGCGCCGATCTCGGCCAGCGTCTCCTGGAGCGTGGTGAAGGGCGGTCCGAGCGGCGGCCCGGCTCCGGCCGCCCGGAGCGCGCCGGTCACCAGGTCGTGGAACGGCGGGTTCTGCTCGCGCGGCGCGAGGCGCAGCGGCAGCTCCCCGAGCTGCTCCAGGCGCAGCGGCGAGCAGCCCGCGAGCCGGTGCCCCGCCGGGAGCGCCACGTACAGCGGATCGCTCCACACCGGCAGGAGTTCGAGGCCCGGGGCCGCGTCCGCCGCCCGGACGAGGGCCGCGTCCAGCTCGCCGGAGCGCACCGCGGCGAGCCGCTCCGCGAGCCCCAGGCGCCGCAGCCGGACGGGCAGCAGGGGCGCCGCGGCCGCGAGGTCCGCCAGGAGCCGGTGGACCCGGTCGCCGGGGCCCTGCACGGTGCCGAGGCGCAGCGGCGCGTCGCCCGCCGCGAGGTCGGCCGCGACCTGGCGGGTGCGCCGTGCCGCGGCGAGCACCGCGCGGGCCTCGGGCAGCAGGCGCTCGCCCGCGCCGGTGAGTTCGACGTGCCGCGTGGTGCGCCGGAAGAGCCGTACCCCGAGCTCGCGCTCGAGGCGGCGCACCTGCTGGCTCACCGCGGACTGGACGATGCCGAGCCGCTCGGCGGCCCTGCTGAAGCCGCCCTCGTCGGCGACCGCCGCGAAGTACTGGAGCTGACGCAGTTCCACGGCTCATCCGCCCCTTCCGGTCCCGCGCGGCCGATTCATCACGATCGATGATTTCTGCAGGTGGCAACTGCTTCTGGTACGCGGCTTGTTCCCCGGGTCGAATGGGTTCCGCGCAGAGCGCGCTGACCGCACGGCGGTCGACCGCACCCGAGGAGCCCCGATGACCGATCGCAAGCGCACCGCCGAAGCCCTGGTCGTACGGCCCGGCACCGCCGAGCGCGTCCCCTTGCCGCACGGCGGCGGCTTCGAGCTGCTCGCCGACGCCGCGGCCACCGGCGGCTCCCTGGGCGTCAACCGGCTGACGCTCACCGACGGAGCCGACGGCGCCCGGCCGCATCTGCACGCCCTGTCGACGGAGCTGTTCTACGTCCTCGACGGGACGCTGGACTTCCACCTGGACGGCGCCTTCGAGACCGTGGCGCGCGGCGGGCTCGTCGTCGTGCCGCCCGGGATGCCGCACGCCTTCGGCGCCGCCGCAGGGGCGAGCGCCGATCTGCTCGCGGTGCTCACGCCGGGCGTCGACCGCTTCGACTACTTCCGGTCCCTCGGCCGCGTCCAGCACGGCCTGGACCCTTTCGAGAGCCTGCTGCCCGAACAGGACCGCTACGACGTGCACTTCCTGGACGCCACGGACTGGCGGTCCGCCCGTGCCGCGGCCGCCGCCCCGGCCGCCGGGGGAGCACAACGCGCCAAAGGCCGCCGAATGCCCTGATGGCCGTGGTGACCCACGGCAGGGTTCTGGGCAACACTGCACACAGCACGCAGCACACAACGGGACGCCGCCCGCTACAGCCTGTGCCTGGCGGCAGGGCTCACGTCAGGAGGCTGCTGGTGTCGACGGTGGAGAGCCGGGCGGTCCACCCGGCCAGTGAGCGCTGGGAGGTCGCCCTGCCGGACGGCCGCGTCGTGCCGTGGACGGGGTTCCACGTCGGCCCGGCGGGCATCGCGCCGCGGGAGTTCGCGCACATCTGCCGGCGGCTGCTCGGGCTCGGTCCCGCCGAGGTCGAGGCCGCCGCCCGCGAGGAGCTGCGCCCGGCCGGTGCCACCCGCGACAGACCCGGCATCGTGGCGTACTCGCCGCCCATGGCCAAGCGCATGTTCGAGGGCGCCCTGGAGAGCCTCGCCGCCGGTGAGCCCGCCGAGGACTGGCCCACGATCCTGGAGGCCCGCTCGGTCTGTCTGGCGCACGCGGACGACCTGCTCATCGGCAGGACGGCGCCCTGGAAGGAGGCGGCGGCGGGCCGCCCGGTGGTCGTGGTCCCCGACCACGACCACTTCCACCTCAGCCACGCCCTGCTGCGGCTGGCCGACGGCCCCGCCGACCGCTGGTCGCGGATCCTCGGCCCGGCGATCGACCGGCTGCGCGCGGATCCCGCCTGCGTCGTCCGCGTCTACGCGCTGGACGAGCCGATGCGGGTGCTGCTCCTGTGGCTCAAACGGGTCGCGGGCGTCGACCGCCTCCTGGTCGAGGCCAACGCCCCCGAGATCACCGAGGAGTGGGGGCACAAGGCGGTCCTGCACCCCGCCGCCCGCGCGGCCCACGACCTCCCGGCGCCGCCGCCCGGGCGCGACCCCTTCGACGCGCTCGACGAGGAGACGGAACTCACGCCGCTGTACCGCGTGTTCGGCCTGGCCGTGCCGCGGCTTCCCGGGTACACCGTCGTCTGGGACGGCGGGCCGGGGGACACCGCAGCGGACGACGGGATCCGGACAACTCCCGGTGACGTCCGGGTGCCGGACGCCACCGGCGACGAGGCGCTCGCGAACGGCCACGCGCACGGCGCGCGGGACGCCTTCGCCGCCCAGCTCTTCCTCGCCGCACAGCTCCTGAGGGAGCGTCACGGGCTGCGCCTGGGCTGTCTGAAACCCGTCAGGGGCGGCACGGGGCAGCGCATCCACGTCGGGGTGCCCCTCGACGACCCGGACGTGCTCGCCGCCCTCGCCCGGCAGGCGGCCCACTCCGGTGAGGACTACCTCCTGGAGGCGCACGCCGACTACCTCCGGCACGCCGTGACCGGCCACGAGTTCCTGCTCGCGCCGTCGGTGCACGTGCGGGCGGGGGCCCTCGCCGACGGCATGGCCCTGCAGTTCCTGAACGGCACCATGTGGGAGGGCAACGTCTTCCTCGACGAGGCCACCCACGCCGCGTTCGGCATCACCCGGGACCACTACGCGCGGGTCCGGCGCGCCATGGCCGACTTCGTGCGGCTCTTCCAGGGCCGGGGCCTGATCAACGGGGGCGTCGACTTCGCGATCGCGCGCGTCGGCGGCCGCTTCGGGGACACGCCCCTGGTGGCCATGCAGGACCTGAACCTCTCCGCGTGCGGCGCCGACTACCTGCACGCCTTCCTTGAGGAGAGCCGCACCGCGCTCGGCGCCCTCGCCGGGAGCGGGACGGGCATCTCCGCCGCGACCAAGGTGATCCGCCCCGCGTCCGACATGGACCTGCCCCGCCTGCGCCGCCTCGTCGACCACCGCACCCCCACGTCGTACGCCCGGGCCCTCACGTCCGTGCCGGGCAACTGGGGGCTGATCGCCGTCGCCTGCCCGGACGCCGTGCGGGCGGCGGAGGAGGTCCTGGCGCTGGAGGCGCGGCTCACGGCCTGACGGGTCAGGTCCATGCCGTCACTGTCGTACGCGTACGGCGTCAGTACACGCTGACGCCGTACGCGGCGAGGGCCTCGCGCACCGGCTGGTGGATGGCGGAGCCGTTGGTGCCGGTGCAGCCGGAGCTGCCGGAGTGGATGCCGAGGGCCACCGTCCCGGCGAAGTGGGCGCCGCCGCTGTCGCCGCCCGCGGAGCAGGCGGTGGTGCGGACCATGCCGTAGACGGGTCCTTCGCCGTAGTTCACGGTGACGTTGACGGCGGTGACGGTGCCGCTCGTCACCTTGGTGGTGGAGCCGCTCTTGCGGAGCGACTGGCCCACGACGGCGTCGGCGGCGGAGGAGATCTCCTGGTAACCGCCGTTGTAGAGGTTGACGTTGCCCGCCGGGTTCGAGCCGTTGGTGTAGCGGACGATGCCGTAGTCGTTGGTCGGGAAGCTGGTGCCCTCGCGCACGCCGACGGCCGCGCCGCCGGACGTGGCCGACCAGTTGGCGCTGAGGTTGGTGCAGTGCCCCGCGGTGACGAAGTACCGGGTGGAGCCCTTGGTCACGTTGAAGGCGGCCGAGCAGCGGGAGCCGCCGCCGTAGATGGCGTCGCCGCCCGCGACCTCGCGCTTGAAGGTGCCGGGCACGCGGCTGACGCGTACGGCGCCGTCGAGCGAGTCGGCGACCCGGCGAAGCCGGGCCAGGTCGCGGGCCGAGACCGAGCTGTCGGCCTGCACGGCTATCTGGTTGGTGCGCGGGTCGATGCCCCAGGAGGTGCCGGTGATCTTCGCGCGGGACTCCAGGGCGTCCATGGCGGAGTCGAGCCGGGCGGCGCTCCGCCGCACCCGCTGCGGGGTGGCGCCCGCCGCGCGGGCGCGCTCGGCGGCCGCTTCGCTGGTGACGGTGACGACCAGCTTCCCGGTCCTCCGGTCGACGTACGTACCGGCGCTGTCGTCGCCCAACTGCCGCTTGACCTTGGCGTCGAGGGCGTTGACCTGGGCCGCGGAGGGCGTCGGCGGCTCGCTCTGCGCGCCGGCGGGGGACGCGCCGATGGCGAGGGAGCCGGTGACGAGGAGAGCGGACAGGACGAGGCGCGCACTGGTGGTGCGTCTCATGTGGGGGGTCTCCTTTGACGGTGACGTGTGACGTACCGCGGTACGTGTGGGACGTACCGAGCAAGGAAAGTGGCATGGGCGCGTCAATCGCGCAAGGGTGCGGGACGGCTCCGCGCGCCTCACGCGGGTGCGGGAAGGGCGCCTAGGCGAGTCGTTCGGCCAGGTGGTCGGGGGTCAGGCGGGCGTGCCGACGGGTGGTGGCGACGAACTCGGCGATCAGCGGGTGGGGCCCGGGGCGGGTGAGGACGGCCAGGGGCCGGCGCCTGCGCGGAGTGAGCCGCAGCGCCGTGCCCGGGAAGTCGGGGGTGAGCGCGTTCGCGGGTACGAGGCCGACGCCGACCCCGGCGGCGACGAGCCGGGGCACGGCGGCGGTCCGGGTCGAGCGGATCGCGGCGTGCGGGGTGAACCCGGCCTCGGAGCAGAGGAGTTCGACCGTGGCGGACAGGGCGTGCGTCGGCCCGTACTGGACCCAGGGGCGCTCGGCCAGCTGCTCCAGGCGCACGGACACGCGCCCGGCCAGCGGGTCGCCGGGCGGGACGAGCGCGACGAACTCCTCCGCGTCCAGCGGGTGATGGGGCCCCTCCCAGCCCTCCGGCAGCGGCCCGATGGCCACGTCGGCCGTGGCGTCCGTCAGGGCGCGGGCGAAGGAGGCGAGGTCGGCGTACTCGTGCAGGACCACGTCGACGCGGGGGTGCTCGCGGTGCCAGGCGGCCAGGACGCCGGGCACCACGCCCAGGGCGACGCTGAGGACGGCGGCGAGGTGCAGCTCGCCGTGGACCATGTCCGCCACGGCGCGGGCGGCGCCGGTGGCCCGTTCGGCGCCCACGAGGGCGTGCCGGGCGCCGGGCAGGAAGGCCCGGCCCGCCGGGGTGAGGCGGGCCCCGCGCGGCGTGTGCTCGACGAGCGGCGTGCCGCCCGCCCGCTCCAGGCTCTTGAGCTCACCCTCATGACGCTCTGAGAACCGCGCCCGCCGGTGACCCGTTCCGCCGGGCCTCGACGGCCAGCCGGGTGTCCTCGGTGACCAGGTCGGCGTTGATCTGGGCCCCGGCCGCGGCGCCCGCCGCGGCGGCCCCGCCGACCTGGGCGGACAGGTCGGTCACGTTGCCCGCGACCCACACGCCCGGCACCTCGGTGCGGCCGGTGGCGTCGCAGGAGACGTACGCGCCGATGCCCAGCGGGTGCTCCGTCGCCCGCAGCCCGAGCGCCGAGAGGAAACCGGCGCGCGCCACGACCCGCGTCGAGACCGCGAGCGCCTCGCGGGCGACCGCCGTGCCGTCGCGCAGCCGCACCCCCACGAGGCGGTCGGCCGCGATCTCCAGGCCCGCCACCTCGCCGTCCACCACACGGATGCCGCGTGCGGCGAGGCGCTCCGCGTCCTCGTCGGACAGCGGGGCGGCGGTGTGGGTGAAGAACGTGACGTCGTCGCTCAACTGCCGGAACAGCAGCGCCTGGTGCACCGCCATCGGCCCGCTCGCCAGGACCCCGACGGCCCGGTCGCGGACCTCCCAGCCGTGGCAGTACGGGCAGTGCAGCACGTCCCGGCCCCAGCGCTCGCGCAGCCCCGGCACGTCCGGCAGCTCGTCGACGAGGCCGGTGGCCACGAGGAGCCGCCGCGCCCGGACCGTACGGCCGTCGGCGAGCGCCACTTCGAAGCCCGCCCCGTCGCGGGTCGCGGCGGTCACGGTGGCGGACGCGACGTGCGCGCCGTACCCGCGCACTTCCGCCCGGCCGCGCGCCAGCAGTTCGGCAGGCGGCATCCCCTCCCTGGCCAGGAGCCCGTGCACGCCGTCGGCGGGGGCGTTGCGCGGGGCGCCCGCGTCGAGCACCGCCACGGAACGCCGCGCGCGGGCCAGCATCAGGGCCCCGTTCAGTCCGGCGGCACCGCCGCCGACCACCACCACGTCGTAGCTGTCGTTCAGCTGATCGGTCATCGTGACCACCTCCACGACGACCATGCGCAGCACCGCGCGCTTTGGGCAAACCCTGTTGCTGATACAGCAAGTGTGTACGTATGTGTACGTACGTACGTCGGAGGTGCGTGCGCTGCTCAGGTCCTCGGGGGCGGCAGCGCGCACACGGCAATGCCCGGCTCCACCAGGCTGCCCAGGACGAGGGTCCCGGCGCGGGCGCTGACGCTGGTGACCATGCGGTAGCCGGCGCCCTTGCGGGCCAGGTCGTGCACGGTCTCACCCCCGGGAGAGAAGGCCATGACGCGCAGCACCCGGCGCGGCGGCACGGGCACGCGGCGGGCGGCAGCGGCGGCCGCGCGGCGCACGGCCGAGGGCGCCCGGTGCAACTGGTCGAGGAGCGGCTCGCGCGGCCCGGCAAGGGCGACCCACAGCGTTCCGTCCTCGTCGCGCGACAGGTTGTCGGGGAAGCCCGGCAGGTCCTCCACGAACGGGTCGCTCCGTCCCGCCCGCGGCCCTGTGAGCCAGTACCGGGTGAGGCGGCGGGCACCGGTCTCGGCCACGGTGACGTGCGACGCGTCGGGCGCGAGGACCGCCCCGTTCGCGAAGTGCAGCCCGTCGAGCAGCACTTCGGGCTCGCCGCCCGGGGCGAGCCGCACCAGGCGGCCGGTGCCGACGTGCTCGACGATGTCGGCCCGCCAGTCGTCGAGGCCGTAGCGGCGGCTGGACACCGTGAAGTACACGGTGCCGTCAGGGGCGGCGGTCGCGTTGCTGCAGAACCGCAGTGGCTCCCCGGCGACCGCGTCGGCGAGGACCTCGACCGGGCCGCCGTCCTCCGGGGCGGCGCGCAGCAGCCCCCGGTGCGCGTCACAGACGAGCAGCCGCCCGTCGGGAAGCGGTTCGAGGCCCAACGGCCTGCCGCCGGTGCGGGCCAGCTCCTCCACCCGGCCCCCGTACCCCGGCCCCGGCAGCGTGACGCGCAGGATCCGGCCGTCGGCCGTGCCGGTGACCACCCGGCCCGCGCCGTCCACGACGACGTCCTCAGGACCGGCGGCGGGCAGCCGCAGGACGTGCAGCGGCGGCAGCGGAGACGGCGGGACGGAACCCGCCGCGCGCCGGGCACGGGCGCGCGATGTGCCGAGGATGGACATGGGGCGGACCTCCTGGTGGGCGGGACCTCCGGGTGGGCGGGTCGGACCTCGTGGTGGGCCTTCCGGCTTGCGTCAGGCCGTGTAGGTGCTTCGCGTCAGGCCGTATAGGTGCCCAGCGGAGGGCGGCCGAAGCGCGGATCGCGCGGCGGCCCCGCCCCAGCCGGGCCGGATGACCGGAACGCGATATTCAGTGGCCGGTCGGCGACCGCCGGTCCAGGCTTGGCGCATGGCTTCCCGACCCGTCACCGCCCTGGACCTGCCGTGGCTCGGCACCCCGATCGACGCCCGCCCGCTCTTCGCCGCCGAGCACGCGGCACTGCTGGCGACGCTGCGCGCTCTGGAGCCCGCGGACTGGGGCCGGGAGGCCGTACCGGGCTGGACCGTGCGCGATCTCGCCGCGCACCTCGTCGGCGACTGCTACGGACGCCTCGCCCGCGACCGTGACCACCACGAGGGAGGGCCGCGCCCCGCGCCCGGCGAGAGCCTTGAAGCGTTCATCCACCGCGTCAACCAGGAGTGGGTCGACGCCTGGGCGCGCGTGAGCCCCGCCGCCCTCACCGACACCCTGGACCTGGTCGGCGCGCAGGTCACCCGCCTCTTCGAGACCGCGGACCCCGACGCCGCCTCGCTGGGGGTGTCCTGGGCGGGGGCCGACCCGGCGCCGATGTGGCTCGACTGCGCGCGGGAGTTCACCGAGTTCTGGACCCACCGCCAGCAGCTCCGCCACGCCGTGGGCCGGGACAGCGACTCCGACCCGCGGTTCCTCGGCGTGGTCCTCGACACCTTCATGCGGGCGCTGCCGCACACCTTGCGACACACGGAGGCGCCCGCCGGCACCCAGGTGCAGGTGCGTGTCGACGGTCCGTCCGGCGGCGCGTGGACGGCTACCGCCACGGGGGACCGCTGGTCCCTGGCCCTGCCGGACGCCGGACGGCCCGCCGCCGTCGTGGTGCTGGACGCGGAGGCCGCGTGGCGGCTGTGCACCCGCGGCACCTCCCCGGCCGCCGCCCTGGCCGGTGCCCGGACGAGCGGTGACCGCCGACTCGTCGAGGCAGTGGGCCGGATCGTGTCCGTCGTCCACTGAGTCCTCAGCCGAGGCGCGGCGCGGTCCTCAGTCGAGGCACGGTCAGTCGGTGGTCTCCGTCCGGGGCAGGGGCGGGTCCGTCGTCCCGTTCAGCACCTCCTCGGCGACCGCGGTGAGCAGCCGCCGCTGGGAGCGCGCGTGCCCGCGCAGCAGCGTGAACGCCTCGTCCACGCTGATCCGGTGGCGGTGCGACAGGGCGCCTTTGGCCTGCTCGATGACCACCCGGGAGTGCAGGGCCGTCTCCAGCTGGCTGACGATGACGCTCTGCCGGTGTGCGGCGCGCTGCTGGAGGATCCCGATGGTGGCCAGCCGCGCCAAGGCCTGGGCGAGCCGGAGCTGGGCGAGCGGCAGCGTCTCCGGCTGCCCGCGGAAGAGGCTGAGCGCGCCGATGGTCCGCCCTCGCAGCCGCAGGGGCGTGGCCGTGACGGAGGTGAAGCCGGACAGGAGCGCGTGCGGGGCGAACCGGGGCCAGCTCGCGTGCGGGCGGCCGTTCGCCAGGAGCGCGCCGTCGACCACCCGGCCGGAGCGGAAGCAGTCGAGCCCCGGCCCTTCGCCCCACTCGACGCCCAACCTCTCCAGGCGCCGGCTGTGTTCGTCGGACCCGGATGCCTCCAGGGACTCGCCCTCCGGCGCGGACAGGACGACGCCCGCGGCCGCGACGTCCAGGAGGTCGACGCAGCGCGTGGCGAGCAGTTGAAGGCAGCTGATGGCGTCGAAGTCGTCGACGAACGCGTCGGCGAGCTCGACGAAGGCGGCGGCGAGCCGTTCCTCACGCTCCTGCTCGGGCATCGCGGCTCAACGCTCCTTTCTCAGTCGGTCACCGGACCTGCGCACGGGAAGGGTGGCTGCGGAGGGAAGAGGAAGGGAGGAGAGGGGAGGGGAGAGGAACGGAGAGGAAGGGGAGGGAAGAGGGGGAGGGAAGGGGAAGGGGTGGCGGGAGATTTTGGGGACGAAAGCCGCAGAGCGGCTGCTTTCCTGACCACGCCTCATACGCAATGTAACCCTGGGGTGGATGCAGGGGAAAGCCCCCGGTCCGGTGCTGGTGAGGCCCGGAGCGTCAGCTGTTCGCTCCCGGGAGCCGGGCGGGCGCCGGCGGCAGACTGCCCGCGGACGGGGCAGGGACCATCGTGTACGGAGGGGTCCGCGGACGGCGTATGTCCTCCGCGTCGGCGAGGCCCTGGCTGCGCCGGACCTCGACACGGAAGTCGTGCAGCGCCTCCCTGAACCGCCCGTCGACCTCCTGGTACGCGCTCGTGTCCACGGTCAGGCCCCTGCCCACGGCGTCCCTGAGGTCCCGGAGTACGGCGAACGCGCGCTCACACGCCATCGTGACGTGCGACGGCGCGGTGACCAGCAGCAGCTGCCGCGAATCCGCGGTGCCCGCGTCGGCCATGAGGTCCCTGACGGTGCCGTAGTTCCTGTCGGCGGCCCGGTCCTCGCGACAGGCCACGTCGTAGAGCCCTTCGTAGGCGCGCATCAGCGCCCGGAGGAACTCCACGCAGACCTCCACCTGCCGGTCCCGCTGGTGGTCGGCCCGGTCCCGCTTCCACCGCACCCGATCAGCGACGACCGTCGAAGCGACACCGGCAGCCGTACCGCACAAGGTCGCCACAAGCGTGATCCACACACTGCCCCCCCGAACGAGCCATCGCTGTCGCACGGCCGAACTCCCGCACCAGCCAGGCGTATCCACACCCCTGAGCCCTGTCGGTGCCGTCGAGTACGGTGCCAAGAAGCACGACGCCGTGGCAACCGCGGCGCACGGCCGGGACGATCCCGGCCTCGGCCGCGCCCTGTGCATGCCGGGCGACACGGCGAACTCCTCGACCTACTTGATGCTCGATACGCGCGCTGCGCGCTCAGCTCGCGGCTGCCCCATGTCACGAATCAGGTACTTCTCCCTCGCGCCGCTCACGCAAGTCGCATCATGCGCAGACACAGCGCAACCGCCAAGGGGACACATGAGCAACACCACGCCACCGATGCCCTCACTCCCGCCGCAGCCGCAGCCGCCGCTTCAGAAGAAGAGTCGTACCAACGCCGTCATCATCGGGTCGGCCGCAGCAGTGATCGCGGCGGTCGTCGGCACAGGGGTCTTCGTCGTCAACAGCCGCGACGACGACAAGAAGTCGGAGAGCACGCGCACGACCGAATCGGAAGCGTCCGACGAGGTGTTCGCCGAGGACGAGGAACCGGCGGAGGACGAGCCGGAGCCGGAGGACGACGAGCCCCAGGTGTTCGGCCTGAACGACACCGTCACCTACAGCAACGACGTGGCGGTCAGCCTGTCCACGTTCTCGCGGGGCACGTCGAGTTCGACCGCCGCGCCGGAGAGCACGCCGTACCTGAAGTTCGATGTGCAGGTGGAGAACGGCGGTACGTCGACCGTCGACACGACGGCGTTCTCCGTGAACTGCGCGTACGGCGAGGACGGCAAGGAGGGCGAACTGGTCATCGACTCCGAGCGGGGACTGAACGGCGGCCCTTTGACGCGGCTCCTCGCGGGCCGGTCCCTCACCGTGACGTGGGCGTGCGCGGTGCCGAAGGCGGAGAGGACGGTGCAGATCGAGGTGTCGCCGGACTTCGAGACGGAGACGGCGATCTTCACGGGCGACGTGAAGTGAGGGCCCTGCGGCGAGCCCGCGGGCGCAGCGGTCCGGGCCCCTGGCGGCCGCTGCGGCGAGCCCCGGTCAGGCGGCCGCCACGACGTCCGCGCGCACCGCGGCTCCCCACTCGATCAACAGGCGCTCGTACACCACACGTTGGGCAGCCGAGAGCCTGACCCGGGGGTCTCCGCCCTGCCCTGCCCAGAGGGCACGGATGTCCTCGTTCACGACCGCGGCGGGGCGCACGGGGGCGGGGTTTTGGGAGCTGGGGGGCATGCTTGCCAGCGTAGGCGGTGGCACTGACAACCGGCACCGACCTCCTGCCAGGTTGCCCGCAATCGAGCCGGGTCAGCCTGCGTGAGCAATCGATCGCAATCCGCGAGCGTGCCTGCCGACTCGCGCGCATTCTGGTGTCTCAACCAGCGGAGACGGAGGGCCACATGACGCTCAGGCTCATCGGCACCACCAGTGACGACGGCGACTGCCCCACCCTCTACGAGATCGAGGGAACCGACGAGATCCTCGTCCAGGGCGACCGTGAGACCGACCCCCAGCACCTCGCCGCACTCCGCGACGTGAAGGAGTCCGAGACCTTCGTACGCGTGCCGCGCTCGCTGCTCAGCCGGTACGCCCCGCGCGCTGCTGTGCCTGAACTGGTGCCGTTCACGGAGATTTCCCATCTGTTCAGCGAGTTCCGCCACACCGCCTGGCGTCTGGAGACACGCCGGGGCTACGCCTCCGACCGCAAGAGCCCGAAGTGGCAGAGGTTCCTCGCGGGTGAGGACGTCGCGTCAGAGCCGGACAACGCCTGGCGGACGAACGTCCGCGAGCAGACCGCGCAGGGCAAACGATTCGAGCGAGTGCGGCTCGTCGACGAACCGCCCACCCAGGGGCAGCAGTTCCTCCTCGCCAGCGGACTCGGCAATGTCGCGGCAGGCGAGGACATCCGGAACCTCACGCGGGCCGAGGCCGCGCGCCTCCGGCTGCCGGACTTCGACTTCTGGCTGTTCGACTCGAAGGTCCTCGCGCGGTTCGCCTTCGACGACGAGGACACCACCCTGGGTGTGTACGTCACCGAACACCCGGCCGACGTCCTTGCCGCGTGTCAGGCCCGGGACGCGGCCTGGCACCACGCGATCCGTACCACCGAGTTCATCGAGAAGGTACGTTCGCCGACGTGAGCACGGACTTCCAGACAGCCAGAGAGGCCCTCGGCGCGCGCCTCCGAGAGCTGCGCGTCGAGGCTGGTATGGAAGGCAAGGAGATCGCCGCGCGGCTCGGGTGGCAGACATCGCGGGTCTCGCGGCTCCAGAACGGCAAACAGACCCCGACGCGCGAGGACCTCTCTGCGTGGGCCCGGACAGTCGGTCGACCTGATGTCACCGCGGAGTTGCACGGGCTGCTGGCCGCCCTGGGAATGAAGGAGCGACACCGATCCTGGCGGCGGCAGCTCGCAGGCGGGCACCGCGGGCGGCAGGAGGTCGGGGTCAAGCTGACCGACGCGACGAGACAGATCCGCGGCCTCGAAGTATCGCGGATCCCGGGCCTGTTCCAGACGCCGGAGTACGCACGTGTCGTCTTCGACGGACTCGCCGAGTTTCGTGGGATCCCGCCGACAACGGAGGACGCCGTAGAGGCGCGGATGCGTCGGCAGGAAACGCTTCGGGACCCGGCGAAGAGCTTCCACTTCGTGCTCTGCGAAGCCGCTCTCTACCATCGCCCCTGCCCGGCGGACGTGATGGCCGAACAGTTGGACCGCCTGTACAACCTCGTCGGCCAGCGGCGTATCGACCTGGGCATCATTCCGTTCGGCGCCCAGCTGCGCCGTACGGCCCCGCACGCTTTCTGGATCTACGACCGGCGCCTTGTCATCGTCGAGACCATCAGCGAGGAGCTGTGGCTCACGGGCGATGAGGACATCGCGGTGTACGAGCGGGCGTGGGACTGGCTGGCGGAGTCGGCCTCGGGCGGCCCTGCGGCCCGGCGACTGATCGGCCGTGCACGAGCTGCGCTCGACGTCTTCTGAGGAATCCGCCGCAAGCGGCCCGTCGGTATTCGCAATCACGTGCAATCGATCACCGGCGGCCTTCGCTGGCGTCCTAACGTGCTGGTCATGCACGCACCGACGCGCGCCGCACACTGCGGCACAGCCGACGCGTAGCTGGCCTCCAGTTCCCCGTGCTCCGAGAGCGTGCGCAAGGTCCGGGACATGGGCGGCCTCGTTCTCCCGCCAGCGGCACACACCGGCTCGCCACCGAGCCGGCCCTCGTGCTGGACGCTGCGGAGGAGTTCAGCGACGTACGCGCGCTCACCGTCCGCCCACCGGGCTGGATTCCCCACGTACCGCCCACGGGCTCCCCGCTCTGCGGCCGCTTCTGGCTGGAGCGCCCCGACGACAGACCGGCTCGCCCTGGGCGGCCCCAGACTTCCCGCGGAGGCATTCGGATGACCGTGCACCACGACCCCACACCACCCGCTCCCGCGCCCGTCGTGGAGCGCCTCCGGGCCTGGGGCGCCGGAGAGCTCGACCGCATCGCGGTGACGATGCTCATCGAGGAGCACGAACTCCTGGCGCGGCCCGCCATGCAACGCGTCCTGGTCGTACAGACCGAGGGCAGCGCGTACGCGGACTGGACCCACCTGTCCCTGCGCCTGGCGGAGATGGAGCTTTCTGATGGCGAGTACGCCTTCATGGAGGTGGTCCTCGCCATCGCACTGGGACGCCACGTCCTCCTCGACCGCGTCCTGCCCCTGGGCGAGCGCCGCCTGGCCGTCGTGTTGCGCGCGCTGGCCGCGTGGGCGGGCGTCGACTCCCTCGCGGTGGGGGTCCGGTCATGACGCTCACCCCGGACGGGACCGGGCTCGACGGCCTCTTGGAGGCGGCCATGTCCGCCTGCGGCACGCTGCCCTCTCCGGCGGAGACAGCCACGATCCACCGGCGCCTCGTCGCCGAGATCCGCCTCCGCCTGCCGGGCGCGGAACGGGCCATGGCCCGCGTGCCGGTGCGGAGCCGCGCCTGGTACGCGCATCAGCGAGTGATCGACGCGACCCGCGACGCACTGCTGTCGGGAGGCGTCGAGCCCGATCCGTCGGCCAGCCCGCTCGTCGCCGCGATGCGGGTGAGCGAGCTCGGCCGCCGCTTGCGGGATCTGTCGGTGTACCCGGCAGGAAGTGAGGACGCGTGAGCCAGGGATCGCGGCTGTGCTGGCGGTGCGACGAGCCGATCCGGCCGGGCGAGCGGACGGAGACGCTGCCGAAGGACTCGGCATCGGGCGCCGGAGCCGCGGCGGTCTGGCATGAGGCCCCGTGCCCGGTCGACGACCAGTACCCAGGGCCTTCGTGACGCTCGGGGGTGGACGGCTGGGAGCCGACTGGGAGCCGATCAAGGGCGACGGGCTCGTGGAGGCCCTGACCGGCTCCAGCGGCTAGTCGGCGGACTCGCCCGCGTGCGGGCTCAGCTCACCCATCCCCACCAGCACGAACAGCACGATGCCCAGCAGGATGCGGTAGTAGACGAAGGGCATGAAGCTCTTGGTCGTGATGAACTTCATGAACCACGCGATGACCGCGTAGCCGACGACGAAGGCGATGACCGTCGCGAAGATGGTCGGACCCCAGGAGACATGGCCCTCGCCCGCGTCCTTGAGTTCGTACGCGCCCGACGCGAGGACGGCCGGGATGGCGAGCAGGAAGGAGTAGCGGGCCGCGGCCTCGCGGGTGTAGCCCATGAGGAGGCCGCCGCTGATGGTCGCGCCGGAGCGGGAGACACCGGGGATCAGGGCCATGGCCTGGCACACCCCGTAGACGAGGCCGTCCTTGATGTTCAGCTGCTTGAGGTCCTTGCGGTCGCGCACGGCGCGGTGCTTCCCGCCGGCCTCGTCGCGGGCGGCGAGGCGGTCCGCGAAGCCGAGGACGATGCCCATCACGATCAGCGTCGTGGCGATGAGGCGCAGGTCCCGGAACGGGCCCTCGATCTGGTCCTTGAGCGTCACGCCGAGCACGCCGATCGGGATCGAACCGACGATCACGAGCCAGCCCATCTGCGCGTCGTGGTCGGACCGCGGCACCTTGCCCACCAGCGAGCCGAACCACGCGTGCAGGATGCGGCCGATGTCCTTGCGGAAGTAGATCAGGACGGCGGTCTCGGTGCCGATCTGCGTGATGGCCGTGAACGCGGCACCCGGGTCGTGCCAGCCCGCGAACGCCGCGGTCAGCCGCAGGTGCGCGCTGGAGGAGATCGGGAGGAACTCGGTCAGTCCCTGGACGAGTCCGAGGATGAACGATTCGAGCCAAGACATGAGAACTGCGCCGTCCAGTTACTGATCGTGCGCTGACCCGTGTGGTGGCGGTCAGAAGCGGTGAAGGGGGCCGGGGCGGCGAGGGGCGGTGCGGTGTGGTGCGGCCTGCGGGTGGTGGTCGGGCAGGAGGGGTGGAGCTGCATGGGGCTACGTGGAGCTAATACGTGGGGCTACAGGGGAACACGTGCCTCGCCGGGGGCAGCGTAGCGTCACAAAGTTACGCCCCCTCGCGAGGGCCGCGCCTTGACGGCCGAATGCCTTTGTCGAGCTGCGCCCGTGTGATTTGTGCACTGCGGCGCCCGTCATTCGTCACCTGTCGGCCGTCTGTCCGTCATCTGCCGCCCGTCAGCCGCCGCCATCCGTCGGCTGCCGGTCCGCCATCCGCTCGTTCGCCATCCGCTCGTTCGTCAGCCGTCAGCCGTCAGCCGTCAGCCGTCAGCCGTCAGCCGTCAGCCGTCAGCCGTCAGCCGTCAGCCGTCAGCCGTCGACGGGCTCGACCGTGGCCCGCCCGCCCGTCCGTCAGCCGCCCGAAGCCAGCCCCCGGCCCACCCTTCGCTCGGCGTCCCTCGTGCCCGACGCCCGCCCGGAGCCCTGCGTCCGCAGGCCCGCCCCGCCGTCACCGCCGCCGCGCCCGGCCCTGGCTCACACCCCCACAGGCCCCGTAACCGTCCACCCCGGCGCCTGCGGATGTGCCGTCAGGTCCTCGTGGTGGACCTCCGTGCCGCAGTGGGCGCAGGTGACCACGGGAGTGAGTGTCCGGCCGCAGGCGTGCTCGACGATCATCGGGGGGGCCTGGTCGGGGCGCAGATGGCGGTCGCCCCAGGCCATCAGGGTCATGAGGACGGACTCCAGTTCCAGGCCCGCCGGTGTCGGCCGGTACTCGAAGCGCTGGGGGCGTTCGCTGTAGCGGGCCTTCTCCAGGACGCCCGCTTCGACCAGGCGGCGCAGCCGGGCCGTCAGGACGTCGCGCGGGGCGCCCGTGTTGCGGGCCAGCTGGTCGAAGCGCCGGGCGCCGAGGAAGACCTCGCGCAGGACGAGCAGGGAGTACTTCTCGCCGACCAGGGCGAGCGTGTCGGCGATGGCGCAGGGGCGGGGGCCCTTCGTGGATGGCATGAAAGCCAGTCTACGGGTGGGTTGGAAAATCAAACTCGCTTGGTTACCGTGGAGTACGCAAGTGCGTCCAGTTTTCAAACTCATTCCACGGCCGCCGGGCTCACGGCCCGGCCTGTCCGAGAGGCACCCTCATGCGCGACGCCGTCATCGTCGAAGCGGTACGCACCCCGGTCGGCAAGGGGAAGCCGGGCGGCTCCCTCCACCACCTCCACCCCGTCCAGCTCCTCGCCCACACCCTGCGCACCCTCGTCGAGCGCAGCGGAGTCGACGCGGCGCGGATCGACGACGTGATCGGCGGCTGCGTCGACCAGGTCGCCGAGCAGGCCATGAACACCACCCGGTACGCCGCCCTGGCCGCGGGCTTCCCGGAGTCCGTGCCCGCCACCACCGTCGACCGCCAGTGCGGCTCGTCCCAGCAGGCCGTGCACTTCGCCGCGCAGGGCGTGATCGCGGGCGCGTACGACATGGCGATCGCCTGCGGCGTGGAGTCGATGAGCCGCGTACCGATGTGGTCGAACGTGCCCGCGGGCGCCGACCCCTTCGGCCCCGGCATCGCCGAGCGCTACCCCGAGGGGCTCGTCCCGCAGGGCGTCGGCGCCGAGCTCATCGCCGCGAAGTGGTCCATCAGCCGCGAGGAGATGGACGTCTTCGCCACCGGCTCGCACCAGAAGGCGGCCCGGGCCTGGGCGGGCGGCCTCTTCGACGCGGAGGTCGCGCCGCTCGGCCACGTCACCCGCGACGAGTCCATACGCCCCACCACCACGCCCGAGGTGCTCGCCGGGCTCAAGCCCGCCTACGAGGACCCGGCGTTCGCCGAGCGCTTCCCGCAGATCGACTGGTCCGTCACCGCGGGGAACACCAGCCCCCTCAACGACGGGGCGTCCGCCGTGCTCATCACCACCAGTGAGAACGCCGCCCGGCTCGGCCTGCGCCCGCTCGCCCGGCTGCACAGCTTCGCCGTCGCGGGCTCCGACCCGCTCCTGATGCTCACCGGCATCCTGCCCGCGACCGAGCAGGTGCTGCGCCGGGCCGGTCTGACGCTCGACGACATCGACCTGTTCGAGGTCAACGAGGCGTTCGCCAGCGTCGTCCTGTGCTGGCTGCGGGAGACCGGCGTCGACGAGCGGAAGGTGAACGCGCACGGCGGTGCCATCGCCCTCGGCCACCCGCTCGGCGCGAGCGGGACGCGCCTGATGACCACCCTCGTCCACGCCATGCGGGTCCGCGGGGCGCGGTACGCCCTGCAGACGATGTGCGAGGCAGGAGGCCTCGCCAACGCCACCATCCTCGAAGCCGTGTGACGTCCGGGGCCGCGCCCCTGCTGAGCCCGGTCAGTTCCCGCGCAGGCGGTGCCGCTTGCGCCAGGCCACGGCCGCGGCGCCGAGGCCCGACACCGCGATGAAGCCCATCGCGAGCAGGAACGCCGGGGAGGTCGGGGTGTCGGCGCGGGCGCCCGCTATCACGTACGCCGCCGTGTTCGGGACCGAACCGACGGCCGTGGCCAGGAGGAAGGGGAGCCAGCCCATGCGGGAGACGGCCGCGCAGTAGTTGGCCGCCGCGAACGGCACGCCGGGAAAGAGGCGCACCGCGAGCATCGAGCGGAAGCCGTGGCGGCTGAGCTGGCCGTCGGCCGCCTTCAGCCAGCGGCCGCGCAGCAGCGGCCGCAGCGCGTCCTGGCCGAGGATCCGGCCGAGCCCGAAGGAGGCACCCGCCCCGAGCACCGTGCCCGCGACCGCCGCGGCGAGCCCCGCCTGCGAGCCGAACAGCGCGCCCGCCGCGAGGTTGAGCAGCGGCCGCGGCACGAAAGCCACCGTGCAGGTGCCGTACGCCACCGCGAACACGCACACCGCGGCCGTCCCCGTCAGCTCCGGCGGCCAGCCGTCGGCGAGCAGCCGCTGCGGCTCGAAGAGCAGCACGCACGTGGCGGCCGCGGCCAGCAGCAGGACGAGCAGGGACAGTCGCGACCACGGCGAGAGGAGCGCCCGGGTGCAGCGCACGGCGAGGCCCTGCGGCGGAGTGGCAGCGGTGTCGAGCATCCGGGGAGACTAACCGACGGATGCGTCTGATCGCCGTATGGTGCGTCTCATGAGCGTCACAGTGCCGCGCAGCGCCCTGGCCGACACGGTCCTGGACCGGCTCACCGCGAGCTATGCGGAGGCGGTCGATCCGGTCCGGGCCGCGGAGATGCGCGCGTACATGAAGGACGTCGCGCCGTTCCTCGGCCTCCCCTCCGGGGTGCGCAGGGACCTCGCGCGAGCCGTCCTCGTGGGCACCCCGCGCCCCGACGAGGCCGACTGCACGGCGCTCGCGCTGCGGTGCTGGCGGCTGCCCGAGCGCGAGTACCACTACTTCGCGGTCGACTACCTGCGGCGGTACGTGAAGCGCTGCTCGTCCGGCTTCCTGCCGGTGGCCCGGCACCTCGTGACGACCGTCCCTTGGTGGGACACCGTCGACCTGCTGGCCGCGCACGTCGTCGGTGGGCTCGTCGCCGCCGATCCGGAGCTGGCGGCCGACATGGACGCGTGGAGCGCCGACGACGACCTGTGGGTGGTCCGCACCGCGCTGCTCCACCAGCTGCGCTACAAGGAGCGGACGGACACCGACCGCCTCTTCGCGTACTGCGCGCGGCAGGCCGGACACCCCGACTTCTTCATCCGCAAGGCCGTCGGCTGGTGCCTGCGCGAGTACGCCAAGACCGATCCGGACGCGGTACGGGCCTTCGTCGAGCGGCACCGCGACGCGCTGTCGCCGCTCTCCGTGCGCGAGGCCCTGAAGAACATCGGCGGCTGACGGGCTGCGGGGGCGTTCAGGGCACGTGGGGCACAGGGGATGTGTGAGGCCCATGGGCCACAACTGCCGTACGTGACCGGTGCGTCGCAGAAAATCATTCGACGCGGCGCGTTGTGTCAGCCATGATCGTCGACATGTTCCGGCACGCCTCTCCCACAGCTCCGACCGCGGTCGCGGTCGCTGCGAAGGCTGCCGCTGTTCCCTTCGACGGCGCCCGAAGCTGACTCTCCCCGGACATTCCGGCGGACCCCTCAGGGGGAGGGTCGGCCAGGCCCCAGGGGTCCCCGCCCGACGGCCGCGCGCCGCGGGCCTCACCTTTTCGAGTTCCGGAGAAGGAACCGCCATGTCCAAGACCGCTTACGTCCGTACGAAGCCGCATCTGAACATCGGCACGATGGGCCACGTCGACCACGGCAAGACCACCCTGACCGCCGCCATCACCAAGGTGCTCAGCGAGCGCGGCACCGGCACGTTCGTGCCCTTCGACCGCATCGACCGCGCGCCCGAGGAGGCCCAGCGCGGCATCACCATCAACATCGCGCACGTCGAGTACGAGACCGACACGCGCCACTACGCACACGTGGACATGCCCGGTCACGCCGACTACGTCAAGAACATGGTGACGGGCGCGGCCCAGCTCGACGGCGCCATCCTCGTGGTCTCGGCGCTCGACGGGATCATGCCGCAGACCGCCGAGCACGTGCTCCTCGCCCGCCAGGTCGGCGTCGACCACATCGTCGTGGCCCTGAACAAGGCCGACGCGGGCGACGAGGAGCTCACCGACCTCGTGGAGCTGGAGGTGCGCGACCTGCTCTCCGCGCACGGGTACGGGGGCGAATCCGCGCCCGTGGTCCGGGTCTCGGGCCTCAAGGCGCTGGCGGGCGAGCCCCGTTGGACGGGGGCGATCGAGGCGCTGCTCGACGCCGTGGACACGTACGTACCGCTGCCGGAGCGCTATGTCGACGCGCCGTTCCTGCTGCCGGTGGAGAACGTCCTGACGATCACCGGTCGCGGCACGGTCGTCACGGGCGCCGTCGAGCGCGGCACGGTCCGCGTCGGCGACCGCGTCGACGTCCTCGGGGGCGTGGGCGCCGACACGGAGACGGTCGTCACCGGTCTGGAGACGTTCGGCAAATCCATGGAGTCCGCGCAGGCCGGTGACAACGTGGCGCTGCTGCTGCGCGGCGTGCCCCGCGACGCAGTCCGCCGCGGACACGTGGTCGCCGCCCCCGGCAGCGTCCGGCCGAGTCGCCGCTTCACCGCGCAGGTGTACGTCCTGTCGGCGCGCGAGGGCGGTCGTACGACGCCGGTGGTGACGGGCTACCGGCCGCAGTTCTACATCCGCACCGCGGACGTGGTCGGGGACATCGACCTCGGCGAGGCCGCCGTGGCCCGCCCCGGCGACACGGTCGCCATGACCGTGGAGCTCGGCCGTGACGTCCCGCTGGAGCCGGGGCTCGGCTTCGCGATCCGCGAGGGCGGGCGGACGGTGGGCGCCGGCACGGTGACGGCTGTCGCCTGAGGTTCCGGTGAGGGGGGGTTCGGCCCGAGGGGGCCGGGCCCTCCTTCCGTTCGGTCGCTTCCCTTTCGGCCGCTGGCCCGCTTCTGGCCAGTGGGGCCGCTTGGGGCTGGTGTCCGCTCGTGGCCGGTGGGACCGCTTCCGGTCGGTGGGGCCGCTTGGCCGGGAGGTCCGCTTCCGGTCGGTGGTCCGCTCCTGGTGGGTGCGTCCGTGTTCGGCGGGGGTCGTGAGGGGGCGGGGGCGGGCACAATGGGGCGGTGGAACAGCCCGCCGATGCCCCCGACCCCACGTCGATATCCGACGCCGAGCAGCGTTCCGTGCCGGAGCCGGAGCCGGAGCCGGAGCCGGAGCCGGAGCCGGAGCCGGATTCGGAGCCGGGGACGGAGTCCGGGCTCGTGGCCGAGCCCGAGCCCGTGCCCGTCACGCGCGTCGTCGACCACGGCACCGCGAAGCTGCTGCCGGACGTGGACCGGCCCCGTGCCTGGCTCCTGACCGTCGACGGTGCCCCGCAGTCGTACGTCGACCTGGACGCGCCGACCCACTTGGAGTTCGAGTACGCGCGCAGGCTCGCCCACGTCCTGGACACGCGCGCCCTGCCGGGCCGCCCGCTGGACGCCGTCCACCTCGGCGGCGGCGCCCTCACCCTGCCCCGCTACCTCGCCGCGACCCGCCCCGGCTCCGGGCAGGACGTCGTCGAGGCCGACCTGGCGCTGCTGGAACTCGTCGCCGAGCACCTGCCGCTGCCCGCCGAATCGGGGATCCGCCTGCACGGCACGGACGCCCGGGCCTGGCTGGAGGCGGCTCCCGCCGACAGCGCGGACGTGATCGTGGGGGACGTCTTCGGCGGTTCGCGCGTGCCCGCGCACCTCACGTCCGACGCGTACGCCCGTGGTGTCGACCGGGTCCTGCGCGCGGACGGCGTCTACGCGGCCAACCTCGCCGACGGCGCCCCTTTCGACTTCCTGCGCTCCCAACTGGCGACGTTCGCCGCGTGCTTCGTCGAGCTGGCCCTGATCGCCGAGCCCGCGATGCTGCGCGGGCGCCGCTTCGGCAACGCCGTGCTCGTCGCCTCGCACGCGCCGCTGGACGTCGAGGCGCTGGTGCGGCGGGCCCGGGCCGACGCGTTTCCCGCGCGGGTCGTGCACGGGGGTGAGCTGCGGAGCCTGGTGGGTTCGGCGCGGGTGGTGCGCGACGGGGACGCGGTGGCTTCGCCGGAGCCGCCGGGCGGGGCCTTCAGCGTGGGCTGACCCGTACCGCTCCGGTGCCTGCGCGGGGAGAGGGGAGACGGGGAGACGCCGTCCCGCGGGACCGGCGGAGCCCCTCTGCCCTGGTGACGGCCTGCGTGCACCCTGGGCAGAGAGGCCGCGGCCCGTCACACCCGGGTGTCGTCGAAGTAGGTGCGGCGCGAGGCGATGAGGACGGTGCCCGCCTCTTCGGTCAGGTCGAAGAAGTCGCTGAAGGACAGGTCGGCCTGCGAGCCGCCGCGGAGGGTGCCGGTGAAGCGCCCCTCGACCGCCACCTGGCGGTCCGAGTGGAACAGCACTTCGATGGAGTGCTGGCCCTTCGCGATGACGCGACGGCTGGTGTAGAACTCGCGGAGCTCGGACATCCCCTCGATCACGGGGTAGCCGGGCCGCTTGTAGCGTATCGCCGGGTGGAACAGGTCGAACATTGCCGGGTCTTGGCGGTCGACGCACTCGTAGTAGCGGCGGATCAGACTTTCCGGCGTGCTGGCGGGAGCCGTCATATCAGGGTGTCTCCGTCCTTGGTTTCGTCAACTGGGGCAGCCTGGTTCTCGGGCAGCTCTAACGAAAGATGACGCGGTTCTCCAGTGCGGCGTCGATCTCGCACCTGGCCCGTACAAGTACGCGGAAGGCTAACAGGGGGGTGCTGCCCCATTCGGCGAGGTCGCTCTATTGCGTCGATGGGGCCTGGCCCAAAACCGGCAGTCGCCGTATGGCCGCTGGTGGCGCGGAAGTTGCCCGCATGTCACCGCGCTCGGATGCCGGGTCCGGCAGCTGTTTTCCGTGAACACTCGGATTTCTCACGGCGGTTCGCGCCGGTCAATCGAGTGCGTTGGCATGATCGCGCCATTCGGATGCGCTGATTCCCCCTTGTGTCGTTCTTCGGGAGCAGGTGAGCCCAAACCGACGAGCATAAGAGGGTTCTGCAATTTCGACTCCGCGTGACACCGAAAGGGAGAGGGCCCAGACGGAATTCTAACGGGCCTGCTCGATCGAGCTCGGATGGCGCGGGGCATTCCTGGATGGCCGGAAAGAGGCCGATGTTCGCTGCCGGTAACCGTGCTCGTGCGAAGGGGGCGCCTTGTCGCCGCCGGGCGGTGGTCCGGGCGTCCTCGTCGTCGCGGGCGCCCGGACTCGGGCAGGCCGGATCCCGTGCCGGGCTGTCCCGTCACGCAGGACATTTCTCATGGGGCGCCCGCCCTGGTGGATCATGTCATTTGCCCGTCAATTCGGGCGTAATACTTGGAAAGCGGGATGAATCTCCCGGACTCGATGCCTCGCGGATCGGCGCTTCGTGGATCAGCGGCGCGTGGATCAGCGGCTCGTGGATCGGCGGCTCGCGGCCGGGCGGTGAACGGACTCCGCCCACCTGCCCCGAAGCGGGGAGGTGGGCGGAGGGTGGAGAACAGCGGGCCCGGGGCCGGGGGCGTCAGGACTCGTTGGGCGCGCCGTGCAGGCGCACCGTGGCGAGGATCTGCTTCACCAGAGAGTCGGGCACCTCGCCCTTCACGCCCTTCGCGCCGTGCAGCGTCCATGCGACGTAGTCGCCGGCGTCGTTCTTGAAGGAGAAGGTCGTGGCCTTGCCGTTGGAGTCGCACTTGCCCGAGCCGGGGTCGCCGACCGACGTCGTGGTGACGACGCTGCCCTGGACGCCCGACTTGGTGGTGTAGGACTCCACCTTGCCGATCTTGATGTTCTTCTTGTCGGCCTTCTTCTGGCTGGTGTAGCCGCCGAAGACCCACCACGCGGAGTCGTTGCGGGCGACTTCCTTGGTGCTCTTGGCGCCGTTCTGGCCCTTGGTGCCGACGCTGGCGAGCGAGGAGTCGTTCACGCGCCCGTCCTTGTCCTCGTCGGACGAGCACCACTTCTCTTTGTAGAAGGCCGGGGCGGACATGATGATCAGCGGCTTGGAGCCGTCGCCCTTGTTGTGGTCCTCGTAGCCGACGAATGTGTCGGGGGTCTTGACCGTCCAGTCGGGCGGCACGTCGAAGGCGGTGCCCCACTTGGGGTTCACCACGACCTGCCAGCCGGGGACGGTCGGCTTGGGGTCGTTGCCTGTGCCGCGCGGGTTGTCGTCGTCCGACGGCTTGGGGCTCGGCTTCTTGGTGGCCGACTTGGACGGCTTGGGGGCCGCCGTGTCGGACTCGCCGTCGTCGCCGCCGAAGACCAGGAAGCCGGTCACGCCCGCGGCCACGACGACGGCGCCCGCGGCGACGAGGGCCGTGACCTTCGTCCGGTTGCCGCCGCCGTTGCCCCCGCCGCCGCCCGCGTCCGGGCCGCCGGGCCGCGCCGTCCCCATCGGGAACGTCGGGGCGCCCCACTGGGGCTGCCCGGCGGTGGGCGGGCCCGCCGCCGGCTGCCCCCCGGTCGGCTGCTGATACGGGTTCGGCTGCTGGTAGCCGGGCTGCTGGTACGGGTTGGGCTGCTGGTACCCAGGCTGCTGATATGGGTTCGAACCCGGACTTTGCGGGTTCTGCTCGCCCCCGGGCGGCTGCTGTTCTGGCCACATGGCGAGTAACCATAGATGGGCTCGGGCCCCAGGTGCCACGCCCGGTCGGCGGGCGGACGGGCACCGGGCAGGACCTCGTACGAAGCCGTGACGAAGTGGTGAAGAAGCGGTGGACGGGCGTCGACGTACGGCGTGGTACGTCAATGAATGCCCGTTGCCTCCGCTAGTGCCCCGGTACGTCAGGGATCGGTGCGGTTCACGACTCCGTCGCGTCGCCGTGCAGACGTACCGTGCTGAGGATCTTCATGATCGTCTCGGTCGGGATCTCCTCCTTGACGCCCTTCGCGCCGTAGAGGCTCCACGCCACGTAGTCGCCCTCGGCGTTCTTGAAGCCGAACGTGATGGCCTTGCCGTCCGACGCGCACTTGCCCTTCTGGGGCGTGTTCTGCGAGCGGGACCAGGCGATGCTGCCCTTGATGCCCGCCTTCGTGGTGTACGGCTTCGCCTTCTCGTCGAAGGACAGGCTCTTCTTGTCCGGCTGGGTGTAGCCGCCGAACACCCACCAGGCGACCTGGTTCACCGCGACCTCGTCGGTGTTCTTGGCGCCGTTCGCCCCCTTGGTGCCGACCGCGCCGAGCGCCTTGTCCTCGGTCCTGCCGTCCTTGTCCTCGTCGGAGGTGCACCACTTCGACTTGAAGTACGCGGGCGCCGACATGGTCATCAGCGGCTTGCCGGTCTTGACGTCCTCGAACGCGACGATCGCGCCCGGCTTCCTGACGTCCCAGTCCGGCGGCACGTCGAAGGCGGTGCCCCACCGCGGGTTCACCACGACCTGCCAGCCGGGGACGGTCGGCTTCGGGTCGCCCGCCGTGCCGCGCTCGCTGTCGTCGCCGTCGGTCGCGCCGGAACCGGGCTTCGCGGCGGCGGACCTGGACGGCTTGCCGTCGGCCTGCGGGGACTTCCCGCCCTTGTCGTCGTCCTTGTCGCCCAGGAGCAGGAAGCCGGTCACGCCCGCGGCCACGACGACGGCCGTCGCCGCGACGATGGCGATGACCTTGGTCCTGTTCCCGCCACCGCCACCGCTGCCGCCGTCGCCCGCCGGCGCCTGCGGCACGCCCGAGGGGGCCGTCGGCGCGCTCCACTGGCCGGGCTGCCCGGCCTGCTGGTACGGCGAAGGCTGCTGGTACCCCGGCTGCTGATAGGGGTTGGGCTGTTGGTAACCCGGCTGCTGGTACGGGTTCTGCTGCTGCGGGTTCTGCTCGCCCCCGGGCGGCTGCTGTCCTTGCCACATGGCCGGTAACCCTACGTGTGCCTGGCTGACGTGTTCACAACCACCCCGGGAGCGGTCCGTCAGCCCTTCTCCTGTGACCGGTACTCGCGCACCGTGCGCAGGACGGCGCGCACCGTTCGGTCGGGGATCTCCTCCTTGACGCCCTTCACGCCGTGGAAGGACCAGGAGAGGAACTCGCCCTCGGAGTTCTTGAAGCCGAACGTGGTGGCCTTGCCGTCCGTGTCGCACGCGCCCTTCTTCTCGACGCCGGAGGAAGTGGCCGTCACCAGGCTGCCCTTGAGGCCCGACGCGGTGGTGTAGGACTCCGCGGGGCCGGTGGTCACCTTCTTCTTGTCGGGCTGCGCGTACCCGCCGTAGACCCAGGCCGTCGCGTTCGTACGGGCGATCTCCGCCGTGCTGCGGGCGGTCTTGTTGCGCTTGGTGCCCGCGAGGCCGAGCGGTGTGTGCTCCTTGCTGCCGTCCTTGTCGTCGTCCGACGCGCACCAGCGCTCCTTGAGGACGGCGGGGGCGAGCATGGCGACGAGGGGCGTGTCCGACGGGTCGTCCTCCTCCGAGACCCAGGTGGCGAAGTCCGCCGACTTCAGGTCCCACTGCGCCGGCACGTCGAAGGCGAGCCCGTCCCTGGGGTTCACGACGGTCTTCCAGCCCGGCACCGTCGGCTCGGGCGCGCCGTCCGTCCCGCGGTCGTCGGAGTCCTCGGGCTCGGCGGGGCGGGGCGCCTTGCCGGTGGACCGGGTCGGACCGGGCGCCGCCGAGTCGTCCTCGTCGCCGCCGAGGAGCACGGCGCCGGTGACGGCCGCGGCCACGACGACCGCCGCCGCGGCGGCGATGGCGATCACCTTGGTCCTGGGGCCGCCCCCGCCCGGCGGGACGGCGGACGCCGTCGGCGCGTTCCACGGCTCCTGTGGCGAGGGGGCGGGGCCTTGCTCCTGGTACGGGTTCGGCTGCTGGTAGCCGGGCTGTCGGTACGGGTTCGGGTCCTGGCCCCGGCCGGGGCTCGGCTGCTGGGGTCCATCGGGTCGATCTTGTCCTGGCCACATGGGCGTCCACGATAGGCCCGAAGGGAACGGCTGTTCGCGCAAGCCTGGTCAAGCTCGGCTACTCGTGGGTAACATCCCGGTCATGAGCGCAGACCAGATGTCGATCGGCGAGATGCTCGCCGCCACCGTGCCGATGGCCCGGACCCTCAACCTGGAGTTCCTCGAGACGACGGCCGAGCGCGCCGTGGTCGTCCTTCCGGACCAGGCGGACTACCACAACCACGTGGGCGGGCCGCACGCCGGCGCCATGTTCACCCTGGGGGAGTCCGCGAGCGGGGCCATCGTGCTCGCCGCGTTCGGGGACCAGCTCTCGCGGGCCGTGCCGCTCGCGGTGAGCGCCGACATCGCGTACAAGAAGCTCGCGATGGGAGTGGTCAAGGCCACCGCGACGCTGGGGCGGCCGGTCGCCGACGTCGTCGCCGAGCTGGATGCCGGGCAGCGCCCCGAGTTCCCGGTGGCCATCGCCATCACCCGCGAGGACGGTGCCGTGACCGGCGAGATGACCGTGACCTGGACCCTGCGGCCCAACGAGCCGAAGTAGCGGCGACTCCTGGACCGGCCGGGCTCCCCGACTGCCGGGCTCCCCGACTGCCGGGCCAGGCCGGGTACTTCTGAGTAGGAGTACTCAGGCGGCCCCCGGCCGGGGGCCGCGAGGATCGGCGGCATGGACCTGCCGATCGCGCCGCCCGCCTTCGACGCCTCCGCCCGCACCCGGGCCGACACCGGGCCCGACGTCGGCGCGGCCGTCGGGCTCCTCGTGGCCGAAGTGCTCGTCCTCGCGGGGATCCTGGCGGTGTGGATCGCGAGCGGACTCACCTTCGACCCCGTGGCCCGCGCCGAGTACGACCGCCTCGACGGCCATCTCGTCGCCTCCGCCTGCGTGGGCGGTCTCGCGCTGCTCGCCACCGCCGTGGCGATCCGCGTCCGGGCCCCGGTGACCGCGTGGAGCCAGGGGTTCATGGTGGCGGTGATCACCGTGGCCGTCCTCGCCGGGTTCTCGTACCAGCGGCACGAGGACGAGGTGCGGCGGCCCGCGCCCGCCTGGACGGGGCAGACCGGCTGCCGCAGCGGCGGGGACAGCGACGAGTGCGCGGCCACGGGGCGCTGAGGCGGCGCGCGGGGGCCGATGCGTGAGCGGGTAGGCTTCCCCGGCGTGCGCGATCATCGCGCACGCCGGGGGAGTCATCCGCACACGGAAGGAACCGGGGTTGCACGTCCAGGAGTGGCTGGAGCACGTACCCGCCGTCAGCGTCTACGCGCTCGTCGGCCTCGTCATCGGCCTGGAGTCACTGGGCATTCCGCTGCCGGGCGAGATCGTCCTCGTCTCCGCCGCGCTCCTGTCGTCGCAGCACGGCGACGTGAACCCGGTGGTGCTCGGCATCTGCGCCACCGCGGGGGCCGTGATCGGCGACTCCATCGGCTACGCCATCGGCCGCAAGGGCGGCAGACCGCTCCTTGGCTGGCTGGAGCGGAAGTTCCCCAAGCACTTCAGCGCGGCGAACGTCGGCAGCGCCGAGCGCTCCTTCCAGAAGTGGGGCATGTGGGCGGTCTTCTTCGGCCGCTTCGTCGCGCTCCTGCGCATCTTCGCGGGTCCGCTCGCGGGCGTCCTGCGCATGCCGTACTGGAAGTTCTTCACCGCCAACGTGCTCGGCGGCATCATCTGGGCGGGCGGCACCACCGCCGTCATCTACTACATCGGCGTGGTCGCCGAGGACTGGCTGAAGCGCTTCTCCTACGTCGGCCTCGGCATCGCGGTGCTCATCGGCATCGGCTCGATGCTGCTGGTCAAGCGGCGGGCCAAGAAGGCCGCCGAGGAGTACGCGGCGAGCGAGGCCGCGGCCACGTAGGCATTCCGCACGGGCGGCCGGGGGCGGGCTCCGCTTCCGGCCGCCCGTGCGTGCGGCCGCACGTGCTCAGTCCTCCTGGGCGTGCGCGGCGCGGTGGGCCTTCGCGAGCTCCACGTACATCGCGCCGTTGAGCGAGATGCCCGCGCGCTCCTCCTCGGTGAGCTGCCGCTTCACCTTGGCGGGGACGCCCGCCACGAGCGAACCCGGCGGCACCTCCATGCCCTGCGGCACCAGGGCCTGCGCGGCGACCAGCGAACCGGCGCCGATCACGGCGCCGTTGAGGATCGTCGCGCCCATGCCGACGAGGCAGTCGTCCTCGACGGTGCAGCCGTGCACGACGGCGTTGTGGCCGACCGAGACCCGCTCGCCGATGGTGACCGGGAAACCGGGGTCCACGTGCAGGCTGCAGTTGTCCTGGATGTTGCTGTCGGCGCCGATCTCGATGGGCCCGCAGTCGGCGCGCAGGACCGCCCCGTACCAGGTGCTCGCGCCCGCGTGCAGCGTCACGTCACCGATCACCACGGACGTGGGCGCGGTGAACGCCTCCGGGTCGATCCGGGGGTCCTTGCCGCCGATGCCCATGACGAGTGCCTGGTGACTCATCGCTCTCTCCTTGGATCGTTGCGTCCGTCGCGCCTGAGCGAACCGTACGGGACCCCGGCCGCCGCCCGGCGGTGTGGGGCGAAGATCACAGGCGGTGGGAGTGCTCGCCCCGCGCGGGGCTGAGTAACGTGAGCGCGTGCCCCGGAACAAGAACGTGTTCTCATCCCTCGCCGCGTGGCGGCGCGGCGCCGCGCAGCGCGCCGTCCACGCGGGCTGGGCCTGGGTGCAGCGCACCGGCGCGGTGACCGCGCGGCGGCCGGGGCGCCTGGAGTTCGGCGCGATCGGCGAGGGCACGAAGCTCGCCTTCCCGCAGGGCACGGTCTTCGGCGCCCCCTGGATCCGGCTCGGCGCGCACTGCATCGTGGGCGAACAGGTCACGCTGACCGCCGGGTTGATGCCCGACCTCGACCTCGGCCCCGACCCGATCCTGCGCGTCGGCGACGGCGTGGTCCTCGGCCGCGGCAGCCATGTGATCGCCGATACGTCGGTGACGATCGGCGACGACTGCTACTTCGGGCCGTACGTGTACGTGACCTCGACGAACCACAGCTACGACGATCCGCACACGCCGATCGGCAAGCAGTGGCCGCGCATGGAGCCGGTGACGATCGGCTCCGGCTGCTGGATCGGCACGGGCGCGGTGATCCTGCCGGGCGCCAGGATCGGCCGCAACGTGGTGGTCGCGGCGGGCGCCGTGGTGCGCGGCGAGGTGCCCGACCACGCCGTCGTGGCGGGCGCGCCCGCGCGGGTCGTACGGACGTGGTGCGCGGAGCGGGGGTGGCAGCCGCCGCTGCGGACGCCCGCCCCGGTGCCGATCCCCGAGGGCATCACGCCGGAGCAGCTGCTCGCGCTCGGGGAGCTGGAGGGACTCGACGGCCTCGGCGAGCTGACCGACGTGCCGGACGCCGAGGGCCGCCCTTAGCCGCCCCGGCGTCGCCTCAGCCCGTGGCGAGCAGCACCGTCCCCACCAGGGCGAGGCCCGCGCCCGCCGCCTGCACTCCGCGCAGCCGCTCCTTGAGGACGCCGCGCGCGGCGAGCGCGGTGACCACGGGGTAGAGGGAGGCGAGCACGGCGGCGACGGTGACGGGGCCGCTGCGGGCCGCCATCGCGTACGTGCCGTTGGCGGCGACGTCCGCCAGGCCCACGAAGGCGAGCGCGGGGAGCGCGGCCCAGATGACGTGCATGCCGGCGCCCTCGGGGAGGGCCGCGCCGCCGCGCTTCACGGAGACGTACAGGGCGGTCCCGCCCGCGAGGACGTTGGTGACGCGCTGGACGAACAGGGCGAGGAACAGGCCCGTGACGGTGGTCGACGCCTCCGCGATCAGGGCCATGACGGCGCCGAAGCCGAAGGCCGCGAGCAGCGTGAGCAGGACCGCCTGGCGCTGCACGGGGGCGCCGCGCAGCTCGGGTCCGCCCGCGAGGACGATGCCGACGACGGCCACGGCGATGCCCGCGAACTGCGCGAGGCCCGGCCGCTCGCCGAGGAACAGGCCGACGCCCACCGGCACCACGACGCCGAGGGAGCCGAGCGGCGAGACGACGCCCATCGGGCCGAGCGCGAGCGCCTTGTAGAAGGCGAGCATCGCGACCGGTCCCACCAGGCCCGCGCCGACGGCGAACCACAGCTGCGGCCCCCACTCGGTCCACCCGCCGGTCGCGACCACCACGACGCCGAGGACGGCCACCGCGATGCACTGGGACGCCACGACCACCGTCAGGGCGGGGATGCGCCGGGTCAGCAGCCCGCCGCCGAAGTCGGCGAGACCCCACATCAGACTGGTGGCCAGGGCGAACGGAGCTGTCAGTCCTGACACGGGAACCTCGCAGTACAGTGTGGTGAACCATCGGGAGCCTTCGGGTGCACCACACCGTAGTTCAGTACAGTGAACCCTGTCATCCAAAATATTGGACGGAATGTGTCGGATCTCGACCAGCTCACGCAGTCGCTCGCGCGGAACCTGAAGCGCTGGCGCGGCGAGAGGGGCTTCACGCTCGATGCCCTCGCGGCCCGCTCCGGGGTCAGCCGCGGCATGATCATCCAGATCGAGCAGGCCCGCACCAACCCCAGCGTCGGCATCACCGTGAAGCTCGCCGACGCCCTCGGCATCAGCATCACCACGCTGCTCGACTACGAGCAGGGCCCGCACGTGCGCGTCGTGCCGCCCGAGCAGATGGTGCGGATGTGGTCCACTGACGAGGGCTCCAGCACCACGCTGCTCGTCGGCGCCGAGGCGCGCGGCCCCTTCGAACTCTGGTCGTGGCACCTGATGCCCGGCGACGGCAGCGACTCCGACGCGCACCCGCCCGGCACCATCGAGCTGCTGCACGTACGGGCCGGTGAGCTGACGCTCGTCGTGGACGGCGCGGAGCACCTCGTGCCCGCCGGCTCTTCGGCGACCTTCGAAGCCAACGTCCCGCACGGCTACCACAACAAGGGCGCGGAGCCGGTGGAGATGACCATGTCGGTGGCGGTGCCGCCCGCACACGCCGGGTCGTACTGAGGTCCTCGCCGGGTCGGGGCACCGGGCCCGGACGGGCGCGGAACCGCCCTGTTACGGTGCGGACATGCGCGCTCCTCTCGGAAACTTCGACGTCGTCCGCCCCGCCCCACAAGCCCTCGACCTGCTCGTCGCCCCCGTGGCCGACGCCGTGCGCGCCTGGAGCGGGCCCGTGCCCGCCGACGAGCTGATCCACGTCGACACCGAGCCGCAGTGGGCGGACACCGCCGCGTTCGTGGAGCACTACGGCCCCGAACTGCTCCAGGAGTCCGCGAACTGCGTCGTCGTCGCCGGGAAGCGTGGCGGCGAGAGCACGCTCGCCGCCTGCGTGGTCCTCTCCGGCACCCGCGTCGACGTGAACGGTGCCGTGCGCCGCCAACTGGGCGCCCGCAAGGCGTCGTTCGCGCCGATGGACACCGCCGTGGGCGAGACCGGCATGGAGTACGGCGGCATCACGCCGATCGGCCTGCCCGCGGCCTGGGCGCTGCTCGTGGACACGGCCGTGGTCGCCCTGCCGCACGTCCTGATCGGCAGCGGCAGCCGCCGCGGCAAGCTGATCGTGCCCGGCAAGGCCCTCGCGGACCTGCCGAACGCCGTGCTCATCGAAGGCCTCGGCGTGGCCTGAGCGTCACTCCAGGCCGCCCCGCGCGACGAGCTGACACACGATCACGTTCCGCTGGACCTCGTTGGTGCCCTCGCCCACGATCATCAACGGCGCGTCGCGGAAGTGGCGTTCGACGGCGAACTCCGTCGGGTAGCCGTGCCCGCCGTGCACGCGCACGGCGTCGAGCGCGATCCGCATGGCCGTCTCCGACGCGCCCGGCTCGGCCATGCCCGCTTCCCTTTCGGCGCGCCGCCGTCAGGGAAGTCGCCATGTCCGCCGGGTAGTTGCCGACGGACTGGTGCCGCCCCCGTGTGGCCGCCCATCGCGCCCGCGAGGCTCATCCAGCCGCGCGCCGAGCGCTTCGCTCGCATGGCAGTGACAGGCCGTCGGTCGTCTGCGGGACCACTCGGCTGGTCGCGCTTCAGGGCGCTGCCGAGCCGCATCGTCGCGACGATCAGGGCGCTCGGCGGGCGGCAGACCGTCGAGCGCGCTCATGCGCCCGCCGCCTCGGGGCGGGGCGTGCCGACCACGCCCCGCGCCCGCAGCCGGGCGACGTCGTCGGGGCCGCGTCCGAGCTCGGCCAGGATGTTCTCCGTGTGCTCGCCCGCCGCGGGCACCGGTCCCATGCGGGGGCTCACCCCCGAGAGCCCGGCGGGCGGCACGAGGGCCCGCATCGGCGGCGCGCCGTCCGGAAGGCCGACCTCCCGCCAGCGCCCGCGCTCGGTCAGCACGGGGTGCTCCAGGAAGTCGGCGACCGAGTTGACGCCCGCGTGGGCGATGTTGGCGGCGTCGAGCAGGGCCACCGCCTCCTCGCCGTCGAGCGCGGCGAACCGCGCCGCGACGATCCCGTCGAGCGCCTCGCGGTGCGCGACGCGGGCCGGGCCGGTGGCGAAGCGCGGATCGCCGGCGAGCTCCGGGCGGCCGAGGAACACCCGGCACAGCGCCACCCACTCCGGCTCGTTCTGCACCGAGAACAGGACGTCCTGGCCGTCGCGCGCGGTGAACACGCCGTACGGCGCGACCGTCGCGTGCCGGGCGCCGACGCGCGGCGGCTGGGTGCCGCCGTAGCGGGTGTAGTACGCGGGCTGGCTCATCCACTCGGCGAGCGCGTCGAAGAGCGACACCTCGACCGCCGGGGCGCGGCCGGTCGTCGCCCGCGTGTACAGCGCCGACAGGATGCCGCTGTACGCGTACATCCCGGCTGCGATGTCGGCCACCGAGATGCCGACGCGC
The DNA here is from genome assembly GCF_000720325.1 of Streptomyces sp. NRRL B-1347. Taxonomy (GTDB): domain Bacteria; phylum Actinomycetota; class Actinomycetes; order Streptomycetales; family Streptomycetaceae; genus Streptomyces. Next base: position 81,552 of record NZ_JOJM01000021.1, read on the forward strand.
ACGGCCTCCTCCGGGGTGCCGGTGAGCGAGAGCAGCCCCGTCTGGCACTGCACGAGCAGGTCGTAGGCCTTGCGGTGGGCCCACGGCCCCGAGGTGCCGTAGCCGCTGATCGCGCAGGTGACGAGGGCGGAGTGGCGGGCCTGGAGCTCCTCGGCCGACAGGCCGAGCCGGGCGGCCGCGCCCGGCGCGAGGTTCTGTACGAACACGTCCGCTCCGGCGACGAGTTCGCCCAGCACCTCCCGCCCGGGCGCGGACTTCACGTCCAGCGTGATCGACTCCTTGGAGCGGTTCAGCCAGACGAAATAGCTGGCCTGGCCGTGCACGGTGGTGTCGTAGCGGCGCGCGAAGTCGCCGCCCGGCCGCTCCACCTTGATCACGCGCGCGCCGAGGTCGGCGAGCTGGCGGGTGGCGAAGGGCGCGGCCACGGCTTGCTCAAGGCTGAGCACGGTGATGCCGGTCAGGGGCAGGGGGTGCGGCATGGCGGGGCTCCATCCTCCCTCGGGCGTCCGTGACTCTTTGTACGGGACAACGACCCGACGCGGTACGGGGCGTCTGCCGGGCCTTGTACGGGGCGTCAGGCCCGGCCCCGTACGGGGCGCGCACCCGGCCTTGTCCGGGGGCGTGCGCCGGGCGCCCCTCAGTCCTGGTGGCCGCCCCGGTAGGCGTCGTGGAACTGCTCGAACGTCACCTCGTACCCGTCCGGGTCGAGCCCCACGAAGACCCGCGCCCAGTCCGTGTCCTCGGGCTGGGAGACGACGGGAAGGCCCTCCGTGCGCCACAGCTCGTACGCGGCGTCCAGGTCCCGTGTCGGCACGGCGAGCACGAAGCCGAGGCCGCGGGGGCCCGACCGCACCGCGGCGCCCCGCTCCTCGTCGTAGTAGTCGTGCCCGTCCATGGCGGTGAGGATCAGCCAGGTGTGGCCGAAGGTCAGATAGCGCAGGTCCGGCTGCGCCGAGGGGCCTTCGTTCGGCAGCTCGCGGAAGCCGAGGCGCAGATAGAGGTCGCCGGACCGCTTCAGGTCCCGGACCCGCAGGCCGATCTTGAGCTGCTTGCTGCCCATCATTGACGTGACTCCTCCTGTGGCGCGGCCGCCGCCGTTCACCTGATGCTCACGAGGGTCGGCCCGATCCGCCGCGCGGACCTCGTACGCAGTTCAGCCGGGGCGGTCACCGTGCTGAGTGGGTGCCCTGCCCGTTCCCTCCGTCGCAGTTCAACGAAGCGTTCCCACCGGACCGTTCCCCTTGAGGCCCGTCGTTTTCAGGCCCGTCGCCTTCAGGCCTGCCGTCCTGAGGCCGCTGTCCTGAGACCCGTCGTCCCCGTCCGTACCCGTCCGTCCCCGTCGAACGGAGAACGTACTGTCATGCCCGCGACACCCGCGACCCCCGTGACGCCGCTGCCGTCCACGCCCGCTCAGGCTCCCGGCCCGGCCCCCGCCCCGGCTTCCGGCAGCCGTCCCGCCTACGTCCCCTCCATCGCCCACTCCGAGGAGCAGATCCGCGCCGCCCAGCGCCTGCGCTTCCAGGTGTTCGGCGAGGAGATGGGTGCCACCCTCGACACGTCCCTGCCCGGGCACGACGTCGACGCCTTCGACGCGCTCGCGGACCATCTGATCGTCACCGAGACCGCGAGCGGCGCCGTCGTCGGCACCTACCGGCTCATCCCGCCCGGCCGCGGCGAACTCTCCTACTCGGCCGGTGAGTTCGACTTGAGCGCCCTGGGCCCGCTGCGGCCCGCGACGATCGAGGCCGGGCGGTCCTGCGTCCACCCCGACCACCGCTCCGGCGCCGTCATCAACCTGATGTGGTCGGCGCTCGCCCGCTACGTCCTGCTCTCCGGCCACCGCTACCTCGCGGGCTGCGCCTCCGTGCCGCTGGCCGACGGCGGCGCCGCGGCCGCGAGCGCCTGGCTGCTCGGCACCGCCAAGCACGCATCGCCGCCCGAGCTGCGCGTCCACCCGCACCGCCCGTGGACGCCGCCCGACGAGCGCGCCGGACACCGGCCGACGTACGCCGACCTGCCGCCGCTGCTGCGCGGCTATCTGCGCCTGGGGGCCTGGATGTGCGGGGCGCCCGCGCACGACCCGGACTTCGACTCCGCCGACTTCTTCGTGCTGCTCGACACCGAGCGGCTCAACGAGCGGCACCGGCGCTTCTTCCTCGGCGACGAGGGACCCCGGGGGTCCGGGTGAACCCCTGGTCCGTGGACGCGGGCTGTCCGCGGACCTGCGCCCGGCCGGCCGCGTCCCGCACGGGCGCCGCCGAGGCCGCGCGGCGGTACGCGGCGCTCGCGCACGAGGTCGGGCGGAGCCTGGCCCTGGGGGAGCGGCTCGGCGACGGCGACGCCGCGCGGGTCGGGGCGCGGCGGGTCCTTGGGGCGCTCGGCGTGCGGCTCGACGCGGGGCCCGTGCCGCTGACCGTGCCCGGCGGGGGCGCGGGCACCCTCGTCGTCGCCAACCACATCTCCTGGCTGGACGTGGTGGCGCTGCTCGCCGTCGAGCCCGTCGCGTTCGTCGCCAAGCGGGAGGTGGGCCGGTGGCCCGTCGTCGGGACGCTCGCGCGGCGGCTCGGCACGCAGTTCATCGACCGGGAGGGCGGCCGCCGCGAGCTCCCGCTGATGGTGGGGGAGCTCGCGAAGACGCTGGCCCAGGGGCGGTCCGTGCTCGTCTTCCCGCAGGCCACGACCTGGTGCTCGGTCTCCGGCGGCCGGTTCAGGCGGGCGGCGTTCCAGGCCGCCCTGGACGCGGGGGCGGCGGTGCGCCCGGTGACCGTGGCGTACGAGGCGGCGGGCGCGGGCAGCACGGCGGCGGCGTTCCTGGGCGACGAGGGGTTCGGGACGTCCTTGCGGAGGGTGGTGGGGGCGCGCGGCCTGAGCGTGCGGGTGCTGGCGCACGCGCCGCTGTACGGCAGTGACCGCAAGGGCCTGGCGGAGGAGGCCTGGGCCGCGGTCACGGGCCGCCGCCCACTGCCGGGACCTCCGCGCGGCTCCGCGCACTAGGCGCCACCCCCCTTTTCCGGAGGCGTCCCGCGTCCCACCACTGTCAGGCGCAACGGCTCAGGAAACGGGGCAACTGCATCCCCAATTGTTCGCGTCCCGATCATTCGTGGCAGCCAGGCGAGACTCGTCTGCAATGGCGAAATCCTTCTCTGGCGGCCCATGCAAGTTGACGGCAGAATCACCATTCCAGTGACGTTCGATTCACTGTCCAAGCTCACGTCGGAAAACAGCGCAACGAGCGTGTCGAAAAACGACGAGAGGACGGTCGATGGACGCGTTAACCCCTGCGGAAGGCACCTTTGCCGAGGCCCTGGCCGCGCGGCCGCAAAGTGCCCTCATGTCAGGTCAGTTCCGGATCAAGCTCTTCTACCCCGACAAGGAGTTCAGGGGCTATCTGAACAGGAACGGCGACAACTGGGCCATCATCAGCCAGGATCCGCTCACCCTGGAATTCTATGAGTGGAACGGCGTGACGTACTACAAGATTCCGGGCGAGAGCCGGTATCTGTCGGTGAGCAACAACGCGTACGGCGGCTTCTACGGCTGGTCCGGCGCGTCGAGCTTCCGGCTCAACGACGACAGGGAACTCGTCTCGAACTACAACGAGAAGCTGGCTTCGTACCGCAACGGCGAGCCGTGGGATTCTTCTGGGACGAGTACAAGATCTTCAAGGTGGAGTTCGAGAAAGTCTGACCCACCCGGAGGGGGCCTGCCGAGCGGGCCCCTTTTCGTCGGTGGTGCGAGGCTGGTGGCATGCGGAATCCAGCACCGGGCACCGGCACCGGCAGGCGCGTCCTCGTCGTGGACGACGACCTCACCGTCGCCGAAGTGGTCACCAGCTATTTGGAGCGCGCCGGGTACGCCGTCGACCGTGCGGTCGACGGGCCCGGCGCGCTGACGAGCGCCGCGGCGCACGAGCCCGACCTCGTCGTCCTCGACCTGATGCTGCCCGGCATGGACGGCCTGGAGGTCTGCCGCCGCCTTCGGGCCCGCGGCCCCGTACCGGTGATCATGCTGACCGCGCGGGGCGACGAGGACGACCGCATCCTGGGCCTGGAGATAGGGGCGGATGACTACGTGACCAAGCCGTTCAGCCCGCGCGAGCTCGTGCTGCGGGTCGAGTCGGTGCTCCGCCGCAGCCGCCCCGCCGACCCTGCGTTGCGCCCCGGGGCCTGTCTGAGCGCCGGGGCCCTCGCCCTCGACCCGACGGCCCGCCGCGCCACCAAGAACGGCGCCGAGCTCGCCCTGACCGTCCGTGAGTTCGACCTGCTCGCCCACTTCCTGCGGTACCCGGGCCGCGCGTTCGGACGTGAGGAGCTGATGCGCGAGGTGTGGGGCTGGGACTTCGGCGACCTGTCCACGATCACGGTCCACATCCGCAGACTGCGCGGCAAAGTGGAGGACGACCCCGGGGCGCCACGGCTGATCCGGACGGTGTGGGGGGTCGGGTACCGGCTGGAAACCGGAGAGCCGGGTGAGCCGGGAGAGCCGGGTGGGCTGCGGGATCGGGGTGAGCCGGGAGCGGCGGCCCCGGCGGCGGGCGGCGACCCCGCCGACGGCGAAGGCGGCCCGCGCCCGTGACCGACATCCTGCTCATCGCCCTGTACGCCTTCCTCGGCGCGGCGGCCGCCGGACTGCTCGGCGCCTGCGCGCTGCGGCTGCTGCGCCACCGTTCGCTCGTCGTGTCCCTGTCCGTCGTCGTCGCGGTGGCCGTCACGGCCATGCTCGCCGGGACGCTCGCCGTCGCCTGGCAGATGTTCCTGTCCCGGCACGACCTGACCGTCGTCACCGTCGTCGTCGCCATGGCCGCCGTCGTGTCGTTCGCCGCCGCGCTCCTGCTCGGCCGGTGGGTCGTCGCCCGCAGCGAGGCCCTGGCGCGGGCGGCCCGCTCGTTCGGCACCGGCGGCAGCTTCGCCGCTCCCGTCGAGCCCACCACGGCCGAACTCTCCGCACTCACCCAGGAGTTGGAGCACACCAGCGCGCGCCTCGCCGAGTCCCGCGAGCGGGAACGGGCCCTGGAGGGCTCGCGCCGCGAACTCGTCGCCTGGATGTCGCACGACCTGCGCACCCCGCTCGCGGGCCTGCGCGCCATGGCCGAGGCCCTGGAGGACGGCGTGGCCGCCGAGCCGGACCGCTATCTGCGCCGGATCCGCACCGAGGTCGAGCGCCTCGACGGCATGGTGGGCGACCTGTTCGAACTCTCCCGCATCCACGCCGGGACCCTCGCCCTCACGCGCGCGCGGATCTCCGTCCACGACCTGGTGGGCGACGCCCTGGCCGGAGCCGATCCGCTCGCGCGCGAGCACGGCGTACGGCTCGTAGGGCGGCGCGTCGACGCCGTACCGGTGGAGGTCGACGGCAAGGAGATGAGCCGGGTGCTCGGCAATCTGCTGGTCAACGCGATCCGCAGGACCCCCGCGGACGGCACGGTCGCCGTCGCGGCGGAGCGCTCGGACGACGGGGTCGTCCTGTCGGTGACGGACGAATGCGGCGGCATCCCGGCGGAGGACCTCGCGCGGGTCTTCGACACGGGCTGGCGGGGCACGCACGCGCGCACCCCGCCGGCGGGCGCCGGGCTCGGCCTCGCCATCGTGCGCGGCATCGTCGAGGCCCACCAGGGCCGCGCGGCCGTGCGCAACGTCCCCGGCGGCTGCCGTTTCGAGGTGGTCCTGCCCCCGGCCGGGGCGGCGTAGGACCGCGGCTCCCCGCGGCGCGACGTTGCCGTACCCCGGCCGTCAAGGGGGCGCCGTCCGGCATCAAGAAAGCATAAAGATTGCCGGAAAATGGCAGTGCGCCGAGGCGTCCGGACAGGTCAGGATGGAAAGGCAGGAACGGGGGGCGAGGCCCGGGTGCCGGATCACGGAAACGAGGTCCGGCACCCGAGTGGGGACGACCCCCGGATGACCACCGGTCAAGGGGGCGGGGGCATGGGGGAGTTGTTCGGCGCGGTGGTGGGGTTTCCAGGGGTGGTGTTCACCTCGGCCCTGGCCGTCGTCGTGTGTTTCTGGCTGTTGGTGGCGGTGGGTGTCACCCGCACCGACTGCTTCGACGAGGACGCGGACCTGGACGCCGTGGGACTCGGGGGAGTGCCGGTGTCCGTGGCGGCCTCGCTGTTCACCCTCGTCGGGTGGGCGGCCGGTGTCGCGGGCTCCGCTGCGACGGCCCGGGCGGGCCTGACGGGCATGGCGCACGCGGCGGTCGACCTGGGCCTGCTGCTCGCGTCCGCGTGCCTCGGCTGGGGCGTGACCGGGGTGCTGGTGCTCGCGCGGGCGCGGCTCTCCTCCGGCACGTCCGACTCCTCGACCCTGGACCTCCTCGGCTCGGTCTGCACGGTCCGCACGGCCGGGGTGAGCGCGGATTCCGGCCAGGCCGAAGTCGCCACGCGCGAGGGCGCCGTCGTGGTCGTGGAGGTCCGGCAGGACCCCTCCGCGCGGACCGCGGCCCTCACCCGCGGCAGCGCCGCGGTGCTGTACGCGTACGACGCGTCCGGCGCACACTTCTGGGCGGCCCCGGCGGCGGTCCGGCTGACCCCGGGGCAGCACCCGCCGCGTGCGCACGAGCACCCGCGGGAGCGCTCGTCCGCAGGCCACGACTGGCCCTGCGCCGACTGCGCCTGAGCCCTGTCATGCAGAGGTTTCCCCTGGTCAGTGAGGTGGGAGTGGAGCGCCCCGACGTCCCACCCCCATGCCTGCCGCCGAGCTCCCATGCGTTAGAAAGACGGAGAGGTCTGAGCAGAAAATCGGGGGCGAACGTGGCGAGTCGGGACATACCGGATGAGTTCTTGGACGGCTATACGCGGATACTCGCCGACGCCTCCGCGACCGGGCGCGGACTGACCCGCGAGGAGCTGGACTCGCGCCGCGCGCTCGGCGAGCGCGCGGCCGACGCGGGGTACGGACTGCGCGCCCTCGTGGGCGCGCACCTGGCGCGGGCCCGGACGTTCGCCGCCGCGCCCCGCGCGCACGGGGCGCCGGGGGCCGCCGCGCCGCCCGTGTCCGCCGAGGCCGTACTCGCCGCCGTCGAGCAGGCCGTCGACGCCTTCGCCGAGGGCTATGAACGCGCGCAGCGCCTGGCGATCCGTCAGGAGGAGGCCGCACGGCGCGAGTTCATCGACGACCTGCTGCACGGGCGGAGCGACTTCGGCCTCCTCGGCGAGCGCGCGGAGCGGTTCGGCCTCCGCCTGTCCGTCGCGCACGCGGTCGCCGTCGCCCAGGGCGCGTGCGTCTACGAGGACGGCGACGACGCCCCGCGCGAGGTGGAGCGGGCGCTGACCGGCCGCTTCGGCGACCGCAGCCCGCTGATCGCCACCAAGGACGGCCGGCTGGTCTGTGTGACCACGGCCGACCGGGGGGACGTCCTCGACTTCTTCGCCAAGCAGGCGCACGCCGCGACGGACGGCGGCCGCGTGGCCATCGGCCGCCCGCAGCCGGGCGCGGGCGGCGTCGTCCAGTCGTACGAGGAAGCCCTGAGCACCCTGGACCTGGCCGCGCGCCTGGATCTGCGCGAACCGGTCCTGCGCGCCGCCGACCTGCTCGTCTACCCCGTCCTGACCCGCGACCGGCAGGCCATGGCCGACCTGGTCCTGAACACCCTCGGACCGCTGCGCGACGCCAGGGGCGGCGCCGAGCCGCTCATCGAGACCCTCGCCGTCTACTTCGACGCGGGCTGCGTGGCCGCGCAGGCCGCCCGCCGGCTCAGCCTGAGCGTGCGCGCCCTGACGTACCGGCTGGAGCGCATCCACCGCCTCACGGGCACCAACCCCGCCGATCCGATGCACCGCTACACCCTCCAGACGGCCGTCATCGGCGCCCGCCTCCTGAACTGGCCCGCCCGGCAGTTCTGACCCGGTGCTAGCGCGGCGCCGGGCCGAGCCGCGGGATCTCGATGGCGGGGCACCGGTCCATCACCATGTCGAGCCCCGCCGCCCGCGTCCGTTCGTACGCCGCCTCGTCGACGACGCCGAGCTGGAACCAGACGGCCTTGGCGCCGATGCCCACCGCCTCGTCGGCGACGGCTCCGGCGAGGTCGCTGTTCACGAACACGTCCACCACGTCGACCTCGAAGGGAATCGCGTCGAGCGAGGGGTATCCCTGCTCGCCGTGGACCGTCTCCGCCTTCGGATGCACGGGCACGACCCGCTTCCCGTACCGCTGCAGCACCTCGGCGACGCCGTACGCCGCCCGCCCCTGATTCGACGAGAGCCCCACGACCGCCCAGGTGTCCCCGAGCTCGGTGAGGATCTTGCGGACCGTTCCTGAGTCGCCGTACACGTTCGGCCTCCTGGTGGCTGGTGCGGGGTACTGCGCGACACAACAGCGGACACGGCACGCTGATTCCCCGCGCCCGGCCGTCAGCCGTCTCGCTCCATCCTCAACACTGCGTGTCAGAGAACGCCGCATGCCGGGGAGCGCGGATGCGTTCCCCGGCATGCGGCGTCGGTGCGGGGCGGGCCCCGGTGTGCGGGCCGGTCCTCAGACGTTGACGCCGAAGTCCGATGCGATGCCGCGCAGGCCGGAGGCGTAGCCCTGGCCAACGGCGCGGAACTTCCACTCCGCGCCGTGGCGGTAGAGCTCGCCGAAGACCATGGCGGTCTCGGTGGAGGCGTCCTCGGAGAGGTCGTAGCGGGCGATCTCCCGGTTGTCGGCCTGGTTCACGACGCGGATGAAGGCGTTGCGGACCTGGCCGAAGCTCTGGCCGCGGTTCTCGGCGTCGTGGATGGAGACCGGGAAGACGATCTTGGTGATGTCGGCGGGCACGGCGGCCAGGTTGACCTTGACGGCCTCGTCGTCGCCCTCGCCCTCGCCGGTGAGGTTGTCACCGGTGTGCTCGACCGAGCCGTCCGGGCTGGTGAGGTTGTTGTAGAAGACGAAGTGCTGGTCGGAGACGACCTTGCCCGAGCCGTCGCAGAGCAGCGCGCTGGCGTCGAGGTCGTAGTCCGTGCCGGTCGTGGTCCGCACGTCCCAGCCGAGGCCGACCAGAACGGCGGTGAGGCCGGGCGCCTCCTTGCTCAGCGAGACGTTGCCGCCCTTGGCGAGGGAAACTCCCACGGTGTCCTCCTGTGGTCCTCTGCGGAGATGGTCCTGTTGGAAAACCGGCCCCGTCCGTGACCGGACCGGGACTTAGAATCTACATGACTGTAGAAGTTGCCGTGACGGCCGTGGCGGAGCCCGTCGGGCCGCCTTCCCCGTGTGGCCGTTACGATGTGACGCTCCCCAGTGACGTGCCTGACATGCGTGCGGTACGCGGAGCGCTGACGGCGGGCTGAGCGCGCGGCGTACGGACGACGGCAGGCGAGGACACGGCATGGAGCGGCAGGAACGCGACGGGCGGGAGCCCCGGCCGCGCAGACGGGGCCAGGGCGAGCTGGAGGCCCAGGTGCTCGCGGCGCTGCACGAGGCGCCGGGCCCGGTCGGTGCGGCCTGGGTGCAGGAGCGCGTCGGTGGCGACCTGGCGTACACGACCGTGATGACGATTCTCACCCGGCTCCTAGCCAAGGGCGTGGTGAGCCGCGAGCGCGCGGGCCGCTCCTTCCACTGGCGGTCCACCGCCGACGAGGCGGGCCTGGCCGCGCTGCGCATGCGCAAGGTGCTCGACAGCGAGCGCGACCGCGGGGCCGTGCTCGCCAGCTTCGTGACCACCCTGTCCGCCGACGACGAACGGCTGCTGCGCGATCTGCTCGGTGACGCGGGCGGCGGGGCGGCGGAGGGCTGACCGGACGCATGGGCCTCTTCGTCTTCCTGCCGCTCGTCCTGCCGCTCACCGCGTGGCCGGTCGCCCGGCTCGCCGCGCAGCACCTGCACCCGCGCACCGCGACCCGGCTGCTCGCGGGCGTCGCCGCCGTGATGGCCCTGTGCAGCACCCTGTGCCTGGCCCTGCTCATGGTCGTCGGCACCGCCCAGCTGCCCGGCAATCCGCTGCCCGACGCCTGGTCCGACCCCGCGGTCCGCGCCGCCCTGCCGTACGACGAGATCGCGGGCAGGGCGGCGATCCCGGCGCTGCTCGGCGTGTGCGCGGCCGTGGGCCGCACCGTGTGGCGGCACCTCGCGGTGCGCCGCCGCGCGGCGCGGGCCGTCGTGGGCCTGCCCGGCACGTCGGTGGCGGTCCTCGACGACGGGGCCGAGGCGGCGGCCTACGCGTACGCGCTGCCCGGACCGCCCGGCCGCTCCCGAGCGGGGCGCGTCGTCGTCACGCGCGCGCTCCTCGACCGGCTCGGTCCTGCCGAGCGGCGGGCCCTGTTCGCGCACGAGCGGGCCCATCTGGCCGCGCGCCACCACCGGTTCCTGCTGGTGACGCAGATCGCCGCGCGGGCGAACCCGTTCCTGGTGCCGCTGCGCACAGCCACCGCGTACACGGTCGAGCGGTGGGCCGACGAGGAGGCGGCCCGGGTGGTGCGGGACCGGCGCGTGGTCGCGCGGGCCATCGGCAAGGCCGCCCTGGTGGCGGCGCGCGCCCCCGCACCGACCCTCGCCGGGCTCGCCGCGGCGGGCCCGGTGCCGCGCCGGGTGGCCGCGCTGCTCGCACCCGCCCCGGCCGCGCGCACCCGCCCCTCGCTGTTCACGGCGGTGGGCCTCGCCCTGTGGTGCGCGGCGGGCGGCACCGCCGTGTCCGCGATGTCGTCGGCGAACGCGGCGGTCACGATGGTGCTCGTGCTGCGGGCGGCGACGCCCCTGTGAGGTGCGCCGCCGCCCGCGGTGGTGCTGGAGCCCTCCGGGGCGTCCGTCAGAGGTCGAACTCGTGCGGCGGCAGGTCGAGGGCGTAGCACGCCTCCCGCACGACGGCCTGCTCATCCTTGTCGAAGTCGCCGTCGGCGCCGCCGATGACGATGCCGATCTGCACCACGGCGCGGGCCTCGGCGGGCTTCTTCTTGGCCTTGGCCACCTCCTGCAACACGCTGACCTTGCCGAAGTCGAAGTCGGTCGTGAGCTTGTTCACGTACTCGTCGAAGCGGCGGCGCAGGTCGTCCGCCGGGAAGTTCTGGAGCACGTCGTTCGACGCGATGAGCTGGGCCACGCGCTGGCGCTCGGCCTGGTCGACGGTGCCGTCGGCGGCCGCGACCAGGGCGCACATCGCCATGCTCGCGTCGCGGAAGGAGCCGCTCTTGAGGTCGTTCTTCTTCGCGAGCAGCTGGGCCTGCATCGTCGAGGCGGATTCCTTGAAGCGGTCCCACAGGGCCATGGAAAGTCTCCATCGGGTTGGTGCTCATGAGCGGGCGTCAGACGGCGCCGACGCGACGCATCAGTTTCTACAACGATGTAGAAACTAACACCTGGGCGGGAAAGTTCCGCAAGGACGGGGGAGAGGTACACGGAGGACGTACGCGAGGGACGCGCGGCGACGCGCCCGCGGCGTACCGGGACCGGGACGGACACGACGGAAGGGGTGTCTCCGATGACGCCGACGAGCCGAGGACGGCGGGAGCCGTCCGACGGGCGGCCGCACTTCACGGCGCAGGACCTGCTGGCCCGCGCGGCGGCGGAGCTCCTGCCCGCGCCCGGCGCCAACCCGTTCGTGCCGCTCGTCGCCGACGGCACGGCGGGGCGGGGCGCCGTGGCCGCGCTCGCCCTGGAGCAGTGCCGGGTCATCCCGGCCGACCGGCGTTCCTTCCTGCACCTGGCCGCCCGCTCGGCGCGGGCGGACCTGCCCGCGGGCGCCGCCTTCTTCGCCTCCCTCGCCGAGGGCGAGAAGCTCGCGGCCGACCGGCTCGGCGCGCTGCTCGCCGCCTGCCGGGTGAGCGCGGAGCAGGAGCGCGCATACGAGCCGAGGGCGGGCTGCCAGGCCTACCCCGCGTACGTGGCGTGGCTGGCCCTCAACGGCGAACCGGCCGACGTGGTGCTCGCCCTGACCGCCAACTTCGCGGCGTGGGGCGGCTACTGCGCGACGCTCGCGGGCGCGCTGCGCACGCGCTACGGCTTCCCTGACGAGGCCTGCGCGTTCTTCGACTTCTTCGCCGCGCCGGCCCCCGACCTCGACCGCGAGGCCCTGGCCGCGCTGGAGGAAGGGGTGTCCGGCGGCGGCGTCACGCCCCGGACGGCGCTGCGGCAGGGGCGGCTGCTCCAGGAGTACGAGGGGATGTTCTGGACGAGCCTCGCGGAGCGGGCGGACGCCGAACGGCCGTGACCCCCGGCGCCGGGCGCCACCGCCGCACGGGGCGCCCGGTCACGTCGGAGGGCCGCACGCGGCGCCCGGTCACGTCGGGCGACCGCACGGGACGCCCGGTCACGCGGGGCGCAGCACGATGGCCGTCGCGATGATCCCGTCACGCATGGTCCACACCCCGTCGAGCCCGGTCAGCTCCGAGCCCGCGACCAGCGGGCCCTCGATCAGGATCTTGGCGGAGAAGGTGCCGTCGGCGCGGATGTCCAAGTGCGCGTCCTCGAAGCCGAGCCAGCGCCGCGCCAGCGGGAACCACGTCTTGTAGACGGACTCCTTGGCGCTGAACAGCAGCCGGTCCCAGGGCACGGACGGCTGCTCGGCGGCGAGCGCGGCGAGCGCGGCGCGCTCCGACTCGTCGCTGACCAGGTCGAGCACGCCCGGGTCCGAGAGCCGCTCGGCGGGCTCCGCGTCGATGCCGAGCGAGGTCACGGCGGCGGCGTCGGCGACGACCGCCGCGCGGTAGCCCGCGCAGTGCGTCATGGTGCCGACCACGCCGTCCGGCCACACCGGCTCGCCCTTCTCGCCGCGCGGAATGGGCCCGGGCGGCACGCCGATGCGGGCGAGGGCGGTGCGGGCGCAGTGCCGCGCGGTGGTGAACTCCCGCCGCCGCTTGTCCACGGCCTTCGCCACGTGCGCGGCCTCTTCGGGGTACAGGACCGCGTCGGCCGGGTCCTCGCGCGTCTCGCAGACGGCGACGGGCTGCCCGGCCAGGAGCGTGCTCAATATGCGGGTCCCGCCCAGGGCGTCGGCCGCCGCGTTCGAAGGTGAGTTCACGGCGGATCACTCTACCGGTGGCCCCGCGCCCCCGACAGGGCCGCAGGGGTCGCCCGCGCCGTGCTGGTCACCGTATAGGTCACATATAGCGGCCGAACCGACGCTCGACTCATTCGAACGATTGAGGGGGGCTTCACGTGGAGTCGGACCAGGGGGCCGGGCGTACGGCCGGGCAGCAGGGCAGGGGGCAGGAGCCGCGCGTCGCGCTGGTGACCGGGGGCTCCCGGGGGATCGGCCGCGCGGTGGCGACCCGGCTCGCGCGGGACGGCTTCGACGTGGCGCTGTGCTACCGCTCGGACGAGGCCGCGGCCGACGTCGTGGCGAAGGAGGTCGAGGCCGCGGGCCGCCGCGCCCTGACCCGCAAGGCCGACGTCGCCGACGGGGCGGCGGTGCGCGAGCTGGTGGCCGAGACCGAGGGGGAACTGGGGCCGCTGCACGCCGTGGTGGCCTCCGCGGGCATCACCAGGGACCGGCCGCTCGGCCTCATGACCGACGACGAGTGGGACGGGGTCGTCCGCACCAACCTCGACGGCACGTACCACCTGCTGCGGTCCGTGGTGCGGCCCCTGATGGGGCGGCGCGGGGGATCGATCGTCACGCTGTCGTCGGTCTCGGGCGTCGCGGGCAACTCCGGACAGGCCAACTACGCCGCGTCCAAGGCCGGGATCATCGGCCTGACCCTGTCGCTCGCCAAGGAGGCGGGCCGCTACGGAGTGCGGGCCAACGTGGTGGCGCCCGGCTTCATCGACACCGACATGGTCGCGGGCCTCCCGGACAAGGCGGTGCAGGGCGCCCTCACGGCCATCCCGCTGCGCCGCTTCGGCCGCGCCGACGAAGTCGCCTCACTCGTCTCGTACCTGGTGTCCGACGAGGCGTCGTACGTCACCGGTCAGGTGCTGCGCATCGACGGAGGCATGGCCCTGTGACCGCGCCGGAGGAGCCGGGCCGCTGGTTCCACCGCGCCCCCGGGCCGCCGCACCCGCCGCGGCTTCGCCTGGTGTGCTTCCCGCACGCGGGCGGCACCGCGCGGCTCTTCGACGGCTGGCGGCACCGCCTGCCCGCTTCCGTCGAGGTGCTCGCGGTGCGCTACCCGGGACGGCAGGAGCGGCTCGACGAGCCGTGCGTGGAGTCCATGACCGAGCTCGCCGACCGCGTCACCGGGGCGCTCGCCGCCCACGACGACGTGCCGCTCGCCCTGTTCGGGCACAGCATGGGCGCGACCGTCGCCTACGAGGTCGCGCGGCGCCTCGAAGCGGGCGCGGGCCGCGCGCCCGTGCACGTGATGGTGTCCGCGCGGGCCGCCCCGGGCTACGGCGGCCGGACCACGCTGCACCGCGCGGCCGACGAGGTCCTGCTCGCCGCCGTGCGCCGCCTCGGCACGCTCGGCGGCGCAGACCCGTTCGCCGAGCCCGAGCTGAGGGAGCTGCTGCTGCCCGTGCTGCGCAGCGACTACCGGCTCATCGAGACGTACGCGCCCGCCGCGGAGGCGGCCCCGCTGCGCGCGCCCATCACCGCCTACCTGGGTGACCGCGACCCGGGGTGCACGGGCGACCGGGTCCGCGCCTGGGAGGGGTTCACCACCGGTGACTTCGCGCTGCGGGCGTTTTCAGGAGACCACTTCTACCTCGCCCCCAGGGAGGCGGAGCTGACCTCGGACATCGCCGAGCGGCTCGCGCCCGCCCCGGTGGCAACCGCGAGAGGAACGACAGCGACATGACGCGATCCCAGACCTGGGCCCCGCACGAGGTACGGGCGGCCGACGGCGGCGGCGCCGGCGAACTGCTCGCCCGCATCGACGAGCTCGACGGCGGCCTCGACGCCGCCCTCGTACGCGAACGGGCGCTGGTGTTCCGGGGGTTCGAGGTCGGCACGGACGAACTCGACCGGGTCCTCGACCGGCTGCTGCCGCACCGCCTCGCCTACGTGCACGGCAACTCGCCGCGCACCAAGGTCGGCGGCAACGTCTACACGTCCACCGAGTACCCGCCCGAGTTCACCATCTCCATGCACAACGAGATGAGCTACGCGCACGTGTGGCCCGCCCGGCTCGCCTTCTACTGCGCGATCCGGCCCGGCGGCGGCGGCGCCACGCCCGTCCTCGACGCCGCCCGCTGGCTGGCGTCCCTCGATCCGGAGGTGCGCGAGGCGTTCTCCGGCGGCGTGCGCTACATCCAGAACCTGCACGACGGCTACGGCCTCGGCAAGAGCTGGCAGGACACCTTCGAGACCGCCGAGCGCGGCGTCGTGGAGGACTTCCTCAAGGGCTCGGGCGCCGAGTGGGACTGGCGGCGCGACGGCTCCCTGCGCGTGGAGTCCGTGCGGCCCGCCACCACCCGGCACCCGGTCACCGGCGCCGAGGTGTGGTTCAACCAGGCCGACCAGTGGCACCCGGCCGGGCTCGGCGACGAGACGGCCGCCGAACTCGCCGCGATCCTGCCCGAGGACCAGATGCCCCAGATGGTCACCTTCGCCGACGGCGGCCGCATCCCGGGCGAGTACGTCGCCCAGATCCGCGACCGCGGCCTCGAAGCCGCCGTCGACGTCGACTGGTACCGGGGCGACCTGCTGCTCATCGACAACGTCCTGCTGGCGCACGGGCGCCGCCCGTTCACCGGCGACCGGCGCGTCCTCGTCGCCATGTCGGACTGACCGCGCCGGGCCCAGGAGAGCGAGAGAGCGAGACAGCCATGAGCCACCAGGTCGAAGAGGTGCCCGCGGGCTGGGCGGGCGCCGGCACCCTGCCCGGCCTTCACCGGCCGCAGACCCCGGGAACCCGGATCCAGGACTACATCCACACCCATCGGGCCGCGCTGCGCGCGCAGCTCACCGAGCGCGGCGCCCTGCTCCTGCGCGACTTCGACGTGGCGGGGGTCGACGGGTTCGACGGGGCGGTGCGCGCCTTCTCCGGCACGCCGCCGCTCGCCTACGCCGAGCGGTCCTCGCCCCGCAGCACCATCAAGGGCCAGGTGTACACCTCGACCGACTACCCGCCGGACGAGGAGATCTTCCTGCACAACGAGAACTCCTACCAGGCCGTGTGGCCGCGCACCCTGTACTTCTACTGCGTCGAGCCGCCCACCACGCAGGGCGCGACGCCGCTCGCCGACACCCGGCAGGTGCTGCGCTCCCTCGACCCGGAGGTCCGCGACGAGTTCGAGCGGCGCGGCTGGCAGGTGGTGCGCAACTTCCACCCGGGCTTCGGCGTGCCCTGGCAGGAGGCCTTCAACACGACGGACAAGGCGGCCGTCACCGCGTACTGCGCGGAGCACGACATCACCGCCGAGTGGCGCCCCGGCGGCGGACTGCGCACCACCGCGGTGCGGCGGGCCGTGCACCGCCACCCGGGCACGGGCGAGCCGGTGTGGTTCAACCACGCCACGTTCTTCAACCTCACCACGCTCGCCAAGGACGTGAGCGCGGGCCTGAGGGCCATCTTCGACGACCCGGACCTGCCCACCCACACCTACTACGGCGACGGCGGCGCGATCCCCGACGCCGTCACCGACCAGCTGCGCGCCGCCTACCGGGCCGCGACGGTCCGCTTCGACTGGCAGCGCGACGACGTGCTGATCGTCGACAACATGCTCACCGCGCACGCGCGTGAGCCCTTCACCGGCCCCCGGCGCATCGCCGTCGCCATGGCCGAGCCTTCGGACTCCTGAGCGCCGCGAGCGCCGAGGACATTCAGAGAAGTCGAGGAAGACATGCCCCTGGCAGACCTGTTGCAAGACGAGCGCACCTACGGCTCGCGCATCACGGGCATCGCCGCCTACCGGCCCGCCCGGCTGCTCACCAACGAGGAGCTGGCGCCGCTGACGACGGTGTCCCCCGAGTGGATCGAGCAGCGCACGGGCATCAAGACCCGCTACCACGCGGGCGAGGGCGAGGACCTGGTCGACATGTCCGTGGCGGCCGGGGAGAAGGCGCTCGTGCACGCCGACGTCGACCCCGCCGAAGTGGACCTCACCATCGTCGCGACCGCGACCCGCAAGCGCCGCATGCCCGGCATCGCCCCGGAGGTGGCGAGCCGCATCGGACTGCCCAACTCCGGCGCGTACGACCTGAACGCGGTCTGCGCCGGCTTCACCTACTCCCTCGCCATGGCGTCCAACGCGGTGCGCCTCGGCGAGGCCCGCACCGTCCTGGTCGTCGGCGCCGAGCGCACCAGCGACTGGATCGACCCCCAGGACCCGGACACCTTCGTCATCTTCGGTGACGGGGCCGGCGCCGCCGTCGTCTCCCGCTCCGCCGAGGTGGGCGTCGGACCCGCCGTGTGGGGCAGCGACGGCGCCCGGCACAAGGTGCTCGGCATCACGGAGAAGGCCGACGGCCGCGAGTACGTCCAGATGAACGGGCCGCTGGTCTACAAGTGGTCGACGGCCACCATGCCGGACGTCGCCCACCGGGCCTGCGCGGCCGCGGGCCTGACCATCGACGACGTCGACTGGTTCGTGCCCCACCAGGCCAACAACCGCATCATCAGGACCCTCACGCACGAACTGGGGCTGCCCCCGGAGCGCGTCGTCAACGACGTCGTCGTCACCGGCAACACCTCGGCCGCGTCCGTCCCGCTGGCCCTCAGCAGCCTCCACGACAGCGGCCGCAGCACACCGGGCGACATCGTCCTGCTCCTCGGCTTCGGCGCGGGGCTCACCTACGCGGGCCAGATCGTGCGGATGCCGTAACGGGCCTCCGCACCGCACCACCCATCGCAACCAGTCACGTCCCCAACCGCACGGAGAAGAGGTCACCATGGCCAGAGACGTACTCACCGCCGACGTCGTCCGCCTCGTTCAGGACACCGCCTTCGACCTGGACGGCGAGGTCACCGCCGAGTCCAGCTTCGAAGAGCTCGGCATGGACTCGCTCACCCGCGTCGATCTGCTCGCCGCCGTCGAGAAGACGTACCAGCTCTCGGTGCCCGACGACACGGTGGCGACGCTGCTGCGCGTACGCGACGTCGTCGACTTCCTCGTCGAGGCCAAGGCGGGAGTCTGACGCATGGACCGCACCGACCCCTTGGCCGGGACGCTGCCCCTGTCGGTGGGGCAGGAGGGGCTGTGGCTGCTGCACACGCTGCACCCCGAGTCCACCACCTACAACCTCGCGGGCGGCGGGCGGATCACGCCCGCGCCCGACCTGGCGGCCCTGGACCGGGCCTGGCGGGCGCTGCTCGCCCGGCACCCGATGCTGCGCTCGCGCTACACCGAGGTCGCGGGCCGGCCCCGGCGCGTCGTCGACTCCCCGGAGGAAGCCGCGCAGATCGCGGTCGTCGAGGTGCCGGACGCCACCGAGGAGGAACTGCGCCGACGCGTCAACGCGGAGGTGCGCAGGCCCTTCCGGCTCCGGGACGAGGGGGCGGTGCGGGCCACGCTGCTGCTGCGCCGCACGGACGCGCTGCTGGTCGTCGTCACCCACCACATCGCGACCGACGCCATCTCGCAGTGGCTGCTGTGGCGCGACCTGTTCGCCGCCTACGAGGCGGAGGTCGCCGGGCGCGAGCCCGACTGGCGGCCCGTCGCACACGACTACGACGAGTTCGTGGGGCGCGAGCGGACCCTGCTCGACTCGCCGCGCGGCACCGGCCAGGGAGAGTTCTGGCGCGCCGAGTGCGCGGGCTCCACCCCGGCCGAACTGCCCACCGACCGGCCGCGCCCCGCCGTGTCCTCGCACACCGGGGCCAGCCTGGTGCGCAGGCTGCCCGACGCGCTCGCGCAGGCGGTGTCCAAGGCCGCCGCCGAGCGCCACGTGTCACCGTTCGCCCTGATGGTGGGCGCCTTCCAGGCCATGCTGCACCGCTGCACGGGACAGAGCGACTTCCTCATCGCCTGCCCGGCCTCCACCCGGCGCGCGGCGGCCGCCGACATCATCGGCTACTTCGTCAACCCGGTCCTGATCCGGGCCAGGTTCGACCGCGAGACCACCCTCGGCGACGCCGTGCACGCGGCCGCCGACCGCGTCCGGCAGGCCACCGCACGCGTCTCCTATCCGTTCCCGCTGGTCGCGCAGGGCTCGTCCGGGCCGCTGTTCCGGATCTCCGTCACCATGGTCGCCACCGACCGGTTCGGGCACGGCATGGAAGGCCTGGTCGCGGGCGAGAAGGTGACCCTCGCCGGACACGAGCTCGGCTACGTCGAGATCCCGCACCTGGAGGGCCAGTGCGACCTGGCCCTGGAGATCACCCGGGACGCGCACGGCCTCACCGTGGCCCTGCGCTACGACACCGACCTGTTCGAAGAGGCCACCGCCCAGCGGTTCTTCGACCAGTTCCAGCGGTGCGTCACGGCCGCCGTCGAGGCGCCGGACACGCGCGTCGCCCGGGTTCCGCTCACCGACGACACCGAGCGGAACCTGCTGCTCGCGCTGAGCGGCGGGCAGGCGTGAGCGCCCGCACCGCGGTCCACGACAGCATCCTCGACGCCGTCGGTGGCACCCCGCTCGTGGAACTCGGCGGGCTCCTGCCGAGCTTCGGCTCCCGGGTCTTCGCCAAACTGGAGTCCGCCAACCCGGGCGGCAGCGTCAAGGACCGCTCGGCGCTCTCCATGCTCCTGGGCAAGATCCGCGCCGGGGAACTGCTGCCCGGCCGGTCCACCGTGGTCGAGTCCAGCTCCGGCAACCTCGCGATCGGCATCGCGCAGATCTGCCGCTACTACGGCATCGACTTCACTTGCGTCGTCGACCCGCGCACCACCCGGCAGAACCTGGCGATCCTGCGCGCCTACGAGGTCACCGTCGACATGGTCACCGAACCCGACCCGGAGACCGGCGCCTATCTGCCGAGCCGACTCGCGCGGGTCCGCGAACTGGTGGCCACGACGCCCGGCGCGTACTGGCCCAACCAGTACCGCAACCCGCTCAACCCGCGCGCCCACGTGCGCACCATGCGGGAGATCGACGAGGCGCTCGACGGCAGGGTCGACTACCTCTTCTGCTCCACCGGCACCGGCGGCACCCTGCGCGGCTGCGCCCAGTACATCCGCGACCGCGGGCTCGCCACCACGGTCGTGGGCGTCGACGCGCTCGGCAGCGTGCTGTTCGGCGGGCCGCCCGGGCCGCGCCTGCTGCCCGGGCACGGCGCCGCCGTGCGCCCCGAGCTCTTCGACCCCGGCGCCGCCGACGAGGTGGTCCTCGTCTCGGACCTGGAGTGCGTCGTGGGCTGCCGGACCCTGACGCTGCGCGAGGCGATCCTCGCAGGCGGCTCGTCCGGCGCCGTCACCGCCGCGCTCGGCAAGCTCGCGGACCGCGTTCCCCCGGGCAGCACCTGCGTGCTGGTCTTCCCGGACCGCGGCGACCGCTACCTCGACACGATCTACGACGACGACTGGGTGCGACGCCACTTCGGCGACGTCGAGCACCTGTGGAAGGAACAGGGACACACCATGGCGGTCGCAGCATGCTGATCCTCGGACACGGCGCGGTGGAGGGGCTGCTCGCCGGGCGCGAGCGGGAGCTCATCGACCTGGTCGCCGACGCGTACACCGCGCACGACGAAGGCCGCACCAGCCTTCCGCACTCCGTGTTCCTGCGCTTCCCCGACCGGCCGAAGGACCGCATCATCGGGCTGCCCGGCTACCTCGGCGCGAGCGCGACGGCGGACGGCGAGCAGGGCGACGACGACGTCGCGGGAATGAAGTGGATCGCCTCCTTCCCCGACAACGTCGCCTCGGGCCTCCAGCGGGCCAGCGCCGCGATCCTGCTCAACTCCCTGCAGAACGGCCACCCCGAGGCGCTGATCGAGGCCTCGATGATCTCCGCTCGGCGCACCGCGGCCTCCGCGGCGCTCGGCGCCCGGCTGCTGCTCGGCGACCGCAGGCCCACCGGCGTCACGCTCGTCGGCTGCGGCGTCATCAACCGCGAGGTCCTGCGCTTCCTCGCCGCCGACCGGCCCGAACTGACGGACCTCACCCTGTACGACAGAGACCCCGAGCGGGCCCGCTGCTTCGCCCGGGACAACGCGCGCCTGCTGCCCGGCGTCAAGGTGCGCAGGCGCGAGCGGCTCGACGACGCCCTCGCCGACCACGACCTGGTGTCCTTCGCCACGACCGCGGCGACCCCGCACACCGGCCTCGCCGCCTGCCCGCCGTCGGCCGTCGTGCTGCACGTCTCGCTGCGGGACCTGACCGTGCCCGCGATCCTCGGCGCGCACAACGTCGTCGACGACGTCGACCACGTCTGCCGCGAGCGCACCTCCATCCACCTGGCCGAACAGGAAACCGGCGGGCGGGACTTCATCGAGGCCAGTGTCGGCGAGCTGCTGCGCGGCCGGGCCACGCTGCGCCCCGCCCCGGGCAGGCCGCTGGTGTTCTCGCCGTTCGGCCTCGGCGTCCTGGACCTGGCCCTGGCCCGCTTCGTCCACGACAAGGCGCGCCGCTGCGGCATCGGCACCGTCGTCAGCGACTTCCTGCCGGCGCCGGCCCTCTGACACCGCGGCTCGACCACTCATACGGAGAAACAGACATGACCGTCCCGCTCCATCAGCTCATCGCCGCCCGGGCCGCGTCGACGCCGCGGTCCGTCGCGGTCGAGGACGACCTCGGCTCCTTCACCTACGCACAGCTCGACCGGCGGGCGGGCGGCGTCGCGCGGCTGCTCGTGGCGCGCGGCGTCGCGCCCGAGGCACGCGTCGCGGTGTGTCTGCCACGCGGGCGCGACCTGCTCGCGGCGCTGCTCGGCGTGTGGCGGGCCGGCGCGGCGTACGTGCCCCTCGACGCGGGGCACCCGGCGGAGCGGAACACCTGGGTGACCCGGGACAGCGGGGCGGCCCTCGTCCTGACCACGCGGGCGTCGGCGGGGCTCTTCGAAGCCGCCGTGGCAGGGCGCGTCGCCGTCCTGGACGAGGAGGACGCCTTCGACGGGGTCCCCCAGGAGGACGTGGCGGTCGAGGTCTCCGCCGACCACGCCGCGTACCTCACCTACACATCGGGCTCCACCGGCCGCCCCAAGGGCGTCGTCATCCAGCACGGCGGCATCGCCAACCGCGTGGCCTGGTCGCTCACCCACCAGGGGCTCTCGGCGCGGGACCGGGTGCTGCAGAAGACCGTGATCACCTTCGACGCGGCGGCCTGGGAGCTGTTCGCGCCGCTCGCCGCGGGCGGCACCGTCGTGATGGCGCCCGCGGGCGCCGAGTCCGACCCGGCGCTGCTGGCCCGCACGGTCGCCGCGCGCCGCGTCACCGTCCTGCAGGGCGTCCCGTCGGTGCTGCGGATGGCCGTGCAGGAGCCCGCCTGGGCCGACTGCGGCGCCCTGCGCCTGGTCGCCTCCGCGGGAGAGCCGCTGGACGCCGCGCTGTGCCGGCGCCTCGCTGAGCCCTCGGGGGCGCAGGTGTGGAACACCTACGGGCCCACCGAGTGCTCCATCGACGTCAGCGGCCAGCTCTTCGACCCGGAGCGGCACACCGACGCCGTGCCGATCGGCCGCCCCCTGGACAGGATGCGGGCCTACGTCCTCGACGAGGAGTTCGCACCGGTGCCGATCGGCGTCGTCGGCGAGCTGTACGCGGCGGGCGTGGGCGTCGCCCGCGGCTACGCGGGCAACCCCGCGGGCACCGCCGACCGGTTCGTGCCCGACCCGCACGGCCCGGCGGGCAGCCGCATGTACCGCACGGGCGACCTCGCCCGC
Source organism: Streptomyces sp. NRRL B-1347 (assembly GCF_000720325.1). GTDB lineage: Bacteria > Actinomycetota > Actinomycetes > Streptomycetales > Streptomycetaceae > Streptomyces. The sequence continues at coordinate 104,091 of NZ_JOJM01000021.1, forward strand.
TGGCGCTCCGACGGCGCCCTCGACTTCCTCGGCCGCGCCGACCACCAGGTGAAGGTCAACGGCGTACGCATCGAGCCCGCCGAGGTCGAGGCCGCGCTGACCGCCCACGAGGACGTGCGCGGCGCCGTCGTCGCCGCCCGCGAGACCCTCGGCGCGAAGCGGCTCGTCGCCTACCTCACCACCGGCCGCCGGGTGCCGCGCGACGAACTGCGGCGCTTCCTGCGGGGCCGCCTCCCCGAGGCGATGATCCCCGCGCTGTTCGTCACCGTCGACTCCTTCCCGCTCACCACGAGCGGCAAGGTCGACCGCGCCGCCCTGCCCGACCCGGTCGACGAGCAGGGCGGCGCCCAGGGCACGTACACCGCGCCGCGCACGCCCGCCGAAAAGCTCGTCGCCCAGGTGTGGGAGGAACTGCTCCAGGTCGAACGGGTCGGCGCCGACGACGACTTCTTCGCCCTCGGTGGCTCCTCGCTCGTCCTGACCCGCCTCGCCGACGCGCTGCGCACCGCGTCGGGCGGCGACGTGCAGCTGCGCGGCCTGTTCGGCGCCTCCACCGTCGCGTCCCAGGCGCGGCTGCTCGAAGAGGCGCGGCCCGCCGTGCCGCCGGTGACGCCCGTCCCCCGCGCGGAGCCGCTGCCCCTGTCGTTCGGCCAGCACCGCCTGTGGTTCCTGGACCGCATGCACCCGGGCAGCCCCGAGTGGGTGGCGCCCATGTTCCTGCGCCTGCCCGTGGGCACCACCACGGCCGCCGTGCAGGAGGCCCTGGACACGCTGGAGACCCGGCACGAGTCGCTGCGCACCCGCTATGTCCTGCGCGGCGAGGAGCCCCGGCAGGCCGTCGCGGCCGCCGCCCCCGTGGAACTGCGGGTCGAGAACGCCGGTGAGGACGAGCTGGAGACCCTGTTCGGCGAACAGTTCGCCCGCGGCTTCGACCTCGGCGAAGGACCCCTGTGGCGGGCCCTGCTCGTCCACGTGCCGAAGGGCGGCCCCGTGCTGCTCGTCACCACCCACCACATCGCCACCGACGGCTGGTCGACCGTACTCCTGGAGCGCGAGCTGCGGGAGCTGTGCGCGGCCCGCGCCGAGGACCGCGCGCCGGACCTCGCGGAGCCGTCCGTCCAGTACGCCGACTACGCCGCCTGGCAGTTCGAGCGCGCCGACGACCCGGCCCTCGACCGCGAACTGGACTACTGGAAGGATCAGTTGGCCGACCTCGCGGAACTCCAGCTGCCGACGGACCGGCCCCGGCCCGCCCGGCGCGACGCCCACGGCGCGGGGGTGCGCTTCACCATCCCCGCCGGGCTCGCCGACAGCCTCACCGGCGTCGGCCGCCGCCACGGCGCCACCCCGTACGTCACCTTCCTCGCGGCCTTCGCCGGGCTCCTGGCCCGCTACTCCGGGCAGGACGACATCGGCGTCGGCAGCCCGGTCACGGGCCGGACCCGCCCCGAGACGCAGGACACGGTCGGCTTCTTCCTCAACTCGCTCGTCCTGCGCTGCGACACGAGCGGCGACCCCGCGTTCACCGAGCTGCTCGACCGGGTGCGCACCACGACCCTCGCCGGGTTCGCTCACCAGGAGCTGCCGTTCGAGCGCCTCGTGGACGAGCTCCAGCCGGTGCGCGACCTCTCCCGCACCCCGCTCTACCAGGTGGCCTTCGACCTCCAGGACGAGGGCGCCACCGCCGTCGCCACCGACGACGTCCTGATGGACGCCTTCCAGGGCGCCTGGCGGGTCGCCAAGACGGACCTGACGCTGTTCATGTGGCGGCAGGCGGACGGCTCCCTGGTCGGCGCCTTCGAGTACGCGACCGCCCTCTTCGACCAGCCGACCGCGGCCCGCATGGCCGAGCACTACGTCCGCCTCCTGGAAGGCGTGGCCTCCCACCCCGAACTGCCCCTGTCGGCCCTCGACATCTCCTCCGTCCAGGAGCGCCGCCTGCTGCGCGCGTGGGGTGGTTCGGAGTCGGTGGCGGTGGTGTCCGGGGTGTCGGTGCCGGAGTTGGTGGCGCGTCAGGTGGTCCGGGTTCCGGATGCTGTGGCGGTGG
>NZ_JOJM01000022.1 GCF_000720325.1 Streptomyces sp. NRRL B-1347
GGGGGGGGGGGGGGGGGGGTGTGTTTTTTCCCACCCCCTGTGTTGTTGGGGGGGCGGAGCCCCCAGGTCGGGAAGGGGGGCCTGGGGCGCCCCGCGAGGGCTAGCGCGCGGCGAACAGCGCCCGCGCCACCTGGGCGTACTCCCCCTTCGGGTGCGCCCGGAACAGGGGCTCCGTACCGAAGAGGGCGACCTCCGAGCCCCGGACGGAGCCACTCACCACGGAGGCCTGGCCGGCCGCGTCGGCGGGCCCACCGCGCCCGCCGTCCGCAGGACGCCAGTGCCCCGACACCAGCGGATTCCCCGAGCCGTAGGACTCCTCGACCCGCACCCCGTCGCCGAGCCCCGTGAACCACACGGGCGCGTAGACGAAGCCGAACCCGCCCGCCCCGCGGGCATCGCGCACGCGCACCACGCCGTTGGCGTCGCCGTTGCCCTCGACGGCGGTGACGGGCAGCAGCCCGGCCGCGGAGTTCAGCGCGGCCCCCTCGGCCCCGCGCCCGACCAGGCCGCCCCCGCGCGCGAAGAAGGCGTCGAGCCGGGCCTTCGCCTCGCCGGTCAGCTTCCGGTGGTCAAGGCCCGCCGACACGAACAGCACGTCCGTCCTGCCCCAGTCGAAGCCGGAGTTGAGGACGCCGGTCGACACGGGCGTCACGTCGAAGCCCATCTCCCGCAGCGCGAACAGCTCGCCCGGCGTCACCGCGGCGGCGACCCGCGTGCGCCGGAGCACCTCGCCGCCGCGCGCCCGGGTGGCGTGGAAGGCGACGTCGTACTCGGCGGCGGCCTCCCGCGCGAGCCGCCGCGCGGACCCGGGCACGATCGCGGCGGTGTTCCCGGTGGTCCCGGCGGCGCGCACCGCGACCCCGTCCCCGAGCAGCGAGTTCAGCGCCGCGACCGCGCGCGGGTCGTCAAGGCGCAGCCGCAGGTCGCCGCGCGGGGCGACGTACGCGACCCGCGTCGAGGCGTGCACGCGCCGCGCGGGCACCCGCGCCGCGTCGCCCTTGCCCACCGACGTCACGGACGCGCCCCACAGCCGCCCGAGGCTCCAGCCCGAGATGTCGTACATGGCCGACACCTTGGCGCTGATGTCACGCCCGTCGGCCAGGATCACGTTGGCGAGGCCCCGCTTGGGCTGCCGCATGTCGACGACGTACGAGCCCTTCGCGTACGCGCGCCCGCCGAGCCGGAAGTCACGGGTGGCGCGCCGGACGCGGACGTCGTTGGCGAGCAGGTGGTCGACGAGCCGGGACGCGGCGGCCGCGGAGCGCTGCGCCTGCCGCCCGCCCGCCGGGATCACGTACGCGCGCGGGAACCGCGTCGTGTACACGTCCTCCGGGCCGATGCCCGGCACGCCGGGCACCGTCTCCTTCGAGACCGGCACCTGCGCGGCCCCGGCCGCGCCGCGCCGGAACACCTCGATCTGGTCCGCGATCAGCGACCGCCCCCTGCGGTCGGCGAAGTCGATGCTCGCCCGCATGGCCGCGCCCGCGATGTCCACGTTGACGGCGGCGCGGCGGCGCAGCTCGGCGACCGGCTGCGACTCGTATTCGGCGTTGTTGACCTGCAGCGGGAACTCGATGGTGTGCGCCGCGACCGCGCCGTGGAACGGCATGTACTGCGGCGTGAAGATCGGGGGCCAGTCGTCCCAGCCCTCCTTCTGGTCCCGGAAGGGGATGACCGCCGGCTTCACACCGTCCTTCGCCTCGGTGTAGCCGAGGCCGTTGACGGCCTTCTCCATGCCGAGGGCGTTGGCGTAGGTGTTCTTCAGGAACAGGTCGTACTCGTAGTTCTCGCCGTGCGGCGGCGTGGTCGGCTCGATCAGGGTGCCGTTGACGTAGCCGTGCAGATCGATCATCACGGCGGGCTGCTTGGTGACGGCGATGCGCCGCACCGCGCGCGTCTCGGGCTGCGACGCGGTGATGAAGTCGCGGTTCAGGTCGAAGCCGCCCGCGTTCGGCCGGGTGCCCGCGATCCGGCCGTCGGGGTTCATGGTGACGTTGAAGTACAGGCGGTTGCGGGTGAGGAGCTTCCGCGTCCCCGCGTCCTTCGCCTTCGCCAGCTTCCTGATCAGCTTGAGGGCCGCGTCCGTGCCCTCCCACTCGTTGCCGTGGATGTTGTTGTTGATGAAGACGGGTGTCTTGTACGAGGACTTGATCGCCTGGTTCCGGGCGGCGGCCTTCGGCGCGTTCGCGATGAGGCGGCGCATCCGCTCCTGCCGGGCGGCCTCGCGCGCCGTCTCGGGCGCGGTCACCGTCACCAGGTACAGCTCGTGGCCGCCCGCCGAACGCCCGGCGATCTCCACGCTGACCCGGTCGCCGATCCGCTGGATCTCGTTCAGCTCGGGCGCGATGGCGTGGTACGGGGTCAGGCCCAGCTTGATGGACTTGTCGGCCGGGTTCGGCGGCTCCGGGTCGAGCCTGCGCTCGCGCGGATAGCCGCGGCCCGCGCCGGTGTCGAGCGGCACGTCGGCGCCGTCGAGGGCCCGCTCGGCCGCGGCCCGCGGCGTCCTCGCCGCCTTGTCGGGCGGGTCGAGCGGCGTCCCGTCGCGCACCACGGGGCGCGGCGCGGGCCGGGGATCGGCGCTGGCACCGCCCGGTGTGAGCGCGGTGAACAGGAGCGTGCCCGCGGCGGCCGACGCGGTGAGCAGAACCGGTCTGGATGGCCGGGATGTCCCCATCCGTACCTCCCTATGAGGAGTCCTGAGAGATCCTGAGAGATCAGTAGGGGAGGTCTACAGGGTGAACTCCGCCGCAACAAGGGGGTTTTCACCCACCGGATAAGGTGTGCCGCATGCGTGATCTAGGTCAGGGCTTCGGCTATCTGGTGAAGGGGCAGCGCTGGGTCGCCCAGCACCGCAAGCAGTACGGCTGGGGGCTGCTGCCCGGCCTCATCACCCTCGTCTTGTACGCGGCCGCGCTCGTCGCGCTCGCACTGTGGGGCACGGACCTCGTGTCCTGGGCGACGCCGTTCGCCGACGACTGGGGCTCCCCGTGGCAGGGGGCGTTCCGCGGCTTCCTCACCGCCCTGCTGTTCTCCCTCGCCCTGCTCCTGTCCGTGGTGAGCTTCACCGCCGTGACGCTCCTCATCGGGGAGCCGTTCTACGAGTCCCTGTCGGAGCAGGTCGACGTCTCCGTGGCCGGCTTCGCCCCCGAGTCGGGCCTGCCGCTCTGGCGCGACCTGTTGATCTCCGCGCGCGACAGCCTGCGCATCGTGGTGCGGGCGCTGCTGTGGAGCGTGCTGCTCTTCGGCCTCGGCTTCGTCCCCGTGGTCGGCCAGACCGTGATCCCCGTCCTCGGCTTCCTCGTCACCGGCTTCTTCCTGGTGGAGGAGCTGACGGCGGTCGCGCTCCAGCGCCGCGGCGTCCAGCTGCGCGAGCGCCTCGCCCTGCTGCGCGCCCGCAAGACCCTCGCCTGGGGCTTCGGCGCCCCGCTCGCGGTGGTGTTCCTGATCCCGTTCGTCGCCGTGTTCCTGATGCCCGGCGCGGTCGCGGGCGCGACCTTGATGGCCCGCGACCTGCTGGGCGAGGACGACGACGCCGCCGCCGGGGACGACGGGGCCGCCGCCTCCGACCCGCCCCGCACCCCCACCACGGCGTAGCCCCGGCTGCGCCTGTTCTGCGGCGCCGTCGTGGACCCTCGCGCTGACGCGCTCGTCCTCAAACGCCGGACGGGCTGGAACTCTCAGCCCGTCCGGCGTTTGAGGACGAGGCGCGGAGCGCCGAAAAGCGGGGGTACGGGGGCGGAGTCCCCGGATCGGGAAGCCCCGATGCTCGCTAGTAGGAGGTCTGAGGGTAGTGCCTGGTCAGAGCATGCAAAAGCCCCGCTCGGGACTTGGCCGAGCGGGGCGTGGTCTTGCGTGAGCTGATCAGCGCTGGGTGGTCCAGCGCAGGGCGGGCAGCTCGTCCCACTGCGCTAGGGGCCCGTACAGGTGCACGCAGTCGGGGCACACGTAGTGGGTGTGCCAGCCTCCGCCGCTCGCACGAGGGATCTCGCCTACGGGGACGGGGGCCGTCGTCTGGTGGCCGCAGATGCCGAGCACGGGCGGTGTGGGGGTGGTGAGTGCGCTGGTAACTCCGTCGCGGGTCATGCGGACACCGCCCGGACGGGAGTGATGTTCGTGGTGGGGTGGTCGTAGTCCACGCCGAGTTCGGCGAACGCTGCCGCGCGCCACCGCTCGCGTTGCAGATACGGAAGCTCGGGGCGTTGTTCGAAGATTTCCCGGACCGTCTCGGCGCTCGGTGTCTGCCAGGGGGCACGCCATGCGGCCGCTGGATCGGGCTCGGAGGGCGCTTCCCTCACTGGCATGGGCCGGGCTGTCAGGAACTTGGCGGTGTGGCGTCCGGGCTCGACGCGAGGGGCACGGGGCAGTAAGGAGAGCACCCGGAGGAGTGCTCTGGCGATAGCATCACGCACGGTCGTTTCAGCTCCTTGGAAGCTGTCTCGGCAAGCCCCGGTGGACCGGTCCTACGCGGTCTGTCGGGGCGCTTTGGCTACCTGGCGCGTCTCGGCGGGCACGACGGGCGCCAGGACGACGAAGCCCCGTCCATCCGCAGCAGAGGAGCGCCGGGACGGACGGGGCGAGGAGAGATCAGCGCAGGGCGGCGAGGACGCGGCTGCGCAGTGTCTCGTCAGCGATCGTGTCGATTCCCCGCCATGCGTACCCGCTGACCTCTTCCTCTTGGAGTGTTACGGAGTGCTCGCCCGTCACCTGGAAGACGTAGCGGAAGTCCGCGTGCCAGTGAGCGGGCTCGTCCTTGCTGTCGTTGGCGGGGATGGGGTGCACGTCCACGTGGACCGGGGTCGGCTGGACGGGGGCGACGCTGAGGGTGATCCCGGTTTCTTCGACCAGTTCGCGCAGGGCGGCGTGCATCAGGTTCGTGTCCTCGGGCTCCAGGTGCCCGCCTGGGGTCAGCCACTTGTTCAGGGCCACGTGGTGGATGAACAGCGCTTGGCGCTGGTCGTTGACGAGTACGGCGCCCGCGGTGGCGTGGCCGCGGAACTCCTTGCGGCTGGTCACGTCGGCTCCCTGGTCCAACAGCTCCGACAGGGGTGCGAGCGTGTGCTTGTCCTCGGGATGGGCGTCGGCGTACTCGGCGAGGGTGGTGCGGATGTGGGTTGCCGTGATGGGCATTCGATCACCTGTTGTAGTAGTGCAGCCAGGTAGCCGCGATGGCTGCCCGGTCGGTGGCGGGGACTTCGTGCAGGGTGGCGTCCAGACCGCCGCGGGCCAGCATGGCCGCGCCCGCGATGATTTCGGCTTGGACGAGGAAGATGAACGGTCCAACGCTCGCGCCGTGGAGGAAGTTGACGGCGTTGCCGCCATTCAGCAGGTAGAAGTAGTGCCCCGTGGTGGTGTACCGGGTCACGTTCTCTCCGGCGCTGTCCCGGACGTAGCCCGCGGGCAGGCCGTCCAGTTCCAGTTCGTCTTCCGAGCTGGTCACGGTGGCCACGTAGGCGCCGTTCTTCAGGCGAGGGAAGTCCTCGCCGCGCAGGCTGAGTCCCCCGGTAGCGCACAGAACAAGGCCAGCGGTCTCCAGAGCCTGGTCGCGGTCGCGGGCCACTTCGAACCCGTGTGACATGGCTTGTGTCTGCCGTACCGGGTTGATGTCGTAGACGATGACCCGTACGCCCTTGACGTGCAGCAGCCGGGCGATGCTGGAACCGAGCTTGCCGAAGCCGAGGACCAGCGCGGGGCGTCCGTGCAGGATGTCGCCACGCCCTCGCAGGAGGGCTTCGGCGGAGAAGACGACCGACTGGCCCACCAGGAAGTCTTCCGGGTCCTTGAGGGGCGAGCGCGCGACGGACACCACGGGGCACGGCAGCTTGTCCCTGTCGGCGTACCGCTTGTGGCCGTTCTCGGTGTCCTCGACCACGCCGAGGATGTGACCGGTGAAGCGGGAGCAAAGCGCGTCCAGCGAAGGCGCGAAGTACCCGCCCACATCGAGCAGAACGACCGGTTCCCCGGCCGCCCTGGTCTCCAGGTAGGTCACGGCGGTGTCCGCGTCAGCGAAGGTCTCGCGCGTCAGTTCGTCGCACGCTACGACCTGTTCCACCTCGCGCCGGGCCATCACGTCGATGGACTTCGGCTTGGGCAGCACGGCCCGCAGGACGGTTGCCTTGCCGATGGCCCTGATGAAGGCGGGGCGCTCGGGTAAGAGGTGTGTGATCAGCAATGAGGACGGCCGCTCGGGCGGCGTGAACCCATCAGCGATCTTGCTGAAGTAGCTTTCCAGTCGCGCTCGGTCCGTGGCTTCCATGGGCCCTCTCTCGGGTTCCAGGCGAGAGCTGTTCGACTTCCCATCCGGGGGCATCCAGACGGCTTCTTGAGACCGCCCCGCAGATATCCCGCCTTGGGCGATTCACCAGTACAGGGATAGGCATCGAGAGGTGCCAGCGCGGGAGTGCCGCATCTCTGCCGCATCGTTGCCGCATACTGGACTCACCGGACCCTCTGACCTGGTACAACGGCAATCCAGAGAGCGGGGAGGCGACATGGCCAGGCGAGAGAGCTTCGTGAAGCGCCGCAAGGCGATGGGTTTCAGCCAGGAGTCTCTAGCTGAAGCCATCGGAGTGGAGCGAACAACCGTGAGCCGCTGGGAGACCGGTGAAACCGCTCCGCAATCCTTCCACCGGCCGGGCCTTTGCCGAGAGCTGAAGGTATCCGTATCTCAACTGGATTCATTGATCCACTGTGTAGATGGCGGCCCGCAGGCAGTGCCCGCGACAACTGTCCAGTCGGCGTCGTCTCTTCCTGCACATGATGACGAAATGGAAGCCCTGGAACTTGTGCGGCGAGTGGCAGCAAGTGACGTCGGGGGTGAAACGCTCTCACGTCTTGAGCTGGTTTTTGATGAACTAGCGAGGCAGTATCCGTCTTCCACTCCGCAGGACCTCTTGGTGCGAGTGCGTAAGTACTCGGCATACGTCAGTCACTTGCTGGACGCGAGGAAGACCCTGGCAGAGCACCGGCAGTTGCTGGTCCTCGGTGGTTGGTTCTCACTGCTGGGAGCAACACTCCACATCGACCTGAACCAGGAGCATGCCGCGACGGCACGGCTGCACACAGCCATGACGCTGGCCAAGCACGCCGGACATGCTGAAATCCAAGCCTGGTGTTTCGAGACGGACGCATGGCGGGTCCTTAGTGCTGGTGATTACGCCAAGGCTGTGGAGCTGAGCAAGGCGGCTCAAGCCCTTGCACCGAAGGGAAGCTCCGTTGAAATCCAGGCGACGGCTCAAGAGGGGCGTGCGTACGCCAGGCTCGGACAAGTAAATGAGACGTACGGCGCCATAGGTCGAGTCAACGCGCTCGTCTCTCCCATGCGATTCCCGGACCACCCCGAGCATCATTACCAGTACGACCCTGGCAAGTCCGTTTCCTACACTGCGACTACCCTGGCTTGGGTAGGCGACCCGGCAGCCGAAGAGTACGCGCGTGAGGTGATCAATCGGCTTGCCCCATCGAATGACATCTCGACATGGCCGCGTCGCGTAGCCTCGGCCAATATCGATCTCGCACTGTCGCTGGTAGTTTCCGATCGAGTGGACGAAGCCTGTGATGCCGCGCAGCGAGCCATCCTCTCAGGGCGTGTCGTTCCCTCCAACCGCTGGCGCGCCCTGGAAGTCGTGCAGGCCGTCGAGTCTCGCAAAATTTCAGAGGCCAGTGACCTGCGAGAGGCGTATGAGGGAATGCAGCAACCCGAGATAGAGGCCTGCTAGTTAGCCTCCAAGTCACGCCAAAAGCCCCCGTATTCGCCATCCTGGTAAGGGTGACGAATACGGGGGCTTTGAGTGGGTCAGCCGTTCAGGACGCCAGTCAGACGTGCTGCTGCCTTGCCGCCGAACAGTGCGAGCCCGCAGTAGAAATCGATGCGGGTGCGATAGACGGGCTTGTCGTGGGACTCGCCGAGGTCGGTGACCTGGATGCCGCCGTTGGTCAGCCCGGAGACAGCAGCATCGGCTTCGGAGGAGCCGAAGCGCACGGCGTAGATGTCGCCGGTCTGCTTGCCGCCTGTCCCGGCGGTAAGGGGCAGTACATCGGTGCCGTCCAGTTTCTGTCCTGCGTCCAGGAGCGGGATGCCGTTCCAGGCAACGGTTCGCTTCCCCGCGATCTCTGCGGGGAGGAGTTCGCTGCCGCCGAGTCGGCGGAACCCGGACACGATCTTGGCGCGGATCTCGGCGTTCATGTAGAGAGCGCCATTGGAACCGTTGATGCCGCGTACCTGTGCGGTCAGCGCGTCCAACGCATCAAAGAAGTCATAGCCGTTGGCCACAGGCCCGACGCCCTTTGCGTCCAGGACTTGAGAGCCCAGCAGCCGCTTGCGCAAACCGTCGAACCCCTTGGGGTTCACCGCGGCATCGCCATTGAAGAACTGGTCCGCAAAGTGGATAGAGGCGGCCTTGACCTTCATCACGGTCTGAATGGCCCGCTGGTCATTCAGGTTTCCCCGGGTCTGCACGATGAACTTGTCCACGTCCGCGTCACCGCCGAGGATCGCCAGCGTCTCAATCCGCTGGTTCACGGCACCGGTGCTCTCCGGGTACGCCTCGTTCACTGCCCGGAACGAGACGCCAGGAAGGCTGGACTCTTCGTTGTAGCGATAGGCATTCCCCGCCACATCTATCAGCGGCAGTCGATCCAGGATAGGAGACTCCTGAACGAACGTCTCGATCACTCCACGCCGCAGATCATCCTGAGAGAGCTTCGCGGACTCGGCCAGAGTCAATGACATAAGAATTCTCCTGAGTGAATAGCCGGAACGGCATATCAAGTGAGCGTCAGAATGTCTGGCGATGCGCATGGCCCACGGGAACACTCAAATGAGCCATGCGAGTATTTCGCCTCCCTGCCGATCCGTCTCGGCGAGGCGCGGGGGTCACCCCCTGGTCGCCGACTCAGAAACGGCGAGGACGGACACGCTCGGCAGCCCAACCACCCGGCTGGTGCCGCGCTGTCTCCCGGTTGTGGCACGACGTGCAGAGCGGACGCAGACGAGACCACGCGTCCGGATCGGTGTCGCCCCGAGCCACCAGCGAGCGACGCGACTCCGGGAAGTGATCGGCAACCGTCGCGATGCGCGAGCACAGCACGCACCACGGATGCGCGTACAGGTACCGGCGCCGGACGCGCTGCCACCGGGTGTCATAGCCCCGCTCGGCTGTCGTGCCTCGCTGCTGCTGTGCCTCGCGCTCGTGCGTCGGGCAGCGTCCCCCGCTCGTCAGCTCGGGGCACCCGGGGATCGTGCAGGGGGTACGGGGCTTACGGGGCATGGGGGTCACCTCCCGCGGGGTGAGGGTTGATGCGAGGCGAGCGGGACTCGAATGGCGGAGCGCGCACAGCGTGCATTGGTTCCGCTTCTCGTACGCCCTATGATCACCACCGTGCGCTGGAACGATTCCGCTATCCGGACCATGCCCCGGGGGCAGGCTTCCTACCGGATGGTCGGCCGCCGGTCAACGTCCGCCAAGCAAGGGAATTCCCTTCATGCGCATCCGCCATACCGTCGGCGCCGCTCTCGGCGCCCTCGCCCTCATCGTCACGATCCCCACCTCGGCTCACGCCGAGGCCGTCGGCTTCTTCAAGTATCAGTGGGGCCTCCCCGGCCAAACGAACTACGGAGAGATGATCAACGCGCAGACGAACATCTGCCACCAAATCCCCGAAGTCGAAAACAAGCCTCTGCAGAACGCCTTCAAGCCCCTGAACCAGACCGACAAGCAGGCGTGGCTCTTCCTGGAAGAGGACTGCGACGGCCCCCACACCGTCCTGCTCCAAGGCGCTCAGGACGGGCCGCTGCGCCTGTTCAAGTCTGTGTACTTCCCAGCGTAGTGACCTGATCCTCCCGCCCCGGTACGAGTTCGCGCCCGTACCGGGGCGGTCCCGCGCCCGGAGAACACTCGACCCGTCGGACACGCCGTAGAGCAGCGTGCGCACCTACACCGCCCCCTTTCCGCCCCGTGCGAGCCCGGTCAAGGCCCGGACGGAACGGCGTCTTCACGCGGTACGCCCGAACTCCGTGCTCGTCTTCAGCCCGTGGCAGCCGGTGCACAGCACCTGAACGTTGCTCGCCGTGTCCGTCCCGCCCATGGCGAGCGGGCGTACGTGGTCCACGTCCACCGCGTCCGCGGGGAAGTCGCCCAGGCACCAGTCACACCACGCGTGCCCGCGTTCCTGTATCCGTCTGCGGAGCCGCGCCGCCGCATCATGCCGCCTCGCACGGCGCCCACCGCGTGAACGGCGAGAGCGAACCGAGGGACGGTCCTGATACGCCTTGTCGTGAACGTCGCAGCGTCCGCGGCGAGTTGCCGCATCGCTGCACTCAACACATGGGGTCATGAGTCACCGCCTGGTCGTTGTTGTGATGGAGTGCCCGCCCCCGGACTCGAACCGGGAAACTCTGCGGCCGATACCCCGCGGAGGCCGGTACCGCGCACCTCTACCTGTTGGGTCAGCGGGCATGGGGAGCCCCGAGCCGGCGAGGACCGGTCCGGGACGTTGTGGGGGCCGTACGGGCTTCCAACCCCGTTCGGCGCACTCGCCGGGCGAGTGGGTTACTGATGGGCGGTACGGCCCCCGCGCGCTGCCTCACGACCCCTGCGGCCACCCTCGCGGGTGCGTGGTGCACGGACAGCGCTACTACCGAGAGCAGACACTCAGACCGCCGTGTGTCCCCCTGTAGGGCGGGTGCGCGGTAATCCCGCTCTCGGTAAGTCGGTGGGAGAGGGGCGCTCGCTGGTGTGCGCTGCCGCTCCCTTCCCGGCTCTGATAGGGAGCGGAGGTTGCCCGCCGCTCCGAGCAGTCGGGCCATGCTGAACGGCGCCCCAACCAGCTTCAAGGGCAGACAGCAGAGAGCCCCGACGGTCCGTGAGGGACTGCCGGGGCTCCGTGCGGCTAGTTGTACTGCACCGCATACAACCGGGTGACCTAGCCGCGAGCGGCACCCTAGCGGGCGCAGGATGCCCGCCAAGGAGCGGGGGTGGCCCGGTGGCGGAGTGCTGTTTGAGGCGCCGTTCTCTCCTTCTGTGTATTTTTTTCTATGCGTTTCAAAAAAGTGGTGTAAACCGTCACTCCATCACCACCCTGCACCCCGCTGTGGGCCAGTCGGCCCGAGGACGAGCAAGGGGGCGGCGCCGGGGCAGCCGCAAGCCCCGGCAGGCGACGGGTGCCCACCGGGACACAGCGCTACGGCGCCGCTATGCGGCCACCAGTTCCCGCACGGGTTCGGCGGGGGCGGGCTCGGCGAGGCGTGCGGCGCTGCCCGGGGCCGGGGGCGCGTCCTTGCGTGCTTCGGCTTCCATGTCTCCCGTGGTGGCCGCAAGCTCGGCAATGGCAGGGTCCAACTCCCCGGTGATAGCGAACTCAACGCGGCGCACATCGAGCCGTCGCCATCCGCCCTTGCCACCGGGCTTGACCATCAGGCGCGCTCCCGCAGTGATGAGTGAGGCGCGGCGTGCTGCGGTGTCTGCGCCGTTCCAGTCGTCTGCATACGTGCGCCCGGTGGGGACCACCTCGCGGCGGGGCTCGCGCTTCTCGCGGGATTCCAGCTCTGCCAGACGTGTGTCCAGGGCGTCCGCCCGGCGCTGCCACGCTGCCTGAGCGCTCTTGGACTTCTGGCGCCCCTTCTCCTGCTGGTGTTCCTCGAACTCGGCGAGGGTGGCGTCTATCTCGGGCTGCGGGTCGTAGCCCGGTATCTCGACGACGCGGTTGATCTGGATCTTGCCCGCCGCCTTCAGGAACTCGTCGCTCACGTACTCGTCGACCCATTCCGCGCGCACGGTGCACGGGGCGGGGCAGTAGGTCCCGTACTTGTACGACGAGCACCGGTAGGTACCTGAGGACCGGTTCAGGTACATACGCTCGCTGCATCCGTTGCAGTGGATGACCCGCAGCAACAGCGCCGTGGAATCTGTGCGCTCGGGAGCCTTCTGTTCGATCGGCTTGGGGGTGAGGAGCGCGGCGACCTGGTCGAACTCTTCGCGGGTCAGAATCGGGCTGTCCGTGGCCATGACCGGGGCGCCCTGGTCGTCGCGCACGGGCTTGCCGCGGTGCATCTTCCAGCCCATGAGCGCTTCGTTGGTCAGCATCTTCTCGATGGTCTGCGCCCGCCACTGCGCGGGCTTCTTCACGGGCTCGTCCGTGACCGCAACCGTCTTCCTCTTGGTGCGCGCCTGGTAGGCAGTCCAGTGCGCGGAGGGGGAGAGCACGCCGTCCGCGTTCAGTCCGCGCGCGATGGTGTGCAGCCCTCGGCCGTCGACCAGCTCGGCAATGATCCGTTCAATGATGGTGACCGCGTACGGGTCGGGCACCAGGGTCCAACCAACCCCGCCGTGCTCGGCGGGCATGGGGGCGGGCAGGTAGCCGTACGCGGGCTTGCCGCCGCCCCGCCAGCGAAGCGGCATCTTCCGCATGGCTGCCTGTGCCCCGCTGACGCGGTCCTTGATGCTCTGCGACTCGACCTGAGCGGCAAAGGCCAGCATGAGCATCATGAGCTCGCTCATGGGGTCCATCGGGTTGCGGAAGTCGAATGTCAGACGGCCCCCGCCGATGCCCTCGGCGAACACAATGAGCTTGCGGTGTTCGCGGGCCCACTTGGCAAGCTCGTGCATGTCGCCCATGTCCCGGATGGCGCGGTCGAAGCGCCAGAACACCAGGGCGTCAAAGTGCTCCTGCTAGGGAGCGAAGATTGCCTAGCGCCTCTGACCTGCGTAGATGCCACCATGACCCGATCACTCCAGAAGTGTCACTCTGGAACATCGGGAAGGGGCGGGCCTGGGGCGCTCCGCGAGGGACACCTACCGGCGAGCCTCCACCGCCGCCACCACGATCCGCCGCGTCTGTCCGACGATGTCGGCCCGGTTGCGCACGAACTCGGGGTCGGTGACCGCCCCGGTCGCCGGGTCGGTGTTGCCCGCCCCGAACTGGAGCACCGGCGTGTGCACATGGCCGCCCGGCAGCCGGTCGTGCAGGCCGAGCCGGTCGCGGAGCAGCGTCGCGCGGTAGGCGATCTCGTTCGACAGGTAGTCACCGCCGCCGCCCTTGCGGGCCGCCGAGCCGGGCGTCGGCCCGTCGGGCCGGTCCACGGGCGCGCCGCCGCCCGCCGGCACCTCGGTCACGGCCGTGTTGTCGTACACCGGGAAGCGGCCGGTGGAGGCGGCGACGATGTCCTTGTACGGCAGCGTCGTCGTGGTCCACTGCGGCTGCGACGCGGGATCGGCGACCGGGACCGTGCCGGTGCTCGACAGGTTCTCGTTGTCGCCGAAGCCGCCGCGCCAGGCGCCGTTGGTCCGCTCGATGTCGAACTTGCCGATCCGGCCCTGGCTGACGGTCGTGAACAGGTCCACGCGCGGCAACTGCCGCCGCAGCGCCCGCTCCACGGCACCGTCGGCGAAGTCCGCCCAGCGCACCGGGAACGTGACCGTCTCGATCCGCACGGGGCCCGCGGCGGTCCGTATGACCGTGCCGTCGAGGGCGAGGGCCGTCGCGCCGGACGGGTTGCTGATGCGGACGTCCCGGTCGAGCGTGAACGGGTCGAAGCCGGTGAGGAGCACCCGCTTCATCCGCTTGCCGTGGCCCTTGGGGTAGTCGACCTCGTCCTGGCCCCGGGACGACACCTCCAGCTTCCCCAGCAGCCGCGCCCGCCGCTCCGCGCCGAGTTCGCGGCCCTTCGGCTGCCACGCCCGCAGCTCCCGCGTCATCCCGAGCCGCGCCCAGTACAGCGGCCGGTCGTCGCCCCGGCTCAAGTCCCCGCCGCTCGGCCCCCGCCCCTGCACCCGGTCCACGGCGCGCCGCCACAGCGCCTGCCCGTGGCGGACGACGATCCGCTCGGCCTGCCCGTAGGAGTGCGCACGGTCGAGGGCCCGCGCGAACGCGGGCGCCACGGAGTCGAAGCCGCTGCGGCGCAGGATCTCCTGGGGCACCGCCCGCTCCAGGCGCTGTTCCTCGACGGTGGGCGCGGCCCCGCCCGGTGCGGTGGAGTCGGCCAGGGCGGGCGCGGCCGGGAGCCCGAGCAGCAGGGCGGTGCCGAGCGCCACGAGCCGGGGCCCGACTATGTGAGACGAAGCCACGAGAGTCCTTCCGTTGCAGGTGAGGTGGCGGAAGTATCGCGGGCCGCGGGAGCCGTGCGCTACGGGGTACGCGATCTTTGACCTGCCGTGCCGTGCCGTGCTGTACCGCGCCGCTCGCGGAGGTCCGCCCCTGGGCGCGGTCCGCCTCCCCCGCGCGGCGGAGGCGGACCACCATCCGTGCCGATGCCCGGCCCCGGCCCGCGCACCAGCATGGAGAACATGTCGAAGGTCATCTCCCTGCCCGGCGTGCCCCGCTGGGCCGCACGCGCCGCGCACGCCGTGCCGTGGATCGTCCTGCCGTCGAGCCTGTGGCGCGTCGCCCTCGTCCTGGGCCTGCCCGTGTCCGACTACCGGCCGGGGTTCGGCGAATCGCTGTACGTCCTCTCGCTCAGCGCCGTCTCGGAGGGCCTGGCCCTGCTGACGCTCGGTCTGGTGCGGCCGTGGGGCGAGGTCGTGCCCCGCTGGATACCGCTGCTCGGCGGCCGCCGGGTGCGCCCGCTCGCCGCCGTCGTCCCGGCCGCGCTCGGTGCCGTCGCGCTCGCCCTGATCTGGGGCTACGCCTTCCGGAGCGTGGGCGCGGGCCTGGACTCGGGCATCGGACCCGGCGGCATGGGATCGCCCGCGCAGGACGCGTTCCTGGTGCTCTGCTACGCCCCGCTGCTGCTGTGGGCGCCCCTGCTCCTGGCGGTGACGGCGGCCTACTACCAACGCCGCACGGCACGCCCCTCAGCCGGCGAGCAGCCGCCCGGACTCCCGCAGGGCGGCCAGGAACGGCTCCGCGCTGGGCACGGGTGAACGCCCCCGCGCCGTCGCCGCGTACACCGCGCGGGCGGGCGCGCCCTCGTCGCGGACCGGCACGAGCGCGACGTCCTGCCGCACGCCCTGGGCCGCGAGCGCCGGGATCAGGGCGACGCCGAGCCCGGCGGCGACGTACCCCTGCTTGGCGGTCCACTCGGCGACCACATGGGCGACGCGCGGCCTGAAGCCGTGCCGCAGCGCGGCGTCGAGCAGGGTGCCCGCGGGCTCCGCGCTGCCGGAGATCCAGTCCTCGCCGGCGAGCCGGGCGAGCTCCAGGGACGCCTCGCCCGCCAGGGGGTGGGCGGCGGGCAGGGCCACGTACAGCCGCTCGTCCAGGAGGTGGTGCAGCTCGTACGCGTCCTGCGGGAGCGGGCCGCCCGTCGTCGACACCACGGCCAGGTCGAGGTCGCCGTCCGCGAGGCGGGCCAGCAGCGGCCCGGTGAAGCCCTCCTCGCGCGTGAGCGTCACCCCGGGGTGCCGCGCCCGGAACGCGGCGATGGCGCGCGGCACCAGGGCCACGTCCGCCGTCGCGAACGCCCCGAACCGGAGCAGGCCGCGCGCGACACCCTCCAGGTCCGTCAACTCCTGGCGCAGCCGCGACAGTTGGCCGGTGACGGCCCGCGCGTGCGGCAGCACGGCCCGCCCGTGCGCGGTGAGCCGCACGCCGCGCGGCAGCCGGTCGAAGAGCGGGGCCCCGCCGAGCGCGCCCTCCAGGGCCGCGATCTGGCGGGACACGGCGGACTGCGTCAGGGAGAGCCGCCGCGCCGCCACCGTGAACGAGCCCTCGCGCGCCACCTCCAGGAAGGCCCGCAGCCAGAAGGTGGAGAGATCGGCGGCACCCGGCCCCGCCACCGATACCGGTCCCGCCCCCGGCCGCAGCCCCGGCCCGTCCGCGCTGCCATGCGTTGTCTGCATGGCAGCCATGCTAGACATTCGCTTGTCGCATCGCAGCCCCGGGCCTAGCGTCGTCCCCATGGAACAGCGCACACAGCACGCGGAACGCATCGCCTTCCTGGGGCTCGGCCACATGGGCACGCCCATGGCCCGCCGACTGCTCGCCGCGGGGCACCCGTTGACCGTCTGGAACCGCACCGCCACGAAGGCGGAACGCCTCGTCGCGGAGGGCGCGCGCCTCGCGGCCTCGCCCGCCGACGCCGTGCGGGACGCCGATGTCGTGATCACGATGCTCGCGGGGCCCGACGCCGTGCGCTCCGTCGCCGACGCGATCCTTCCGGCGCTCCGCGAGGGCGCGTACTGGGTGGAGATGTCCACCGTCGGCCCTGACGTCGTCAGGGAGTTGGGGGAGCGGGCCGCGGGCCGCGTCACCCTCGTCGACGCGCCCGTCGCGGGCAGCACCGACAAGGCCGCGGCCGGGGAGCTCGGCATCCTCGCGGGCGGCGACGCCGACGGGGTCGCGCACGTGCTCGCCCGGCTCGGGACCGTGACCCGTACCGGCCCCGCGGGCTCCGGGGCCGCGCTCAAGCTCGTCGTCAACACCGCGGTGCTCGGCGGCGTCGCCCTGGTCGCCGAGGCGCTGGCCCTCGCCGACGCGCTCGGCCTCGACGGGGACGCCGCGCGCACCGCCCTCGCCCGGGGGCCGCTCGGCGGCGCCGTCGCCCGCGCCTTCGCCCAGGACGTGCACTTCGGCGCGGACCTCGCCGCGAAGGACGCCGCGCTGGCCGTGCGGGCCGCGGACCTCCCCGTCATGGAGGCCGTGGCGGCCCACTTCACGGCCGCGGCGGCCGACCCGGAGACCGTCCACGAGGACATCTCCCACGCCGTGTCCCACATCCGAGGGCGCGCCGCCCGCGCCGCCCGTACCGCCTGATCCGCACCGCTCGTACCGCCTGATCCCCACCGCCCGAGCCGCACCGACCGAGACCGGAGTCCGCACCCATGCACGTCACCCTGGCCAACCCCGCCGACGCGCCCCAGCCCCTCGGCCCCTACTCCCAGGTCGCCCGCGTCCCGCTCGCCGACGGCCACGCGCTCCTGTACGTCTCCGGCCAGATCGCCGAAGGCGACGGCATAGCCGAGCAGAGCCGGGGCGTCTTCGAGACCCTCACCGCCCTCCTCGCCGCGTACGGCGCGGGCCTCGGCGACATCATCAACATCCGTACGTTCCTGACCGACATGGACGACCTGCCCGGCTACGCGGCCGTGCGCCGCTCCTACCTCACCGCTACGCCGCCCACCAGCACGACGGTGGAGGTGGCGCGGCTGTTCCGGCCGGAGGCACGGATCGAGGTGGAGGTGGTCGCGGTGGCGCGGTAGCGGCCCCAGCGGCGGGAGCCCGCTCGGGACCACGGCCCACCCGGGACCACGGCCCCTCAGCTCGCGGACAGAAACTGACCGCAAGCCCTCCTAACGTCGTCCCCATGACGAACACCACCGCTTCCGCCGCCCGCCCGATCCACCTCGTCTCCGGCGCCACCGGCACCGTGGGCCGCGAGGTCGTCCGCGAACTCCTGGAGCGCGGCCAGCACGTCCGCGCCCTGACCCGCGACCCGGCGAAGGCCTCCTTCCCCGCGGGCGTCGAGGCCGTCCGCGGCGACCTCACCGACCCGGCGAGCCTCAA
Organism: Streptomyces sp. NRRL B-1347; assembly: GCF_000720325.1. GTDB lineage: Bacteria > Actinomycetota > Actinomycetes > Streptomycetales > Streptomycetaceae > Streptomyces. The sequence continues at coordinate 17,437 of NZ_JOJM01000022.1, forward strand.
GGACGCCCTGGCCGGCGTCACCGGACTGCACCTGATCACCTTCAGCGGGGCCGCCTTCAAGCCCCTGGAGACCGGTCCCGAGATCGTCCGCATGGCCCGCGAGGCCGGGGTGCGGCGGGTCACCGTCCTCAACGGCGGCGGCCCCACGCCCCTGGAGGACGCGGTGCGCGCCGGAGGCCTGGACTGGACCGTGCTCATGCCCGTCGAGTTCATGGCGAACGCCCTGGAGTGGGCGGACGAGGCGCGCACCCGGGACGCCGTCCGCGCGCCCTTCGTGGACCGCCTGAGCGCGCTGGTCCACGAGGGCGACATCGGCGCCGTCGCCGCGGTCGCGCTCACCGAGGAGGGCCACGCGGGGGCGGAGTACCTGATCACCGGGCCGCAGGCGCTGACGGTCCGGGAGAAGGTGGCGGCCATCGCCGGTGCACGGGGCCGGGACATCGAGCTCGTCGAGCTCAGCGAGGAGGAGGCGGCTGAGCGGATGCGCGCCGAGGGGCAGGACGAGTACACGATCGCGTGGCTCCTGGACGTCTACAAGAACACGCCCCCGGAGGGGCGCACCGTCGCCGACACCGTCCAGCGCGTCACCGGCCGCCCCGCCCGCCCCTTCGCCGCCTGGGCCGAGGCCCACGCCCCGGCCTTCCGCTGACCCCTCAGGGGCGGCGCGACGTGATGGTGCGGTAGGCCATCTCGGCAAGGCGGGCCTGCCCGCTCTTGCTGGGGTGGAACCAGTCCCAGTGACTCAAGTGATCCGTACCGAAGCGGAAGTCGAACACCGCCCCGCCGTCGTACCGGCAGCGCAGGTCCTTCGCGCAGACCTCCTTGAGGACCTCGTTGTACGCGACGACCCGCTCCTGCACCGACTCCCTGCGCCGGTTGGACGCCGCGTCCGTCGCGTCCGCGTCCTGGAGCATCGTCTTGCAGATGCCGAGCTTCCAGATCTGCTTGCCGAGCACGTTCTCGCGGCCCTCGGACCACAGCCGCTTGAGGTCCGGCACGCTCGCCACGAACACCTGCGCCTTGGGCCGCTCGCGGCGCAGCGCGGCGAGGGCGTCCTCGAAGTCCGCCTTGAACACCGAGACCGGCGTCATCTCGGCGACCGAGGACCGGCAGGCGTCGTTGGCGCCCGCCATCACGGTCACCAGGTCGGGCTTCCGGGCTGCGGCCTGCTCCATCTGCCCCGTCAGATCGGACATGCGCGCGCCGGTCTTGGCGTAGTTCCAACTGTGCGTGGCCGCGCGCTGCTTGCCGAGCAGCCGCTGCGCGAGGCTGCGCACCTCGCCGTCGCTGCCCGTCGCCCAGGACGCCTCCGGGCAGTCGGAGAGCACCGAGCAGGCGTCGAAGCCGCGGGTGATGGAGTCGCCGACGGCGGCGAGGGAGCGGGGGCTCGCGTCCCACTCGGGGACCGCCTTGCGGCCCGCTCTGTCCTGCGCGGAGGGGCCGTTCGGCGCCGCGTCGTCGCCGCCCGACGCGTCACACGCGGTGAGCGTGGCGATGCCGGTCAGGGCCGCCGCCGCGACGGCGACGGCGGCCCGGGAGCGGCGCCGTGGATTCCGCATACTCGTCCCCTCTGTCCCTACGTCGTCCAACGGGACGTCGTACGGGCCCTTCAGGTTGCGTGTCACTACATGGTGAGATGTCCCGGCGAAGGCCTTCGGACACCCGGCCGGGGGGCAAGGGGCCTCCCAGCGAGTGAAACATCCGTGTTACCCGGCATGCGGACCGACGGTACGTCACAATCCTTGCCTCACATCACGGTAGCCTCGCCACCCAGTGGCAACCGATTTTTTCGGTTCCGCTAAATTACATCACGTCACATCTGTCCCGTTTTCAGACTTTCCTTGACTTTCCTCGGTTCTGAGGAACAGCTGGAATACCGCTCGGCACGGGCCCGAGGCCGCCGGGAACGGCGCGCCTCGTCCCACACTGGAGGTCCCGGTGACGACACGTGGAGTTCTGTACGTGCACTCCGCACCGCGCGCGCTGTGCCCGCACGTCGAGTGGGCGGTCGCCGGGGTACTCGGCGCCCGCGTCAGCCTCGACTGGATCAGGCAGCCCGCGGCGCCCGGTACGTGGAGATCCGAGTTCTCCTGGCGCGGCGCGGCGGGCACCGCCTCCAAGCTGGCCTCCGCGCTGCGCGGCTGGCAGCTGCTGCGCTTCGAGGTGACCGCGGAGCCGTCCGCGAGCGCCGAGGGCGAGCGCTACAGCGCCACGCCCGAGCTCGGCATCTTCCACGCCGTCACCGGCATCCACGGCGACATCCTGATCCCCGAGGACCGGCTGCGCGCCGCCCTCGCCCGTTCCAAGGGCGGCGAGAGCGATCTGGAGGCCGAGGTCGCCAAGCTCCTCGGCAAGCCCTGGGACGACGAGCTGGAGCCGTTCCGGTACGCGGGCGAGGGCGCGCCGGTGCGCTGGCTGCACCAGGTCGTCTGACGCCCCCTCCGGGCGCGCCGCGCAACGCGAAGGGCCCCCACCGAGCGGTGGGGGCCCTTCGCGTTGCGTGACGGCGTATCAGATCGTCCGGAAGGCGAGCACCACGTTGTGGCCGCCGAAGCCGAACGAGTCGTTCAGGGCCGCGATCGTGCCCTCGGGCAGCGGGCGGGCCTCGCCGCGGATGATGTCCGCGTCGACCTCGGGGTCGAGGTTCTCGATGTTGATGGTCGGCGGGGCCACGCGGTGCTTGAGCGCGAGGACCGTGGCCACGGTCTCCACGCCGCCCGCACCACCGAGGAGGTGACCGGTCATCGACTTCGTCGACGCGATCGCCATGTGGTCGACGTCGTCGCCGAACGCCTTGCGCAGCGCCTTGATCTCACCGATGTCGCCCTGCGGCGTCGAGGTGGCGTGCGCGTTGATGTGCGCGATCTCGGACGGCTTGAGGTCGTTGTTCTCGACCAGGTGACGCAGCGCCTGCGCGATGCCGCTGCCGGAGGGCTCCGGCTGCGTGATGTGGTGCGCGTCGGCCGAGATGCCCTGGCCCACCGCCTCCACGTAGATCTTGGCGCCGCGGGCCCTGGCGTGCTCCTCGGACTCGAGCACGACCACGCCCGCGCCCTCGCCAAGCACGAAGCCGTTGCGGTCGACGTCCCAGGGGCGCGAGGCGCCCTGCGGGTCGTCGTTGTTCTTCGACATGGCCATCATGTTGCCGAACGCGGCGATCGGCAGCGGGTGGACCGCCGCCTCCGTGCCGCCCGCGACGACGACGTCGGCGCGGCCGGTGCGGATCATCTCGATCGCGTAGCCGATGGCCTCCGCGCCCGAGGCGCAGGCCGAGACCGGGGTGTGCACCCCGGCGCGGGCGCCGAGGGCGATGCCGACGTTCGCCGCGGGCGAGTTCGGCATCAGCATCGGCACGGTGTGCGGGGAGACGCGGCGTACGCCCTTCTCCTTCAGCACGTCGTACTGGTCGAGCAGGGTCGTCACGCCGCCGATGCCGGAGGCGATGACCGCGCCGAGCCGGTCGGGGTCGACGCCTGCGTCCTCCCCGGCCTTGGCGGTGAAGCCCGCGTCCTGCCAGGCCTCCTGGGCCGCGATCAGCGCGAACTGCGCCGAGCGGTCCATCTTGCGGGCCTGCGGCCGCGGGATGATCTCGGTCGGTTCGACCGCGATCTGGCCCGCGATGCGGACGGGCAGCTCCGCGGCCCAGTCCTGCTCCAGGAGGCTGACCCCGGAGCGCCCGGCGAGCAGGCCCTCCCAGGTCGAGGCCGCGTCGCCACCCAGCGGTGTGGTTGCGCCGATACCGGTGACGACCACGGTGCGATTGGTCGAGTTCACTGGATTTCTCTCTCCACGATTGGTTCAGATGCGGATGCGGCGGCGCCACCGCCGGGTGGCGGCTGGCCAGAGCCTGCTGGCCGCCAGGCTCAGGCCTGGTGCTCGAGGATGTACTTGGTGGCGTCGCCGACCGTCTTCAGGTTCTTGACGTCGTCGTCGGGGATCTTGACGTCGAAGCGCTCCTCGGCGGCGACGACGACCTCGACCATGGACAGCGAGTCGACGTCCAGGTCATCGGTGAAGGACTTGTCCAGCTGGACGTCCTCGACCGGAATGCCGGCGATCTCGTTGACGATCTCCGCGAGACCGTCGACGATCTCCTTCTCAGTGGCGGCCATGAGGCGCTCCTTCGTGTGTATCCAGAGGGTGTGACGGCATCCGCGCGGATCCGAAGATCCGTGAGCGGGTGCCTAGGGGAGGGTAACGACCGTGGCGGCGTACACGAGACCCGCCCCGAAGCCGATGACGAGAGCGGTGTCGCCGCTCTTCGCCTCGCCGGTCGCCAGAAGCCGCTCCATCGCGAGCGGAATCGAGGCGGCCGACGTGTTGCCGGTGGTCTCCACGTCACGGGCGACCGTGACGTGCTCCGGCAGTTTCAAAGTCTTCACCATCGAGTCGATGATCCGCATGTTGGCCTGATGCGGAATGAAGACGTCCAGGTCGTCCGCGCTGATGCCGGCCGCGTCCAGGGCCTGCTGGGCGACCTTCGCCATCTCGAACACGGCCCAGCGGAACACCGCCTGGCCTTCCTGCGTGATCGCGGGGAACTTGATCTCGCCGTCGGCGTCGACGGGCAGCTTGGTGACGTCACCGATGTGGTACTCGTCCCAGGCCACGGTCTGCTTGATGGTCTCGGACTTGTCGCCCTCCGAGCCCCAGACCGTCGGGCCGATCGCGGGCTCCTTGGCGGGGCCGACGACGACCGCGCCCGCGCCGTCACCGAACAGGAAGGCCGTCTTGCGGTCCTCCAGGTCGGTCAGGTCGCTCAGCCGCTCCACGCCGATGACCAGGGCGTACTCCGCGGAGCCGTCGATGATCATGCCCTTGGCGAGGGTCAGGCCGTAGCCGAAGCCCGCGCAGCCCGCGGAGATGTCGAACGCGGCGGGCTTGCCCGTGCCGAGCTTGTCCGCGATCTCCGTGGCGATGGCCGGGGTCTGCTTGAAGTGCGAGACGGTGGAGACGATCACCGCGCCGATCTGCTCGGGCTGGATGCCCGCGTCCGCGATCGCCTTGCCCGCGGCCTCGACGGACATCGCCGCCACGGTCTCCTCGGGGGAGGCCCAGTGGCGCGTCGAGATGCCCGAGCGGGAGCGGATCCATTCGTCGGAGGAGTCGATCTTCTCCAGGATGACCTCGTTGGGCACCACCCGGACCGGGCGGTAGCCGCCGACTCCCATGATGCGCGCGTACGGGGCGCCCTGACTGGGCTTGATCTTCGTCATGCTCCAGGCTCCTTCTCAGGCACCCGCCGCGTCGGCGGCGGAGGCGGCGGTCTCGGCGATGAGCTCACGCGCGGCGTCGAGATCGTCCGGCGTCTTCACGGCCAGGGTCTTGACCCCCTTGAGCGCGCGCTTGGCGAGACCGGTCAGCGTGCCGCCCGGGCACACCTCGATCAGCGCCGTGACGCCGAGCTCCTGGAACGTGTCCATGCACAGGTCCCAGCGGACCGGGTTCGCGACCTGGCCGACGAGGCGGGAGACCACCTCGGTGCCGCTCGCGACGGCCTTGCCGTCCCGGTTCGAGATGTACGTGAGGCGCGGGTCGGCGACCTCCAGGTCCTTGGCGGCCTCGCCGAGCACGGCGACCGCGGGGGCCATGTGCGCGGTGTGGAACGCGCCCGCGACCTTCAGCGGCACGACCTTGCGGACGCCCTCGGGCTTGTCCTCGGCGAGCGCGGCCAGCTGCTCGGCGGTGCCGGCAGCCACGATCTGGCCCGCGCCGTTCACGTTCGCCGGGGTCAGGCCGAGCTTCTCCAGGTGCGGGACGGTGACCTCGGGGTCGCCGCCGAGCAGCGCGGCCATGCCGGTCTGCGTCACGGCGGCGGCGTCGGCCATGGCCAGGCCCCGCTTGCGGACGAAGCCGAGCGCGGCGTCCTCCGAGAGCACCCCCGCGTACGCGGCCGCGGTGATCTCACCCACGCTGTGCCCCGCCACGGCACCGGGGGTGATGTCACCCAGTGCCTGAGCGGACAGGAGCCCGGCCGCGACGAGCAGCGGCTGCGCCACGGCGGTGTCGCGGATCGCGTCGGCGTCCGCCTGCGTACCGTAGTGGGCGAGGTCGAGCCCGATGGCGTCCGACCAGGCGGCGAGGCGGTCCGCGGCGCCGGGAAGGTCGAGCCAGGGGGTCAGGAAGCCGGGCGTCTGAGCGCCTTGGCCGGGAGCGACGAGTACGAGCACTCTCACACTCTCTCTTGTGGACAGGATGAACCGCCCGTGGGGACAGGGACGAAGAACCGCTAGGGGAATTGTAGGGGTCCGACAAACCCCTAGGCCTTGTGATCGCCATCGGCCAGGCGCCCCAAGATCAGCGCGATCCGCAGTGTGAAGGCGGAGCGCACATCTGAAGGAGACCATCCGGTGACGTCGGTCACACGTCGAAGCCGGTAGCGCACGGTGTTGGGATGCACAAAGAGCATCCGGGCGGCGCCTTCGAGGCTGCTCGCCTGCTCCAGGTAGACGCTGAGGGTCTCCAGGAGTGCCGAGCCCGCCTCCTCCAGTGGTCTGTAGATCTCCTCCACCAGCTGTTCCCGCGCGGCCGGATCGCCCGCCATCGCCCGCTCGGGCAGCAAATCGTCCGCGAGCACCGGACGGGGCGCGTCCTGCCAGGCGGAGCAGGCCTTGAGCCCCGCGGCGGCGGCCTGCGCCGAGCGGGTCGCGGCGAGCAGGTCGGGCACGATGGGCCCGGCCACCACGGGCCCGGCCGCGTACGGCCCGATCAGGGCCTTGGCCACGGCGAGCGGGTTGTCGTTGCCGCCCGCGATGACGACCAGGCGGGCGCCGAGCACCCCGGTGAGGACCTGGAGCTTCGCGTGCCGGGCGGCCCTGCGGATGGCCTCGACGGTCAGCTCGCTGTCGCCGTCGGGCGCGGTGCCGAGGACCACGCACACGTGGTCGGGGGAGTTCCAGCCGAGCGCGGCGGCCCGGGACACGGCGCCCTCGTCGGCCTCCCCGGACAGCACGGCGTTCACCACGAGGGACTCCAGGCGGGCGTCCCAGGCACCGCGTGCCTCGGCGGCCTGGGCGTACACCTGAGCGGTGGCGAAGGCGATCTCGCGCGCGTAGACGAGCAGCGCCTCGCGCAGCACCGACTCGTCGCCGGGCGCCGCCACCTCGTCGATGGCGGACTCCATGACCTCGATGGTCGTCCGCACCATCTCCACGGTCTGGCGCAGCGTGATGGCACGGGTCAGTTCGCGCGGCGCGGTCCCGAAGACGTCCGTCGAGATCGCCTGCGGGGCGTCCGGGTGCCGGAACCACTCGGTGAACGCGGCGATGCCGGCCTGGGCGACCAGGCCGATCCACGAGCGGTTCTCCGGTGGCATCGCCCGGTACCAGGACAGCGTCTCGTCCATGCGCGCGATGGCCTGCGCGGCGAGACTGCCGGACGACTTCTCCAGGCGCCTCAGGGTGGCGGCGTGCGCGTGGGCGCGGCCGACGCGGGCCGGACCCGGGGCCGCGGCACCTGTGTCCTGGTGGATTTCGTTCGCTGAGGGTTCGGGCACGGGGACAAGACTGCCTTATCGGGGCGGCGGCGTGCGGGGCCGGGTCTAACGTGGGGGTCGTGATTGATGTGCGGCGCTCCGGCGAGCGGTACCCCGGCGGCGACCCCGGGGCGGGGATCGACTCCTACCACGCGTTCTCCTTCGGGCCCTACTACGAGCCCGACAACCTCCGCTTCGGCGCGATGCTCGCCTGCAACGAGGAGCGCCTCGCCCCCGGCGCGGGCTTCGAGGAGCACCCCCACAGCCACACCGAGATCGTCACGTGGGTGGTCGAGGGCGAGCTCACCCACCGCGACTCCACCGGCCACGAGTCGCTGATCGGGCCCGGCGACGTGCAGCACCTCAGCGCGGGCGCGGGCGTCCGCCACGTGGAGCGCAACGCGGGCCCCGCGCCGCTGACCTTCCTCCAGATGTGGCTGGCCCCCCTGGAGCCCGGCGGCACGCCGGAGTACGGCGTCGTCCCCGGAATCGCCGACTCCACGCCCTACGCCGTCCCCGCCGCGGGCGCCCTCCTGCACGTGCGCCGCCTCGCCCCGGGCGAGCGCGCGGAACTCCCGCCCGCGCCGCACGTGTACGTCCACGTGGTGCGCGGCGAAGTGGCCCTGGGCCAGGAGGAACTGGGCCCGGGCGACTCGGTGCGGATCACGGAGGAAGAGGGCCTGGAGACCGTGGCGTACCTCGGCGAGGCGGAGCTCCTGATCTGGGAGATGCCCTAGCCCGCCCCGGGCCCGCCCCGCCTCGCCCCGCACAGGGCACAGGGCACGGCTCAGAGTTCGGCCAGCACCGCGTCCGTGAACGCGGGCCACACCTCGACGGCCCAGGGCCCGAAGGCCCGGTCGGTCAGGGCCACGCACGCGGCCCCCGCGTCGGGGTCGATCCACAGGAACGTTCCGGCCTGCCCGAAGTGCCCGAAGGTCCGGGGCGAGGACGATGCCCCCGTCCAGTGCGGGGCCTTGCCGTCCCGGATCTCGAAGCCGAGCCCCCAGTCGTTGGGGTTCTGGTGCCCGTACCCCGGAAGCACCCCCTTGAGCCCCGGGTACGTCACCGACATGGCCATCGCCACGGTCCGCGGATCGAGCAGCCGCGGCGCCTGCACCTCGGCGGCGAACCGGACGAGGTCGTCGACGGTGGACACCCCGTCCTTGGCGGGCGACCCGCCGCCCACGAGCCCCGTGGACGTCATCCCGAGCGGCTCCAGGACGGCCTGCCGCAGATAGTCGGCGAAGGGGATGTCCGTCGCCTTGGCGATGTGGTCGCCGAGCACCTCGAACCCGGCGTTGGAGTAGAGCCGCCGCGTCCCCGGCGCGGCCGCCACCTGGTGCTCGTCGAAGGCGAGCCCGCTGGTGTGCGCGAGCAGGTGCCGCACGGTCGAGCCCTCCGGTCCGGCCGGCTCGTCCAGCTCGACGGCGCCCTCCTCGTACGCGACGAGCGCCGCGTACGCCGCGAGCGGCTTGGTGACCGAGGCCAGGGCGAAGCGGTGCGCGGTGGGCCCGCGGGTCCCGGCCACGGTGCCGTCCGCGCGGACGACGGCGGCGGCAGCGGTGGGGACCGGCCAGTTCTCGATCAGCTCCAGGCTCTGCATGCGTACGAGCGTAAGCGCCGCGGGAACGCGGCGGCAGCCAGGGGTCGGGCGGGCGGAGCGGACGCAATCCCCTTGCTTCGAGTGCGCTCCAAGGCCATAGCGTGGGGGCCATGACGGTCATGGAGACGGGGCCCGCCCTCGCGGAGAGCCACTACACGATCAGCGAGGTCGCCGCGGCGACCGGCCTGACCGCGCACACCCTGCGCTGGTACGAGCGCATCGGCCTGATGCCGCACATCGACCGCTCCCACACCGGCCAGCGCCGCTACCGCGACCGCGACCTGCGCTGGCTGACGTTCCTCGGCAAGCTGCGCAGGACCGGCATGCCGGTGGCGGACATGGTGCGCTACGCCGAGCTGGTGCGCGCGGGCGACCACACCTTCGCCGAGCGCCAGGACCTCCTGGAGGAGACCCGGCGCGACGTCCGCGCGCGCATCGCGGAGCTCCAGGACACCCTCGCCGTGCTCGACCACAAGATCGGTTCGTACGCGGTGGCGCGCTCGGAGGCCGCCGTCAGCGCGGACGCGGCCGCCGGGCCCTGCGGGACCTGACCGCCGCCCACCGGTCGCGACCGCTCATCGGCCGCGAGCGCTCACCGGTCGCGACCTCTCACTCGCCGCGAGCGCTCACAGCTCGGCGAGCAGCTCGGCCTTCTTCGCCGTGAACTCGTCGTCCGTGAGCAGGCCCGCCTGGTGCAGCTCGCCCAGGTGCCGGATGCGCTCGGCGATGTCGGCCGGGTCGCGCCGGCCGGCCGGGGCGGCCGCCGCGCTCTGCGTCACCGGGGCCGGGCCCGACGCCCTGACCGCCGCGAGCACCGACGCCGCGAACGGCAGTGACTCGTGTACGGGGCCGTAGCCGAGCCCGAAGACGACGGCTGCCGGGTCCTGGTCGGCCTGGGCGGGCTGCGCCACCGGCGTCTCCCGGCGCAGCAGCCGCAGATGTCCCTCGAAGACCTCCGGCGAGCGCCACTCGACCCCGCTGAGGTCGGTCACCAGGAAACTCTGGTCCCCGGCCTTCCACTTGGCCGACGACGCGCCGGTCCAGAACCAGCGGAAGGCCACCGACTTGCCGTCGAAGGACGCCTTCCCGTCGTACGCCTTGAACTGCAGCGGCACCTCGGGCGCGGCCACCAGGTAGCGGTCCGCCTCTCCCGGGTCCTCCGCGGGCAGCAGGGCGCGCAGCTCGTCCGCGTAGTACTCGGCGAGCGTCTCCCGCTCCGCGGGCAGCACCAAGCGGTACGGGTCGGCCCCGTCCTTGAGCTGTCCCGCCGCGGCCTCCATCAGTGGATCGGCACCTGGTCTCGGGACCAGATGCAGAACCGTCGTGCCCCGTTTGCCCGGTGTGAGCGTGACCCCCGCGATCGCCTCCAGGGGGATGCGGCGCTCGCCGAGAGCCTGGAACAGCTTCGGCGTACGGATCCCCCGTTCGAAGCGGATGAGCACGGAGTCGGACTCGAACTCCCAGGCGGCGTGAAATCCGGCCAGTACATCACCCATGCGGCTCATCGTATGCGGCACGCGCTCCTCCGTCTCTCCTGCGGCGGGCCGCTGTTTCGCCGATTTCTACGCGCGTCAGGCCGCCGTCGTACCGGAAATTCCGTCGTGGCAGCCCGCTTCCCCGTCAGCACAGCGCACCGCGCCGTACGCGCCGACGCCGATCCGGGCGAAGTTGCTGAGGCTGTCCGTGCCCGGCTCGAAATAGCCGGTGTGGCCGCGGGCGCGGTCGGCGGACACCACGCGGGCGCCGAAGCCGCCCGACACCGGGTCGGCGCCGTGGCCGAGCCCGCCGACTTCCATGTGCGGCACATCCTGGATCCAGTCGTCGCTGTCCCGTGCGGCCCACACCCGCGCGCGGGTGCCGAGCCCTGACACGTTGTCGGCGCGCATCCCGGGGCTGCCCGCGACCGCGATGTCCGTGACCCGGTCGGGCAGCCGCCGGGCGGCGACCCCGCACACCACCGAGCCGTAGCTGTGGCAGTACAGCGCCACGCCGGTGCGCCCCGGCAGGGCGCGCACCAGGGCGTCGAGGCGGACGGCGCCGTCGTCGGCCCGCATGGAGGTGGCGGCGTCCACGCCGAGCCCGACGGGCGTGGTGTAGTCGGCCCACGCGATCACGGCGGTCCGCGTGCGGGGGTCGGCCCTGCGCTCGGCGCGGTAGAGGGACCGGGCCATGCCGACCGGTGCCGCGTACTTGCGCTGGGTCCGCTCGAAGGTGAGGACGTTGGTGTCGACGCCCGGCACGATGACCGACACGCGGCTCGCCCGGTCGAGGTCTCCGAGGACCTCGGCCATGCGGCCCGAGCCCATGGGGTCGAAGGCGAGGACCTGGCGGCCGGGGCGCATCATCACGCCGAACCGCTTCATCCTGCGCTCCGCCTCCTGCTTGCCCACGGGCGAGAGCCGGTCGTCGTGCATGCGCCGCCGCTCGATCGCCCGGGCCTGCTTCAGGGCGATGCGGTTCGCGTGGAAGCGCAGCCGGACGGGGGCGCCGTTCATGTTGCCGACCGCGAGCGGGTAGCGGGCGGCCAGCCGGTCGCGCTGGTGCGCGGTCAGCGCGGCGAAGAACCGCGCGAGCCGGTCGGCGGGCGCGTCCGCGTCGGGCAGCGGGCGGCCACCGAGGTGCCCCCGCTCCCAGGCGGCGAGGCTGGCTTCGAGCGGCGACGCGGCGCCTCTGTTCTGGCGCACCGCGGTCCACCCGGTGGTCGCCAGCATGACGAACACGACGGTGAGCGCGAGCAATGCGCGCCAGATGCTGAGTTGGGGGGATGAGTCGAAGGAAGTCACTGCGGGACACACTAGGAGAAGGCTGAAGCCCGCCGTGCTCGGGGTGAGGCAGATCACGTTTCTTGCTGGGTATTTGCGGCAAAGCGGGCACGCGCTGTACCGGATCGTCACGCTCCGTCGAAGGGGCGTACGTGTGGCGCGCATGGGGCGCGCGGGGGAGCGGGGCCTGGAGTTGCCACGGAGCGTCAAGCTCCGCTACTCAACGTGGCGATCGGTGGAGGGTGTTGACCGGCCGCGTCCGGCGCCGACCCGTCGCGTCTGCGACCGTCGGCCGCGAACGCGCCCGAGGCGGGTCAGCGGCCGCGGTGCCAGTCCTCCGCGAGGGCGCCCAGATGATCGAGGTACTCCTCCGTCGTCGCCCGGATCGACTCGACGCTGGCGTCCTCGCCGGTGGCCCACAGCCGTCCCGCCGCCCGCATCACGCCGCCGAACGCGGCGGTCGCCACGCGCGGGCGCGGGTCGGCGGGGTCGAGGCCCTCCCGCTCGGCGAGCACGCGCGCGGCCCGCGCCTCCAGCTCGGTGGAGCGGTGCAGATGGGCGGCGAGCAGCGAGGGCGTCGACTCGATCATCTGGTACGTACGGATGTGGAGTTCGACCGGGATCAGCTCGGCCATGGCCTCGTTCATGGCCTCCCAGGAGTCGAGCACGGCGCCGCGCAGCGCCACGAACGGCGGCTCGCCCGGCGGGCGTTCGCGCAGGGCCCGCATGAAGCGGGCCTCCACCATCTCGGGGACGGCGAAGGCGGTCTCCTGCTTGCTCGCGAAGTGCCGGAAGAACGTGCGCTGGGAGACGTCGACGGCCTCGACGATCTCGTCGACCGTCGTCTCCTCGAACCCCTTCGTGGTGAACAGTTCGAGCGCCGCGCGCAGCAGCGCGTCACGGGTGCGCCGCTTCTTGAGTTCGCGCAAGCCGGGCCTGGTCACGCCGCTCCCTCTTCCTCGGATCCCTCTTGCGCGGATCCCTCCTCCTCGGGCCCCTCTTCTCCGGGGTCCGGCACACCCTACCCGCGGCCCCCGGGCGACGGACGTCCAAATGTCAGTGGCTGTCTTATGGAACCCTTTGTCAAGTGTCAGTGACTGACACTAGCCTCGGTCCATGACGACTCAGACTCCGATCGGCGCGGCCGACAAGCCGCCGGACCCGACGTCAACCTCCGCCTGGGGCAAGGGACTTCGCGGTCATCCCTGGCTCACCCTGGTCTCCGTCGGGATCGGCGTGATGATGGTGGCCCTCGACGGCACGATCGTCGCGGTCGCCAACCCGGCCATCACCAAGGACCTGGACGCCACCCTCGCGGACGTCCAATGGATCACCAACGGCTATCTGCTCGCGCTCGCCGTCGCCCTCATCACGGCGGGCAAGCTCGGCGACCGCTTCGGCCACCGCCAGACCTATCTCATCGGCGTCGTGGGCTTCGCCGCCGCGTCGGGGGCCATCGGCCTGTCCGACACCGTCTCGCTCGTCATCGCCTTCCGGGTGCTCCAGGGGCTGTTCGGCGCGCTCCTCATGCCCGCCGCGCTCGGCTTGCTGCGGGCGTCCTTCCCGGCCGAGAAGCTGAACATGGCCATCGGCGTCTGGGGCATGATCATCGGAGCCTCCACCGCGGGCGGCCCCATCGTCGGCGGTCTGCTCGTCGAGCACGTCAGCTGGCAGTCGGTCTTCTACATCAACGTGCCCGTCGGTGCCGTCGCGCTCGTCCTCGGCCTGGTGATCCTCAAGGACCACCGCGCGGAGAAGGCGCCCCGCTCCTTCGACGTCCTCGGCATCGCGCTGCTCTCGGCCGCGATGTTCGCCCTGGTCTGGGGGCTCATCAAGGCGGGCGACCCGTGGGGCTGGGGCAGCGGCAAGACCTGGGTGTTCCTCGGCGGCTCCGTCCTCTGCTTCGCCCTGTTCGCCTTCTGGGAGACCCGGGTCAAGGAGCCGCTGATCCCGCTCGCCCTGTTCCGCTCCGTACCGCTGTCCGCGGGCGTGGCCCTGATGGTCCTGATGGCCTTCGCCTTCCTCGGCGGCCTGTTCTTCGTGACCTTCTACCTGCAGAACGTGCACGGCATGAGCCCCGTCGACAGCGGCCTGCACCTGCTGCCGCTGACGGCCATGATGATCGTCTCCTCGCCGGTCGCGGGCGCCCTGATCACCCGGATGGGGCCGCGCGTCCCGCTGGTGGTGGGCATGGTCTGCACCGCCGTCGCGATGTTCGGCATGACGAGCCTGACGGAGGACACCGGCACCCTCGCCATGTCCCTGTGGTTCGCGCTGCTCGGCCTCGGTCTCGCCCCGGTCCTGGTCGGGGCCACCGAAGTCATCGTGGGCAACGCCCCGTTGGAGCTGTCCGGTGTCGCGGGCGGCCTCCAGCAGGCGGGCATGCAGGTCGGCGGCAGCCTCGGCACGGCCGTCCTCGGCGCGGTGATGTCCACCACCGTGGACTCCGACCTGGAGGGCAACTGGCGGGACGCCGGGCTGCCCGGCACCCCGCCGCCCGGCCTGGAGAAGGCGGCCTCGACCGGATCGGTGCCCGAGGAGATGGCCAAGGCCCCCGGCATGACCGAGAGCACCTTCGCCCGCATCACGGACGTCGTCCACGACACCTTCATGTCGGGCCTGGGCGTCGCGTTCGTCGTCGCGGGCGTGGTCGGCGCACTGGCGGCGGCGGTCGCCCTCCTGACCAAGCGGGGCGCGAACGCGGAGCCGGGCGGGGGCGGGGCGGGCCACATCTGAGCTGCGCCCCCGAAGGGGCGCGGGGCTGTATCGATATGCGGCTCCGCCGCGTGGGCGCGACAAGCCACGACGCACCCGCAGGCAAAGAACAGCCCCACCGCGGCAATCTCAGGAACATCCCTTACAGGTGAGGGGGCGGAGCCCCGCGGATCCGATCCGGGAGGTTCCACCTATCAGGGTGAGCCCCGCCGAAACCCCTTCCAGCTAACGGCGCCCGAGGCGCAAGGTGGCGACAGGTGATCGATACGACACGGGGGTTGATGCACATGCGTACGACCATGCCCACCGCCGCCTTCACGGCACTCACCGCCGCCGCACTCGCCGCGGCGGTCCTCACACCCGCGCACGCGGGCACCACAGCACCGGCACGGGCCGGTGCCGCGCCCCCGGGCAAGCTCGGCGCGTGCGGGCCCGGGGAGCTCTGCCTCTGGGAGAAGGCGGGCTTCAAGGGCGCGCGGCACGTGTTCGAGCTGGCCGGGGTCGACATCGAGAGCTGTGTCGCGCTGCCGGAGGGGGGCAGCGCACAGGCCCTCGCCAACCGCACCGGCCGCCCCGTCACCGCCTATCAGTCCCGGGAGTGCGCCGAGACGGCCGAGTTCAACACCTACCCCGGCGGCGGCACCTGGGCCCCCGAATCGCCCTATCGCATCCGGGCGTTCAAGGTCTGGGAGCACTGAGGCCAGCGGCCCCGGCGCACCGCGGGCACCCGGCCCGCCGGGAGGCGGGTCAGGGCCTGCGGGCCCGGGGGACGGGCGGGGCGGCCGTCTCCTCGTCGGCCACCGGGAGCGGCGCAGGACCCGCGGAGAGCGCGGCGACCTGCGCCCGCAGCGCCATCACCTCCGTGGTGAGGGCCTCGATCGCCGCGGTCTGGCGCCGCTCCTCCTGGTTGTCCTTCTCGAAGCGGGCGATGAACCACGCCGCGATGTTGGCGGTGACCACACCGAGCAGCGCGATGCCCGACAGCATCAGGCCCACCGCGAGGACCCGGCCGAGCCCGGTCGTCGGCGCGTGGTCGCCGTAGCCCACGGTCGTCATCGTGGTGAAGGACCACCACACGGCGTCGCCCAGGGTCTTGATGTTGCCGTCCGGCGACTCCCGCTCCACGGAGAGCACCGCGAGCGAGCCGAACATGAGCAGGCCGACCACGGCCCCCACCACATAGGTGGTCAGCCGTATCTGCGACGCCATCCGGGCCCGCCGCCCCACCAGGAGCAGCGTCGCGACCAGACGCAGCAGCCGCAGCGGCTGGATCATCGGCAGGACCACGGCGCACAGGTCGAGCCAGTGCGTGCGCACGAAGTGCGCGCGGTGCCCGGCGAGGGAGAGCCGCACCAGGTAGTCGGCGGCGAACGAACCCCAGACGAACCACTCCACCCCGGTGCAGGCGCTCGTCAGGGACGCGCTCGCCTCGGGTCTGACTATCGGTACGGCGTAGGCGACGGCGAAGGCCACGGCCAGGGCGAGCAGCGGACGTTGCGTGCGGCGCTCCCAGCGGACCTGTGCCGACTGCTGCTGTTCGGCCTTTTCCTCCATGGTCGCATCGTAGGAAAAGCCCGAAGGGCGACGGACCCCAGGTCCGTCGCCCTTCGCACTGATGAGGTGTTCGCGTGGGGTGCGGGGTGGTGGAGAGGTGCGGCGGAGCGCGTTACGCGTCGCCGCCGGCGGCGCCCGGATCGGCCGCCGTCACGTCCAGGAGCTGGTAGCGGTCGATCGCCTGCTTCAGGGCGGAGCGGTCGACCTTGCCCTCGCGGGCCAGCTCGGTGAGGACCGCGACCACGATCGACTGCGCGTCGATGTGGAAGTAGCGGCGGGCCGCGCCCCGGGTGTCGGCGAAGCCGAACCCGTCGGCGCCGAGCGACTGGTAGGTGCCCGGGACCCAGCGGGAGATCTGGTCGGGGACGCTGCGCATCCAGTCGGAGACCGCCACGAACGGACCCTCGGAGCCCGAGAGCTTGCGCGTCACGTAGGGCACGCGCTGCTCCTCGTCCGGGTGCAGCAGATTGTGCCGCTCCACCTCCACGGCCTCGCGGCGCAGCTCGTTCCAGGAGGTCGCGGACCAGACGTCCGCCTTCACGTTCCACTCCTCGGCGAGGATGCGCTGGGCCTCGACGGCCCACGGCACCGCGACGCCGGAGGCGAGGATCTGCGCCGGAACGGCACCCCGCTCACCGGACTTGAAGCGGTGGACGCCCTTCAGGATGCCCTCCACGTCCACGTCGGCGGGCTCGGCCGGGTGCTGGATCGGCTCGTTGTAGACGGTCAGGTAGTAGAAGACGTCCTCGCCCGGCTTGCCGTCGGCCGTCTCGCCGTACATCCGGCGCAGGCCGTCCTGGACGATGTGCGCGATCTCGAAGCCGAACGCCGGGTCGTACGCCACACAGCCCGGGTTGGTGGAGGCAAGGAGCTGCGAGTGGCCGTCCGCGTGCTGGAGCCCCTCGCCGGTCAGCGTCGTGCGCCCGGCGGTCGCGCCGAGCACGAAACCGCGCGAGAGCTGGTCGGCCATCTGCCAGAACTGATCGCCGGTCCGCTGGAAACCGAACATCGAGTAGAAGACGTACACCGGGATCAGCGGCTCGCCGTGCGTCGCGTACGCGGAGCCCGCGGCGATGAGCGACGCCGTGCAGCCCGCCTCCGAGATGCCGTCGTGCAGCATCTGGCCGGTCGGCGACTCCTTGTACGCGAGCAGGAGCTCGCGGTCCACGGCCTCGTACTGCTGGCCGAGCGGGTTGTAGATCTTCGCGCTCGGGAAGAAGGAGTCCATGCCGAAGGTGCGGTACTCGTCAGGCGCGATCAGCACGAAGCGCTTGCCGATCTCCTTGTCCCGCATCAGGTCCTTGAGCAGCCGTACGAACGCCATGGTGGTGGCGATGGACTGCTGGCCGGAGCCCTTCTTCACGGACGCGTACGTCTTGTCCTCCGGCAGCTGGAGCGGCTTGGCGCGCACGACCCGGGTCGGGACGTAGCCGCCGAGGCCCTGGCGCCGGTCGTGCATGTACTGGATCTCTTCGGAGTCGCGGCCCGGGTGGTAGTAGGGCGGCGCGCCGTCCTCCAGCTGCTTGTCCGTGATCGGCAGGTGCAGCCGGTCCCGGAAGCGCTTCAGGTCGTCCACGGTCAGCTTCTTCATCTGATGCGTGGCGTTGCGGCCCTCGAAGTTCGGGCCGAGCGTCCAGCCCTTGATCGTCTTGGCCAGGATCACCGTCGGCTGGCCCTTGTGCGCCTTGGCCGCGGAGAACGCCGCGAAGATCTTCCGGTGGTCGTGACCGCCGCGGCCCAGGTGCAGGACCTGGTCGTCGGTCATGTTCTCGACCATGGCGCGCAGCCGCTGGTCCTCGCCGAAGAAGTGGTCGCGGATGTAGCCGCCGGTCTCCGTGGCGTACGTCTGGAACTGGCCGTCCGGAGTCGTGTTCATCTTGTTGACCAGGACGCCGTCCCGGTCCTGGGCGAGCAGTGGGTCCCAACTGCGGTCCCACACCAGCTTGATGACGTTCCAGCCCGCGCCCCGGAAGATCGACTCCAGCTCCTGGATGATCTTGCCGTTGCCGCGCACGGGGCCGTCGAGGCGCTGGAGGTTGCAGTTCACGACGAACGTGAGGTTGTCCAGGCCCTCGCGCGCGGCCAGGGACAGCTGGCCGAGCGACTCCGGCTCGTCCATCTCGCCGTCGCCGAGGAAGGCCCAGACGTGCGACTTGGCCGTCTCGGCGATGCCGCGCGCCTCGATGTAACGGTTCATACGGGCCTGGAAGATCGCGCCGAGCGGCCCCAGACCCATCGAAACCGTCGGAAACTCCCAGAAGTCCGGCATCAGCCGCGGATGCGGATAGGAGGAGAGGCCGTAGGGCTCCTTGGACTTCTCCTGCCGGAAGGCGTCCAGCTGCTGCTCGCTCAGCCGGTCGAGCAGGAAGGCGCGGGCGTAGATGCCGGGGGACGCGTGCCCCTGGAAGAAGATCTGGTCGCCGCCGTCGCCCTCGTCCTTGCCGCGGAAGAAGTGGTTGAAGCCCACGTCGTAGAGCGAGGCGGAGGAGGCGAAGGTGGCGATGTGCCCGCCCACGCCGATGCCGGGGCGCTGGGCGCGCGAGACCATCACCGCGGCGTTCCAGCGGGTCGCGTTCAGGATCTTCCGCTCGATCTCCTCGTTTCCGGGGAAGAACGGCTCGTCCTTGGTGGCGATGGTGTTGACGTAGTCCGTGCTGCGCATCTCGGGCACGGCGACGCGCTTCTCGCGTGCGCGTTCGATCAGCCGGAGCATCAGATAGCGGGCCCGCTCACGGCCGCGCTCGTCGACGGCCGCGTCGAGGGAGTCGAGCCATTCCTGGGTCTCTTCGGGGTCGAAGTCCGGGACCTGGCTGGGGAGACCGCCAATGATGATCGGGTTGCGATCGGATCCGGAAGCCACGCTGTTCCTTCGCTGTGTTGTCGCGCGTGCACGCGATCGGATTCGTGCTCTGCCTTGACTCTGCTCTGGACTGTGCTGCGCTGTACGTGTGCTGTACCGGTACGTTACGACGTTCACCATCGTGTACCCCGGTGGTGGATACGTCATCTCTACCGGGGGGTAACCGGGATGCTGACTGGTGACCCTGGGGTAGGCTCGGTCAAATCGCAACGATACGCCCATCCTGCCTAAGGGCCGTGCGGGCCGTCCGGGCCCGACGGGTGTGGCGGGAGTTGCGGTGACACGGCCGGGAACGTCACCGTTTCGGCGGTCTCGACGGCCGGGTACTTGCGCGATCCGTCCCGCCCGTGTGGACTACGGCCAATGCCCCGCGCACGCGCGTGGCTGAAGGCATTCCCAAAAACATGATCAGGAGGCAATCCGTGAGCGCGACCGCGGACCACGCGGAGACGAACCTTGCCGTAAGGCTGGGTTTCCAGCCCGACATGGTGGTCCAGGAGATCGGCTACGACGACGACGTCGACCAGGAGCTCCGCGAGGCCATCGAGCAGGCTACCGGCACGGAGCTCGTCGACGAGGAATACGACGACGTGGCTGATGCAGTGGTGCTCTGGTTCCGTGAGGACGACGGGGACCTGACTGATGCGCTGGTGGATGCCATCGCGTACATGGAGGAGGGTGGCTCGATCCTGCTCCTCACACCGAAGACGGGCCGGGACGGATACGTCGAGCCCAGCGAGATCGGTGAGGCATCCACCACGGCGGGTCTGTCCCAGACCAAGAGCATCAACGCGGGCAAGGACTGGAACGGCAGCCGGCTCATCACGCCCAAAGCCGCCGCCAAGAAGCGGTAGCCGGCCGTAGGCCCTCTGCACCGTTTTCGTGAGGCCCCCAGTGCGCCGCTGGGGGCCTCACGCATGCCCTGACGCCGGGGCTCCGCCCCGGACCCCGTATCGGCCTGCGGCCTCGTCCTCAAACGCCGGACGGGCGGAAACCCCCCTCCCGTTCCGATCCCAGGCGTCAGCCGTAGGCTGGGCACGCCCCAATGGCGTACCCGAAGGGAAGTGGGTTCTCGTGACGGTTGCGGTCGGTGAGACGGCTCCGGAGTTCGAGCTCAAGGACAATCACGGGCGGACTGTGCGGCTCGCGGACTTCCGGGGGCGGAAGAACGTCGTACTGCTGTTCTACCCGTTCGCCTTCACCGGCGTGTGCACCGGCGAGCTGTGCGCGCTGCGGGACGAGCTGCCCAAGTTCGTCAACGACGACACGCAGCTGCTCGCCGTCTCGAACGACTCGATCCACACCCTGCGGGTCTTCGCCGAGCAGGAGGGCCTGGAGTACCCGCTGCTCTCCGACTTCTGGCCGCACGGCGAGGTGTCCCGGGCCTACGGCGTCTTCGACGAGGACAAGGGCTGCGCGGTGCGCGGCACCTTCATCATCGACAAGGACGGCGTGGTCCGCTGGACCGTCGTGAACGGCCTGCCCGACGCCCGGGACCTCAACGAGTACGTCAAGGCCCTCCAGGAGCTCGGCGGCCGCTGAGGCGGCAGGTGGTCCCGGGGGCGACACCCTGGGATTCTTCGGGTGCGGAGCCTGTGGCGAGCGGGAACCGCTCACTAGGATCCACACGTTGATCCGATGGCAAGCACGACTGGGGCTCCCCGCCCCTGGACACTATTTGGGAGGAATCGTGGGAGTCAGCCTCAGCAAGGGCGGCAACGTATCGCTGAGCAAGGAGGCGCCCGGCCTGACCGCAGTTCTGGTCGGCCTCGGCTGGGACGTCCGGACCACCACCGGTCAGGACTTCGACCTGGACGCCAGCGCCATCCTGACGAACGCCGAGGGCAAGGTCAGCAGCGACCAGAACTTCGTGTTCTTCAACAACCTGAAGAGCCCCGACGGCTCCGTCGAGCACACCGGTGACAACACCACCGGTGAGGGCGAGGGTGACGACGAGGCGATCAAGGTCAACCTCGCCGCGGTGCCGGCCGACATCGAGAAGATCGTCTTCCCGGTCTCGATCTACGACGCCGAGAACCGCCAGCAGTCGTTCGGCCAGGTCCGCAACGCGTTCATCCGCGTCGTGAACCAGGCGGGCGGCGCGGAGATCGCCCGCTACGACCTCTCCGAGGACGCCTCCACGGAGACGGCCATGGTCTTCGGCGAGCTCTACCGCCACGGCGCGGAGTGGAAGTTCCGCGCCGTCGGCCAGGGCTACGCCTCGGGCCTGCGCGGCATCGCGCAGGACTTCGGCGTCAACGTCTGAGCCGAGCAGTCCGCAAGTCCAAGCCGTCCGGCGCCGCACACCCGAGTGCGGCGCCGGACGCGCTCGGCACCGCAGTACCCGCCGCCACGCCCGGACCACGGCTTCCGCCACCGGCCCGGGCGGGCGGCAGCCCAACGGCAGGCACCACCCCGGGGAGGACACGATCATGGGCGTCACACTCGCCAAGGGAGGAAACGTCTCCCTGTCCAAGGCCGCACCCGACCTCACGCAGGTGATGGTCGGACTCGGCTGGGACGCTCGCTCCACCACCGGAGCCCCCTTCGACCTCGACGCCAGCGCCCTGCTGTGCCAGTCGGGCC
The DNA here is from genome assembly GCF_000720325.1 of Streptomyces sp. NRRL B-1347. GTDB lineage: Bacteria > Actinomycetota > Actinomycetes > Streptomycetales > Streptomycetaceae > Streptomyces. The sequence continues at coordinate 38,991 of NZ_JOJM01000022.1, forward strand.
GGGTTCTGGGCGACGAGTGGTTCGTCTTCTACAACAACCTGAAGAGCCCGGACGAGTCCGTCGAGCACACCGGTGACAACCTCACGGGCGAGGGCGACGGCGACGACGAGTCGCTCCTCGTGGACCTGTCCAGGGTCCCGGCCCACTGCGACAAGATCGTCTTCCCCGTCTCGATCCACGACGCGGACAACCGGGGCCAGACATTCGGCCAAGTCAGCAACGCGTTCATCCGTGTGGTCAATCAGGCCGACGGCCAGGAGCTCGCCCGCTACGACCTCAGCGAGGACGCCTCCACGGAGACCGCGATGATCTTCGGCGAGGTATATCGCTACGGCGGCGAATGGAAGTTCCGCGCCGTCGGTCAGGGGTACGCGTCCGGCCTGCGGGGCATCGCTCTAGACTTCGGAGTCAATGTTTCCTAAAGGACTCTCCCCGGGCTCCCCAAACGGCTGACGCGGTCGGCTCGCGGGGGTTCCCGGGAAGCCCCCGGAGGCGCGAGCAACCGGGGACGGCGCGGGGGAGACCCGTACACACACGATTGGGTAGCCAGTGGTACTGAAAACCTTCGGCTGGTCGTTCGCAGTCACTGCGCTCGGCCTGGTCGCAGCGGTGCTCTTCGGGGGGTGGACGGCGTTCGGGATCGTGGCGATCCTGTCCGTCCTCGAGATCTCGCTGTCCTTCGACAACGCGGTGGTCAACGCCGGAATCCTGAAGAAGATGAATGCCTTCTGGCAGAAGATCTTCCTCACCATCGGCATCCTCATCGCCGTCTTCGGCATGCGCCTCGTCTTCCCGGTCGTGATCGTCGCCGTCAGTGCGAGCATGGGCCCGATCGAAGCGGTCAAGCTCGCGCTCAACGACAAGGACCAGTACCAGCAGCTGGTCACCGACGCGCACCCGTCCATCGCCGCCTTCGGTGGCATGTTCCTGCTGATGATCTTCCTGGACTTCGTCTTCGAGGACCGGGACATCAAGTGGCTCGGCTGGCTGGAGCGCCCGCTCGCCAAGCTCGGCAAGATCGACATGCTGTCGGTGTGCATCGCGCTCGTCGTGCTGCTCGTCTCCGCGATGACCTTCGCCAAGAACGCGCACCAGCACGGCGGCACCCACGCCGACAAGGCGGAGACGGTCCTGATCTCCGGAGTCGCGGGTCTCATCACCTATCTGGTGGTGGGCGGCCTCTCCAGCTACTTCGAGAACAAGCTGGAGGAAGAGGAGGAGCGCGAGCACGAGGCCGAGGAGGAGGCCAAGGCCAAGGGCAAGCAGGTCTCCGTGATCCAGCTCTCCGGCAAGGCCGCGTTCTTCATGTTCCTCTACCTGGAGGTCCTGGACGCGTCGTTCTCCTTCGACGGCGTCATCGGCGCCTTCGCGGTCACCAACGACATCGTCCTGATGGCGCTCGGCCTGGGCATCGGCGCGATGTACGTCCGGTCGCTCACCGTCTACCTGGTCCGCCAGGGCACCCTCGACGACTACGTCTACCTGGAGCACGGCGCGCACTACGCCATCGGCGCGCTCGCCGCGGTCCTGCTCATCACCATCCAGTACGAGATCCACGAGCTCATCACCGGCTCCATCGGCGTCATCCTCATCGGCGCCTCCTTCTGGTCCTCCGTGCGCCGCAACAGGGCGCTGGCGGCGGCCGAGGGAAAGGGCTCGGGCTCGGACGAGAAGGCTGAGGTCTCCTCGGGCGTCTGACCGCCCCCGGGCCCCGGCCCGGACCACGAGCACCGCACTGGCGGCGTCCCCGGCACGGGGGCGCCGCCAGTGGCGTCCGGGCGCTGCCGTACGGTGAGATCCGGATCACTGGAGGGGACGTGTGACACCGGCTCCGGCGAGGAACTCTCTTGTTCGGGGCGGCTGTTGGGGCGCGACTCCCCGGTCGCCCCGGGGGCGCGGGCGGATGGTGACCGGGGCATCGAGTGGGGGGTAGGCATGGGCTTCTTCGACGGTCTGCGGCCCGGCCGTGCGATGGACTTCGCGGCGGGTTCGGCCGCGACGAACGCCATCGAGCTGACCAAGCGGCATCCGATGGTCTCGCTCAGCAAACAGGGCGCGGCCACGGGGAACCTCCGCGTCAACCTGTCCTGGCAGATGCGGACGTCCGACCTCATCGGCAAGAAGCGCGGCGGCGGCGGGCTGCTGCGCCACCCCTTCAAGCTGTTCCAGCCCGAAGAGGTCCAGGCGCACACCCAGAGCATGGTCAATGTGGACCTCGACCTCGGCTGTCTGTACGAGCTGGCGGACGGCGCCAAGGGCGTGGTGCAGCCGCTCGGCAACTTCTTCGGGAGCCTCAACTCGCCGCCCTATGTGAAGGGCAGCGGCGACGACCGGTTCGGTTCGGGCACGGGCGAGACGCTGTACGTCAACCTCGACCACCGGGAGTCCATCAAGCGGCTCCTGGTGTTCGTCTACATCTACGACCAGACCCCGGCCTTCGACCGCACGCACGCCAAGGTCACGCTCTACCCCAGCAACGGCCCGCGGATCGAGATCGACCTGGACGAGCGCCAGCCGCAAGCCCGCTCGTGCGCGGTGGTCCTCCTGGAGAACGTCAAGGACGAGCTGCTCGTGCGCCGCGAGGTGAAGTTCGTGTACGGCTTCCAGGCCGAGCTCGACCGGCTCTACGGCTGGGGCCTGCAGTGGGGCCGCGGCTACAAGTCCAAGGTCGGCTGAGCGGCCGCCCGCGCCCCGCTCAGCGCGCCAGGAACTGTGGCCCCTGCGGCGGCATCCGGAAGTTCGGGTCGGGCACGGGCGCGGCCGGGTGCGGATAGCCGTACGCCGCCTGCGGCGCCACCGGCGGCTGGGTGACGTGCGCGGCCGCGGGCTGCGGATAGCCGTAGGCGGGCTGTGGCGCGGGGTAGCGCGGCGGCTCGGGCGGATAGCCGTACGCGGGCTGGGGCGCGACGGCGGGCACGGGCGGCGCGACCGGGTACGCGGCGGACGGCTGCGGGGCGGACGGCTGCAGCTGGGCCGGAGGCACCGGGTGGGCAGGGTGGGCGGACGGGGGCTGCGCGGCGGCGCCGGGCCCGCCCGGCAGCGAGGCGTCCGGAGTCGGCTCGGGCACGGCCTCCGACTCGTCCACCGAGATGCCGAAGTCGGTGGCGAGGCCCACCAGGCCGTTGGAGTACCCCTCGCCGAGGGCGCGGAACTTCCAGCCCTCGCCGCGGCGGTAGAGCTCACCGCAGATCAGCGCGGTCTCGGCGCCGGTCTGCGGGGTGATGTCGAAGTACGCGAGCGGCTCGCCGGCAGCGGCGGCGGGCGAGGCGTCGTACAGCAGGATCCGCAGCGCCCGCACCTGCTCGAAGGGCACGTCCTCGGCGGAGGCGACCAGGAGCACGCGGTCGACGGCCGGGTCGAGGCCCGCGAGGTCCGCCTGGACCGTGTCGGTCAGATGGACGGCGGTGCCCTCGGTGACGCGCTTCTGGCCCAGGCGCCAGACCTTCCCCGAGGGGTGGCGCGGCTGGTTGTAGAAGACGAAGTCCTCGTCGGAGCGCACCCGGCCGTCGGTGCCGAGCAGCAGCGCCGACGCGTCGACGACGGGGGAGCCCTGACTCAGCGTCCAGCGCAGGACCGCGCGGACGGCGGTGGCTTCCAGCGGGACGTTCGACCCCTTCAACATCGCGTGCGTCATGCCGTCATCCTGCCCTTCCCGTCCCGGGCGGTACAACGTGGGGGCCCGGGGTTCTGCTCCGGACCCCGGTCTGCGGCGCCTCACGGGGCGCGCCCCGTAGGGGGTGCCCCAAGAGGGCGCCTTGTCCTATGACATCCGACTGTGCCGGTGTGGTGCCGAGGTGTACGACATGGCCGGGTTACCTGGATTTCATGCCTGAGGGGAACCTCGGACGCCCGCTCTTACGTACTATTACCGGCCACATCTTCGGATCGCATACGTGATGCGGGCGAAATCAGGAGAATCCCAGGGGAACCCCATGCGTCACTTCGGGCACATAGCCCCAGAGGTGCGAGAGCGCCTCTTTCACAGGGAGCCGTGCGCCTTCACCGCGGACTCCCCGCCGCAGCTCATCGCCGCCGCCCTCGGCGCGACGCTGTACAGCCCGGCCACCCGGCCGCAGCTGGCCGACGACATCCTCAAGCAGGCCGGCCGTGGCGTGATCTCGATGGTCATCTGCCTGGAGGACTCCATCGACGACGCCGAGGTCGTGGGCGCCGAGGAGAATCTGATCCGGCACTTCCGGGATCTCGCCGAGCGCCCGGACGCCGATCCTCCGCTGCTCTTCATCCGCGTCCGCGACCCGGAGCAGATCCCCGATCTCACCCGCAGGCTCGGCCCGGCGGTCCGGCTCCTGTCCGGATTCGTACTGCCGAAGTTCACCGAGGAGCGGGGCGTTCCGTTCCTGGAGTCGCTCGCCGCCGCCGAGACGGCGAGCGGGCGGCGCCTGTTCGCGATGCCGGTCCTCGAATCGCCGCAGCTGCTGTACCTGGAGAGCCGCGCGGAGACGATCGCCGGGATCGCCCGCACCGTCGACAAGTACCGCGACCGGGTGCTCGCGCTGCGGCTCGGCGTCACCGACTTCTGCTCGGCGTACGGCCTGCGCAGACCGCCGCACATGACCGCGTACGACGTGCAGATCGTCGCCTCCGTCATCGCCGACGTCGTGAACCACCTCGGCCGCGCCGACGGCACCGGCTTCATCGTGACCGGGCCCGTGTGGGAGTACTTCCGCGTCCAGGAGCGCATGTTCAAGCCGCAGCTGAGGCAGAGCCCGTTCCTCGAGGTCCGCGCCGAGGAACTGCGCCAGGCCCTCATCGAGCACGACCTCGACGGACTGCTCCGCGAGATCGAGCTGGACCGGGCCAACGGCCTGCTCGGCAAGACCTGCATCCACCCCTCGCACGTCATGCCCGTGCACGCCCTGTCCGTGGTCAGCCACGAGGAGTACAGCGACGCGCAGGACATCCTGCGCCCCGAGCGCGACGGCGGCGGAGTCATGCGGTCCGCGTACACGAACAAGATGAACGAGGTGAAGCCGCACCGCGCCTGGGCCGAGCGGACCCTGCGCCGCGCCGAGGTCTTCGGTGTCGCGCGCGAGGACGTCGGCTTCGTGGAGCTGCTCTCGGCGGGACTGCCCACCTGATGACGCGACAGGGCAATGAAGTGACAGTGAGTGACAGAGGAGTGTCGGAGAACGTGGTGTGGTCGGGTACGTGGGTCGCTGAGCGGCTCGGTGTGGAGCTCGTCGGCGACGACCGGCTGCGGGACCTCCTCGGGCTCGCGCTGCGGCGCAACCCCAAGCGCGCCCACCTCCTGGTGTCGAACGTGCTCGGCAAGCACGTGCCGCAGCCGCCCTCGGTCGTACGGCGGTCCGGGTACGAGCTCGGCCTGCGGGTGCGCGAGCTGCTCGGCCCCGACGCCTGCGCGCGCGCCGTCGTGCTCGGCTACGCGGAGACGGCGACGGGCCTCGGCCACTGCGTCGCCGACGGCGTCGGCGACGCCCCCTACCTGCACTCGACGCGCCGCCCCGTCGCGGGCGTGGCGCGCGCGGGCGGCTTCGAGGAGGCCCACTCGCACGCCACCTCGCACCTGCTGCTCCCCGAGGACCCCCGGCTGCTCGCGGGCGCCGGCGCCCTGGTCCTCGTCGACGACGAGTTCTCCACCGGCAACACCGTCCTCAACACCGTCCGCGCCCTGCACGCGCGCTTCCCGCGCGAGCGGTACGTCATCGTGGCCCTGGTCGACATGCGCGCCCCCGCCGACCGCGACCGCCTCGACGCCTTCGCCGCGGAGATCGGCGCCCGCATCGACCTGGTGGCCCTCGCGTCGGGCACGGTGCGGCTGCCGGACGGGGTGCTGGAGAAGGGGCGGGCACTGGTCGAGGAGCACGAGGCCGAGGCGGAGCCCCCGCCCGCCCCGCGCGCCGAGCCCGCCCCCGTCACCCGTGTCCCCCTGGCCTGGCCCGACGGCGTCCCCGACGGCGGCAGGCACGGCTTCACGCCCGCGCACCGGGCGCGCCTCGCGGCCGCCCTCCCCGGCATGGCGGAGCGGATCGCGCGGGCGCTGCCCGAGGACGCCCGGCGCGTCCTCGTCCTCGGCTTCGAGGAGCTGATGTACGCGCCGCTCGCGCTCGGCGTCGCCCTGGAGGGGCACATCGGCGACCGGGCGGAGGTCCGCTACTCCACCACCACCCGCTCGCCCGTCCTCGCCGTCGACGACCCCGGCTACGCCATCCGCACCCGGCTCGTCTTCCCCGCCCACGACGACCCCGCCGACGGGCCCGGCGACCGCTACGCCTACAACGTGGCGGGCGGCGGCTTCGACGCGGTCGTCGCCGTCGTCGACTCCACCGCCGACACGGCCGCCCTGCACGCCCCCGACGGGCTCCTCGCCGAGCTCTCCGCGCACACCGGGCACGTGCTGCTCGCCGTCGTGCCCTCGTACGCACCCGAAAGGTCCCCGTCCGTGCTGCCCGATCCCCTCCGCGGTCCCGCCTTCTCCTCGTACGCGCCCGACGACGTCGGCTGGCTGCTCCAGGACCTGTCGGAGGTCACGCTCGAAGCGCCCACCGAGGAGCGCGAGGAGGCGATCCAGAGCGGCGGCGCCCACTACGCCGAGTCGCTGCCCGTCGAGTACCAGCCGAGCGCGCAGTACCAGGAGCTGTTCCGGGCCGCGCTCGACACCTCCGCCGCCCGCGTCGCGCAGGCCGTCGGCACGGTCACCGAGACGGTCGTCGCCGAGCGCTCGCCCCGCCCCGTGCTCGTCTCCCTGGCCCGCGCGGGCACCCCCGTCGGCGTCCTGATGCGCCGCTGGGCGCGGTACCGCCACGGCCTCGACCTGCCGCACTACGCGGTGTCGATCGTGCGCGGCCGCGGCATCGACGCCAACGCGCTGCGCTGGCTCGCCGCGCACCACGACCCGGCCGACGTCGTGTTCGTCGACGGCTGGACCGGCAAGGGCGCCATCACCCGTGAACTCGCCGCCGCGATACGGGAGTTCGAGGAGGCCGAGGGCGTCACCGGGTTCAGTCCGGAGATGGCCGTGCTCGCCGACCCGGGCTCCTGCGTGCGGACGTACGGCACCCGCGAGGACTACCTCATCCCCTCCGCCTGCCTCAACTCCACGGTCTCCGGCCTCATCTCGCGCACCGTCCTGCGCGCCGACCTCGTCGGGCCCGACGACTTCCACGGCGCGAAGTTCTACCGCGACCTCGCCCCCGCCGACGTCTCCGCCGACTTCGTGGACGCGGTCGCCGCCCGCTTCGACGAGGTGGCCGACGCCGTGGACACCCGGGTCAAGGAGCTGCTCGCCGCCGACCGCGCCCCCACCTGGGAGGGCTGGGCCGCCGTGGAGCGGATCAGTGAGGAGTACGGCATCCACGACGTGAACCTCGTCAAGCCCGGCGTCGGCGAGACCACGCGCGTGCTGCTCCGCCGGGTGCCGTGGAAGATCCTCGCCAGGGCGGGGGCGGGCGCCGACCTGGACCACGTCCGGCTGCTCGCCGCCCAGCGCGGCGTGCCCGTCGAGGAGGTGGACGGGCTCCCGTACACCTGCGTGGGCCTCATCCACCCCCAGTACACGCGCGGGGCGACCGGCGCCGACGGCAAGGCGGTGACCGGAGCGTGAGCGCCCGTACCGTCCGGCTCGTCGCCAGCGACCTCGACCGCACCCTCATCTACTCCGCCGCCGCGCTCGGCCTGCGCATGCCCGACGCCGACGCGCCGCGCCTGCTGTGCGTCGAGGTGTACGAGGGCAAGCCGCTGTCGTACGTCACGGAGACCGCCGCCGGGCTCCTCGCGGAGCTCGGCAGGGCCGCCGTGTTCGTGCCCACGACCACGCGTACGCGCGAGCAGTACGCGCGCATCCACCTGCCGGGCCCGGCGCCCGCGTACGCGATCTGCGCCAACGGCGGCCACCTGCTCGTCGACGGCGTCCCCGACTCCGACTGGCGCGCGGCCGTCGACCGGCGCATCGCGGCGGAGTGCGCCTCCCTGGAGGAGGTCCGCGCCCATCTGCTGCGCACCGCGGACCCGGCCTGGCTGCTCAAGGAGCGCGTCGCCGAGGACCTCTTCGCCTACCTGGTCGTCGAGCGCGCCCTGCTGCCGGACGGCTGGGTCAAGGAACTCGGCGCGTGGGCGGAGCAGCGCGGCTGGACCGTCTCGCTCCAGGGGCGCAAGGTGTACGCCGTGCCGCGGCCGCTCACCAAGAGCGCGGCGATGCGGGAGGTCGCGCGGCGGGTCGGCGCCGACGAGACGCTGGCCGCGGGGGATTCGCTGCTCGACGCGGATCTGCTGGCCGCGGCGGACCGGGCCTTCCGGCCCTCGCACGGGGAGTTGGCCGACGTCGGCTGGACCGTGCCGGGGCTCGTGGTGGTGCCGGAGGCCGGGGTGGCGGCGGGGGAGGAGATCGCGCGGCGGCTGGCCCTCGCGGCGCATTCGTAGCCCGTCCGGCGTTCGCGTGGCGCGGCGTAATCTTGGGGCATGCCTCGTTACGAGTACCGCTGCCGTCCCTGTGGGGACACCTTCGAGCTGAGCCGGCCCATGGCGGAGTCCGGGGAGCCCGCCGTGTGCCCGGCCGGGCACGAGGACACCGTGAAGCTCCTGTCGGCCGTGGCGGTCGGCGGCTCCGCCCCCGCCCCGGCCGGAGGGGGAGGCGGCGGCGGTTGCTGCGGCGGCGGCTGCTGCGGCTAGCGCAGCACGTCGGCCGCGCCGAGCAGGCCCAACTCCGCCCGCGTGGGGGCGCCTTCCCAGTCCCCGCGCGAGGCGACCGCGAAGGCCCCGGTGGTCACCGCCCGTTCGAGCCGCGCCGGCACGTCCGCACCGTCGAGCAGCGCGGACAGGTACCCGGCGACGAACGCGTCCCCGGCGCCCACCGTGTCGACCACGCGCACCGGCACCGCCGGGCGGTGCCACGACGCGCCCCCGGCCGCGTACGCGCTGGCGCCGTCCGCGCCCAGCTTCACGACGACCTCGGGGACGCCGAGCCGCAGCAGCCGCTCGGCCGCCCCGCGCGCGTCGGCCGGTTCGCCCTCCTGCGGCAGGCACACCGGCAGCTCGTCGGCGGAGGCCACGAGCACGTCGACGTACGGCATCCAGGGGCGCAGGAAGGCGCCCGCCGCATCCGTACTCCACAGCCGGGAGCGGAAGTTGACGTCCAGGCAGACCGGCACGGCGTGCTCGCGCGCCAGGCGCAGCACCCGCTCCCAGGCGGCCCGGGCCGCCTCGCCGAGGGCCGGGGTGACGCCGGTCAGGTGCAGCAGCCGCGGCGGCGCCGCGGCGAAGGCCCGCGCGACGGCGTCCGCGTCGACCCGTGAACCGGCGGACCCTGAGCGGTAGTAGTGGACCCGCGTCACCTCCGGGAGGCGCGGCTCGAACAGGATCAGACCGGTCGGCGCGTGCGGGTCGCGCAGGGCGCCCGTGACGTCCACGCCCTCGGCCCGCAGCGTCCGCAGGACCAGCTCACCGGCCTCGTCGTCGCCGACGGCGCCCGCCCAGGCCGCGCCGTGCCCGAGCCGGGCCAGGCCGACGGCCACGTTCGACTCGGCCCCCGCTACGGACACGGTCATGGTGCCGCCCAGCTTCAGCGGCCCCTCGCCGCGCAGCGCTGCCATGGTCTCCCCGAAGGTGAACACGTCAGGGCCCGGCCCGGTGCCCGCGCGCATCCCGCTCACGCGCACACCGCCACGAACCGCCGCGCGCGGCGCCGCAGCGCGTCCAGGTCGCCGCCGTCCGCCGCGTCCCCGACGAGCGGCGAGCCCACGCCCACCGCCGCGGCACCGTGCTCCAGATAGGCCGCCGCCGCGGCCGCGTCCACCCCGCCGACCGGTACGAACGGCAGGTCGGGGAAGGGGCCGCGGAGCGCCTTCAGATAGTCGGGGCCGCCCGTCGCCGACGCCGGGAAGACCTTCAGGGCGGTCGCGCCCGCCGCGCTCGCGGCGATCACGTCGGTCGGGGTCAGGACGCCCGCGAGCACGGGCAGGCCGAGGCCGAGGCCGGTGTCGACGCCCGCGCCGAGGCCGGGCGTCACGATCAGGTTGGCGCCCGCCGCGGCCGCGCGCCGGGCGTCGTCCGCCGTCAGGACCGTGCCCGCGCCGAGCCACGCGTCCGGGCCGAGCTCGGCCCGCGCCCGCTCCAGTACGCCGAGCGCGCCGGAGCCGCTCAGCGAGACCTCGACGAGCGGCACCCCGGACCCGACCAGCGCCAGGACGGTACGGAACGACGCCTCCGGGTCGCGGCCGCGCACGATGGCGAGCAGCCGCCGGGCCCGCAGGGCGGTGAGGAAGCCGGCCGCACCCGTGGCCGAACCGTCGGTCGAACTCTTGGTCACACCCTCGGTCATGCCCTCAGGCTCGCACAGGCGCTCGGGCGCTCCGACGCGGGGCCCGACAGGCGGGCGGGACCGGCCCGGGGCTCAGCCGGCGCCCTGCCCCCGCTCCTCGCGGATCCGCGCGACCACCCGCGCCGCCGTCGCGCGCACGGCCTCCGTCTCGGTCAGGAACTGCCAGTAGTCGGGGTGACGGCCCTCCAGGGCGGCCACCGCGCGGTCCAGGCGGGCCACCGCCTCGTCCAGCGGCCGCGCGTGCTGCGGGTCGGGGCGCTGGCGGCCCGCCATGGCCAGGCGCTGGGCGTCGCGCACCGCGAACCGGGTGCGCTCGATCTCCGCCTGCGGGTCCTTGGAGACCTCGTTCAGCCGCCGGAGCCGGTCACCGGCGGCGGACACGGCCTCGTCGGTGGAGTTGAGCAGGGCCCGCACGGTCGAAAGGCGCGCCGTCGCGTCCGGCCACCGCTGCTCCTCGCGGGCCCGCTGGGCCTCCTTCAGCTTGGTCTCCGCCTGCCGCACGCTCTCCGCGGCCTGCTCGGGGACGCGCTGGAGGTCCTGCCAGCAGGCCGCGGAGAAGCGCCGCCGCAGCTCGCTCAGGACCGGCTCGACCTGCTCGCTGCGGGTGGTCAGGGCCTGGGCGCGGGTGCGCAGCGACACCAGCCGACGGTCGATCTCACGCGCCCGCTCGGGCAGCCGCTCGGCCTCCGCGCGGACGGCCTCCGCGTCGCGCACGACCCGGTCGGCGCGCTGCAGCGTGTCGGCGACGCCGTGCTGCCCGGCGCCCTGGTTGAGCTTGGTCAGCTCGGGCGCGAGCGCGGCGAGCCGCCCCGCCAGGTCGTCGGCCTTCAGGCCCGCGCCGCGCACCGCGTCCAGGGCGTTGCTCGCGGCCAGGAGCGTCTGCCGGGCCCGCTCCACGGCCGGGGCGAGCCGGGCGAGCTGGGTCTCCGCCTTGTCGAGCAGCGGCCCGAGCCCCTGCGAGAAGCGGTCGAGGTCCTGCTTGGTCCTGCCGAGCGCGTCCTTGGCCGCCGTCAGCTCGGTGCGCGCCCGGGCGGCGGCGGACGTCTCCAGGTCGTCCCGGTCCAGGTCGTGCGCGTCGACGGCGCTGATGTACTGGTGGCTGACCTCGTCGATGCGCTGCCCGAGCGCCTCGAAGTCCGCGGCGGCCCGCCGCGCGGCGGGCGAGGAGTCCACTGCGGCGATCGTCTCGATCGAGATCCGCAGGTCCCGCTGCGCGGTGTCCAGCTCGTAGAACGCGGCGGCCGCCGCGTCCTTGGCCGCCTGGGCATCGGCCCGCACGCCTTCCCCACGCCCCCCGAACCACCGCCGGGTCCCACCCCCGGCAAAGGCCCCGGGCAACACGGCGACGAGAAGGGAAAGGGGCAGCAGAACGAGGGCCAGGGCGTCCCGAAGGGGCCGGGGTGCGGCGTCCCGAAGGGGCGCGGGGCGAGACACGATGCGGTTCCGCCGCGTGGGCGCGCCCAGCCGCGACCGACCCGCAGACGGAGACGAGGGCACCGACGGAGAGGCGGAAGAGGCCGTGCCACACCTGTGTGGCTGCGATGGTGTCGCCGTCACTGTCCCTCTCCCGTGCTGTCATCCGCCCTGCCCGGCCGGTGTCACATTCTCCCACCGGTAGAGGACGAACACACGGGGTGGTCAGTTCGCCGCGCGCACCGTGATGCTGCCGTCGACGCTGCGTACCGACACGTGGTGCGGGCTGTCGTCGGCGCGCGGCACGGACACGTCGACGCCGCCGTCCACGCTCTTGGTGTCCACCCGGTACCGGGCGTCGGGCAGACCGACGTTCACGGACCCGTCCGTGCTCCGCGCCCGCACCCGGTCCGGTACGGCGTCGAGTTCGAGCCATACGGAACCGTCCTGGGACTGGGCGCTGACCCGCTTCGACGTGACCCCGTCGGTCCGCACGGAGCCGTCGGCGCTGCGCAGGTCCAGCGGCCCGCTGCTGTTCCGCACGGTCACGCTGCCGTCGGCCGTGCGCACCTTCAGGGGCTCGCGGAAACCGCTGGCGGTCACCTGGCCGTCGCGGTTCACGATGGTCACGGCGACGCCGCGGGGGACGACGACGCGGTGCTTGGCGGAGCAATTGCTGATCAGGCCGCTGCACTTCACCCGGAACGTGAGCTTGTCGCCCTCGGCGCTCTGCTTCCAGGTGACCTTGGGGCTCCCGCCGAGCACGGTCCTGCCGTCGAACCAGCGCGTCACCCGTACGTCCTTCACGCGGTCCGAGACGACGACGTCCAGGGCGGAGTCGTCGGAGTCGAGGGTCAGCGTCCTGCCGGGCAGGCTGAACGCCCGCCGCTCCGGCGTCTTGTCGTCGTCGGCGCTGGCCCCGCACGCGGAGACGAGCCCGATCACGGCCGCCGTGGCGCCGACACCGGCGATGATGCGCGCGCTCCGCGGACCGAGCGGCCCCCGCGGACCCGGGCGACGGCTGTGGGCGGTGGTCATGGTGGTCTTCTCCCCTGGAACCCCTCGCGGCCCCTGCCGCGAGCACACTCCGAACAGTAGGGAGCGGAGCGCCGTCGGCGGGATGTGGGCCGCTACCGGATCCGAGGTGGGGCTAGCCCCCCTGCCGATCGGGGGGCCGCCACGGGTTTGCGGTCCAGTGCCACCGGCAAGGTAGGCTGTCCACTCGTCCCGGGCGCGTAGCTCAGGGGTAGAGCGTCGCCCTTACAAGGCGAATGTCGGCGGTTCGAAACCGTCCGCGCCCACCGGGTCTGACCTGCAACGGGGAGCCCCGTACCGAGATCGGTACGGGGCTCTTTGTAGATCATTTAGGAGACCCTTGGGAGATCATCCCGTCGGGCCCTCACGACCTGGCCCGACGCGCCACCCGCTGCCCGAGTCGCCACCGTGCCCCCAGGCAGTCCAGACGGTGCCTGCGCATCTCCGGCGTCACGTGCTCGTACGTACGTATGCCACAGACGCACACGAAGCCCCGGCCACCGACCCCCAGCCAGGGCTTCGTCGCGCCCCGCGTGCCCGCCGTTCGCGCTAGGACACCCACACGGGTCACAAAGCGGCCACAGCGCCCCTCCCCACTCCACGCCCTGCATGATGCCTTCAGCATTCGGCGCCAGAGGGAGAAGCCATGGCCAGCTACAGCGAGATCCAGAAGGCTGTGAGGGGCGAGAAGTTCAGGGTCTGGTTCGCGTGGGTGTCGGGCGGCACCATCTGGCTGATGATCACGAACGCAACCAAGGCCATCGCCGTCGTCAGTGTCATCACTCAGATCCTCCTGGTCGTCCTGGGCATCCTCTCGACCATCGCCGCAGTACGGATGAGGAACGCCTTCAACCGTAAGGCCGAAGCCGCCCGCAAGGAGGTCCTCGGCGACCTATGACGGCGAGGGGGATTCCGTGGCTGGTATCCGTAACGGCGGCCCGACCGGCGCCTCGTCGCCGCGCAGAAGGCCCTCGGTCTCACGCAGGTCGACGGACGCCGGAGCCCGGTCGGGTTCACCCTCGACCACCTCATCCCGCTGTCCCGCGGTGGCGACCTTCTCTACCCGCCAACACCTGCTCAGCCCAGCACCGCTGCAACAGTGCACGCGAGAACCGCACGCCTCCGCGGCACAGCCACAGCGAACCTCATGGAGGTGGTGAGGAGCCAGCGTCCGAACTGTCATCCGAAGCTGCACGGGCAGCAATCCGTGCCTCTGCCCTCTGAGCCAACATGTGAATCTCTAAGAGTGCGTTCAGGCGATCGCGCTTACCTCGATTGAACTCAACAGTGACCACGAGCATCGGGACGATGGTCACTATGAAGAGGCCAATCCAGATGCCATAGAACATGAACGATGCGACGCCCGGTGACGGCCCCGACTCCTTGCCTGGCCCGCCCGGCAGTCGCGGCGAGCCCGTTCGCAGCGTGACCGGGCCGCGCGGCCCCAGCGGTCCGGTGGGCGAGTCCGACGACCCGGGCCCACCCGGGCCTCAAGGTGAGCCAGGGCTGGCGGGCCTGCGTAGCGAGCCGGGGTCAACCGGTGAACCAGGCCGGGACGTACAGACCTGCCCGGACGGGTACACCTTCCAGCCGCCTCCCAACGATCCGGATGCTCTCGTCTGTCGCCGCTCCGGAGCGCCGAGCCCCGATCCCACTCTGAAGCGCGGCCCGCAGACGGCCGCATTCGATCCTCAACGACGCCAGTACGCGTGAACGATGCCCCGGTCTCCGCCTTGCGTAGGGGCGGGGCACTTCGTCGTGTCCGGGGTCAGGCCGCAGTGACGATGTCCGCGCGCACAGCTGCCGCCTAGTCGACGAGCGGGCTTTCGCACAGGGCGCGTTGGGCTGTGGTGAGCTGGACGTGGGGGCTTGTCCAGAGGGCGCGGATGTCCTCGTTCACGGCCGCAGCGGGGCGCACGGCGGCCCGGGGGGCTGGGGGTTGGGGACATGCCTGCCGGCGTAGGCCGTGGCGCTGACAGCGGACTACTGCCGCTCGTCACGTCCTTCGAACCGGCGCTTTGCGGCAGCCAGCGCGGCATCCCACGGATACGTCGTGGGCTTGCCTGAGCCTGGCGGGTTGGGGACGAAGCCGCCTTCTCCATACAAGACCGTGACCCCCTGCTCACGCAGCTCCGTGACGCTGCGGTCCAGCTGTCGGTGCTGCGCGTAAGCAGCGTTCACGCACGGCATCGTCACGGTCGGGATGCCCTTGCCGATGCCTTCGGCGACGACGCCCACCACGAAGTTCTGCGTGAGCCCCAGGGCCCACGAGTTGATGCTGTTGAACGTCGCGGGGGCGAAGAGAATCGCATCCGCTGTGGGCCAGACATCGGGCTCGCCGGGGAGCTTGTACTTGCTGCGCACTGGATGCCCCGTGAGTACGGCGAGCCCGTCGATGCTCTCGCGAAGCCAGTGGGCTGCCGTCGGCGTCAGCCCGAGGCAGACGTCCCACCCGTCGCCCTGTGCTGTCTCGATCACCTTCGCCACGTCAAAGAGGGGCGGCGCGGCCGAGCCGAACAGGTACAGAGTCCGAGAGGTCATGGGTTCATCCCATCTCGGGGAGCCGATCACGCGCAACTGCCCCTGATTCAGGTGGAACAGGGGCAGTTGCCGGTCCAGCGCCACATAGCGTGGGTACCGTTCCAGATGGCGAGGAAGGAACGGAGCCCCAGTATGCCCAGAGACGGCCAGCCGGGGGCCCGCATCGCACAGCACCGGAAGCTTGCCGGGCTCACGCAACGCGGGCTGGCTCTGAAGGTCGGCTACTCGTACAGCATGGTCCACCAGGTCGAAGGCGGCCACAAACCGGCGAGCCCGGAGTTCACTGCGGCATGCGCCCGGGTGCTCCACGTGGACGTCACGACCCTGACGGGCCAGCCGTACATGACCGAACTCCAGCAGGACCGGCTCGCTGAACTGATCCGACCCATCCGCGAATCGCTCGACTTGTACGACCTCGGCGCCGACCCCGACGTCGATGTACGCGAGGTGCACAGACTCGTCGCGGCGGCGGACGACCTGTGCGAGCGGGTACGAGCAGCAGAGATCAACAAGGTGGCCCGAACCCTGCCCGGGGTCATCGCCGAGCTCACGACAGCCGCGTACCGCACTCCGTCCACCGAACTGTGGGGCGCGCTCGGATCCGTCTTCCGCACCGCACACGACGTCACCGTGAAGCTCGGCTTCTACGACCTCTCCACGATCGCTCTGGACCGAATGGAGTGGGCCGCACAGCGGGCCTCCGACCCCGTCCTCGCGGCAGTGCGGCAGTACATGCGCGGCCTCGTGTACCACCGCGAGGGGGAGCACACCATCGGGCTCCGGCTCGTGAACGCCGGCCACCAGCTTCTCGGCCAGAGCGACGAGAGCCCTGCCTCGCTCGCTGTCGCGGGGCAACTGCACCTCGGAGCCACCGTCATCGCCGCGCGTGCTCGTGAAGCGGACACGGTGAAGACCCACCTCGATGAAGCGAAGAAGATCACCGACCGCATCGGCGAGATGGGTCACGTCCACTGGTTGTCCTTCGGGCCGACGAACTGGGCAGCGCACGAACTGTCCGCGCTCACCGAGATGGGGCGGTACGGCAAGGCCGTCGAGAAGGCGAAGAAGATCGATATCCCCGACTCCTGGCCCTCGTCTCGCCGCGCGCACGTGCTGATCGACCGCGGGCGCTCGGAGATGGAGATCGGCCGCAGCGAGGCAGCCCTGAAGTCCATCGTGAAGGCCCGCGAGGTGGCTCCCCAGCAGACCCGCTACCACCCTGGCGCGCGAGCGACCGTCGAAGGGCTGATTCACCAGCAGCGGCGCACGCCGGACGCGTTGGGGCACATCTCCGCATGGCTCGGCCTGTGACACCTGGTGTCACTGAAGAGTGACAGTTGACGCCCTTGCGCGTGGTCACGCTGGTCACAAGGCCTGATCAGCGACGACAGGGGCACATCGTGGAAGCCAACCTCAGAGCCGTATCGCAGTGGCTGGCGGAAGCCGACCCGCGACCGGGCGCGGTGTGGGCGGCATGGGAGCAGCATGGTGTCGCGCTGCTCCCGCTCGGCCGCCTCTTCGACGCGGTCCGCGTCCCGGCTGAGCAGGTCCACGCTGCGACGGGCAGCGAGAATCCGAAGACGGTCGAGACGGCGCTGCTCGCCTGGCTCGACGGCCCGGTCATCCGAGACCTGCGCAGCAGCATGGGCCCGTACTACATGCTTATCGCGCCGGACGCAGACTGGGGCGGCCCGGCCGAGCGCCTGACGACCGGCACCTACTTCGGCGTCCCGCGCCCCGGTCACGCGACGATGCTCTCCCGCTGGGTGGTCCTGCCGCCGCACCCCGGCGCCCTGTGCGACACCCGGCACCTGCGCACCCTCCTCGCCACAGCCACGCCCCTCAGGACGGTGGGCCGATGATGGCCGCCGACCTGCCCCCGCTCGAGCAGCAGGCCGAGGATGCGTACCGCATGTACCTCGATCACCTGCGCGTCTGCCCCCGATGCGGCCTGAACTGGGGAAGGCGCTGTGCGGCAGGCCTGTTCCTCAATGGGAACCTACGAGCCACCCGGCTCGCAGCTCGCCTGTACGAGCGCGGGGGGACAAGCTGATGCGTGACGTGACCGAGGCCCTGCTCCTGACAGTGGTGCCCGCCCTCAGTACCCTCTGCCCGGAGCAGCGCTCCGGCGCCGTCTGCGTCTGGTGCCCGCGCGCACTGCCGCCCGGCGAAGGCGTCGACCTGAGCTCTGACGGCCGTCTGCGCGCCTGCGCGCCCTGCCACATGGTCCAAGCCCGGGTCCTGGCGACCTACCTCGGCTGGTACGACCACGGCATCACCTGCCTGCGCTGCCCTCTCGGCCCCTGCGACCGCGGCCAGGTTCTGGCCACCCGGCACCAGGCCGCGCGGGAACAGGCAGGGAAGCCGCCGCTGCGGTGCGTGCATTGCCGGGCGATCATCGAGCCCGGCGAGCAGGCCCGTCCGCACCTGTGGCAGGGCCTGAGTGGGCCCGTGTACAGCTACCTCCACGCCCGCCCGTGCCTGCGATAGACCGTGTGCTCAGCGAACGAGGTCGGCTGTCGGCGGTTCGAAACCGTCCGCGCCCACCGGGTTCAGCATTACATCGACGGCCTCTCGGGGAGATCTTCACGATCCCCGGGGGGCCTTCGGCTTGTCCGCGGCCAGGACGGCCTCGGCGTTCTTCAGCGCGCGGGCGCGGAGTTGGCGCCACTGGGCCAGCTCGGCGCGGTGCCCCGCCCGGACTTCGGCGAGCGGCCGGTCGGCGTGCGCGGCCTCCGGCTCCATGTTGTTCACCACCGTCGACACCCGGAACCAGCGCTTCTGGTCGCCGTACAGCGCGCGCTGGGCGGCGGCCAGGCAGCCGTCGGTGTGCGCGCCCACCGAGTGGCCCGTCGGGAGGGTCAGGGAGAGCTCGGTGCGGCCGGTACCGAACAGGGCGCGGGCCACGCGCGTCCGCTCGGCCGCGGCCGGCGGGCGGTCGCCCGGGCGGGGCGGGGTGAGGCCCCGGCGGCTCAGACAGCCGTCGGTGAGGCGCTGCTGTGCCGCCTTGATGACGTCGTCGGGGGCGGGCGCGGGCGGACGCGGCGCCGGGGACGCGCACCCCGCCGCGAGGGCGCCCGCCAGGAGGACGGGCAGCGGTACGGAGACGAGGGCGCGCAGGCGCATGGGGGCTCCCGGGGTGGGCTCGGCACGGTGCGTGCGCAAACTCCCCGGTGACGGCGCGGGTAAGCGTCGCTTCACCCGCGCCGGTGAGTAGTCCTACCGGCTCCGGTGACGCGGGGCTACTTGCGGCGGTGCTGCGCCGACGGGTGCGTACGGCGGTACCTGCGGTCCCAGCGCTCCTGCCGGGACCGGCGGATGCGGTAGTCGCGGTACGAGGCGGGCGTGCTCATGCCTCCGCCGCCCGCGCTGCCGCCGCTCCCGGCTCCGCTCATGCCGCCCTTGACGGCGGCGCGGTCGTGGCGGCGGATCAGGAAGTAGGCGATCCCCGCAGCAACCAGCCACAGCAGCGGCTGGTTGAAGCCGAGGGCGATCAGGAACAGAAGCAGGGCGATCGTCAGGACAATCATGGGTATACCTCCGCAGGCTGGGCGCGGGGGCTGGGCGTGACCTTCAGGGACGGGAGTGGGCCCGCGCGGCGCGAAGCGGGGGCGGCTCCGGAGCGCGAACCGCGACTCGCGGGGTCGTACACGGGCTCATCGGGCCTTCGTAGGGGGGAGTCAACGCCCGCCGCCGGTGCCTGTCAATGCTCCGGGTATCCCTCGCCTCCGGCCCCGAAACCCTGCGAAGCTGGAGGCATGTGCCGCAGCATCAAGACGCTTCGCCCGCCCGCGCTCGCCGACGAGGCCACCGAGGACGAGATTCGGGCGGCCGCGCTTCAGTACGTACGCAAGGTGTCCGGGTTCCGGGCACCGGCCGCGCACAACCAGGAGGTGTTCGACCGGGCCGTGGAAGCGGTCGCCGCGGCCACGGCCGAGCTGCTCGAAGACCTGGAGGTACGCGGGGCCAGGGCGAGGTAGCCCTCGCGGGGCGCCCCGGACCCACCCCTTCCCGAACCATGGGGCTCCGCCCCCTGGACCCCCGGGCCAGCGGCGCTCCGCACGAGCGCGCAGCGCGATGGAGGGGCGGGCGGGTGGGAGGAGGACCCTACGCGGGGCGGCGCACCACATAGGCCGCGCCCGCGCCCGCCGCGAAGAGGGCGAGCACCGAGACCCCCGTGGCCAGCCAGGTCGCGCCGAGCCACTGGCCGCCGAAGTAGCCGAGGCCCACGCTGTAGCCGGCCCAGGCCACGCCCGCGAGGGCCGACCAGGGCAGGAAGTCGCGCTTGCGGCGGTGGGCCGCGCCCGCGCCGAGGGAGACGATCGAGCGCCCGGCGGGGGCGAAGCGCGCGATGACGACGAGGACGCCGCCGCCCCGCGAGAGGGCCGTGCCGAGCCGCTCCTGGGCGCTGGTCAGGCGCCGGGAGCGGGCGATGGCCCGGTCGAGGCGCTCCCCGCCGCGCCAGGCGATGCGGTAGGCGACGAGGTCGCCGAGGACGGACGCGGTCGCGGCGCACAGCATCAGGAGCAGGATGTCCGGCACGTCGTGCGGCACCCGCCCCGTGCCGGAGCTCGCCGCCGCGGCGGCCGTGGCCGCGGTGATGACGAGGACGCCGCTGGGCAGCAGCGGCAGGAACACGTCGAACAGGACGGAGAGGGCCACGACCGCGTAGATCCACGGACTGGCGGTCAGCGCCCCCACACTCTCAAACACCCGAATCTCCCCGTAGCTCCCCGGTCGGCAACTCATCGCCGCGATATCGCGGGGAGCGGCGGGTGGCGGCCAGACGACAGCTGTACAGCGTACGCCGCGAGATCGCCCAGAGATCCACTGGGGGCTCAGTTGTTCGCTACGTCACGTTCACCGGGGAGTCGGCCGTTCACCCGGCGGGCTTCGCGGCCCGGGCGTACGGTGGTGGGCGGCCCGTACGAACAGTGACAGAGCGCCCCAAAGGGGCCTGACCTGGCGATACGAGGAGCTTGCCATGGTGGCAGGAGTGTTTGCCCCGGCTGTTGCGGCGGTTGTGCTCGCCGCGGCCGGAACCACCGGAAGTGGCACATCGGACAGCGTGGAGGTCCGCGCGGCGGGGCGGTTCGCGCCGCCGACGGCCTTCGTGCCGTCCTCCGCGATCACGTACGACCAGCCGCTCGTGCCCGCCGCCTCGTGGATCGAGGTGACGCAGCACAGCGATCAGCGCGGCACGCGTGTCTCCCTGCGCGTGCGGGGCCTGGAACCGGGCTACGCGTACGGCGTGCACGTGCACCAGAAGCCGTGCGGCGCGGACCCGGCCGCGGCCGGCGGGCACTACCAGAACGTGCCGGGGGAGATGAGTCCCGAGAACGAGGTCTGGCTGGACTTCACTGCCCGCAAGGACGGTTCCGGCAAGGCGTCCGCCTTCCACGACTGGGGTTTCCGGCGCGGTGAGGCGGCGGCGGTCGTGCTGCACCGGGAGCAGGGCGGCGCGGGCGAGCGGCTCGCGTGCTTCAGCGTGCCGTTCGCACCGCCCCCGGCGGGATAGCGGCTCGTCCGTCCCGTCCGTACGTGACGGTCGTACATGACGGTGCCCCCGCCTCCGTACCGGTTCACAGGTACGGAGGCGGGGGCACCGTTCGCGCGCGTGGGGGCGCGCTCAGGCCGCGATGGGGGTGCGGTCGGAGTCGGCCGCGGCCTTCTGCTCGCCGCGGGCCGCCGCGATGACGCGGTCGAGGGAGAACGCCCCGGAGCCGGTGAAGACCAGGAGCAGCAGGGCCCAGCAGAACATCGCCGAGGCCTCTCCGGCGTTCTCTATCGGCCACAGGGCCTCCGGCTGGTGGACCTTGAAGTAGGCGTACGCCATCGAGCCGGACGAGAGGAACGCCGCCGCGCGGGTGCCGAGGCCGAGGGCGACGAGGGCGCCGCCGACGAGCTGGATGACGGCCGCGTACCAGCCGGGCCAGGTGCCCGCGTCGATGGTGGCCCCGCTGCCGTCGGTGCCGCCGAAGGCGCCGAAGAGCGAGGCGGCGCCGTGGCAGAAGAAGAGCAGGCCGACGACGATGCGGAAGAGGCCGAGGGCATAGGGCTGGGCGCTGTTCAGACGCTCAGTCATGGTGGGGGACTCCTTCGGTCTTGTTCGGTTGGGGACGTGAACCGATCGCGAAGCCTCAAGATTAGGTGGGCCTAACTAGTACTTGCAACTTCAACATCTGAGTCTTTCATGAGAATCCTGTGAGGGGTGTTGGTCTGTACCAAGTCGGGGGTCTGGGGCAAGTCTGGAGCCTGGGGAGCGCCGGAGGCCAGAGTCGTGCCGGGGAAAGCTGCCGCGGCCCGCAGCGCGGCACGCGCCACCGCGTCCGCGTCCGAAAGGGTCACCGAGTCGACGCCCGGCCGGGCCCCGGCCGCCGTCACCCAGTGCACGCCCTCCGTGGGCACCCCGAACGCGAACACCCGCGGATGTGCCCGGCCCTGACGGTCGATCAGGTGATAGGGGCGCACGGTCACGTCGAGGCCGCCCGTCTCGTAGCCGTCGACGGTGTGCGGGCGGCACCGCCCGGACCGCAGCAGCTCCGCGAGCAGCGCGTCCCCGGCGCGCCGTACGTCGGGCTCCGGGAGCCGCGCCTCCACCAGCGTCGTCACCCGCACCCCGGAGCCCCGTACGTCCGGCGAGCGCGCGACGAACGCCCCTTCCTGCGCCCGCACTTCGAGGCGCGGCCCGAGCACCTCGACCACGCCCGCCTCGATCAGCGCCGTCAGCTCCTCCGTGCGCCGCCGGGGCGGGCCGATCGACAGGAAGGCGTTCAACGGCGTGTACCAGGCGTCCAGGTGGTCACGGCGCGAGCGGCCCGTGATGCCGCCGTGGTCCACGGTGAGCCGCAGCTCGTTGCGCAGGTCGCGCAGCACGTCGAGGGCCGACTTCAGCGGGCCCGCGACATTGCCGAGCGCGGCCTGGGCGGCGTCCGCGCGCAGATGGCCGAGCAGCCAGGCACGGAACTCGCCCGGCGAGCCGAAGGTCCGCCCCGCGCACGGGCGCGCGAGCCGCGCCCAGGACCAGCGGTCGGCCTCCGGTATCCCGAACGCGTCCAGGAGCGGGGGCTCTTCGGGGTCCCGGTGGGGGACGTCGAGGAAGCGGTCGCGGAAGGCCCGCGCCCGCCCCGGTGTGCCACGGGCGCTCAGCAGCGCCCCGTAGTAGACCGTCTCCACCTCCTTCGCCACCAGCGGCCAGACCTCGGCGCGGAAGTCCGGCGCGTCCCCGCTGTCCGCGCGCTTGCGGAAGCGGGCGATCACGTCGGCGGTGAGCACGGCGGGCTCGTGCCGCCCCCAAGGGCCCTTCGCGTTGTCGCCGCGCGCCTGGTACGGCACGCCGCGCCGCGAACCGGCGTACAGCCGCGGCTCGTCGCCGGACGGCAGGTAGCGCGGCGGGCGGCCCGGCGTGCGGACGAAGCGGCCGCCGCGGCCCTCGGTCAGGAGCGTCACGTGGTCGAAGAAGTTCAGGCCGAGCCCGCGCAGGAGCACCGGCTCGCCCGGGGCGAGCGGGGAGAGGTCGACGTCGGCCGGGTTGGCGGGCGGGACGTGGCGCAGACCGTGGCGGGCGGCGTACTCCGAGAGACCGGTCAGCGCGGCGGCGGGCGCGGTGGGCAGATGGCCCTGGGCGAGCACGACGGCCGACAGACCGGTCAGGGCGCGGGAGCCGTCGAGCAGGAGGGTCTGGAAGCCGTCGGCCGTCTCGGACAGGCGGGTCGCGCGGGCCGCGTGGGTGACGACGCGGACGGCGTCCGGGGCCGTGCGCAGCGTCCGGGCGAACACCCACTCCAGGTAGCGGCCGTAGTCGGCGCGCGTCGGGTAGTCGTCCGGGCCGAGCCCGGGTATGTGCCCGTCCGCCGCCCACTCGTACAGGCTCGGCCCCGGTCCGACCGGTCCCGCGCAGTCGACGCTCGCGTCGGTGAACAGGGTCACCTGGGAGGCGACGGTGTTCATCAGGAGCTCGGGCGCCTGGTCGGTGCGCCAGACCCGGCCGGGGCCCGGTGGCGCCGGGTCGACGACGTGGACGGTGAGCCGCGAGCCGGGGGCGAGCAGTTCGGCGGCCGAGGCGCAGAGGCGTTCCAGGACGCTGGTGCCACGGGGGCCCGCCCCGACGACGGCCAGGGCGGGGTTGGGGGGTGCGAGGGACAAGCGGGGGCTCCCTTTGCGGATACGGCGGATGCGGCCGATGCGGCCGTTACGGCGGATGCGGCGGTCGTGGTGCATGGGGAAGCGAACGGTCCGCATCATGCCTCGCGACGGCCCCCCGGACCCGCTCCTTGCCGAAACCCCCGCACGGCCCGGCCGGAACTACCCCGGGGGAGACAGCTGCCGCGACGCCGCGGTGGTGAGTCCTCCGGCGGCCCCGGCCTGCTCGAGGCGGAGCTCGGCGGCGCGGCCCCGCATCGTCAGGGTCATCAGCTGGTTGCCGAACCAGGGGCCGCCCGTCCTGCGCCAGCTGACCCCGGTCGGCGCCAGCCTCCCGTGGCGGGCGAAGAGCCGGCCGATGACGCGCCCCGCGCGGCTCCAGCCGAAGCGGAAGCCGACGCGTATCGAGGCGGGGATGGAGTTGTGCACCGGCGAGCAGGTGAGCTGGAGGACCCGCGCGGCGGGCGCCGTGCCCTTCGGCCAGGCGGGCTCGGCGACGTACGCGTGGTGGACGTCGCCGGACAGGACGCACACCGTCGCGGGGGCGTCCGGGCCCGAGCCCGCCTCGGCGATCAGCTCGGTGAGCGCGGCGAACGAGGCGGGGAACGCCGCCCAGTGCTCCAGGTCCGCGCGCCGCCGCAGGTCCTCGCCGAAGCGGGCCCAGCGGGCGCCGCGCTCGCCCCGGCACAGCGCGGCGTTCCACCCCTCGGCGTCGTGGATGAGGTGGGGGAGCAGCCAGGGCAGCGAGGTGCCGATCAGGAGGTGGTCGTACCCGCCGTCGAGGGCCTGCTCGCGCAGCCAGCGCGCCTCGTCGGGGTCGAGCATGGCGCGCCGGTCCTCCGCCAGGACGCGGGCGGCGCGGGTGTCGACCATGAGCAGCCGCGTCCGGCCGAAGTCGCGGCGGTAGCTCCACCGGGCCGCCCTGGGATCGGCGTCGGCGCGGGCGGCGAAGGCGGTCAGCGCGTCCGTGCCGTCGGGGGTCGCGCGCACCGCCGCGTACAGCTCGTCGCGGTCGAGCTCGGCGGGCGGCAGGTTGCCCAGGTGCTGGTAGACCCAGTACGACATCAGGCCGCTGCGGACGCGCTCGCCCCACCAGGGCGTGGCCCGCATGTCGGCGAGCCAGGAGGCGCTGGTGTTCCAGTCGTCTATGACGTCGTGGTCGTCGAAGACCATGCAGCTCGGCACGGTGGAGAGCAACCAGCGCACCTCGGGGTCGAGCCAGGACTCGTAGTAGAGGTGGGTGTACTCCTCATAGTCCGCGACCTGGTCGCCCGGGGGCTCGGACAGGTCGCGCCGGGCGGCGAGCCAGCGGCGCGTGGCCTTGGAGACCTCGTCCGCGTACACCTGGTCCCCGAGGAGCAGCAGGACGTCCGGGCGCTCGGCGGCCGGGTCGGCGGCCAGGCGCGCGGCGAGGGCGTCGAGCGCGTCCGGGCCCACGGGGTCGTGCTCCCCGGCGGGCGGCGCGGCCCAGCGGCAGGAGCCGAAGGTGACGCGGACGGCCTCGGGCTCGTCCGACGGCGTGCGCAGGGTGCTCGGCGGGAACGGGCTCTCGGGCAGCGGCCAGACGGTGCCCCCGTCGAGCGTCACCTCGTACGCCGTCTCCGTGTCCGGGCTCAGTCCGGTCACCGGGACGAGCGCGTAGTGGTGCCCGGCGATCTGGAACGTGCGGGCCGAGCCGCCCGCGCCGTCCGCGCACCGCACCTCGGCGGTGCAGGGCCGGTCGGCCTCGACCCACACGGTCGCGGTCCGCCCGTCGACGTATCTCAGCAGGGGCCCCAGACGCAGCCGTGCCACAGTGATCACTCTCCTCCGTCGCCCCGTACGGTACGGAACGACGGAGGCGGGTGGGACGGTTCCGGAGATCTGCCGTCAGCAGCCGTTCAGGATCGAGGAGAGCTTGCTCTTCTCGGCCGGGTCGACGCTGAGGTTGTAGTGCTGCTTCACGTCCACCCACATGCGCGCGTAAGTGCAGTGGTACGAGGAGACCGGGGGCAGCCACTCGGCGGGGTCCTTGTCGCCCTTGGCCTGGTTGACGTTGTCGGTGACCGCGATGAGCTGGGGCTGGCCCAGGTCGTTGGCGAAGGCCTGGCGCTGGGCCTGGGTCCAGGCGTTGGCGCCGGACTTCCAGGCCTCGGACAGCGGGACGACGTGGTCGATGTCGAGGTCGGACGCCTGGGTCCAGGTGGCGTTGTCGTAAGCGGACCTCCAGGTGCCGGAGACGGCGGCGCAGCTGCCGTCCTGCTGGACGTTCTCGCCGTCGCGCTTGAGGACGACCTCGCGGGTGTTGCAGGCGCCGGACTGGGTGATCCAGTGCGGGAACTTGGACCGGCTGTAGCCGTCGGACGAGCCCTCGGCGCGCTCGGTGAGCTGGCCGAGGTAGGTGCGGGCGGTGGCGGCGCTGACCGGCTCGGGCGGCGCGGCCTGGGCGGGGGAGCCGGACAGGAGGGTGGCGGCACAGGCGAGGGCGGCGGCGCCGACCAGGGCCGCGGGGCGGCGACGCGCGTAGATTCCGGGCATGCGAACTCCCTTGAGGTGGGGGGATGTTGACCACTCGGGCGTGGAAAGGCTGGCGGTGTGGGGTTGCCAGCAGGTGTGCGCGCGGTGACAGGGTCGCGTCAAAATGGTGGCCGGGGCAAGGGGTTCGGCGGTATGTCACGGCTTGTCATGTGTACACGGGGTCGCGGGAGTTGCCGCCGAGTGACTCAGCTCACCCCGCGAGGCGTCCCGGATCGGACCAAAGTCCCTGTTCGCGGGCCTGGGGGGATCCCGTACGATGGCTGGAGCAGAAGGGGAGTAGCTCTTCGCCGGACCGTCGACACACTGCTCAGCGCAAGCTGGGCCGGCGCCCGGAGGCGGCCCACGGTGTGGGCGGCCAGCGAGACCTTCGGCAAGCAGTGCCCGCGCACACATCCGTGTGCGCCCGTGAGCGCTGCCGTGCCGAGGTGTCGTGAGCGAAGGCTGCTGCGAGGCTCTCGGTGGGGTGGCCCGACCGATTGAGGAACCTTGATCAGCTTGAGTGTGACGGCGCTCGTCTTCGGCGTCGTCTTCCTTGCCGAACTGCCCGACAAGACCGCGCTCGCCGGGCTCGTGCTCGGCACCCGCTACCGCGCGAGCTACGTCTTCGCGGGCGTGGCCGCCGCGTTCACGGTGCACGTCGTGCTCGCCGTGGCCGCGGGCAGCGTCCTGACGCTCGCGCCGCAGCGCCTGGTGCACGCGATCACCGGCGTGCTGTTCCTCGGCGGCGCGGCGATGCTGCTCATGAAGAAGGGCGAGGGCGACGACGAGGTCAAGGCGCCCAAGGGCCAGAGCTTCTGGCGGGTCTCGGGGGCGGGCTTCATGCTCATCCTGGTCGCGGAGTTCGGCGATCTGACGCAGATCATGACGGCGAACCTGGCCGCCCGCTACGACGACCCGCTGTCGGTCGGCATCGGCGCGGTGCTCGCGCTCTGGGCGGTCGCGGGCCTCGGCATCGTCGGCGGCAAGGCGCTGATGAAGCGGGTGCCGCTGGCCCTCATCACGCGGATCGCGGCGCTGCTGATGCTGGCGCTCGGCCTGTGGAGCCTCTACGAGGCGGTGGCCTGAGGTGGAGCCGTCGCGGAGGTGGCGGATGTCCCCTAACGGGGCCGCTGATGGGGGTCTGACCTGCGTTGTTGCCGCTTGCGGGACTTATTTTGTACCGTGAGGGAACAAAGTGGCTCCGCCCGTACTCCCTGACCGGCGGGCGGGGCCGCCTTGTCTTACTCGACGCGTGTGCGGGTCCCCTTCGCCTTTGGAGTACGCCGATGACGGCCGTGACCGAACTGACCGCCCGAGCCCTCCTCCTGGACATGGACGGGACCCTCGTCAACTCCGACGCCGTCGTCGAGCGCTGCTGGCGCGACTGGGCGGCGCGGCACGGGCTGGACCCGGACGTGGTCATGAAGGTCGTGCACGGCCGCCAGGGGCACGCCTCCATGGCGCTGCTGCTGCCCGACCGGCCCGTGGAGCAGAACCACGCCGAGAACCGCGAGATGCTCGCCCGCGAGACCGCCGACCTGGACGGCGTCGTCCCCGTGCCCGGCGCCCCCGCCTTCATGGCCTCGCTCGCCGGCCTTCCGCACGCCCTGGTGACCTCCGCCGACGTCGCCCTTTCCACCGGCCGCATGGGCGCCGCGGGGCTGCCGATGCCCGCGATACGCGTCACCGCCGAGAGCGTCGGCGCCAGCAAGCCGGACCCCGAGGGCTTCCTCAAGGGGGCGGCGGAACTCGGCATCGCCCCCGAGGACTGCGTCGTCTTCGAGGACTCGGGGGCGGGGATCGCGGCCGGGCGCTCCGCGGGCATGAGGGTCGTCGGGGTCGGGCCCCGGGCCGCCGAGTACGGGCCCACCGTCTGCGTCGACGACCTCACCCAGGTCCGGGTCACCGCCTCGGCGGACGGGGTGCTTCGGCTTTCTTTCGGCTCGTTCTGAGTTTCCGGTAGCACCGCAGTGGGTCCTGTGGTCTTCGGGCCGCGGATTGCAGTGGGCTGGTCGCGCAGCTCCCCGCGCCTCTGAGGGGGCTCCTCCGCGGCCCCGGCAAGTCGCCCCACGTGCCCCTAAGGCGACGCTTCGGTCTCTGCCTCCAGTGACCTGCGGGTCGCCCTCCCGTAGGTGCCGAGGGGGTCCTGGGTGATGCCTCGCGCCCATTGGTAGCGGGCTACCGACTGGGCCAGCAGAGGGGTGTAGGTGTCGTCCGGCGGGCCCTCGTACAGCTGTAACTGGCGCAGGCGGTCCTTGAGTTCGGTGACCTCCGGGCCGCGGTCGCCCAGGCGCAGGGCGGGCGGCGGGGACGGCGGGAAGGACACGGTGCCGGTGGCGCGGGCCGTCGTCCGCGTCGGGGACGTGGCGGGCGCGTGCTTCGGCCGCGGCGACGCCGACGGGGACGACGACGAGGAGGGTGAGGGGCGCTCACGGCTCGGCGTCGGCGTCGGGGTCGGGGCCGGTGGCGGGCTCGGCACGGGATCGGCCGACACGCGCGCGGCCGGTTCCTCCGGCGGCCGGTCCTCGTCGGTGCTCTCCGTCGCGTCCGGCAGCGCCCGGTCGGAGCCGCCGCCGTCCCCCTCGGAGAGCATGCCGGTGGCGAACACGGCCGCCGAGGCGAACAGCGCCCCCGCCCCCGCGAGCAGGCCCGTACGGCCCCGGCGGGCCCGTCTGCGGGAGGTCCGCGGGGCGCCCTGCTCCCCGGCGGCCCGCACCGCGGCGGGCCGGGCGGCCGGTGGCGGCGGGGCCGACGACAGGGCCGGAAGCGGTGCCCGCGGCTCCGGCAGCGTCACGTACGGCCGGATGCGCAGCGGATCGAAGTCCTCGGCGGCCGCCGCCTGCGCGGAACGGCTCTCACGCATCGCCTCCGCGGCCTCACGCGCACATCCGCACGCGGGCGCACCACCCGGCGCACGCGATCTGCCACAGCGGGGGCAACACGCCCCCACAGGCGTCCCACAAGCCCCTAAGACCGGCTCCTCGGGCCCCACGGGCCTCCCGTGCTGCTCGCTCACTGGGTGCTCCCCTCCATCGGTGGCCCCGTAGAGCTCCTCAGGAGTATGCAGCCGTACGACTCAACAGGCCATAACGGGTGACACGGCCCACGATGGAGAGGAGGAGCACCCGGGGAGGTGTCCATGACGCAGGACGTGAGCGCCCGTCCGTCCGGGCCGGAGCACGGGGCGGGGCCCGGCGAACACGTGTCCGGCGGCGTACTGGTCTCCATCGGCGCGCTGCTGCTCGGCATGCTGCTCGCCGCCCTCGACCAGACCATCGTCTCGACCGCCCTGCCGACGATCGTCAGCGACCTCGGCGGCATGGAGCACCTGTCGTGGGTGGTCACGGCGTATCTGCTGGCCGCCACGGCGGCCACCCCGCTGTGGGGCAAGCTCGGCGACCAGTACGGCCGCAAGAAGCTCTTCCAGATCGCGATCGTGATCTTCCTGGCGGGTTCGGCGCTGTGCGGCGCCGCCCAGAACATGTCCGAGCTGATCGCCTTCCGCGCCCTCCAGGGCCTCGGCGGCGGCGGGCTCATGGTCCTGTCGATGGCGATCGTCGGGGACATCGTGTCCCCGCGCGACCGCGGCCGGTACCAGGGCCTGTTCGGCGCGGTCTTCGGCGCCACCAGCGTGCTCGGGCCGCTGCTCGGCGGCCTGTTCACCCAGCACCTGAGCTGGCGCTGGGTCTTCTACGTCAACCTGCCCATCGGCGCGGTCGCGCTCGTCGTGATCGCCGCCGTCCTGCGCATCCCGGCGCGCTCGGCCCGGCACACCATCGACTACCTCGGCACCTTCCTCATCGCCTCCGTCGCCACCTGTCTGGTCCTCGTCGCCTCGCTCGGCGGCACCACCTGGGACTGGGGCTCCCCGCAGATCGTCGGGCTCGCGGTGCTCGGCGTGGTGCTCGGCGCGTGCTTCGTCGCGGTCGAGCGGCGGGCGGCGGAGCCGGTGCTCCCGCTGAAGCTCTTCCGGGTCCGCACCTTCACCCTCTCCGCCGTCATCAGCTTCGTCGTCGGCTTCGCGATGTTCGGCGCCATGACGTACCTGCCGACGTTCCTCCAGGTCGTCCAGGGCGTGTCGCCCACCATGTCGGGCGTGCACATGCTGCCGATGGTCGTCGGCCTGCTGATCTCGTCGACCGCGTCCGGCCAGATCGTCAGCCGCACCGGCCGCTGGAAGGTGTTCCCCGTCGTGGGCACCGGCGTCACCGCGCTCGGCCTGCTGCTCCTGCACCAGCTGAAGCCGGACAGCCCGACGTTCGAGATGAGCGCGTACTTCTTCGTCTTCGGCTTCGGGCTCGGCCTCGTCATGCAGGTGCTCGTGCTGATCGTGCAGAACGCCGTCGGCTACGAGGACCTGGGCGTCGCCACCTCCGGCGCGACCTTCTTCCGCTCCATCGGCGCCTCCTTCGGCGTCGCGGTCTTCGGCACGGTGTTCACCAACCGGCTCGGCGACAAGCTCGGCACGGCCCTCAGCGGGCAGCAGCTGCCGCCCGGCGTCGGCGTCGACTCCCTCAAGGCGGATCCGCGCGGCATCGCGGAGCTGCCGCCCGGGCTCAGACCCGGCGTCGTCGACGCGTACGCGAGCTCGATCACCGACGTCTTCCTGTACGCGGCCCCCGTCGCGCTCGTCGCCTTCGTGCTCGCCTGGTTCCTGCGCGAGGACAAGCTGCGCGGCGCGGTCACCGCGCCCGACCCCACCCAGACGCTCGCCAGCAACCCCGTCCAGCGGTCCTCGTACGACGAGGTGGCGCGGGCCCTGTCCGTCCTCGGCACGCGGGAGGGGCGGCGCGCGGTCTACGAGGACATCACCCGGCGTGCCGGGTACGACCTGCTGCCCGCCGCGAGCTGGCTGCTCCTGCGCATCAGCCGGCACGGGCACGTGGAGCCCGCGACGCTCACCGAGCGCAGCATGGTGCCGCTGACCGTCATCACCCAGGCCTCGCGCCAGCTGGAGGAGCGCCACCTCGCGGTGCGCGAGGGCCTCGGCCTGCGGCTCGCCCCCGAGGGCCGGGAGGCCGCCGCCCGCCTCGCCGAGGCCCGCGAGGAGTCCCTCGCGGAGCTCCTCGGCGACTGGTGGGGCCCGGGACGCCCGACGGACCTCCGGCAGCTCGTGGAGGAACTGGGCGCGGAGATGTGCGGCTCGGACGGCGAGCGCCCACGGGACCCCGTGCGGGGAGCTGTGCGGTAGGGCCGTGCCGTTGACCGCCGTTTGCCGCGTGCAGGTTTCGTCGTGGCTGGCCGCGCCCGCGCGGCGGAGCCGCATATCGGCACAGCCCCGCGCCCCTTCGGGGCGCGCCTCTAGGCCTTCGGCGCCGCCTGCTGGACCACCTCGAAGGACCACACCGTGGAGCCGCTCGCGGCGGGCTTCGGGCGGTCGCCGGCGCCCTGGTGGGCCGCCTTCATCGGGCCCTCCATCCAGGCCTGGAAGGCGGCCTCGTCGCGCCAGCGCGTGTACACCAGGTAGTCGTCCGTGCCCTCGACGGGGCGGAGGAGCTCGAACCACTCGAAGCCGTCCGAGCTCTCGACGGTCCCCGCGCGGGACGCGAAGCGCTTCTCCAGGACCTCGCGCTGCTCGGCGGGCACGTTCAGGACGTTGATCTTCACGATACTCATGCGGCTCATCCTCGCCTACGGCCGCGTCAGCGCGGCGTGAGGCCCCGGTCCCGGCCGGGACCGGGGGCGTCCGGGGTCAGTCACCGTGCTGTTCGCGCCACGCGCGCGCCACCTCGTCCACGTCGTACGGCCGCAGGCCGAGCGGCGGGCCCGGCGGGGGCCTGCGCAGCGCCTCGCGGATCTTCTCGTTCAGCTCCGTCACCAGGCGCCGCGCCACGCGCTCGGACGGCGCGTCCGCCGCGGCCGCGATGACGTCCTCGGCCTCCTTGCGCAGGGCCAGCGTCGGCGACAGGACGGACAGGCCCTCGCGGGCCAACTTCCGCTTGACCCACCACAGTTCGTCGTAGGCCGCGTTCGCGTCGTCGGGCAGGGGTCGGCCGCGGCCGGGCAGCGCGGCGAAGTCCCCGCGCTCCTCCGCCTCGCGGATCTGCCGGTCGATCCAGGACTCGAAACTCACACCCGGTGGTTTCCGCTCCGTCATGGGTCCATGGTCCCCGAGGCAATCGGCGGTGGCGAGGCTAGGATGCGCGCGAGTGTCCGAAACCATGGGGGTACGGAGATGCTGGAGCTCACGATGGCCACGGTGTCGGGTGCGGACGCGGGCGCGACCGCGGGCATGACGATGGCGGAGGCTCCCAGCGAGCCGGGCGCCGTGCTGCTGGTCGGCCGCGACGGCAGCGTGTGCGGGCTCGTGCCGCCGCAGGACTGGCTGTTCGTCTCCCGTACGCACCTGGAGTTCCGCTGCGGCCCCGACGGCACCTGGACCGTCACCTGGCTGCGCGGCTCCCAGCCGAACCCGGCGTCCGAGGTCCGGCTCCTCGCCCACGGGGCGGCGACGCCGCTCGCCTACGGAGGGGCGGCGCCGCTGCCGCGGGGCGGCTCCGGGGAGATCGTCGTGCAGGACCGCTCGGGGCCGCGGAGCGTGAACGTGGGCTTCTACCACGAGGGCTGAGCCCCCGGCCGGGCCGTGGCTCAGGTCCGCACGCGGGCCAGGGCGAAGCCGTCGTACCCCTTGGCGCCGACCGTCTGCACCGCCGTGCCGTCGAGGTCCGGGTGGCTCGCCATGAGCTCCAGGGCCTCGCGGGTGCCGCGGATCGCCGGGTCGTCCGACGCGGCGTCGGCGACCCCGCCGCCCCGGACCACGTTGTCCAGGACGATCAGGCCGCCCGGTCGGATCAGCTTCAGGGCCCACTCCAGGTAGCGGGCGTTGTTGGCCTTGTCCGCGTCGATGAAGACGAGGTCGAAGGGGGCGGCGCCCTCGGCGCGCAGCGCGGCCAGGGAGT
Source organism: Streptomyces sp. NRRL B-1347 (assembly GCF_000720325.1). Lineage (GTDB taxonomy): Bacteria > Actinomycetota > Actinomycetes > Streptomycetales > Streptomycetaceae > Streptomyces. Next base: position 71,811 of record NZ_JOJM01000022.1, read on the forward strand.
CCAGGGCGGGGCCCGTGCGCACCTCGGTGACCTTGTCCAGGCCCGCGTGGGCGAGGTTGGCGCGGGCCACGGCGGCGTGGGCCGGTTCGAACTCCAGGGTGATCAGCCGGCCGTCCGCGGGCAGGGCCCGGGCCAGCCAGATGGTGCTGTAGCCGGCCAGGGTGCCGATCTCCAGGATCCGGTGGGCCGGGGTGAGCCGGGCCAGGAGGTGCAGGAGCTTGCCCTGGGTGGGGGTGACGCTGATCGGGGGCAGCCCCGCGGCGTCGGCCGCGCGGCGGGCGTGGGCGAGGGCCTCGTCCTCGGGGACGAGGAGGTCCGTGACGTAGGTGTCGACGGCGGTCCAGGTGGGCTCGGTGGTCATGGGACTCCTTGGGGTGGTGGCGGTGGGGCCCTGCGGGGCTCTCCCCACACCCGCCCCTTCCCGAAACCAGGGACCCCTCCCCTGACCCCCGGTACGCGTCAGGCGGCGGGCTCGACCGCGGGCGGGGAGCCCGGCAGGGGCCGGCCCGCGGACTCCGTCATGCGCCAGACGGCGAAGCCGCCCACGACGGCCGCCGCCATCATGTAGTACGCGGGCATCATGACGTCCCCCGTGGCCCCGATGAGCGCCGTGACCACCAGCGGCGTCGTACCGCCGAAGACGGACACGGAGATGTTGAAGCCGATGGACAGCGAGCCGTAGCGGACCTTCGTGGGGAAGAGGGCCGGCAGGGCCGACGGCATGGAGGCCGTGAAGCAGACCAGGAGCAGGCCGAGCGCCGCCATGCCGAGGCCGATGGCCCACAGCGAGCCGTCGCGGATCAGGAGCAGGGCGGGGACGGAGAGCAGGAAGAAACCGGCGCAGCCCGCCGCGATGACGGGGCGGCGGCCGACGCGGTCGGTGAGCGCGCCGACGAACGGCTGGGCGCACATCATCAGGGCCATCACCGCGAGCACGACGAGCAGGCCGTGCGTCTCGTCGTACTCCAGCTCGCTGGTCAGGTACGTCGGCATGTACGACAGGAGCATGTAGTCGGTGACGTTGAAGACCAGGACGAGGCCCACGCAGAGCAGCAGGGTGCGCCACTGGCCGGTCACCATCTCGCGCAGGCCGACCTTGCCGCGGGTGCGCTCGTCGGCGTGCGCCCGCTCCAGGTGGGCCGCGAACGCCGGGGTCTCCTCCAGGCGCATGCGCAGGTACAGGCCGATCAGACCCATCGGACCGGCGATCAGGAAGGGGATGCGCCAGCCCCAGGACAGCAGGTCGTCGCTCGACAGGAGCGCGGTCATCAGGGTGACCAGGCCCGCGCCGCCGATGTAGCCCGCGAGCGTGCCGAACTCCAGCCAGCTGCCGAGGAAGCCGCGCCGCTTGTCGGGGGCGTACTCGGCGATGAAGGTGGACGCGCCCGCGTACTCCCCGCCGGTGGAGAAGCCCTGCACGAGGCGGGCGAGCAGGAGGAGGACCGGCGCCCAGACGCCGATCGTGGCGTACGAGGGGATCAGGCCGATCGCGAACGTGCCGGCCGCCATCATGATCATGGTGACGGCCAGCACCTTCTGGCGGCCCACGCGGTCGCCGAGGGGCCCGAAGACCATGCCGCCGAGCGGGCGGATCAGGAAGGCCGCGGCGAAGGCGCCGAAGGTGGAGAGGAGCTGCGCCGTCGGGTTGCCGGACGGGAAGAAGACCTTGCCGAGGGTGACCGCGATGTAGCTGTAGACGCCGAAGTCGAACCACTCCATCGCGTTGCCGAGCGCGGCCGCCTTCACGGCGCGCTTGACCAGCGCCGGGTCGGTGACGGTGGGCTCGGGGGCCCGCGCGGCGCCGGGTCCCGCGGGGGACGGCGCCTGCTGCTTGCTCACGGCGACGGTGGTGGCGTTCGGCAAGGGCTCGCTCGCCTGCCTTTCGATCGACGACAAGGACACAAGTCGACGACCATAGGTGTAAGCACCATCATTACGGGGAGTGATCTTCTCGTGTCATAGCGATGTAAAAGTGGGTGTACGCAGCTCAAACGGATCAAGATGGGCCAGTGCGGACATGGCGGCTTTGTGATCTATGTCGCGTCCCGGGCCGGGAACCGAACCTCAGGGGGCGGAGAGTCCTGTGAAAGACGGGGTGTCGGTCGTCGCGCCCGGTGCGGGCCCCGTCCGCGCGATTGCCGCGGAGCCCGACCCGGTTGGGCACCGCAGCCGAAAAGCCGGTAGAAAGCGGTGTGGCGGCCAGGTGAAGTGGGGGTTGCGCGCGTCTCCCCCAGGGGCGTGCGAGCCTCTTCGGGTGAGATCACGGATCTCCTGGCACTTTGATCGAGGATGACGGATGGGGCGGGAGGGCCGACAGGGCGTGGCGAATGTTGAGCACAGGGGACCGGGAAGCGCCTTTGGCGCGGGGACGCCCGGCTCGCCCAAGGCGCGGATCGAGGTGATCCGGGTCGCCCTCTGGCTGGTCGCCGCGGTCCTCGCGGTCCGGCAGGCCGCCGTCGTCCTGCGCACCCCCAAGGGCGAGCGGCTCACCGACCTGGAGACCTGGATCGGGCCGAACGGCGTGCTGCACGTGAAGGGCTCGCTGTACGACGCGGACAAGTTCACCGGCACGCCGTTCGCCGGGCTCGTCCTCAAGCCCTTCGCCAGCTCCGCCGAGCAGGCGCTCGGCTGGGCCTGGACCTTCGGCACCCTCGGGCTCGTCGTCGCGCTCGGGCTCGTCGCCGCCCGCGCCCTGCCGCAGCCCGTCTCCCGGCGCACCTCGCTGCTCGCGGCGCCCGTCGCGATCTGTCTGCTCATGCTGTCCCTGCCGGTCCGCAACGCCCTGCACCTGGGGCAGACCAGCATCATCCCCGTCCTGCTCGTGCTGCTCGGGTGCTTCGCCGTCCGGGGCGAGCGGGCCAGCGGCATCCTGATCGGCGTCGCCGCCGCGCTGCAGCCGACCGTGCTGCTCTTCGCGCCGCTGCTGTGGTTCACCGGCCGCAGGAAGGCCACCGCGTCCCTCGGCCTCACCTTCGTGGGCCTGACCGGCGTCGCCTGGGCGGCCCTGCCGCACGACTCGTGGACGTACTGGGTGCACCACCTGGCGGGCGCGGGCCTCGGCGCGAACCCCGACGCCAACGCCAACCAGTCGCTGCACGGCGCGCTGCTCCGCTTCGGCCTCCAGGGGCCGCTGGAGATAGGGCTCTTCCTGGCCCTGGGCGCCGCCGTCGCCTTCCTCGGCCTGCGCCGCGCCGTGACGTACGCGAAGGACGGCCAGCTGCTGCTCGCCGTCGCGCTCACCGGCTGCGTGGCCATCGCCGTGTCCCCGACGAGCTGGCAGCACCAGCTGCTCTGGCTGCTGCTCGCGGTCGTCGGCCGCGTCGGCAAGCGCGCGTCCGACCGGTACGTGTGGCCGATCGCCATCGTCCTGGTGATGACGCTGCCGTCGAAGATGATGCTCCCGAACATGTCGGTCCTGGAGCCGCTGCGCGACAACGTCGTCCTGCTCGCCGCGCTCGCCTCCGCGCTGATCGTGCCGTTCCTGTCCCGGACCGCGCCGGAGTACCAGAAGCCGATCCCCACCTCGTACGCCGATCCGGTACCGGCGCGGTGGAAGTGGGTGCCGCTCTTCCCGTTCTGGCGGCGCGTGCTCACCCGGCCGAACCTGCTGCTCGAACTGCTCCTGATCCGCGTCGGCTACTCCGCCTACCAGCAGACCCGCCTCGCCGCGACCGGCGGCACCATCTCCGGCGGCCGCGAGCGGGCCGAGGCGCACGGCGAGCAGATCCACTCCATCGAGCAGTTCCTGCACATCGACATCGAGCACTGGTTCAACCATCTGACGGCGCGCACGCCCTGGATGGAGAGCTTCTTCAACTTCTACTACACGTCGTTCCACTTCGTGGTGCCGCTGAGCGTCCTCGCGATCCTGTACCTGCGGCGCCCCGCCCAGTACCGCTGGGCGCGCTCCGCGCTCGGCTTCGCCACGCTGCTCGCGCTCGTCGGCTTCTGGGGCTACCCGCTCGCGCCGCCGCGGCTGATGGAGGACCTCAACTTCATCGACACCATCCACGGCGTACAGGACTTCTCGCAGCCGGACTACGGCACGCTGACGAAGCTCACCAACCAGTACGCGGCGATGCCCTCGCTGCACTTCGGCTGGTCCCTGTGGTGCGGTCTGACCATCGCGATCCTCGCCCCGAAATGGTGGATGAAGGCCCTCGGCCTGCTGCACCCGTTCTTCACGGTGTGCGCGATCGTCGGCACCGGCAACCACTGGGTGCTCGACGCGGTGGGCGGCGCGGCGGTCGTCGGCGCGGGCTTCGGTCTGACGTACCTGCTCCAGGGGCCCCGGGTGAAGGAGGTCCTGAAGCCCGGCTCGCTGACACCCTGGCTCGGATCCCCGCAGCCCGCGGTGGCGGGCCCGCCCGCGCAGGCCGCGGGGCCGGACCGGATGAGCAAGGCCGCGTCGAAGGCCGAGAACACCGAGAGCACCGAGAGCGCCGGAAACGCCGGGAGCGAGGACGGGACCGAGCCGCCGGACGGGTCCGAACCCGTCAGCAGTCCGCGGGACGCGCCGGGCGGCCGTACCCCGAGCTGATCGTGTAGGTGCCGGGCGCGGGCACGGTGAGCCGGGTGAAGTCGCCCTCCTTCGCCAGGCACGCGCCCTCGGCCCGCAGCCACGGCGAGTACACGATCCGCACCGTCACAGGACCCCGCTCCGGGACCCGCACCACCACCTCCGTACTGGTGGAGCGGACCACGGACGCGGGGGCCGACGTCATCGGGACGGCGTCGCGCACCCGGAAGATCCGCCAGTGCTCGTCCTTCCACACCGGCTCCAGCCACTGCGGCCGGCTCCTGACCAGGGCGGCCTCGTCCAGGGCCGGGCCGTCGGGGCGCCCGGACGGCAGGACCACGAAGCCCACCGCCCACTTGTCGAGCCAGGCCCGGTAGGTGGTGGCGGAGAACGAGCCGTCGTAGAAGAGGCGGCCGCGCTCGATGTCGAGCTGGCGGTTCCAGCCGCGCGCCATGTTCACGTACGGGGCGAGCGCGGTGGCCTCGCGGTGGTTGCGGGCCGGGACCACCTCGACCCGGCCCCGGTCGGCGCCGAGCCGCTCCAGGGCGGTCACCACGCCGTGCGTGTCGGTGGCCCACGCCGGGACGACCGTCGACACCTCCAGGTCGTCGGCGGTCTTCTGCGCCACCCACGCCGTCGACAGGACGAGCGCCGTGACAAGGGCGAGGCGGCGCATCACCGGGAGGGCCGGGGTCAGCAGGGCGGCGAGCAGCAGGGCGGGCGCGACCAGCTCGGCGAGCCGCTCGACGTTCGTGCCGATCGGGGACGGGATGAGGTACGTCAGGACGGTACCGGCCGCGTACACGCCCGCGCCCATGCGGAGCACCCGCCACTCGCGCGGCCCCGCGACGATCAGGACGAGGCTGAAGAAGACCGGCGGGAAGATCCGGTCCGCCCACATCAGGTGCTCGCCCTTGAAGGGGAAGAGCACGGTCGTGGTGCCGACCACCACGACGGGCGGCACCAGCAGGGCCAGGGCGCGGCCCCAGTCCCGTACGAAGAAGTAGCCCGCGCCCGCCACGAGCAGGAACAGGCCCGCCACCGGCGACGCCATGGTGGCGAGCGCCGCGCACAGGACCGCGACGGTCGTGCGCCGGGTGCCGAGCAGGGCGAGCACGGCGCCGAGCCCGAAGGCGAGGCCGAGCGCGAACGTGGTGCGCCCGGAGGCGACGTTGCACCACACGGCGAGCGAGGCGAGCACGGCGGGGGCGAGCGGGCGGCGCACCCCGGCGCGCTCGATGACCACCGCGACCAGCCAGGCACCGGCGACGCCGGAGAGCACGGTGACGGTCTTCACGCCGAGCGCGGCCATCAGGTACGGCGAGATCACGCTGTAGTTGGCGGTGTGCATGCCGCCGTACCAGAAGAGGCTGTACGCGGCCGTGCCGTGGTCGTCCACGAAGCGGGCCCAGGCCTGCTGCGCGGCGAGGTCGCCGCCGCCGGTGGCGAGGAACGCCGCCCAGACCGCGTACAGCGGCAGTGTGGGGGCGGTGGCGAGGACGGGGACGCGGTGGCGCCGGTAGAAGGAACGGAAGGCTCGGAAGGGATCCTTCCGGTCGGTGGGTGAGCTGCCGGTGGGAACGATCGAGAGGTCGGCAGAGACCACGGTCACCGTTTCCGTTCGAAGTCTTGAGGCTCTTGAAGGGCGGCGTTCACCCCCCAAGACGCTGTACATGACGAAAACGTTGGCGCGTTCTGCCGATCACGTGAACATATGGCGGAATTCCTCGAACGGTTCGCGGCGGTACGGGTGTTACGCGCGGTTCGTTCGGTGCGCGGGTTTCGGCCAGGGGAGGCAGGGGCGGAGCGTAGGGGATGGGCCCCTGCCTCCCGTGGGGCCCGGTCAGCGGGTGCTGACCTGGAGCTCCTTGACCCCGTTGAGCCAGGCCGAGCGCAGCCTGCGCGGGTCGCCGGTCAGGCGCAGGTCGGGCAGCGCCTCGGCGACGGCGGTGAAGATGAGGTCGATCTCCAGGATCGCCAGGGACTTGCCGAGGCAGAAGTGCGGGCCGCCCCCGCCGAAGCCGAGGTGGGGGTTCGGGTCCCGGGTGATGTCGAAGACGTCGGGGTCATCGAAGACGTCGGGGTCGTGGTTGGCGGAGGAGTAGAAGAGGCCGACGCGGTCGCCCCGCTTGATCAGGGCGCCGCCAAGCTCGGTGTCCTCGGTGGCCGTGCGCTGGAAGGAGACCACGGGCGTGGCCCAGCGCACGATCTCCTCGGCGGTGGTCCGCGGCCGCTCCCGCTTGTACAGCTCCCACTGGTCGGGGTGGGTGAGGAAGGCGTGCATGCCGTGGGTGATGGCGTTGCGGGTGGTCTCGTTGCCCGCGACGGCGAGCAGGATCACGAAGAACCCGAACTCGTCCGAGTTCAGATTGCCCTCGTCCTCCGCCGCGACCAGCTGGCTGACGATGTCCTTGGCCGGGCACTCCTTGCGGGCGGCGGCCAGATTCATCGCGTACGAGACGATCTCCATGGCGGCCTCGGTGCCGACCTCCTCGGTGATCGCGTACTCCGGATCGTCGTACGCCGCCATCTTGTTGGACCAGTCGAAGATCTTGGAGCGGTCCTCCTGGGGGACGCCGATGAGCTCGGCGATGGCCTGGAGGGGCAGCTCGCACGCGACGTTCGTGACGAAGTCGAAGCCGCCGTCGGGCCGCGCGTTCGCCAGGGCGGTGCGGGCGATCCCGTGCGCGCGGGCGCGCAGGGCGTCCTCGAGGGAGCGGATGGCGCGGGGCGTGAAGCCGCGCTGCACGATCTGGCGGACCCGGGTGTGCTCGGGCGGGTCCATATTGAGCATGATCAGCTTCTGGACCTCGATCTGGTCGCGGCTGATCGTCTCGTTGAAGCGGATGATCGCGGTGTTGAGGTTCGAGGAGAACAGCTCGGGGTGCGTGGAGACGTGCTTGACGTCGGCGTGCCGCGTCACGGCCCAGTAGCCCGCGTCCTCGTAGCCGGCCACCCCGGGCCGCTGTGCCACCCAGTGCACCGGCTCCACCTGCCGAAGGCGCGCGAACTCCGGGAAGGGCACGCGGTCTTGGAGGACGTCCGGGTCGGTGAAGTCGAACCCGTCGGGCAGCGCGGGACAGGGCATCGGGGGCTCCAGGCGTTTCGGCACCGGTGGGGGTCGGAGGTCGGGGCGGGCTGCTGCGCGTGGTTCTGACGGTCCATCAGGAGATGGCTCGACCGTAGTAACCGGTTCTACAAGTGGCAAGGCTCGCGCGGCGGTTCGTTGCGCGCGCGGTGCGCCGCGGTGTGTGCACGACCCTTGCGGGAGCGGGGTGGGGCTCAGCAGACTGCTGACCGGAACTAGAACGCGTACTAGTTCTCGCGTGCGACGCGGGCGGGGCGCCGGGACGCCCCGCCGCATCCGGAGGAGAGGACGAGATCGTGGCCGCCGAACCTGTCATCGTCGAAGCCGTACGCACCCCGATCGGCAAACGCGGAGGAGCGCTCGCCAACCTCCATCCGGCCTACCTCCTCGGCGAGACCTACCGCGAGCTCATCGGGCGGACCGGCATCCACGCCGACTGCGTCGAGCAGATCGTCGGCGGCACCGTCACGCACGCGGGCGAGCAGTCCATGAACCCGGCGCGCACGGCCTGGCTCACCATGGGCCTGCCCTACGAGACGGCCGCGACGACCGTCGACTGCCAGTGCGGCTCGTCGCAGCAGGCGAGCCACATGGTCGCGAACATGGTCGCGGCGGGCGTGATCGACATCGGCATCAGCTGCGGCGTCGAGTCCATGTCCCGGGTGCCGCTGGGGTCCGGCAGCAAGCACGGCCCCGGCAAGCCCTTCCCCGACGAGTGGAACGTCGACCTGCCGAACCAGTTCGAGGCCGCCGAGCGGATCGCGCGCAGGCGCGGGCTGACCCGGCCGGACGTCGACGCCCTTGGACTCCTCTCCCAGGAGCGGGCGGCCGCCGCGTGGGCCGAGGAGCGCTTCAAGCGGGAGACCTTCGCGGTCCAGGTGCCGACCACCGAGGAGGAGCAGGCCGCGGGGCAGGGGATGTGGCGGCTCGTGCACCGGGACGAGGGGCTGCGGGACACGTCCCCCGAGGCCCTCGCCGGGCTCAAGCCGGTCATGCCGACCGCCGTGCACACGGCGGGCAACTCCTCCCAGATCTCCGACGGGGCCGCGGCCCTGCTCTGGGCCTCCAAGCGGATGGCGCGGGCCCTGAAGCTCAGGCCGCGCGCGCGGATCGTCGCGCAGGCCCTCGTCGGGGCCGACCCGCACTTCCACCTCGACGGGCCCGTCGACGCCACTCGGGCCGTCCTCGGCAAGGCCGGGATGTCCCTGCGGGACATCGACCTCGTCGAGATCAACGAGGCCTTCGCCTCGGTCGTGCTCAGCTGGGCGCGGGTGTTCGAGCAGGACCTGGAGAAGGTCAACGTGAACGGCGGCGCGATCGCGCTCGGGCATCCCGTGGGCGCGACGGGGGCGCGGTTGCTGACCACGGCGCTGCATGAGCTGGAACGGCGCGACAAGGAGTTCGCGCTGGTGACGATGTGTGCCGGGGGTGCCGTGGCCACAGCCACGATCTTGCAGCGCCTGTAGCGCCGGGGGGCTCCGCCCCCTGCCTGGCCCCCCGCACTCGGCACCATCCAGCCCGTCCGGCGTTTGAGGACGAGCGCGGAGCGCGAAAAAGGCGGCCACCCCGCCGGGGGTGACCGCCTCGCTGCTCAAGGCCCAGGGGCCAGGCTCAGTACCAGCCGTTGGCCTGCCAGTGGTTCCACGCGCCACAGGGGCTGCCGTAGCGCTCCTTCATGTACGAGTGGCCCCACTTGATCTGGGTCTCGGCGTTGGTCTTCCAGTCGGCGCCGGCCGAGGCCATCTTCGAGCCGGGCAGGGCCTGGACCAGGCCGTAGGCGCCGGACGAGGAGTTCGTGGCGGTGACGTTCCAGCCGCTCTCGTGGGAGACGATCTTGTCGAAGCACTGGAACTGGCCGGCGTCGCTGATCACTCGCTGCGCCACGGCCTTGGCCGAGTCGGACGCCGGAGCGGCCTGAGCGGGGGCCGCGGCGAAGACCATGCCAGTGGTGGCTGCGGCGAGGACACCGCCGACGAGGGCCTTCTTGGGCGTGATGCGGCGGAGGAGCGTGACGGACACAGAGGACCTTCCGGTCGGGAACAGGGCGGTCGCGGTGCTTGCCGCTCCGGCTCCGTAAGAGCGGGGGCAATGCGTCGGCGCCGAGGCCTTGAGCGGTTTCCCGGAGTGCCCGGGAGGCTCGTGGACGGCCGGTCGGCGCCGTGCGACTCATCCAGAGAAGCAGGGCTGTTACGCCGCCGCAATGACCCCTCTTACTAGTGGCACTCGCACCGAGGACGAAGGGCCCCGCTGTGATCTGGCTCTCAATCCGCAGGTCAGAGCATGAATTGGCGTGTACGTGACAGTGACGTGCGGCTACGGGGTCCCGTAGTAGAGGACCAAAGTCCTGTGGGGCGGCTCACCGCCCACCCACCCGTTTCATCACAGAACGCACAAGACCGTTCACGGTCGCGGGGCCTCGAATGTGACCGGCGCCTCGAACGCGGCCCGCCGCGTGGCCCGGCGCAGCGCCTTCAGGACGGCCGGGCCGAGCGCGAGGCTCAGCACGACGGTGAGCACCGCCCGCGGCAGGTCCCAGCCCAGGGACGTGGCCAGGCAGTACGCGAGGAAGCGGGCCAGGTTGTCGCCGACCGCGTCGCCGGGCACGAAGGAGACGCCGGTGGCGAGGCCGGAGATGTAGGGCCAGCCCTGGAGGTTCATCACGGTCCCGTACAGGACCGAGGCCACCGCCCCGTACGCGCCGAGCAGCCAGAGCTCACGGCGGCCGCGCAGGGTGTCCGCGCCCGGCAGCAGCCCTGCGCCCATGCACACCCAGCCCATGGACAGCATCTGGAACGGCATCCAGGGGCCGACGCCGCCGGTCAGGAGCGCGGAGGCGAACATCGACACGGCGCCGAGCACGAACCCGAAGCCGGGCCCGAGCACCCGCCCGCTCAGCACCATCAGGAAGAACATCGGCTCGATCCCGGCCGTGCCCGCGCCGAGCGGCCGCAGCGCGGCCCCGGCGGCGGCGAGCACCCCCAGCATCGCGATGGCCTTCGCGTCCAGGCCGACGTCCGAGATGGTCGCCACGACCACGCCCACCAGCAGCGGGAGCAGGGCGGCGAACAGCCACGGCGCGTCCTGCGCGTGCGCGCCCAGGCCTGAGTCCGGCCCGGCGAGCAGCGGCCAGCCGAAGGCCACCACGCCGATGGCGCTCACCAGGGCCAGGGCGGCCATGGACCGCCGCCCGAGCCGGATGGGCCGTGCCTGTCGGTCCCCGCGGGTCGTGTGTGGCTGGGCGCGCAGTTCCCCGCGCCCCTTCGGGGCGCTGGTCACCGGGCCGCCTCCAGTGCCTCGCGCACCTGTGAAACGGTGAGCCACCGCTGTGGTGCCAGGACCTTGGTGACCTGGGGGGCGAAGGCCGGGGACGAGACGACCACCTCGGCCGTGGGGCCGTCGGCGACGACCTCGCCCTCGGCGAGGATCACCACCCGGTGCGCCAGCTCGGCCGCCAGCTCCACGTCGTGCGTGGCCAGGACGATCGCGTGGCCCTCGGCGGCGAGCCCGCGCAGGATCGTGACCAGGCGGGCCTTGGCCGCGTAGTCCAGGCCGCGGGTCGGCTCGTCGAGGAGCAGCAGCGGCGGGCGGGCCGTGAGGACGATCGCCAGGGCGAGGGCCAGGCGCTGGCCCTCCGACAGGTCCCGCGGGTGCGTGTCGTCGGCGATGCCCGGGAGCAGCTCCGCCACCAGGGCGCGGCAGCTGCCCGCGGGTGCCTCGGCGTCGTGGTCGGCGGCCGCGCACTCGGCGGCGACCGTGTCCGCGTACAGCAGGTCGCGCGGTTCCTGCGGGACGAGGCCGACCCGGCGGATCAGCTCGCGCGGGGCCGTGCGGTGCGGGGCCGCGCCGCCGACGCGGACGGTTCCCGCCGTCGGCGGCAGCAGGCCCACGAGGGTGGAAAGGAGCGTGGACTTGCCCGCGCCGTTGCGGCCCATCAGCGCGATGGTCTCGCCCGGCGCCACGGTCAGGTCGACGCGCCGCAGCGCCTCGACGCGCCCCCGGCGCACCGCGAGCCCCTCGACCCGCGCGCCGGTCGCGGCGTCCGCGGGCTCATCCGGCGCCTTCCGCCCGAGCCGCCACCACCGCCCGGCGGGGGCCGCGGCCCGCTCCCCGGACGCGGCGGGGGCCGCGCCCCGCTCGGGCGGGGTGACGTCGGCGAGCCGCTCGCGAAGCCCGGCCGTCTTGCGGCGGGCGTCGCGCACGGTCAGCGGCAGCGGGTCGAGCCCGGCGAGCCGGCCGAGGGCCACGACCGGCGGGTACACCGGCGAGACGGCCATCAGCTCGGCCGGGTCGCCCAGGACGGGCGCCGCGCCGGGGGATGGCAGGAGCAGCACCTGGTCGGCGTACTGCACGACCCGCTCCAGACGGTGCTCGGCCATCAGGACCGTGGTGCCCAGGTCGTGGACCAGGCGCTGGAGGACGGCCAGGACCTCCTCGGCCGCCGCCGGGTCGAGCGCGGACGTCGGCTCGTCGAGGACCAGGACCCGGGGGTGCGGGGTGAGGACGGAGCCGATGGCGACGCGCTGCTGCTGGCCGCCGGAGAGGGTGGAGATGGGCCGGTCCCGCAGCTCCGCGAGGCCGAGCAGGTCCAGGGTCTCCTCGACGCGGCGGCGCATCACGTCCGGGGCGATGCCGAGCGACTCCATGCCGTACGCCAGCTCGTCCTCCACCGTGTCCGTCACGAAGTGGGCGAGCGGGTCCTGGCCCACGGTGCCGACCACGTCGGCGAGCTCGCGCGGCTTGTGGGTGCGGGTGTCGCGGCCCGCGACGGTCACGCGCCCGCGCAGCGTGCCGCCGGTGAAGTGCGGCACGAGCCCGCTGACGGTGCCGAGCAGCGTGGACTTGCCGACCCCGGACGGGCCGACCACCAGGACCAGCTCGCCCTCGGGGACGGCCAGGTCCACGTGCTCGACGGTGGCCCTGGGCACGCCCTCGTACCGTACGGAGACGTCCTCGAACCGGATCATGGTCATGGGCTCTGCTCCTTGGCGGCGGCTCGGGACGGGCGGGGGGCGGGGGCCTGCGCGGGCGGCGGCACCGGTGCGACGAACGCCGGGAGCAGACCGAGCAGGATCGCCGCGGCGGGCCACAGCGGCAGCTCGGGCGCGACCAGCGGGACGACCCCGGGCTGCAGCTCGGGCACCCCGTACGAGCTCGCGGCGATCATCAGGCCCGCGACGGCGGCGCCGGACCCGGCGACGAGCCAGGCGCGCACGCCCCACACGTCGGGCCGGTAGCGGGTGCGCACCGCGCGCCGTCCGCCGAGCCACAGACCGCCGAGCGCGGCGGCGAGCCCGGCGCCGAGCACCGGCAGGCCGTACGTCCCGCCGTCCGCGGTGAGCAGCCCGTACGTTCCGGCGCACACGCCCATCAGGCCGCCGAGGGTCAGGGCCGCCGTGGTCCTGCGCACCCGCGCGGGCACGGCGGCGGTGCGCCCGAAGCCGCGCGCGTCCATCGCGGCGGCCAGCGCCACGGAGCGTTCGAGGGCGCCCTCCAGGACGGGCAGGCCGACCTGGAGCAGGCCGCGCACCCCGCGGTCCGCGCGCCCGCGCAGGCGGCGGGCGGCGCGCAGCCGCTGCACGTCGGCGATCAGGTTCGGCGCGAACGTCATCGCGACGACGACGGCGACGCCCGCCTCGTACAGGGCGCCCGGCAGGGACTTCAGCAGCCGGGCCGGGCTGGCCAGGGCGTTCGCGGCGCCCACGCAGATCAGCAGGCCCGCGAGGCGCACCCCGTCGTACAGCGCGAACACCACGCCCTCCGCGGTGACCCGGCCGCCGATCCGCACCCCCCGCGCCCAGTCCGGAAGGGGCACCTCCGGCAGCGTCACGATGAGGTGGGTGCCCGGGATCGGCGAGCCGAGGAACACCGCGAAGACGAGGCGGATGCCGATGACAAACAGGGCGATCTTCACGAACGCGCCGTACGCGCGCGCCCACGGCGCGGCGGTGCGCCGGGCCGCGACGACGTATCCGGCGACCCCGATGAGCAACCCGATGAGCAGCGGGTTCGTGGTGCGGGACGCGGCCGTGGCGAGCCCGAGCGCCCACAGCCACCAGGCGCCCGGGTGCAGGGCGTTGGAGCGGTTGGCCTCGGGCGCGAGGCGGCGGCGCGGGGCGCCGGGTGCGGCGGCCCGCGGCGGGCGTGGGCTACTCATCGTGGCGCGCCCGGCTCACCCGCGCCGGCGGCGGGCCTGCCAGACGCCCGCGGCGCCGAGCACGACCACGGCGGCGATCCCGGCGAGCAGGCCGACGGACGGGCCGCCGTCGCCCTCGTCGGCGCCCTGCTCGCTCCGGTCGCCCGAGTCGCCTGACACCTGCTCGCCGCAGCCGGTCTTCGGGTAGTCGGAGATGGCGCACAGCAGCGCGTTGGTGTCGTAGCGCAGGGGCTCGGCGACGGCGGCGAGCGCGTCGGCGCTCGATCCGCCGTCGTCGATGCGGGCGCACGCGGTGCGCGGCTTCGGCGGTGTCTTCCCGCCCGGCGCGTCGGCGGCCGTGCCGAAGTCGATGACGACGGCGATCCGCTTCTTCCCGGCCGCGGGCTTCGTGTCCGCGCAGATCGTGTCGAAGTCGGCGCTGCCGCGCGGCTTCTTCGCGGTCTCGGCGTCGGCGGACACGGCGAAGCGGAACCCGTCCACGTCCCCGTCGTCCGGCCGCGCGATCGAGGGTCCCTGGGTGGCGTACACCCACGCGTCCCCGTCGCCGCGCTGCCAGAACGACCAGTAGCGGTAGTCGGCGCCGTGGGCGGGGGCGGCCGCGCAGAGCGCGAGCAGGGCGGCGAAGAGCACGGCCACCGCCCGGCGGTGGCCGTGTCCGCGACGGCGGTGCGTCACAGCTGGTTCTTCTTGCGGCCGCTCAGCAGGAAGCCGATGCCCACGCCCGCGACCAGGCCGACGCCGACGATCCACCAGACGCTCACGCCGCTGCCGTCGTCGTCCTTGTCCTTCTCCTCGTCGGCAGCCTGGGCGCGCGGGGCCGGGCCGGTCGCGTTGAGCTGCTTGACCAGGTCGGCGCCGCCGAAGTCGCGCGGGTCCAAGCCCGCGGCGTGGGCGGCGAAGACCAGCTGGGCGTAGGCGGCGGGGCCGCTCTGCTTCGCCCAGGCCGCGGAGTTGTCGGCGAGCCACTCGGCGGACTTCTCGGCCTGCTCGCCCTGGCCCGCGGCGGCGAGCGCGACGACCGCGTCGGCGGTGTTGCCGACGTCCGGCTTGTCGGTGGAGCCGGGCAGGGACGAGGTGAGGTGGCCGGACTTGCCGAGGGCGTCGAGGAGGTAGCCGGTGCCGTTGGCCGCGGCCTGCTCCGCCGAATCGGCCTTCGCGCACTTCGGCGTGGCGGCGTCCTTCTTCGGCGCGGCCACGACCAGGCCCTTGCCGAGGCCGCCGAGCACACCGGCCGCCGTGGCGTCGGCGTTCGGCGTGAGCTTGCCGGACTTGGCGTCGGCGAGGCCGAAGGCGCCGCCGTCCTTGCCGCAGTCCATGGCGAGCTTCGTCAGCGCGTCGTACGGCGACTTGCCCTTCTGGGACTCGACGGCCGCGGGCTTCGCGCCGGTGGCGGCGAGCGCGCCGATCACGATGCCGGTGGAGTTGGCGTCGCTCGGCAGGCCCGGGGTGTAGCCCCAGCCGCCGTCCTGGTTCTGCACGGACTTCAGCCAGGCCACGCCCTTGTCCACGGCCTTCTTCTCGCCGCCGAGCGCGGCGAGGGCCTGCACGGCCGCGGCCGTCGAGTTGCTGTCGACCTGCGCCTTGGAGTCGCAGGGCACGTCCGCGTCGGCGCGGTAGGCGGCGAAGCCGCCGCTGCCGCACTGCTGGCCGGTCAGCCAGTCCACGGCCTTCGCGGCGGGCGTGACACCGGTCGCGTCCTGCGCGAGCAGGGCGTACGACTGCCGGAACACGCCGTCGAACTTCGGGTCCGTCTTGCCGTACAGACCGGAGGGGAGCGCGCCGGAGGGCGAGGGCGAGGCCTCGTCGGCGAGGGCGGCCGGGGCCGCGGCCGTGCCGAGGGCGGCGACGGCGGCCAGGGCAGCTGCGCTGCGGCGAACGTTCATGATGCGGCGGGTGCCTCTCCCTGCGGGGAGCCGGGCGGCACGGCACGACAGGGGCACCGGGCGGCTCCGGCTCCGTATGCCTCGACGGTGCCGGCCATCGGTACGGTCCCGATGACGCGAGCCGGTCACGTGCCGCACGAGGTGCTCCGGTTCGCCGCGGGCGGATGGTGCCACGGCGGCCTCTCCCGGGCCGGGCGAAGCCGGGACCCCGGAACGGGGTCTTCCCCGGGCCGGGCGAGCCGAGACCTCGGGGACGGGCCGGTGCCGGATTTCCACCGGCTTCCCCTCGTACGTACGTGATGACGACCCGCACACTCTACCGGCCCGTACGCCGCCCCTCCCGGCCAGGCGCGGCCGGTGATCGCGGTCTGGTGCGGCCCGTGCGGCGGGCGTAGCGTGGCGGGAGCCCCAGGGCGCGGCAGTTGAGGGGAGCACGACCGTGAAGGACCCGAGCCGTACGCAGCCGGACCGCATCGACGACCAGACCGCCCGCACCTATCTGATCACCGGCGCCGCCTCAGGGATCGGCAGGGCCACCGCCCGCCATCTGGGCGCGCGCGGCCACCGGGTGATCGGCGCGGACCTCAAGGACACCGACATCAGCGCCGACCTCGGCACCGAGGAGGGCCGCGCCCTGCTCGCCGAGGCGGCGGCCGACCTCGGCGGCGGCCGGCTCGACGCCGTGATCGCCTGCGCCGGGGTCGCCGACTACGACCCCGTCACCGTGCGCGTGAACGCCTTCGGCGCGATCGCCACGCTCACCGGGCTCCGCCCGCTGCTCGCCGCGGGCCGCCATCCGCGCGCGGCCGTCGTGGCGTCCGTGGCCGCCCTGCACCCCACCGACCCGGCGATCGTGGCCGCGGTGCTCGCCGACGACGAGGCCGCGGCCGTCGCCGCCGCGCGCGAGGCGATCGACCGCGGCGAGCCGCAGCGGGTGTACGCCTCCGCCAAGCACGCCCTCGTGCGCTGGGTGCGCCGCGCCGCCGTGAGCGACGCGTGGGCGGGCGCGGGCATCCCGCTGAACGCGATCGGGCCCGGCATCATCCGCACCCCCATGAGCCGCCCGATGATCGAGGACCCGGAGGTCCGCGCGATCGCCGACGCCGCCGTCCCCATGCCGTTGAACGGCTACGGGGAGGCGGAGCAGGTCGCCCCGCTGCTCGACTTCCTCACCTCGCCGGAGAACACGCACGTGACCGGCCAGGTGGTCTTCATCGACGGCGGCGCGGACGCGGTGCTGCGGGGCGAGGAGGGCTGGTGAGGCGGTAGGCGCCGGGCACGAAGGGCCGGGTCCCCGGCCCCCGGGGCCTCACACCGCCACGTACGCCACCGGGTCGCTGCCCGGCACCGGCTGCGCCCGGCCCTGCTTCACGAGCCTGCGCAGATGCGCCTCGGCCTCGGAGACGGCGATGTTGCGGGAGCCGAAGGGGATGTCGGCCCAGGGCCTGTTCCACTCCATGCGCTCGGCGAGCTGCCAGGGCGTGCGCTCCTCGGCGAGCAGCGCGAGCAGGCCCGCGAGCCGCTCCTCGTGGTGGACGAGCAACTCCCGCACCCGGGCGGGCGCGTGGGCGAAGGCGTGCTGGTGCGCGGGCAGGACCTCCGCGACGCCGAGCCGTCCGATCCGCTCCAGGGAGTCCAGGTAGTCGCCAATGGGGTCTGCCCTGCTCGAGCGAAGCCGAGAGCTCGGGGAAGGATCGGTCACCGTCCGGTCGTCCGGGTCCTCGTACAGGCCGATGTGCGGGGTGATGCCCGGCAGCAGGTGGTCGCCGCTGAACAGGCGGCCGCGCCCCGGGAGTCGGGCCGGGTGCTCCTCCTCCAGGTGCAGACAGACGTGGCCGGGCGTGTGCCCCGGGGTCCAGATCGCGCGCAGGCGGCGGCCGGGCAGGTCGAGGAGTTCGCCGGGCGGGATCGGGCGGTCGGGCAGGGCGGGGAGGCGGGCGGCGAGCCCCGGGACGCGCCCCGCGTCACGGGCGGCGGCCAGCGGCGCCACGTGCTCGGCGGGCGCGCCCGCGGCGGCCAGCTTGTCCGCCAGGTAACCGAACCACCGCCGCATCGGGTACTCCCGGGTGCGCCGCACCACGTGCGCGTCCGCCTCGTGCATCGCGAGCCACGCGCCGGAGGCGGCCCGCACCCGCGCGGAGAGGCCGTGGTGGTCCGGGTGGTGGTGGGTGAGCAGCACCCCGTGCACGTCGGCGGCCCCGGTCCCGCACGCGGCGAGTCCCGCGACGAGGGCGTCCCACGACGCCGGGTCGTCCCAGCCGGTGTCGACCAGGACGGGGCCGCGGTCGGTGTCGAGCACGTACACCAGCGTGTGGCCGAGGGGGTTGTCCGGGATCGGCACGGCGATGCTCCACACCCCACCGCCGTGGTCGGTCGCGCCCGCGCTCGTCACCTGCGTCATCCGCCGCCCCCGTCCCTGCCGTCGGAGCTCAACGGCCGCACGGCCGTTGCTCACTATAACTAGAACTGATATCAGTTCTGAAGCAGCGTCAGGAAGCGTCCCGCAGGAGGCGGTCGGTCATGACGGAACTCGTGGAGCACGGACAGCTGTTCATCGGCGGGGAGTTGACCGAACCGCTCGGCAAGGACGTCATCGAGGTCGTCTCGCCGCACACCGGCGAGGTCTTCGCGCGGGTGCCGCACGCCGCGCCCGCCGACGTCGACCGGGCCGTCGCCCTCGCCCGCAGGGCCTTCGACGAAGGGCCCTGGCCGCGCATGAGCCTCGACGAGCGGATCGAGGCCGTCACGAAGATCAAGGACGGTCTGGCCGCGCGCCACGAGGAGCTGGCCCGGGTGATCAGCTCGGAGAACGGCGCCCCGATCACCGCGTCCGTCCTCGTACAGGCCCTGGCCGCGATGATGGTCTGGGACGCGGCGATCACCACGGCGCGGAACTTCACGTACGAGGAAGCGCGCGCCGGCGTGCTCGGCGACATCCTGGTGCGGCGCGAGCCCATGGGCGTCGTCGCGGCCGTCGTGCCGTGGAACGTCCCGCAGTTCACCGCGGCGGCCAAGGTCGCGCCCGCGCTGCTCGCCGGGTGCCCGGTGATCCTCAAGACCTCGCCCGAGACGCCGCTCGACGCGTACGTCCTCGCGGAGATCGCCGCGGAGGCGGGCCTGCCGGAGGGCGTGCTCTCCATCGTCTCCGCGGGCCGGGAGGTCAGCGAGTACCTGGTCGGGCACCCCGGCGTCGACAAGGTGTCCTTCACCGGGTCCGTCGCCGCGGGCAAGCGCGTCATGGAGGTCTGCTCCCGCCATCTCACCCGCGTCACCCTGGAGTTGGGCGGCAAGTCGGCCGCCGTCATCCTGCCGGACGCCGACGCGGCGAGCGCGGTGGCGGGCATCGCGCCCTTCGCGTGGATGATCAACGGTCAGGCGTGCGTGGCGCAGACCCGCATCCTCGTGCCGCGCTCCCGCGCGGGCGAGTTCGCCGAGGCCTTCGCCGCCGCCGCGACCGCGCTCAAGGTCGGCGACCCGCTGGACCCGGCGACCGAACTCGGGCCGCTGGTCGCCGAGCGGCAGCAGCGGCGCTCGCTCGACTACATCCGCATCGGCCAGGAGGAGGGCGCCAAGATCCTCGCGGGCGGCGGCCGCCCGGCCGGGCTCGACCGCGGCTGGTACGTCGAGCCGACGCTGCTCGGCGGCGTCGACAATTCCATGCGCGTCGCCCGCGAGGAGATCTTCGGGCCCGTCATCTGCCTCATCGAGTACGGCGACGAGGAGGAGGCCGTGCGGATCGCCAACGACTCCGATTACGGCCTCAGCGGCACCGTGTGGACCGCCGACGTCGAGCGCGGCCTGGACGTCGCCCGCCGGGTGCGCACCGGCACGTACTCCGTGAACACCTTCAGCCTGGACATGCTCGGCCCCTTCGGCGGCTACAAGAACTCCGGCATCGGGCGGGAGTTCGGGCCCGAGGGGTACGGCGAGTACTTCGAGCACAAGATGATCCACCTGCCCGCCGGACACGCGCCCGAGGGGGCCGGGGCCTGATGGGCGACCGCTGGCACGTCGAGGTCGACCGGTCCGTGTGCATCGGCTCCGGGATGTGCGTGAACCTCGCGCCGGACGGCTTCGCCCTGGACTCCGCGCGCCAGTCGCACCCCAGGCGGGCCGAGACGGACGCGGCCGAGCAGCTCCTGGAGGCAGCCGAGAGCTGCCCCGTCGAGGCCATCACGCTCACCCTGCTTGGCACCGGCGAGGTGGTGTTCCCGCCCGAGGAGTAGCCCGGCCCGCAAGGCGCAAGGCGCAAGGCGCAAGGCGCGGCCTACGCCTCCGCCGAGGTCAGGTCGATCAGACGGCACACCGTCTCGATGTCGATCTTCACCTGGGCGATCGAGGCCCGGCCGGAGAGCCAGGTGATCAGCGCCGAGTGCCAGGTGTGCTCGATCACCCGCACCGCGGAGAGCTGCGCCGCCGTCGGCTGGCAGGCCAGGCCCATGGCGTCCAGGACGATCGCCGTCGTGAGCCGCGAGACCGTGTCCACCTCGGGGCTCACGGAGCGGTCGGCGAAGGTCAGGGCGCGCACCATCGCGTCCGCGAGGTGCGGCTCGCGCTGCAGCGCGCGGAAGGCGCGCATCAGCGTCTCGGCGACCCGCTCGGCGGGCGTCTCGCCGGCGGGCGGGCGCTTGCGCAGCGTGGTGTGCATGTGCTGGAGCTGGTCCTGCATCGTCGCGACGAGCAGGTGCACCTTCGAGGGGAAGTAGCGGTACAGCGTGCCGAGCGCGACCCCGGCGGCCTCCGCGACCTCGCGCATCTGGACGGCGTCGAAGCCGCCGCGGCTGGCCAGTTGGGCGCTGGCGTGCAGGATGCGGCGGCGGCGCGCCTCCTGGCGCTCGGTGAGCGGCGGCGACACCGTCGCCCGCGCCCCGGCCGTCTTCGCGTCAGCTGTCATCGTCCCGTCGCCCCGTCAGTCCCATCGGCCGTCGCTGGGGTCCCGGGGATCCCGAGCCCGTCCCGCTCATCCGCAAAAGATCCCACAGTTCCGCCCCGTGGTCCCGTCCCGTGGGCCGCGGGACCGCACAGCATGACAGGGCGGTCGCCGTGGCGCGAATCACCTGATCCGGGCCTACCGGCATGGCTACCTGCCGGTAGATTCAAGCGCGTCCGGCGATCACGGGCGGTCGCGGTGGGAACAAACTCTGAAACTTGTTCTACATTACCGTCCCGGCGTAGTCTCGCGGGCAACTGAAGGAAGAAGGGGGCCGACAGTGACCGCTGAGGCCAGAGAGGCGGGCCCCCCGCCGGGGTCCGCGATGGACGGCGGCCGCGCGCTGCGCATCGCTCTCCTGACCTACAAAGGGAACCCGTTCTGCGGCGGCCAGGGCGTGTACGTACGCCACCTCTCCCGTGAGCTCGCCCGGCTCGGCCACCGCGTCGAGGTCATCGGCGCCCAGCCCTACCCGGTGCTCGACGAGGGCGAGGACCTCGAAGGCCTCCGGCTGACCGAGCTGCCGAGCCTGGACCTCTACCGCCAGCCGGACCCCTTCCGCACCCCCAAGCGCGACGAGTACCGCGACTGGATCGACGCGCTCGAAGTGGCCACGATGTGGACCGGCGGCTTCCCCGAACCGGTCACCTTCAGCCTGCGGGCCCGGCGCCATCTGCGCGCCCGGCGCGGCGCGTTCGACGTCATCCACGACAACCAGACGCTCGGCTACGGCCTGCTCGGCGACCTCGGCGCCCCCCTGGTGACGACCATCCACCACCCGATCACCGTCGACCGGCAGCTGGAGCTCGACGCCGCCGCCGACTGGAAGCGCCGCGCGTCCGTGCGCCGCTGGTACGCGTTCACGCGCATGCAGAAGCGCGTCGCGCGCCGCCTGCCGTCGATCGTCACCGTCTCCGGCACCTCGCGCCAGGAGATCGTCGACCACCTCGGCGTCCGCCAGGACCGCATCGGCGTCGTGCACATCGGCGCCGACACCGACCTCTTCTCGCCCGACCCCGCCGTGCCGGAGGTACCGGGCAGGATCGTCACGACGTCCAGCGCGGACGTCCCGCTCAAGGGCCTGATCCACCTCGTCGAGGCGCTCGCGAAGGCCCGTACGGAACACCCCGCCGCACACCTCGTCGTCGTCGGCAAGCGCCCCGAGGAAGGGCCGGTCGCCGCCGCCGTCGAGCGGTACGGCCTCGAAGGGGCCATCGAGTTCGTCAAGGGCATCACGGACGCGGAACTCGTCGACCTGGTGCGCTCGGCGCAGGTGGCGTGCGTGCCCTCCCTGTACGAGGGCTTCTCGCTGCCCGCGGCCGAGGCGATGGCCACGGGCACGCCGCTCCTGGCCACGACCGGCGGCGCCATCCCCGAGGTCGCGGGGGCCGACGGGGAGACGTGCCTCGCGGTGCCGCCCGGCGACGCGGGCGCGCTCGCCGCGGGCCTGGTGCGCCTCCTGGGCGACGCGGAGCTGCGGGCGCGGCTCGGCGCCGCCGGACGCGAGCGGGTGCTCGCCAGGTTCACCTGGGCTCAGGCGGCGAAGGGCACCGTGGCGGTGTACCGCGAGGCGATCGAACGCTCCGCGGGAGCGGCACTGCGGCGCTTGGCCCCGACGGTCCCCGTGCCCGTGACGGCCCGCCCGCCCGCCCCCGAAGTTGCTGGCTCCCACCACGAAAGCAGGACCCCGTGCTGACCGTCGACTTCACCCGCTTCCCGCTCGCGCCGGGGGATCGCGTCCTCGACCTCGGCTGCGGGGCCGGACGGCACGCCTTCGAGTGCTACCGGCGCGGCGCCCAGGTGGTGGCGCTCGACCGGAACGGCGAGGAGATCCGCGAGGTCGCGAAGTGGTTCGCGGCGATGAAGGAGGCGGGCGAGGCCCCGGCGGGCGCCACCGCGACCGCGATGGAGGGCGACGCGCTCAACCTGCCCTTCCCCGACGAGTCGTTCGACGTCGTGATCATCTCCGAGGTGATGGAGCACATCCCCGACGACAAGGGCGTCCTCGCGGAGATGGTCCGGGTGCTCAAGCCCGGCGGCCGCATAGCGGTGACGGTCCCGCGCTACGGCCCGGAGAAGGTCTGCTGGACGCTCAGCGACGCGTACCACGAGGTCGAGGGCGGCCACATCCGCATCTACAAGGCGGACGAACTCCTCGCCAAGATGCGGGAGTCGGGCCTCAAGCCCTACGGCACCCACCACGCGCACGGACTGCACTCCCCGTACTGGTGGCTCAAGTGCGCGTTCGGCGTCGACAACGACAAGGCGCTGCCCGTCCGCGCCTACCACAAGCTCCTGGTCTGGGACATCATGAAGAAGCCGCTGGCGACCAAGCTCGCCGAGCAGGCCCTGAACCCGCTGATCGGCAAGAGCTTCGTGGCGTACGCGACCAAGCCGCACCTGCCGCGCGCCGCCGCTGCCCCCGCCGACGCGAAGGCCGGGGCGTGACGAGTCCCGAGCGCACCGAACACCTGGTCCTGCCCGGCGTTCTGACGGCACATCAGGCAGCCGGCACGGTCCGCGGCATCCTCGCCGCGCAGCGCCCGGACGGCGCCATACCGTGGTTCCGCGGCCACCACCTGGACCCGTGGGACCACACCGAGGCGGCCATGGCCCTGGACGCGGCCGGCGAGCACGCCGCCGCCGCCCGCGCCTACGACTGGCTCGCCCGGCACCAGAACGCGGACGGCTCCTGGTATGCGGCGTACGCCGACGGCGACCCGGACGCCGTCACGGACCGCGGCCGCGAGACCAACTTCTGCGCGTACGTGGCCGTCGGCGTCTGGCACCACTACCTGACCACCGGCGACGAGGTGTTCCTCGACCGCATGTGGCCGGTGGTCGTGGCGGCCGTCGAGTTCGTGCTCGCGCTCCAGCAGCCGGGCGGCCAGATCGGCTGGAAGCGGGAGCCGGACGGAACCCCGGTCGCCGACGCGCTCCTGACCGGCTCCTCCTCCATCCACCAGGCGCTGCGCTGCGCCCTCGCCGTCGCCGAGACGCGCGAGGACCCGCAGCCCGACTGGGAGCTGGCGGCGGGCGCCCTGGCGCACGCGATCCGCAGGCACCCCGAGCGGTTCCTCGACAAGGACCGCTACTCGATGGACTGGTACTACCCCGTCCTCGGCGGCGCGCTCACCGGGGCCGAGGCCAAGGCCCGCATCGAGGAGGGCTGGGACCGCTTCGTCGTGCCCGGCCTCGGCGTGCGCTGCGTGGTGCCCAACCCGTGGGTGACCGGCGGCGAGAGCGCCGAACTCGCCCTCGCCCTGTGGGCGCTCGGCGAGTCCGACCGCGCCGTGGACGTCCTCAGGTCCATCCAGCACCTGCGCGACGACGAGACCGGCCTGTACTGGACGGGATACGTGTACGACGACGCCGCGGTCTGGCCCGTCGAGCAGACCACCTGGACGGCGGGCTCCCTGCTGCTCGCGGTGGCGGCGCTCGGCGGCGACGAGGCGACCTGCCGGGTGTTCTCCGGCACGGACCTGCCGACGGGCCTGGACCCGGACTGCTGCTGAGCGCTCCGCCGGTTCCGCGGCGCCCTGCCGTCACTCGCTCCCGTGCCGGGCCGCCGGCCGGGGCGGGAGTCAGCGCCGCCGCAGCTGCCCGGCCACGAGGTGGCCGACCACGAGGTACACGACGGCGGCCAGGCCGTAGCCCGCCACGACCCGCGCCCACCGCTCGTCGAAGGTGAACATGTCGTGCGACCAGCTCGCCAGCCAGCGGGCGACGTCGCGCACGACCTGCACCAGGTCGTTGCCGCGGTTGGCGTCCAGCAGGTCCATCAGGATCCACAGGACGATGATGACCGCCGCGACGTTCGCGAGGACCAGGACGACCTTCGCGGCGTCGGCGCCGCCTCGTGTGCTCTTGGTGAATCGGGGGGACATGAGGGGCGGGTACCGGCCCCGTGGCCGTCGAAACCCGGAGGGGCGCCTCCAACGGCCCCGCCCGCCTTGCACGGCCGCCCCGGCGGGGTGAGGCTGCTGGCCGGGGGAGCCGTCCGTGCCTCCGGGAGGTCACCCGTGTTCCGCTCCGCACCGGCCACCGCGGTACGCCGCGCGCTCGTCCCCCTCCTGCTGTGCTGCGCCCTGCTCGCGGGGGCCACCGGCTGCGGCGGCGGCGACGGCGACTCGGCGACCCCCTCCGGCACCAGCTCCGCCGACCGGCAGAAGTTCGCGAAGACCCGCTTCGTCACCAACGCGGGGCTCGCCGCCGGGGCGACGTACCAGTGGATTGTGAAGCCGTACCGGGACGGCCGCTTCAGGTCCGGCGCGGGCGGGCGGAGATTCGCCCTGATCAAGGCCGGGCTCGCCGGGGCCTTCACCTACAACCGGCTGAGGGCGGCCCTGCGCAACGCCCAGGGCGACCCGACCCTCGCCAAGGCCGTGGCCCCCCTGACGGCGGGGGTCGAGGCCCTCAAGGACCTCCCCGCCAAGCTCCGCAAGGGGGACTCGACGGAGGCGGTGGTCGGGTCCTTCGGCGACACGATCAACTCCGTCAAGGACGCGGGACGCTCCGCAGGCGCGGAGGTCACGGATCAGATCCCTTCGGCGGGGCAACTGACCAAGGGTTGAGGCCCCTGGACCCCGGCCCTATCGGCCTGCGGCCTCGTCCTCAAACGCCGGACGGGCTGGATGGTGCCGCTCGCGGTGGCATTCCGGCCTCTCCGGCGTTTGAGCAGCGGGGTCCGGGCGCCCCGCGAGGGAAGCCGTGAGCTGATGGGGCGTCATTCACCTTAGGTTCAGGTGGAGTTGGCGCCTCCCAGGTACTCCGTTCGCGGTGGAGGCGCATGCTCCTGCCCCCGCCCACGGCAGGAGAGCGCGGTGCCCGAGAGTGCCAGAACGTCCAGCAGAGAAGAACCCCGCCTGGCCACCCGCCGCCCGGCGGCCCGCCGCCGCCGCTTCCCGCGGCACGTGCTCGCCGCGATGCCCCTGGCCCTCGCGGGCCTCCTCGCCCTGCTCGTCTCGGGCAACGCCCTGCGCCCCTTCGAGCGCATCACGACGATCGACGGCAAGATGGCGTCGAAGTCCGACTACTTCAAGGACCCCGAGGTCCAGCGCCTGCTCCTGAAGCACGGCATCCGCGTGGACATCCACCGCCTGGGCTCGCGCGGCATCGCCACCCAGTCGCTCGCGGGCATGGACGTCGTGTTCCCCTCGGGCCAGCCCGCCGCACGGCTGATCATGCGGGGACAGCAGCGCTCCGTGCGCACGGCCCGCCCGTTCGTGACGCCCCTGGCGCTCGGCACGTTCCGCGAATATGCGCAGACCCTGGTGGCGGAGGGCGTGGCCCGCCCGCAGCGGGCGAGCGGCGGCGGCGACACGCTGTACTACGACCTCGACATGGCGGGCTTCCTGCGGCTCATCGAGCGCGACAGGACCTGGGACGGCATCGGCTACCGCGACCACTCCACCCGCAGCAACGGCGGCCGCGTCCTGGTGCGCACCTCCAGCGTCTGCGAGTCCAACGCCGCCGGCACGTACCTGAGCATCCTCGCCTTCGTGAAGAACGGGAACCGGCCGCCCGGCACCGAGCGCAAGCGCGGCGACGCGCGCGGCGGCGACCCCGTCCTCGACGTCGCCGCCAAGGTCAAGCCGCTGATCAACCTCCAGGGCATGGCCGCGGACGAGCAGGCCGACAGCTACTTCTCCGACGAGGGCGAGTCCATCGCTCCGGTGTCGCTGATATACGAGCACCAATTCCTCGCCCACCAGGTCGGCTTCCAGAAGCGGCACCAGCGGGCCGACACCCGCCGCGTGCTGCTCTACCCCTCGCCGCAGGCCCTCACCGAGCCGCAGCTCATCTCCCTCAACGGGCAGGGCGACCGGCTCACCGACCTGATGGAGTCCGATCCCGCCCTGCGCCAGCGGGCCATCGAACTGGGCTTCCGGGTGCGGTTCTCCGGCGAGGACAGCACCAGCGAGCAGCTCAACGCCTATCTGCGCGACCACGGCGTGCAGGTGCCCACCCCCAACCCCGACCAGACGAAGGCCGACGCGCCCGACCTGGACGCCCTGGAGCAGATCATCAACCACGTCGGCAACTGCCCCCCGGCCGACGGCGGCCCCTCATGAGGCGGCGCTCCCTCGCCGTCTGCCTGGCGCTGCTCGCCACCGCCCTCACCGCCTGCACCCGCGGCGACGACACCACCACCCTGAGGGTGCTCGCCAGCCCCGAACTCGCCGACGTGGAGCCGCTCCTTGGCGAGCTGAAGGACGACACCGGGGTCGAGCTCGACATCGACTTCAAGGCCACGGCCGACCTCTCCGGGCCGCTCGGCTCCTACGACCTGGCCTGGCCCGCGTCCGACCGGTCGTACCTGCTGCGGCTGCGGGAGCGCGGACAGCGGACCGCGCCGCCCGAGTCCACCGCGATCATGCGCTCGCCGGTCGTCGTCGGCCTCACCCGCGCCACCGCGGAGCGCGTCCGCGCGGGCGCCCGGGGCGCCAAGGTCACCTGGGCCGACGTCGCGGACGCCGCCGCCGACGGCACCGTGCGCTTCGGCATGGCCGACCCGCGCCGCAGCGACACCGGGCGCGCCGCGCTCGTCGGCGTGGCCACCGCCGCCGCGGGCACCGGCGGGGTGCTGCGCGAGCGGGACGTGTCCTGCGACCGGCTGCGCGGCTTCCGCTCGGGCCAGACGCTCACCGCCGCCAGCTCCCGCGCCCTGATCGATGCCTACGTACGCAGTCCGGGCAAGGCCAACGCGCTCATCGCGCACGAGGCGGAACTCCTCTCCCTGAACGCGGCGGGCACCCTGCGCGACCCCCTGGAGATCGTGCACCCGGCGGACGGCATGGTCCTCTCGGACTTCCCGCTGATGCTGCTCGACGCCAAGGAGCACAAGGCGTACCGCAAGGTCGTCGACTGGCTGCGGCGCGACGACGTACAGAAGAAGCTGGTGGAGCGCACCTGGCGGCGGCCCGTCGGCGCGGACGTGCCCCGGCCGCCGCAGCTGCGGTCCGCCATCGGCAACGCGCTCTCCTACCCCGACCAGCTCTCCGTCATCCAGCGGCTGATGGACGACTACGGCGATCCGGCCCGCCGCACCGGCGACCACGTGGTGTTCCTGCTCGACTTCTCCACCTCGATGCGCGGCGGGCGGATGGCGGACCTGCGCACGGCCTTCGCCGGGCTGAGCGGCGCGGACCCGACGGCCACGGGCAAGTTCGCCCGCTTCTACCGGGGCGAGCGCCTGACCGTGGTGCGGTTCGCGGGCCGCGTCCTGGAGGAGCGTACGGTCACGGTGCGCGGCGACGGCGATCTGCGCGCGCTGAACTCCTTCGTCGCGGGCGGCCGCTTCGGCGACGCGACGGCCGTGTGGTCGGCCCTCGACCGCGGCTACGACCGGGCCGCGGCCAGCCTCGACGACGACCCGGGCCGCCGCGTGTCGATCGTGCTGATGACCGACGGCGAGAGCAACTCGGGCCTGTCGTACGGCCAGTTCGCCAGCCGCCACTCCGAACGGGGCGCCGCCGCGCGGTCGGTGCCCACCTTTCCCGTCCACTTAGGAGAGGCCGACGCGAGGGCGCTGCGGCGCGCCGCCGACAAGACCGGCGGCCGCGTCGTGGACGCCGGGTCCTCCTCCCTCTCCCAGGCGTTCAAGGAGATCCGTGGGTGTCGTTGACAGCGCGTGGTGGGACCTGTGGTGGCCGTGGATGGTCGTCTGGCTCCTGACGGCGATGTGCGCGGGCGTGCTGCTGCGGCACGCGCTGGTGCGCCTGGGCTGGCTCCGGCTCGGTCTGCGGCGCGCCTCGCGAGGCCGCAGGACCTTCCACGGCATGTGCTTCTACCTGCACGAACAGCGGGTGATGGACCTCTACCAGACCGGCGGCTTCTCGGCCGCCCTCGAGCAGGAGGTCGCCGACCGCACGAACGTGACGGGGGGCTTCAGCCTGTGGGCGAGGTTCCGCGGCGCGGGCGGCTCGGCGGGCCGCGACGTCACCAAGGAGCGGTTCACCTCCTACGTCCAGCAGAACACCCCCATCACCGTCATAGGGCTGCTCATGGACACGATGCGCAGGGAGGACGCCGTCGTCCACGCCGACCTCACCACCGGGCTCCTCGTCCCCAACCGGGCCCTCGCCGACACCCTGCGCGACAGCGGCGACGACCGCGTCGCGCTCAGCGCCGTGATGTCCGAGTTCGTCTCGGTCACCGGGCGCTTCACCGCGCGCGGCCTGCCCGGCGGCGACGTCGTCCTGCGCGCCCGCTACGGCGACGGCCGCCCGGCCGCCCACGTCAAGATCACCTGCGCCGAGGACGGCATCCGCGAGGAGTTCCACGAGGAGGACTACTTCAGCGGCGAATTCCAGGCCCGCTGCCTGGGCAAGGTCCGCACCTGGAACCGCGACGCGGGCGAACTGACCCTGGATCCGGTGGCGATCTTCCGCTGAACCGCTGAACCGCCGCGGCTAGGCGTTGAGTTCGGCCAGGACGCGCAGCGTGTCCGGGTCCCGGGCCAGGACAAGGAGGTCCGTGACCGGGCCCTTGCGCCACAGGGTCAGGCGCTCGGCGATCCGTTCGCGCGGTCCGACCAGGGAGATCTCGTCGGCGAAGGCGTCCGGCACGGCGAGCACGGCCTCCTCGCGCCGCCCGGCCAGGAACAGCTCCCGCACCCGCCGCGCCTCCTCCGCGAAGCCCATCCGGGCCATCAGGTCGGCGTGGAAGTTCCGTGTGGCGTGTCCCATGCCGCCGATGTAGAAGCCGAGCATGGCCTTCACCGGCAGCAGGGCCTCGTGGACGTCGGCGCACACCGTCGCGCGGACGAGGGGGGCCACCATGAAGCCGTCCCGCAGGCCGGTGAGCGCGGCCTCGTACGCGTCCGTGCGGGTCGGGGACCAGTACAGCGGCAGCCAGCCGTCCGCGATCCGGGTCGTCTGGGCGATGTTCTTGGGCCCCTCGGCGCCGAGCAGCACGGGCAGGTCGCCGCGGAGCGGGTGCGTGATGGACTTCAGCGGCTTGCCGAGCCCGGACCCGTCGTCCCCCGGGTACGGCAGCGGGTGGAACCGGCCGTCGAGCGCCACCGGGGCCTCGCGCCGCAGCACCTGGCGTATGACGTCCACGTACTCCCGCGTCGCGGTCAGCGGTGACCTGGGGAACGGCCTGCCGTACCACCCCTCCACCACCTGCGGGCCCGACAGCCCGAGCCCGAGGAGCACGCGGCCGCCGGAGAGGTGATCGAGGGTGAGGGCGTGCATGGCCGTGGCGGTGGGGGAGCGGGCGGCCATCTGCGCCACCGCCGTGCCGAGCCGGATCCGCGAGGTGTGCGCGGCGATCCAGGTCAGCGTGGTGAACGCGTCCGAGCCCCAGGCCTCGGCGGTCCACACCGAGTCGTACCCGAGCCGCTCGGCCTCCTGCGCGAGCGCGAGCTGCCCGGGTTCGGGGCCGCGGCCCCAGTACCCGAGCGCGAGCCCAAGCCGCATGGTCCCTCCCAGCAACTCGTCTGACGATCCGTCAGCTCACTCCTCCGCCGGGACTGTACGCCAACGGCCCCCCGCCCGGAAGGGCGAGGGGCCGCTGAAGGCTTGCGGGGGCCGGGTCAGCCGCGCTGGATCCCGGTGGTGTCCTGGAGCACACCACGACGGCCGTCCTGCGTCTGCGCCACCAGGCTCTGGCCGCGCTGCTCGACGGCCAGGTACCAGGTGCCCGGCGCCAGTTCGGCGATCGGGGTCGGCGAGCCGTCCTCCGGGTACAGCGGGCGCGGCACCGGCACGGCGAACCAGAACGGCGAGAAGTCCGCCGACGCGGGCTGCGCCTGCGCGGCGGCCGGCGGCGGAGTGGCGCCGCCACCCTGCGGCTGCCCGCCGAACGACGGCTGCTGCGGCTGACCGGGCTGCGCGCCGTACGGCTGCGACTGGGCCCCCGGGTAGCCGTACCCGCCCTGCGGCTGCCCGCCGTAGGGCTGCGGGGCGACGGGGCTCGGGGCACCCATGAGGGGGGCCTTGAGGGCGGGGACGATGTTCGTGGCGACGGCCGCGGCGACGAGGACGAGAGCGCCGATCAGGCCGAGGATGAGGCCCGTGCCGGCGTCGGGGGTGTCGACACTGCCGTTGCCGCCGAACCGGCTGTTGAGGGCCTCGAAGAACTTGTCGTAGGACTGCCCGGTGTCGAAGATGGCGCCGAGCGCGCTCCAGGCGGAGGCGAAGGTGAGGCCGATGCCGAACGTGCCGAGGTCCAGACCG
Source organism: Streptomyces sp. NRRL B-1347 (assembly GCF_000720325.1). Taxonomy (GTDB): domain Bacteria; phylum Actinomycetota; class Actinomycetes; order Streptomycetales; family Streptomycetaceae; genus Streptomyces. The sequence goes on from NZ_JOJM01000022.1 coordinate 102,569, forward strand.
GCGATCTTGCGCTGCGAGCCCGTGGCGCGGCCTACGACGATGAGCGCGGCACCGATGATGCCGGCCAAGTACACGCTCATCAGAAGGTTGCCGTTGTCCCAGGCGGTGGGGATGTCGTCGCCATCGCCGTCAATGGTGTCGAGGAACGAGGCGATGAAGAGCAACACCGCTGCTCCGATCACCACGCCGTCGCCTCGAGTGAGGGAGCGGAAATTCACTTCAGGTCCTTCGTCAGTCGTCTCGTCGTTAGAGGCGTCGCTGTCGCCTGGTCGCGGATGCTCGCGGGCGTGGAGCGGCGGGGGTGGCCCCTCATCGTACGGAGGACCTTATCGTCCGCCCGGCCGGGGTGTCTGCTTCAGATAAAGATCGTCACTGAGTGAAGATCTCCCGGTTGCCGTCCCGTGACGAGGCGGCAACGGACCCATCACGACTGCCCGCTTTCACCGGGCGAGGAAGCTACCGATTCCGTCGGAAATGCCGTGGGCCGCCTTCTGGCGCCAGTCCGGGTTCGTGAGCAATGCCTCGTCCTTCGGGTCGCGCATGTTGCCGCACTCGATGAACACCTTGGGGACCTTGGAGAGGTTGAGGCCGCCCAGGTCGCGGCGGACGTCGAGGCCGGTGCCGTCGCCGACGTAGTTGGAGGGGGCGCTCTTGGTGGCGGACAGGAACTTGCCCGCGATGCGCTCGCCGAGGTCGCGGGAGGGCCCGACGATGGCGGTGGTGTCGGCGGCGCCGCCGCTGACCTTCGCGGGCAGGATCACGTGGAAGCCCCGGTTGCCGACGGCCGAGCCGTCGGCGTGCAGGGAGACGACGGCGTCGGCGCGGGCCGCGTTGCCGATGCGGGCGCGCTCGTCGACGCACGGGCCCCAGGCGCGGTCGCCGTCCTGGGTGAGGCGGACCGTGGCGCCCTGGCGGTGCAGCAGGTCCCGCAGGCGGTGGGCGAGGTCCAGGGTGAACCGGGCCTCCGTGTAACCCCGGTTGGTGGACGTGCCGGTGGTGTCGCACTCCTTGGAGTTGGTGCCGATGTTCACCGGGCGGTTGATCTCCGCGGTGTGCCGGAAGTTGCCCGGGTTGTGGCCCGGGTCGATCACCACGACCTTGCCCTTGAGGGGGCCCGAGGGCGCGGGGCGGCCCCCCGACGACGGGGCCTTCCCGGACGGCTTGGCGTCCCCCTCCTCGCCCCCCTTGTCGTCCGGCTCGTCCTTCGGCTTCTCGGACTTGCGCGCGGCGGGGGACTTCGAGGAATCGTCGGCGGTCGGCTTCGAGGGCGCGTTCTGGTCCGAGCGGCTGGCCGACGGCAGCGTTCTCGGCCGCTCGGCGCCCTCCGAGCCGCCCGTCGCGTCGTGGATGAGGTAGCCCGCGAGCGTGGCGGGGGCGAGCACGGCGAGGGTGACCGCGAGCGTGCGGCCACCGCCGAAGCGGCGGGGCGGGCGCGGTGGCTGACTGTCCGGACCTACGTACGACACGACAGGGAGCCTATCCGCGGCCGGAGCCGGCCGCGCCGGTTCGGCGCAGGACGCGGAGGGAGTCGGTGACCGAGTCCTCAGTGAACATCCCGGACTCCAGGGCCCGGAGGTACACGCGGTACGGGGCCTGCCCCGTCCACTCGTCCACCGGGTCGGGGAACACGTCGTGGATGACGAGCAGGCCGCCCTCCGCCACGTGCGGCGCCCACCCCTCGTAGTCCGCGCCCGCGTGCTCGTCGGTGTGCCCGCCGTCGATGAAGACCAGGCCGAGCGGGGCGTGCCAGAGCCGCGCCACCTGCGGGGAGCGGCCGACGACCGCGATCACGTGGTCCTCCAGGCCCGCCTTGTGCAGCGTGCGCCGGAAGGTGGGCAGCGTGTCCATGCGGCCCACCTCCGGGTCCACGGTCTGCGGGTCGTGGTAGTCCCAGCCGGGCTGCTGCTCCTCGCTGCCCCGGTGGTGGTCGACCGTGACCACGCTCACACCGGCCGCGCGGGCCGCGTCCGCGAGCAGGATCGTGGAGCGGCCGCAGTACGTGCCGACTTCGAGCAGGGGAAGGCCGAGGGCCGCCGCCTCGCGCGCGGCCGCGTACAGGGCGAGCCCTTCGTGGACGGGCATGAAGCCCTTGGCCGCCTCGAAGGCGCCGAGGACCTCCGGTGCCGGGGCCTGAGCCTGAGTGGCAGCCATCGTCTTCCTTCCGGTACTTGACCTGCGCGGGACGGACCCGCGTACGTACGGGCGCCCATGGTGCACCACACCCCCGGCACCGGGGTGACGGGGGTGCGGCCCGCGGCCGCAGGGCCGCACGGGAGGCTCAGGCCAGGATCTCGCTGTCGCCCGGCAGCGCCAGGTCGACCTCGACGGGCCGCTGCTCGCCGCGGTGGACGGCCGAGACGGCGTGCGGCGCGTGCCCGGCGGCGGTGGCCGCGAGCACGTACGCGCCGTCGGCGGGGACCGCGAGGGCGTACCGCCCGTCGTCGTCGGTGACCGCGGCGTCCGCCCGGCGGCCGTGCGGATCGATCAGCGTGACCCGCGCGCGGGCCACCGGCGCGCCCGCGGGGGAGAGGACCCGCCCCTTGAACCCGCCGGTGAGCGCCTCGGCGGCCCGGGCGAGCGCGGCGTCCTCCTCGCTGCTGGCCCGCAGCTGGGTGTGGGTCCCGGCCGCGGCCCGGGGCCTGCCGGGCAGGAACAGCGCGAACACCAGGCCGATCGCGACGGCGCCGGTGGCGATGAGGAAGGAGGCGCGGAAGCCCTCCATGGTGGGCACCTCGACGGGGCCCGCGGTGTGGGCGGTGTTGGCGAGCACCATGCCGATGACGGCGCTGGACACGGAGGTGCCGATGGACCGCATCAGGGTGTTGAGGCCGTTGGCCGCGCCCGTCTCGGACGGGTCGACGGCACCGATGATGAGCGCGGGCAGCGAGGAGTAGGCGAGGCCGATGCCCGCGCCGACGACGACCGAGATGACGATGGTCTGCCAGGCGGCGCTCATCAGGCCGAGGCCCGCGCCGTAGCCGATGGCGATGACGAGCATGCCGAGGATCAGGGTGACCTTCGGTCCGTACGCGGCCGAGAGCCGCGCGTAGACGGGCGCCGTGAACATCATGGTCAGGCCGAGCGGCGCCACGCACAGGCCCGCGACGACCATGGACTGGCCGAGGCCGTAGCCGGTGGCGGCGGGCAGCTGGAGGAGCTGGGGCAGCACCAGCGAGATGGCGTAGAAGGCGACGCCGACCATGATCGAGGCGAGGTTGGTGAGCAGCACCTCGCGCCGGGCCGTGGTGCGCAGGTCGACCAGCGGCGCCTTGACGCGCAGCTCCATCACGCCCCACAGGACGAGCACCACGGCCGAGGCCGCGAACAGGCCGAGGGTCAGGCCCGAACCCCAGCCCCAGTCGCTGCCCTTGGTGATGGGCAGCAGGAAGAGGACCAGGCCCGCCGAGAGGCCGAGCGCGCCGAGGACGTCGAAGGTGCCCTCGGCCCGCAGCGGGCTCTCCGGCACCAGCAGGACGATGAGCAGCATGGCGAGCGCGCCGAGGCCCGCGGCCCCGAAGAACAGGGCGTGCCAGTCGGCGTGCTGCGCCACGAGCGCGGCGGCGGGCATGGCGAGGCCGCCGCCGACGCCTATGGAGGAGCTCATCAGGGCCATCGCCGAGCCGAGCCTCTCGCGCGGCAGCTCGTCGCGCATCAGGCCGATGCCGAGCGGAATGGCGCCCATCGCGACCCCTTGCAGGGCCCGCCCGGCGATCATGACGACGAGGTCGTCGGTGAGGGCGCACACCAGCGAGCCGACCACCATGACCGCGAGGCTGGTGAGCAGCATCCGGCGCTTGCCGAAGAGGTCGCCGAGCCTGCCCATGATCGGGGTGGCGACGGCGCCCGCGAGGAGCGTGGACGTCATGACCCAGGTGGCGTTGGACGGCGTCGTGCGGAGCAGGACGGGCAGGTCCTTGATGACGGGGACGAGCAGCGTCTGCATGACGGCGACGACGATGCCGGAGAAGGCGAGTACGGGGACGACACCGCGGGGGTGAGCCGTCGCGTGCGACATAGGGCTGGGGCCTCCGGGACGAAGGGGTGACGGGGCGGCACGGCGGCCGGACGAGGCGTGGGGCGCGTCGCGCGGGAGACGTGTGGCGGACGGACGGGACGTCGTACGTGTGACATACGTGGGACAGGCGGGACGCATGGGACGTCCGCGGTTACATGCACGATGAACCTGTTTCCCGGGGCGACTATTCCGGCATCCGTCGAACCAAAGGAACTCTTGACCCTCCATTGACCGCGCCTGTACGCGGTCCTGTCACTGGCCCCGCCGGACTCGCCCCGCCGGACTCGCCCGGACGGTCGCTGGCATGCTGTACACCTGCACGACACCTGCACGGCCACGAAGCGAAGAAGAGCTGGCGGGCCCCCGTCACGAAGGATCCCCCGTCATTCCGCGCACGCCCTGGTGGCTCAATCTGCTGGCACTGGCCCTCGCGGTCGCCCCCTGCCTGGTCCTCGGCCTCCCGTGGTACGTCGCCGCCGTCGCGGCGCTGATCACCGGAACGGCCGCCGACCGGGCCTGGGTGGCGGTCGAGCGCCGACGCGGCGACAACGACTAGAGCCGGGGCGCGAGGCGCGGCGTCCGGCCTTCCTTCGGATTGGAACGTGTTCTATTCTGCCGCCGTTCCGCCGGGCTCTGCCAGGGAGGTCTGTCGTGAAGGCGTACGTCGTCGGCGTCGGTATGACGAGGTTCGAGAAGCCCGAGAGCAGGGACTGGCAGTACTGGGACATGGCGCGGGAGGCGGGCGGCGGGGCCCTGGCGGATGCCGGGGTGCCGTACGCGGCGGTGGAGCAGGCGGCCGTCGGGTACTGCTTCCAGGCCTCGACGGCGGGCCAGCGCGCGGTGTACGAGCTCGGCCTGACCGGGCTGCCCGTCTACAACGTCAACAACAACTGCGCGACCGGCGCGACCGCCCTCATGCTCGCCCGCCAGCTCGTGACGGGCGGTACGAGCGACTGCGTCCTGGCGCTCGGCTTCGAGCGGATGAAGCGGGGCTCCCTCGGCGGGGGCGGCGACGGCGACCTCGCCGCGTCCCCGGTGGCCCGCCACTACGGAGTGATGGCCGCCCGCCACGGCTTCGCGGCCACCCCGCCCACCGCCCAGATCTTCGGCAACGCGGCCCGCGAGCACATGGAGCGGTACGGCACGACGCCCGCCCAGCTCGCGGCGGTGGCCGCGAAGAACCACCGGCACTCCGCGCACAACCCCCTCGCCCAGTTCCGGGACGCGTACACCGTGGCCGAGGTCCTCGCCGCCAGGACCGTGCACGACCCGCTCACCAAGCTCCAGTGCTCGCCCACGTCCGACGGCGCCGCGGCGGCGCTCGTGGCGTCCGAGCGCTTCGTGGAGCGGCACGGACTCGCGGGCCGCGCGGTCGAAATCGTCGCCCAGGCCATGACGACCGACACCGAGGAGTCCTTCGCCTCCGGCTCGTGCCTCGACGTGGTGGGCCGCCCGATGACCCGCGCGGCCGCGCGCCAGGTCTACGAACGCTCCGGCCTGACCGCCGACGATCTCGACGTCATCGAGCTGCACGACTGCTTCTCCATCAACGAACTCCTCACGTACGAAAGCCTCGGCCTGTGCGCGGAGGGCGAGTCCGGCAAGCTCGTCGAGTCCGGCGCGACCACGTACGGCGGGCGCTGGGTGGTGAACCCCTCCGGCGGCCTGATCTCCAAGGGGCACCCCCTCGGCGCGACCGGCATCGCCCAAGTCGCCGAGCTGGCCTGGCAGTTGCGGGGCGAGGCGGGGGAGCGGCAGGTGCCTGGGGCGCGGGTCGGGCTCGCGCACAACATCGGGCTCGGCGGAGCGGCGGTGGTGACGCTGCTGCGGCGGGCGGAGTGAGCGGAGCGGGGGAGCGGCGCTGCGGGGGACCACGACTTTCGGCCTAGGTCCCCGGCCCCACGCCGTACCCCGCCATTTTCCGATGTACGGGGCATGTGTCGGCTGTCAGCATGGAGCCCATGCTGGAGACCCCTGTTGACACCCCCATATCCCGGCGCGCCGCCGCGCCCCTGTGGCTCGTGGTGGCCGCCGCCTGCGCCGGGCAGTTCCTCGTCGTCCTCGACGTGTCCGTCGTCAATGTGGCGCTGCCGTCCATGCGGGCCGACCTGGGCCTCAGCGCCACGGGCCTGCAGTGGGTCGTCAACGCGTACTCCATCGCCTTCGCCGGGTTCATGCTGCTCGGCGGGCGCGCGGGCGATCTCTTCGGGCGCAAGCGGATGTTCCTGGTGGGGCTCGGCCTGTTCACCCTCGCCTCGCTCGGCGGCGGGCTCGCGCAGGAGGGGTGGCAACTGCTCGCCGCGCGGGCGGTGCAGGGCCTCGGCGCCGCCGTCCTCGCGCCCTCCACCCTGACCATCCTCACCTCGGCCGTGCCGGAGGGGGCCGCGCGGGTGCGGGCCATCGCCACCTGGTCGGCCGTCGGCGCCGGCGGCGGCGCCGCGGGCGGGCTCGTCGGCGGCGTCCTCACCGACGGCCTCTCCTGGCGGTGGGTGCTGCTCGTGAACGTGCCCGTCGGCGTCCTGGTGTTCGCCGCCGCGCTGCGCTGGATCAGCGAGAGCAGGGCGAACGGCGCCCGGCGGCTCGACGTGCCCGGGGCCGTCCTCGTCACCGCGGGCATCGCCACCCTCGCCTACGGCATCGTGCAGACCGAGGTGGAGGGCTGGACCGCCGCCGCGACCCTCGTGCCGCTCGCGGCCGGGCTCGGCCTGATCGCCGCGTTCCTCGGCGTCGAGGCGCGCTCCAAGGCGCCGCTCATGCCCCTGAAGCTGTTCCGGGTGCGGTCCGTCTCGGCGGCCAACGCGACCATGTTCGTCTGCGGCATGGGCCTGTTCGCGATGTGGTTCTTCATGACCCTGTACGCGCAGAACGTCCTCGGCTACACGCCCCTGGAGGCCGGGCTCGCGCTCATCCCCAGCTCCGTCAGCGTCGTCGTGGGGTCCAAGGTCGCGCCCCGGCTCATGCGGGTCGCGGGGGCGCGGACCGTCACCGTCGTCGGCGTCCTGACCGCGGCGGCCGGATTCGCCTGGCAGTGGCGGATGCTCGCCGGGGACGGCGCGCACGGCGCGTACGTCACCTCGATCATGCTGCCCGGCATCCTCATGATGCTGGGCGCGGGGCTCGCGGGCACCCCGCTCGCCTCCCTGGCCACCAGCGGCGCCGAGCCGGGGGACGCGGGGCTCGTCGCCGGGCTCATCAACACCTCGCGCACCATGGGCGGTTCGCTGGGGCTCGCGATCCTCTCCACGGTCGCCACGGCCCGTACGGCGGGGCGGCCCGGGGCGGACGCGGTCGCCGACGGCTACGCCCTCGCCTTCCTCTGGGGCGCGGTGTTCCTCGCCCTCGCCGCGCTCGTCGTCCTCGTCTGGATGCCGCGCGCGGCCCGCGACTGACCGGCGGGGCCACCGGCGAGGGCTACAGCCACCCCTGCTGGCGGGCCTCCCGCGCGGCCTCCATGCGGTTGCGCGTGCCCGTCTTGCCGATGGCGGCCGACAGGTAGTTCCGTACGGTCGACTCCGACAGGTGCAGCGACGAGGCGATGTCGGCGATCGTCGCCCCGTCCACCGAGGCCCGCAGCGCGTCCGCCTCGCGCGGCGTGAGCGGGTTCGGCCCCGCGCTCAGGGCGGCCGCGGCGAGCGCCGGGTCGATGACGGTCTCGCCGCGCAGCACCTGGCGGATCGCCTCCGCGAGGTCCTCCACAGGACCGTCCTTGACCAGGAAGCCCGCCGCTCCCGCCTCCATGGCCCGGCGCAGATACCCGGGGCGCCCGAAGGTGGTGAGGATGAGGACCCGGCAGTCGGGGCACTCGTCGCGCAGCTCCGCCGCCGCGTCCAGACCGCTGCGGCCGGGCAGTTCGATGTCGAGCAGCGCCACGTCGGGGCGGGCCGTCAGGGCGGTGCGCACGATCTCGTCGCCCGCCCCGACCTGCGCGACGACCTCGATGTCCGGCTCCATGCCGAGCAGCAGCGCGAGCGCGCCGCGCATCATGCCCTGGTCCTCGGCGAGCAGGACCCTGACGCACTTGGCGGGCCGGCGGTCTTCGGGCATCTCGTCCATGGCGTCAGGCTACGGCCAGAACGCCAGGTCGGGGCGGGTGGTGCCCCGGCCGGCCGGACCTCCGGGGGCCTTTCGGGTCCGGCCGACCGGCCCCCGTCCGGGGCTTCGGGCGAGCCCCGGAGCGTCAGCCCTTGATGTTGATGTCGACGCAGGCGTAGAACGCGTTCGCGGTGTCGTAGATGTTCCAGACCGCGAGCATCTTGTGCCGGCCCGTGATGCCGCCGAAGTCGACGGTGTGCGTCACGGTCGTGGGCGGCTGGCGGCCGCCGTCGTTGATCTCCTTGACCTTGCGTCCGTCGACGAAGTACTGCCAGGTGCTGGTGCGGTGAGGCGCCGTGAGGCGCCACGTGAACTGCTGCGACGCGTTGACGTCGGAGACCTTCCAGCCCTTGCTGTCGTTGTCCAGCTCGGCGAACCGGGCGTTGCCGCCGCTGCAGCTCCGCAGGCCCTTGGGGCCCTCGACGCTCTGCGGCTCCCACTTGATCTCGCCGCACGGCACGGTGTTCGCCGCGCACTGGGCCTGGCGGCTCGGCGGCGAGTTGATGTAGCCGTGGGTGCTGGCCGGGGTGACGGAGGCGAAGACGAGGAGGGGGGCGCACGCCGCGCCAAGGCCCATGGCCAGCTTCCGTTTGGTGTTCATCGTTGCTCCCTCTGAGGTGGGGGACGAGGGGCTAACCGGCCCGGCGCCTGGGCCGGTCCATTGGCCTAGACCTTACGGATTGACTGGACTCCGTCAAGAGTTGCGGCAGGTTCTGGCACACGACGCGCTCCGGCCGCGGCGCGTACGGGCCGCGGCGCGCACGGGCCGCCGGTCACCCCCGGCCCGCCGGTCACCCCCGGGCGGCCCCCGCCCCCGCCTCCGTGCGTTCCCCGTCCGTGGTCGGCAGCACGGCCGTGACCCGGAAGCCGGAGCGCGGCGCCGGGCCCGACTCCAGGGAGCCGCCCGCCGCGGCGAGGCGTTCGGTCAGGCCCTTGAGCCCGCTGCCGGGCGGGGCCGAGCCCACGCCGCGGCCGTCGTCGGTGATCACCAGGCGGGTCCGGCCCCCGGCGCCCGCGACCTCGATCTCGCACCGGCCCGCCCGGGCGTGCCGGACGACGTTGGTGGCCGCCTCGCGCACCACCCAGCCGAGCAGCGCCGCCGACCGCGGGTCGAGCGGCGGCCCCGACTGCCGTACGACCGTCTCGACCCCGGCCGCGTCCAGCAGGTCGCGCACCCGGTCCAGCTCCGTGCTGAGCGAGGCCTCGCGGTAGCCGGTGACGGCCTCGCGGATCTCCGTGAGCGCCTGCCTGCCGACGGACTCGATGTCCGCGACCTGGCCGAGCGCCGCGTCCACGTCGCGCGGGGCGAGGCGGCGCGCGGCCTCCGACTTCACCACGATCACCGACAGGGTGTGGCCGAGCAGGTCGTGCAGGTCCCGGGAGAAGCGCAGCCGCTCCTCCGCCACCGCCCGCCGGGCCAGCTCCTCGCGGGCCGCGCGCAGGTCCCGTACCGCCTCGGACAGGGACAGGATCGCCGCCGTCACCATCGTCGAAAGGAACGTGCCGTACGCGATGTTGACGCCGTCCCAGCCCTCCCTGAACCCGGCGACCGCGCCCGCGAGGGCGCTCAGACCCAGGCCGACCGGGCCGAGGCGACGGCCCCTGACCACCGCGCCGACGGCGAGACCGAACAACGGGAAGAACATCAGCCAGTTCCCGCCGTAGCCCGCGGCGAGCCCGACGGTCAGCGCCCCCAGGGCCAGGAGCGAGCCCATCGTGCCGCGCGACTCCCGCTTGGCCTTGTCGAAGGCCCGGAAGGCGATCGAGACGTACAGCGAGTTGAAGACCAGCAGGCCGATCGCCGCGATCCACGGGTTCGCGGTCCTGCCCTGGAGCAGATGGGAGAACGCGCCCATGCCCATGAGCAGCCAGGGCAGCAGTGCGAAGCCGTTGGGCGGGCCCGGGGGCGTGTCGTCGTCCCCGCGGCGGCGCCGCTCCCGCCGGGCGGCCTTCTGCTCCGGCCGCTCGGCGTGCCACGCGGCGCGCGCCGCGCGGGCCTCGTGCAGTCGGCAGGCGGCGCCGCGCATCCAGGACATGTCCCGCTCCCCGTTCCGTTGCGTGCGTGGTGGCTTTCGACAGTAAGAGAAGGGGGCGAGGGCTGCGAAGGCCCCTTCGTACGGTCCTGGCCAGGACAAATGTCACGGGTGCCGGCGCCGGTGCGGTGTCCGGCGGCGTGATCTGACGCTACGTCAGGAGTCGGTGCCGGGAGCCTTCCCAACTCCCGGGCGCTGGGCTATACATGGGAGCGCCGGAATGGAACGCGTTCTAGAACGTGCCACCGGCCCCGCCGCGACCTCGGTGCGGCCGACGGTGCGGACGGTCGCACCGAGGTCTCGAGACCACCAAGGAGCCGCCACCCATGCCCATCGACGCCGCCAAGGCCCTGGCCGCCGAGCCCCGCAGCGCCGCGATCAGCTGGGACCACAAGGACGTGCAGCTCTACCACCTGGGCATCGGCGCCGCCGCCAACCCCGACAAGGACCGCCCCGCCACCGACCCGGACGAGCTGCGCTACACGCTGGAGTCCCGGCTGCACGTCCTGCCCAGCTTCGCCACCGTCGCGGGCGCGGGCATGGGCGCCATGGGCGGGCTCTCCGCACCCGGCATCGACGTGAACCTGGCCGCCGTCCTGCACGGCGGCCAGGCCATCGAGCTGCACCGCCCCATCCCGGTGGCGGGCACGGCCACCCTGACGTCCCGGGTCGCGGCCGTCCACGACAAGGGCAAGGCCGCCGTGATCGTCCTGCGCGCCGAGGCGGCCGACGGCGACGGGCCGCTGTGGGCGAGCGAGGCGCAGCTCTTCGTCCGCGGCGAGGGCGGCTTCGGCGGCGAGCGCGGCCCGTCCGCGCGGCTCGACGTGCCCGACCGGCCCTTCGACCGGACCGCCGACCGTCCCGTCCGGCAGGACCAGGCGCTGCTCTACCGCCTGTCCGGCGACTGGAACCCGCTGCACGCGGACCCCGAGTTCGCCAAGCTCGCGGGCTTCGACCGGCCGATCCTGCACGGCCTGTGCTCGTACGGGATGACGCTCAAGGCCGTCGTGGACACCGTGCTCGGCGGTGACGTGTCGCGGGTGCGCGGCTACCGCACCCGCTTCGCCGGGGTCGTCTTCCCCGGCGAGACCCTGCGCGTCGGCATGTGGGAGTCGGCCGGGCGCGTCCAGGCGGTCGTCACGGCCCTGGAGCGGGACGGAGCGCCGGTGCTCGCCGACACCGTCGTCGAGCACGGCTGACGTGCCCGGGCGAGCGCGGGCGACGTACGTACCACCGGTGCACGTACCCCCGAAGTGAGAGGAGCCCCACCCTCATGCGCGCAGCCGTACTGCACGAGACAGGCCAGGACAAGCTCGACGTGCTCGACGACGTCGAGGCGGTGGGCTTCGGCCCGGGGAAGGTGCGCATCCGCGTCCGGGCCACGGGCCTGTGCCACTCCGACGTGTCCGCGATGAACGGCGTGCTGCCGCAGCCCGCGCCGTTCGTCCCGGGCCACGAGGGCGCGGGCGAGGTCCTCGACGTCGGCGACGGCGTCACGAACGTCAAGCGGGGCGACCGGGTCCTGGTGTGCTGGCTCCCCGCCTGCGGTGCGTGTCCGGCGTGCAGGCGCGGGCAGACCGAGCTGTGCCTCGCCGGGTTCATGAACGCGGGCACGCCCAACTTCAAGCGCCCGCAGGGCGACGTCTTCGGCTTCGCGGGCACCGGCACGTTCGCCGAGGAGGTCGTGGTCGACGCGGCCTGCGCGGTGCCGATCCCGGACGACGTGCCCTTCGACATCGCGGCGCTCATCGGCTGCGGCGTCACCACCGGGCTCGGCGCTGCCCTCAACACCGCCGACGTGACGGCCGGTTCGTCCGTCGCCGTCATCGGCTGCGGCGGCGTCGGCGTCTCGGTGATCCAGGGCGCGCGGCTCAAGGGCGCGGCCCACGTCGTGGCCGTCGACCCGGTGGCGGCCCGGCGCGAGGCGGCGCTGCGGTTCGGCGCGAGCGAGGCGGTGGCGCCCGACGCCCTCGACGACGCCAAGCAGCGGGCCACGGCGGGCGAGGGCTTCGACTACGTCTTCGAGGTCGTCGGCAAGTCCGCGACGGCCCGCACCGCGTACGAGGCGACCCGGCGCGGCGGCACCCTGTGCGTGGTCGGCGCGGGCGCCATGGACGACCAGGTCCAGTTCAACATGTTCGAGCTGTTCTTCGACGAGAAGCGCATCCTGCCGTCCCTGTACGGCGGCGGGGACGTGCTGCGTTCCTACGAGCGGGCCATCGCGCTGTGGCGCGCCGGACGCGTCGACCTCGCGGGCATGATCACGCACCGGGTGCAGCTCGGCGAGATCAACGAGGCCCTGGAGCAGATGCGCACCGGTGCGGCGCTGCGGACCTGCATAGAGATTTGACGTCGCGACCGCGACCGAAGGGAGTTTCCGTGCTGCTGCCGCTTGAGGGCCTGTCGGCCGTCGTCACCGGGGCGGGCCGCGGGCTCGGCCGGGCCGAGGCCGTCGAACTCGCCCGGCTCGGGGCGAGCGTCGTCGTCAACGACTACGGGCAGCCGGGCCGCGACGGCACCGGCACGGCGTCCGCCGGGCCCGCCGAGGACGTCGCCGCCGAGATCCGCGACGCGGGCGGCAAGGCCGTCGCGCACTGCGGGGACGTGGCCGACCACGCGCAGGCCCGCGCCCTGGTGGACCTCGCCGTCGACACGTACGGCAAGCTCGACGTCCTGGTCAACAACGCGGGCATCCTGCGGGACCGGATGATCTTCTCGATGTCCGAGGACGAGTGGGACTCGGTCGTCCGCGTGCACCTCAAGGGGCACTTCAACACCGTCCGGTTCGCGTCCGCACACTGGCGCGAGCGCTCCAAGGCGGCGGGCGGGCCGGTCTACGGCCGAATCGTGAACACCTCGTCGGAGGCGTTCCTCGCAGGCTCCGCCGGACAGCCCAACTACGCCGCGGCCAAGGGCGGGATCGTCGGCCTGACCACGTCCACGGCGCTCGCCCTCGCCAAGTACGGCGTGACCGCCAACGCCATCTGCCCGCGGGCGCGTACGCGGATGACGTCCGACGTGTTCGCGGGCTTCGCCGAACCGGCCGAGGGGGAGCTCGACCCGCTGGCGCCGGAGCACGTGGCCCCGCTGGTCGGCTATCTCGCCTCGCCCGCGGCCGGGCGGGTCAACGGCCAACTCCTGGTCGTGCACGGCGGCATCGTGGCCGTGATGGAGCGCCCCCGGGTCGCCGCCACGTTCCGCGCGACCGCCGGGGCGTTCACCGCCGAGGAACTGGACGAGGCACTGACCCCGCACTTCGCGACCCGCCCGGACGGCGAGACCTTCGCGGCGACGGAGGTGCTGGGCCTGAAGCGGGATTGATCCCCTGACCCGCCCCTTCCCGAAACCAGGGGCTGCCGCCCCTGGACCCCGCTTGATCGGCCTTCGGCCTCGTCCTCAAACGCCGGACGGGCTGGATGGTGCCGCTTGCGGCTGTATTTCAGCCTCTCCGGCGTTTGAGGAGCGGGGGTCTGGGGGCGGAGCCCCCAGGTCGGGAGAGGGCGGGCCCGGGGCGCCCCGCGAGGGACTAGCCCTCGGCGCCCTGCCTGCGGTGGCGGCCGCTGGGCGCGGCCTCCTCGTCGTGCGCCGCCACGGCGCCGCGGTGGCGCCCGTGACCCGCCTCCTCGTCGCCCTCGGCGTACCGTGGATCGGCCATGGTGTCCGTCGTGGTGTCGGTCGTCATGAAACTCACCCCGTAGTAAAGATCGTTCGTACCGGCGGGCGAGTCTAACCGCCCGCCGCGCGCCCCCCGAGGGGTGCCTGTTGCAGGGGCACGGGCCGGGTGGCCCGGGGGGCGCCGCCCCGCCCTCCGGGCCCGTCGGAGCCGCGCGGGCGGGGACCCGCGGCGGCGGCGCCGGGCGCCTCGATCCGGGCCACGCCGCACGGCCCCGCGCCGGTGGCGTACGGCAGGCGCAGCACCCCCTCCGGCGTCCAGCGGCCGACGCCGGGCAACCAGCCGTCGGGGGGCGTCAGTTGCTGGACCTTCCGGTCGGCGGGGCGCCAGGCGCACAGCGCGGGCCGCGCGTCGCCACCGGCGTCCAGGCGCAGGGCGACCGCGCAGACCTCCGGGGTGAGGACCTGGCCGGGCTGGATCGCGAACGGCGTCGCCCCGCGGCCGGGAAGGCGCAGGCACTCGGGGAACCGCACCGGGTGCGTGCTGCCCAACACGCCCCAGCCGAGCCGGGGTTCGCCCGGTGCGTCCGAGCGGATGAGCAGCAGTCCGCTGTCGGCGTCGGCGAGCAGCAGCCGGTCGTCGCTGTCGGCCGCGATCTGGAGCAGGGGCGACACCTCGCCGCCGCGCTCCAGGTCCACCGCCACCGTCTTGGTCGGTCCGTCGAGCCCGCGGTCGAGCGCCAGCATGCGGTTGGTGCGGTCGAGCCAGACGCCGCCGGTGCAGCGGCCGGGGACCTCGGCGAGGTGCTCGGGCCCGAACGAGCCGCCCGCGACCAGCCACACCGCCGTGGAGCGCGCGCCCGCCGCGAGGGCGTAGGCGTACCGGCCGTCCGGCGCGGGCGGCAGCAGGGTCAGCTCCGCGCCCTCGCACGCGACGCTGCCGAGCGCCACCTCGCCGGTGCCGGGTCCGGTGGGGTACAGGAGCGCAAAGACGTGGCGGCCCGCCGCCCGCCGGTGCACGCGTCCAGCGCTCGGGGTACCAGGAGCCGCCGGTGTGCGTGAGCCGGGCGGCGTAGGCCCCGTCGGCGCTGAGGACGGCGGGCGGGGCGGCGGGCGGGGCGGCGGCGACGTCCGGTGGCGGCGGCTCCGGCGCGGCGGCGGGCGCCGCGGGCCCGGGCACGAGGACCGCCCCGCCGCCCGGCACATCGACGCGCCGCGTGGTGCGTGCGGCATCCGGCGGCGAGGGCGGCATCGAGGGCGGCGTCGTGGGCGGCGACGGGGCCGGGGGAGTGGGCGGCGAAGGCGGCGATGGCTCGGCCACAGGCGCTGTCATGGGGGGTCACCTCCGCTCGCGACGCTAGTTTTCGCACGTACTGGCGTGGCATCCGAGGCCAGTCGCTTCACGCGTACGTGTGGTGATGTCCCGATTCGCCGGAGAAGGCGGGGGTGAGTGTGCTGCCTGGGGGAGCGGTTATGGTGAGGCAACCCTAAGTTGCGTGCCGGCCCGCCCCCGGGGAACCCGCACGCCCTGCCCGTCCCCCTGGAGCACCGATGTCCGTACGACGCCGTCGAACCACCCGCGGCACCGCCGCCGTCGCCCTCGCCGTGGCCGGGGCGCTCGCCCTCGCGGCCTGCGGCTCCGGCGGCGACGGCACGGGCAAGAGCGACAACGGCAGCGGCAGCAAGGCCGTCGCCCAGGGCGGCGAGGACTTCGCCGAGGCCGCCGAGAAGACCGCGCGGATGGGCACCACGGCCAAGCCCGGCCAGTTTCCGCGCACCCTCACGCACGCCCTCGGCAAGACCGAGCTGAAGCAGCGCCCGCAGCGGGTCGTGGTCCTCGACGTCGGCGAGCTGGACAACGTCGTGTCCCTCGGCGTCAAGCCCGTCGGCTACGCCCCCACCGAGGGCGACGACGGCGTCCCCGGCTACCTGCGGAAGCGGGCGGGAAGCCCCAAGGACATCGGCACGATCAACTCCCTCAACCTGGAGGCGATCGCGAACCTCAAGCCCGATCTGATCCTCGGCAGCGAGCTGCGCGCCGCCAAGCTCTACCCGCAGCTCTCCAAGATCGCCCCCACCGTGTTCTCCGTGCGCCCCGGCTTCACCTGGAAGGAGAACTACCTCCTCAACGCCGCCGCGCTCGACCTGACCGCCGAGGCGAAGTCCCGGCTCGGCGCGTACGAGAAGAAGGCGAAGGCGCTCGGCGAGGAGATCGGCCCGAAGAAGCCGACCGTCACCATGCTGCGCTACATGCCGGACCGCGTCCGCCTGTACGCCAAGGCGTCGTTCATCGGCACCATCCTCCAGGACGTCGGCCTGCCCCGGCCCAAGAACCAGCAGGTCAACGACCTCGCCACGGAGATCAGCCCGGAGCGGATCGACGACGCGGACGCCGACTGGATCTTCACCGGGGTCTACGGCGACCCGAAGAAGACCGGCCGCACGGCCGCCGAGAACAACCCGCTGTGGAAGAAGCTCGACGCGGTGAAGGAGGGCCGGGCGAAGAACGTCCCGGACGAGACCTGGTACCTGGGCCTCGGCGTGACCGCGGCCGACACGGTCCTGGACGACCTCCGGAAGCACCTGGTCAAGTAGCACCTTGTGGCGAAGGTCACGGGAGCCGTCGCCGGCGGAAGCGCGGCAGCGGCCGGCCGCCGCCGCGGGAGCGGCGCCGGTTCTGGTGCGCAGGGGCGTGCAGGTAGCCTTTGTCCGTGCCCCGTCTGTCTGAAGTCATCGCCGCGCTCGACGCCCTGTGGCCCGCGGAGCGGGCCGAGCAGTGGGACGCGGTCGGCACGGTCTGCGGTGACCCGGACCAGGAGGTCTCACGGGTCCTGTTCGCCGTCGACCCCGTCCAGGACATCGCCGACGAGGCGGTCCGGCTCGGCGCCGACCTGCTCGTCACCCACCACCCGCTCTATCTGCGCGGTACGACGACGGTGGCCGCGTCGACGTTCAAGGGCCGGGTCGTCCACGACCTGATCAAGAACGACATCGCGCTGCACGTCGCCCACACCAACGCCGACACCGCGGACCCGGGCGTCTCCGACGCCCTCGCGGGCGCCCTCGGCCTGCGCGTCGTACGCCCCCTCGTGCCGGACCCGGCCGACGAGCACGGGCGGCGCGGGCTCGGCCGGATCTGCGATCTTGAACACCCACTGACCCTCGCCGAGTTCGCCGAGCAGGCAGCGAAGCGGCTGCCCGCCACCGCGCAGGGCGTCCGCGTCGCGGGCGACCCGGACCAGCTGATCCGTACCGTCGCGGTCAGCGGCGGCTCCGGCGACAGCCTCTTCGGCGCCGTGCGCGCCGCGGGGGTCGACGCCTTCCTCACCGCCGACCTGCGCCACCACCCGGTGTCGGAGGCCCGCGCCGAGGCACCGCTCGCGCTGCTCGACGCCGCGCACTGGGCCACCGAGTGGCCCTGGTGCGAGCTGGCGGCCGCCCAGCTCGACGAGATCTCCGACCGGCACGGATGGGGCCTTCGCGTCCACGTCTCGAAGACGGTCACCGACCCCTGGACCGCCCACGCGGCGTCGTCCCCCGCAGGGAGCGCCTCGCGCGCCCCTTCTGATTCCTTTGGAGCCCCCAACTGAACGCCGCGCCCGCCGACCAGATCCGTCTCCTCGACGTCCAGGACCTGGACGTACGCCTCGCGCAGCTCGCGCACAAGCGCAAGTCGCTGCCCGAGCACGCCGAGATCGAGTCGCTGACGAAGGACTTCACGCAGCTGCGCGACCTGCTCGTGGCCGCGCAGACCGAGGACAGCGACTGCGCCCGCGAGCAGACCAAGGCCGAGCAGGACGTGGACCAGGTGCGCCAGCGCGCCGCCCGCGACCAGCAGCGCCTGGACTCCGGCGCGGTCACCTCGCCCAAGGACCTGGAGAACCTCCAGAAGGAGATCGCCTCCCTCGCCAAGCGCCAGGGTGACCTGGAGGACGTCGTCCTGGAGGTCATGGAGCGCCGCGAGTCCGCGCAGGAGCGCGTCGCCGAGCTGACCGAGCGGGTCTCCTCCGTGCAGTCCAAGCTCGACGACGCCACCGGCCGCAGGGACGCCGCGCAGGCGGAGCTCGACCGCGAGGCCGCCTCGGTCACCAAGGACCGCGAGGTCGTCGCGGCCGCCGTCCCCACCGACCTGCTCGCGCTCTACGACAGGCTGCGCGTGAAGCAGGGCGGCATCGGCGCGGCCAAGCTGCACCAGCGCCGCTGCGAGGGCTGCCGCCTGGAGCTGGACATCACCGAGGTGAACGAGATCAAGGCGGCGTCGCCCGACAAGGTCGTGCGCTGCGAGAACTGCAGCCGCATCCTGGTGCGCACCTCCGAGTCCGGCCTGTAAGGGGCGGGCGTGGCGCAGGAGTTCATCGTCGAGGCCGACGGCGGCTCCCGGGGCAACCCGGGGCCCGCGGGCTACGGCGCGGTCGTCATCGACGCCGTCACCGGCGAGACGCTGGCGGAGACCGCCGAGTACGTCGGCGTCGCCACGAACAACGTGGCCGAGTACAAGGGCCTGGTCGCAGGCCTGAAGGCGGCCCGCGACCTGGACCCCGACGCGAGGGTCCGCGTCCGCATGGACTCCAAGCTGGTCGTCGAGCAGATGTCGGGCCGCTGGAAGATCAAGCACCCCGACATGAAGCCCCTGGCCGCCGAGGCGGCCGCGGTGCTTCCCGGCGCACAGGTCAGCTACCAGTGGATCCCGCGCGAGAAGAACAAGCACGCGGACCGCTTGGCGAACGAGGCCATGGACGCGGGCAAGCGCGGCGAGCAGTGGTCGCCCGCGGCGTCGACGGCGGACCTGCGCGCCGCGTCGCGCGCCGCCGCGGAGCCCGCGGGCCCGCCCGGCGACGCGACCGCGGGCGCGGCCAAGGCGCGCGCGGCCCTCGCCGGGGCGACCGGCAAGGCCTCCGGCGGGGCGAAGGCGGGCACCGATGCCGTCGCCGCCGACGTACGGGCGGCGCGCTCCGTCGCGGCCGGCGAGTCCGACGGCTCCGGCGAGCCGTCCGGCACGGGCACCGCGACCCCGCCCGTCGGCTGGGGCACGGCCGCCGACCTCGGCGCCCCCGCGACCTTCGTCCTGCTGCGTCACGGCGAGACCCCGCTGACGCCCGAGAAGCGCTTCTCCGGCAGCGGCGGGAGCGACCCCTCCCTGTCCGACGCCGGTCGTGAGCAGGCCGTCCGCGTCGCCGCCGCGCTCGCCGCGCGAGGCACCGTGCAGGCCGTCGTCTCCTCCCCGCTGCTGCGCTGCCAGGAGACCGCCCGCACCGTCGCGGCCCGGCTCGGCCTCGACGTCCAGCTGGAGCCGGGGCTGCGCGAGACGGACTTCGGCGCCTGGGAGGGGCTCACCTTCGCCGAGGCGCGCGAGCGCTACCCCGACGAGCTGACGTCCTGGCTCGCCTCGCCGAACGTCGCCCCGCCGGGCGGCGAGTCCTTCGCCGAGGTCACGAGCCGGGTCTCGGCGGCCCGCGACAAGCTCCAGGCCGCGTACGCGGGCCGCACCGTGCTGCTCGTCACGCACGTCACGCCCATCAAGACGCTCGTACGGCTCGCGCTCGGCGCGCCGCCCGAGTCGCTGTTCCGCATGGAGCTGTCGGCGGCCTCGCTGTCCGCGGTGGCCTACTACGCGGACGGCAACGCCAGCGTCCGGCTCCTGAACGACACGGGGCACCTGCGGTGAGCGTGCGCAGCCCAAGCGTTTCGCTGGGTGTGCCGCGTTGGGACGGCGGGCGTCCGCGGGTCGTCTGTGGCTGGTCGCGCCCACGCGGCGGAGCCGCATATCGACACAGCCCCGCGCCCTAGGGGGCGCTCTCGCTACCGCAGTGCTGCGGCCTCGCGCGCCAGGGACTCGATCCGCGCCCAGTCCCCGGCCGCGACGGCGTCGCCGGGCAGCATCCAACTGCCGCCCACGCAGCCGACGTTCGCGAGCTCCAGATACGCCGGCGCGGACGTGACGGAGACGCCGCCCGTCGGGCAGAAGCGGGCCTGCGGGAGCGGGCCCGCGAGGGACTTCAGATAGGCCGTGCCCCCGGCCGCCTCCGCGGGGAAGAACTTCATCTCGCGCACGCCGCGTTCGAGCAGCGCCACGACCTCCGACGTCGTCGAGACGCCCGGCAGGAACGGCACGCCCGCCCCCCGCATCGCCGCCAGGAGCGAGTCCGTCCACCCCGGGCTGACCAGGAACCGCGCCCCCGCGTCCACCGCGTCCTCGACGTGCTCCGCCGAGAGGACCGTGCCCGCGCCCACCACCGCGTCCGGGACCTCGGCGGCGATCGCCCGGATCGCGTCCAGGGCCACCGGCGTCCGCAGCGTGACCTCGATGGCGGGCAGTCCGCCCGCGACCAGCGCCCGTGCGAGCGGCACGGCGGCGTCGACGGTGTCCACCACGACCACGGGGATGACGGGGGCGAGGTCCAGCACGGAAGCCTGGGCGGCGGGGGAGTCCATGGGGGCATCGTGCCTCGCCCCCACCACCCTCCGCAAAGCCCGTTGCGTGCTCCGCAACGCGAGGGGTCGGGGCCCCTGCCACGGGCCCCGCACGGCTCAGTGGATGTCCCGCACCACCACGTCGAGGGACCACGCGGCGGTCGGCTTCGCGGGCGGTTGCGCCTCCACCGTGTAGCCGAGGTCCCCGAGCGCCTCCACCAGCTCCGCCGGGGAGGCGGGCGCGGCCCCCGCGGTCAGCAGCGAGCGCACCAGGCGGCCCTTCGTGGCCTTGTTGAAGTGGGAGACGACGGAGCGCCGCTCCACGCCGTCCACCACGCGCGCGTGCAGCACCCGTACCGTCGCGGTCCGCCCCGCGACCTCGCCCTTGGGCTTCCACGCCGTCGCGTACGCCGCGGAGCGCAGGTCGAGGACGAGGCCCGTCCCCGCGGCCTCGGGGAGCACGGACGCCATCGGGCCGCGCCAGTGCGCGCCGAGCGCGCCGAGGCCCGGCAGCTTCACGCCCATCGAGCAGCGGTAGGAGGGGATGCGGTCGGCGACGGAGACCGCGCCCCACAGGCCGGAGAAGACCAGCAGGGAGCGCGCGGCGCGCCGCTTCGCCGCCGCGTCGAGCGTGGCCAGGTCGAGCGCGTCGTACAGGACGCCGGTGTAGATCTCACCGGCGGGCCGGGCCCCCGCGGTGCGGAGCTCGGCGTTCTTGGCGACCTCGCCGCGCAGCCCCTCGCTGAGGCCGAGGACCTCCCGCGCCTTCTCCTCGTCGGCGGCGCACAGCTCCACGAGCTCGTCGAGGACGGCGGCACGCGCCGCGGCGAGCCCCGGAAGCGACAGGGCCTCGGACTTGAGCGGCGCCCCGCGCCCGGAGGCGGCCTTACCCTCGGACGGCGGCAGCAGGACGAGCAAGGTCTTCTCCTTCGGAGGGATACGGGGCCGGGGCTCGGCCCCCGCGCCAGCGTACGGGGTGGTGCCCCGCAGCCCCTTGTCGCGCTGCGCGCTCGTCCTCAAACGCCGGACGGGCTGGATCCTTCCCGCTGGCGTGTCTGTCCCGGGAGTGCCCCTCAGGGGCGCGGGCCCGTGTCGATGTGCGGCTCCGCCGCGTGGGCGCGACCAGCCACGACGGGACTCGCGGGCGATCGACGGCCTACCGTGGCACATCCGGCGTGCCGCCCCGCAGGACCGGGCCTACGCTCGGGGGTATGCCCCGGCGCCATCTCCGAGTGACCGGCGCAGCCGAGGCCCCGCTGCGGGCCGCCCTGCGGGAGCTGCGCACCAGGCTGGACGTACCCGAGGAGTTCCCGGCGGGGGCCCTCGCGGAGGCGGAGCGCGCCGCCGCGGCCCCGCGCCTGCCGGACGAGGACGCGACGGGCGTCCCCTTCTTCACGATCGACCCGCCGACGTCCGTCGACCTCGACCAGGCGATGCACCTGTCGCGCCGGGCGGGCGGCGGCTACCGCGTGCGGTACGCGATCGCCGACGTGGCCGCGTACGTCACCCCGAAGGGCCCCCTCGACACCGAGGCCCACCGGCGCGTCACCACCCTTTACTTCCCGGACGAGAAGGTGCCGCTGCACCCGACCGCCCTCAGCGAGGGCGCGGCCAGCCTGCTGCCGGACCAGACCTGCCCCGCGCTCGTGTGGACGATCGACCTGGACGCGGACGGCCGCACCGCATCCGCCGACGTGCGCCGCGCCCTGGTCCGCAGCCGCGCCAAGCTCGACTACGACGGCGTGCAGCGGGACATCGACGCGGGCACCGCGGAGGAGCCGCTCGCGCTGCTCGCGGACATCGGCCGGCTCCGCGAGCAGCTGGAGGTCGAGCGCGGCGGCATCTCCCTCAACGTCCCGGAGCAGGAGGTCGTCGAGGGCCCGGACGGCGGCACCTACGAACTCGCCTACCGCGCGCCTTTGCCCGCCGACGGCTGGAACGCCCAGATCTCCCTGCTCACGGGCATGGCCGCCGCCCAGCTCATGATCGATTCTGGTACGGGCGTCCTGCGGACGCTGCCGACCGCCCCGGACGGCGCGGTCGGCCGCCTTCGCAGGACCGCGAAGGCCCTCGACATCGACTGGCCGCACCACCTTCCGTACGCCGGGCTCGTCCGCTCCCTCGACCCGCGCCTGCCCCACCACGCCGCGTTCCTCCAGGAGTGCACGACGCTGCTGCGCGGCGCCGGGTACACGGCGTTCAGCGGCGGCGAGGTCCCCGAGCTCACGACGCACGCCGCGGTGGCCGCGCCGTACGCCCACTGCACCGCGCCGCTGCGCCGCCTCGTCGACCGGTACGCGTCCGAGCTGTGCCTGGCCGCGTGCGCGGACGCCGCGCCGCCGGAGTGGGTGCTCGCGGCTCTGCCCGCGCTGCCCAAGGAGATGGCGGAGGGCACGCGGCGCGGCAACGCCGTGGAGCGCGCGAGCGTCGACATCGTCGAGGCGGCCCTGCTCAAGGACCGCGTCGGCGAGGTCTTCGACGCGGTGGTCGTGGACGTGAAGGAGGCGGAACCGGCCGTCGGCACCGTGCAGTTGACCGCCCCCGCCGTCGTCGCCCGGATCGAGTCCGGCACAGCCCCCCTGCCCCTGGGCGAACGCCTGCGCGTCCGCCTGGCCCGGGCGGACCCGGGCGAGGCGAAGGTGCTGTTCACTCCCGCGTGAGGAGACCGTACGCGTCCGGCGGGACCGCCGCCGGGCAGTCGGACTCCAAGGGTTCCAAGGGTTCCGAGGGCGCCAGGGACTCCAGCTCCCGGTCGAGGCTCGGCGCCTCCCGGGTGACCACCGGCGGGCGCCGCAGCGCCGCGACGAGGCCCTGCGGGTCGTCGGCGTGCAGCCGCACCACACGGGCGTACGCCGTCCGCCCCAGCGGGCGGACGAACGCGACGGGCTCGGTGAGCTCGACGGTGACCGTCGTCTGGTTGCCGACGGAGACGTCGACCGTGCCGTCGGCGCCGATCCGGACCACGCGGCCCTCGGGGTAGCGGCGCTCCACCCGGACGCCGCGGATGAGCGGGGCCGGGATCCGCAGGTCGAGGAGTTGTCCGTAGCGCACCCGCAACGAGCCGTCCGCGCCCGCCACATGGGGCCGCGTCACGCACGCGGCGTGCAGGGCGATCAGCTGCACCACGGTGTACGCGTCGACGAACAGCAGCGCGGCGTGCGCGAGCGGCCACGGCACGACGAGGGCGAGCGCGACCGTCTCGATCACCGCGAGGAAGGCGAAGGCGAAGAGCGTCGAGGTCTGCGGCCCGGTGTACGCCGCCGCGCGGTCACCGTGACCGACCCCGTGCCGCCGCCGCGCCAGCCACAGGCCGAGGCTCTGCAGCCCCCGCAGCTCGTGGGCGAGGAGCCGCCGCGCCACCCGTACGAGGCCGGTCACGGTGACCACTCCGTCGTCCCGGTGAGCACCTTCAGCATGTGGCGCACGGCCGCCGCCTGGGCGGGCGCGAAGTCGTCGAGGAACGCGTCCCCGAAGGCGCTGCCGAGCCGGGGCCGCTCCTTCGGCGCGGGCCCGCCGCCCGTGCCGCGGGCCTCCGCGCGGTCCTCGCCCCCGCCCACGAGGACCGCGAGGATGTCGTCGGGGACGAGTCCCGCGAGCTCCTTGCCGAGCGGGGCGACCCGGGGGTCGTCGGCGGGCGCGTCGGCCAGCTCGTCCAGGCGCGCGTACACCTGCCGCAGCCGGGCGGTGAGGTCGGGGTCGTCGGCGACCTCGCGCAGCGTCTCGTAGAGGCGCTCGCGCAGGCCCGCCCCGGCGATGGCGTCGAAGAGGGCGAGGTGTTCGAGGTCCTTCGCCGCGGTCGCCGAATCGGTCGGCCACAGCCGCGTGAACAGGTCCGCGAGCCCCGGCGACACGGGACCGTCACCGGGCAGCAGCCCCTCCCTGGACATCTGCAACAGCTCGGCGAGCCGGGCGCGCCGCTCCCGGACGGCCGCCTCCTGCCGGGCCAGGTCCTCGTCGAGCTCGGCGAGGACCTCGGTCAGTTCGCGCCCGGCGTCGTCCGCGAGCACGTCCCGCACCTCGTCGAGGCCGAGGCCCAGCTCGGTGAGGCGTTTGATGCGCGCGAGCACGATGGCTTCGCGCAGGCCGTACGAGCGGTAGCCGTTGGGCCGGCGCACCGGCTCGGGCAGGAGGCCGAGGTGGTGGTAGTGCCTGATGGCGCGCGTCGTCAGACCGACGGCCGCCGCGATCTCTCCGATCCGCATGTCACCAGTAGAAACGTTGACGCTGCGGCAAGGTCAAGCGGTCGCGCACGCCCGGGCCTTGACGGCTAACGCCGTTAGCCATACCGTTCTGGCTAACGGCGTTAGCCGCATGTCGCGTATGGCGTACCACGTGCCGCGTATGGCGTACCGCGCATCGCATGTCGCATGTCGCATATCGAGGAGACCCCATGACCACCGTCGCCACTCCCGCCCCGAAGGCCCCCGCCCGCACGGCCCCGCGCACCGCGCTCCGCGTCGGATGGCTCGCCGCCGCCGTCTTCTGGACCGTCCTCGCCGTCCTGGAGGGCGTCCACCACGGCTGGCCCGCGGGCGCCGCCGCGCTCCTCTTCGCCCTCGCCCCCGACCTGGCCCTCTTCGTCGGCCTGAGCGAGGCGCCCCGCACGGCCCGCGGCCAGCTCCCGCCCCGCGCCGTCCCGTACTACAACGCGGCCCACCGCGCCCTGGTCCCCCTCGCGCTCCTCGCCGTCTACACCGTCGTGCCCCTGACCTGGCCGCCCGTGCTCGCGGCCCTGTGCGCCTGGCTCGCCCACATCTCGTACGATCGCGCCTTCGGCTATGGACTGCGTACGAAGGAAGGTTTCCAGCGTGGCTGACCAGCGGCTGACCGCCCGTGCCCGCGAGATCGTCACGGCGGCCCGCGCCCTCGTGGAGGAGGCGGGCCCCGAGGCGCTGACCATGCGCTCCCTCGCGGACCGCCTCGGCATCAAGGCGCCCTCGCTGTACAAGCACTTCCCCGACAAGGCCGCGGTCGAGGTCGAGCTGATCGCCCAGCAGCTCGCCGGGGCCGCCGAGGCCTGCGAGGCCGCCGAGGCCCGCGCGCCCGGCTCCCTCGCCGCGCTCGCCGACGCCTACCGTGCCCACGCCCTGGCCCACCCCCACCTCTACCGCCTGGGCACCGAGCGCCCCCTGCCCCGGCACGCCCTGCCGCCCGGCCTGGAGGAGCGGGCGGCGGCCCCCCTCCTCCGCGCGTGCGGCGGCGAGGTGGAACGGGCCCGCGCCGTATGGGCCTTCGCGCACGGCATGGTCATCCTGGAGATCCACGGCCGCTTCCCGGAGGGGGTCGGCCTCGGGGAAGCGTGGAAGACGGGCGTGGCGGCGTTGGAGGGGAGCGCGGGGGAGCGCCCCTAAGGGGCGCGGGGAACTGCGCGACAAGCCACAACGAACCCGCAGGCGTACGACAACGAAGCGCGGCGCAGCTAGGGGGGCGACGGGGGATGGACGGCGCAGGCAACCCACGAGGCGAGAGCGCACGAGGCGAGAGCGAACGAGGCAAGAGCGAACGCGCGATCTGGACCAGAGCGCCCCTGGGCGGCGGCACCACCCTGGACCTGCTGACAGCCCGCTTCGACAGACACCGCTACGCCCCGCACTCCCACGAGGAATTCACCGTGGGCGTCTGCGTGGCGGGCAGCGAGATCATCGACTACCGCGGCGGGCGCCTCGACATCGGCCCCGGCGCCGTGGTCGTCCTCGCCCCCGGCGAGCCCCACACCGGCCGCCCCGCCCCCGGCGACGGCTACGCGTACCGCGCGATGTACCCGGCCCCGCACCTGCTCGCCGACGCGACCGGGGACCTGCCGCACTTCAGGGAGGCGGTCGTGGACGACCGGCAGCTGGCGGAGGCCCTGCACGCGGCGCACACCGAACTGAGCGGGGGCGCGGCCGCCGACCCCCTGGCGGCGCTCGCCGCCGAGTCCCGGATCGCCTGGCTGCTCAGCACGCTGGCCCGCCGCCACGGCAGCGCGCGCCCCGCCCCCGAGCCGGTCCCGGGCGCGGCCTCCATAGCCCTCGCGGTCCGCGACCGCCTGGCGGACGACCTCGGCGCCCCGCCCACGCTCGCCCAGCTGGCGGCCGAAACAGGCCTCTCTCGCTACCAGTTGCTGCGCGCCTTCCGTACGACGATGGGCATGCCGCCCTACGCCTGGCTGGCCCAGCACCGGGTCGCGAGGGCCCGCGCGCTCCTGGAGGCGGGGCGCAGACCGGCGGAGGTCGCGGCCCTGGTGGGCTTCGCCGACCAGGCCCATCTGACGCGCTGGTTCAGGAGGGTGCTCGGGGTGACGCCGGCGGCGTACCGCGACAGCGTGCGCGGGGCCGCCCCGCAACAACGTTCAAGACACCCCTCACCGCCCCTCCGCACACTGCGGGCATGACGGCACGTGGCTGGTTCCTCTTCTCCCTCATGGGTGTCCTGTGGGGCATCCCGTACTTGATGATCAAAGTGGCGGTCGACAGTGATCTGACACCGTCGATGGTGGTGTTCACGCGCTGCGCCCTCGGCGCCGCGCTGCTGCTGCCCTTCGCGATACGCCAGGGCGGGCTCCCGCGCGTGGTGAAGGCCCACTGGCGCCCGATGCTGGCCTTCGCCGCGGTGGAGATCCTCGGCCCCTGGTGGACCCTGACCGACGCCGAACGGCACCTGTCCAGCTCCACCGCGGGCCTCCTGATCGCCGCGGTGCCGATCATCGGTGCCGCCCTCGCCCGCTTCTTCGGCGACACCGAACGCTTCGGCGCCCGCCGCCTGACCGGGCTCGGCCTGGGCTTCGCCGGGGTCGCCGTCCTCACCGTCCCGCACCTGACGGGCGGCGACGCCTGGTCGCTCACCGAGGTCCTGATCACGGCACTCGGCTACGCCACGGCCCCGCTGATCGTGGCCCGCCACCTCAGGCAGGTGCCGACGCTCCAGCTGATCGCCCCGTGCCTGGCGCTCGCGGCGGTGGTGTACGCCCCCGCGGCGGCGGCGACCTGGCCGGGCGAGGTCCCGGACGCCAGGACGCTCGCCGCCCTCGCGGGCCTCGGCGTCATCTGCACGGCCCTGGCCTTCGTGGTCTTCCTGGAACTCATCCACGAGGCGGGCCCGACCCGGGCCGTCGTCTTCACGTACGTCAACCCGGCGGTGGCGGCGGTCGCGGGCGTCGCCTTCCTCTCCGAACACCTCACCCCCGCCTTCTGGGCCGCGTTCGCCCTGATCCTGGCGGGCTCGTTCCTGGCCACGGCGGCCTCGGCACCGCGGGGCCGGTCACGGCGGGTACCATGGTCGGCACGGCAGACGAGCCGGGCGGACGGCCGCGTGGAGGTCCTTGTGGACCTCTCCGAGGAACGTCCGGGCTCCACAGGGCAAGGTGGTGGCTAACGGCCACCCGGGGTGACCCGCGGGACAGTGCCACAGAAAGCAGACCGCCGAAGGCTCCGGCCCTCGGTAAGGGTGAAACGGTGGTGTAAGAGACCACCAGCGCCTGAGGTGACTCAGGCGGCTAGGTAAACCCCACCTGGAGCAAGGTCAAGAGGAGCGCCGTGAAACGCGCTCTGCGCGGACGTTCGAGGGCTGCCCGCCCGAGTCCGCGGGTAGACCGCACGAGGCCCACGGCAACGTGGGCCCTAGATGGATGGCCGTCTCCCCGGCCGCCGCGAGGCGCCCGGGCGACAGAACCCGGCGTACAGCCCGACTCGTCTGCCCCCTCACTAGGGGCACGCCCCTGAAGCGGTATTTCAGCCGACCAGGGGCCCGACTTAACCTGCGAGGCCCGCTCCGTGTGACTGCCCCGGCCTGGTATCTGGTGTTCTGTAGCGGTCAGCGGATCCGTGCTGCTCGGTGACCCGATGACCCGAGCGGCGCGGTGACCGACCGCACGGTGCGACCCTGTCTGAACTGGGCAGCCCCTCCCCTTCCAAGAGGGGAGGGGGTGGGGCCGGGCAGGCGGCTAGCCCTTCAGCGTTGCCACTTCAGCAATTCGAGGGGATAGCGCCTTGACTGATCGTGAGTGTCCATGAGGATTCAGGCGGCGTTGCATGGTCTCAAAGTGCTCGTCCCCTCGCGCAGAGGAGATGTGTTCGTAGTCGTCGAGGAACCGCCCCCACGACTCGCATGCCGCGTCCAGATGTCCATGTTGCAACTGTCGTTGGGCTAGAACAGCGTTGAAGTGGACTCGGCCTTGACGTTCGTTCTTGGGCTGCGCCTTCAGTGCCTGTTGGAGAGCCCCGATCGAGCCGGGGAGGTCTTTCCCCTCGTACAGCACGTGGGACACGTGGAAGGCGTACGCCGACTGGTCGTACCCCCCGATTGACTCGCGACGACTATCCGCTTTCATGAGCGATGTTTCGGTCTCCGTCAGCAGGCGTCGCGCGCGCCTGTGATCACCGACCATCGAGGCGGCGTGGGCTTGCTGCCCGGTGAGGAACGCTCGGAGTCGTGGACCGGCCTTCGGGGCGGCCTCAGCCGCCGAATCGGCAAGCTGCAACGCGCGGGGCCCGTACCCAAGGTTGGCTGCCTGGAGACTCATTCCCCGCAGAGTCCGGCAGTACGTCACGTGATCATCCGCATGGCCCGCAAGTTCCAGCGCCCGGGTGTAGTAGTCCTGAGCAGTGCGGTGATCTCGTTCGTACATCGCCATCCACCCAGTCAGGTAGGTCAGGTCAGAGGCCGCGGCGTACATGTCCTTCCTGACCGCCTCGGAAGCTTCAGCGCGAAGCCATGGGCCTACTGTGTGGACCAGGAGGCTGCCGCCATAGGACGGGCGTGGGCACCCCCAAGTTCGTCGAGGATGTCCGCAATCTTGTCAGTCATCTTACGAACTGACTCGACTTGACCTGAACCGATCCGAACTGTTGCCTTACCAGGAGTCACCGGGGCAACTTCCGCGGCGTGCGCCACGTCGGCGAACAGAGGAACCGCCAATGCTGCGGAGAACAGTCCGCCTGCGGCAATGACACCACGGCGCGTGGGGTCCATATCGGCCCTCCCTAGGTCGACAAGTTGTTCCACGGTGTCGACGCCCTGCGGGGCATGGTCGGACGGTGCGACCGGAAGCCCGGCTTCGGCGTGTGTCACGGGGCGTTGCAACTTTCGGGATAACGCCTCAAGGATCACGCGCCTGACCGGTGCATTTGGCACCGTACCGCGAACCCAATGGGAGACGGCTGATTGGTCATAGCGGAGCGTCAAACCGGCTTCCGCGCCGAGTCGGTTCACGATGATCGCGAACTGAGAACGGCTCCATCTCGTCTGCTCAAGCAGTCTCTCTAAGCCCAAGTTCGGCGTACGCGTGCGCCTCGCCATGTCTTCAACTCCCCACAGACAGTGCGGCGTTCATGGCTTTCATACTTCCGCTTGGCTCTCACAGTACCGCTGTGGGTGCTCGTGCGGTTGCGTAGAGGCAAGGGAGATCGCCGGGGATCGCGGTCGATCATCAGACGGAGTGACGCCATGGCCGATGAGCAGCAAACGACCGCCCTTGGGTGGATGGGCGACGTCGAAGAGCTGACGGCGCGCATAGGGGCCGGTGGCATTCAGGCGCAGGCGCCGGACTGGTGGCCGCTGACCTTTGATCCGGCAACGCCACGGATCCTGCGCACCGTCGAAGAGGGCCTGGAGGGACTCCTGTGAACCCGGACCGGGGGCAGATGGTCTACGACTCGGCGAAGCGGTCTGTCGGCAGGGTCATGGACGCAGAGGGGCCCTTCGTTCAGCTCCGTTCCCGGGCCGGGCTCGCCTGGGACGCCGAGCGCAAGAACTTGAGCCCGGCTGTGTCGGTGGACGAGCTTGCCGCAGCCGATCAGGTCGATCTCACGGCATTCGAGCTGTGATGGCCGCGAAGCCCCACACCCCTGGGCCTGGTTGCTGCGCAGTTACGGCGGTCATCGCCGGAGTGTGCTTCATCGTCAGCGCCGTCCTGCTCATGGCACTCGCCCTCACCCGTTCTTCGTGACTCAGCCTCGACACAACGAAATAGGAGCAATGATGCACGGCGACATGGACCCGACCGACCAGCCTCCGAGGCGGCTCGGATGTCTGGTCTTCGTCCTCAACGAGGGGGACGAGGTGTTGATGGTCAAGCCGAAGTACAAGCACGCCGGGAAACGGCTTGGGTGGCAGCTGCCGGGCGGGAACGCGCATGAGGGCGAGGACATTGCCGCCGCCGCGGCCCGTGAGCTGCTGGAAGAGACAGGGCTGCGGCGTCCGATCTCGCACTACCTCTGTACCGATCAGGTCCCGGAGAGCGAGGAAGGCACGAGCACCGAAGGCATCAATTTCGTGTGCGACGGGGGACAGCTGTCGGTTGCGGAGGCCGCGGCGGTCACTTTGCCGGACGCGGCCCGAGACGAGCTCGCAGCCCTGACCTGGGTGCCCTTGAGCCGACTGCACCAGTTCGCGTTCCCGTATCAAGCCCGGCGGATCCGCAACGCTGCGAAGGCACGCGCGTGGGGCCTGAAGCAGCCGCTCTACGTGCTCGGCGAGGCCGCCACCGCGTAGCCACGATTCCCGTCCGGTTGTGCCGGACGGTACGGCTCGCTCAGCGGCCCCGGCGCGGGTCCGAGCGGGGGAATCGCCCGACCTCTTGCGGAGCGACCGACACGTAAGGGGAGGGACAAGTGCGGTAGCCCTACGAGGGAAGGACGGCATGTGACGCCCATCGGAGCGAAGCGGGAAGGAACTCCTGGCGCCGAGTCGCTGTGGCTCGACGTGACTCGCAGGTGCCAGCTCAATTGCGGGCATTGCTACAACTCGTCCGGACCGGACGGTGACCACGGCACGATGACCCGGAACGACTGGTTCAGCGTGCTGGGCCAGGCGGCGGAGATCGGCGTCAGCAATGTCACGCTGATCGGTGGAGAGCCAACGCTGTACCCCCACGCGATAGAGGTAGCGGAGCGCGCTCTGGCTCTCGATATGAAGGTGGAGGTCTACAGCAACCTGGTTCACGTCTCGGAGCGTTGGTGGGCCGTGCTTCAGCGGGAGGGCATGTCGATTGCCACCTCGTATTACTCGAACAAGCCCGCGAGGCGTAACCAGGTCACTCGTCGCCCGAGCCACGCCAGGACTCGCGACAACATCGCCAAGGCGATCAGCTTGGACATCCCGATCCGTGCCGGCGTCGTCGGGAACAGGAAGCGACAGATCTGGACCGCGAAGCGCGACCTTCGGATGATGGGCGTGGAGGAGATCGGCGCCGACCGGATCCGCGAGTTCGGACGGGGAGGCGGTGGTCAGGAACCGGACGCCTCGAACCTGTGCGGCATGTGCGGTGACCGCAGGGCCTCGATCGGCCCCAACGGTGAGGTGTCCCCGTGTGTCTTCTCCACCTGGATGGGTGTTGGCAACGTCCAGGACGCCTCGCTGGCCTCTATCCTGAGCGGCCCCGCGCTGGCTTGGGCGGTCGCCTCCATCGAAGGCGCACGCCGGGGCAAGGAGAAGACGAAGGCATGTCGTCCCGACTGTGTCCCCCAGAATCCGTGCGACCCACGCTGCGAACCGAACGCCGCGTGCCGCCCAGGGACCCCGCCCAGCGAATGCAAGCCCAGGAACTGACGCACGAGGAGAATTGGCATGACCGGCCTTCCCGACTCGCACTTTGAGGAACTGATCCACCCGCACACGGGGGCAGTCGGTCACGTCCGGACTCCGGCCCGCGGATTCAGTTCGGACTTCGCCGCGGTCGTCGAAGGTGAGAAGGGCCGGTTCTTCGTCAAGGCCATGTTCAACGTTCCCGGAGGGCGGAAGGACTCCCTTCTCCGGGAACAGGCGATCAATCCGTTCGTCCAGCCCCTCTCCCCATCGTTGGTGTGGAGCGCGGGCGGTGACGAGGACGGGTGGATCATCCTCGGGTTCGAAGTCATCGAAGGTAGGGCATCGCGTTTCGAGAAGGGATCGTCAGACCTGAGCGCGGTGATCGAGACCCTGGACCGCATCGCAGGACTGGGACTTCCTGAGGCCGCGAAGGGCTGGTCGGAGGACCGGTGGGACAGGTTCGCCACCAGCGCCTCTGAGGCGGCTCTCTTCCGTGGGAACACCCTGGTCCATTCGGACATCAACCCCAGCAACATCATCATCGGTGAACGAGGAACGTGGGTGGTGGACTGGTCGTGGCCCACCCGGGGAGCGGCGTTCATCGACCCCGGCTGTCTCGTCGTGCAGCTCATCGCGGCCGGGCACACGCCGGAATCTGCCGAAGGCTGGGCTTCCCGGTGCTCGGCTTGGACGAGTGCCGACCCGAGGGCCATCGACGCGTTCGCCCTGGCCAGTCTTCGGATGCACCGCTACTTCTCTGGACGGGACCCGCACGTTCCCTGGCTGACGGCCATGGCGGAGTCGGCGGAAGCTTGGGTTGAGAGGCGTCGACGGCCGGATGCGTAGTCGTTCCCTGCCTCGCTGTTTCCGTAGGTGCTCTCTGCACGGTCGGGCGGCGTAGGGCCCCGAGCCGCCGCCCCGGCGATGGCCGCGCTGCTCCGATGTGGAGTACGTCACTCCGTAACGCCCCGCAATCCGGTGTCACCGCCCCGAAATGGGTGTCACCACGGATGGATTCCGGGCCGCCGTCTGCCCAAACTGGTCCGGTTCGACGGGATACATCGGCCGCGTCCGGTCCGGGAGGATAGGGGTGCTGTTGTAGGAGAGAGGGAGTGCGGTGTCGTTGTTCTGGCGGATCTTTTCGATGAACGCCGTCGTGCTCGTCGTCGCCGCGCTGCTGCTCCTCAGCCCCATGGTGACCGTGTCCAGCCCGGTGCTGCTCGGTGAGGCGCTCGTCGTGCTCGGCGGGGTCGTGGCGATGCTCGTGGCCAACGCCGTGCTGCTCCGGGTGGGGCTCGCCCCGCTGAAGCGGCTGAGCCGGGCCATGGCCGCCGCCGATCTGCTGCGGCCCGGGGCCAGGACCGCCGTCGCGGGGCACGGCGAGGTGGCCCAGCTCATCGGCACCTACAACGCCATGCTCGACCGGCTCGAGAGCGAGCGCGCCACCAGCAGCGCCCGCGCCCTGTCCGCCCAGGAGGCCGAGCGCCGCCGGGTCGCGCGGGAGCTCCACGACGAGGTGGGGCAGACCCTCACCGCCGTGCTGTTGCAGGTCAAGCGCGCGGCCGACCGGGCGCCCGAGCCGCTGCGCGAGGAGCTCCGGGCCGCGCAGGAGACCACCCGGGGCAGCCTCGACGAGATCCGGCGCATCGCGCGGCGGCTGCGGCCGGGCGTCCTTGAGGACCTCGGCCTGGTGAGCGGCCTGAAGTCCCTCGCCGGGGAGTTCGGCGAGTCGGGGCTCACCGTCCGCGACCGCTTCGACCCCGGCCTGCCCCGCCTGGACGGGGAGGCCGAACTCGTGGTGTACCGCGTCGCGCAGGAGGCCCTCACCAACACCGCGCGGCACGCGGGCACCGGCCGGGCCGAGCTGGCCCTGCGGTGCGTACGGGACGGGGTGGAACTGATCGTCCGCGACGACGGCCGCGGCCTGCGCGACGCCGCGGAAGGCTCCGGCATCCGGGGCATGCGGGAGCGCGCCCTGCTCCTCGGGGGACGGCTGACGGTGGGGGCGGACCCGGCGGGGGCCGGTAGGGCCGGTACGGGCACGGTCGTACGCCTCTGGATCCCGGCGGGCCGCACCACCACGCGCCCCGCCGGGACCGACCGCCGCGCCGGGACCGACCGCCGCGCCGGGACCGACCGCGCCGCCGCATCCGCCGCGTCCCTTGCATCCGCCGCGCCCGCCGCGACGGGGCGTTCCGTCGCGAGTCCCGCCGCACCCGACCACCCAGCCGTGCCCCCCGTCCCGTACGTCTCCGACGCCCCTGAAGGCCCCGCATGACCGGCGCGACCGCGACCGCTTCCGCTTCCGCCGCCACGCGGATCCTGCTGGCTGACGACCACGCCTTGGTCCGCCGCGGGGTGCGGCTGATCCTGGACGGGGAGGATGACCTCTCCGTGGTGGCCGAGGCGGGGGACGGGGCCGAGACGCTCGCGCTGGCCAGGGAGGTGCGGCCGGATCTCGTGGTGCTCGACGTGGCGATGCCGCGTCTCACGGGGCTGCAGGCGGCCCGGGAGCTGTCCCGGCTGCCGGACGGGCCCCGCATCCTGATCCTGACCATGTACGACAACGAGCAGTACTTCTTCGAGGCCCTCAGGGCCGGAGCGTGCGGGTACGTGCTCAAGTCCGTCGCCGACCGCGACCTCGTCGCCGCCTGCCGGGCCGCGATGCGCAACGAGCCGTTCATCTACCCGGGCGCGGAGAGCACCCTCATCCGCAAGTACCTCGACCTGCTGCGGCAGGGCCGGGCGCTGCCCCGCAAGGCGATCACCGACCGGGAGGAACAGATCCTGAAGCTCGTCGCCGAGGGGCACACCTCGAAGGAGATCGGCGACCTGCTGACCATCAGCGCCAAGACCGTGGAGCGGCACCGCGCCAACCTGCTCCACAAGCTCGGCCTGCGCGACCGGCTCGCCCTGACCCGGTACGCCATCAGGGCAGGCCTGATCGAGCCCTAGCCCGTCCACCCGCTGGACCCCGCCGACGGCCCCGTACGACCGCCGCTCGGCGATGCCGTGCTGCCCGCGTGCACGCCTCCGCGGAGTGCCGCGCCCAGACCCCACACCCCCCCCCACAGCCACCACCACCGCACCCACACCAAGGGGAGACTGTGCACCACCGCAGCGAACACGCGCCCGTGCCCGAGGACACCGGGTACCGAAGACGCCGACGGTTCGGCGACGGGACCGGGCCGAAGCCGCTCGCCACCGGCCTCGCGCTGCTCATGGCCGTGTCGTGCCTGTACGGCGCCGAGGCCGCGACGGCGGCGCCCGCGGAGCCCGCCGCGGCCAAGGCGGCCGAGCCCACCGCCACGACCGCCGCGGACATCGCGTCGGCCCGGGTCACCGCCCGCCTGCACGGCAAGCGGATCGAGGCCCTCTCGGAGCGCACGGAGACGTCGACGACCTGGGCCAACCCGAACGGCAGCCTCACCACCGAACTGACCGCGGGACCCACCCGGTTCGAGGACGACGGGACCGGCAAGTGGCGGGACGTCGACCTCGACCTGGTGAAGAACGACGACGGGTCCGTGGAGCCGAAGGCCCACCCCCGGGGCCTGGAGCTCGGCGCGCCCGGCGGCAAGCGCCTGGCCCGCATGGACCAGGACGGCGCCGCCCGTGACCTGGTCACCCTCGGCGAGGGCGACCAGCGCATCACGCTCCGGTGGAAGGGCGGCCTGCCCGTGCCGAAGCTGGACGGCACCCGCGCCACGTACGAGAACGCCGTGCCCGGCGCCGACGTGGTGGTCGAGGCCACCCGCACCGGCTTCGAGCAGTTCGTGGACATCAAGCGCAAGCCCGCCGAGAAGGACTACGGCTACACGCTGCCCCTGCGCGCCAAGGGCCTCAAGGTCCGGCAGCACAAGGACGGCAGCCTCACGTTCACCGAGCGCCGGGGCAAGAAGGACAAGAAGCGGGCCGTCATGCCCGCGCCCGTGATGTGGGACGCCACCGTCGACCCCGTCTCCGGCGAGCACACCCGCCGCGCCCCGGTGGCGATGAAGGCCGTCGAGGTCAAGGGCGGCGTCGACCTCGTCGTCACCCCGGACGCGGAGTTCCTCGCCGACCCGAAGACCAAGTACCCCGTCACCGTCGACCCGTCGACCTCCGCCCTGGCCAACGTCTTCGACACGTACGTCCAGCAGGGCGAGACCCGGGACTGGTCCACCGACACCGAGCTCGACTTCGGCAACCCCGGCACGAAGAACGCCAACGGCACGCCGCGCACGGCGCGTTCCTTCATCTCCTGGGACACCCGGCCGGTCCAGGACGCGCTCGTCATGGACGCCGAGCTCTCGCTGTGGAACTTCCACTCCGCCAACGACAAGGACTGCAAGGCCCAGCCGTGGGAGGTGTGGTCCGCGGGAGCCGCGTCCACCTCCTCGCGCTGGACCGCGCAGCCGGGGTGGACCGCGAAGAAGGCGACGTCGAACGAGACGCGCGGCAACCCGGCGTGTACCGGCGCGCCCGACGGCTGGATCAACGCCGACGTGACGGCCCTCGTCCAGGAGTGGGCCTCGGCGAAGGCCGCCCGCGGGCACATGGGCCTGCGCGCGGCGAACGAGACCGTGGTCGCGCAGTGGAAGCGGGTCAACTCCGCGAACGCCGCGACCCGCCCGCCCAAGCTGACCGTCACCTACAACTACCGGCCGCGCACCGGCACCAAGCAGGAG
This sequence comes from Streptomyces sp. NRRL B-1347, assembly GCF_000720325.1. GTDB lineage: Bacteria > Actinomycetota > Actinomycetes > Streptomycetales > Streptomycetaceae > Streptomyces. The sequence continues at coordinate 138,907 of NZ_JOJM01000022.1, forward strand.
GCGGGCCCGCCGTACTTCTCCTACGGCGGCGCGTACGTGGTGAACAGCCTCACCCCGACGCTCCGCGACACCTTCACCGACGCGGACGGCGACAAGGTCAACGGCACCTTCCAGATCTTCGACACCGCCACCGACAAGCAGGTCGGCAACGTACTGGTGTCGAAGTACGTGCCGTCGGGGCAGGTCGCGTCGGTGACCGTGCCGTCGGGCGTGCTCGCGCACGGAAAGACGTACAAGTTCCGTACGTCTCCGTACGACAACGCGCACTACAACACCGGCTGGTCGGCGTGGAAGACCTTCACGGTCGACACCTCCGCGCCGTCCGCGCCCACGAAGGTCACGTCCACGGACTACCCGAAGGACGCCTGGGTGAAGGGCGCGGGCAAGCCCGGCACGTTCACCGTCACGCCGCCCGGCTCCGACCACCACTGGCTGGAGTGGTCCCTGGACGGGGTGACGTGGACGAAGGAGCCCACCGGCGGCGCGGGCGCGGCGAAGAACATCTCCGTCACCCCGCCGAAGGACGGCACGCACACCCTCCAGGTACGCGCCGCCGACAAGGCCGACAACAAGTCCGAGGCCATCGAGTACACCTTCCACGCGGGGCCCGGCGGCTTCGTGCGGCCCGCCGAGGGCGAGCGCACCGCACGCCGCCTTCCGCTCCTCGCGGAGGCCGACGGGGAGAAGTTCGACAAGGTGTCCTTCTCGTGGCGCCGCGCCGAGGCCGACGACTGGGTGCGGATCCCCGCCAAGGACGTCAGCGCGGGCGGCAGCCCGCTCGGCGGCTGGCCCGTGGACCTGACCGGGGGCCGCAGCGACAGGCTGGTGTGGAACGCCACCGACACCGTCGACCCCGACGGCAGCGTCCAGGTCAAGGCCGACTTCACCGGGCCGAAGGGCGCCACCGGCAGCACCGCGCCGCTCGCCGTCGTCGTCGACCGGAACGCCGGCGACGCCGCGACCGCCGAGACGGGCCCCGGCTCGGTGAACCTGCTCACCGGTGACCACACCCTGTCCGCCACGGACGCCTCCGCGTTCGACCTGTCGGTGAGCCGCACCGCCTCGTCGCGGACCCCCGACAAGGGCGCCAGACAGGAGAACCAGGCGCCGATCTTCGGCAAGGAGTGGGTGGCGGGCACCGCCGCCGAGCTCACCGACTCGGACTTCTCGCACCTGCGGAAGATCTCCGCGACGGCCGTGGCCGTCGTCGACGCCGAGGGCGAGGAGACCCACTTCACCGCGAACGCGGCCAACAGCGCCTGGATCCCGGAGCCCGGCTCCGAGGACCTCACCCTCAAGGGCGGCGTCACCGGCTCGTTCACCCTCACCGACACCGAGGGCACCGTCACCGAGTTCACCCGCACCGACTCCGCCGCCACCACCTGGCAGGTGTCCAGCACCCTCCTCGACGGGCTCGCCAACTCCACGACGACCATCGTGTCCGAGTCCGTGACCGTCGACGGCAAGAAGCTGGCCCGGCCCAAGCGCGTGGTCGCGCCGACGTCGGCCGCGTCCGCCGCGGCCTGCACCGCCACCCCGGCCACCAAGGGCTGCCGCGTCCTTGAGTTCGTGTACGCGGACCGCACGACCGCGTCCGGCGAGACCCTCGGCGACCACGAGGGCCGGGTCAGGGAGCTGCGCCTGTGGGCCACCGCCCCCGGCGCCGCCGAGGCCACCGCCAAGTCCGTCCAGAAGTACGCCTACGACGGCGCAGGCCGGCTGCGCCAGGCCTGGAACCCGCAGATCAGCCCGGCCCTGAAGTCCGCCTACGACTACGACGGGGCGGGCCGGGTCACCACGTACACCCCGCCCGGCGAACTGCCCTGGACCTTCACGTACGGCAAGGCGGGCAGCGCCGCGACCGCCGGTGAGGGCATGCTCCTGAAGGCGTCCCGCTCCGGTCTGAAGCCGGGCACCACCGGCACGCAGGAGGGCACCGCGAGCACATCCGTCGTCTACGACGTGCCGCTGACCGGCGCCAAGGCCCCGTACAAGATGGGCGCGTCCGACGTGAAGGCGTGGGGCCAGCTCGACGCCCCGACGGACGCGGCGGCGGTCCTGCCCGCCGACGCCGTGCCGTCCGCGCACTCCGGCGACGAGCTCACCGCGGCCGCGTACCGCCGGGCCGACGTGCACTACCTGGGCGTGTCGGGCCGAGAGGTCAACACGGCGACGCCCGGCGGCCACCTCACCACCACCGAGTCCGACCGCTTCGGCAACGCGGTGCGCGAGCTGAGCGCCGCCAACCGCGCGGTCGCCCTCGGCCTGACCGCCGCCGACAAGGCCGTCCAGGCCGACCTGGGCCTGGCAGGGCTCACCCCGGCGGAGCGCGCCGACCTGCTCGCCACCCGCTCGCTGTACAACGACAACGGCACCCGCGAGCTGGAGGAGCTCGGCCCGCTGCGGCGCGTCGACCTGACGGCCGACCTGAAGTCGGGCGCCACCACGCTGGTCCCGGCGGGCACGTCGGTGGCCGCGCGTGCCAGGACGGTCAACGAGTACGACGCCGGGCGTCCCTCGGACGGCACGGCCAAGGTCAAGGACCAGGTCACCAAGGTCACGACGGGCGCCGAGGTGCGCGAGCACCCGGGGGTCATGGGCGAGAGCCGCGTGACCCAGACGGTGTTCGACTGGGCCAAGGGCCAGCCCGCGAAGACGATCCAGGACCCGGGCGGGCTCGCGCTCACCACGACCACCGAGTACGACGCCCAGGGCAGGGTCGTCAAGCAGCTCCTCCCGGGCGCGAACGGCTCGGACGCCGGGACGCGCGTGACCAGCTACTGGTCGGCGACGGGCAGCGGCCGGTGCGCCGGGCGCCCGGAGTGGGCCGACCTGGTCTGCGAGGTCTCGCCGGGCGGCGACGTCACCGGCGGCAGCCAGCCCAAGCAGCTGCCGACGTCCACCACCGAGTACGACTGGTGGGGCAGCCCCGCGAAGGTCACCGAGACCGCGAACGGCGTGACCCGCACGACCACGACCACGTACGACGACGCGGGCCGCCAGACCGGCGTGGCCGTCACCGGCGGCACCGGCGAGAAGGTCCCGGAGTCCACGACCGCGTACGACCCGGCCACCGGACAGGCGGTGCGGACGACGTCGCCCACGGGCGGCAGCCTCACCAAGACGTTCGACAAGCTGGGCCGCCAGATCGCGTACACCGACGCCGACGGCGGCACCACGACCACCGAGTACGACCTGCTCGGCCGGCCCGTGAAGGTCACCGACACGGCGCCGTCCACCGTCACGTACACCTACGACACCGCGGCCGAGCCCCGCGGCCTGGCCACGAAGACCGTCGACTCCGTCGCGGGCACGTTCCAGGCCGCGTACGACGCCGACGGCTCGGTGGCGAGCGAGAAGCTGCCCGGCGGCTACACCCTCACGCAGACCGAGGACACCTCCGGGGCGGTCACGGACCGCACCTACACGCGGGACGGCGACGGCACGACCGTCTACTCCGACACCGTGACCAAGTCGGTCCACGGCCAGGTCACCGAGCACGCGGCCTTGTCGGGGCAGAGCTACCGCTACGACGCCACCGGGCGCCTCACCACCGTCGAGGACACCGCGGAGACGGTGTGCACGCGCCGCGCCTACGGCTTCGACGCGCGCGCCAACCGCACCTCCCTGACCACCGCGACCGGCACGCCCGGCGCCGACTGCCCCGCTTCGGGAGGCACCACCGCCAAGCACACCTACGACAGCGCCGACCGGATCGTCGACCCGGGTTACGCCTACGACGCCTTCGGCCGCACCACGGCGGCCCCCGGCAACGGCTCGCTCGGCTACTACGCCAACGACCTGGTGCACCGGCAGACGGAGGGCGGCAAGCGGCAGACCTGGCAGCTCGACGCCGCCCTGCGGTTCCGCTCCTGGACGGTCGAGTCCGGCTCCGGCACCACCTGGACCAAGGAGCAGTCCAAGGTCAACCACTACGACAGCGACGGCGACAACCCCCGCTGGATCGTGGAGGACACCGCCACCGGCGCCCTGACCCGCATGGTGGACTCCGCGTCCGGAGACCTGGCCGCCACGACGGACAAGACCGGCAACGCGGTGCTGCAGCTCACCTCCGTCCACGGCGACGTGGCGCTCCAGCTGCCCCTCGACAAGAGCCGGGCGGTGGTCGCGCTCGACTCCGACGAGTACGGCAACCCGCGCGCAGGGCAGGCCCCGACCCGCTACAACTGGCTGGGCGGCAAGCAGCGTTCGGCCGAGACCCTCACCGGTCTCACGCTGATGGGCGTGCGCCTGTACCACCCGGCGACCGGCCGCTTCCTGTCCGTCGACCCGGTCTACGGCGGCGGCAACAACGCCTACGAATACGTGGGCGGTGACCCGGTCAACCGCTTCGACCTCGACGGCAAGTGGTGGAAGAAGGTCAAGCGCGGCCTGAAGCGGGTGGGCCGCAACGTCCGCAAGAACTGGCGGACGTACGCCGGGTACGGCGCGACGGCGGCGTGCATCGTCGCCTCGGCCGGCACCTGTGCGATCGCCAGCGTCGCCGTGTTCGCCGCGACCTCCGCCGCCGACGGCCGCGGCGGCAAGTGGCGGACGAAGAAGTACTGGAGGTCGACGGCCAAGTCGGCGGCCTGGACCGCTGTCGGCGTCGGCGCGGGCCGCTTCGCCGCCGGGTCCTGGTGGAAGTCCAGCAAGGGCTTCGCCCGGGGCGGCAAGCACGCCGCGGGCCGTGGCCGCCACGCCAAGCGGTTCTCGTACCGCAGGACGGCGTGGTCCTACGGGGGCAACGTGTGGACCGGCACGCTCACCTGCGGGATGAGCTGGAAGATGCGGTACTGCTAGAGGCAGTCCGCCCGGTCAGGGGGTGCCGCGCGCAGGCGCGGCGCCCCCGCCGGGCGGCCCGAGAACGTGAGGCGTACAAGCACATGCACTACACCAACAGGCCCGTGCGGCGGGCCTCCTGGGCGATCGTCGCGATGATGGCGGTGGTCGCCGTCCAGTTCCTCTTCGGGGGCGGCGGGTTCGGGGGCGGCGGGGGACCGCGCGACGCCTGGGACGTCGCCCTGGCCCTCGCCCTGCCGGCGGGCGTGACCTGGGTCCTGGTCCGCACCGGCCTCACGCCGTCCGTGGCGTGGGACGAGCAGCGGCTGGTGATCCGCAACCCGTTCTTCGTGTACGAGGCGTGCCTGGCCGACGTGCGGCTGCTGGGCCGGGCGGGCCGGGGCGGGGCGCTGCACCTGGAGGGCGTCGGCACGGTGCTTCCGTGGGCGATGACGCGCTCGGTGTTCGACGGGCGCCGGGCCGAGACCGCGCGGCGGGAGCTGCGGCACGCGGTGCGGCGGGCCGAGGGCACGGCGGCGGCTCCCGTGCGGCGCCGCTTCCGGGTGGAGTGGACCGACGTCCTGGTCCTTCCGATCCTCGCGGCGTTCGTCTGGGCGTTCCTGCCGTAGCCCGGTCGCGGCGGTCAGATGAGGGGCGGGCGGCCCAGCCTCGTCATCAGCCACACCGTCCGCCAGCTCATCGGGCGGCGCTCGCCGCCCGACGTCCGGAAGCCCTCGACGAAGCCGCCCGCCCAGGCGCGCAGGCCGCCGAGCGACCGGGTGCGCAGGAGCGTGAGCAGGGTCCACACCGTCAGATAGACGGGGACGAGGAGCAGCGGCAGGCGGCGCCGGGCGAGCCAGACGCGGTTGCGGGCCGTCATCCGGTAGTAGACGGCGTGCCGGGCGGGGGACGTCTTGGGGTGCTGGAGCAGCAGCGCCGGTTCGTACAGGACCTTCCAGCCGTCGTCGAGCGCGCGCCAGGCGAGGTCGGTCTCCTCGTGGGTGAAGAAGAAGTCGGCGGGCCAGTCGCCGGTGCGCGCCAGCATCTCCATGGAGAAGGCGTGGCCGCCGCCGAGGAAGGACGTGACCAGGCCCCGGCGCATCGGGTCCTTGGCGCGCAGCCGCGGCACGTGGCGGCGCTGGGTCTCGCCGTGCTCGTCGGCGATGCGGAAGCCGACGACGCCGAGGCGCGGGTCCTCGGCGAACAGGCGCCGGACGGTGCGGAACACGTCGGGGTCGACGAGCAGCCCGTCGTCGTCGAGCTCGATCGCCACGTCGACGTCGCCGAACTCGCGCAGCCGGGCGAGGGCGACGTTGCGCCCGCCGGGGCAGCCCAGGTTCTCGTCGAGCGCGATCGTGGTGACCTCGCCGGGGTAGGCGGGGAAGTCCGGCAGCTCGGTGCCGTTGCCCACGATGACGACCCGGGCGGGCGGCACGTCCTGCTTGGCGACGGACTCCAGGAGGGCGTCGACGTCCTTGGGCCGGTTGCCCATGGTCACGATGGCCACACCCAGGCGCGGTTCGGACACGGGGAGCCCTCCAGGTCGGGTCGCGGTGGTGGTCGTGGCGGTGCGGCCGAGGCCCCGGGGGAGCGGTGCGCCGCCTTGACGGTTCTGGCGATGGTAGCCGTTCACCGGTGTGTTCATCGCACGACGGGGCGCGTTCACGGTGTTCACTCCGGCGCGTGCGCCAGGTGGCGGAGTGCCGAGTGCCGGTGGCTCGACCGGTTTTGGTCGTGACATGTCAAAAATCAAGAGAGTGTCCCTTGCTACCTCCGGGGACCCATGTCTCAATGCCTCCAACCCAAATCGCTGACACGCCGTCAGCCGCCGTGGTGCGGGGCGTGTTCAGCGAGGCGGCACCCCACACTCCCCCCATGCGAAGGCAGGCCATTCCATGAGGCACGGCAGACTCGTCCTCTGTTCGGCACTCGGCACCGGCGCGCTCACCCTGACCGCCCTCGTGCTCGCCCCCACCTCCGCCGCCGTCGACCCCCAGACGGCGACCATCGACTTCGAGTGCGGCTCGTTCGGCGCGGGCGCGGCGACCCTCAAGGCCGCGCAGAACGGCACCAGCGCCACCATCGAGCTCTCCACGTCCGCGATCACCGCACCGATCAACGTCGGCGCGGGCGCGGTCAACTCCACCCTCACCCTCACCAAGAACGGCACCGGCACCACCACCTTCACCGGCAACGCCAACCCGGCCATACCGGCGGGCAGCCCCATCTCCAGCGGCCCGCTCAACGGCACCGTCGCCCCCGGCGACAGCCTCGCGGCCAAGTCCCTCAAGATCGTGGTCTTCGGCATCACCGTGAACTGCAACGCGACGTCGGCGCAGAAGCCGGGGCCGTTCGTCTTCTGACCCGCCCCGCAGGGGCGCCGCCGCCCGGACGGCGGGCGGCGGCGCCCTCGCCCGTAATCCCGTTGCCGCCGCGCCCGCGCCCGCCTACCTTGCCGATCATGCTGCCCCCCGTGCACACCGACGAGGAATGGGACGCGATCGTCCCGGACGAGGCCGTGATGCGGCCCGGCGCCGAGGACCTGTGCGCCCGGCTCGGCGTCGCCGGGGCGCCGCTGACCCGCTTCGGCGAGGGCTCCCAGCCCGTCTACGCCGTCGGCGACGAGCTCGTGCTCAAGCTCTTCCCCGCCGCGTCGGCCGACGACGGCGTCACCGAGGCCCGCGTCCTCGCCCACGTGCACGGCCGCCTCCCCGTCGCGACCCCCCGGGTCCACTCCTTCGGCCCGTACGAGAACGGCTGGCGCTACGTCCTGATGTCCCGGCTCCCCGGCGAGGGCCTGCACCACGCCTGGCCGCGCGTGCCCGCGGCCGACCGGGAGCGGCTCGCCGAGCGGGCGGGGGAGGCGCTCGCCGCGCTGCACGCCCTCGACCACGCGCCGCTCGCGGACGCCATCGGGCCCGGCGACTGGGACGCGTTCCTGGCCCGGCAGCGGGCGGGCGCGGTCGAGCGGCAGCGCGCGCGGCACCTCCCCGAGCACTGGCTGGAGCAGATTCCGGACTTCCTCGACGCGGTGGAGCCGCCCGCCGCCGGGGCCCGGCGCGCCCTGCTGCACACCGAGTTCATGCGCGAGCACCTGCTCGCCGCGCCCGCGCCCGGCGGCTGGGAGCTCACCGGGCTCTTCGACTTCGAGCCCGCGATGATCGGCGACCCGGCGTACGACTTCGTGGCCGTCGGCCTCTTCGTCACCCGGGCCGACCCCCGGCTCCTGACCCGCCTCACGACGGCGTACGGCCGCGCCTTCGAGCCCCGCGAGCTGCTCGCCCTCACCCTGCTGCACGTCTACAGCAACCTGCCCTGGTACCTGCGCGAGCTGCCCGCCCCGCCCGAGCCGACGCTCGACGCGCTGGCCGAGCACTGGTTCGGGCGGGGCTGAGCGCCTCGCCGCAACCGCCGAGCCGCACCGGACCGCCCGGCGGCGGGGCTCAGTCCACGGGGACGAGCGTCAGATAGGCGGTGCCGAGCACGCGGCGGTAGCCGCGCAGCCAGATCGCGCGGTGCCGGTCCGCGCGCTCGCGCGCCCGTGCCGCCCGCGGATGCGAGGGGTTCGCGGCCAGCCACACCTCGACGTCCGCCAGATACGCGGCCTCGAACTCCTCCCACTCCTCGTCGCTCGCCGTCTCCACCCACTCCGGCCGGAACCCCGCGGCGACCGCCGCGTCCGTCAGGTCGCCCAGGTACAGGTGCTCGTCGGTGCGGGCGTCCGGCCACATCGCGGCCAGCTCCGCCGCCGTCGGCGTGCGCTGCCAGAACCCCTCGCCGAGGACGACGCGCCCACCGGGCCGCACCAGGCGGCGCAGGGCGCGCAGCGCGCCCGCGGTGTACGGGGGCGCGGCGTCGGCCGGGCACAGGGCGTGGCCGGAGCTGAGGCACAGCACGACGTCGGCGGGGCCGCGCGCGGTGTCCGTAGCCGACTCGGACGCGAACTCCACGCGGTCCGCGAGCCCCCGGGCCCGCGCCAGGGCCCGCCCCCGCTCCAGGTCCTCCTCGTTCAGGTCCACTCCGACGGCGGTGGCGGTGGGCACCGCCGCGAGCAGCCGCAGCGTCAGCTCGCCCCAGCCGCAGCCGAGGTCGAGCACGGTGGGCCGCTCCGCGGCCCGCAGCGCCCCGGCCACCCGCGCCACCATGCGGGCGGCCCTGGCCTCGGACAAGGGGCCGTGGAAGGTGAGGCGGGTGAGGCGGGGCGGGGCGTCTGCGAAGGTCATGGGGCGCGACGCTAACCGGTCGGGCGCCGGGGCCGCACGGGGTTTTGTCCCTCGCGGGGCGCCCCCGGGCCCGCCCCTTCCCGAACCGGGGCTCCGCCCCGGACCCCGCTCCTCAAACGCCGGAGGGGCTGAAAGATCCAATCGTCAGGCCTCGTCGTCCCGCAAGGCCCGTCTCCGGGAAGCCACGAGCGCGGCTGTCGCGACCCCCGTCGCGAGGAGCGCGGCCGGTGCCATCCAGGGCCGGTTGAGGGCGTCGCCGAGCGCGTGGTCGGCGGAGAGCCGTCCCGGCCCCGTGACCGCGAGCGCCGCCGAGACGAGGCCGAGGACCGCCGGGTACTCGAAGCCGCCGCCCTGGTTGAAGAAGCCGTTGGGCGCGTGCACGGGCGCCGCCCCCGCCATGGCCCCCGCCGCCGCGGCCCCGGCCGCAGGGGTGGCGAGGCCGAGCGCGAGCAGCGCGCCCCCGCCCGCCTCCGCGAGCCCCGCGAGCACGGCGTTGACCTTGCCCGGCCGGTAGCCGACGGACTCGAAGAAGGCGCCGGTGCCCTCGATCCCGCCGCCCCCGAACCAGCCGAGCAGCTTCTGCGAGCCGTGCGCGGCGAGCACCGCGCCCGTGCCGGTGCGGAGCAGCAGCAGCCCGATGTCGCGCCGGTCGGGGCGGGCGCAGGGGTGGGAACGGCGACAGGTCACGGCGGGCTCCAGGGCGGGCTCGGGACGAGGGGGCGCCTCGTGGAGAGGCACCCCGCGCTTCCTCCCACCGTCCACCGGGACGGCCCCGCCCACGCGGTGCGGCCCGCCGTCCGGGTGAGCGGCCGCGGAACCCGCGAGGGAGCGGGCCCGGCGGTCACCGACCGTACGGGCACCGGTGGCGGGACCGGTGCCCCGGTGTGACCGTGGACGCATGACCATTCCGGTGAACCAGCTCAGCGACCCGACGGTCAGGGACTTCGTCACCGCCCTGAACGCGGGCGACCAGTCCGCCGTGGCGGGCCTGCTCACCCCCGGCGCGACCATGTCCGACGACGGCTCCGACCGGAACCTCCAGGAGTGGCTGGACCGCGAGGTGTTCTCCTCGAACGGCCACATGGACGTCGAGTCGGAGGCGGACGACGGCCTCACCCTCGTGGCCAACTACCGCAACGACACCTGGGGCGCGATGCGCACCAAGTGGCAGTTCACGGTGGACGGCGGGAAGGTGTCCCGGTTCGAGACCGGTCAGGCCTGAACCGGGGCCGGGGCCGGGGCCGGGACCCGGGGGCGCGGGGCGTCGGTGGCCGTCAGCCGGGAATGCGTACCGCCGCGCCCGACACGCGCACCCGGGCGTCCCCTTCGAGCAGCGTCACCGTGAGCAGCCCGGGGCGCCCCATGTCCACGCCCTGGTGGAGGGTCAGCTCCGTCGCGGCGGGGACCAGGCCGAGCTCGCGCGCGTAGGCGCCGAACGCCGCCGCGGCGGCACCGGTCGCGGGGTCCTCGACGACGCCGCCGACGGGGAACGGGTCCCGCACGTGGTAGACGGACGGGGTCTCCCGCCAGACCAACTGGACCGTCGTCAGGTCGAGCCGCAGCATCAGGGACTTCAGCCGCTCGAAGTCGTAGTCCAGGTCGGCGAGCCGCTCGCGCGTGGCCGCCGCGAGGACCAGGTGCCGGGCGCCCGCGAAGGCGATGCGCGGCGGCAGCTGTGCGTCGAGGTCGCCCGCCGCCCAGCCGAGGGCGGCGAGGGCCTCGGTGACGTCGGCCGCGGGGGCCTCGCTCACCTTCGGCTCGACGCTGGTGAGGGTGGCGCGCAGCGTCCCTCCGGCCTCGGCGACGGTGACCGGCACGGTGCCGGCCTGCGTCGCGAACACGAAGTCGCCGGGCCCGTCGCGCTCGGCGAGGGCGACGGCCGTCGCCACGGTGGCGTGGCCGCAGAAGGGGACCTCCGCCTGCGGGCTGAAGTACCGCACGGTGAAGGAGCGGCCCTCGGGCCCGGCCCCGGCGGGCCCCGGCGTCACGAACGCCGACTCGCTGTAGCCGAGGTCCGCGGCGATCGCCAGCATCCGCGCGCCGTCGAGTCCGTCGGCGTCGAGGACGACTCCGGCCGGGTTGCCGCCGTCGGGGTCGGTGGCGAAGGCCGTGTAGCGCAGGACGTCGGTGGTCTGGGCATGCTGGTTCGGTGTGTTCATGATCAGACGATAACTGCCGTGCGGCCGGGAGCATTCCCGGCCGCACGGCGGTGTGCGTGCGGGCCCGCCCGGGCTCAGTGGCAGTTCTTGGTGCCCCGGTCGCGGGTGGTCCAGGAGCAGGAGTCGAGCTGCGAGCCGTTCGGCTTGATCAGCCGGGCCTTGTCGCTGGTGTTGTTCCACACGTGCCAGCCGCGGCCCCAGTAGCGCACGCCGGCGGCGTCGGTGCCCCGGCCGGTGCGGACCTTCACGGTCTTGCCCGCGCCTATCTTGTAACTGCCGAAGGTGTAGGTGTAGTTGGCGTCCTTCAGCTTGTAGCCCTTGAGCTGGATCGGGTTGCGGCTGTTGTTGTGGATGTTCACCCACTCGCCGTTGACCGAGGCGTTGGCGGTGGTGTCCCGGCCGGGGCTGTCGTACTGGATGAAGCCGAGGTGCAGACCACCCTGGTGGCGCGGGGCCGCGGACGCCGGGCCCGCGGCGAGCAGCGGGGCCGTGAGTGCGGTGGCGGCGAGGACGGCCGTGGCCGCAGAACGAATGCGCAACGTGTGCTCCGTCTGTGAAGTTTCCGTGGAGAGCTGCCGAGCCTAGCGGCTGGCCGCGGGCCCCGAGGGCGGATCCCGGCGGCTGCCCAGAGTCTGGTCCCCAGTTCGTCCGAAATCCGTAGGGGCGTCATCCGCCGCTCGGCGCAGGGCGGTTCCGCGCCCGAGCGGGCATGGTGAAGCCCGCTGCGGTACGGATGTGCCGCGCCATCACGTCGGACATCTGCGGCCTCGTCGTGGCTGGTCGCGCCCACGCGGCGGAGCCGCACACAGACACAGCCCCGCGCCCCTACGGGGCGCTCCCCGGCGTGCAGCCCTCAGCCCCGCCCCACATACGGCATCGTGGTCGCGAGCACCGTGGCGAACTGCACGTTCGCCTCCAGGGGCAGCTCCGCCATGTGCCGCACCGTGCGCGCCACGTCGGCCACGTCCATCACCGGCTCGACCGCGACGTCCCCGTCGGCCTGGAGGATTCCGGAGCGCATGCGCGCGGTCATGTCCGTCGCCGCGTTGCCGATGTCGATCTGGCCGACGGCGATGCGGTACGGACGCCCGTCCAGGGACAGGGATTTGGTCAGGCCCGTGAGGGCGTGCTTGGTCGCGGTGTACGCGACGGAGTGCGGGCGCGGCGCGTGCGCGGAGATCGAGCCGTTGTTGATGATCCGGCCGCCCTGCGGCGCCTGCTCCTTCAGCTGCCGGAACGCGGCCTGCGCGCACAGGAAGGCGCCGTTGAGGTTGGTGTCGACGACGTGGCGCCAGGCGTCGTACGGCAGCTCCTCGACGGGCACGCCCCCCGGTCCGAACGTGCCGGCGTTGTTGAAGAGCAGGCCGAGCCGCCCGAACCGCTCGCGCACGGCGGCGAAGAGCGCGGCGACGTCGTCGGGCGCGGAGACGTCGGTCCGCACGCACAGCGCCCGTTCGCGGACGGCGTCCCCCAGGTCGGCCGCGGCCAGGTCGACCGTCTCGCGCAGCGTGGTGTCCCTGCGGCCCGCGAGCGCCACGGACCAGCCCGCGCGCAGCAGTTCCACGGCGACGGACCGGCCGATTCCGGAGCCCGCGCCGGTGACCACGGCCGTCTTCGCGGCGGCCTCCGGAGCCGCCTCCGGGGCTGCCTCGGAGGCTGCGTCCGGGGCCTCCTGAGGGTCCGTCCGCTGGTCCTGAGGGTCTGTCCGTCGGGCCCGGGGGGATGCCGTTCGCTCAGCGTTCATGGCCCCGCAGCGTACGGGAGGGTCCGCAACTCGGACATCATCTGCTCGACATATGGCTGTTGTGTACGCGACAGTCCATCGTCGTCCCTCAGCACTCCAATGCACCGTACAGCCATTGTCCGGGGAGGGGCACATGTCAGCTTCAGGTCAGCACGCACCCGAACTCCGCGCCGCGGCACGCCACTTGGGCCGCCGTCGCTTCCTGACCGGCACCGGCGCGGCCGCCGCGCTCGCCTTCGCCACCAACCTGCCCACGGCGGGTGTCGCGGGCGCCGCCGAGCTCGACGCCGCACGCGTCTCCGACGACCCGTTCACCCTGGGCGTCGCGTCCGGAGACCCGCAGCCCGACTCCGTCCTCCTGTGGACCCGGCTCGCGCCCGAGCCGTACGCGGAGAACGGCGGCCTGCCCGCCGAACGCGTCACCGTCCACTGGGAGCTGGCCCGCGACCCCCGCTTCCGCCGCGGCGTCAGACGCGGCACGGCGACCGCGCACCCCGAGTTCAACCACTCCGTGCACGTCCAGGTCGACCACCTCGACGCGGACCGCGCCTACTACTACCGCTTCCGCGCCGGCAAGTGGACCTCCGACACCGGCCGCACCCGCACCGCGCCGCACCCGCACAGCCGCACCGGCTCCCTCACCCTCGCCGCCGTGTCCTGCCAGGCGTACCACGACGGCTACTTCACCGCGTACAAGCACCTCGCCGATGACGACGTCGACGTCGTCTTCCACCTCGGGGACTACCTCTACGAGTACGCCGTGAACTCCGTCGGCGGCGCCCGCAAGTACACCGACCGGGTGCTGCCCGACGTCTTCAACCGCGAGACGCAGACCCTCGACGACTACCGCCGCCGGTACGCGCTCTACAAGACCGACCCCGACCTGCGGGCCGCGCACGCCGCGCACCCCTTCGTCGTCACCTGGGACGACCACGAGGTCGAGAACAACTACGCCGACGACCTCGACGAGAACGGCAACCCGCCCGAGGAGTTCCTCCTGCGCCGCGCCGCCGCGTACCGCGCGTACTGGGAGAACCTGCCGCTGCGCCGCCCGCAGCGGCCCGCCGGGCCCGACATGCAGCTCTACCGCCGCCTCGGCTGGGGACGGCTCGCGCAGTTCGACATCCTCGACACCCGGCAGTACCGGTCCGACCAGGCGTACGGCGACGGGGCGCACGTGCCCGGGCCCGAGTCGCTCGACCCCAAGCGGACCATCACCGGCGCCGGCCAGGAGCGCTGGCTCATCGACGGCTGGCGCCGCTCGCGCGCCCTGTGGAACGTCGTCCCGCAGCAGGTCACCTTCTCCCAGCGCAAGCTCGACCTGAACCCCGTCGCCAAGGTCAGCATGGACGCGTGGGACGGCTACGCGGCCTCGCGGCAGCGGGTCCTGGCCGGGGCCAGGGCCGCCGACGTCGAGAACCTCGTGGTCCTCACCGGCGACGTGCACGTCGGCTACGCCTTCGACATCCTCGACGACTTCGACAAGCCGTCGTCGAAGATCGTCGGTACGGAGATCGTGGCCACGTCCATCGCCAGCGGCAAGGACGGCGCGGAGCGGCCCGCCAACTGGGAGACGTACACGAAGGCCAACCCGCACCTGAAGTTCTACAACGGGCGCCGGGGCTACGTGACCGTCGCCCTGGGCCGCGACGAGGCCCGTGCCGACTTCAAGACGGTCTCCGCCGTCACGACGCCCGGCGCCCCGCTCACGACGGCGGCGTCCTTCGTCACGGAGGCCGGCAACCCGGGCCTGAAGCCGGCCTGACCCTGCCGGGGCTCCGCCCCTCGTCCGCGAACGCCGGAGGGGCTGGATCTTCCAGCCCCTCCGGCATTCGCAGAGGGCACCCCCCGGCGCCTGCGACGATAGGGGGACGTGACAACTACCGGGAGGGGCGCGATGGCCGAGCGCGGGCAGGGGACGGGCACACAGTCCGAGGGGCACATAGGCGGCGGGGGCGCCGCGGCCCCGGAGGGCACCGCCGAGGCCGTGGGACCCGCGAACCGCGGGGCCCTGCGGGTGGCGACGGGAGCCCTCGTCACCCTCATCCTCGGCGGCCTCACCGCCATGCCCCCGCTCTCCATGGACATGTACCTCCCGGCCCTGCCGGAGGTCACCGACGCCCTGCACGCCCCGGCCGCCACCGTCCAGCTCACCCTCACCGCCTGCCTCATGGGCATGGCCCTCGGCCAACTGGTCGTGGGGCCGATGAGCGACAAGTGGGGCAGACGCCGCCCCCTCCTGGCGGGCCTGCTCGTCTACGTCCTCGCGACCGCGATCTGCGCGCTCGCCCCCACCGCCGAGCTGCTCATCGCCTTCCGCCTGCTCCAGGGGCTCGCGGGCGCCGCCGCCATCGTGATCGCGCGGGCCGTGGTGCGCGACCTGTACGACGGCGTGGAGATGGCCCGCTTCTTCTCCACCCTGATGCTGATCTCCGGCGTCGCCCCGGTCGTCGCGCCGCTCATCGGCGGCCAGGTCCTGCGCGTGACGGACTGGCGCGGCATCTTCGTCGTCCTGACGGTCGTGGGCATCGCCCTGACCGTGCTCGTGTGGCGGAGCCTGCCGGAGACCCTCGCGCCGGAGGACCGGCACGGCGGCGGCACCGCCGAGGCCCTGCGCACCATGCGCGGGCTGCTCGCGGACCGCGTCTTCACCGGCTACATGGTCGCGGGCGGCTTCGCCTTCGCCGCCCTGTTCGCGTACATCTCCGCGTCGCCTTTCGTCATCCAGGAGATCTACGGAGCCTCGCCGCAGACCTTCAGCCTGCTGTTCGGCGTGAACTCCATCGGCCTGATCGCCGTCGGCCAGATCAACGGCAAGCTGCTCGTGGGCCGGGTCAGCCTCGACAAGGCGCTCGGCCTCGGGCTCGCCGTCATCACGCTCGCCGCGGCCGCGCTGCTCCTCATGACGAGCGGAGTCTTCGGCGACGTCGGCCTCGGCGCGGTGGCCGCCGGGCTCTTCGTCCTGATGTCGGCGATGGGCCTGGCCATGCCCAACACCAACGCCCTCGCGCTGATGCGCACCAAGCACGCCGCGGGTTCCGCCTCCGCGCTGCTCGGCACCTCCTCCTTCCTGATCGGCGCCATCGCCTCGCCGCTGGTCGGCATCGCGGGCGAGAAGACCGCCGTACCGATGGCCGTCGTCCAGCTGGCCTGCGGACTGGCGGCCGTCATCTGCTTCGTGGGACTGTGCCGCCCGTGGCAGCGGAACAGCAGTACCCAGGAGGAGCCGGAGGGGGCGGACCGCTGACGCCGCCCCGGGTGCTGCGCCCGGGCACCGCGGACCGCGCCGGACTCGACCCCGAGCTCCTCGCCCGCCTCGTCCACGACGTACGCGAGCTGACGCGCGGGCCCCGGCCGTGGGCCGCGGGCGCCGTGGTCACCGCCGGGCGCGGCCCGGTGATCGCGGTGGCCGAGGCGGCGGGCTGGGCGGTGCGGTACGCCGCGTACGACGAGCACGCCGACGCGGGCGTCGAGCTGCCGCCCGAGCGCCGGGTGCCGATGACCGTGGACACGCCCTTCGACCTGGCCTCGCTCACCAAGCTGTTCACGACCGTGGCGGTCGTGCAGCAGCTGGAGCGCGGCACCATCGGGCTCGACGATCCCGTCGGCGGGCACGTCCCCGAGTTCACGGGCGCCGCCGCGCACGGCGTCACCGTGCGCCAGCTCCTCACCCACACGTCCGGCCTGCGGCCCGAGCTACCGCTGTACGAGCACCCCGACCCGGCCGCGCGGCTGCGGGCGCTGCGCGTCGAGGCGCCCTCAGGGCCGCCCGGCACCTACCTCTACTCCGACCTGAACCTGCTGCTCCTCCAGCACCTCCTGCACCGCGTCACCCGGCGCCCCCTCGACGCGCTCGTCCGCGACGGCATCACCCGGCCGCTCGGCATGGCCGCCACCGGCTTCGGGCCGTGCCCCGGCGCGGCCGCCACCGAGGACCAGCGCAGGCCCTGGGCGAAGGCCGACCGGGGGATGCTGCGCGGCGAGGTCCACGACGAGAACGCGTGGGCGCTCGGGGGCGTGGCGGGCCACGCCGGGCTCTTCTCCACCGCGCGGGACCTCGCCGTGTTCTGCCGGGCGCTGCTGTGCGGGGGCGCGTACGGGGCCGCGCGCGTCCTCGGTCCCTCCTACGTCGATCTGATGCTGGCGCCGCCCGGGCTCGGCTTCGCCGTCGACCAAGGGTGGTTCATGGGGGAGCTGGCGGGGCGGGGGGCCGCGGGGCACACGGGGTTCACGGGTACGTCGCTCGTCCTCGACCGGGCCTCCGACTCGTTCCTGGTCCTCCTCGCCAACACGGTCCACCCCCGACGGCGGCCCCCGGCCAACGGCCCCCGGGCCCGGGCAGCCACGACCCTCGCCCAGTCCCTCCGCTGACCCCTGCCGGGGGGCGGGCGGAGGTGGTGCGGGCGTGGGCGGGTGGTATTCAGCCCGTCCGGCGTTTGAGGACGAGCGCGGTAGCGCGATGGATGGAGCCCGTCCGGCGTTCGAGGACGAGGTGCGGAGCGCCGAGGGGGCGCGGTGCCGCACGGCGGAGGCGCCGGGCAGCCGTGGGCGCGGCCTAAAATCGACAGGTGTACGAGCACCTTTCCCCCGCCGAGACCCTCCGCACCGCCCTCGCCGACCTGCTGGAGGACCTCCCTCCGCGCGCCGCGGCCCAGGCGGTGGACCGGCTGATCGCGAACTACCGGGGCGCCACCCCGACCGAGGCCCCCGTCCTGCGGGACCGGGCCGACGTGACGGCGTACGCGGCGTACCGGATGCCCGCCACCTTCGAGGCCGTGCACGCCGCCCTGCGGGCGTTCGCCGCCGCGGCCCCCGAGGGCTGGGCCCCGGCCGGGCACACGGACATCGGCGGCGGCACGGGCGCCGCGACCTGGGCGGTCAGCGCCACCTGGCCGGGGGAGCGGCCGGTCACCGTCCTGGACTGGGCCGAGCCCGCCCTTGACCTCGGCCGCGAACTGGCCGCCACGCACCCGGACCTGGCCGCCGCCCAGTGGCAGCGCGCCCGCATCGGCGCGTCGCTGACCGTGGCGCCCACCGCCCTCGTCACCATCTCGTACGTACTCGGCGAGCTCACCGCCGACGACCGGGAGTGGGTCGTCGACGTCGCCGCCCGCGCCGCCACCGACGCCGTGGTCGTGGTGGAGCCCGGCACCCCGGACGGCTACGCCCGCGTCCTGGAGGCCCGCGACCGGCTCGTCGCCGCCGGGTTCCGCGTGGCCGCGCCGTGCCCGCACAGCGACACCTGCCCGATCGTCCCGGGCAGCGACTGGTGCCACTTCTCCGCCCGGGTCAGCCGCTCATCGCTGCATCGCAAGGTCAAGGGCGGCTCCTTGGCGTACGAGGACGAGAAGTTCGCGTACGTCGCCGCGGTCCGCGGCACCGGGCCCGCCGCCGAAGGGCTCGCGCCCGCGTCCCGCCGCGTGGTCCGCAAGCCGCAGATCCGCAAGGGCCAGGTCCTCCTCGACCTGTGCGAGGCGGAGGGCGCGCTGCGCCGGGAGACCGTGACGAAGCGGCACGGAGCCCTCTACAAGGAGGCGCGGGACGCCGCCTGGGGCGACGCCTGGCCCGAGGCCTGACCGGGGCCGTCGCCGGAGTGCCGGGCGGGGCTTCTTAGAAAGTCCTTAGGGGCGGTGACTATCCACGTCACCATGCCCATCAAGATCACAGCCCTCGGGCTCGCCCTCACCCTCGCCGCCGGAAGCGCAGGCGGCGCCGGCGCGCAGGCCGCCGCCCCGGAGCGCGCGGCGCCCGGCACCCGGGTCGAACTGGCCGTCCGCGGCGGCACCGCCGTCGTGGACACCGCCACGCTCGCCGTGCGCGCCCGCACCCGCGACGGCCACGACCGGCTGCTCTCGGCCGCCGCCGCGACGCCGCTCGGCGCGCCGGGACCCGTGCGGCGGCTCAACGGGGGCCGGGTCCGCTGGAGTTACCCCGAGCGCGGCCTCGACGTCACCGCCCGGGCCGACCACGGCCGCCTCGCCCTGAGCTTCGGCGCCCGCCGCGACACCGCGCTGCGCTGGCCCGTGACGGGCGTCGGCGCCCCGGCCTCCGCGAGCCTGCAACTCCCGCGCGGCGAAGGGCTCGACATCCCGGTCGCCGACCCCTTCTGGACCTCCGGCGGCGGCCGCATCGCGGGCACGAGCGTCGACGTGGGCGCCGAGCTCACGCTGCCGCTGTGGGGGTACTCCGCGGGACGGCACGGCGTCAGCTACCTCACCCCGACCGACATCGGCACCTCGCTCGCCTTCACGAAGGACCACGGGAGGCTGCGCGCCACCGCCCGGCACGCGTTCCGCCGCGCCGAGGGCACGCGCGCGTACACCGTCACGCTCGCCCTGACCGACGGCAACCCGGTCGCGCCCGCCGCCGACTACCGCGCCTACCTCGCCGAGCGCGGCCGGCTCGGCAGCCTGCGCGCGAAGTTCCGGCAGAACCCGGCGGCGCGGGGGCTCCTCGGCGCCTTCCACGCCTACCTCTGGGGCGAGGCCCGCACCGCCGCCGGGGTGCGGCGCCTCCGCGCGCTCGGCGTCGACCGCATGTGGCTCGGCTACGACGCGGGGCCGGGCCCCATGGACAAGGAGGCGGTCGCCGCGGCGAAGGCCGCCGGATACCTCGTGGGCCCGTACGACACCTTCGCCAACGGGCAGGACCCGAAGACCGCCGACAGCCCCACCTCCGTCTGGCCGGGCCGGGTCTACCCGGACTTCTGCGTGCGCGACGCCGACGGCACCCCGCACACCGGATTCGGCGGCCGCGGCTGCTACTTGAGCTCCGCCGCCTTCGAGCGCGCCGAGCCCGCCCGCCACTACCTGGCCGACCGCACCCGCGCCATGGTCCGCAACGGCTCCGACAGCTACTTCCTCGACGTCGACGCCACCGGCGAGCTGTTCCGCGACCACTCCGCGGACCACCCGATGACCAAGGCCCAGGACCGCGCCCACCGCCTCGCACGGATGCGCCGCATCACCGGCTCCGGCCTCGTCCTCGGCTCCGAGACCGCCCAGGCCTGGGCCAACCGGGTCCTCGCCTTCGACCACGGCAGCGCGACCCCCGTCGCCGACGGGCTGTGGGCCCTCCAGAAGGACCGGGAGAAGTGGGGCGGCTACTACCCGGAGAACGCCCCGAAGGCGTTCTTCAAGCCGGTGCGCCTGCCCGCGGACCTGTCCGACGCCATGTACGCGCCGCGCTACCGCGTCCCGTTGTACGGGACAGCCCTGCACGACGCGACCGTCAGCGCCGAGCGCTGGGAGCTGTCGTACGAGAAGCTGCCCGCGGAGAAGACGCGGCGCGCGCTGCTCGCGATGCTGTACGACCGGCCGCTCAACTACGTGCTCGACGGGCCCGCGCTGACCCGGCACGGCCGTGAACTGGCCGCGCTCCAGCGCTACTTCTCGCCCCTGCACCGGGCGGCCGGGGCCGAGCCGCTGACGTCGTTCCGGTGGCTGACCGGCGACCGCTCGGTCCAGCGCACGGTCTTCGGCGACGGCACCCTGACCGTCACCGCCAACTTCGGCACGAAGGCCCGCGCCGGGCTCCCGGGCGGCTGTGTGGACGCCGAGCTGCGCACCGACACCCGCCCGCGCAGGCTGTGCCCGGCGGACCTGGGCTCCTGAAGGAAGAGGTGCGGGCGGTCCACAGGCCGCCCGCAGCCGAAGGACGGGCTACCGCAGCCTCAGCTCCTGCGTACAGCACTTCACGCTGCCGCCGCCCTTGAGCAGCTCGCCGAGGTCCATGCCGATCGGCTCGTAGCCGCGGTCGCGCAGCGGCTGGAAGAGCCCGGTCGCCGCCTGCGGAAGGAGCACGTGCAGGCCGTCGGAGACCGCGTTGAGGCCGAGCGCCTCGGCGTCCGCCTCCTCGGCGATCAGCGCGTCGGGGAACAACTGCTTGAGCACGGCCTGGCTGCCCGGCGAGAACGCGCCCGGGTAGTACATGACGTCGTCCGCAGTGTCGTCCAGGACCGCGAGGGCGGTGTCCAGGTGGTAGTAGCGCGGATTGATCAGGTCCAGGCCGATCACCGGGCGGCCGAACACCTCCTGGGCCTCGCCGTGCGACAGCGGGCTGGCGCGGAAGCCGCGGCCCGCGAGGACGTACGAGGACGTGACGGCGAAGTCGCCCTCGCCCTCGTTGATGTGGGTCGGCTCGTGCACGTGCTCGAAGCCGTGCGCACGGAACCACTCCAGGTGGGCCGCCGCCTCCGCCTGCCGCTCGGGGTAGGCGAAGCTGGCGCCGAGGACCCGGCCGTCGACGACGGTGGCGCCGTTGGCCGCGAAGACCATGTCCGGCAGGTCGGGGCGGGGTTCGAGCTCCTCGACGGTGTGGCCGAGCGAGCGGTAGCGATCGCGCAGGTCCTCCCACTGGGCGATGGCCAGCGGGACGTCGACGGGTTTGGCGGGGTCCATCCACGGATTGATGGAGTACGTGACCTTGAAGTGCGCCGGTGGGCACATCAGGTAGCGCCGGGGTGTGGCGCGCCGGGCAGCTTGACGCAACGAAGGCTCCTCACGAACCGCAGGGGCTATTGCTGCCCATGGTGCGGTCTGAGGAGCCTTCGCGCAGTGATCTGAGTGGCTCGAACTGTGGTGTGGACGGGAAAAAGCTCATGAACCGGAGGTTCCGGGGGTCAGGAGCCTTTCGTTCGCGGGGGCATCCGGCGTCATGAGCCGTTGTTCGCCGCCCTGCCCTCCTGGAGCCTCCGCAGCAGCTCACGCTTCTGCTCCTGGGGGCTGAGCCCGCCGCCGACACGGCCCGCGCCCTTGCCGCCGCGCAGTGCCTTGCGCGACAGGTTGCTGCGGGTGCCGCCGACACCGAGCATTCCGGATCCGCTTCGCGTCATGGTCGTACCTCCGTGAGTCGTCGAAGTAGTGGCCGTTGCCGATGTCACACCGACCATCAGCGAGACGTTGCGTCTCGTCTTGGGTCAACAGTAGGCGAGACGCTCCGTCTTGTCGAGGGGATTTGCGGCGCCGCGGCCGCTGGTGAGACGCGGCGTCTCGTGGCGCTGCTACATTCGACGGCATGGCCCAGAAGACCGCACCTGACTCCACGCGCCGCAGCGAGCGTTCGCGCCGCGCGATCTACGACGCCGCTCTCGCCCTGGTCGGCGAGGTCGGCTACGGCAAGATGACCATCGAGGCGATCGCCGCCCGCGCGGGCGTCGGCAAGCAGACCATCTACCGCTGGTGGCCCTCCAAGAGCGCCGTCCTGCTCGACGCCTTCCTCGACCTCGCCGACCAGGCCAACGCCCAGCTCAGCGAGGAGGCCGGGCTCGCGGAGCCCGCGACCGCCATCCCGGACACCGGTGACCTGGAAGCCGACCTCAAGTACGTGCTGCGCGCCACCGTCGACGAGATGACCGACCCCAAGTTCGACGCCCCGGCCCGCGCGCTCGCCGCCGAGGGCGTCGTCAACCAGGAGCTCGGCGTCGAATTCGTCGAGAAGCTCCTCGAACCCCAGCTCCAGCACTACGTGAAGCGGCTGCGCCTGAGCCAGGACCGCGGCGAGATCGCCGCCCACGTCGACCCGCGCATCGCCCTCGAACTGTGGACGGGCCCGCTCGCCCAGCGCTGGATGCAGCGCACGGGCCCGCTCACGCACGCGTACGCCGACACGCTCGTCGAGTACGCCCTGTACGGCATCGCACCCCGCTGACCCGGCACCGCGCGGCGCGGATCACCGCCGGTTGAGCGGCCCGAGGAAGCGCCGCGCCGCCTTCTTGCCGCCCTTGACCGGCGTCCGCGAAAGCAGCCCCGGGGCGTCCGTGATCACGCCGTTGCAGCCGAGCCTGAGCACCCGGTCGCGCTGCGCGGGCGTGGTCACCGTGTGCGCCCACACGCGCGGGATGCCGGAGTTCACCGCCCGCCGCAGGTCCTCGTCGCGCGCCTTGTAGTCCACGTCCAGTACGTCGACGAACGACGCCCAGCGCTCGGGGCGGTCCGTGCGCAGCTGCTGCTTCGACCGCCACAGCTGCGCGAGCAGGCCCAGGTGGTGCGCGCGCCTGGCCACCCAGGGCTTGTTGGAGTTCACGAACACCGAGCGGGCCAGGCCGCGCTCGTGGATCAGGGCGCTCAGCCGGTTCAGGCTCTCCGGGTCCTTCGCCTCCAGCATCAGCATGACCCGCCCGCCGAACCGGTCGAGGACCTCCGTCACCGTCGGCGGCCGCTCGATCCGCCAGAGGCCCGGCACGTGCCGCTGCGGCCGCAGCCGCACGTGCTGCCACTCGCGGGCCGTCAGCAGGTTCACCGGGCCCGTCGCGTACGTCGTGCGGTCCAGGGTCGCGTCGTGCAGGACCACGAGGGTGCCGTCGGCCAGCATCCGCGTATCGGCGTCGATGACCTGCGCCGTGCCCCGCTCGAACGCCGCCACCAGGCCCGACATGCTGTTCTCCGGCACCTCCAGGGCGCCGCCCCGGTGCGCGGTGTGGACGAACGGCGGCAGCGCGTCGACCGTGAGCGGGCCGCCGCCCCACTCCAGCGGGGCCAGGAAGGCGGTGGGCCCGGTGAGGGCCAGGGCGGTGACGCCCGAGAGTGACAGCACAGTCCGTGTGACCATGGCGACCACCGTAGGAGTGGAAATCGCCTCTTCGCCCGCAATGACGCGCTATGTCACCCCCCGCCTTGCATCACCCCAGCTACCCCGGATGTGGGCTACGGCCACCCGAGGAGCAGGATGGTGGGACCATAGGTCATGCTGTTCCGCACAATGGCGAGGTGAGGGGATAGATGGGCGCAGAGTTCGGCCGGACGTCCGGCGCGCAGAGCAGGATCTCCCAATGGCTTCGCCGACGGTCACGTGCGGGCGCGGACGGCGACGCCGAGGCCACGCGCCGTGAGGACCTGCTGCTCGCCGTCGCCGCCGCGGGACTGCCGCTCGCCCCGGCCGCGCACCCCGCCGGTTACCGCTGTTCCTGCGACCGCATCGGCTGTCCCACGCCCGCCCGGCACCCCGTCTCCTTCGCCTGGCAGACCCAGTCCACCACCGACCGCGCGCAGATCGAGCGCTGGTCGCGGCACCAGCCGCAGGCCAACTTCATCACCGCGACCGGCATGGTGCACGACGTCCTCGACGTGCCGCTGGAGGCCGGGCGCGCCGCTCTCGAGCGGCTGCTGGCCGACGGGATCGACGTCGGGCCCGTCGCCGAGTCCGAGGGGTCGCACGGACAGGGGCGGCTGCTCTTCTTCACCGCGACGCGCGGGACGCCGGAGGACGAGGACGAGTGGTGGCCCTGCGAGCTGGACTGCCACCCCGAGACGATGGACGAGCACCCGGGGCTGCGGTGGCACTGCCGCGGGTCCTATGTGCTCGTGCCGCCCGCGCGACTGCCCGGTGACCTCGCGGTCGGCTGGGTGCGGGGGCCCGAGTTCCCGCTGCCCGACCCGCTGACGCTCCTGGAGATCCTCACCGACGAATGCGCCCGGTACGCGGGGGAGCCGCAGGGGGACGTGGCCGCCTGGCCCTTGCGCGGCTGAGCCCCCGGCGGGGCGCGGCTACTCGCCCTTCGCCCCCACCAGGCCCTGCATGCGGCCCAGTATCGTGACCTCGCCCTTGGCCCCGGGGGTCAGGGAGACCTGGTTCGAGACGCGTTCCAGGGTGACGGACTGCTTGGCCTCGCCCTTCATGAGGGCCTTGACGTCCGGTTCCACGTCGACCGTGAGGCCCTTGGACGCGGTCTGCTTCTCGTAGTGGTGGGTGGAGAAGAAGACGAGCGCGCCGCCGTCGCGGGTGCGCAGGCCTATGGGGGCGAACGCGCCGGCGTTGCGTGGCTCGTCCAGGTACTGCACGGCGAGGCCGAGGCGCTTGCTGTTCTTGTCGCGGGCGGCCTTCCACTGCGTGGTGTGCGGGCCCGCGGCGAACGCGTCGCCGCCCGACTTCAGGAACGCCGTGTACTCCTCGCCGAGGCGCCGGGGCGCCATCGCGAGACCGGCCTGGTCGACGGCGACCGGCTGCGCGAACCCGTCCCCGTCCTTCTTCAGGTCCGGGATCCGGTCGGGAAGGACCAGGTTCAGATACGTGGCCTCCCACAGCTGGTCCCCGCTGCCGCGGGTGAAGACGATCAGCCAGCGGTAGCCGTGCGGCTTGCGGTTGCTGAGGGCGCTGACGACGAAGAACCGGGGCCAGCCCGCCTTCTTCGGGATGGCGTACTCGACGTCCGAGAACCGCAGCGGCACGTGCCGGGCGTTGCCGTCCGGGTGCTGCGCGCGCCGCGCCTTCAGGCCCGCCTGGTTGATGGCGCCGAGCGGGCCGGTGACGCGGGCCGCGTCCAGGGCGGGGTCGTAGGCCTCGTCGGCCTTGTTGTAGGCGCGCAGGAACTCCTTGAGGGCGCGGGCCGCCTCGGCCTTGGTCGCCGTGGGGATGACCTCGCGCTCCCCGTGCACCGTCACGCATCCGCTCGCCGTCACCGACAGGGCGAGTGCCGCTGCCGCCGAGGCACCGAACCGCCCGAGCCTGCGCACCCTGATCATGGGACCCCTTCGCCTACCCGTTTCCGGGCCCGAACCCTATCGGGACCCCGCCGGGCCCCGGCGCGGGGGCGCCGTCAGGAACACCGCGAGGGCCGCCACCAGATACAGCGACCAGACGGCGGCCTGCAGGACCGTCGGCTGCGGCGGCAGGACGAACACGCCCTCCAGGAGAGCGCCGTACCAACTGTCCTGCGGAATCGCCGCACCGACGTCGAACGCCTTGTCCTCCAGGCCGCCGAGGAGCCGCGCCACCTGGAAGGCGCGCACGCCGTGCGCGAGGAAGCCCGCCGCCGGCACGAGGAGCAGCGCCCCGGCCCAGGTGAGGAACGCGGCGCCGCCGACGCGCAGGAGGCCGCGGCAGCAGAGCAGGCCGAGCGCGGCCGCGGTGAACAGGCCCAGGACCACGGCGAGCAGCGGCGTGTACGTGCCGTCGTCCGCCGTGCGCACGGCGGCCCAGACGAGCAGGGAGGTCTCCAGGCCCTCGCGGCCCACGGCCAGGAACGCCGCCGCGGCCGGCGCGGCCGTGCTCGTCCGGGCGGTGTGCCGTGCCCGCAGGGCCAGCCACGTCACGAGCGCCGCCGTAAGGACCGAGAGGGAGCCGCCGAGCACCTCCCGCGCCTCGAACGTCAGCTCCCGCGAGCCGAAGGTGAGGGCGCAGCCGAAGCCGAGGAACAGCGCCGCCGCGCCACCGGCGCCGGTCCACACCGGGGCAAGCGCGTCCCGGCGCCCCGCCCTCACCAGATGCGCGACGAGGACGCACACCACGAGCCCGGCCGCCAGGCCCGCCCGCAGGCCGATCAGATAGCTGCCGAACACCGCTCATGCCTTCCCGGTGCACAGCGCACGGCTCCACCAGTCGCCCTCGTCCCGCCCCCGGACGGGATGACGTAGACCGCCGAACCCGCGCGGGGGATGTACGCGGGAGGCGATCAGATGTCGTCAGCCGGCCCCGCGCACCGGTGTGACCAGTGGCTTTCCGGTACGAGGATGGGGGAACACCTCGATCGGCTGGCGGTACACGCCGGACAGCAGCTCCGCGTCGAACACCTCGCAGGAGGCGCCGTCCGCCGCCACGGTCCCGCCCTGGAGCACCACCGCCCGGTCCGCGTACGCCGCCGCGAGTCCCAGGTCGTGCAGCACGACGACCACCGCGTCCCCGGCGGCGGCGCGCTCCCGGCAGATCCTGAGGACCAGCTCCTGGTGGCGCAGGTCGAGCGCGGCGGTCGGCTCGTCGAGCAGCAGCAGCGGCGCCCGCTGGGCGAGCACCCGGGCGAGCGCGACCCGGGCCCGCTCGCCGCCGCTGAGCGCGGAGAACGGCCGCGCCGCGAACTCGGCGACCTCCGTGGCGGCCATCGCCTCGCGCACCACCTCGTCGTCGTCCTCCTCCAGGCGGGTCCCGGCCCAGGGTGCGCGCCCCATCCGGACGACGTCCTCGACGGGGAAGGGGAACGACAGCGTCGCCGACTGCGGCAGCACCGCCCGGCGCAGCGCCAGTTCGGGAGCGGGCCAGTCCCCGGCCGCCCGGCCGCAGATCCGCACGGTGCCCGAGGCGACGGGCAGATCGGCGGCGAGCGCGGCCAGGAGGGTGGACTTCCCCGCGCCGTTGGGGCCGACGAGGGCGAGCACCTCGCCCGCGCGGGCCGCCACCGAGACGCCCTTGAGGACCTCACGACCGCCGAGCGCGAGCCGCGCGTCCAGGGCCTCGGCGAGGGCGTCGCCGGGCGCCACGGGCCCGGGCACCGCGCGCTCGCGCACGCCGAAGAGCCGCCCGATCATGCCCAACCCCCTTGCTTGCGACGGGTCCTGCGCAGCAGCCAGAAGAAGAACGGGCTGCCGAACAGCGCGGTGAGGACGCCGAGCGGCAGCTCGGCGGGGGCGGCCACGGTACGGGCCGCGAGGTCGGCGCCGACGAGCACCACGGCCCCGCCGAGCGCGCTGCCCGGCACCAGGAAGCGGTGCCCGGGACCGGCCGCCATCCGCAGCAGGTGCGGCACGAGCAGCCCCACGAACGTGATGATCCCGGCCACCGCCACGGCCGCCGCGGTGAGCAGCGCCACCACGAGCACCAGGACGATCCGCAGCCGCTCCACGTCCACGCCCAGGTGCCGCGCGGGCCGTTCGCCGAGCGCGAGCAGGTCCAGCTTGCGGGCGTACAGGGGCGCGACGAGCAGCCCGGCCGCCGCGCACGGCAGGACGGCGAGCACCTTCGGCCAGGTGGCCTGGGCGAGCGAGCCGAGCTGCCAGAACGTGATCTGCGAGACCTGGGCGTTGTCGGCGAAGAAGATGAACAGGCCGATCAGCGCGCCCGCGAAGGCGTTCACGGCGATGCCGGTGAGGATCAGCGTCACCACTTCGCTGCGGCCGCCCTCGCGCGACAGGGCGTACACGAGCAGCACGGTGACGAGTCCGGCGACGAACGCGCAGACCGTGACGGTCCAGTTGCCGAAGAAGCTCAGGCCGAGCGCGATCGAGGCGACCGCGCCCACGGCCGCGCCGGAGGAGATCCCGATGACGCCCGGCTCGGCCAGCGGATTGCCGAACACGCCCTGCATCAGCGCGCCCGCGCAGCCCAGCGACGCGCCGACGAGCAGCGCGAGCGTCACGCGCGGAAGGCGTACGTTCCACAGCACGCTCTCCGGCACCCGGTCGAGCGCGTGCCCGCCGAGGCCGACGCGGTGCCGGACGGAGGCGAGGACGTCGCCGAGCGGGATGTCGTACGCGCCGAGCCCCGCGGACAGCAGGCCCAGCACGACGAGCGCGGCGGCCAGGGCCGCGGTGATCAGCGCGGGCGTGCCGCGCCGCCCGCGCCGGGCGGTGGCCGTCTCCCGCGCGGGGGCCGCGGCGGGCGGCTTGCTCACGAGCGTCACTCGGCGTCCCCGTACAGCTGGTCCACGAGGGAGGCGAGCACCCGGTCCGTGCGCGGGCCGTAGTTGAGGAGCACGCCGTCCTCGACGGAGACGACGCGGCGGTCCATGCCCGCCGGGGTCTCGGCCACGCCCGGGATCTTCACCAGGCCCTCGACGCCGCCGACCGAGTCGAGGCCCTTGGACATCACCAGGATCGCGTCCGGCGCGGCCTTCGCGAGGGCCTCGCTGGTGATCGCCGTGAAGTCCTTCCTCAGGCCCGACTCCTTGCCCGCGTCGACCGCGCCCGCCGCTTCGAGCAGCGATGAGGCGCCCGAATCGCGGCCGCCGAGCAGATAGACGGAGGCCGAGCCGCGCAGATAGAGGAAGGCCACGCGCGGCTTCTTCCCCTTCTCCGGCACGGACCGGCGCACCTTGTCGAGCCGCGCTTCCGTACGGGAGGTGAGGGCCGCGCCCGCCTTCGGCACGCCGAGGGCCTCCGCGACCGCCTCGATGCGCGGGCCGACGTCGTCCAGGCCCTTGGCCGGGTCGAGGACGACGAGCGGGATGCCCGCGTCCCTGATCTGGTCGACGGCCTCCGCCGGTCCCGTCGTGCTCTCGGCGAGGACGACGGTCGGCTTCAGGGAGAGCACGCTCTCCGCCGACACGTCGTGGGCCCGCGTCACCACGGGCAGCTTCTCGGCCTGCTCGAAGGTGGCGGTGATGTCCCGGGCCACGACGCTCTTGCCCAGGCCGAGCGTGAACACGATCTCGTTCAGGCTGCCGCTGAGCGGCACGATGCGGCTGGTGTCCTCGACCGTGACCTTCTTGCCGTCCGCGGAGTCGACGGTCACCGGGAGCTTCGGCCCCGGCGTCTTCGTGAGCGGTTCGAGGCGGTCGGCGTGGGCGGCCTTCGCCCCCGTGCGCTTGCCCGCCGAGCCGCCGTCATCTGCGGATCCGCATCCGGCGAGGGTGAGGGCGAGTACGGCCGCCAAGGCGCCGGCCGTCCGGAGTGAGCGCGGCTTACGCACCGAAGTCCACCGTCCTGTCGTGTGGTTCCCTGATGACGAGATCTTAGTTTAGGTTAGCCTTACCTAACGATCTAGGCCTCGCTGGTCACTGCTCGGCGCTTCTCGCGCCTGTTCGTCATTGCTCGTCACCGTTCCTCTTGGAGGGGTCCCATGCCGTCGTCCAGACCGTCGCGAGCGCGCCGCGGCCACGGCGCCCGCGCCATCGTCGTGGCTGTTCTCGCCGGACTCGCCGCCGCGCTGCTCCCGGCGGCCGCCGCCCACGCCGAGGAACGCACCGTGCGCGGCGGCAGACTCGACTGGGGCATCAAGTCCTCTTTCCAGAGCTACGTCACCGGGCCCATCGCGCACGGCAGTTGGAACCTCCAGGGCGGCGCCGCCACCGTCGGCGGCAGCCAGTTCCGCTTCCACTCGGCCCAGGGGTCCTACGACCCGGCGAGCGGGGCCTTCAGCGCCGGGTTCTCGGGCGGGGTGCACTTCACCGGCCACAAGAAGGGCTCCTCGTACCAGCTCGACCTGACGATCAGCCGCCCCACCGTGAAGGTCTCCGGCGGCTCCGGCACGCTCTACGCCGACATGGTCAGCAAGGCCAAGGGCACCGGGAAGGTCACCTCGACCGCGCAGGTGCCGCTCGCCTCGCTGAACCTCTCCGGCATCAACATGAAGGGCGGCTCGGGCCCGATCGCCCTCACCAACATCCCCGCCACGCTCACCGCGCAGGGCGCGAAGGCCTTCGCCGGGTACTACACGGCGGGCACGCGGCTCGACCCGGTCAGCCTCTCCACGGACCTCGCCGCGGCCACCGGCAAGAAGCCCGCCGACAAGCCGTCGAAGAAGCCCGGGGATCCCGGTGACTCCGGCGCCAAGGACAGCAAGGACGGCAAGGACGGCAAGGACGGCAAGAAGGACGCCAAGGGCAAGAAGGCGAAGGCCGCAGGGCGCTTCGAGGACGCCGCCGTCGACTGGGGCGTGCGCCGCACCTTCCGCGAGTACGTCTCCGGATCCATCGCCAAGGGCAAGTGGACCCTGACGTCCGGTGCCCAGGACGGTGGCGCGCTGTTCCGCTTCCCGCGCGGCGAGGGCTCGTACGACGAGAAGAAGCGCACCCTCGACGCCGACTTCACCGGTGCCGTCCGCTTCACCGGGAAGCACGGGCTCGACATCGGCCTGAGCCGGGTCGCGGTCGGCGTCAAGGACGGCAAGGGCACGCTCTACGCCGACGTCGACAGCGGGGACTTCACCAAGAAGAAGGCGCCGCTCGTCACCTTCACCGGCGCCGGTCTCGCGGGCCTGAAGCCCAAGGACGGCCTCATCGCCGTCACCGAGGCGCCCGCGAAGCTCACCGCCGACGGGGCCAGGGCGTTCGGCTCCATGTACAAGGCGGGCACCGCGATGGACCCCGTCTCGCTGGCCGTCGCCGTCGACGAGAAGGCGGAGCTGCCCGCGCTCCCGGACCTCGGCTCGGCCGCGGAGTCCGGGTCCGCGAAGTCCCCGGACGCCGCGAAGGACGCCCGGCCGAAGACGGAGCAGGCCGCGAAGTCCGCCGACGACACGTCGGACTCGTCCGCCGCCCTGCCGATCACCGTCGGCGCCGTCGCCGCCCTGCTCGTCGCGGCAGCGATCGCCTTCGGCATCGTCCGCAAGCGGCGCGCGACCCGCACGGCGGGCACCCCGGACGACTCCGTCGGCACCCCCTGAACCACCTCACCCCCACCTCCCCCTCCCTCCACGCAAGGAGCACACTGACATGGCTGCCCCCCGCCGCCCCATAGTCCGTGCGGCCGCCGTCGCCACGGCCGTCGCGCTCGGCGCGAGCGCGCTCACCCTCCCGGCGTTCGCCGCCGACGAGCCCGCCGCGGAGCCCGCCGCCGGATCCCCGAAGGCGCCGCCGGTGTACAGCGTCGTGGACGGCACGCTGAACTGGGGCTTCAAGCAGAGCTTCCGCGACTACGTGGTCGGCATGGCGCGAGGAAAGATCACCACCAGCGGCGGCGCCCAGCAGGCCCCGAGCAACGGCGTGTTCACCTTCGGCGGCGCCAAGGGCACGTACGACGTGGGCAACCACGCCCTGAAGACCTCCTTCAAGGGCGGCGTCCGCTTCACCTCCACCCTGCACAAATTCGACATCACCATCGCCGACGTGAAGGTGCACACCAAGGGCAAGACCGGTGCCATCCAGGCGGACGTCTCCCTCAACGGCGCCAAGCAGAACGACATCGACCTCGCCACCCTTGACCTCAACGGCATCCAGCCCGGCCACGGCGAGGGCGGCGCGGTGACGTTCAAGGACGTCCCGGTGAAGCTGACCGCCAAGGGCGCGAAGGCCTTCAACGGCATGTACCGCAAGGGCGAGGTGCTCGACCCCGCCACCCTCACGGTGAAGCCGGGCGCGCCCGTCCCCGGCCCGAAGCCGACCCCGTCGACCCCCACGAAGCCGAAGCCGACCCCGTCCACGCCGACGAAGCCGAAGCCGACCCCGTCGACACCCGCCAAGCCGAAGAAGGTCGTCGGCGGCAAGATGTCGTGGGGCCTGAAGGAGAGCTTCCGCCGCTACATCTCCGGGGGCGGCAAGATCACGACGGCCGGTGGCGCCAAGAAGAAGTCCAACGGCTTCGACTTCCCGTACGCGAAGGCGAAGTGGAGCGCGAGCGCCAAGACGGTGGACGCCTCCTTCGGCGGCAGCGTGCGGTTCCGGTTCCAGGGGCACGGCATCGACATGACGTTCAGCGACCTCAGGGTCAAGGCGAGCGGCAAGAAGGGCACGCTCTACGCCGACGTGAAGGCGCAGGGCCGCACCCGTGACGACGTGAAGTTCGCGACGCTCGACCTGTCCCGCGTCTCGTACGCCGCCAAGAACGACGTGGTGCTCCTCAGCAAGGTCCCCGCGAAGTTCACGGCGGCGGGCGCGCGGCAGTTCGCCAACGACACGGTGGGCTCCCCCTACAAGGCGGGCGACCCGATCGACCCGGTGACCGTCGCGCTCACCCTGTCCGACCGCGCGAGCATCCCGCCCGCCGCGGGCTCCTCCGGTTCGACGGGGTCCTCCGGCTCCGGCGCG
Organism: Streptomyces sp. NRRL B-1347; assembly: GCF_000720325.1. Classification (GTDB taxonomy): domain Bacteria; phylum Actinomycetota; class Actinomycetes; order Streptomycetales; family Streptomycetaceae; genus Streptomyces. The sequence goes on from NZ_JOJM01000022.1 coordinate 171,202, forward strand.
TCCGGCATGGGCGGCGACACCGGGCCCGCCGGGTCCGTGGGCGGCGGCGGTTCCGTCGGCGGGGACACCGGTTCCCTCGCGGACAACGGCTCCCTCGCGGAGACCGGCTCCGAGATCCCGTCGGGCGCGCTGTTCGGGATCGCGGGCGCGGTGGTCGCGGCCGGCGCGGGCGCCGTGTACGCGGCGCGGCGGCGCGGTCCGGGGCACGGCGTGCGGGCGTGACGCCGACGCCCTGAACCCGGCCGGGGTGTGACGACCCCAACTCCTCGTCCGGCGCCGCACGTACGTGCGGCGCCGGATGCTTGAATGCCGGAATGACCGAAGAACAGGGGCCGGGCGCACCCGGCGCAGCGGACGGGACGGACGTGCCCGTCGGGTCCGACGTGCACGCCGGAGTCGACGTCCTGCGGGTCTTCTGCGGCCCCGACGGCCGGTACGGCAACGAGCTGGGAGTCGTCAGGAACGGCGGCCGCGTGCCCGCGCGCGAGGCACGGCAGGCGCTCGCCGGGAAACTCGGCTTCAGCGAGACGGTGTTCGTCGACGACCCCGAGCGCGGGCACATCGACATCTACACGCCCACCACACGACTGCCCTTCGCCGGATACCCCTGCCTCGGCGCCGCCTGGCTGCTCGACGTGCCCGAGCTCGTCACCCCCGCCGGGGTCGTCGAGGCGCGGCAGGACGGGGAGTTCACCTGGATCGCGGCGCGGGCGGAGTGGGCGCCCCCGCGGACGCTGCGCGCGTACGGTTCGGCGGCCGAGGTGGAGGCGCTCGCGGTGCCGCCCGCCGGGGAGTGGATCTACGCCTGGGCGTGGGAGGACGAGGCCGCGGGGCGGGTGCGGGCGCGGGGCTTCCCCGGGCGGAACGACGGCATCAGCGAGGACGAGGCCACCGGCGCGGCGGCCCTCCTGCTGACCCACCAGCTGGGCCGCGCCCTCAACATCACGCAGGGGCGCGGCTCCCAGATCATCACGGCGCCCGGGCCCGGGGACCTCATCGAGGTGGGCGGCCGCGTGGCCCTGCCTTCGCACGCCACTTGGCCGTCGGCCTGAACGGGGCCGGGCCATCCGGACCTCGCGCTGCCGGAGTATCAAGCCCGTCCGGCGTTCGAGGACGAGCGCGCAGCGCGAAATGCGGTTGCCCGGCCCGGTCAGAGGGCTACGCCACGCGCGGGAACTCCGTGGCGAGGTCCCGGAACAGGGCCGTGTTCAGGGCGAACGCCCGCTTGCACTCGTCGACGATCCGGTGCCGCTCCAGCTCGTCGGGAACGGTGACCTCGATCCGGTCGAGCAGCTCGCGGTACTCCCGCTTGAACGCCGCCGGGTTGGAGATCCCCTCGAAGACGTAGAACCGCACGCCGTCGCCCTTGCGGGCGAACCCCCAGGCCTTCTCCGCCCTGCCCCGGATGATCTGCCCGCCGGAGAGGTCGCCGAGGTAGCGGGTGTAGTGGTGGGCGACGTACCCGCCCGGCCATGTCCGCGCGCACTCCTCGACCCGTGCCGCGTACGCGGCCGTCGCGGGCAGCGCGGTGGCGCGCTCGCGCCAGCCCGCGCCCCGCAGATGCGTGAGGTCCCGCTCCAGCTCGGCGACGCGCAGCAGCTCGGGCTGTATGAACGGCCCGGCGACCGGGTCGTCGCGCAGGGCCTCGGCGCCGCCTTCGAGGGCGCGGTAGACGAACCACAGCTGTTCCGTGTAGCGCGCGTACGCGTCCACGCCCAGACGGCCGCCGAGGAGGTCGCTCATGAACGTCGACGTCTCCGCCTCCGTGTGCTGTTCGTGGGACGCGGTGCGGATGAGCGTCGAGAACGAGAGCGGTGCGGTGGGCTGAGGAATCGCCGAGTCCATGCGGGACCTCCGGATGCCGAGGGGCGGGGAACCAGTGTGGCCAGCACCGATCATCCAAGTTAGGCTTACCTAAGTCAACTGGTTCCCGACGCCCTGTCGGTAAAAACGTTACGCGCCCCTCCGATTCGCGGCAGCGTGAGAATTCTCGGCGGCGCGGGGATTCAGGGCAGCGTGAGGATCTCCGCCCCGGTGTCCGTCACCACCAGCGTGTGCTCGAACTGCGCGGTGCGCTTGCGGTCCTTGGTCACGACGGTCCAGCCGTCGTCCCACATGTCGTACTCGTGCGTCCCGAGCGTCAGCATCGGCTCGATGGTGAACGTCATGCCGGGCTGGATGACCGTGGTCGCGTGCGGGCTGTCGTAGTGCGGGACGATCAGGCCGGAGTGGAACGACGTGTTGATGCCGTGGCCGGTGAAGTCGCGGACCACGCCGTACCCGAAGCGCTTCGCGTACGACTCGATGACACGGCCGATGATGTTGATCTGACGGCCGGGCCTGACGGCCTTGATGGCGCGGTTCAGGGACTCGCGGGTGCGCTCGACCAGGAGCCTCGACTCCTCGTCCACGTCGCCCACCAGGTACGTCGCGTTGTTGTCGCCGTGCACGCCGCCGATGTACGCGGTGACGTCGAGGTTCACGATGTCGCCGTCGCGCAGGACCGTGGAGTCCGGGATGCCGTGGCAGATGACCTCGTTGACGGACGCGCACAGGGACTTGGGGAAGCCGCGGTAGCCGAGCGTCGAGGGGTAGGCGCCGTGGTCGCACATGTACGCGTGCGCGATGCGGTCGAGCTCGTCGGTGGTCACGCCCGGCGCGATGGCCTTCGCGGCCTCCTCCATCGCGCGCGCGGCGATGCGGCCCGCCGTGCGCATCAGCTCGACGGTCTCCGGGGTCTGCACCTCCGGCCCGGTGTACGGCGTCGGGGCGGGCTTGCCGACGTACTCCGGGCGCCGGATGTTCCCGGGCACGGAACGGGTGGGAGAGAGCTCCCCTGGTTCGAGCAGTGACTGGCCAGACATGCCAGCGAGTCTAACGAGCGCGGATGGGGCAGCATGGCGGGAGAGAGCGGGGGAGACGGGAGCTGGCCATGGCGCTGTTCAAGAAGCGGACCGCCGGGAAACCGGGGGAGTGGTACTACTGCCTGGAGCACAAGAAGGTCGAGGAAGGCCCGGAGTGCCCCGGCAAGGACCGGTTCGGTCCCTACGCCTCGCGGGAGGAGGCCACCCACGCGATGGAGACCGCGGCTGAGCGGAATCTGGAGTGGGACACGGACCCTCGCTGGCACGAAGGCCCCTCGCGATCGGACCCCTGACCCCGGCCCTTTCCCACCCGCCCACCCGATACTCCCCGGCTTCGCGGGCCGGGCCCTGACGCTTCGCGCTGCGGCCGGGTGGGTGGCTCCGCCGCTACCGCGGCGGGCTTTTTCCC